>CAZBIC010000012.1:0-160751 GCA_964491875.1 uncultured Bifidobacterium sp.
CGTCGCGTGGTGGAACTTATCCGCAGCGGCGCGATTGGCGAAGTGAGCGAAGTCCCTTGAGGGCAAACGATTGCTCGACGAGGGAAGCTATCCCGAAGCAGTCGCGTCGCTGGAGAAGGCGGCGGGGCTTCTGCCAAAGAACGCGATCGCATGGAATTATCTTGGCCTGGCCTACCATGCCGCGCAGCAGCCGGAGCAAGCCGTCAAAGCGTATCGCGTTGCCCTGTCCCTGGATCACAAACTTGCCGCGGTTCGATTCAATCTCGGTTGCCTCTACCTGGAACAGGACAACATCACCAACGCCCGGGAAGAGCTGCGCAGCTTTACACTGCTGCAACCGGGCGCTGTCGACGGGTGGCTCAAGCAGGGCGCGGCGTTGACCCGTGCGCGTCGGTTGGACGAAGCGGAACGGAGTTTCAAGACGGCGCTCGACTTGCAGGCGCGAAATGCGGAAGCGCTCAATGGTCTCGGCATGGTGCAGATGCAGAAGCGGCGGTATCAGGATGCGTTGAACCACTTCAACGCTGCGGCGACCCAGGAGCCGCCGTATGCACCAGCGGTGCTGAACGCGGCGATTGTTCATCATCAATCGAATAACCGCAGTGCGGCGCTGAACCGTTATCGTCAGTATCTGACGATCAAGACTTCGACCGGGGACAATTCAGCGGTGGAAGCGATCGTGCGCCAGTTGGAGGCGGAGTTGAATCCACAATCTCTCGCCGCGCGATCAGCTGGCGCGGCCACGGCGGCCACAAAAACAACCAATGCTCCCCCGACGACCGCCAGCTCTTCGCCCAGAACTGGGCTGACAATTCCGCCGTCGCTGACGCCAATCCCTCCACGAACGAACGCTGCGCCGCCGCCGGGCACTTCGGGGCTGGCGGTCTCCACGCAAAATCAGAGCTCTCCCACAAGTGCGACGACTAGAACGGTGCTCGAGTCACCGCGTCCCGCTGTCCGACCGCCGCCGCCGAAAGGCGCCGAGGCTCTGACTGCGAAACCACCAGAGCCAGAACTCACCCAGGTGCAGGCGGACCCTGTTGTGCGACCCGCTCAGGAGCTTTCCCGGTCAACTCCACCGATGCCGGAGATTCTCGAGACGCAGCTTAATACGAAATCCGGCACGAACGCGGCGCGCCGAGGATTCCTCTCCCGGTTGAATCCGTTTGGTGGACGCAATCGTACGAATGCTTCCGCCGAGCCGATGCCGTCAGTCATCCGAACTCCGTCTGTAAGTTCCGGGGCTCGCTACTCCTATTTGTCGCCGGCGGCGCCCACTTCCGGGGATGCTGCTGCTTCGGAGAAGGCGTTCACGCGTGGGGTCAAGGCACAGCGAGCGGGCAGCCTCTCTCTGGCGATTACCGAATATCAGGCCGCGGTGAAGGCGGACCCTGCCAATTTCGATGCTTACTACAATCTCGGCCTGGCCTCGCTTGAACGTGGCGATTCTCGATTGTCACTGTGGGCCTACGAAATCGCGCTGGCGCTGAAGCCGGAGAATGCCGACGCGCGTTACAATTTCGCCCTGGCCTTGAAGGCGGGAGGCTATTGGAGCGATTCGAGTGAACAGTTCCAAAAGTTGCTTGCGGAGAATGCCTCCGATGCGCGCGCGCATCTCTCATTGGCGAACCTCTTTGCCCAGCAACTGCAGCAACCAACTCTCGCCCGGGAACATTACCAGCGCGTGCTGGAGATCAATCCGAAGCATCCCGAGGCGGCCAAGATTCGTTACTGGCTGGCTGCCAATCCGTAACCTCCCATCCGCTTCTTCTCCGCGAATTCCTAATCCCGGCACGGGATTCGCTAAAGCCTTCTCCATACGGCTGTGAGCGTTCTGATTGGCTGACGAACGTTCACAACAAGACACATCGTCCACATTTTGGACAATGAACTGAGAAGCATATGCAATCGCTATCCGTGAGTTGGGTTGATTTTGTGGTCGTCGGCGCGCTGGGCTTCGGCCTGTGGCGCGGACGCAAGCGCGGCATGTCCGAGGAGTTTCTGGATATCGTGAAGTGGATCATCACCGTGATCGCCGCGGGTCTTCTCTACCAGCCGATTGGTCAGCTTCTCTCCCAATCCACCTCCGTGCTCAGCACGCTTGCCTGTTACATCGGTACCTATCTCGCGCTCGTATTGATCATCGCCATCGCCTTCTCCTACATCAAACGCGGCGTGGGCGAGAAACTGAGCGGCAGCGACGCGTTTGGCTCGGCGGAATACTATCTCGGAATGATTTCCGGCACCTTTCGCTACGCCTGCATTTTGATTGTCGCGTTTTCGTTTCTGAACGCGCGCGCCTATTCGCCGGAGGAAATCAAGGCCAGCGAAAAGTATCAGCTCGATAACTTCGGCAGTTCGTTCTTCCTCACGCTTCCCGATCTCCAGAGGGAAGTCTTCTCCCAATCAGTGGCTGGCCGGACGGTTCGCGAATATCTCGGTTTCGCGCTCATTCAACCGACTGCGCCTGGTGGTAAGCAGCTGGGCGGCGCGAACAACATCGCCCACGCGCGCGAGCGTTCCGTCTACGAAGTCCTTGATAAGAAGTAAGGCGTCCGCGAATCTCAGGCATGGCCGGGATTATTCCTCCGGACAAGCTTGAACAGATTCGCGCCGCCAGTGACATCGTTGATGTCATCGGCGCCGTCCTGCCCTTGAAGCGCGCCGGGGCGAACTTCACCGCTCTCTGCCCGTTTCACAAAGAGAAGAGCCCCAGTTTCAACGTCAATCCGCACCGCCAGATCTTCCATTGTTTCGGCTGCCATAAAGGTGGCGACGTCTTCACCTTCGTCCGCGAATACGAGAATCTCTCCTTCATCGAGGCGGTGAAACGGCTCGCTGACCGCGCGAGCATTCCGCTCGAATTCGACAATCAACCTGGTCAGCAGCAGGCACGGCATCTCAAGGAAGCGTTGCTCCAGATGCACGAAGGAATCGCCCAGCGCTGGCAGACGGCACTGGCCAACGATGCAGGCGGACAAATCGCCCGCGACTACCTCGCCAAGCGCGGCGTCTCGGAGGAGGCGATAAAGTTGTTCCGCCTTGGTTACGCACCAGATGCCTGGGACGACACAGTGAACTGGGCGAAGAGCAAAGGTTACGAGTTGCCCGTGGTCGAACAGGGCGGGCTCATCATTCGCAAGGAGGAGACGGACCGTTACTACGATCGCTTCCGCGGGCGGTTGATGTTTCCGATTTGCGACGAGCAGGGGCGCATCATCGGCTTCAGCGGACGCGTCCTTTCTGGCGATGAGAAGACCGCGAAGTACGTGAACTCGCCGGAGACGCCGATCTTCACGAAGGGCAAGGTCTTCTTCGGCCTGGATAAATCCAAGCGCGCCATCCTCGATCAAGAGGAAGCGATTCTGTGTGAGGGGCAACTTGATCTCATCGCTTGTTATATGGCGGGAGTGAGGAATGTAGTGGCTCCTCAGGGAACCGCGTTGACTGGGGATCACGCTAGGATATTGAAACGCCATACCAACTTGGTTGTTGTTTGCTTCGATGCTGATCCGGCGGGCTGGAACGCAACGATTCGTTCGCTTGATTCCTTTCTGGCGGCGGGACTCTCGGTTTTAATTGCTGTAGTTCCTGCTCCTCACGATCCGGACAGTTTCATCAAAGAGCATGGTGTTGAGGCGTTTCGTAAGCTGATACGTGAGGCCGATGCGTATTTTGATTTTTATCTCAACCGCCTTCGCATGATTCACGATCCAGCCTCAGATCGTGGTCGTTTGGCGATTGTGAAGGAGATGCGCGAAGCCTTGGAGAAGACAGGTAGCGCAGTGCTTCTTGACACATACGCGCAGAAGACTGCGATGTATTTGGGCGTTACGCCGGAGTCCGTTCGGATCGAGTTCAAGAAGACGTCGCGAGGAAAGGGCATCGTTCAAGTCGAGTCGGACCCCCTGCCGGACGAGGAGCCCGAGATGACGCCTCCGTCCGAGCGCGAGTTCTGGCTGCTTCGATTTCTTCTCGGTGAAGACGAGCACATGGCATGGGTGACCGAGCATCTGGTGCTGGACTGGATTCAGCATCCCACGATTCGGGGCATCGCGGAGGCGCGCATCAAAGCGCATCGCGAACATTCCTGGCACGGGGTGCCGGCGCTCATTGACGAGTTGCAGGATTCGGCCGCTGCGGCGTTGATCACGCAGGCGGTCGCCGATGGGAAAGGTTCCGCGGACACGTCGCGAAATATTTCCGAGGCGATTCGAGTCCTCCGAAACGACTGGGTGGACCGTCGCCTCGCCGAATTGAAGATTCGTCTCGCCCAGCCGGGGCTTCTGGAATTGGAAGCAGTCACTGTCATCACGGAGCAAGGCCAGTTGCGCCGCATGAAGCTGCAGCCGCTCGGCTAAGAAAACCTCCCGGTCTCGCGCAGGCGCATCTTTTCATCGTGGTCGGATGCGGAGAGAAAGATGGAAAAGGTCGTGAGCGACGGAGAGGACGAGACCGCCTTACTATTTCAGCGCTTTTGCGGCCGAGGACGACCGCACTCCATTCTCCCGAGGTCCGCCGATGGAAACCACGATGAAAAGAGGCGTCCTCTTGCGCGAGTCTCCAGACTCCCGGCTTTACTGGCGCCGCTGCGCCGTGTAAAGGCTCCGCATGAACTCCGCTGAAAACGTAGGGACAGTCTGTGCCTCATTCCATAGATCCGCTTCATTATGGCGCAGACTTCTTCTGCTGACACTCCTCTCGTTCTTGTCGGCGCATACTTTCATCGCTGTGGCAGGCCCATTGACGATTCACCGCGTCTTCGGTCCCGAGATCAAGACCGGTCCTTACAAACATCCCGCGCGACTAGAGGAACTCGCCAATGGCGATCTGTATCTCGTCTACTACGGTGGCGAAGGGGAATACGCCGCTTCCACGGCGGTCTTCGGTTCGCGGTTGAAGAAGGGAAGCCAACGTTGGACCAAACCTGTCGTGATCGCTCAAGACCCGTTCCGTTCGTTGGGTAACGGCGTGGTCTGGCAGGCGCCGGATGGACTCGTCTGGCTGTTCTACGTCGTGCGCCACGGCAAGACGTGGTCCACGTCAAAGGTGCAGGCGAAGATCTCCCGTGACCACGCGCAGACCTGGTCCGATGCGTTTCCGTTGGTGGAGCAGGAGGGAATGATGGTTTGCAATCGCCCGATTGTCCTGCACAACGGTGATTACCTGCTGCCCATCTATCACGAGACGGGCCATGACACGGAGTTCACGGGCTTCGACAGCGCGAGCCTTTTCCTTCGATACGAAGTTGCGAAGAAGCAATGGAAACAAACGGGCCCGATCCGCGCTGCGGTTGGTAGTATTCAGGCGGCGGCGGTGGAGGTGAGTCCGAACCATCTCATTGCCTACAGCCGACGCTGTGGGAACTACGAGCCGACGACCAACGGCTGGGTCGTTCGTTCTGAATCTCGCGATGGCGGCTGGACTTGGACTGAAGGGAAAAACTCAGCGTTCCCCAATCCGAATGCGGCCATTGACTTCATCAAGCTTCGCAGCGGCAGTCTCTTGCTCGTCTACAATGACAGCATGAACGAGCGCACGCCGCTGACTCTCGCGCTTTCCACGGATCAGGACCGGACGTATCCGTATCGTCGCAACGTGGCAGAGGGTCCCCATGACTACGCCTACCCGCTGGCGATTCAAGCGAAGGACGGGCGCATTCATCTCATCTTCACCTCACACGAACGCACCATCATCAATCACGCGACTCTTGACGAAGACTGGGTTGTGAAGGGCGGTCCGGTGAAAAACTGGATTGCGAAGTAAACCGGTCATTTGATGGGCGCCGATTCCAATGTTCGGCGGCTTTTCCACTTTACCCTGCTTCCACGCGACTCCTATGCTCCGCCGCATGGAACTCGTCGTCACGCTGCTGGTTGTCGGCGCCATACTGCTGCTCCTCGAAACGATTCTGCCGGGCATGGTTGCCGGGATCGTGGGCGGCTGTTGTCTGATTGCCGGCGTCATCCTCGGCTTCGTGAGGTTGGGCGCGGTCGCTGGAACCTGGATTCTGGCGGGCACGGTGCTGGGAGTGATCGTGGGATTCATGGTCTGGGCGCGGGTTTTTCCTCACACGCGCTTTGGCCGGGCGTTCATCTCCCAGGGCGTTTCGGGTGAGATTGGCGCCGAGCGCCCGGAACTCCTGAACCAGACGGGAACTGCATTCACGCAATTGCGTCCTTCCGGGACCGCGCTAATAAATGGACAGCGTGTCGATGTCGTCACGGAAGGCTCGTTGGTGGAGAAGGGCACGCCCTTGAAAGTAGTCGGCATTGAAGGCATTCGTGTCGTCGTGCGCGCGATCTCGGAACCGTCAGCGGAAACAAAGAATACTTTAACATGAACACACTCCCATACCTCCTCGCCCAGTTTGAGAATCAGAATCAATCCAGCCTCGGCATCGGCACGCTTGTCGTGATCGGCGTCGTCGGCCTGATCCTGCTCGTCTTCGCGATCATCGTCTTCAATTTCTTCTTCGTCTGGCTGCGTGCGATGGCAGCGGGCGCAAAGGTGACGTTCATGGAACTGATCGCCCTGCGTCTGCGCAGCGTACCGGTCGGCATGATTGTCGATACCCGTATCACCGCCGTGAAATCGGGTTTGAACATCTCCATCGACGATCTCTCGACGCACTACCTGTCCGGCGGCAACGCCGTCATGGTGACGCAGGCATTGATCGCCGCGCGCAAGGCGGGCATCCACCTTGACTTCGACCGTGCCTGCGCCATCGACCTGGCTACCAAAGGCACAGGCAAGACGGTGCTGGAAGCCGTGAAAACCTCCGTCAACCCCAAGGTCATCGATGTTCCCAATCCTTCGACCGGGCGCAGCACCATTGATGGCGTCGCCCGGGACGGCATCGTGGTGAAAGCCAAGGCCCGCGTCACCGTGCGCACGAACCTCGACCGCTTCGTCGGCGGTGCGACCGAGGAAACCATCATTGCCCGCGTCGGCGAAGGCATCGTCACGACCATTGGTTCGTCGGACAGCTACAAGGTCGTGCTGGAGAATCCGGACCGCATTTCGAAGACGGTTTTGGACAAGGCGCTCGACAGCAACACGGCATTCGAAATCCTTTCCATCGACATCGCGGACGTCGATGTCGGCGAGAACGTCGGTGCGAAACTGCAGGCGGAACAAGCCGAGGCGAACAAGCTAATTGCCCAGGCGCAGGCGGAAGTCCGTCGTGCGATGGCCGTCTCGCTCGAACAGGAAAACCTCGCGAAGGTTCAGGAGATGCGCGCCCGTGTCGTGGAAGCCGAAGCACAGGTGCCGCTGGCGATGGCCGAGGCTTTCCGTTCCGGCAACCTTGGCGTTATGGATTACTACAAAATGAAGAACATCCAGGCGGACACCGGCATGCGCGAAGGCATCGCGGGCGGCACCGGCGGTAAAGGGCAGGGCAGCTGAGGTT
Organism: uncultured Bifidobacterium sp.; assembly: GCA_964491875.1. GTDB lineage: Bacteria > Verrucomicrobiota > Verrucomicrobiia > Limisphaerales > JADJPG01 > JADJPG01. Next base: position 7,415 of record CAZBIC010000012.1, read on the forward strand.
CGTCAAAGACGTCCGACCTTATGGAAAAGTTGATTTTCCTCATCGCCATCGTGGTCATTTCGATGCTCCACAGTTGGTGGCAGAAGCGAAAGGGCGAAGGCGATGCAGATGCTGACGCTTCGCCTTGGCCGACGCCGAATCCGCGCCGGACGTCGGTGCCGCCGCGTCAGACTCCGCAAACCCGACCGCAGCCACCTCCTGCCGCCAGTTGGGAAGATGAACTTCGTCGGCTGTTGCAAGGGGAGGAGCCGTCCCGTCCCGCAGCGCCGCCAGTGGTCGTCCAGTCCGCACCGCCGCCCTTGCCGAGAGCCAGCGTCTCGCGTCCCGCACCGGTCCCACGCGTAGTATCGGAGAGTCGCAGCGATGTGGACATGAATACCGGCCTGAACCGGCAAGCGCCCTCGATGCTGGAGTCTGCGCAGGCGTTTCTCCACGGCAGCATGCCGTCCACTGAGGTGGCCCGCCACATGCAACAGGCCCATCCCCATGTGGCGACCCACGAAACGCTGAGCCTTAAGAAACAAGTTCCGCCGGCGATTCGTCAGGCTGTTTCGCTGGTACGCGACCGCCAATCTCAGCGTGCGGCCATCATCGCGGGAATCATCCTTGGGCCGCCCAAGGCGATGGAAGTTTGAAGGAGTCGGGCTGCTATGGAGTCAATTTCGGCAAATGACCAATGACCAATTCTCAATGCCCAAGGAATGTTCGATGAAGCAATTATCGTCGTCCGGAATGCTTGGTAATCGGACAAACGTTGGTCATCTGGGTTTTGGCATTCACTGGTCATTGCGTCATTGGGTCTTGGTCATTCTTCTCTTCATCAGTTTCCTGCCGGCAGCCCCGCTGCACGCGGCCCAGCCTCCGTCGCGCGATCCGGTTCGCTGGTGGAAGGGGAATCTCCACACGCACTCGTTCTGGAGTGATGGTGATGACTTTCCCGAGAGCGTTCTCGATTGGTACAAAACGAATGGTTACCACTTCGTCGCGCTGTCAGATCACAACGTGATGCAGGTGCATCAACGCTGGATTGCCGTTTCGAATGGAACCCGGAAACAGGCGTTGGAAAAGTATCGGGCACGTTTTGGCGATTCGTGGGTGGAGATGCGAACGGTTACCAACCAGCTTCAGGTTCGCCTCAAGACGTTGCCGGAATTCACGCGCTTGATGGAACACCGCGGGCGGTTCCTGGTGATTCCCAGCGAGGAGCTTTCCGCCGCATACAAGCTGCTGCCCATTCACATCAACGCCACCAACCTGCGCGAGGAGCTGAAGCCGCAGAAGGGTACGAGCGTGGTGGACGTCATCCAGCAGAACCTCGATTCAATTCTTGAACAACGTCGCCGCACAGGTCAGCCCATCCTCCCGCACATCAACCATCCCAATTTCGGCTGGGCCATCACGGGCGAAGAATTGATGCAAGTGCGCGGCCAGACCTTCTTCGAGGTCTACAACGGGCATCCGTCCGTTCACAACGAGGGCGATGAGCATCACGCGAGCCTCGAACGGATGTGGGATGTCGCGCTCGCGTTCCGTTTGTCTCAATTGAATCTCGGCGCGCTCTATGGCCTCGCGGTGGATGACTCGCATCAGTATCACCACCTCGCCCGCACCAACAGCAATGCTGGTCGCGGCTGGGTAATGGTGCGTTCCGCGCGGCTCGATGCGGCGTCCTTGATTGCGGCGATGGAAGCGGGTGATTTCTACGCCTCCTCGGGTGTCGTTTTGAACGACGTGAAACGGACACCGCGTGAACTCAGCCTGGAGATACAGGCCGAGCCGGGAGTGCGATACAAGACGGAGTTCATCGGCACGCTGAAGGGTTTCGATCCAACGAGCCGGCCTGGACCGCGTCCCACGAACAGCATTTACGCCGTGACACGCCTTTACACCGAGGAGATCGGAGCGGTGCTCGCGGTGAGTGAGGGGACGAAGGCCCGATACCAGATGAGCGGCGACGAGCTGTATGTTCGCGCGCGGGTCACTTCCACGAAGCCCAAGCTGAACGCGTTCGGAACGAACGAGACGGAGCGGGCGTGGACGCAACCGCTGATGCCTGCCGGGGCGGCGGCCCGTTGACACTCTGTTGCGCCGTGCCAAGGTTGCGGCCGCATGTTCAAACTCGAATCGCCTTTCGCACCCGCTGGTGATCAGCCGGCGGCCATCGGCAAGCTGACGGAAGGTCTGCTGGGCGGCGCGAAGCATCAGACGCTGCTGGGCGTCACTGGTTCGGGAAAGACGTTCACCATCGCGAATGTCGTGAAGAACGTGAACCGGCCTACGCTGGTCATCTCGCATAACAAGACGCTGGCCGCGCAGCTCTACGCAGAGTTCAAGGCGTTCTTCCCGCACAACGCGGTCGAGTACTTCGTCAGCTACTTCGACTACTACCAGCCGGAGGCTTACATCCCCCGCACGGACACGTTCATCGAGAAGGATTCGAGCGTGAACGAGGCCATCGAGCGGATGCGGCTCTCGACGATGAACGCGCTCTTCACGCGGCGCGACGTGCTGGTGGTGGCGAGTGTATCGTGCATCTACGGCATCGTGAGCATGGAGGATTACAAGTCGATGGTGATCCATCTCGCCGTCGGCATGGAACTGACGCGGGAACAGTTTCTCCTGCGATTGGTGGATCTCCAATACAACCGGAACGACATCGAGTTCATGCGCGGCAACTTCCGCGTGCGCGGCGATACGGTGGAGGTTTGCCCGGCGTATCGAGAAGACGCGCTGCGGATTGAATTCTTCGGCGAGCAGATTGACCGTCTGACGCGGTTCGATCCGTTGACGGGCGACAAGCTGGAGCAGCTGGACTCGGTGGCGATCTTTCCGGGCAAACAGTTCGTTACGCCCGCGGACAAGATGAAGCGCGCCATTCTTTCCATTCGAGAAGAGCTCGGGCCGCGCATCGCGGAGTTTGAGAAACACGGCAAGCTGCTTGAAGCGCAGCGCATCAAGATGCGGACGGAGTATGACCTGGAAATGATGGAGGAGATGGGATTTTGCTCCGGCATTGAAAACTACTCGCGGCACATCAGTGCGCGGCCGCCGGGGTCGCGTCCGCACACGCTGATCGACTTCTTTCCGCCGGACTTCGTGCTGGTGCTCGATGAGTCGCACGTCACGGTGCCGCAGATTGGCGGGATGTTTGCCGGCGACTTGTCGCGCAAGAAGGTGTTGGTCGAGCACGGGTTTCGCCTGCCGAGCGCGTTGGATAACCGGCCACTGAACTTCTCGGAGTTCCAGGGGATGCAGAACCAGACAATCTATGTCAGCGCTACGCCGCAGCCGCTGGAGATGGAGTGGTCGAAGGGTCATGTTGCGGAGTTGGTGGTGCGTCCGACCGGGCTGATTGATCCAGTGATTACGCTCAAGCCGTTGAAGGGGCAGATTGATGATTTGATCAACGAAGCGCGTATCCGTGTGGACAAGAAGGAGCGCGTGCTAGTGACGACCTTGACGAAGCGGACGGCGGAGGAGTTGACGGATTACTTGCGCGACGTGGGCATCAGCGTGCGGTATCTGCACAGCGAAATTGATGCGATTGAACGCGTGGAGATTCTTCGCGCGCTGCGCAAGGGCGAGTTTGATGTGCTAGTCGGGATCAACCTGTTGCGCGAAGGGCTCGATCTGCCGGAAGTTTCGCTGGTGGCGATTCTGGATGCGGACAAGGAAGGGTACCTGCGCTCGACGACGAGTTTGATCCAGACGGCAGGTCGTGCGGCGCGGCATTTGAACGGTGAGGTGATCCTTTACGCGGATGTGAAGACGCAGAGCATTCAGCGGTTTCTCGCCATCTCGCAGCATCGGCGCGAACGGCAGATCGCCTACAACAAGGAACACAACATTACGCCGCGAAGTGTTGTCCGGGCGGTGGAGGAGAGTTTGTCCACGCGCGAAGATCAGGCGGCGAAGGCGACGGCGGTTCTGAATGAGGCGGGCGGAAATCTGGACGTGACGGAGACGATTCGCGAGATCGAGGAGGAGATGTTGGCGGCGGCGAACAATCTGGAGTTTGAGAAGGCGGCGTTGCTGCGGGATCAGGTGCGTGAACTGAAGAAGATGTCGGGGGACGCCGGGCCGGCTGGAACGGGAGGAAGAGTTGAGCCGGTCAATTATGGTAAAGGCAAGGGCCGCAAGTTTCGTAAAGGAAGGTAAGCTTCGGTAAAGGGAGATTTACAAGGTTTCTTCATGCCTGGCGGGTAAGCCTCCGTCAGAGGAGGTGTCTGAATGCCGGCGCGAGAACGTCTGGAAAACAGTTGTAACCTCAGATTTAGGCCTGACGTCCTTCACTGTGTCGGTATCGACAGACAGAAAAACAATAAACGAAGAAAGGTTCGATATGTTGCGTGCATTGATTCTTGTAGTTGGATTGACCAGCGCCGTAGCCCTGACGGCTCGCGCTGAAGACGAGAAGGCGCCGGAAAAGCCGAAGCGTCCGCAATTGACGGAAGAGCAGAAGGCCCTTCGCAAGGAGATCACCGGGAAGTACGACAAGGACAAGGACGGCAAGCTCTCGCCTGAAGAGCGCAAATCCATCAGCGCCGAGGACAAGGAGAAGATGCAGAAGGCCGGTATCGGCCAGCGTAAGAAGAAGGCGGAGTAAGCCTTCCGATTGATTTAGATTTTACCCGTCACCGTTGCGACGATGCAGCGGTGGCGGGTTTTCGTTTCCGTACGGAGAAACGGCTCAACGTCGGCGGATGCTAAGGAAGTAATTCGAGCCGATTAGAAACTCGAAGTCGGTCGGCACCAAATCGAAGATGAAGTGATTCAAGTCTGGATCGGTTTGCAACGTGTCGAGGTGCCGGCTGCGTTGGGCTTCGAAGGTGACGATGGGATAGCAGCGCGCTTCATTACTGGTGACGCGCATGATCTCAATCAGAGACGCTTTGTGGAAGGTGTAGTCGAAATGGTCGTCGTAAACGAACAGGAGATACGAGACGAGGGTGACGTCGAACTCGCGATCGCGGAATGGCAGGTGCGGCAGGTTTCCGGCGATGTAGCGCTGGTCGGCGTGGGTGCGGTAGTCAGCGAGGAAGGTTTGGTACGCGCGCTGGCGATACTCACGCATCCCCTCGGGCGACTTGTAGAAGTCCCATTTGTAGGTCTTGGCCAACGCGATGTTGCGAGTGACCGCCTCCAAGTCCGGTTCGCAGCGAGCCTGAATGGCCTCGGACGACAGTTGGTAAATTTGGTCAAAGGCGGTGGTGCGGATTCCGCGGAGGTTGGCTTCCGCGCAGAACGAACTGACCCCGGCTGCGACGTCAAGCACGCTCTGTTTTTGGAGAGCGCTGGTATCCAGACGAAAGTAACGCGCGTATTCCTCGAAGGTGCGGCCGAGCAGGACGACCTTCTCGAGAACGAGACCTTGTCTGCTCATCGGTGCTGGCTATTCGGTGGGTTGATAGCCGAGAAGGCGGCGTTCCTTGATGATGGCCGCGACTTCGGGCGGAACCATTTCTTCCCAGGTTGGATCACCGCTTTTGATCTTCGTCAGCGCATTCCGCGAGAGAATGGGCAGGCAGCGTTCATCGATGTCCTTCAAGGCTTCGATGTGCCGATTTTCATAAAGGTAGGCGTAGAGATGGCTGAGGTGCGGTGCGACACGCAAGTTCCCGGCCGTGATGATCGCGCCGTTCTTGGTTTCCTGCATCGGGTAGACGTAGAGCTTCAGATCGTTTTTGAACATGCGCCCGAACGATTCGAGAATTCCGCCCTCGAGATCGGTATAATACTTCTCGTCGAAAATCTCCCGCAGCGTGGGCACACCCATGACGATACCGATCTTCTTCTTGGTATAGCGGAACAAGTACGACGCAAGACGGTGGAACTCGGCGTAGTTCGAAACTAGCACCGTCCGTCCGAGCGTGCTCAGGATGTCGACGCGATCCAGGAAATCGCGGTGATCGATCTCTCCGCCGTCGGCGAGGTTCTTCAATGTCATCTCCATCAGCACAAGCGTCTCCTCGCCTTCGACGCCGGGTTCCTGGACGAACTGTGCCTGGGCGGTTTGCAGCATGTCGATGGTGACCTTGGTGACCGGGCGAAAGCTGCCGCGCTCCACGAGAATCGGTTTCTTGTAGAGCATCTCCGCGGCGTTCACGACTTCACCGTCCGCCGTGAACATTGCAGCGCGGGTGAGTCCGCGCTGGACGAGTTGAAGGCTCATCAGGCGGTTGTCGACTGCGGTGTAGGCTGCTCCGGAGAATTTGATCATGTCCACCTCGATGCGCTCGGGCGTGAGCGAGTCGAGCAAGGACTGAATGAATGTCTCCGGGTCGCGGGTGTGATAAATCGCTCCGTAGAGCAGGTTGACTCCGATGATGCCGAGCGCTTCCTGTTGAGGGAGATTCTCCTTGTCCAACATTCGGACGTGCAACAGGACTTCCGAGGGTTCGGCGCCCGGTTCCGCCTGAAAGCGCACGCCGATCCAGCCGTGGCATTCGTCGCGATGGATGAATCCCTGCGCGGCGACCGTTTCGGCGAAGGCGAAGAACCGAGTGTTGGCACCGCGTTGTTCCCTCAAGCGTTCGAGCAGCAATCCATACTCATGGTCGAGCATGGTCCTGAGGCGCTGGCGGCCCACGTAGCGTTCGCACTTGCCGTAGATGGCGTCGCTCACCTGCATGTCGTAGGCGGAGATTGTTTTGGCGATGGTTCCGGAGGCGCCGCCGACGCGGAAGAACCAGCGCGCGACTTCCTGGCCAGCGCCAATCTCGGCGAAGGTTCCGTAGACGGCCTTGTCGAGATTGACGCGGAGAGCTTTCTGGTGGGTTCCGATGCTTTCGGGAGCAGCGCCGACGCCTTCTGTCTTCATCACGACGCGAGTATGTGGACGCGCCGGGATGTCGACTAGTGGAAAAGATTCATGAACCGGACTCGAACGTCACGTCTCGCTCAGCTTGCGCGAAACTCGCGACGGATTCCGTTCCAGTGCCAGCGCGAGTGCGACGGGTGGAGAAGGAGGCACAGGGCGTGCAGCAACACACGCCCCAGCCGGGAAGAAGCCAGTGTGCTCATATGGCCTCGGTGGCGATTACGCCACGGTTCAGTTGTAGGTGGGAAGCAGGCGGGTAAGGCAGATTGTCCTGCACGGGATGCCCTTGAAGCATCACCGGCCACGCGAAGAATAACAGCCGGCTGTCGGGAGTTTCCCGCGGGAGCCGGACCGTTGCTGCTGTTTTGTTCTTCTTCATGTGACCTGCAGTTTGCCTTCACCAAGCAAAGAAGAAACACGGGGACGGTTATTACAGAAATTTTGCGAGGGCTCGAAGAAGCTTACTCTTCGAGCACGGAGAAGAAGCGGCGGAGCTCGTCTTCAATCTCGGCGGGATCCGCCACGGTGCGGACTACTTCTTCGTAGACGAGCTTCTTGTAGCGTTCGCGCAGGCGGTGAACGGTCACGGCGACGGCGTTCGCGGTCATGTTCACCTTGGTGGCGGCGTTGTTGTAGTCGCCGGATTCCGCATCTTCGATCACGAACTGTTTCAGCTGATCGAAGAGCTCCAGCTTGCCGGCGGCCCTCTGTTCCTCGCGCAACCGGGCCAGCGCCTGTTCGAAGAGCGTGAGAAACCAGTTCTTCTCGAAGATCTTCTCCGGCGACAAGGAAGATGCTGGCTCGAGCTTGAAACGATTTTCGGCGTCGGTGTCGTCAAGGGAGATCAACGCCTGGCCGCCCCCACGTTTCGCGGCGCGTTCGTAGTCGCGCTGGTTGGAGACAAAATGATTCAGCGCCGCGAGCAGGAACGAGCGGAACTTGCCGCGCTTGCGGTCCACGGCGCCAAGGTAGTTCTCCTTCAGCAGACGGTAGAAGAATTCTTGGTTGAGATCCTGGGCCTTGTGGGGATCGAAACCTTTCCGGCGCAGGTAGGAGTAGAGTGGATACCAGTAGGTCAGGCAGAGCTTCTCCAATGCTGCCTCGGCTTCGACGGAGCCGCCGCGCTGGGCGGCCATGACGTCCGTCCACGAAGTGGGGGCGAACTGCGCGCCGTAGCCCGTGACGGGACCTGAGCCCGGCGTGAAATTGTTATCTGGTTCCGGAGTCATCGTCTCTGATTGTTGTTACAGCCGGCACAGGGAGCTCTCATGGGAAAGGACCAATGTCTGGAGCATTCGTCCGCTCCTGGGCATTGAACGGACTGGGGGGCCGGATGGCTAGAAGATTTTCCGTCGATTCCCGAGGTTCGATGCGCCGTGGCATGGCCGCTCTAGCCAGCGCCTGGTGGTGGCGCCCGGGACTTACCCAAGGTTTGGGCTCATGATTCCAAGGAAAACGTCCGACCTAGAATCTCGTATGAGATCATACTTGTTCTATCGCTTTCTCCTGTTCCTCTCGGTGGGGATCTTCGTGTCGACGGTTGCCATCGATGGACTGAAGGCCGCGGAAATCAAGAAGGGCGACATTCGCAGCTTTGAAACGCTCTCGTTGCATGACGAGACTTACACCAACGCCGTGGTGGAAGGCGTCAGCACCAACATCGTTTTCATTCGGCACACGCGCGGCATTGCCATGGTGAAGATCAAGGATCTTACCGTTGAAGAAGCCAAGACGCTGGGAGTCGAGGCGATGCTTCCCGCGTCGGCCGTTCCGAAGCCGGACTCCTCAAAACGGCTCAACGAGGAATGGCAGAAGGTCATGGAACTGATGACCGGTTTCGTGGGCGCCGGGCTGGGGCTGGCCGTTCTGATCGCGATGCCGGTCTTCTGGATTCTCTGGTGTTATTGCCTCAAACGCATGTGTCGGAAGGCCGGCACCGAATCCGGCGTTCTCATCTGGCTCCCGGTCCTTCAATTGTTCCCGCTGCACCAGGCCGCGCACATCTCCGGCTTTCTGGTGCTGCTCTATTTCGTCCCGCTCATCGGCGGAATCGTTTTCATCTATTGGGCGCTGAAAATGTGCGAAGCCGTCGGCAGAACGAAATGGCTCGCGCTGCCGTTGCTGCTGCCGGGATTCAACCTCCTGACCGTCGCTTATCTGGCGTTCTCCAAGGAAGATTGAGTTGTGGAGAATTGCGGCGGAAGTATTGGTTGAAAATCGGTTACGCCTCTTCCAGCCTGTATCCATGATTGCCCGTTCCCGCATCGCGAGTCTCATCGTCCTCCTGGTGGCCGTCGGCTGCCAGAAGCAAGCCGTCTCCGAGCCGGCGGCGCCTTCCAAATCCGCGCCCACGTCTTCCACCAACGCCGCGCCTCAGCCCTTCACGGGATTTATCAAGGCTCAGCCGAAGCTGCAGACCATGAAGCTGTACGTCGGCCCGGAAGTGGTGACCGCCGAATTGGCGATGAACCAGATTCAGATCGCGACGGGAATGATGTTCCGGACCGAGATGGCGGAGAACGAAGGCATGCTCTTCGTGTTCTCGAAGCCGCATCGCACTTCCTTCTACATGAAGAACACGAAGCTGCCGCTTAACATCGCCTACATCGACAGTGAAGGAACAATTCTCGAACTCCACGAGCTGAAGCCCCTCGACGAAACACCGGTGGAAGCGAAGAGCGATCGTGTGCAGTTCGTGCTGGAGATGAACAAAGGCTGGTTCGCCCGTCACAATGTCGCGGTGGGCTCCATCATCACCTGCGAAACCGGCAAGCTGAAGGACGCGTTCCGGTTCGGCCCGTAACTCCGGCCTGCGACTGCCGGCTCCATCTCGACTTCGCTCCCAGAGAAATTCCGCGTGCGTTCAACCGCGCGCCCGTTATTTTCCTCCCATGATTTCTCGTGCCCGATCTGAACAGCTCTTTGCGGAAGCGCTGAAGTATATTCCTGGTGGTGTGAACTCTCCTGTGCGCGCCTTTCGCGCGGTGGGTGGCCAGCCGTTCTTCGTCAATCGCGCCAAGGGTGCGCACGTGTGGGATGTCGATGGCAACGAGCTGATCGATTACGTCGGCACCTGGGGGCCGGCGATTCTCGGCCACGCGCATCCGAAGATCATCAAGGCCGTTCAGCAAGCGGCGGAGCAGGGGACCAGCTTCGGCATTCCGAATCCGCACGAGGTAACGATGGCCAAGCTCATCTGCGAGCTGGTGCCGAATGTCGAGAAGGTGCGAATGACGAACTCCGGCACGGAAGCGTGCATGTCCGCCATTCGACTCGCACGCGGTTTCACCAAGCGCGACAAGATCATCAAGTTCGACGGCTGCTATCACGGCCACGCCGATTCGCTGCTCGTGAAGGCGGGCTCCGGAGCGTTGACGTTCGGCCATCCGGACAGCGCGGGCGTGCCGGCGTCGTTCACCCAGCACACCATCGTGGTTCCCTACAACGATCCCGAGGCGTTGCGCGCGGCGTTTGCAGCGAACAACGGGCAGGTGGCGGGCGTGATCATTGAGCCAGTCGCCGGCAACGCGGGCTTGTATGTGCCGAAGCCGGGCTACTTGGAATTCCTTCGCGAGATCACGGCGGCGAACGGTGCGTTGCTGATTTTCGACGAAGTGATGACGGGGTTCCGGCTCGCGGCCGGCGGCGCGCAGCAGCGCTTCGGCATCAAGCCGGACCTTAGTTGCTTCGGTAAAATCATCGGTGGCGGTCTGCCGGTCGGAGCATTTGGTGGACGCGCGGACATCATGGATTACCTCGCGCCACTCGGCCCCGTGTATCAGGCGGGCACGCTCAGCGGGAACCCTGTCGCGATGGCGGCGGGCATCGCGGCATTGGAGGAGTTGAAGTCGACGAATGCTTTCGCGCAGTTGGAAACCCTCGGCGCTCAACTCGAAGCTGGCCTGCGCGACGCAGCCAAGTCGGCCGGTGTTCCGGTCACCTTCAATCGCTGCGGATCGATGTTCTGTGGTTATTTCACCGACCAGCCGGTGCACAACCTCGCCGATGCGATGAAGAGCGATCGCGATCGGTTCAAAAAGTACTTCCACGGGATGCTGGACGCTGGCGTCTACCTGGCACCTTCCCAGTTCGAGGCCGGATTCATTTCTACGGCACATTCGACAGAGGATATCGATCGCACCGTAGCGGCAGCGGCGAAGGTGATGAAGTCCCTTTGAACATTTGACGCATGCGCTATCTCGCTCTCGATCACGGAACCAAACGCATCGGCGTGGCGGTCAGCGATGAGCTGAAGATGATCGCGCAACCGCTGGAGTACATCCCGACCGAGCCGTTCGATGCCTTTCTCGTTCGACTCAAACATCTCCTCGTGGAGAAAGAAGTCGAGCGCGTCTTCATCGGCATGCCGCGGAACATGGACGGGAGCTATGGTCCGGCGGCCGAGAAAGTGCGCGAGTTCATTGCCGTTCTGAAAACCGAGATTGGCGTGCCGATCCAAACGCTTGATGAACGCCTGACTTCGGCGCAGGCGAACCGGGTGTTGCTGCAAGGAAATGTCCGCCGTGCTGATCGCAAGGAGAAGGTCGACGCCATGGCGGCGGCGATTTTGTTGCAGAGCTTTCTGGATAACGCGCCGTGATTCGTCATTCGTAACGCGTTAGCCCGTGGCTCGACGCGTGGACCGGATTCACGCATCACTCATCACGAATCACTTTGGACACCATTAAACTCAAGCTCACGATTGCCTACGACGGCACGGCCTACCAAGGCTGGCAGGTGCAGAAGATCGGCGTCGGCGTGCAGCAGAAGGTGGAGGAAGCGCTGGCGAAAATCTTTCCGTCCGTCCGACGCATCATGAGTTCCAGCCGCACCGACACTGGCGTTCATGCGCTGGGCATGGTGGCGGACGTCAACATCGTGCGTTCGGAGTTCAAGATGACCCTGCACAAACTTCCGCTCGCGGTGAACGCGTGGTTGCCGGAGGACATCCGCGTGGTGTCGGCGCAGCGAGTGCCGAACACGTTTCATTCGCGCTTCCACGCGAGCGGCAAGCAGTACCGCTACGCGATCTGGAATCATACGTCGATGAATCCGCTGCTGCGCACGCAAGCCTGGCACGTGCCGGTGAAGCTCGACGTGAAGGCGATGCAATTGGCGGCCCGTCATCTGGTGGGCGAGCATGACTTCCGATCGTTCGCGGCGAATCACAGTTACAAGATCGAGGACACGGTGCGCACGCTGACGCGCTGTGACATCAAGCGGAGCGGCTCGTTGCTGACGTTCGTCATCGAGGGCGACGGCTTCCTCTACAAGATGTGTCGTGGCATCGTGGGCACGCTGGTGCAGCTCGGGCGCGGCAAGTTCAGCGAGGCGGAGCTGAAGCAGATGCTGGCCGCGAAGGATCGGCGCGTCGCGGGAATGACCGCCCCGGCGCACGGACTGGTGTTGTGGAAAGTGTTCTATAAAAAGGATCGGTCCGGTCTGGGAGACGAAGCGCGTCGCAGAGTTCGCGCGGAACTCGAAGACTCTTCGGAAGGTGAGTAGCTGGCCGAAACATTCATCACACCATGCCTACCAGAAAACTCTCGCGCTCCCGAAAGGACATCGTTTCGCTTTCACCTCGCGGCTGGAACCCGGCCACCCGTCGAGCACTTGAAAATCTCATCCGACGCGGCTCTGGGAAAAACCTTCCGGTTGTCTTCGACTTCGACAACACGCTCGTCTGCGGGGATGTCGGCGAAGCTACCTTCGCCGTGCTCGTTCGCGATGGCGTGCTAAGCCCGGAGAAGCTCGCACGCAATTTGAGCCCGCCGCTCCGCTTGCGTTCGGGTAAACGACTCACTCCGGCTTCCGGTGCGGACCTCACGGAATACTACGAGGCGCTGCTCGATCCTACGGTTCATGGTGATGCCGATCCCACGCCTCTCGCTACCGGCTATGCCTGGGTGGTCGAAGCGATGGCCAGCCTGAGTATTGCAGAGGTTGTCCGCGCGACCCGGGTTGCCTGCGAATTCGCCTGCCCCGGAGAAGTTCGGCCGATCGACGTGACTCCGGGCAGGACCGCCTACCCGGCTCCGTGGTTTTATCCCGAGATGGTGGACCTCATTGCCGCGCTGCTCCGTCACCAGTTCGACGTCCGGATCATTTCCGCTAGTAACGCATGGAGCGTCCGCTGGATGGTCCAGCACCGGCTTAACCCCATGCTGCGCGAACGCGGAGTGCGCGATGGAATTCTCCCGGAACAAATCACCGGCATCACGACGTTGCTCACAGATCGCGCCGGGAATCTCTACAAGGATCCGCTGCTATTGCGCGACAATGCCGGCTATGCCGCGCTCGATTCCAAGGTGCTTCGCAGCCTGAAGCTCACCAGCCGATTGCATTTTCCGGTGCCGACTTATTCGGGAAAGATTACCTGCATCCACGACACGATCGGTCGCCGTCCCGTTCTGTGCGCCGGGGATAGTCCCGGGGATTTGCCGATGCTGGCCTACAGCGAGAACCGGCTCTGGATTGCGCGAGCCGACAAGCTGAGCAGCCAACAGAAACTCGCCGAGACCATGCGCGTCACCGGAAACCGCGGCTGGCTCGTGCAGCCCGTGCGGACAAAGGACCAGCCCGGTTTTCTCGTGAACGCGCCAGCCAGGGTTCGATAGCCGCCTCCGCACCCCGGCGACGATGAAAGGTGGCCAACCCTGTCGGCCTTACGCCGCCTTCTTCACTTCCGGCGTCACGCTGAGTTCGGGCGTCGCACTCTCGCCACCCGGCTGGTTCAAGACCTTGCGGGCCGTCTTGTACTCGCTGTAAAGCGCCGGTGCCGACTTGCGCAATTGCAACGCCAGCTTGTCGATGCGCGAGGTCACAACTGAGAATCGGTATAGGCTACAATACCTCGCTCCTGAGTCGTTCCCTGGCTTTTCGACACCGCCCCACGCCTTGACAGAGTGAGCGACGGCACTCATTCCGCCACCTGCCCATACCTAGCCAATTCACTGCTCCTGAGCCAGAGTCCATTGAAGCAATGGTGGCTGCACCCGGATGATGACGAAGCAGTATGATTAGCTGAAGTCGTTCCTACCCACGCTGGTAGGGACCGGTTCCACCCGGTACGAAGTCTCCTTCGCCTTTCGGCTGCGGCCTAGCTTCGTTGCGGAGTCGGCCACCAAGACCGAGTGAAGTGGGGGACGATGGCCGACTGCCGCGGTGAGAAAGAAAAAACGCCGGACGAGATCCTTCTCATCCGGCATTGCATGGAGATGAGAGCTGGCTCAAGCCGCCTTCGGCAGTTCCGTCACGGTGCCTTTTCGATGCAAGCCGCTCTTGCGCTTGCTGGGAATCACATACCCCAGTGCGTCGAGGATCTCTGAGTTTTCACCTTCATCGGCATCCGCCTTCACGGCGGCGACGAGACGCCCCACCAGCGCGAGATTCTCCTCATCCGCCGCATTGCGGGCGTTGATCGCCGCCGTCAGACGGGCCTCGGCTTCTGTCACGGCATCGCGTGCGTCGAAGGAATCTTTCAGCCCCGCTTCGAATTCCTCGACCGTGAGGCCGAGAAACTTCTTGGTGGGACGCAAACCTCTCCAGACCGACACAGCCTTCCTCAACTCTGCTTCATTTTGTCTTGGCGTATTCGCCATACACGATCCTTTCACTTCAGTTTGTTGATATGTGCATCCGTGCCTCCGGCGTTGTTTACACAAACAAGCCGGGCGATGGAAAATGCATCGGCATGCGTTTGAAAAAACTTAAACTGGGTTTCCGAAGCAGGATTGCGTTTCCCTTTCGCAAACCGGTGCTTTAGCATTTGGTTCCAGCTCGGTCCCCCAGTTGACGCCACCAGATGGCGGCTTCCACCCGGTTGGTGACTTGGAGTTTTTGAAAGATGCTGGTCGTGTAATTGCGCACTGTTCCCTCGGTTAACTTAAGCTCGCCCGCGATTTGCTTGTTGCTCCGTCCCATCGCCAACAGCTCCACAACCTGTTTCTCGCGAGCCGAAAGTGGTTCTGCGATCAGCCCCAAAGTGGGCATCTCATGGCTATCGGCGATTATTCCCCGTTGTTTCGCGTTTCGCAAAACTCTCCCGGTCAGCGCCGGATCCATCACGAAACCGCCCGCTGCCACCGTGAGAATCGCCTGTGGAATGTCCTGGCCGGAGAACGATTTCAGCAGGTAACCGTCTGCGCCGGCTTCCACGGCCGCAAGCGTCGTGGGTTCTTCCGCGTAGGAGGTCAGGAACAGCACGGCGGGGGACGGCGGCTCGGCTTTGAGCCGGCGACAGATCTCAATGCCGTCCAACTCCGGCATGCGCATGTCTATGAGCAGCACGTCGGGCTGATGCTGCACTGCCAGCGACAGGGTTTCCGTTCCATCGCGTGCCTCGCCCACCACTTCGATCTGCGGATGAACATCGAGCAACGCCCGCAGGCCCACGCGGACGATATCATGATCGTCGGCGATGAGCACGCGCACTTTCGGCGTGGGACTCGCATGGTGGGTGGGTGTCATCACTCGTTGCGGGTTTGCGGTGGTTCGCCGTCGTTGGTGGGAGCGTGATCGGTGAACGTCACGCGCACGGTGGTGCCGCGGTTCGGCTCGGATTCCACCACGCACTCGCCATCGAGTTCCGCCGCGCGGGCCTTCAGGTTCTTCAACCCCAAACCGTTTCCGCCGGCGTTCTGTGCGTCAAATCCCTGGCCGTTATCCCGCACTTCAAAGATCCAGCGCATGCGTTGGTCAGGCGCCGGACCGGAGGGATCCAGTTGCAGCTCGATTCGTCGGGCTTTGCCGTGCCGCAGCGCATTCGAGATGCCTTCGCGCGCCATCGGCAGCAGATGCGCGCAAGCCTTCGAGCTGAGGCGGCGCGAATCCTCGTGCATTCGCACGACGAACTCCGTGTCTGTTGTCCGGCGATGTTGCTCCACCAGTTCGTGCAATGCCTCCACCGGCGAACCCTTCGGCAGTTCCTTGCGCTCCGTGGACAGGATGAACTGCCGGAGATCCGCGATCGAATGATCCAGCATGGCGAGGCTTTCGCTGATCTCGGACTTCGCCCGGTTCGATTGCGCGCCAAACAGCGCCTGCACGCGCTGCAGGTGCAGGCCCAGCGCGTAGAGATTCTGGATGCTCCCGTCGTGCAGGTCGCGAGAAAGACGTTCCCGTTCGCGATAGGCTTTCAGGAGTTCCATGTTCGCCACTTCGAGTGCGTTCAAGACCCGGCTCTGCGCCTCGCGTGCGCGCAGTTGCACGACCACCAGCGACATCGCGAGCGTCGTCATCCCCATTCCGCCAAGCCCGAAGATCCAGGCCCATTTTCGCAGCGAGCCCTCTTCAAAGGCGGGCGTGGTCCAGAAGTCGATAAACAATCGACGGTAGTAAAAGCGCATCGCGACCGAAGCTCGCAGCCTGCCGCCAGATGATTCGGCGGTTCCTGGAAGGAAGGTCGACGAATCGACGATGAAGTCGCAGCGATCTCCGTCAGGGTTACCGGTGAAAATCTTGAAGCCGATGGGAGAGGGCGCGGTTCCGAATCGATGGAGAAGCAATCTCTCGAAATCCACGTTGGCGAAGGCGATGCCGCGCCATGCACTCGATTCAAGGACATGGCTGGCGTTATGCCGTTTCGTGCGACGGGTATCTGGGGTGTAAATTTGCAGGCCATGCAAGGACTTGCCGTACATACTTTCCGGGCCGATCTCCTCCAGACTCGACGTCTGAATCTCGTTTCGCGCCGCAACTTCCTCGATTCGCCGCGCCGCGCCCCACGGGCGCAGATCTTGGATCGATTGAAAAAGCAGGTCACGACCCAGAACGGCGTGGTTTGTGTACCAGGAGCTCCGTATGGCGTCGGCACTTTGATAGACGACGACCGGGAGCAGCGGCTTTCCCTCCAGCTCGAGCACGGATTGCCTCGGCACCGCGATGTCAGGTGTTACCCGGTAGGCGAAACCATGTCGTTCCCGCCATTTCGCCTCATGTTCCCCAAGTTGCGACGGTAGCACCTGCTCGGCGTAACCAATGCCAACGAGCCCCGGGTAGTCATGGGGACAGCGGTTGCCGGTCAACCAGTTCTCCCACTTCACCTGGGTCAAATCGGATTGTTGAGCCGCCCAGTCCTTGGCTCGCACACACAATCCTGCGATCCGCTCCCACTCCAGATCGGTATCGTTCTGGAAACTTTTCACCGCTTCGTCGAAGCGTCGTTCGTCAGCGCGGCGTGCCGTCGCCGAAATGGCGACAGCCGCGATACAACTTCCCAGAACTCCAACCGCGATTATCCAACGCACAAGACGATACCGCGGCTGGAGAACGATATGAGAGGCGGCCAGAATCTCCTCGCCGATCTTTGGCGCCAGTTTCCACACCAGCATGAACCCCAAGGCTGCCAGGACGGAGGGCCAGCCGATCTCCCACATCCTCTTTCCTTGCACACGACGGTCCAGTTCTGCAACCCAGCCTCCACGCCCGGTGCGATACAAGGCGGCGACCTCATCGCGATTCAGGACTCGATTGAAGACGATCAGATCGTCGTGAAAAATTCGGTTATAGGCTTGCCATCCCACGGTATGGTCGCCTGGCGCGCGAAAGTAGTCTGCGCGAAGTGTGAGCTTGGCCAGAGAGGAGTCATTGGGAAGTGCAGTCCGTATCGATGCCACATTGGTTCCATTCAGCCAGATATTGACCGAGTTTTCGTCGCGCGCGAAGGCGAGGTGAAGCCATTCGCCAAAGGGAGGCGGTTGCGAACGGCCAAACTCAACAAACGACCACGTAGTCGGATGATTCCGGTATCCGCGGACGCTGTTGCTCAGAATTGGCTGACCGTTCCGGAATCCAAGCTGCGCGTCGTAGGCGAGCGAGCGAAGCCGCCACAACACCACGAAGTTCGTGCTCCATGGATGTCCTTCGACGATACCGGCCTTCAGTGGATCGAAATCTCCGGAATTCATCACCTTCACCCACCCCGCCCAAGTCCATCTTTCGAGGTCGGAAGGCAGTCGTCCGAGTGTGATTCCACTTCCGCGCTCGGTGTCGTAGGCCTCATTGCCGTCGGGGTATACGGGATGGTTCCCAGCTGCGGGATTGGTGGTGATGGAAAATAAAGGATGGCTGCCCTGTCGATCACCTGTCCACCAGCCCAGCCAGCCCTCAGTCCAACTCGGTGAAGGACGCGCAAGCCAGGCGCACACGCCCAGCCACAAGAGCACGCTGGCAAAGAAGACATACCACACCCGCCACCACCAGCGTTGCAATGGCGTCTCGGCTGGGGCTGACGACTTCTCCGTCATACGCAATACCCCCGCCGCTCGTTCGGCAGAAAACTTCCGTCAGCCGCGCTGCGTCGTGCCGCATGGTTACGCTGCGAAGTCCATCGTAGCCCTCGACGTGAGGAGGGGGATGCCTCAATTCCCGCCCGAATCCGCCTCGTCACCTCGGCGGCTACCGCGACTCCCGGCTTAGTGCCGTCCTCGCCGCGCTTCCGCGCCGTTCCACTCGGAACCGCTGTATGGTTTTGCCGTGCCTGCGCTAGGAACCGCGTGGCGATTTCTCCATCCCATTTCTTCATGCGTCAGATGCGCGGGACAATACCGAAACCCCAACCGCAGTGCCTAGTGACAAATGTCATGCGAAATGCGCCGATCGGGTGAACCCACCGGCTCGCCGTGCTCCTCCTCACGCCGCAAGCGACTTTCCTCGGAAGCTCCCAGAATTCGTGTCCATCTGTGTGCATCCGCGGTTAAGCCCCACTCGCCAGCCTCCATCCCGTTACCTGAACTTTAAAAAACGCAAAACATGAAAATCATATGACATTCGTCACTACCGGAGGTCTTGGCGCTTCTGGCAATCTCCTGAAATTCAACGAACCAATAAGAGCAATCCCGAAAGCGAAAATGAAAACCAACCTTAAGAAACCAACACTTTATCTCACGCTCGCCACCGTAGCAGTGGCGCTCGCGCTGACCTCCACCACGTCACATGCCGCCTTGTTGTCAGTCGATTACTTGACCAATGGTGATGGCCTGCTAACCCGCGATACGGCAACTGGCCTAGAGTGGTTGGAGATAACCCTGACTTACAACAGAAACTACTTGGATATTCAGTCGCTAACTGATTCGGGCGGGGCTTACGACGGATTTCGACGAGCGTCAGAAGCCGAATACTCAATGCTTCTCGCCAATGCAGGTTTGCCAACTGCATTCGACGACTTTCTGGAATTTACTGATCCTGCGCTCATCGGCGCTGCGCGAGAGTTGCAGAGTTTGTTGGGTCACCGACTGTATAACGAGTATGACTTTGTATCGGGCACGTTTAATTCGGTGTATGACATGAGTGCTTATTACAGTGATGGATTAGGAAGTGTTCGAGTTTATGACCGCCCAAACGAGCAGGATGACAATCTCACTATATTGAATGACTGGGTTGGCAGTGGGGAGTTCGGGCGGCGTCATTCAAGCATAGGCTACTTTCTAGTTAGGAGTTCACCCGCCAATACCGTTCCTGATAGCGGTAACATGGCCATGATGCTCGGTGGCGGACTGATGTGCCTAGTTGCTGCCGGACGCAGCAGGTTCACTCGACTCAATGAAAGCAAGGAAGAGGCATCGCTCTGTTAAATCCGCCCATCTGAAAATACGCAGGTTCAGGTGCGGTGGAAACCGCGGCGAGCCCGCTCGCGAGGCGGAGTCATAAAATGACCGAAACAATTTAACGCATAATGAACGCCAGGAAACGCCGCCGGCAGGATTCGGTAGCCCGGTGAAAATGGGGACGAAGGGA
This sequence comes from uncultured Bifidobacterium sp., assembly GCA_964491875.1. Taxonomy (GTDB): domain Bacteria; phylum Verrucomicrobiota; class Verrucomicrobiia; order Limisphaerales; family JADJPG01; genus JADJPG01. Next base: position 26,970 of record CAZBIC010000012.1, read on the forward strand.
AAAGCGGCAAACGTGGGGAGTATGAAGTGGCGCCGCCGGTCCGATCCCCCCCGATGGATCGCCTCCATCTTCTTCCCGTCTCTGCGGTGCTACCAGTCCGTGGTTTACGGATCGCGCCGAATCGGAGTTCAGTGCTCCGCTACCTTTCAGGCGAATCAGATACCGGCTTTCACTCGATGTGGGGTTGGTTCCGGGTGGGCTGTCGCAAGGTGTTGTCTTCATGGTGTTTGTAGGGCGGGTGAACATCTCAAACCGGCGGGACTACGCCGAGAAGTCGTGCTGGGAGACCTTGGAGTTGCGATTCCCGACTGAGGACTTGCACCTCCTGACCGTGGATTTCCGCTCCCCGACTGTGGAGTCAAACCTCCTGACTTGGGGGTTACGGCTCTCGACCGAGGAGTCGCACCTCCCGACCCGGGAGTTACAACTCCCGAGTTCGGAATCGCGGCTCCCGAGCGGGAACCTTTGACTCCCGAGTTGGGAATTGTGATGCCGGGGTCAAAGATCTGGTGTGCGTGATGGAGTGTTTACTGTCCAAAGTCGGGACAGATCAGTTCCCCGATCGGGTGTCCGTCGACGGAAGACGATCTTTGCTTACTTGAAGAACAGCAGGCGGCAGCCGGCGAGGATCATGAAGCCTCCGAAGCATTTTTTCAGCACGTCGGCGGGAAGGTGCTTGGTGAGCGCGGCGCCGACGAAGCCGCCTATGATCGCGAGCGGGACAAGGGAGGCGGCGACTTTCCAGTCGATGTTGCCGAGTTGCTGGTGCTTGTAGGCACCGGTGAGCGCGGTGGGAATGATGACGACGAGCGAGGTGCCGATGGCGGTTTTGATGTTGGTCTGCATCAGGTAAACCATGGCGGGCACCATGACGATGCCGCCGCCGACGCCGAACAATCCGCTGGTGACGCCGCCCACAAGCCCGATCAACGCCGCGAACAAATATTGCATTGGCCGGTAATGCCCTGCGCTCCGGGAGGCGACAACTAAAATCATTTGCTTCTGCCAAGTCGCATTCTAGTTTCGAAGCCCATGACCAGACCGGCCCATCCAGCGCTCGCCGCCTTCGTTGCCCAGTTGGGCGATGAGTTTCTATTTGCCCAGGTGCTGGTGCGGAGGAGTGGCGGCGGTTTTGAACTGCGCCACACGGACGATGCTGCAGCACCGGCTGAGTCGCTCCGTCTGGTGGCGGTGGATGCATTGCGCGAGCTGGCGTTGACGACGGAGACGGGCGCGTTTCGTCCGCTGAAATCGGCACCGACGTTGCGCCGGGGCTGGAGGGCGAAGGCGACGGACGCGCATTCGCTGGAGGCGGCCTTGAACCATTTGTATCCGGGCGGACTGGCGGATTGGTTTGCGGCGCTGGGAGAGAATCCCGGAGCGACGCATTATCGGGAATTCACGGGCCGGCAGACGGGAATGTATCGAATCACTGCGATGCTGAATGACGCGCAGGCGTCGTCGGTGATTCGCGCGTGTTGCGATGCGCGGTTTTGCCTGAAGCGTCGGCTGTGGACGGTGGCGGGGCTGGAGCCGGATGCGGCGTCGACGCCGAGCGTGGTGCCGTGTCTGGAGCCGTGCGCGGTGTTCCTCGAGTTCGCGCGCAAGGCAGCGCGGCTGGAGCAGGAGGATCGGATCGCCGTATCGATGGGTGCGGGCGAATTGGAGACGTTGCTGGAGGCGCTCGCGGCCGGGGCGGCTGCGGCGGACGCGAATCGGCGTGAGGCGGATTTTGGCGATGAGGCGAACCCACGCCGCATGCAGTTGCTGTGGGAGAAACTGAAAGTGTTGGATGTTCCGAAGGTGTCGGCTGGAGAGCACTGACCCTGGAGACGTGCGGGTCAACAGATTGCAAGAGTTGTAACTATAAAATCATTGTCTTCCGGCGGCATCGCCGTAGTTTCCTCGCAGCAATGACGAAGACCTTTGCGGAACTTGGATTTCCCGGTCGATTGATCGCGGTGGAAGGCTTGGATGGCTCCGGCAAGTCGACCCAGATCTATCTTTTCAAACGATGGCTGGAGTTGCAGGGGTTGAAGGTGTTCTTCAGCGAATGGAATTCCTCCGACCTGGTCAAATCCGCCACCAGCAAGGGAAAGAAACGCGAGCTGCTCAGTCCCACCACCTTCAGCCTGATTCACGCGACGGATTTTGCGGATCGCTACGAGCGACAGCTGGTCCCGCTGATGCGCGCCGGGTATCTGGTGTTGTGCGATCGCTACATCTACACGGCGTTTGCGCGGGATACGGTGCGCGGTTGTCCGCCAGAATGGGTGCGTGGCATTTACAACTTTGCCGCGTTGCCGGATCTGACGTTCTTCTTCAAGGCGGACTTGGAAGTCTCGCTGAACCGCATCCTCGACGGGCGTCCGCAGCTAAAATACTTCGAGGCCGGGATGGACTTGCGGCTGTCGAATGATCCCTACGAGAGCTTCCGCATCTTTCAGGGCCGGATTCTGGAGCAGTATCTTGCGATGAGCACGGAGTTCAACTTTCTCGTGATGGATGCGAATCAGCCGATCGAAGCGCAGCAGAGTGTCGTGCGCGAATTGATCGCGTCGAAGATTGATTTGTCGGCGTTCAGCACGGAGACCAGCCATGCGGTGCTCAGCGCCACGGGTCGTTCGTCCAAGCCGGTGCCCAGTACTCACTGATTTCAAGCGATGGAAAAACGCACAAAGAACACTGCACGTCGTGCCAGCGGGCCAATCGTCATCCCGCAGCGCACAGCGCGCCGCTTTTACGGGCATGGCCTGCCGAACGTGGATCTCAAAAAGCTGGCGGGACGATTGATCGTGGTGGAAGGCGCGGATGGTTCGGGTCGCTCGACGCAGATTGAGATGCTCATGCGCTGGCTGGAAGGCGCCGGTCACGCGACGGTGCAGGTGGGACTGAAGCGTTCAACGCTGGTGAGCGAGGAACTGGACCAGGCGAAGAAGGGAAACATTCTGAGCCGGACGACGCTGAGCCTGTTTTACGCGACGGACTTCGCGGACCAGATTGAGAACTCGATTCTACCGGCATTGAAGGCGGGGTTCATCGTGCTGGCGGACCGTTACATCTACACGTTGATGGCGCGCGACCTGGTGCGTGGGATGGATGCGAAGTGGCTGGAGAACTTGTACGGAATCGCGCTGGTGCCCGACGCGGTGTTTTACCTGAAGGTGTCGCCGGAGATTCTTGTGCAGCGAAATTTTGCGAAGGACTTTGCGCTCGATTATTGGGAGAGCGGCATGGATCTCGGGTTGTCCCGCGACATGTTCGATAGTTTCATCCGTTACCAGAGCCTGATGGCAGCGCAGTTCGAGAAGCTGCAGCTTAGTTACGGCTTTGGAATCATTGACGGGGATCGGTCTCCGGACGAAATCAACGCGGAGCTGCAGCAGAAGACGGAGCAGGTGTTGGCGAAGAAGTAGCAGCGGGGAGGGGAGTTCGATTTGAAACGGCGTGGATGCCGAATGATGAGCCGGACGGCGGCTTCGGGTTCGGATAATTGGATTAATTCAGCAGGCAAATATCATGGCTGAGAATGGCAAGGCAACCCACCTGGTAGGGGTGGATTTGGGCGGAACCAAAATCCTGGCAGGCGTTTTCGATGCGAAGTACGAGTGCCTCGCACGCATCAAGATCAGCACCAAGCCCGAGCGCGGACCGGAGGGAGTCATTGAAAGGGTGGCGCGTTGCGTACGCGACGTGGTGGACGAGAGCGATCTTACGTTGAAGGAGATTCGCGGCATTGGCATCGGAGCGCCGGGTGCGGTCAACACCGAGGAGGGCAGGGTCATCTTCGCACCCAACTTGAACTGGAAGGACGTTCCTCTAAAGAAGGCGTTGGAAAAGGAACTGGAGGTTCCGGTCTTTCTCGAGAACGACTGCAAGCTCCATACGATGGGTGTTTTCGACGCGGAATTGAAGGGAAAGGTCAAACACCTCATCGGAATATTTCTCGGCACCGGCGTTGGCGCCGGGATCATCATCGACGGCAAGCTCTACACGGGCTTCAACGGATCCGCTGGCGAGGTGGGCCACATGGTGATTGATATCGCCGGTCCTGAGTGTGGTTGCGGCAATCGCGGTTGCTTCGAAGCCCTGGCGAGTCGGAGGGCGATTTTTCGTACGATTCAGTCCGCAGTGAAGAAGGGTCAGGAGACGTTGCTCGTGGACATGCTGGGCAAGGATCTGGCGGATATGCGGAGCGGTGACATCCGCAAGGCGCTGCGTCGCGGCGATCGCTTCGTGGAGAAGGTGATCGAGCAAGCCGCGGAGTACACGGGAATCGCGGTGGGAAATCTGATCAACCTTTTCAATCCCGAGGTGATTGTGCTGGGCGGAGGGATTATCGAGCAATTGGAGCACGAGATGTTGCCGGTCATTGAAAAGGTCGCCAAGGCACATGCTTTGCCGGGCACCACGAAGGGCATTGAGATCATGGCGACGCGCCTGGGAGATGACGCGGGAATCACGGGCGGCGCGGTATTGGCGATGAGGTCGACAAAATAGGATTGTCCCATCCGCGAGCGCGGGTGAGGTTTTTAAAGAAGTCGCCAAGAATTTCCGGAACATCGCTTGACAAGCCAAGCGCCAATATTTTACAACGGACTCGATTCGGGTAGCAGAACGTTTCTTCAGCGGGGTTCTCCACCCCCACCTCCTTGGCGTCTGTTGCCCGAATCACTTTTTTTCTCCCAGAACTTCCTCCGAAGATTCCGCTTGGCGTGTTTGACGGCTTGGCGGTTTACTCTCACCCCTCATGAAACAGAAAGCTTACGCGCGCGCTGGTGTGGACATCGATTTGGGTAACAAGGTCAAGGCCACCTTACCGCAATTGCTTGCCTCCACCCATCGTCGCGAAGTGATGGGCAAGGTGGGTGGATTTGGAGGTTTGTTCGCGCTGAACACGCGGCAGTTCAAGCAGCCGGTGCTTGTCTCGAGCGTTGATGGTGTGGGCACGAAGTTGAAGATCGCCTTCGCGATGGACCGTCACGACACCATCGGCGAGGATCTGGTGAACCACTGCGTGAACGACATTGCGGTGCTCGGCGCGGAGCCGTTGTTCTTCCTCGACTACCTCGGCACGGGAAAGCTGGAGCCGCACGTTTTCACCGAGATCATCAAGGGCTTCGCGCGCGGTTGCGCGGCGAATCGCTGCTCGCTCATCGGCGGCGAGACGGCGCAGATGCCGGGCTTCTATCATGCCGGCGAATATGATGTGAGCGGAACGATCGTCGGGGTGGTCGACAAACCACGCATGCTCGACGGGAAGACCATCCGGCCCGGCGATGTCGTGATTGGTCTGGAGGCCAGCGGCCTTCACACGAACGGTTACTCCCTGGCCCGAAAGATTTTCTTCGAAGATCTGAAATTGAAACCCAAGACGCGCGTCGCTGAGCTCGGTAATACGATCGGAGACGAGATGCTCAAGGTCCACGTCAGCTACGGAATGCTCGTGCAGGAGTTGCTGAAGAAGTTCAATCGCGACGGCCAGCCCCGCGCCATCAAGGGACTCGCGCACATCACCGGCGGTGGGTTTGTGGACAACATCCCGCGCGTGCTGCCGAAGAAGTGCGATGTTGTGATTCGCAAGGGCTCGTGGGACATGCTGCCGATCTTCAAGATGATCGAAGCGAAGGGCGGTGTGCCGGACGAGGAATTGTATCAGGTGTTCAACATGGGCATCGGCATGACGGTGATCGTGGCGCAGGACAAGGCCGACGCTGTGATGAAGTTCGTGCGCGCACAAAAGCAAAAGGCGTGGTTCATTGGGGAGGTGGTGAAGGGCGCCGGCGAGGCTCGTGTGGTTTGATTTCGCGAATGCCGGGAATGGCTGTCCAGAATAACTTCAACCAACAGGCTCCGATATGATTCGAGACACGATTGGAAAAATTGAGGAACGACTCCGAAGTTCCGAGGCGTTGAGCGACGAAAGCCGGGCGGAGCTCTTGAAGCTGCTGGCCTCGCTTAAGACGGAGGTTTCTCAACTGGCAGAGAACGATGCGGAGAAGGCGCAGAGCATCGCGGGCTTCACGGCTGTCTCGGCGCATGAAGCGACACGCAACGAGAAGAATCCGGAGCTGGTAGAGCTATCCCTGAAAGGACTTTCCCATTCGGTGGAAGGATTCGAAGAATCTCATCCGAGGCTGGTGCAAGTGGTGAACTCCATCTGTACCACCCTGTCGAATATGGGAATCTGAATCGGCTGGCGGTCTTCCCTCGCTTCGAGTTCTGGTTCCTAAGGAAAAAAGAACTGAAGAAACCCTTCATCAGTTTCACGAGCCGGATCGTAACTGAGGAGGGTTTGCACCAGGCTGGAGTCGTTGAGTTGTTGAACTGAACCGTCGCCAAGAACCACATTGCCAATATTCGGGCCATGGCAGACGCCTTTCCGCCATTTGGCGGTCGATGCTCCTGAACTTGGGGAAGTCAGGACGAAGCAGTTGATGTTGTCGGGCAGTCCCGTGAAATCAAATCCAGACATGTTCCGATCGGTGGTGAGGATGACTCGGGGGCGAACTTCGGACGATTCCGCGCATGGTGCGTAGCCGAGGTTGGCAGCGGCGAGGGAACGGAAGTCGACCGCTGCGGTTTTGCGAACGTCGCTTGGGCAAAGCAAAATGCTCGTGGCGCTCAGTTCGTTGGAGATAATTGAGAATTGAAGGTTCGCACGTGCATTTCCAGTTCCGTTGGGCATTCCGCCGCCGGATGCTTGATCCACCTTCCACGGAAACTTTGCGTCATTGTCGTCGGCCCATAGACGGAAGCCCAATCCGATTTGCTTCAGGTTGTTCACGCACGTAATCTGGCGCGCCTTGGCTTTGGCCTGACTGAGCGCGGGCAAGATCAGCCCTGCGAGTATTGCGATGATGGCAATGACCACCAGGAGCTCAATGAGCGTGAAGGCTCGCAGCGCAGGGCTGCGGCCTTCAGGTATTACGGAATGATCGGGCCAAACGGCTCTCATGGAACGAGCGAACCGGAGACTTTGTAGAATTTCTTCGGACCGGACAATGCATTGGTGCTGGCGATGGAGGCTTCGAGCGCCTGCTGGGCAGGAGCTCCTCCGTCCGTGTAGGGACCTTCGACGTTCTCGGCGGTGTGAACCTTGTAGTAGAGGCCACGCACCGCGTTGAACCGAAACTCCATGTTGTTGCTGTCGAGCTTGCGTGTGGAAAGGTTGATCTCAGAATTCTGGACCGTGCCGTCGAAGAATCTCTTCGCCAGAGCCCACGCGCTCTGGCCAGCCTGCGATCCCACGAGCCGTCCTGGGAAATCATCCGCTGGCGGATGAATGCCGCCCCAGATGCGCGCCAGACCGACCTGGTCCGCTGCGTCGTAGTAGGACGCCCACTGCAATGTGACGGGCTGGGTCGGACCGGCTTCGTTTACGAGGCTGGGCAGCGTGTAGGTACCGAGGCCGTGCGGGAACCACTTGCTGCCGGTGATGGCCGTCATGATCTCGGCGGCGGCACGGCTGAACGTGCTGTGACCGGAGATGTATCCAGGGAAGGCGGGAGTTACGAAGGTTTTCTTTTGGTAAGCTGTCCAGTCCCCAACATGAATCCATTTTACCCCGCTCACCTCGTTGGCGGGATCCTCGGGCTGACCCGGCCAGCAGAAGACTGCAATCTTCCCCGGAGTCAATCCGGCGTGCCGACCGGAGGAAACCGTGGCGTCGGTGACCAGTTCGATCAAATTCGGAACTAGCGGCAAACCGTTGATGTGGTAGGAGGGCAGTCCGGGATCGCTGGACTGGCCGAGGCCGCCGCAGTGACGGATGGCGCTGATCGGCCGCCAACCATTGTAGTAGCGCTTCACGGACCAGGCCGCGCATGCGGCGTCGTGCAATGCGGAGTTCAAGCTGAAATATAGTTTGATGTCCCATTCGAGGCGGTCCACCACAGGCCCGGTCCCGCCAACGCGGAACGGGATCGCGTCGGTGGCCATGTCGTCGGAAACATGATTCGCGATGGAGTTCCAATGGCCAGGCGGCGTTTCGGAAGAAGGACCGTCCGCCCAGAACTCCGTGAGCGCGCGTGTGAAGTCTCCGCGCAGGACGAAGTTGTCCGCGTAGGGCAGCCCGGTGACGGGATTGGTGGTGTAGCCGTGGCCGTCATTCGCGCCCAAGGTGTTGTTGCCGATCGCCGCGGGCGAAATGTTGGTCACTGCCCCGTCTGCCGTGCTCAACTCGCTGCTGTAACGAATGACTTCGACGAGATTCGACAGGAACCACGCCCTTGTTGTTCCGAGGTTCGGCGGCGGACCCGGATCGATCCAGGGCTTGTTTTCGTCAATGCGACCAAGTGAAAAGGCACGCACCCACAGCCACTGCGCTCCGACGTACGGCTGGAGAGGAGGGAAGGGAAACCCGTTTTGATCTATGGCATTGGCCACCACGAGCCGCTGCCAGATGCTTACATCGAACAGGGTGTTGGTTCCGGCAAAGGTGGTGCCGTGCGCGAATGGATCCATTCTCTCGTTAAAGAATGTGTATGCCCGTGGATGCCCGGCCGGATAAGCCGGATAGCCCACGGGCGGGTTGGCGTTCGGAAAAGGGGTGCCGTTGGCCTGTCGTGACCCATCGTTGATGAACCACGCAGAGACTTGGTCGTAAATGGTGTTGCCGACACCGGCGGGGGTGGAGGTGTCGCGGGAGACATTGTTGGTGTCGTAGCCCAGCGCCGCCATGAACGCTGGATTCGCGCCGGCTTGGTTGGTGGCCGTGCGCGAGTAGGCATGCCGCTCCAGCATCATGCGATACATGGCGTAGCTGATCGCCTCCCGCCGCGCCGCTGCGATATCCGGCGCGGTGTGCTTGCCGCGATAGATGAAGCCGACAGCGTTCGGATCATACGCCGCCCAGGCGTCGTACATGCAAACCGAGAAGGTGAACAGATTCCTCGCATGTACCGGAGGATGCGGCGTATCCATCCGGATGCCCTCGAGGATGCGCTCGTTCCAATTGCGCGCGATTGAGTAATTGGGATTGGGTGAATACCAGGTGATTGCCGCTTTGCTCGGAAGAGTGGCTCCAAGAAGCAATAGTGCAAGCAACATGAGTCGGTTCCGCTGAACGGCCTGAGGATGTTTGCTCGGTGAGAGTAGGAGGTCCATATACGACGTGGTAGTTGTTGAGTTGTCTGGGCTGCGACTGTAGCTCTTAACAAAAGGTTCCTCGTGTGCCGACGTTCGTGGGATGAATCGGTGGTTTTCCGCCATGAAACGCTCCGGCTGAGTGGTGAACTGCAGGTGGCAAGGAGTCGCTGGTCGCAGATCTTGGGATGAGTGACTCCCGCTCCCCACTTCCAGTGAAGTAATCTGGCCGTAACAGGACAATTGCCAGCATGGCAAATGAGTCAGAGTAGGTAAGGCGATTTGCAAACGCCCCGATTGATCTGAAACCTGTTTAGGCCTGCCAACGGGCTACGAGGAAGTAGTGAATGTGGGAACTGCCCGATTCGCCGTCGCTCGAGAGTTGTCCTCGGAACGCCGACTCCAGAGAGCGCCCACGTGAAGCGAGATCCCGCGGATCGCGCAAACGATGAGCAGCGCGAAGAAGAGACCGAACACGATGTGCAGGAGTTGAGTGATGGCGTAGACCGCGGCGACGGAAAATCCGAACAGCGCCTGGCGCCACGGCTTGAGCGGCGTGGTGGCCGGATCGGGAATCATGTAGAGAGTGAAGACGATGAATGCGGCGCTGGTCATCGGCATGAGCGGCACAAAGAATGGCGCGCCGGATAGCTTCGCCCGAAGAATTCCCTGCAGCACGAAGGTTACGATCCAGGTCCCCACCAGAACGAGGCGCCCGGTGAATAGTCCATGCACGATGATGCCCGTCGTGAGGATGATCACCGGTACGATCCAATCCCAAACGCCGGTGATGTTCTCCGTGAAGTGATACGGGGGAGCGAACCCCACTTCTGGGAAGAGCAGGAGCGTCGCGCCCACGCCCAGATTCGACGGATTGAAGATGTGCTGCGAGTGGCCGTTCCCGACCGGCGCGCGCAGGATTACTTTCGATCCGATGGAGAGCACCACCGCGAAGATGACCGGCCAGAGGCGTTCGTTGGGATAGAGCAACATGCCGCAGGCGAACCCTGGGATCAGGCAGGCTGGGAGAAAATTAAGGAAGCTTCCGAGGCTGCTGGCGAACCGCACCTGGCGATTGAGCGCGCGAGCGTCAACCCATTCGAGAATCATGGAGACGAGTATCGAGGTGGTAATCGCGGTGACGGGTGTGGCCCACGATTGCTCGAAGCCGAGCACAGTGTGGCCCACGACATTCCAGACGATCATCAGCGTGGTGAAATACCACAGGGCGAAAAGCCGCAACTTCGGGTTCTTGTTCGGGTAGAACAGCAGCGTGGCGTTGAAGGCTGGCGGTTTCATCGGGATGCCTGAAGGAGGGTGGAGGGCGCGGCATCAGGCAAAAGAATTGTGTGCCAGCCGGGGAACAGTTTCTGCGTCCGTTGTTGAACCGTGCCCTGGGTGTCGCGCCAGCGAATCTCCACATTGACCGCCGTGGCCTTGTCGATCGAGCCCAAGCCGAAATGAACTTCCGGACTCCGGCGTCCCGAATGTCCGCTGCCTCCATCGACGTGCGACGTCAGTTTTCGTCCATCGGGAAGAGTCACGACCGCGGATGCACCCACGGCTGGCCAGCCTTTGCCTTTTGTCAGGCGCAAACCGAGAAAGGCTCCGGCGCGGGGCGCATCGTTTTTGAAGAAATTGGAAGGCTCCCACTGGTCGGCGCACGCGAAATCTAGCCGGCCATCTCCGTCGACATCCGCAATCGCAATACCGCGGCTGACCATCGGCTCGGCGAGATCGAGCAAATGGGCGACGTCGTGATAGCGGCCTTCCTTTCCCCGGACGAAGAACGGGTTCGTGTCTTTCCCGCTGAGATCGGCGCCAGGCTTGAAGCTGGGCCAGAGCCGGGGATCGTGGACGATTTTGTCGTTGCTGGTGCCGAGCGCTTGAAGTTCCGGCCACCGATTGATTTTGCCTTTGATGAACCCACACGCCTGCATCGCCTCCAGAACTCCATCGTTGTCGAAGTCGGCGAGTCGGGAGTCCCAACCAAAGCCGCTGCGAGAAAGCCCGAGCTTTTCGCTGTTCTGCACGTAAGGCGCGACTCCATGCTTCATGTCTTCTGTCACGCCGGTGCTTTGCCAGAGGAAGTGGCTTTCGGTAAGGCCGAATTTCGTGGCGATGTTGCTCACATAGATGTCGAGGATGCCATCGCCATTGAGGTCGCCGAAGTCACAGCCCATTCCCTTGAAGGAATCGTTGCCCAGCACGCAGGACTTGGGAGTTGTCAGGTCGCGACGCCCCTCCAGTTCGGCGAACTCCAGCTGCCCGGGCTTGGAGCGATTGTGGAGGAGTCGATCGGGACCAAAGTCGTGCGAGAAATAGATCTCGGGCAACAAATCGCCATCGAGATCAGCGGCGCCGAGGGCCACCGTCCAACCACGATCCACTTCGTCGCGGAAAACATCCTTCACTTCCCGGAACACGCCGCCGCGTTGCCAGAGAAAGACATGCTTGTGTCCGCCATTGAGCGCCTTCGATTTTCCCTGATGCATGGTGACGGTGTCGGTCGCCTTGGGATCGAGGATGCGCGCACCGTCCTGAAAGTAGTTTCCGATCAACAAATCGGCATGGCCGTCACCGTCGAGGTCCGCCAAGGTCGCGCAGTTGGAGTACCAGCGATCTCCGGAGTCCGTCAGTTCGCGTGTTTCAAAAGCCTGTGCGCCGAGCGGTCCGGCATCACTTGCTGCGCGCAGATAGAGAAGGGGAGTGCGGCCCCAGAAGTACACGAGGAGATCCATCCGCCCGTCTTCGTTGAAATCTCCCGCGACAGTTCCGGTTGGAGCGAGTGTCGCGGGATCGTATGATTTCTGCGACCAGGGCGCCTTGTCGAGGGCGAATGTCTGATAGCGTGCCGGAGTCGACGGCGCGGGAGTGACGGTGACGATTCCAGTCCGCGAGTCGATGTAGACCAAGTCGTTCGCCAAGCCGTCCCCATCCAGATCCGCCAGCGTGACTGCGGCGCCGACGGAAGAAACCCAGGCCGAAATGCGTTCGAGATGCGGATGAACGGCGCGCACGGTTTTGTATTCTGGGCGGTCAGGAACCTCAGGCAGGGAAAACTTCTTGAACCGAAAGCGCGCGGCCAAAGCGGCGAGTTCCGAATCCTTCGGTGACGGCAGGCGTGCAGCGGAGTAGGAGATTGCGGCCAGAGCGATGGCTGCAAAACAACTGTATCGTTTGTTCATTGAGCGCACGCGCTGCCTTCATCCTGAAGGTCGCGTGAAAACGGACGGCAGACCGGCAGTGCCGATCAGAAAAGATTGGCCGAGGAAGGCCGCGGTTCGGTCCACGGCTCGACGTCGGACTGAGCCTTGGACTTTGCCTTGAACCTCTTCGGCATCAGGAAGGTCGTCACTTCCCAGAACTTCCGGGCGACGAGTTTCATCAGGCGCGTCAGCTTGAAGTCCATGCAGTAACCGAGCGTGTTGAGAACCTTGCCGCTGTAAAGGTAGTCGGTGGACTTCATCTGCTGGACGCCGGAGCCGTTGTTCCACGTGTTGTAAAACTTGAAGACGGAAGCCACGGTCAACGCGTCGTAAATTGCTTCCTCGCTCCAGCCCGCCTTTTTGAGCCGGATAATGTCAGAAGAAACCACGCGCTCGGGATGCTCTGCCAGTTTGGCAATGTAACGAAACAGTGCCTTGTGCGCCTCGTCGAGCCGGGACGTTTCCACGTCGCGCAAGACTTCGTCGACCAGACCATCTTCCAGATACTCCGCTGCGGCTGCGGCGTGAGCATCGCTGCAAAAGGAGCAGTTATTCTTCTTCGAAAAATAGGCGCCAATCAATTCGCGGAGGCCCGGGGACAGCGGCGAAGGTCCGCGCATGACTTCTTCGGTGAACCGAACCAGATGATCCGTGCTGCGGCGTTTGAACCGGAACAGATGGAGGATTTCGGGAATCGCCTCCCCATCGCCCTGTAGCTTCTTGAGCGCTATCTTGGTCATGCCTTCTGCCGGGCGGCTTTCAATTTCTTTCAGGAACATAGGCTTCTGAGTATTCCGGGCTCGATTCTCACTCGGGCCATGGCAAAACCGTGTCTGAGGCGGCTTGGCTGAGATGACTGGCCGTCGGTTGTTCTAGGGTCGACAAGACGATACCGCCCTTGGCCCGGGCCGACAAACCACAGTCCGTGAGTTGCTGTTTTCCAGGGGCGAAATGCCTCCGAGCCGGGATGGAAAACGACGGGAAGCGGCCCTTTTCGGCCAAATGGGTCCGATGCGGTCAGTGGCGGGTTTTCCCGAGCCTCGTCGGCAGGCGAATCAGGAACACAAACAGCAGGAAGCCTCCGCAGGCTGCGACCAAGGCGAGTCGGTGAGCTGAGCCCGGGGGAATGATGAGGAAGAAGCCCTTTGCCTTGATGAGTGATGAAAAACTGGAAACGCAAAAGGGCATCAGAAACAGGCGGAAGGTTTGCCAGCCGTCCGCTTTACCTTGCCCGACGGGGGACACACTCAAGATCAGTGCTGTGCCGATCACGCCGCTGATGCCAAGGGAATTGAGCCAGATGCTCGGTGTCGGATCGAAGAAGAGGACCACAGTCACCAAGTACCAGATCAGGTAGCACCACAAAACGAGCTTCCCGGCTGGTGCTTTGCGAAAATACTGAATCATTTGATGCTCTGGCGACAGTGCCGAATCCGCTCAATGGAGCCATCTGCTTGCGGGGTGCTGAGAGGCTCTCGGTAAACGTCGGCAGCGCCCGTATATTCGACTTCGCGATAGTAATTCCAAGACTCAAATTGCCGAGCGTGGGTTCATCCGCCCATGAATGCGAATTCCTGAGTGCCTGGCTTGGACGCGAGGTAGTGCCTGTGCGTTCTTTCGTCGCGACAGTTACGCTGCTTCTCGGCGGGACTGGTCGCGGTGACGCTCGAGGTCGGCGTGGAGGTCGTTTACCACCGGATTGTTTCTGGTGCCGGCGAGACGTTCGAGTTCCTCCTTGCTGAGTCCCACTTTCTGGCGGAATGCGGCTTTGATCTGGTTCTGCAGTTCCATTGAGCGACGCACGTCTTCGGAGCTGTACATCTTTACCGGCGCGGCCCCGGCGCGGAATACTGCGTGGGTTTCGACGCGATGAGCGTGTGCGGTGAGGACCATCTCCACGGTGGATGAGGCGGGCAGGTGAGAACTGTTGATGTCGGGGGGACTGTTGAGCGCGTTGCAGGTTTCCGCGCTATCGGTGCATACGAACGAATTGTCCGACATCTGGGTATCGACGCCGATTACGCGAGCGTCCTTGGCGCCGAGGGTTTTGAACAGGAGTCCGGGTTTGACGTGAAAGATGTTCGCGACGCGGGTGCGGTCGGGACTGAGCATCAAGCGAACGAACGTTCGCGTCAGTCCCTTGACTGGTTTGCTTGCGATTACCTCCATATCTTCGAGGAACACGAAGCCGTGCGATTCGAACTCACGTTGCGCTGTGTCGTAGAAGTTCTGGTCGACACCAGCGAACGCTTTTCCATCTACCGTCACGTAGCGTTGATCGGCGTCGCAGAGCGATTCGAGGTTCTTGACGGTATCTTCGGCGAGTTCCTTGCGGTTCGATGGCTGCCGGATGAAGAGCAGACTGACGCCGCCGCAGCCCACGATGAACGCTCCCAACAGCATGTTGCCAAACTCAGTGGTTACGGTCGGGCCGGCGCGGAGGACGCTTGGGCTGGTCGGAAGATAGTGAACCAACACGTGCCCCGTTGCCGCGCCTTGCGAATGGGTGTCGTAGTCGACTTCAGTTTCCTGGACCACTTGCGCTCGCGTCGGCGTTTGGAACTCGACGGTCAGGTAATAGCGGGTGCGACCTTTGCCGCGATATCGGGTGCGCTCGTCCACGACCTTGGCCTCGATAGTCGCCGCCTCTCGCTGGAGTTGGCGGGTTTCACTGAATTCCCGGTAACCGCTTTTGAACAGGAAGCCGCCGGCCACAAGGCCAGCGAGCGCGAAGAAGACGACTTTGACGATGCGCATATTCTGGGGAGGACATCGGCCCGGCGATCCGTGGGCTTGAGTGGAACCCCGGGGGCTCCGAAGGAATGGTAGGCGCTTGGCGGGTTCCTTGACGGTCTCCGGTGCGAGTGCCAGCCTTTGACTGAATATGTTCCGTGCTTTCGTGACTGTTTGGATCGTGACGACAACGCTGGCGTTGCGCGCGGCGGTGCCTTTGGGTGAGGCGTGGTGCGGCACCGACGGGGGCGAGTTGCCGGATCTCTGGCAGCAAACGGTATTGGAACTGGACGCATTGGATGAGATCTCGAGGGCGGAGGCGTGGAGTTATGCGCCGGGGAGGGTCAATGTCTTCCTGAGCAAGTTCGCTCTGCTCCATCGCGGGAGCGTCAAGCAAGGTTCGAAAACAATGAAGGCGGTGCGTCAGACGAAGGATGCCTTGGGCAAGTTGCGTTCGACGCTGGTGGATGCGGCGACGACGACCAACGTCACCACCTATACCCAAACGGTGGCGACGGTACGAACGATGATGGAGGACCTGTACTCCAAGTATCAGCCAGGCTCGCTGAAGCTCGGCATCGCCAAGATTAATCCCAAGGCTTTCCTGCCCGCGAGTCCCACATTGACGGTCAAGGCGATTTCCCCGGCGCTGGTTTCAAATCAAACGGTGCAGGTCGATCTGCGGTTGCGCGATGGCAAAGGAGCGGGTGTCGGTTCCCTGCAACTCATCGAGATGCACACGCGAAGATTGCACGTGCTCGCCATTGATCCGGCCTTGGAAGATTACCATCACGAGCATCCGATCACGTCAGGACGCCCGGGTGACTTTGTGTTTGTGATGACTCCGAAGCGAACGGGCAATTATCTGATGTGGCTGGATGTAACGCCGCTGGCCACGGGGAGGAACGAGGCGCCGCAGGCGGTGATCGGGACAGGTCCGGTTCTGACCAGGCCGATTTCCAAGGTCACTCAAATGCAAAGTTCAATCGACGGCTGGAAGTTCGATCTGCGATTTGACCGCAAAAAAGTGGTGGCCGGCCAGCCTGTGAATGCGCGTCTGCGGGTCACCGATCCACAAGGCAAGCCGTGCTTCGCGCTCGAACCGTTGATGGGATCGTTTGCGCATATCGTGGGGTTCCTCGACGATCGCAATACGATGATTCACGTCCACTCCCACGGTGAACCGCCGCATGAACTGGCGCGCAGCGGGCCGGAGGTGCCGTTTCGGTTCATTGTGCCGAAGACTGGTTTCCTGAAGCTGTTCATCCAGACTCAGGTGAATGGAAGTGTGATTCTCGCGAAGTTCGGTTTCCCGGTGGAGCAGGGGACATCCTCCACGGAGGTCCTTTCGAATTCAGCTCCTGCGGTCGGCACGGGCAGCGCAGGCGATGCCCGCTGACGCGATGTTCAGCTGACTTCCGCTTCGGTCCAAGACCAATCCCCGCGCGCCGGGTCGCAATCCAACGATCTTCGGCAATCCTCCGGCTCCCAGCGTCAGCAGCGCGGTCGAGAGTGCATCAGTCTCAGTCGCCGAGGGCAGCACGATTGCCGACAATAACGCGGCTTCGGTTGGGTGGCCCGTTCGGGCGTCGATGACATGGCCATAAGTCTTGCCGCCGGCTTCGAAAGATCTTCCCCACACCGCAGACACCGACATGGCTTCGTTCGTCAACGGAACTTGCGCGAGCAGATGAGCGTCATCGCCGGGACCCAATCGCGGTCGCTCGATGGCAATCGTCCACGGCGAACCATCCGGTTGTGTTCCGATCGCATGGACGGTGCTGGTGCCGCCGTGCAAGAGCGCGCTGTGGACGCCCGCGTCGTTCAGGAGTTCCACGGCGCGTTCCAGCGCGTAGCCTTTTCCGATGGCGCCCAGATCAATCATCATTCCGTCGCGCGCGAATCGAACCGTGAACGACTTGGGCTCCAGTTCCACGTGCTGCATGCCGACTCGCCGTCGCGCGTCTTCGATGGCGTTGGCGTCCGGCATCTGGCCCGTTCCGCCCATGAAACCCCAGCAGCGGACGAGCGGTGCGACGGTGATGTCGAACGCACCGTCGGTTTCGATCGAGAGCTGCCGGGCGTGTTCGAGCAGGCGGAAAACCGGTGGCGAAACACGCACGGGAGCCTGTGCCGCGAGGGCGTTGACGTGGGAAATCTCACTGGTGGGACGATACAGGCTGAGCTGCGCTTCGAGCCGGTCGATCTCGTCGAGCGCTTCCTCGCCGGCCGCGCGCAACGCCACGGGATTCTCTCCGTGCAACACGATCTCAAAGCGCGTGGCCATGGCGTGACGCGCCAGCGTGACGGGTTCTGGAAACGTGTTGCTCAAGTGTTGCGGCGGCTCGTCGGACGCGGGCAAAGAAAAACAGGTTTCGCGGCTTTGGGCTCGCGAAACCTGTGTGTAATCAGAGTCGAGACGACTTACGAAAGTCCCTTAACGGAACCGTAGGTGAGCGGCTTCACTTCCTTGCCGTCCGCCGTGGTGACCTTGCGGGTCTTCTCGTCGAACAGCGCAGTGATCTTGAGTCGTTCAGCGATTTCGGCGAGCGAGATGACCGTTTGCACGCGCACCGCGAGGTCGATGTTTGCGTTCGGCGCTTTGCCGGAGCGGATGCAATCGAACCAGTTCTTCTCGTGAACACGGATGTCTTCGTGCTGGAGCCCCTTGATCGGTTCGATGCCCAGATCTTTGCGTTCGACTTCGGTCAGGCCTTCGTATTCGTCGGCGAAACCGCGTTCCGGAATCATCTGGAGAACGTTGCCAGAGTCACCGATTTCGAGCGTGGCCTGATGGCCGTAGATGCGGAAACCGTCGCTCTTCGCGTTGACGGTGCTGCTGCTGACCGTGAGCAACATGCCGTTCGGAAACTCTGCCGACAGTTGAACGTGCTCCGGCACATCACGCTCGGGAGTCCCGGGCGTCTTGCGATCCGTGTGCACATGGCGGGTGCCGATGCTGGTGACGCGAGTCGGAAATTCCGGTTTGCCGGTCGCGATCATGAGCGGGTGCAAGCGGTGCGGAACGAGATCGCCCAGCAGACCGCCGCAGTAGGGGTAATACTTGCGCCAGCGGTGGAAGGCGTCCGCGCTGAACGGGCGGTTCGACACGGGGCCGAGCCACGCTTTCCAGTCGATGTTTTCCGGAGTGCTTTCCTTCTCGATGGCGTAGTTCCATTCGCCCTTCGGATTGTTGCGGCAGTAGAAGCCTTGGGCCCAGACGAGCTGGCCAATCTTGCCTGCGGTAATGAGCTGCGCGGCTTTATGCCAGGCACCAGCAGACGCTCCCTGGGAACCGACGGTGAAGCACTTGCCGGTCTTCTTGACCGCATCGTGGACCTTGAACGCTTCGTCCAGGTAGCGAGTCATCGGCTTTTCGCAATAGACGTGCTTGCCGGCATTCATCGCGTCGATGGAGATCGGGGCGTGCCACGGATCGTGGGTGGCAACGACGACGGCGTCGATGTCGCCGCGTTCGAGCAGCTTACGGTAGTCGCTGAAGAGGTCGGAATCCTTCAGGCCGGCTTTTTCCTTCGCCCAATCGCGGCGCTTGTTGAAGAGATCGCACGCTGCGGCTACGACGACGTTGTTCTGCGAGGCGTTCTTATGGATGCCTTCGAGGTGGTTCTTGCCGATGCCGGCACCGACACCGATTACGGCGACGGCGATACGGTCATTGGCACCAATGACGCGGCCCGTGGAAGGAGCTTTGTTTTGTCCGTAAACGGGCGTCTTGAGAATGCCCGTTGCGGTGACGGCCGCCGTTACGGCAGCGGTCTTCTTGATGAACGTCCGACGAGAATCGCCGGCCGGTTGGTTTGTTCTGTTATCCATAATAAAACCTGGTTCGTTTTTGTTATCAGTTTTACTGGCTGGTAGAGACGAAGATTAGGGTATTGCTTATTCGGGTCAATCTGGATTTGTTCCCGACAAAGTTTTGCCTTCACACGACATCTCCTTTGCTTCGTGCGAACTCTCCACTAAAGTGCCGGGATTATCTAAGCGAACGATTCGCACATCATGGGAAAGGAATTCATCCGAATCGGCGGCGCGCGTGAGCACAATCTGAAGAACCTCACGCTCGAAATCCCGCGCGACAAGCTGGTGGTCATCACCGGCCTCTCCGGCTCGGGCAAGTCGTCCCTCGCCTTCGACACCATCTACGCCGAGGGCCAGCGCAAATACGTCGAATCCCTTTCGGCCTACGCCCGGCAGTTCCTCGACCAGATGCAGAAGCCGGACGTGGACTACATCGAAGGTCTCTCGCCCTCCATCGCCATCGAGCAAAGCCGTTCGGGCATGAACCCGCGCTCGACGGTCGCGACCACGACGGAGATCTACGATTACCTGCGCCTCCTGTACGCGAATGTCGGTCAGCCGCATTGTCCGGACACCGGTGTGCCCATCGTCCCGCAGACCACGAGCGACATCGTGGACAAGATTCTCGCGCTCCCGCCGAAGACGCGCGTGATGTTGCTCGCGCCGGTGATTCAAGATCAGAAAGGCGAGTTCCGCGACGTGGTGGAGCGCCTGGCTCGCGAAGGCTTCGTGCGCGCTCGCGTGGACGGAGAACTGGTCGAACTCGCGGCGAACACCCGCGTGAAGCTGGACCCGAAGGCGAAGCACAACATCGACGTGATCGTGGACCGGCTCGTCATCGACGACAAAATCCGCGTCCGCCTGAGCGATTCCGTCGAGACCGCGCTGAAGTGGGGCGAAGGCCGATTACTCCTGCTGCATCAACCGCCCGAAGCGTCATCGACTTCCAACTGGACCGAAGTGTTGCACTCGAACCGGAACTACAGTCCGGGCACGGGCAAGAGTTTCGAGACGCTCACGCCAAAACATTTTTCCTTCAACGCACCGAGCGGCGCGTGCCCGGTCTGTCATGGCCTCGGCCAGAAGATGGTGTTCGACGAGGCGCTGGTGGTGCCGATCCTGGACAAGTCGCTTGATGACGGCGCGATTCTTCCGTGGCGACGCGGTGGCAAGCGGATGATCGTTTACTACAAGAGTCTGCTGCGCGGCATTGCATCGCATTACAACGTGAGCCTCGAAGCGCCCTTCAAGGATCTGCCCGAGGACTTCCGCAAGAAACTGCTGCACGGCACGGGCGAGGAGGCGGTGGATTTCAATTTCTGGCGCGCGGGCAAGATGAGCAAGGTCAGCAAGCCGTTCGAAGGCGTGCTGCCGAATCTCGAGCGGCTTTACGAGGAGAGCGAAAGCGAGTTCACGCGGAACCGGCTCAAGGCGTTCATGAACCCTCAATTTTGCGACGCGTGCAACGGCCAGCGGCTGAAGCGGGAGGTGCTGGCAGTAACGTTGCAGAGTGGTTCTGAGTTTCGAGTTCAGAGTTCCGGGTCGGGAACTGCCGAAGCGAACGTGAAACCCAAAACGCGGAACGCAAAACGCGTGGTCATCCCCGGTCTTTCGATCATGGACGTCTGCGGCCTCTCGGTCGATCAAGCGGACGACTTCTTTGCGAATCTCAAGCTGACGGATTTTCAGAAGAAGATTGCCGTGGAGCCGGTGAAGGAGATTCGCGCTCGCCTCGGTTTCCTGAAGAACGTCGGGCTCGGCTACCTCACGCTCAATCGCGAGAGCGGCACGCTCAGCGGTGGTGAAGCTCAACGCATCCGGCTGGCGACGCAGATTGGCGCGGGACTGGTCGGCGTGCTCTACATCCTCGATGAGCCGAGCATCGGCTTGCACCAGCGCGACAACGATCGCCTGCTCGCCACGCTTCGGCATTTGCGCGACATCGGGAACTCCGTGCTCGTGGTCGAGCACGACGAGGACACGATGCGCCAGGCGGATTATCTCATGGACCTCGGCCCCGGCGCCGGCGTGCGCGGCGGAGAACTTGTAGCGGCGGGCACGGTCGAAGAAGTTCTGAAAAACCCGCGCTCGCTCACGGCGAAATATCTCACCGGCGAGTTGTGCATCCAGGTTCCGAAGAAACGCATCCGTCCGTCACCCGACAAGGGCTGGCTCGAAATCATCGGCGCGACGGAGAACAATCTGCGCAACATCGATGTGAAGATCCCGCTCGGCACGTTGACCTGCGTGACGGGAGTGAGCGGTTCCGGCAAGAGCACGCTCGTCGTGGACATTCTTCAGCGCGCGTTGTTCCGGCACTGGTTCGGCTCGAAGGAACGGCCCGGTGCGCACAGGGAGATTCTCGGCAAGGACCTACTCGACAAGATCATCGTCATCGACCAGACACCGATCGGCCGCACGCCGCGCAGCAATCCCGCCACCTACACCGGTATCTTCAACGCCATCCGCGATCTCTTCTCCAAGCTCCCGGCCGCAAAGGTGCGCGGCTACGACTCCGGCCGTTTCAGCTTCAACGTGAAGGGCGGGCGCTGCGAGAAATGTCAGGGCGACGGTCTGCTGAAGATCGAGATGCACTTCCTGCCTCCCGTCTACGTCACGTGCGAAGCGTGCGCCGGCAAGCGTTACAACCGCGAGACGCTGGAGATCAATTACAAGGGCATGAACATCGCCGACGTGCTCAACATGACCGTCGACGAAGCGGTGACGTTCTTCCGCGCCGTGCCGCAGATTTACGATCCGTGCCTCACGCTTGCTGAAGTCGGCCTCGGTTATATCCGGCTCGGTCAGTCCGCCACGACGCTCTCCGGCGGCGAAGCCCAGCGCCTCAAGCTCGCCGCGGAACTCTCGCGCAAGCAAACCGGTCGCACGCTCTACATTCTCGACGAGCCGACAACCGGTTTGCACTTCGGCGACGTGGAGAAGTTGCTCGAAGTCATCTTCAAACTGCGTGCAACCGGCAACACGCTGCTCGTCATCGAGCACAACCTCGATGTGATCAAGACGGCGGACTGGGTGATCGATCTCGGTCCGGAAGGTGGAAGCGGCGGCGGACAAATTATTGCCGAAGGCCCGCCGGAGTTCATCGCCAAGTGCGAGGCGAGTCACACGGGACATTTTTTGCATCGAATCCTGTACGGGACTGCGCGATAAGGACGCCGCGATGATTGAAGACTGTTTAAGTGTGGAGCGCCGAGCATGGCTCGGCCTGTGGCAGAAGCCGAGCCATGCTCGGCGATCTGTTTGCTTTCCGCAGATCTTCCTGCTCGCGACGATTGCCTTCCTGGCGATCGCGCTCCCAATGCGCGCGCAGGAGACGGCGGAGAGCCGCGCGTTCAAAACGGCGGCGCGCTGGTTTCAGAACGGAGTTTATGACACGGCGGAGCGGGAGCTGCAGCGATTTGCCGCAGCATATCCGCAGTCGCCGATGCTGGCCGAGGCGGTCCTTTTGCAGGCTCGCGCTGCGATGGCCCAGACGAACCTGACCCGCGCAATTGCGATACTCGACGCGAACCTTCCGAAGGCCGGGTTGCTCACGGACCAGTATCGGTACCGTCTGGCGGAGGCTCAGTTGGCTACCGGAGCGTTTGCAGCGGCGGCGGAATCGTATGCGCTCGTTCTGCGGCGGTTTCCGGATTCGGGTTTGGTGCTGGAAGCGGCGTATGGTGAAGCGCTCGCCCGGTTCAAACTGCGGGAATTTCAGCGCGTGGTGACGTTGCTTCAGGATCCGAACGGCGCGTTTCAACAGATCAGCAAAATTCGCGCGAGTGATCGGTTTACCATCAGCGGCTGGCTGTTGCTGGCGGAGACGTTGTTCGAGCAGAAGCAATATGAAGCGGCGGCGGAGCTGACCAATCGCGTCTCTGAAGGACCGCTGAAGCCGGAGTACCCGGAATATGAGTGGGACCGCCAGTTCCTGCTCAGCCGGATCTTCGTGGCAACCCAGAAGCTGCCGGAAGCATTGGTGCATAGCACGAACCTGGTCGCTGCGGCGTCGGCGACGGGCAATCGCTCGTGGGTGGCCGACTCGATGGCGATGCGTGCGGGGGTGCTGCGGCAGCTGGATCGCATTGAGGAATCGATTCAGACCTACACGAACAATCTGGTCGAGTCCGTGCCGGACGATCGTCGACGGCTGGCGCTGCTGAACATCATCGAACTGAAGCTGGCCCAGGGGAACGTGGCCGACGCCGAGCAGCGATTGCAGGAGTATCTCACCCGCCGCCCGGAAGACGCCGCGACGGATGTTCTGCTGGTGACGTCCGGCGAGCTCCAGATGCGCCTGCATTTTGGTGATGGCGCGGTGGCGGCGACGAATCTGGCGGCCGCGACTCCATTGACGAATCGATTGCAACTGGCGCTCTCGCAGTTCCAAAAGGTGCCGACGAACAGCCCGCTGCTGGGCAAGGCGGCGCTCAATCGCGGCTGGTGTCTGTGGTTTGACGGCAAGGTGACGGAGAGCATCCCGGCGTTTCGCACGGCAACGGAGCGCCTGCCGTTCTCCGAAGATCTGGCGGTCGCACGGTTCAAGCTGGCGGATGGATTGTATCAACAGGGTGACTACACGAACGCGCTCAGCCTTTATAAGTCGGTCACGAATGATTTCGCGGGAGTGCCGCGCGTTCGCTCGAGCCTGTTTGATCAGGTCCTGCATCAGATAGCGCGCGTGAATGTCCAGCTTGGCGATGTGGACGCGGCTTCGAGCACGACAAGCCTGTTGCTGGAGGCGTATCCCCGGAGCGTCTTCAGCGAGCGCAGTCTCTGGCTGGTGGGACAGGAGCTGATCGAAGTGAAGGAGCCGGCGCGGGCTCGCAGCGTTTTCTCGGAGTTCGTCAAACGTTTTCCCGATCGCCCGCTTCTGTCGAAGGTGGAGCTGGCGATTGCCCGGACGTATTTCCACGAAGGCAACTATGCTGATGCGATTCGCGGCTATGACGAGTGGCTGGCCCGGCATGCCACGAATGAACTGCGCGTCCGCGCCGAGTTCAATCGCGCCTGGGCCAATGCAAAGGCGGGCCGCAATCCCACTGCCTTTCAGCTGTTCACCAACTTTGTCGCCGCGTATTCGACCAACGAGCTCGCCCGGGACGCGCAGTTTTGGATCGCGGAGGAGTATTTCAGGCAGGGGAATTTCACGGAGGCGCAGCGTGGCTACCAGCTGATCGTGGAAAGCACGAACTGGGTGCGCAGTCCGATGACCTATCAGGCCCGGATGATGGCCGGACGTGCTGCCTTCTCCGCGCAGCTCTGGAAGGACGCGAGCGATCATTTCACCAAGCTGATCGAGGACGCGGAGAATTGTCCGATTGAAATTCTTGCCGAAGCCCACTTCGCGCTGGGCGATACGTTCATCCGCGACGACGCCTCGTTACGACAGGACACGCCCGGCGCCCGGCCGCTGGGGAAATACAGCGATGCAAAGACGTCCTTTGAGCGCATCACGCAGCTCTCCATCTTCGTCACCAATAAACTGGTGGCACCGCTGGTGCCACTGGCGTGGGGACGGATTGGCGACTGCAACCTTCAGCTCGCCGGTGAGGACCCGCGGCAATACGAAAGCGCCACGAACGCCTATCACAAGGCTATGGAGCATCCGTCGGCGGACACGGCGACGCGTTGTCTCGCGGAGTATGGTCTAGCCCACGCGCTCGAAGTGCAGGGAATGGACAAGGAGCGGCCCATGGAGCTGCGGACCGGCTTGCTCAAGCAGGCCTTTGATCACTATTTCAACATTGTGATTGGCGGGAACCTGAACGGCAAAGCACAGCCGGATCCGGTGTGGGTGGAGAAAGCGGGCTTTGCCGCCGCGCGCGTGGCCGAGGCGCAGACTCAGTGGACGCTGGCGATGAACGTCTACAAGACTATGCACGACGTGCTACCGCCGCTGCGCCCGCGTCTGACGGAGAAGATGGGCAAGATTTCGGAACAGCTCGGCGAGGGTAAGAAGTAGGCGAAAGTGGCGCGGCTCTGCCAATCGCCCTGAAGTTGGCGCATTCCTTCCCGGGATGATTCCAAGTTGCGCATCCAAACTCGATTGAGCCTTGCGAGAGGGTCAACCCTTTTGCGCTTCCTTCGCCCACGCGTCCTTCAGCGTGATGGTGCGGTTGAAGATCGGTTTGCCGGGCGTGCTGTCCTTATCGAGCGCGTAGTTTCCTTCTCGTTCCTCCCAAGAGAGCGGCACCAAGAGCCGCGATTGCAATCGCGGTTGGTTCAGGTACCGGGACCGGCGAGAATGACACATTATCGAGCACTGTTGGTGTATGCACGGTCAACGTTGTGTTGACGATTTTAATTTCTGCAACCGTGCCGGCATACTGTGAGATGTTGCCGCTGAAGCCGTGATTCTCCGCTGTTGGAGTCATCGAAATGGGAGCACCGTCAACGTAAACTTGAAACGGACCCGTTGCCAGGAGGGTGAGTGATTTCATTCCTTCTGGAATGAGACCCGTTTGGGCGACATACGCGTTGACCCACGGCGAGCCCGGCACCGATCCCTGTTGGATGCCGCTGGCAAAGGCGAGCGAATAGCTTCCAGCAAGCTGCCCGCCGGGGGCATAGAATGGACTGTATTGGTCCACCAGTATGTAGTATTGGCTGAGCCCCAGATGCTCGCTTCCGTAATAGATGATTGAAGTGTCTCCGCCGTCGCTGTGGCTCCATCCGGGGGCAGCCGTGTTCCATTGGAGGAAGACAAACTCGCCTAGCTGTGGATGGCACGATGGCATTCTCGAATTTCAGGTTGACGAAATCTTGTGCGCTGGATGAAGACGCCACGAGCGAAGCGACAACAATGGAAGCCTTGGTCTTCATATGTTTTTTAGGGCGAGTGTGGAAAATGGCTATTACTCCAATTGCTTCTGGTCAACCGCAAGAACGTAACCGGTCGGTCGCGCAGGAGTTCCTAGAGCAAATCTTCGGCGGGCGTCTGCTTCTTCCGCATTTCACGAGCCAGTTTCAACAAGCCGGAGAAATCATAACCACCCCGGTAGTGTGTTTCTTCACACCCTCCTGCTGGAGAGAGATGGGGTGGGGGGTGCGCGTTCAATGAGATCGATGCCGCCAATCAAGTCAATCACGCGAAAGCGCACATGGCATTTGTTGCGAACCACAAAGAACGCCCCGGCCCGCTCCGGGCGGATGAGCCGCGTGAAGTCCAGATAAGCCCGCTCCACCACGTAGAAAGGCCCTGCGGCCAGCGGGATCTGGTCGAGCATTTTCATGTCCGGAAAGTTCGCCTCCGTCACTGCGGCCCACGCCGGAAAGTTCCCGCGCAGGGAGAGCAGCGCGTGGAGCTTGACGGCGCTGCCGTGCGAACGCGCATAGAATGCCCAGGGGAAAAGTTTGAGGCTCAAATCGATGATCGAGGCATCCAGGGCAAAGACGATTTCGGGCAGACGGCCTTCGCCCCGACCCTGCGCATACAGGCGCGAGGCCTTGCGCATGAGGATGGCCGCCACGGCGGCGAAGACACGCCAGTCCCGGTGCTCG
This sequence comes from uncultured Bifidobacterium sp., assembly GCA_964491875.1. Lineage (GTDB taxonomy): Bacteria > Verrucomicrobiota > Verrucomicrobiia > Limisphaerales > JADJPG01 > JADJPG01. Next base: position 53,324 of record CAZBIC010000012.1, read on the forward strand.
TTGGCATAGGCGAAATTGGTGCGGGTGATCCGCCCGCGAAAGCCGGGGTGGAATTGAAGATTCTGGCGGGCGGCCAGACAGGTGATAACATCCCGGAGGCTGTCGCGACAGGTCAACTGCCCGAAACAGAGGACGAGAAAGTGGGCAACGGCCGAGAAGCTGCGGGAGGATCTCGGCATGGGAAAGCGCTCGGTGCAGCGGGTGAACTCGGTTTGAAACAAGGGCGCCGTGATTTGCGAAAAAACGGTGGGAGCAGCGGGCATCCCACAGAAAACCGGATCGTGAACCGGGAATCGACAACAACGTCCACCGCCACGGAATCCACTGAATTTAGCGTCCCAACGCACTGCCACCCTACCTTAACTGGACACTACGCGGTGGAACGCGTCCTTACCGGGCTGGCGTTGGTAGGGTCATTTCGCGAATCGGTGCGCATCCGAGATCCCACGAATTCGCCTCCGGCCGTCGTTGTTCCAGATGGGTTCTGCGGTTGATCCGACGACCCGCTTCCACGGGGGGCGACAGCAGCCGGCACGCTTGACAACCCATCGCCATCGATGACATGTATTTCTTCAGAGTGGCTATAAATCAAATGTCTGGAGCGTCCCGCATGCCCACCCCTGATTTCAAAGTATTGTTCGAGTCTGTTCCAGGACTCTATCTGGTTCTCGATCCCGATTTTACCATCATCGCGGTCAGCGAAGCCTACCTCCGCGCCACGAAAACGCGGCGGGAGGAGATTCTGGGCCGTGGCTTGTTCGAGGTGTTCCCGGATAATCCAGATGATGCCTCGGCCACGGGAGTGAGCAACCTGCGGGCATCGCTCAACAGAGTTCTGGCCAACCGGGTGCCAGATTCGATGGCGGTGCAGAAGTATGACATTCGCCGGCCCGAGTCTGAGGGGGGTGGATTTGAAGAGCGATTCTGGAGCCCGGTAAATTCACCCGTCATTTCCGCCACTGGAGACCTTGTATGCATTATTCACCGGGTGGAGGACGTGACGGAATTCGTGCGCTTGAAGGAGCAGGACCGGGAGCAGGCCCGGCAGACAGAAGAACTCAGGGGACGTGCGGAGGCGATGGAGGCGGAAATTTTTCAGCGGGGAAAGGATTTGCAGGAAGCGAACCTGCAGTTACGCGAAGCCAGCGCAAAGGCGCAGAAAGCAATGGATCAATTGCAGGAGGCGAACAAGGATTTGGAAGTTTACAGCTATTCCATCGCCCATGATCTGCGCGCGCCCCTGCGAACGATTAACGGGTTCTCGTCCCTGCTCCTGGCGGATTACTCGTCACACCTGGATCCGGAGCCACAACGATTGTTGGAAATGGTCAAGAACGGGAGCGTTCAGATGGCGGCCCTTGTGGAGGATTTGCTCAGGCTTTCCCGATTGGGACGACAGGCGTTGAACAAGCAAACGGTGTCACCGGTGGAACTGGCGCGGAGGGTGATTGAAGAACTCCGGGCGGAGCAGTCCCAAAGGCAGGTGAAGATTCATCTCCAGGACATGCCTGTGTGCCAGGCCGACCCGGGTTTGCTCAAGCAGGTGTATTTCAATCTGGTGTCAAACGCCCTAAAGTACACCCGTAAACGGGAGCAGACCGTCATCGAGATCGGTGCGCGGATTCAGAACCGGGAGGTCCTTTATTTCGTGAAAGACAACGGCGTGGGCTTTGACATGCAGTATGCGGACTGTCTCTTCGGTGTGTTTCAACGGCTGCACCGGGCAGAGGATTACGAGGGGACGGGAGCAGGGCTGGCCATCGTGCAGCGAATCATCCAGCGCCACGGCGGACGAATTGGTGCCAACGCATCCGAGGGGCGGGGTGCCGAGTTTTTCTTTACGCTGGGGGAATAGCCGAAGCGTTCCTCACGACAGCGTCCCTACGGGGAATATAACCACGGCAGCGCGAGGTGGTGACCGCGCGTATTCTTGCCGGTGCTCCTTTAGTGGCATTTTCTAATTTGTCGCGCACAGGGATGATGTCCGCGTTCGGGTTTTACCGTGTGACGTAACTCATGATGAGCACTATGACATTCAAGAAGCTGTTTCCCCTGTGGCTGGCCCTGTCACAAGCCGTGCTGGCTGCGGATTCGACGACCAACGTTCCCACGGTCGCCATCTCCCGCGATGCCACCAACATGATGGTTCAGTTCAAGGGCACATTGCAGTCTGCGGAGGCGGTGACGGGTCCGTGGCTGGATGTGTTGGATGCGAGCACACCGCATTTTCCGGTGCCCGCGCTGGGTTCGCGGTTTTACCGGGCGCGCACGCCGGATGGCGTCTTTGTCACGAACGAGGTGGTGGAGTTCTCGGTCAGCGGGCCGTTGCAGGAGCATTTCGAACTCGCGTTCGCCGGGTTGCCGGACGGTATTTTTCCGCCGGTGCGGCTGAAGCCGTATTTCAACGGCACGCTGGTGCTGGGCGGTTTCACGGTGCCGGTGAGCCTGCGGGTGCGCGGTAATTCCAGCCTGCAGGAGTGTCCGTTCCCGAAGCTGAAGTTCAAGGTGTCGAAGATCGATCGTGCGGTGACTCCCTTCGCCGAGGCGCGAGAGGTGAAGCTGGGGACGCATTGCGCCGAGGGCGGGCGCGGCACCATCGGTCGGTTGCGGGACCAGATCGCGACGTTCCGCGAGGCGCTGGCTTACGAGACGATGAGTGAACTGGGGTTCGTCAGCCCGCGAGTTCGTCGGGCGCATGTAGAGTATCGCGATACCACGTCCACGAATCTGACGCCGATGGCGGGCTGGCAGATCAGCCGGGATGCGTTGATCCTCGATGACGTGGAAGTGGTGGCGGAACGGCTGGGTGGTCGGGCTCTGGACGACGAGGAGGTGGCGGCGTTGACGAATGCGAATTTCAACGCGCAGCTCATCACGGATTTGCGGTTCCTCCATGCGCTGTTGGGCAACTGGGATTACACGCTGTCTCTCGACGGGCGCGGCTTGTGGAACACGGAGGTGATCGAACTGCCCGGGGGCGCGCTCGCTCCCGTGGCCGGAGATTTTGATCTCGCGTCGTGGGTGACGGGCGAGGTGCGTGTGGGCGCTCCGCCGGAGTATCGACCGGATTTGCCGGAGCTGGAACGACGCGTGCATTACGAGCTGGAACAGATACGCCAGCAAGCTGGCTTCACCAGTTACGCGGAGGCGCGGGATCGTTTCACCGCGAAACGCACTGCCATCGAGACGCTGGTGAGCGGCGCGTTGATCGATGAGCCAGGGCAGAGCAATTGCCTGCATCACGTCAGCGCCTTTTACGAGGCCGCCGCCGCGGTCTTGCGATGATCGAGTTCGAGGGCGAAGCCAGTGGCCATCGGCGTCAAGAGGTGGATGGTTGCCCAATCTCCAGACGGGTTCGCCTCCTGACGTCGGCGGCTACCATTGAAGAGAATTGATCGAGTTAGGGCGGGTCGCTCCGCGCGCGCCGGGGTGGCTGATGCTCATCTATGACCCCAAAGCGGCCTTCGAGGAGCGTTCGATCGGAATGTTCTTCCGCGGAGACGTCGTCAGCGTGATGGAAACGGGAATCTGTTGCCGCGCAGCCATCGTCCACGAGTTGGCAGCTGGAAGAAACGTCCGCAGTGCGTTCGCCAACGGCGGTGAAGCGTTCATCGTCGGGCGCGGAGAGAGGCTCGACGCGGGCGACGGGAGGATCTTTGAATGTCGAGGCGGGACCAACGCGTCGCAAGACACGATCGACGACGCTTAAGCGTCAGGGAACGGCGGTGAATTATTCGCCGTTGGGATAGGAGCCGAGGACTTTGACGTAGCTGCAGTGAGCTTGAAGTTGCTCGATGGCTTTGGCAACTTTGCGGTCTTCGGCGTGGCCGTCGCAATCGACGAAGAAGAAGTATTCCCACGCCTTGCGCTTGCTGGGGCGGCTTTCGATCTTCGTCATGTTGAGCTTGTAGCGGCGGAAAGGCGCGAGGGCGTTGTGCAGCGCGCCGACCTTGTCCGCGATGCTGAACATGAGGCTGGTGCGGTCGCGTCCGGTCGGCGGCGGGCATTTGCGGCCGAGGACGAGGAAGCGCGTGGCGTTGGCGGAGCTGTCCTGGATGTCGGCTTCTAGGAGCGGAAGGTTGTATTTCTCGGCGGCCAGAGTGCCGGCGATGGCAGCGGCGTGTTTCTCTTTGGAGGCGAGTTCAGCAGAGCGCGCGTTGGAGGAGGTCTCTACAACTTCGGCGTGCGGGAAGTTTCGGTGCAGCCAGACGCGGCATTGGGCGTGGGTCTGCGGGTGGACGTAGAATTTCTTGATCTGGTCGCGGCGCCATTTGCTGAGCAGGCATTGCTGAATGGGCAGGACGATCTGCGCGACGATCTTCAGGTCGCTGTCCACGAACATGTCGAGTGTGTGTGTGACGACGCCTTCGGTGGAATTCTCGACGGGCACGACGCCGTAGTCCGCGCGGTTCTTCGACACTTCGGTGAAGACATCGGCGATGGTCTTTTGCGAGGCGTAGCTGAGGCTGGAGCCGAAGCGCTGGATGGCGGCCTGGTGCGTGAAGGTGGCCTCGGGTCCGAGGTACGCGATGACCATCGATTTCTCTAGCGCGAGGGCGCTGGACATCACTTCACGGTAGATGGCGCGCAGGGAGGCGTCGGGAATGGGGCCGTCGTTGTATTTGCAGACGCGCTGGAGTACGGCGAGTTCGCGGTGGGGCGCGTAGATTTCTTCGCCGGCCTTGAGCTTGATGTCGCCGATCTGGAGAACGTGCTTGGTGCGTTCGTTGAGCAGGCGAACGATTTGTTCGTCGAGCTGATCGATGGCTTTGCGGTGTTCGGCGAGGCTCATTGGTTGCGCGAGGGTGGCTCGGCTCAGGAATTTTCCGGAGTCGGTTCCGGTGCCGCGGGCTGGGCTTCAGCCGGCGCTTCCGACGTTTCTTCGCTCTTGCGGCGCTTGAGGCGGTTGCGTGGCTTTGGCTCTGTCTCGGCTTCGGCAGCGGGCGCGGGAGTTTCCACGGCGGCTTCGACGGGCGTGGCGGAAGCAGGCTCGGTGATGGAACCTTCGGGCGGCGCGTCGGCCATCGTGAGTTGTTCCGCCGGTGCGGTGGCGAGTCCGGGATCGACGGTGAGGAGAGCCTCGGGCTTTTGCACGACGATGCGGCGGAGTTCGTCGGCGGCCGGAAGATCTTCGAGACTCTTGATGCCGAAGTATTCGAGGAAGCCGCGGGTGGTGCCGTAGGTGACGGGGCGTCCGATGACTTCCGCGCGACCGACAGCTTCGACGAGGTTGCGTTCGAGCAGCGTCTGCATCACGCCGTCGACAGCGACGCCGCGCACTTGCTCAACTTCGGCGCGGGTGCAGGGCTGGCGGTAGGCGATGACGGAAAGGGTTTCGAGCGCGGGCTGCGAGAGGCGCGGCGGGCGGCTGCGATGGCCGACGAGGGCTTTGATCCAGGGAGCGAATTCAGGCTGGCTGACGAATTGCCAGGAGCCGGCGACGCATACGAGCCGGTAGGTGCGGGCGGCCTGCTCGTGTTCGCGCGCGAGTTCTTCCAGCGCGGCGGTGATGGCTTCGAAGGAGGTTTTCTTGAGGCCCTTGATGAAGGCGTCTTCGGAGTTCTCGGCGGCGCCGGCGAGCACGTCGCGCAGTTCTTTCGGACTGAGCGGATTCTGCGCGGAGAAGAGAATCGATTCGAGAATGTGCTTGAGTTCCATGGTCAGTTGGCGGGCGCGGATTCGGGGGAAGGTGTGGCTGCTGCGGCTTCTTCGGGCGCAGGCGCGGGAGAGGGTTCCGATGCGGATGCGATGGCGTCCTCGGTAACGGCCTCCGCGTAGGCAGCGGCGGGGTTTTCGGGAGTGTCGGTGGTCGGCGGCGCGGGACAGAGCTCGATCTCGCCGAACGGTGATTCCTGGACGGCTTGAATCTGCTTGAGGCGGATGAGCTCGAGCATCGCGAGGAAGGTGACGACGACTTCTGTGCGGCTGGTCGCGCTGGCGAAGAGCGCGGAGAACTTCAGCGCCCGCGTGACGGTGATCTCTTTTAGAATGGTTTCGATCTTTTCGCTGACGGTCCATTTGTCCTCGAAGATGTCGCGGAGATCTTCGCGCGTGTTGATGCGCTTGAGAACGGAATTGACGGCGTTGATGAGGTCGAAGAGCGACGCCTGACCACGGATCGGTCCTTCGTCGGTGTCGAACTCCGGGCGGACCGGCAGGCGCGGGTAAACTTCTTCCTGGCGAATCTCCAGTGTCTGAAGCTGCGCGGCAGCGTCCTTGAATTTCTTGTACTCGACGAGCTGGCGGATGAGTTCCCAGCGCGGGTCTTCGCCTTCTTCCTCGCCTTCAGGAGTGACCTGCTGGTCAACGGGCAGGAGCTCGCGGCTCTTGATGTACATCAGCGTCGAGGCCATGACGAGGAACTCGCCGGCGATGTCGAGATCGAGCATCCGCATGACATCGATGTATTCGATGAACTGCGTGGCGAGCTGGGTGAGGTTAACTTCGTAGATGTCGACCTCCTCTTTCTTGATGAGATAGAGCAGCAGGTCGAGTGGTCCTTCGAACACCTCGAATTTTACTTTGTATTCGGTCATGAGCCCCCCGAAAGCGGATGCGTTCGGAGCGACAAACTGTAGAGGTGCGGAAGCTGATTTGGCAACGGTTTAGTCAGTTGCGGAGGGTTGTCGGAGGGCGATAAGGAGCGGGGACCTGCGCATGTAGGAGAAGCCGTGGTTGACTTACGGCTCTCGTCGGATTGAATCGCCGGTCAACATGCACATCCGTCCCGCCACCCACGCCGATTTGTCGGGGATTCTCGAGATTTACAACGACGCGGTGTTGAACACGACGGCGACCTATGATTACGAGCCGCGAACGCTGGAGCATCGCACGCAGTGGTTTGAGGAGCGGACGCGCGATGGGTATCCCATCTTTGTCGCGGTGGATGGAGCGGGGAGGGTGACGGGCTGGAGCGCGCTGAATCCCTATCATGCGCGTTTCGGATACCGGTTTACCTCTGAGAATTCAGTTTACGTCGCAGAGAGCGCGCGAGGGCAGGGGATTGGCTCGCGTTTGCTCGCGCCATTGATTGACGGCGCCAAGACGATGGGATTGCACGCCATCATTGCGGCGATTGACGCGGAGAACGCAGTCAGCATCCGGCTGCATGCGCGATTCGGTTTCGAGAAGGTCGGTCACTTCAAACAAGTGGGCTTCAAGTTCAACCGGTGGCTCGATGTGGTTTACATGGAGCGGATCGTGTGAGATGCCCGGTGCCGACGTTTACTCCGCTTCTTGCCCAGCCGGCTGCTGGGCGCGGGTGAGCAGGCGTTCGAGCGCGGCCTTGGTATCGTCGAGCGATTTGAGGAGGCGTTCGTCCTTGTAGCTTCCGCGCAAGCTGCGAAGGAGATCCAGGCGGGATTGAATGAGAGCTGGGTCCGAAGGTTTCTCTTTCCCCGCGCCGCCGCTGAGGCCGATGACGGCGTAGGAGCGGATCGCAGCTGGAACTTTTTCGTCGCTGATGATCTCGGTGAAGAGCTGGTTCGCTTCCGAGCTGGGCCCGGTGTAGGCCATGATCGCGTTGAGCAGATGCGAGCGCTCGGTTTGATTGGTAAGTCGCGGGCTGCGGTAGGCGTTGCACAACGCGGGGACGCCCTGAGTTTTCAATGTGTTCGCGAGGTAGCTCATGGCCTGACGGTCAACGCGGCCTTCTGCGGTGATGAGCAGGTCGTAGGCGTTTTGCGCGAAGGAGGTGTCCTGATACATCGCGAGCACCTGATAAAGGTACGCGCGGGAATTTTCATCGATTCGATTGGGGGAATCGATCGGCGGCGGATTGGTGAGGAGCTCCTTCGCAGCTTTCAGTGCGTTGTCGCGATATTTGTTTGGGCTGACTTCTTCGAGCAGACGCGCGACGTAGGCGACTTCGACCGCGCGGCCGGTGGTGTCGAGTACTTCGGCGAGGATGGTTTGGGACTGTTCGGTTTCGATCTGATCTAGGACGTCGAACAATCCAAGCCGCAGCGACGGTGGCATGAGAAAATCAGTGCGGGCGACGTAGCGCGAATTGAAGCCGGCGCGGGCGACGCGTTCGCCGGATTCATTCAGTACATCGCCGACGTAATCGACGTCCTTGTTTTCCTTGAGGAACGCTTGAATGGTCGGCAGCGCTTCCGGGCCGAGTTCCGCGAGCATTTGCAGATGGTAGACGATCTGGCGGAACAGCCGGTTGCGAGATTCGTCACTGGCATTCGGATTCAGGCGGACGAGGCGTTCGAGAATTTCTTCGGCGGAAAGCTTGTTAGTGATGGTGGTCGTGTTGTTGCGAGTGATCGTCTTCACCTCCACCTGTTTCTTTTTCGCCTCGGCGAGCTGCTGTTCGAGGAAGGCTTTCTCGGCTTCCCAATCAGCGGACGAAGCCGACTGCTGAATGGCTTTCTCGGCGTGCTTCTTGGAGAGGAACAGGTAACCGCCACCAAACCCGATCAGGGCGGCGATTAGAACAGCAATGACAGGCTTCATATCGAATTCGGCTCAACGCATCGGCGACGACGCTTCAGGGCAATCGGCGCGATGGAGGCATGACTTGAACACTCCCCGAGCCGAAAGGTTTCGCGGCCATCGCATTGTGCGGGCGGCTAGTGCGTGTGGCCCGCGTGATCGTGATTGTGTTTCTGGCGGGCGGCTTTCAGGTCGAACTTGTCGTTGTCCGGATGTTTCGTGTCCAACGGCGAGATGGAGCGAAGCTTGGTGATGATGCCGGGGAGGTGTTCGAGCAGGTAATCGACTTCGGCATCTGTGTTGTAGAGGCCAAGGCTGAAACGGACACTGCCGCGAGCGCGCATCGGACTGACATTCATGGCGGTGAGAACGTGCGACGGATCGACTGCGCCCGTTGTGCAAGCGGACCCGCTGGAGGCGCAGATGCCGAGTTGATCGAGCAACATGAGGATAGCTTCGGCCTCGACGAAATCGAACGCGATGTTGGTGGTGTTTGGCAAGCGCGGTTCTTTCGAACCGTTGCGTACGGTGTTTGGAATTGTCTTGAGAATCGTGCTCTCCAACCGATCCCGAAGGGTCCGGACGCGTGTGTTCTCTTCGTCCAAGGTGGACATCGCGAGTTCGGCTGCGCGTCCGAACCCAACGATATAGGGGACGTTTTCGGTGCCGCCGCGCCGGCCGCGTTCTTGATGGCCGCCGATGACGAAGGGTTGGAACTTCGCCTTCTTCTTCACGTAAAGCATCCCGATGCCTTTTGGCGCGTGAAGCTTGTGGGCGGAGAGGGAGAGGAAATCGACTCCGGTGGATTTGACGTCGAGCTTGATTTTGCCGGGCGTTTGCACGGCGTCCGTGTGGAACAAAACTCCCCGACTGCGGCAGATGGCGGCGATTTCTTCAATCGGGAAGATGACGCCGGTTTCATTATTGGCCCACATGACGGACACCACGGCGGTGTCGGGTCGGATCGATTGGTCGAGAACGTGCAGGTCGAGCGAGCCGTCTGATTCCACCGGCAGATAGGTAACCTCGTAGCCACGCCGCTGGAGGAACTCGCCGTACTTGATATTCGCCGAATGCTCGACTGCGGTGGTGATGACGTGGCGCTTACCGGGGCTGGTCGCGAGCGCGCTGTGGATTGCCGTGTTGTTGCTCTCCGTGCCGCAACTGGTGAAGACGATTTCTTTTGGGTCGGCGTTGATCAGGGCCGCGAGCTTTACGCGGGCGTCATCGAGATGCTGTTTGACCTGACTGCCGAACTGGTAGGCGCTGGAGGCGTTCCCCCACATGTCGCGGAGGAACGGTATCATGGCGTCAATCACCTCGGGCGCGACGCGGGTGGTGGCGTTGTTATCGAAATAATAAAGCTTCTGCTGGCTCATATCGGGCACTACGCTGAAACACCGGTTGTAGCCCGGGCGAATGACAGCGTGGCGTGAAGATTAGGTTGCTTCAGAACGAGCCACGAGAAGTTTTTTGTGGAAGCCAGCAGAACGTGAAGAGGATTGACAGTGGCTGGCTTGGAATGTAGCGTATTATTACTATTTTAAGTAAAACACTTATGATTACAACCGAGACGCAGCCGAAGCTGACTCACAATGAGGTGATCAAAGAGGCCATCCCGACTCTGGCCGGTAATATCGCGGCTACCGTCGCTTCTGGCACCGACCAGTTTTCTGCGGACGACCAGCAGTTCATCAAGTTCCACGGCATCTATCAGCAGGACGACCGCGACCTGCGCAAGACGCAGAAGAAGTTCATGATGATGATCCGTGGACGCATCCCTGGCGGTGTGATGACCCCGGCGCAGTGGATCACGTTCGACGATCTCGCCACGACTTACGGCAACGACACGCTGCGCATCACCACGAGGCAGAGCATCCAGTTTCACGGCGTCGTGATGGCTGGTCTCGGCCCGCTCATCAAGAAGATCAACGACTCGCTGCTCTCCACGCTGGCTGCCTGCGGCGACGTGAACCGCAACGTCATGGCCGCGCCGACGCCCGTTCAGACCGTCGCTCGCGCCGCGATGATGGCCGACGTGCAACGCGTCGTTTCCGCGCTCGCGCCGCAAACGGGTGCGTATCACGCCATCTGGATCGATGGCGTTCAACTCAACCTTGATGACCCGGCGAACAAGGATTTCGTGGACCCGCTCTACGGGAAGACGTATCTGCCGCGCAAGTTCAAGGTGGCGTTCGTCATGCCGCCGTCCAACGACATGGACGTGTTCACGAACTGCCTGGGCTTCATCGCCGTCGTCGAGAACGATAAACTCGTCGGTTATAATTTGGCTGTCGGTGGCGGTATGGGGCGCAGCCACGGCAACACCGTTACTTACCCGCGTCTGGCGGATGTGATTGGCTTCTTCAAGCCCGAGCACATCGTCGAGGTCGCTAAGGCCGTGCTCACCATCCATCGCGATTTCGGTGACCGCACCGACCGCAAGCATGCCCGCCTGAAATACGTCGTCGCCGAGCGCGGCGTGGACTTCATCCGGGCGGAAGTGAATCAGCGCGCTGGCATCACTCTGGAACCGGTGCGCAGCTATCAATTCACGGCCACGAACGACAGCTACGGCTGGCATAAGGCGCTTGATGGAACAAATTTTCTGACGCTCTTCGTTGAGACGGGCCGCATCAAAGACGCCGGAAGCTTGCGCCAGAAAACGGGCTTGCGCCGCGTCGCGGAGAAGTTCGCCAACATCGAGTTCCGCCTCACGGCGAATCAAAACGTCATCATCGCGAACGTCAGTGACTCGGACAAAGCGGCCATCACCGCCTTGCTGGCGGAGCACGGCGTCAAGACTGAGAACCAGGCTTCGATCCTGCGTGCCGCCGCAATGGCTTGTCCGGCGCTGCCGACCTGCGGCCTCGCGCTAGCCGAGAGCGAACGCATGTTGCCCGGTCTCGTGGATCGCATCGACGCGGTCTGCGCGGAAGTTGGTTTGGCGGGCGAGGAGATTATCATCCGCTCGACCGGCTGCCCGAACGGCTGCGCGCGGCCCTACATGGCGGAAATCGCGTTTGTCGGCAAGGCACCGGGACGCTACCAGCTCTGGTTGGGCGGCAATGCTTCCGGCACGCGCTTGAACAAGATCTTCAAAGACGTGGTGAAGGAAACCGACGTGGAGATTGAGCTTCGCCCGATTCTTTCGCGTTATGCGAAGGAACGTAATACTGGCGAGCGTTTCGGTGATTGGTGCGACCGCGTGTTCTTGAAGGAACAGGTGGCGGCGACGAACTGATCTTCCGTTTCGGAACTCCCTTGCGTCGACGCCATGCCCTACTCGCATCCGCAACCTGTGGAGAGGCACAATGCCTTCAAACAGGTGCGTCTGCTTGTGCCCGGCGCCGTCGCTCTGGCGGTCTCGGCGGGGTATGTGAACTCCGTGGCGCTGGGTTTCTTCCACACGCCCGTCAGTCACATGACGGGGGCGATTTCACACTTTGGAATCGACGCAGCGAGTTCCAAGTGGCCGGACGCGCTCTCGTCTCTCACGATTATCCTGGGCTTCGTTCTCGGTGCCGTCTTGAACGGCGTGATCGTGGGTGCTTGGAAACTGATTCCTGGACGCCGCTACGGTGTGGCGATGGTGGTGGAGGGTTGCCTGCTCGGCTTGGCCACTTACCTGTTCATCTCGAAGCATCGTCTTGCGCTCCCGGCTGTTTCGATGGCGTGCGGGTTGCAGAACGCAATGTCCAGCAGCTACTGCGGACTGATGATTCGCACCACGCACATCACAGGTATCGTGACGGACATCGGCGTGATGATCGGTCACTGGATTCGGCATCGGCAGATCGAAAGTTGGAAACTTCGGTTTCTGGTGACCATCGTCGGCTCCTTTGGCGCAGGCTGTTGGATCGGGCATTTGGCGGACGTCCGCTTTGGACCGTCCTGTCTCGCGATTCCATCGATCGGTTTGATCATCGCGGGCGCAGTGCTGGTGCTGGCGTATCATCGCGGCTTGGTCGACTTGGTGCAGAGCGTGGAGCCAAAGCCGCCCACCACCGCCAGCTTTCCCAAACGCTGATTTGAATTTTGAACTGACAGAACCATGACTCCGGAACAAATCGCCAATGCCAATACCGAGCTGCGGAACAAATCCGCGCTCGAAGTCGTCCAGTGGGCCATCGCGCAAGCCAACGGCCGCGCCATCGTCTCCACGAATTTCCGTCCTTACGAGGCGGTCATCCTGCATCTCGTGACGCAAGTTCAGCCGGAGATCCCGGTGCTCTGGGTCGATCACGGCTACAATCGTCCCGCGACCTACAAGCATGCGGAGCAGCTCAAAGCGCAGCTCAAGTTGAACATCAAAGCCTACCTGCCGAAGCTCACCGCTGCGCACTACGACGCGGTCTATGGCGGCATGCCGGAGCCGACGCCTGAGAACGAGGAACGCATCAAAGCATTCAGCACCGCGATGAAACTGGAACCGTTTCAGCGCGGAATGAAAGAGCTGGCACCGACCGTTTGGATCACGGCGCTCCGCAAAGTGCAGAATCCGAATCGCGCCGGGCTCGACATCGTTTCGCCCGACGGCAATTTCAATTCGCTGAAGGTCAGCCCGGTCTTCCACTGGAGCGATGCGGAGATGGAGGCGTATCTCAAGAAGCACAATCTCCCGAACGAATGGGATTACTTCGATCCCGCGAAAGCCGACGAAAAACGCGAGTGCGGCCTGCACGCGGCGTGGGGCGGAAAAGCCGTGGCGAAAGTTTGATTTCAGTCCCTCAGAACATGAGTTCCTATCATCTCGATCATCTTCAGTACCTCGAAACCGAGGCCATCCACATCATGCGCGAAGTGGCCGCGGAGTTTGAACGGCCTGCACTGCTGTTTTCTGGCGGCAAGGATTCCATCTGCCTCCTGCGCCTCGCCGAGAAGGCATTTCGTCCCTCGGACATCCCGATGCCGTTTCTCAACGTCGAGACCGGCCATGAGTTTCCGGAGCTGATCGAATTCCGCGACCGTCGCGCGAAGGAACTCGGGGCGAAACTTTTTGTCCGCACCGTGGACGAAGGCATCGCCAAGGGATTCGTCACGCCGACGCCCGGCCAGATCAGTCGCAATCAGCTCCAGATTCCCGTTCTGCTGAACGCCATCGAGGAGTTCCGTTTTGATTGCTGTATCGGCGGTGCAAGGCGCGACGAGGAGAAGGCCCGCGCGAAGGAACGCTTCTTCAGCTTCCGCGACGCGTTCGGTCAGTGGGACCCGAAGAACCAGCGCCCGGAGATTTGGAATCTCTACAACGCCCGCGTGAACCAGGGCGAAAACATGCGCGTCTTCCCGCTCTCGAACTGGACCGAGATGGACGTTTGGGAATACATCAAGAAAGAGAAGCTCGAAGTGCCGAACATCTACTTCAGCCACGAGCGCGAATGTTTCCGCCGCGGCGGCCAATGGCTGCCAGTCCCACCGCCGCACACTGATTCCACGAAACCCGATCCTTACGCTGGCGCGCGTCCCACGGCGAAAGATCCGATCAAGAAAATGGTCTGCCGCGTGCGCACCATTGCGGACATGATCAGCACCGGCATGATCGACAGTCCGGCCTCCACCGTGGACGACATCATCGGCGAAGTCGCCGCCGCACGCGTCACCGAACGCGGCACCCGCGCCGACGACAAGGCCAGCGAAGCCGCGATGGAAGACCGCAAGAAACAAGGTTACTTCTAAATTTCCAATCAGATGCATTCCGCTCATCCCATCGAACTCCTCCGCTTCAACACCTGCGGTTCCGTCGACGACGGCAAGTCCACGCTCATTGGTCGTTTGCTCTACGATTCGAAGTCCATCATGGAAGATCAGATGGAAGCGCTCGAACGCAGCGCCGACATCACCGGCGGTGGCCAGGTCAACCTCGCCAACCTCACCGATGGCCTTCGCGCCGAGCGCGAGCAGGGCATCACCATCGACGTCGCCTACCGCTACTTCGCCACGCCCAAGCGCAAGTTCATCGTCGCGGACACGCCGGGCCACGTGCAGTACACGCGCAACATGGTCACGGGCGCGAGTACGGCGAATCTCTCCATCGTGCTTGTCGATGCGCGTCTCGGCGTTATCGAGCAGACACGTCGTCACACTTACCTCGCGGCGTTGCTGGGCATTCCGCACCTGGTCATCGCGGTGAACAAGATGGACCTCGTGGGCTGGAGCGAAGAGCGGTTTCTCGAAATCCGCGACGCTATCGAAGGATTCCTGCCGAAGCTTGATGCGTTCAAGGACGTGAAGTTCGTTCCCATCAGCGCGCTCAACGGCGACAACGTGGTGGATTTCTCCAAGCACACGCCGTGGTATTGCGGGCCCACGCTTCTCGGGCATCTCGAGACGGTCCACATCGCCAGCGACTGGAATCTCAGCGGCCTTCGCTTCCCTGTGCAATGGGTCAACCGTCCGAACAATCCCACCGACCAGAAGCTGCACGACTTCCGCGGCCTCAGCGGCCAGCTCGCCGGCGGCATTGTGAAGGTCGGTCAGAAGGTCATGGTGCTGCCCAGCGGCATGAAGAGCACCGTGAAGGAGATTTGGACCTACGACGGTCCGCTGCAGCAGGCGTTCTGTCCGCAGAGCGTCACGCTGGTGCTCGAGCATGACATCGATATCAGCCGCGGTGACATGATTGTGGGCTTAGATAACCTGCCGGGCATGAGCTCTGACTTGCGCGGTCGTGTCTGCTGGATGAACCAACGGCCGCTGCAGCCGGGAAAGAAGTTCTTTCTGAAACACAGCACGCAGACAGTGCAGGCGATTCTGAGCGGGCTCGACAGCCGGATTGACATCCAGACGTTCGATCCGATTCCCAGCCCGGCAGAACTCGGCGTAAATGACATCGGTGAAGTTCGCATCCGCACCGCAAAGCCGCTGATTTTCGACGGGTACGGCACGAATCGGTTGACGGGATCGTTCATCTTGATCGAGCAGGGGACCAATCAAACGGTCGCAGCCGGCATGCTCTATCCGCCGACGGAACTGGTGAAGCCCGAGTACAACGACTTCGCGATTTGACGCCAAAGAGTTGCCAGAGGAAATCCGGCGGCTAGAGTTCGCGGGTGATCCGGAACATCATTTTCGACTGGTCGGGCACGCTCGTGGACGATCTGCCTGCGGTCTGGGAGGCGACAAACCATGTGTTCAGTCAGGCGGGGATTCCCACGCTCTCTCTGGAACAATTCCGGGCGGAGTTCTGCCTTCCCTTCACGGGCTTTTACCAACGCTACACGCCGCACGTGCCGATGGCGCAGCTGGAAGCGTGGTTTCACGGAAAGTTCCGGGAGGTGCAGCATTCGGTGGAGGCACTGCCGCACGCTCTGGAGTTTTTGCAGTTCTGTCGGGAGCGGGGCGTGAAGACGTTCGTGCTGAGCACCGTTCACCGGGAGCATTTCGCGTTGCAGAATCGCAAGGTGGGATTCGAGGCGTTTCTCGACCGGCCTTACGTGGAGATCTGGGACAAGCGAAAGAAGATTCACGACTTGCTCGCGGAGAATGCGCTTGTCGCGGAGGAGACCTTGTTCATCGGGGACATGGAGCACGACATCGAGACGGCGCATCATGGGGGCGTCGGCTCGTGCGCGGTGTTGACCGGGTACAACAGCGTGCAACAGCTGCGGTCCGCGCGACCGGATGTGATCGTGGAACACCTCGGCGAATTACGCTCGTTGCTCGAACGAAACGCCATGGAGCTGTCCGCGGCGCGGGGAAGTGCGGCGCGCCAGGCGGAGGAACGCCCGGTGGTGACGGTGGGCGCATTGATTTTCGATGACGCTGGACGGGTGTTGATGATTCGCACCCACAAATGGTCTGGCCTGTGGGGAATTCCCGGCGGCAAAACGAAGTTCGGGGAGACGTCTGAGGACGCGCTGCGACGGGAGATTATGGAAGAGACTGCGCTGGCGATTGACGAAGTGAGGTTCGTCCTGGTGCAGGATTGCATTCACTCGACGGAGTTTTATCGGGATGCGCATTTCGTGCTGCTGAATTACACGTGTCGCACCGTGGGCAAACCCGCCGTGCGGCTGAATGAGGAGGCGCAGGAGTTTCGCTGGCTCACGATGGATGAGGCGTGGAAGCTCAACCTGAATCAACCGACTCGCGTGCTTTTGGAAGCGGTAAGGCTTTCCGAGGCGGGTTGCGTCGCGGGTGGCTGAGCGGACTTCGCAGCAGCAAAAGGGATAAACGATATGGACAAGATCAAGATTACGGACCTCGAGGTGTTTTATCGCGTCGGAGTGCCCGAAGAAGAACGGGCCAAGCCGCAGCGACTGCTCATCACGATCGTGATGGAGCATGATTTCACGTCAGCTGTTTCACGCGACAATCTGGCTGAGACCATCGATTACTACGCGGTGTCGCAGCGCGTGCTGAAGTTTGGCGAGGATTGCCACTGGGAGTTGATCGAGACGTTGGCGGCGGATATTGCCGCAATGATCCTCGATGATTTCGGTCCGCGCAGTGTGTCGGTGGAGGTGAAGAAGTTCATCATCCCGCAGGCGGCCCACGTCTCGGTGTCAGTGACGCGAACTGCGCGCTGATTTTTCCTGCGTCACGGGCTTCGGGCCAGGGCGTCGCTGATTCGCGCGAGATTCTTCTCGATGGCCGCGACGTAGGAATTGGTCCCGTGCGGATAGGGCACGCTGAGGAACTGATAGAGCTTGTCGAAGTCCGAGTTTATTTTTGGCAGGACGTAGTTTTGCCAGAAGGAGGGAGTGTTCCGAGCAAGCTCCTCGGCGTCGTGATAGGTGGCGAGGCGTCCGGCTTTCGGTCCGTCGTGGCGCACGGCTTCGGCGAATTCCTGGTATAGAATGGGAAGCTTCTCAACGTAGTCCGGCGCGGCCATCTGACCAAGTAGATCAGCGGTGGCGAGAGCGTAGCCGAGCGTCCGTTCAAGGTCGTCGCGAAAGGGGATGGCTTGAAGATTGGCGTTCACCCCCGTGCAAGAGATCATGTTTCGGATGGCCTCGATGTCGGAGGCGCTGACCCCCCGGCTGGAAAGAAAGTCACGGGCGAAGTCAGCGCTGCGAACAACGTGCGTGAGGGTGTACTTCGCGCCGGTGCCGTCGGTGTCATCGCGGCGTTTCAGGTAACCGGTGTCGTGAAACAGGATCGCGAGCAATACAAGTTTGAAACGATGCTGATCGACCAAAGGTTTGGCGTGAGCGAGGTGGCGTCCTTCGAGCAACCGGACCAGACAGAGGGTGCCTTGGAGCGTGTGCTCGTAGTCGTGGTAGCGGGCGTCAATGGGCAGGTAGTCGAGAACTTTGCCTGAGAAACATTGCTGGGCCCAAGTGAAAGCTTGAGCAATAAAACCGGGGTCCGCATCGGGAAACAGGCGGAGATACGTCAGGCGAGCCTGTTCTTCGACGGCTTGCGGGTTGCGCGTATCGACGTAGGCAAACATGCGTCAGAACGGGGACGGTTCTAGCGGGTCACCGGGCGTTTAGCCAGCAGAAGTATTTCATCGGCTCAACGAAAGAAACAGCGCGGTTCCGCCAGCCGCGAGCGCGGCGAACCAAAGGATGGCGACGGCGATTGGGCGGCTGAAACCAATCCGAACAAGCTGGTGAGAGAAGTGATTGGTGTCGCCGATGTAGAATGGTTTTCCTGAAAGCGTGCGTAGCACGACGACCCAGCACAGGTCCGCCAACGGTACGGCGAGCAGAATCAGTGGTGTCAGGAATCTAAGCGGGGAAAGTTCTGCCGTGGGCCAGACGCTCGGTTCAATCGAGAGGACCGAGAGTAGAAATCCAGTCAGGTGACTGCCGGAGTCGCCCAGGAAAGTGAAAGCTCTAGGGTAGTTGCGCGGTAGAAAACCCATCAGAGCCCCAGCGAGGGCTGCGGCACTGAACGCGACCATTAGTGCGCCGTTCAAGAGCGCAAGCGCGGCGATGAAGCCGGCGGCAATCGCACCGAGCCCGGCGCACAGGCCGTTCATGTTGTCGACGAAGTTGAAGGCGTTGGTCACGGTCAGAATCCAGAGCACCGTAATGGCCGCGTCGAGCACGGGCGAATGGTCGAACAGGCTGAAACGAACTCCGGCGACGGTAACGGCGATGGCGATAGTCAATTGCCCGAGAAACTTGATCGCGGGACGAAGTTCGAATCGATCATCAAATATTCCGAGCAACGTCATGGCCAAGGCTCCGCCTGCAGTGGCGATGAAGGACGTCGCACGCAGGCTGAATTGGCGATCCAGGTCAACGAACAGAGGGACGTTGGAAGATAGGATGAGGTAGATCCACCCAAGAGCTGAGCTGAGCAGCAGCGCAGAAAGAATTGCCGGCCCACCGGAAAGTGGGATTGGTTCGTTGTGGATTTTGCGGTGGCCGGGATCATCGACCAAGCCCCACCGCTGCGCGCCCTTCTTCCAAGGAGAAAGCAGCAACGCCGCGAAAACCGCAGAGGCGATCGCTGCGATTAGAGTGAACAACGTGGGCGTAGGGTTCACGAGGGCAGGTTTCGTTCTGCGGCAAGTCGCTGGTAGAGGTTATAGAGGTCGTCGACCATGCGTTCGACGGGAAAGCGTTCGCAAACTATCTCCTGTCCGCGACGGCCGAGGGTCTCACGAAGGGCGGGGTTGGTGGCGAGCGCGCAGAGGGATTCGATCAAACGTCCGCGATCGCCGAGGGGAACCAGGAATCCAGTTTCGTGATCGATGCAGACTTCGCGAGCGCCATCGCAGTCATACGCGACGACCGGTCGCCCCGCGGCAAGCGCCTGCGGAAGCGCCCGGGCCAATCCCTCGCGATAGGACAGGTGGACGAGACAGTCCATGATGCCGACGTATCTAGCGATCTCGCCAGGTGGGACCAGACCGGTAAAGACAAAGTGGCGTTGCAGATCAAGAGCGCGAACTTTTGCTTGGAGCCGTTCCTGCCACGGACCACCCCCGACCAGAAGGAAGCGGATGTTTGGGCAGTGTTTGATGAGCTCGGGCGCTGCTTGGATTAGATCATCGTGACCTTTCAGTTCGAACAGGCGCGCGATCTTTCCGACTACGAAGTCATCGGGCTGCAGGCTCAGTTGCTTGCGGAGTGAGAGATCATTCTGGGCCTGGAGAAATGGTGTGAGAGGAAACCCGCTGGACACGCGCGTGAATTTCTCCGGCGAAGC
The DNA here is from genome assembly GCA_964491875.1 of uncultured Bifidobacterium sp. GTDB lineage: Bacteria > Verrucomicrobiota > Verrucomicrobiia > Limisphaerales > JADJPG01 > JADJPG01. The sequence continues at coordinate 72,872 of CAZBIC010000012.1, forward strand.
TATGCCAGCACGGAGGAACTGTTCGGTCATGGCGTTGGCCACCGTTACGAAATGGGTCGTGACTTTGGCGACGTGTCGTTCGGCGGCTGTAAACAGGATGTTGCTGATCCGACCTTGGAACGACCCGAAGGACGGTCCGTGAATCGTGTGGACGATGATGGGCACACCGGCGCGATGCGCAGCGAGGCGTCCGAGAATTCCGGCTTTGCTGCTGTGAGTGTGAACAATGTCGGGCTTGAGGCGCCGCAGTAGACTGGTCAATTCGCGGAAGGCCAGAACATCTGCCAGCGGTGAGACCGCTCGAATGAGATGGGGCGCGACGTGGAGGGTGCACGGATGATTGTGGAAGGTATTTTCCAGCGATCCTTCAGAGCCCGTGGTAGGGCCGGTGATTAAATCGACCTGAAGAGACGGCTTCTCCTGAAGCCCGAGGACGGAGGCGACGGTGTTTTCCTGCGCGCCACCAACAATCAATCGCGTGATGATGTGGGTGACGCGCATGGCGCGGCGGGCGAGCTAGAACGAGCTGCCGCTTTCGAGGAGCTTGATTCGCTCTTTCGCCACGGCGACTTCGGGCGCGCCTTCCGGAGCGGCTTTGATGAAGTCCCTGAAATAACCCAGGCTCAAGCTCTTGTTCTTTTTTCGGAAATGGATGTCTCCCAGACCGAACAGCGCGACGGCGCGGTAGTTGGATTTGGCGACGTTCAACAGCGTCTCGAAATCCTTTTGGGCGGCATCGAGTCGATCGAGTTTCGAGTTGGCGGTGGCGCGGTTGAACAGACCGATCTCATCATTCGGCGCCGTTTTCAGCGCCCGATCGTAGTACGGAATGGCCTCGGCGAACTTATTGAGTCGGGCATTGATCGCTCCGTAGTTGATGAGCGCGCGATGGCTGTCAGGTTGCGCCTGCAGTTGGCGGTCCAGCACCGAGAGCGCATTGGTAATGCGGCCAAGTTGGAGGTAGATGTCGACCAGCGTGTCCCACGGCGCGGAGTTTTTCGGATAACGCGGCGCGGCACTGATGAGCATTTTTTCGGCTGCGGACATGTCATTGAGACCGACGCGAGCCCAAGCCTCGGAGCGGAGCAACTCCATCTCCTCTGCCTCGGTGATCGTCCGGGAATGGGTGCTCCGGAAGCTGGCGATCTTTTGGAGTGCGATGTCCGAGAGTTGCGAGCTTGCGGCGGCGGAAATCAGCATCAGTTGTGATCCGCGGTTTTCCGGATCAAAACGCAGCGCGCGTTCGAAGTAGTGAGCGCCTTGGCGGAAATTGCCGTTACGCCGAAATGTCTCTCCCAGTGCGAGGCTGCCGATGGGATGATCGACCGGGCCGCCAAAACTCAAAATCGCTCCCCAGTTGCCATCGAATATAGATAGTCGGTCTGTGACTCCTTCGCTCAGCTTCTCGGTAGACTTCCTCGTCGTCTGCCACTGCTTGTTAAACTCCCTGTTCAGGTAGGCGGATGGACTGGATGGGTTGAGTTGAGCCGCCCAATCAAAGTAGTCGGACGCAAGTTGGAAGGACTCGGCTCGTTGGGCTTCCAATCCGAAGTGATTTAGACTGCGCGAGTAGCTTTCGCAGAGGTAGGTTTCCAATGTCCGTGGGCGCGGCGTGTCCTTGCCGGGTTTTGGCTTGCTGAAGGGAACCGCCTTTTTGAACAGCGGATCAATCTCGGTGGCTTTGAGAGATCGCCAGTAAGCGTCTTGTTGTTTGAGTTCGGCTGCCGTCAAGGCCGGGGCGCTGACGGAATTGGTCGGGTAGAGCTTCAGGTCATAGACCATTTGCCGGGGCTTGGCGTAGAAGTATTCGAAGTAGTAACCGAAGCTGGGTTGGAGGTAGACGACGGAATTCGAGAGGCTCAATTGATAGAGCATCGAGACGAGGTCCGTAGGTTGGAACTGGGTGCCGGCCCCTGGTTCGCGATTGAACTTTGGCCAGCGATCCGGGAATTGCTTCTGGAGGAAGCGATGATACGCGGGAACGGAGAGGGAGTCCGTGTTGACGAGAATGTACTTCTGGCTGGAGGCGCCTCGTTGCAACTCAAAGTTCAATGCGTGCAGGCGGAAGACGTCATCGCTAAAGACAATGGCACCTTCTGGCGGAAGTGATTTGGCCGTCTCCTTGGCCAATCGGTCGATTGCCCTGCCTGAATTGGCCTTCACCACCGGAAGGTTCTTATACAACATGGCGGCTGGAACCGCTGCGAACAGCAGCCAAACCGCGGCGACAATCGCCAGATTAAGAGCCTTTCGCAGTGGGGATGGACGTTGCCACGCTTGTGGGCCGGGTTTCGCTCCGAAGACGAGGAGGAAGTAGCCGGCGCAGTAGCCGATGCTCAATGCGCCCAGATAGTATAGAGGCAGGAAAGCGAACACACCGCCGCTTAAGTGACGCGGGCTGAAAGCTGGATCAAACGCGACATAGGTGCAGGCTAGGAGGAAGATTCCATGGATCAAATGCGTCATTAAATTGGTCAGCGCGTTGCCGACCGGGCTGATGTCTCCGAACTGCGCGGGCCAGCGGATGCCTATGAACAGGATCGGGAGAATCGAAGTGAGACTCATGATGGCTACCAGCACCCGGGGGATCGCCATGAGGGAGTACTTCTGCTGGCCGAAGTTGCTGCGAAGCAGTTCCCAGAAGGTGTAGCCGGAGGTGCTGGTGGAACTCTCGATCGCGGGCAGGACCAGGTAGAACAGAAGTCCGGCGATGCCGACGATCGACATCCTCAGGATGAACCGCCATTTGAAGAATTCCATCCCCTTGATCCAAACCAACGACACGAGGAAGGCAGGGAAAAATGCCACCATCGCAAAGTTGTTCGTGACGGAGATTCCGTAAACAAGAGCGAACCAGGTGAGTCGGCTCTCTTTGGAATCGAGGCGATATTGGAGGAGGGTATGGACGAGCCACGAAAAAATGACGAGGTCGAGCGCTTCGCCGCTTGCGACGACGGCGTTTTCCCAGAACGACAACTGCAAGCCGCAGACCAGGGCCGCGAACACCGGTGGCATCCAGGCGACTGAGATGCTGAGCAGGGAGTAGTCACTGCGCTCCACGTTCCGTTGGCCACGGGTGCGGTCGTGGGGCAGGAGAGCTACGGACCGGGCCAGCAATCCCAACGACGCAGCGGCGCAGGCGGCGGAAAAAAGATTGAGGCCCAGCAACTGGATGCCGGCTGGCAGCCAGCCAAAAGGATACGTCAGGAGAACATGCAGTGGGGCGACCACGCTCGATCGCCATTCCCAGCCGGCGACACGGGAGAGCGTGTTCATGCCGGCGAAGCTGACGTGGTGATTCAGCGTGATGGCGTAGACCAAGAATACCGCGGCAGCGATGATCCACGGCAGGCGGCGTTGGACGAATCCCAATTCTACTTTTTGCTCTGAATCCATGAAGGCTGAAGGTTTCGGTGTGTCGAGAAGATCTTATCTTAGAAGGCGAGGAACGTGACGCTCGTGCGTGCTGTCGTCGCGAGAAGTGTCGGTGCGGACAATGAAAACCGGTTCCGACCGGTGGGTCGGAGTCGGCTTGAAACAGAATTTGAATGATACATCACGAATTTCGCGCCAGGCGGAGGTCCGCCACGCATTCCACATGCTGTGTCTGGGGAAACATGTCGAGCGGCGTCACATTTCTTAGTTCAAAGACACCGTCTGCGCACAAAACGTTCAAGTCTCGAGCCAAGGTCGCCGGGTGGCAGGAGACGTAAAGCACCTGAGCCGGACGGTTTTGCCGAAGCGACTCCAAGCCGACCGGCGGGCAGCCGGTGCGCGGCGGATCGATCAGGATTGTGGTTTTGGCCGCATCGAACCGCTGCAGCATTTCGGGCAGAAGCTCCTCGGCCCGTCCTTCGAGGAATTCGCCATTGGTGCGACCGTGTTTGAGCGCGTTCACCCGGGCGGATTTGATGGCTTGGTGGTCGACCTCGACCCCGAGAAAGGATTCCACGAGATCTCCCGCGGCGATTCCAAAGAAGCCAACGCCGCAATAGGCATCGATCAGGAAACGGGAGCCCGCGTCGCGCAATCGTTCGCGGACGGTTTCTACGAGGCGCGGCAGGAGGAAGAAATTGTTCTGAAAGAACGAATCGCGTGGCACCTGCCAGTCCTCCGGGGGAATTCGCAGCACCACCTTGAGTCCGCCTTTGGGCGGAGGGTTGGCTCGTACGTGCCGGATCTGCTCGTTGAGGGCAGGCTCGGCAATATGGCATTCGTCCAGGTCCACGACGAGACGACTATCGGCGCGGATAAAACCGATGTTGAGCTTTTGCTCGGGCTTGTTCCATTGGGACCGGATCATGATCCGGTTGCGGTAGTGGTAAGGCTGGGGGCAGGGGATCACCGGGGAGACGACGCCTTTTGGGAACCCTCCGATGCGCTCGAAGAGGTCCGCGATCTGTTTGTGTTTCAGTTCCAGCTGCCGGGGATAGTCAATGTGCTGATACTGGCAGCCTCCGCATTCGCCGAAGTAACGGCATTGAGGTGTGACGCGATCCGGCGAGGACTTGATGACGCGGATCAAGCGCGCCCGGGCGAAGTGTTTCTTTACTTCGGTAAGCTCGGCTTCGACTTCTTCACCGAGTACCACAAAGGGGACGAAGACTACAAATTGATCGATGCGGCCGACTCCTTCGCCACCGAAGGCAATGTCCGTGATGGTGACGATGACGCGCTGACCCGGCGCGTGTGGTGACAACGCTGTTTCGGACATGGAACGACAGAGATGATTGGTACGGGGGGCTTCGACGCCGGGCGGAATACTGGTTACTTGCCGTGCGGCTGTTGCTCGTAGTGTTTGCTCAACAGGTCAGCGCCGAAGTCGCCTTGAAAGTCGCGCCAGACGGCGTGGATGTGATTGTTGTTGTTCTGAGTGTTGTCGTACTCCAGCAGGAACGTCGGACCTTGCACGCGGTAGTAGTGACCTTCGCCCTTCTCAGTTCCGCCCGCCCAGGCGAACAGGATTTTTTCCACGCCCGCTTTCTTGATCTTCTTGAGGTCTTCCTTGGCGAGTTCGGGGCGGACGCGCTGGACGTATTCTTCGATGAGCTTCATCAGCGCGGCGCGTTGCTTCTTGTCCAACTGCGCGCCGGAGATGCCTTTGGCTTCGAGCGCTTCCACACGTCGTTTGGCTTCGGTGAAAATTTCCTTCGGCGCCGAGGGGTCGAAGATGGCGATCTTCTTCTGGTCGGCGCTGAGAGATTTGATCAGTTCGCGGGCGCGATCTTCTTCACCACCGAGAACGCGGGTTCCCTGACGCGGTCCTTGCCGGACTTCGGCAGGATTTGTCCCGAAGAACGAGGGTGTGGAGGCGAAGTATTTCCCGTCGACGATGGTGAAGCTCGCGGAGAGATGATGGCCTTCGAAGCGCCAGCCCCAGGTGCCCTTGGCATCCGGTTTTCCAAACACGAAGACGTGGTAGAGGCTCGGGTCGCGCGGGAACCGGCGGCTGGGCCCTTCCATTTCCGCGAGGATGCTTTCGAGGCTCATGATGTTGGTGGCCTTGTGATAACCTTCCTTGCTCAAGCCGGTGCTGAGCAGCGCGAGGGCGAGTTGACGTTGCTCGGCAGACATTTCCTTCAACGTCGCGCCTTTTCGATCCTTGGGAACGAAATGCCAGTTCAGGCGCTCGTCATCCTTGAAGTCAAACGTCGCCTTCGCCTTGAGGTCGCCGTTCAAGGAATCGAGAAACTTGCTGGCTGCGGCAGCCATTTCGTCAGCGGCGACGTGAGCTTCAACCCGGAGGGCGGATTGGGTGAGCGCGACGGCAAATAGGACAGCGGCGGCAATCGAGCGAATGGTTTGCATGAAGAGACGATCAGAGAAAGCGACGGCTGAACGCAACCGGAAAATTCCGCGGAACAATTTAACTTTGCGCTGCCGTTGTCATGGCATCGAACCTGGACGATGCGTGTTCAGGGCGCGGTGAACCATTTCTCCAATGGTCACTGGTGTGGCGGGTTTGAAGATGATTCCGGCAAGCCCCAGGCTCTTGACGTTTTGAGTATCGAGGCTCGCGGTGTATCCGGTGGTGATAATGATGGGGCAATCGGGCCGGAAATTTTTAAGCTCGCGCGACAGATCAACGCCGGACATGCCCGGCATGGCGAGGTCAGTGATGACCAGATCGAACAACGCCGAATTCGTCCGGAAGGCTTCGAGTGCAACGGTGGGGCTGGTGAAGGCGGTGACGGAATAGCCGAGCCGTTCCAACGTCCGTTGATTCACCTTGAGCAGCGCATCTTCGTCATCAACCACCAGAACGCGCTGGCCCTGGCCGCGTGGTATCGGATGATTCGGATCGTTCGCGGTCGATTCCGGCAGGTCGACGGCGGGAAAGTAGAGGTGAAACCGTGTGCCTTTGCCTGGCGTGCTCTCCACGACGATTGCGCCATCGTGATCCTTCATGATGCCGTGGACGACGGCGAGTCCGAGTCCGGTGCCCTCGCCAAGGGCCTTGGTCGTGAAGAACGGGTCGAATATCCTCTCGAGCACTTCGGGTGTCATGCCGGTGCCGGTGTCTGAGACGACCAGCTCCACATAATTGCCGGGCTGAAGATCGGGTGATTCGGCCGCGAGTTGTTCGGTGACCGTTACGAACTGTTGCCGGATCTCGAGCTGGCCGCCGCGTTCGCGCATGGCATGCGCGGCATTGGTGCAGAGGTTGGTGAGCACCTGGTGCAGTTGCGTCGGGTCGGCGATGATGCTGGGGCCGTCGCTGCAGAGATGGAGGTTGATGACGATGTTGGGCGGCAGCGCGGCGCGGACGAGTTTTAACGCCTCCGCCACAATCCGTTCGAGGCGGAGGATGGTTCGCTGCTGTTCCTGCTGTCGACTGAAGGCGAGGATTTGCCGGACGAGATCGCGGGCGCGGATGCTGGAGGTTTTCAACGCCAGGAGATATTCCTGGGCCGGGTGATCAGTCTGCAGTTCGCCCTTGGCGAGCTCGATGTTCAACATCACTGCGCCGAGGATGTTGTTGAAGTCATGCGCGATGCCACCCGCCAACGTCCCGATGGCTTCCATCTTCTGCGATTGCCGCAATCGGCTCTCCAGCTGGGAGCGGGTTTTCTCGGACTTTTGCTTCTCCGTAAGGTCGCGGAGGATTGCGGTGTAGATCTTTCTTCCGTGCAAGCGGGTCTGCGAAACGGACGCTTCGATGGGAAATTCCTCGCTGTTCGCGCGCCGGCCGCTGATGGGAACGGTGGCGCCGAGGGTCGAGTCCGCTTGTCCGGAGCGGGACAGGTATTCGAGCAGCAGGGAACGATGGCGATCTGGCACGAACGTCTCCAATGGCTGGTGAAGGGCCTGTTGCTGGGTGCAGCCGAACATCCGTTCAGCTGCCGGGTTGAAAACCTGCACCCGCAGATCTTCATCAAGGGTGATGACTGCGTCGATCGCTGAATTGACGATGTGACCGTAGCGGTCGCGAGTTTCCTGCTCGGCCCGTTGAATGCGATCCTGCTCGATGACGATGGCCGCCAGCTGGGTGGCGACATGTGTGAGATGTTCTTCTTCAGATGTCGGTCCGCGGGTGGAGTTGAAGTAGATGGCCAGCGTCCCGAGCACGGCGCCCTCGCTTGAAAAAATGGGAGTCGAAGCGCAGGCTTGCAGGCCCGCCGCGCGCGCCGCGTCCAGATAGGAACGAGCGGAGTTGCTCCCGGCGATGTCCGCCAGTGCCACCCGTTGCCGCGAGTGGGCGGCTGCTCCGCATGGCCCGGAGGATTCGCAGATGGGAATGTCGGTGATGGCGGTGACAAATCTCTCCGGAAGGCTTGGAGCAGCGCCGACTTTCAAACTGCGACCATCAGGCGAGACGACCATCAGTGAGGCAAGCGTTCCTGGAGCCAGCGTTTCGATGAAGCGCACGATGGTGGAGAATGATTCGCCGGTGGGAGCCCCGGAAGCGATTGTCTCAAGGACGGCCTTCTGGCCTTCGAGCAGCAGTTCATTCAATTTGCGGCTCGTGATGTCGCGCATGAAACAGTGATGGCCGGAGTGCGCTCCGTTCTCTGGCGCGATCCGTACCAGCAACACCTGCTTCCAAAAGATCGATTTGTCTTTGCGAATGCCACGCAGCTCCGTCTCGCTTTTGCCGGAGATCTTCATCTGCTCGTAGGTGCGCATGGCGGCCAGCATGTCTTCCGGGTGAACGCTGTGTGAAAACGGCATGCCAGCCAGTTCCTCGGGTGTGTATCCAAGCATTTTCGCGTAGTGACTGTTTACGTAGGTATAGTTGCCCGCGGCGTCCACGCGTGAGATCCCCGGCATTGCATTGGTGAGCGCGATGTGTTGCTCGCGAAGTTCCTCCTCGGATTGCCGTCGCGCGGTGATGTCCTCCGCGATTCCTGCGACACGATAAACCTTTCCCGAGTCGTCACGCACGGGGAACGCGCGGTCGCGAATCCAGCGGAGACTGCCATCCGGCCTGACCACACGGTAATCGATCTCGTAATCTTCGGTCACCGGCTGGCTGAGCACCGTCTTCAACACGCGCTCGCGATCGTCCGGATGGATGATCTCGGACCAGGATTCGGGCCGGTTGTAGACAGTTTCCACCGGGTAACCGCAGATGCTCTCAAATCCCGGACTGAGGTATAGGATCTGTTTGTTGTCGGCGCTGCTCATCCAGAAGATCTGGTCGATGTGCTCGGCCAATTGGCGGAAACGTTCCTCGCTGTCGCGCAGGGCCTCGTGGGCGACGGAAAGTGTCTTGGTCCTCGACTCCACGCGCTTTTCCAGATCCTGGTTCACCGCTTGGAGAGCCATCCGCGCTGAATCAAGATCCGCTCTTTGGCGGCGCTGGCGGACAAAGACCACGCCAAGGGCAATAAGCGCCACGACATTCAGTCCAAGCAGGATTGAAATCGTCCACAACACCCGTCGCATAGGCCACGGAGCCGGGGAGAGAATTTCCACATCCGCGGTCGTTCTCAACAGGATGCACGGCTCGACTGGCTTTCCCGCTGAAGGATCGCCCAGCATGAGCACGCCGGTCAGCCTTACCGTGGTGCCGGGGGCCACCATGGGGTTTTTCAGATCCTCCATGCCGGGCGGTAATGAGGCTTCAAAAAATTCCCCGTTCCTCTCCAGAATCCAAATGTCATCGCCGTCCGCCACGACGCGATGCCGCAGCGCTCCTTCCATCGTGACCGTGACGCCATCAAGCTCCCGGCTGTGGGCTTCGCTTATGGTGATGGCCTTTGGGCTGGGCAGGGTTCCTTGCCCAAGGTCACGCAGGCTCGCTCCCGAAATCTGAATCCGATCCTCGACTCGCTGAAGCCATCCGATGGCCTCGACCTTGCGACCGATGGCGGGTGCCGGGGACTCGAAGTTCGCGATGGTGATTCCCGCTTCGCCATCGTGCAGCTTGATTCCGAATCGTCGGGAGGTATGGGCGACCGTACCGGTGATCTTGATCGGCTGTCCAAAGTTGAACGAGTCGTCCTGTCGAGACAGTTTGGACAGGGATAGCTCCGGCAACGTCGAGACGACCTCCCGTCCCGTCCGCAGAATGCGAATCTGATTGGTGCCGGGCACCCAAACTGAAATGCCCTGAATCTTTGCCTCGTCGTCGACCGCGACTGAACTGACTCCGCTGAGTTCCACCTCGGAAAAATCCAGGTCCGGCAACCAGTTCGTCGGCAAATGGAGCACCGTCGCCCGAACTGAACTGGTGGCGTCTCCGAGTTTGAGCATCGTTGCTCCGCTGTCGGTAGTGTGGGTGCGGACGTACGCGCGGATGGACACCCAGTCGCAGTCATAGGTTCCGGTCCATAACTCGCGCAGCGTTCTTGGATTGCTTTCCGGGAATTCGGCGGGTCCGAGATCCTTGTAGGATTCCATGGTGGCGATGGGTTTGAAACGGCCTCGCTGGGTGCGGCCTGTCATCGAGATCATTCGTCCGGGCTCCGCCACCGGGTTCCAAGTTCCTGTATCGACGAAGATGCCGCCCGTGCCGTCTTGAATGAAGAACAACCCGAGATCCTCGCTGGCGAAAGTGACGACGCCTGTGATGGTGATCGGCAGGCGTGTTTTCGCCACCTCATGGCTCAGCCTGATGACGTCGGCGGCTGAGGAGAGTTTCGCGGGCAGGGGGGGCGGAGGCGACTCGGCTGCGCCGCGATCGACGGCGCCAATGAGGAGGCAAATAGCGAGTTGAGGTAATGCGAAAATCGCCTGTCCCCATCGCTGTAGGCAAGATTTGGGATTCCGGTTGCCGAATATGCGGTTGCTGAACTGAGATGATGATGCACTCATGACTTGCTCCTGCCATCCCTCCCCGTCCGCGCCTCGACCGATCGTCCGGCGGGCTAAAGCCCACCGTGCGTAGGTCGATCCTGGGATCCGGTTTGATTGCCCGGGTTGACAGCCTGGGCTTCGCTCAATCCCAATTCAAAATTGAGAGCGTTCAACAGCGCGGAGCCGGTGAAAGGTTTCTCGAGGGTTGCCGTGGAGCCCAGTTTCTTCGCCATCGCCAGATGATCGTCGGCGGAGATTTGGCCTCCACCGGAAATCGCGAGCACTTTGATCGACGGAGAGATTCGGCGGAGAGCGCGCAACGTCTCCAACCCTTCCATCTCCGGCATAATTATGTCCAAGACCACGGCGTCGAATTTCCCTGGGTCGTAGGCCGCGAGAGCCTCCCGACCGTTGGCGGCTTCCACCACCAAAAACCCCGAATTAGTCAGCACTGTTTCCAAACTTCTCCTGATGGCGCCGTCGTCCTCCACAACGAGGATGCGTTTCATCACGGGGGGGAGGCTAGTGTAGTTCGCGCCAGGAATGGAAGTTATATTCCACGGCGGGCGTTTTCATTTGATAGGCCTTTCTTGTCTTCGGGGAGCCCGCCCGCCAATCTCCTTTGCGATTGCTACGCCGTGCGCGAGTGGTTCAACCTGCGACGGTAACTCGATCATGAACTGCACCCGATTGCTACTCATTGCATGTCTGTCTGCTGCGTTGTTCAACACCGGCTGCTCCACTCAGCGTTCAGGCGGAGGCGTTCGCCTTTTCTCTGGTCCGGGCACCCGCTACGAGTTCGCGCTCATCGGCGATGTCCCGTACGACGAGACGCAATCCCGCGAATCCTTCCCCAACATGATCGAGGAGATGAACGCAGCGGATCTCGCCTTTGTCGTCCATGACGGCGACATCAAGTCCGGCTCGACTCCCTGCACGGATGAATCGTTCGAGCGCGTGAAGGCGCAGTTCCAGGAGATTCGCCATCCGCTCGTCTATGTTTTCGGAGACAACGAGTGGACGGACTGCGGCCGCATGAAGACGAATTCTTTCGCGCCGCTGGAGCGACTTCAGAAGCTCAGGGCAATGTTTACCCAAGGGGAACATTCGCTCGGGTGGCGAACCATGCCGCTGGAACGGCAGAGTGTTGACTCACGCTTCGCCGCGTATCGCGAGAACGTTCGCTGGAGCTTGGGCGGGGTCGTGTTCGCGGCGGTGAATGTTCCTGGCGATCGGAACAACTTCGGCGCTCCGGAGTTTGCCGAACGCAACGTTGCCAACATCGCTTGGATTCGCGACGCCTTTGAACGAGCCCGAAAGGAGGATTCTCGCGGGGTGATGCTCATCATGCAGGCAAATCCACATTTTGATCTGGCGACCACCAACGCGCTGCGTCGCGGCTTCAACGAAATGCTGCGCGTGATCGAGGACGAGACCGTCGCGTTTGCGAAACCTGTCGTCTTGGTTCACGGCGACAGCCATTACTTCCGCATCGACCAACCGCTGGTCGGTTCGAAGAGCGGACGGCGCATCGAAAACTTCACCCGCGTCGAGACCTTTGGGAATCCGGACGTGCACTGGATTCTCGGCGTCGTCGACAGCCGCGACCCGAATGTCTTTCAGTTCGAACGGCGGTTGGTGAAGAAAAACCTGCTCAAACATCGTTGAACCGGAATCGTGAAACGGCCGGTGCAGGAGAAATAGTTTTTGACAACCCACACCCTCCTTTCCTACCGTAGTGCTCCCCGAACGGATGGGGTCTTAGCTCAGTTGGTAGAGCACCACAATGGCATTGTGGGGGTCAAGGGTTCGAATCCCTTAGGCTCCACCATCCGTCAAAAGCCGGTAGTTATCTCGCAGTCATGAACATCAACTGTCACGGAGTTCATTTCCTGCTCTTCACCGCCGTGCTCTGGTTGAACGCATCCTGTGGACACGCCGCGGTTGATGCCAGTTCCGCGTCTCGCGAAGTCGCCCCCCAACACTACTTCCCGCCGTCCGAATCCAAAGGCGGCTGGCGAATGCTCGATCAGCCCGACGCCATTCGCTCGCAAGCGGGAATGGACGCCACCAAACTTACCGCTCTTCGCGATTGGCTTCTCGCCTCTGACAAACGCAACTTCGCCGCCGTCGTCATTCGCCGCGGCTACGTCGTGCTCGAAGTCGAGCGCGGTAACAGCGCAAAGACCGATTCGCGTCGCGTGGCCTCCGTCTCGAAAGCCGTCTGCGCCACCGTTCTAGCCATCGCGTCCGAGCAAAGTCAGCGCGGCTTGGGCAAACGCCGCATGACCTTCGATGATCGCGCGTTCGATTTCATCCCGTGGGCCCAGCCGCTGAGCGATCCGCGCAAGGCGCAGATCACCATCCGTCAGATCCTTAATCACACCTCCGGCTTGTGTCCCGAGGCGACCGGCGCGCCGAACGATGGTTCGTGGGAATACATCCTCGGTCACACCGGCGATGCGCGCACGGCGAAGCTCGCCTTCGATCCGGGAACCGCTTGCGGCTATTCCTCGCACGCCCTGCACCATGCGTCGCTCATTTGCGAAACCGTCACGGGCAAGCCGTATGATCAATTCGCCATCGAAGCGCTGTTCACCCCGCTCGGGATCGAACATTGGTGGTTTCAGTTCTACAATGGCGGCGCCAACTACGGCCGGCATCCATCGCACGGCCTCGGCATGCCCGCCCGCGACCTCGCGCGCATCGGCTACTGCCTGTTGCGTGATGGAAAATGGCATGACGCACAGATTGTCCCGCGCTGGTTCGTTGCCGAAACCGCGAAGCCGACGCACGACGTGAAGACGCCGGAGATGCGTTTCAAGCTTCCCGCCGAAACCTTCTCTCACGGATGGGAGTTCGCGGCCAATCGAGGCGAGAAGGGGCAGGGGATCCCGGCCGATGCGCGCTTCAAGCCCGGCAGCGGCGGGCAACTCATCGCGTTCGTTCCGAGCCTCGACCTCGTCATCGCACGTCAAACCGGGAGCAGCGGCGACTGGGATTACGAAGGCTACCTCCGCCGCGCCTGTGACGCCGTTCTGCCATGAAATCTCTTCTCCACTTCGCGGTTGTCGCCGGGCTGACTCTCGCTGCAACGCACATCGCCTTCGCGGCGACGGCGCTGACGAACGGCCCCGCTATCTCGGCTGGTTATCCGGGCGATGCCGGCATCGAAGGCGATCCGCGGGTCATCCTTGTCGAGGACTTCGAGGCGCCGTCGGTGGAAGCCATCGCGAAGCGTTGGGATACGGCCGGCGCGACCAAGAGCATGTCGTTGACGGCGGATGTTCCTGCTGGAAGCAAGGGCCGGCAGTCGCTCCTCATGGATCGCCAGAGCGGGCCGGGCGGAAATCTCTATCGCCGCCTGCGGAACAAATCGGGCGGTTGGGGCTACGACCGCGTCTTCGCGCGCTACTACGTGAAGTTCGATCCGGACTGCGGCGAGATTCATCACTTCGGCACGTGCCTTGGCGGCAACCTGCCCGCGACGCCGTGGCCGAGCGTGAAAGCCGGTCAGCCGACCGATGGCGCGAAAAGTTTCTGGTCTGGCATCGAACCGTTTGGCTCCTCTTGGACGTGGGATTTCTACACTTACTGGTGCGAGATGCGTGGCAGTCCGCCTCGTGGACAGACGTGGGGCAATAGCTTCGTGCACGATCGAAGTCTTCGCGTTGAGAAGGGACGCTGGATTTGCATCGAGCAGATGATTCAGATGAACGACGTCGGCGATTCAAACGGCGAACAGGCGCTCTGGATCGACGGGAAGTTGATCAGTCACCTTGGCAAAGGCTTCCCGAAAGGGCGCTGGACCTTCGACAAGTTCTATCCCGGTCGCGGCGGTCGCGGCATCCGCTGGGATCATTCCGTCGGCGAACGGCGTGAGTTCGATGTCCCGGAAGGCGGCGCGCCCTTCGAAGGCCTTCGTTGGCGCACGGTTCCCGAGTTGAACGTGAACTACGTCTGGCTCTACATCTTCACGCAGAAACCGGAAGGCCATCGCATGAAGGTATGGTTCGATCACGTCGTCGTCGCCACCGAATACATCGGCCCGATTCAGGCGGAGAAGTCCGACTCGATTTCGCGCTAAGCCTTCCCGCGGTTCAATCGCGACTTCACTATCTGGACCAGACCATCGGTATGGCCGGTCTTGAAGGCGATGCTGAGGCCGAAGTAGAGCGCAGTCGCGAGGGTCATCGGGACGAATACTTCGCCGAGTTTCGTCGCGAAGCTCGCGTGGCCGATTGTCTTTGACCACCACTGGAAGCTGTACCAGGCCACCGCACCTGACGCCGCGGCTGCGCCGAGCAGGGTCGTGAGGTGACGCTTGAGCTCCGCGAGATCGAGTGTCTTCAGTTTCTTCCTCAGCGCGTAGAAGAGCAGGCTGACGTTCATCAGCGCGGTGAGCGTGTTCGCGAAGCCCATGCCCGCCTGCTTGAAGCGCCAGATGACGGCCAGCGTGATGATGAGATTCGTGGCGAGGCAGAAGATGCTGATCCACATCGGCGTCTTGATGTCGCCGAGCGCGTAGAACGCCCGGGCGAGCACGTTCACGACGGAGAAGGCGACGAGGCCGGGTGCGAGAAAGGTGAGCGCCGACGTCGAGGCGAGGGTGGAGGCGGCGTCGAATTTGCCGCGTTCGAAGATGAGTCGAATCATCGGTTCAGCGAGGGCGACGAGCAGCACCGAGGCGAGCAGGTTGATGAACACGAGCCAGTTCAAGCCTTGCCCGAGCGTGGAGCGGAACTCTGGATACTTCTTCTCCGCCGCGAGTCCGGAGAGCGCGGGCAGAAGGATCGTCGCCATCGAAATGCCGAAGACGCCTTGGGGTAGTTCCATCAAGCGCACGGCAACGGTGAAGGAGGTGAGCACGCCATTGTCGACGAAGAAGGCGAGGCCGTTGGTCATCAGTACGTTGATCTGGAACGCGGCGACGCCGATCGATCCGGGAATCATCTGTGCAACGACGCGGCGCACGGTCTCGTCGCGCCACGGCGTGGTCCATCGATAGTGGAATCCCTCCTTGCGCAGGAGCGGTAGTTGAAACACGGCTTGCGCGATGCCGGCGATTACGACGCCGATGGCCAGCCCGTAAATCTGTTGGTCCTCCCGCAGGCCGTAGTGTTTGCCGACCCAGTGGGACAATCCGACGGACGCGATCATGACGATGTTCAACATCGATGCGCCGAGCGTGGGGACGAAGAAATGTCCACGCGCGTTCAACATGCCCATGAAGATCGCCGCGAGGCAGACGAGCAGGAGATAGGGCATCAAGGTGCGGAGCAGGCCGAGCATGAGGAGCGTCTCGCCGCTGGTGATCCAGCCGGTAGCAAGCGCTGCCGAGACGCCAAGGATTCCGAGCGCGACGACCACGCTGGCGGCAACGACGAGTCCCGAGATGACGGCGTTTGCAGCCTGCCACATGGAGGCTTCGCCTTCGGTTTTCTCCTTCATCTTGAAAACGGGAATGAACGCGGCCGTGAGCGCGCCTTCACCGAGGAGGCGGCGGAAGAGATTGGGAACGGCGAACGCGAGGTTGAAGGCATCGGCCACCCAGGTGGTGCCCATGAACCAGGTGTAGGCGACTTCGCGTCCGAGCCCGAGCACGCGGCTGAGCATCGTGGCCGCGCTCATCGCGCTGGAGGACTTGATCAACTGCGACATGTGGCGCGGATTGTTCGGAGTTCAACCACCGGAGCGCAAGGGGCAAAGTGCCAGACGGTCATTCGGGGACGAGCGCGCGGTTGCGGTAGTGGAGAATGCGAAAGTCGGGTCCGTCGAACAGCTGGTCGTGCAGCCGAAACTGCTTTTCGAAGGACGGAAACAGGATGTCGCCTTCGACTTCGCGCTTCACGCGGGTGAGGAAGAGGTCGGAGCACAGGGGGAGCGCCTGTTCGTAGATCTGCGCGCCGCCGCAGATGAAGAAGTCGCGCGTGTCGGCATTCGGATCGATCTGGCCGAGGTCGGTGAGGACTTGCACACCGGGAATCTGAAGCGGGGAACGGCTGAGGACGATCGTGGTCCGGTTCGGCAGGGGCTTGCCGATGGAATCGAAGGTCTTCCGGCCCATGATCACGATCTGGCCGGTCGTCATCTTTTTGAACCACTTGAAGTCCTCCGGCAGGTGCCAGGGAATTTTCGGACCGTTCCCGATCACGCGATTCTCGCTCATCGCCGCGATGGCTTTGAAATGTTTCAAAGGAAGTTGAGAAGGAAGTGAGTTGAGAGTTGAGGGACCTGGCTTGGAAGAGGCGGAGCCGTGTCACACCGCGACGGCGGCCTTGATGTGGGGATGCGGATCGTAGCCGGTCAATTCGAAGTCCTCGAACTTGAAGTCGTGGATGTTCTTAACTTCGGAATTCAACTTCAAGCGGGGCAGGGGACGCGGTTCGCGGGTGAGCTGGAGCTTCGCTTGATCGAGGTGATTGCTGTAGAGGTGCAGGTCGCCAAAGGTATGGACGAACGTGCCGGGCTTCAGGTCGCACACTTGCGCGACCATCAGCGTGAGCAGCGCGTAGGAGGCGATATTGAACGGAACGCCGAGGAAGAGATCCGCGCTACGTTGATAGAGCTGGCAGCTTAGCTCACCATCCTGCACGAAGAATTGGAAGAGCGTGTGACACGGCGGCAGGGCCATTTGCTCAATTTCGCCGACGTTCCAGGCACTGACGATCAGGCGACGGCTGTCGGGGTTCTTTTTGATCTGCTCGATGACCTGATCGATTTGATGGATGGACCGTCCGTCCGCGGTGCGCCAGTCGCACCATTGCGCGCTGTAAATGCGGCCGAGATCGCCATCGTCTGTCGCCCATTCGTCCCAAATCGTCACGCCGTGATCATTCAGCCACTTCACATTCGTGTCGCCGCGAAGGAACCAGAGCAGTTCGTAGATGATGGATTTGGTGTGGAGCTTCTTGGTGGTCAGGAGGGGGAATCCATCGGCGAGCGGAAAGCGCGCCTGGGCTCCGAAGACGGAGTAAGTGCCAGTGCCGGTGCGGTCGGGCTTGAACTTGCCTTGCTCCAGAACGAGGCGGAGCAATTGATGATACTGAAGCATGGGTGGAGCGTAAAACGCCGCCGGAGAAAGGCAATACTCGGCAGCGATGTCTGAGTAAACGGAGGTCGGAATGTGCCGGGCTCAGCATCGCGTTGCCGCCGTCGCTTTGACCGTTGGCGACACGAATGCGCGCCGCTGTGCAAAAGAAACTGGGGTCTGAGATCGTAATCATCCATTTGCCGATGGCGCCGGGGTCGCGGATCGAGTATCGCAGTGGCGACAAACAACTATGACGACTGTTTCAAAGCGCAAGGTGACGAAGGCAAAGACCGCGGTGAGTTCCAAAACTTCCGCAACGCGTCGCAAGCCGGTGACGAAGGTGACCAAGTCCAAGGCAGCAGCGGGCGGAAGGATTCTGGTGTCCGGGGCGGGCAGCGCGGAGTTGCGGACGCTTGGGGTGAAGCTGGCGGCGGAGGTGGATCGCGACTTGTATTGCGTGGATCTCTCGCGGGTGGTGAGCAAATACATTGGCGAGACGGAGAAGAATCTCGAACGGGTGTTTGCCTTGGCGGAGGCGACGGGCGCCGTGTTGTTCTTCGATGAGGCGGACGCGCTCTTCGGCAAACGAACCGAGGTGAAGGACAGCCATGACCGGTACGCGAATCAAGAGGTGAGTTACCTCCTGCAGCGGATGGAAGGCTACGAGGGTATCGTGATTCTTGCGACGAACCGACGGGCCAATCTCGATGAGGCGTTTCTGCGCCGGTTGAGATTTGTCAGCGTAGACACCACCGCGAAGCGGAAGTCGAAGTAGAGGCTGGCGAATCGATCTGTGTAGAGAAGCAGGAGCGAGGAAAAGAAAAAGCGGAGTTCGGTATTACCCAAACTCCGCGTGAGTGATTCAAAAATCGAATCGACGATTAGTAACGGCCACGGCCGCCACCACCACCGCCGCCGTATCCACCGCCGCCGCCGCTGCGACGACCACCGCCGCCGCCGCCGCCACCGGGGGCGCGTTCTTCGCGCGGACGCGCGACGTTCACCGTGAGGGCGCGGCCGTCGACTTCCTTGCCGTTGAGGGCGTCAATCGCCTTCTGGGCTTCTTCAGCGTTGGACATCGTAACGAAGCCGAAACCGCGGGCGCGGCCGGTCATACGATCCATCATCAGGTTGGCCTCGATGACGGTGCCGTGTGCGGCAAACGCGTCCTGGAGGTCGTTTTCGGTCATGTTGAAGGAGAGATTCCCTACAAACAGTTTATTGCTCATGTGATGTTATTACTGTCTGACTAACCGTTGCTTTCACAGACTGTTCCCGACCGCCGGGTTTCTAATCATCACTGAACGAAGTTCACCTGAGGATTTACCAAGCCTTGAAATGGACAAGCTATCTAACAGATGTGGGCAAGCTCGCACGTTGCCGCAAACAAGCAATGTAATTCGCGATCTATTTTTCGGGGTCAGGCAAGGCGCCCAAACGGTCCTTGCTATTCAACGGGCGGGCACGATGGTTTGCAGCATGGGAATTCTACGTTGGTGGCGGAAGCGGCAGACCGGAAATGTCTCGCTGTCTTCCGGTGAATCGGCAACGCGGGCGGCGGCTGATGCGGGAAGCGCCGAGGCTCAGTTCGGCCTTGGACTGCACTTCAGCGCCAACGGGGGCGGCGAGAGGGATCTCGTGCAGTCAGCGCGATGGTATGAAATGGCCGCGGAGCAAGGGCACGCGCTCGCCCAGGTGAATTTGGCGGCCATGTTCGCGCGTGGCCAGGGCGTAGGACGAAGCGAGGAGTCGGCGTTGAAGTGGATTCGCTGTGCCGCCGAGGGCGGCGATGCGGGCGCGCAATTTCTGTTGGGACGTCGCTTCCACCGGAGCAGCATCAATCGCATGGCCACCGACTGTGCGGAGTCACGCATCGAGGCTTACAAATGGTTCCGGCTGTCCGCGAACCAGGGCTACGCGGGATCGAAGGAAGCCTGCGATGAGATGAGCATGCAGATGACTTACGCGGATGTGAGCGAAGGCAACCAGCGGGCGGCTGGCTTCGTCGTCCGATCTTCCGGCGGTGCGGTGATGGGCGCCGCGCGGGAGAATTAAGTGGTCTCCGGCGCTGGCCCGGTATCGGCATCGGCCGTCGCGGGTGACGCGGGGGCGGCCTTGGCGGAGGGTGCAGCACTGGGCGCGGGTTCTGGCTTCTTTACCGTCTTGGCGCGCTGGTCGCGGGGCAGGGGGCTGATGATTACGTGCATGTCGCGATCGCCGGCCATCTTTGGCGGAGCGTCAGCTTTGCCGTAGGCGGCAGCTTCCTGCACGAAACGATTCACCACCTGGAAGCCGAATTCCTTGTGAGCGCGCTGGCGTCCACGAAAGCGGAGTTTTACGCGCACCTTCATGTCTTCCGCGAGGAATCCAATGGCGTGGTTGAGTTTCGTTTTGAAATCGTGCTCGTCGATGTTCGCCGTCAGCTGAAGCTCCTTCATCTGGTTGGCGGGCTGGCGTGACTCGGATTCCTTCTTCCGTTTCGATTCCTCGTACTGGAATTTTCCGTACTCGATGATGCGGCAGACCGGTGGCGTGGCGTTCGGGGCGATTTCGATCAGGTCCAGTCCTCGATTCTGCGCGAGGCGCAAGGCGTCGGTCAGCGGCATGACGCCGAGCGGTTGTTTCATCTCGTCCAGGACGCGCACTTCGCGGGCGCGAATCTTTCCGTTGCGGCGGTGGAGGGGCTCACGAGAAGGAAACGGACGGGAGGGAAATCGGCTCATGCGTGGAGGTGGAATGGATGGATGGTTATCAGGAACGCGGTTGTTGGAATTTCAGGAATGGAGCTTGGCGGTGGATGATTACTTCCGGGACCGGGGCCGCATGATGCGGAGCACACCGGCGGGCGGGCACGAGGCTTCCTCGTCGATCAGCACGGCTTTGCCGGCCTTGAGTTCCTTCTCGAGTGTCGCCTGGGAGGAGAGCTGCGTGGCGGGACGCGGCATGGTTCCCTTCACCTGGCGGTAGTGAACGAGGGTGCGTCCGACAAAGCCGATCTCGATCTTTGAATCGGTCAGCTGCCATACCTGGCCCATTTTAAGGGCGGCTGCAGAAGATTGACTGTTTATCATGACAAATAGGCTGAAGCATTCCCTCCCGGAAAATCGGGAACGGACCGGAAAGCGACATCACGGCCCGCGAGGAATGCTGACTTGGAATCGAGCCGAACAAGAAAGGAAGCACTAGGGAGGCCGCCCAGAAAGTCTGGTTAAATTCGGAGGAAGCTTCTCCCCCGGCGATGGGGGACGCAACGCAATTCCCAATTAATTTTGGGCGTGCCTTGGTGAGGGACGCCGTGATTGGCGCCAGAAAATGGCGGGCTTGAATTTTCCCGTGGCCGGTGTGTGCTAGGCGCGTGCAGCGAACAACCGGTTGGGCCAGGCATGGGGAACTTTGGGTTCTCTTCTTCCTCCATGGCATGGCGCTTGGCATGTGGTTCGTGCCGCTCAGCACCGTGCTCGATGCCCACGGGTTGCACGCGATCAAGCCCTACGCCTTCGCCACATCGGCCATCTCCGCGTTCGTTTCCCCGCTGCTGTTCGGCGCGATGGCGGACCGGCATCTCGGTCCGGTCCGGGTGCTGCGCGGTCTTGCTGTCGCCACCGCCCTGACCATGGCACTGGCCACAACCGGGATTCATCTCGGTTGGAACGCATGGCTCGTGCTGGGACTCATTCAAGTTCACGCGCTGTTCTCGACGCCAACATGGAGCATCTCAACATCGATCGTGTTGTCGCGGCTGACGGATTCACGCCGCGAGTTCGGACCGATTCGGGCGATTGCGACCTTTGGCTGGATGGTGGGGTGCTGGCTGGTGAGCGCGCTGAACGCGGATGCGTCGACGCTCGCTGGTTATGGAGGAGCGATTACCTGGGTGGCGCTCGCGTGGTTCACGCTGAAGATCCGGGGTGATGTGCCGCCGAAATCGACGGAGCGTTTGACGCTGAAGCAGCGATTTGGTCTCGATGCGCTAGCGCTCTTCAAAAAGAAAGATCACCAGGTGGTGTTCATCACGGCGGCGTTGTTCAGCATTCCCATCGCGGCGTTTTATCCCTTCACGCCCAGTCATCTGAAGGCGGTGGGATTCGAACACACCAGCGCGTGGATGGCGATGGGGCAGGTGACCGAGATCATCGCGATGATCGGGCTGGCGCGCATTCTCACGAACTACCGGTTGAAGTGGATCTTTGCGACGGGAATGAGCTTCGGGTTGATTCGTTTCGGCCTCTGCGCGCTGAACACGAAGGCGACGTTGCTGGCTGGTGTCACGCTGCATGGATTTGCGTTCACGTTGTTCTTCATCACCGCTCAACTGTATCTCGATGAACGCGTCGATTCGGCCTGGCGCGCCCGGGCGCAGGCGTTGATGTCGCTGATGACGGCGGGCGTCGGGAACTTGATCGGTTATCTCTCGTGCGGATGGTGGTTCAACGTGTGCGAAACGCAGGACGGCATGCGGTGGAAGTTGTTCTGGGGCGTGCTGTCCGGAGCAATAGGAGCGGTGCTGGTTTACTTCCTCGCGCGATACCATGGCGTGAAGGGACATCCTCCCCGCCCGAACGTCGGCTAATTCTCGGAGACGAAAAATTGTTCGATGATCCCGTCGGGCTTGCGATACATCGACACGCGCAACTCACCGCGATCAAAGGTCAACCGGCTCGTGGTGACTTCCATTCCTCCGCGTTCATTGGCGCTGAGTTGTTCGACGGATTTTGGGGTTCCGTATGGCTTCAATCTCCGGGCGGCGTCGGCGAGTTTGGTGTCCGTGAGGTAAAGGTTGAATTCCTCGGCAAACTGTTTGCGGTCGATCTTGCCGCGCTGCAGTTGCGCGAAGACGGACTTAACAGTGTCCATGGCCGGTGCCCCTTTGATCGCTGGGACGTAGGCTGGCTCCTTCAGCAGCAGCCCGAAGATCTGTCCCGGCACGCCCGCCAGTCCGCCTTCGAGGTTGCAGGTCACAATGACGCTGGATCGGGTCGAGGGGATTGTGGCGCTCCAGGTGTTGAAGCCGCTGACGGCGCCGTTGTGCGAGAGGACCTGCCGGCCGGACTGCAACTTCACGGAGAGACCGCAGCCGTATTCGGAGATGCGTCCCGTGCTCAAGGTGCGGGGCGAAGTCATCACCGCGTAGGTCTCGGGCTTCAGCACTTTGCCGGTGACGAGTGCGAGGTTCCATTTCGCGAGATCGCCCGGCGTGGAATAAATTCCGCCGGCGCCGCAGAGCCAGCCTTTGGCTTCGGGTGCAACGTATTCGGACGGACTGAGGAGGAAGGTGGCATATCCCTTGGCCAGACGAGGGTCGGCGAGATTCGGTTCGTAGAGCGATTGCGTCATGCCAAGCGGTTTGAAGATCCGGCGGTCCAGGAACGAACCAAGACTTTCGCCGCTGACACGTTCGGCGACACGTCCGAGCAGGATGTAGCCGGTGTTACTGTACGAGTATTTGCTGCCGGGTTCGAAGTCGAGTTTGCCGCCGGCATATTGGCGGATCAATTCATCTTCGGGAATTACCGTGTGCATACGGCGATCGACGAAATCGAGCGGATAATAATCCGGGTAACCGGAGACGTGATTCATCAAGTCGAGGAGCGTGATATCGGCGGCACGGGTGAGCCCGGGATAATACTTTGCGACGGGATCGTTGACCGAGAGTTTGCCGTCCTCGGCGAGAAGGAGAATGGCGGCGCAGGTAAATTGCTTGGAGACGGAACCGATCGCGAACAGCGTGTCCGGAGCCACCATCCTTCCGTCGTCGAGCGAGCGTTTGCCGTAGCCCTTCTGTATAACAGTTTGCCCGTCCTTAACGATGGCCACCGACAGGCCGACGCGATTGGACTGGGCCATGAATTCCGTCAGATAGGCGTCGATGGCAGCCACATCGAAGGTTTCCGGCATTTTCAGTTTTGGGCTCGCGGCGAAACTGAACGAGGGAACGCAGAAGCCGGCGAGGACGAGAGCGAAGGCGAGTCGAACGAAAATGCTCATCGGCGAAGTGAAGGTCATCTGCGGGCGGATTTCAATGGTTGTGATCGTTGGACTGTCCGACGAGGTGAATGGTGCGATGGCCACCGATGGGATGACGCCGTTGACGACAAAACCGTTGCGCTTCGGGTTTCCGCCGGCACACTTCCGTAATGCGAATCCACTTTTACGGCGCCACGCGCACCACCACGGGATCGATGTATTTACTGGAGGTGAACCAGCGTCGAATCCTGCTCGAATGCGGACTGTTCCAAGGCCACCGCGACGAATCGATCGAGCGCAACCGCAAGTTTCCATTCGATCCGGCGAAGCTCGATTGCGTGCTGCTGAGCCACGCGCACATCGACCACTGCGGCAACCTGCCGAACCTCGTCCGCAGCGGGTTTACGGGAAACATTTATTCAACCTTCGCCACGCGCGATCTTGCGGCAATCATGCTGGAGGACTCCGCAGAGATTCAGAAGGACGACGCGGAGTTTGTTTCCAGGAAACGCGCCAAGAAGGGGCTGCCACCCGTGGAGCCACTCTACAGCGCGACGGACGCCGAGAAGGCGGTCCGGCAATTCGTCACGCTCGGCTATGACCGGCCGATGACCGTGGCGGATGGCGTGACAGTGACCTTTCGCGACGCGGGCCACATTCTTGGGTCGGCCCAGATCGTTCTGGATGTGCAGGAGGGACATCGCAAATTTCGCTACCTTTTCAGCGGCGACATCGGCCGTGGCGGCGACGCCATTCTGCGCGACCCAGTGCCGGTCGAGAATGTCGATTTTCTCCAGATGGAAGCGACTTACGGAGACCGATTGCACAACATCAAGAGCGATGCTCACCAGCAATTGCGCGACAAGGTCACGGAGACGCTCAAGCGCGGCGGCAAGGTCATCATCCCGTCGTTCTCGGTCGGCCGCACCCAGCAGATCGTTTACGAGCTGAACCAGTGCACGTTGGAAGGGGAATGCTCCACGGTGCCGATCTACGTTGATTCGCCGCTCTCCACCAATGCGACGGAGGTTTACCGCCTGCACCCGGAATGTTTCAACGAGGACGTGTATCGGTTCCTGCGCGAGAAGGCGAACCCGTTCTCCATGACGAACCTCACCTACATTCGCGACGTGGCGCATTCCATGAAACTCAACGACCTGAATGGCCCTGCGATCATCATCAGCGCTTCGGGAATGGCCGAGGCGGGTCGCATTCGTCATCACTTGAAGAACCATATCGGCGAGCCGCAGAACCTGATCCTGTTCATCGGTTACTGCGCAGAACACACGTTGGGAGCGCAGGTCCTGATGGGCAAAAGCCCGGTCAACATCTTCGGTGAACCATACGAAGTGCGGGCGCGGGTGGCGTCCGTGGATGCGTTCAGCGGTCACGCGGACAAGAACGAGCTGATTCATTACGTGAAGGCATTGACGGGAGACATCAAGAAGATCGCCGTGATCCATGGCGAGGAAAACCAATGCCTCGCCTGGGCGCATACCTTGCGCGGCTTGAAGCCGAAGTCGGAGGTGCTCGTCCCGGTGTATCAACAAATCATGGAGGTTTAGTCTCCGCATCAATTCACCGCTATATTGGGAGGCTGGTTGGTCCTGTTTCACAGGCGAAGGGTACTCAGACTTCGAAGGTGAAGTGGTTGCGAATGGTCGAATTGGTTTCCGAGTTGCAGTTCTCTTGGTTTTAGGTGCTAATGTAGTTATCAAATGAAAGGAATTGGGCGCCCAATTGTTGTTCACGTCTTCCTGCTAGCGTGCTGTTGTTTCACGACCACAGCCACTACAGCCGCCAGCTTGTTATCGGGCCGGCTGGTGGGAGTGCCGGTTGCTTGGGGAACTTCTGGGCTGGAGATTACAGGTGTGCCTGCGAGTGCTACGAACCTCGTGGCAATTGACGCCGCGAACGGCTACAGCCTCGGGTTACGTGAGGATGGAACGGTGATTGTGTGGGGGCTTGGTAACGAAGGTCAGACGGCGCTTCCAGTTGATCTCACAAACGTTGTCGCGATCTCCGCCGGGTTCTATCACGGGCTGGCGTTGCGTGCCGATGGGACGGTCAGCGCGTGGGGAGGAGTAGGCACCATGGGGGGAGGAAACATCGTTCCGCCCGGATTGTCCAACGTCGTGGCGATCTCCGCTGGATATCAGCACAGCGTCGTGGTGCTGGCGGATGGCACCGTCCGGGCGTGGGGGTTAAATAGCTTTGAACAGGCTACGGTTCCGCCGGGCTTGGGCAATGTGACTGCTGTGGCTGCGGGGCAGGTAATCAGCCTCGCGCTGAGGGGGGATGGCACGGTAGTCGGTTGGGGGCAAGTGCAAGCACCGTCCGGACTTTCCAACGTCATGGCGATCGCTGCCGGTGTTTATGGTCACAACCTCGCCTTACTCAGCAATGGGACGGTGGTCGCCTGGGGGGAGAATTCTCACGGGCAGGGCGATGTGCCTACCAATGTCTCGAACGTCAGCGTGATCGCCATCGGTGAGCAGCATAATGTGGTTATCATGCGAGACGGCACGGCGGCAGCCTGGGGATTGAACAACTGGGAGCAATCAACAGTGCCTGAAGGTTTGAGTGGCTTGTTCGCGGCCGCCGCCGGGAACCATCATTCGCTGGTGCTGCGGGGTTCACCATTGCTCGTCGAGCAGCCGGCGTCGGTTACGGTCAACGCGGGTTCCAATCATACATTCCGTGTCGTCGCAGCATTGAATCCTCCTTTTGCCTACCAATGGCTGTTTGATGGCGCGCCTCTGGCGGGTGCGACTAATTCGGAATTGGTGCTGACCAACATCCAGATTGGTCGTGCTGGATCCTACGCTGTACGAGTCGGCAACGGTCTCGGTGTGACCGATAGTCAGGTTGCCACCTTGGGAGTGCTCACGAACCGCTTAGATGTCGCGATCAATCGCCCGGGCGCTCTGGTTTACACCGGTGGGACTCTGGGATGGATGGCCACGCCGGCAAGTCATGATGGAATCGGTTCGGCGGTTGGAGGTTTAATGAGTGACAACAGTGAATCGTGGTTGGAAACAACATTGGAAGGACCGGGCCTGGTGTCCTTTTGGTGGAGGGTTTCGTGCGAGGCGGATTATGATGGTGTCGAGCTGTTGGTTGACGGTGTCACTCGTGCCCGGTTGAGCGGCGATAGTGGCTGGCAGCTGGGGTCTACGCCGATTTCAGCCGGACCTCATGTATTGCGATGGCGATACTCCAAGGACAGCTCGATTGCGGAGGGAGAAGATCGTGCATGGCTGGACGAGGTGGTACTTACGGTGGGTGGCGAGATCGGTTTGTTGCCTTTCTTCACGGAGCAGCCAAATAGCGTGGCGGTACCGGTGGGCGCGCCGGCTATCCTTCAAGCGCAAGCAGGGGGATCAGGTGGACTTCAATACCAATGGTTCATGCACGAGATACCGGTTGATGGGGCCACAAATCCAGTTCTGAAGTTCGCCAGCATGGCTCCGGAGAATCAGGCCACCTATTACGTAGTGGCGTCCAATAGTTATGGGTCGGTCCAGAGTGATGTCGTGACTTTGCTGGCCTCGTATCCTCCGACGCTTTTCGGTCCGGTGCCGGAATCCCGCACTGCGGCGGCAGGCACCATTGTCGAACTGATTCCCCAAGTCTATGGCGATGAACCGATGGAGTATCAGTGGCGGCAAGACGGGATTGATTTGCCGGGCGCGACGAATCGGGTGCTGCGATTAGAAGGTGTTCGATTCTGCGATGAAGGTTCGTATTCGTTCGTCGCAAGCAATTCTCTTGGAGCCGTGGTGGGCGATGCTGGAGGGCTGACCGTCGTTCCGCGCGGAATGGCGGTCGGTTGGGGACAGGGAAGGTTTAATCCTTCGGGATTCGTTGCCGGCCTGACCAACATTGTTCAAGTGGCGGCTACGAGCAGTCGCGGTCTTGTTCTGACGGCGAACGGGCGCGCGTACGCGGCCGATCAGACGGAGCCGGAACTCTTCCCGGTTTTTCCGGGCGTGACGAACCTCGTTGCGATTGTGGGCGGATGGTACCATTCCATCGGATTGCGAAAAGACGGCGTGGTGGTTGGCGAGAACGGTATGCCGGAACCCTATTCCGGGGTGCGCGCGATTTCTGCAGGCATGCATCACAACATGGCGTTGCGAAGCAATGGCACCGTGGTTTGCTGGGGCGATAATTCATGGGGGCAATCCACGGTTCCGTCCGGGCTCGCCGGCATCAAGGGGATTGCCGCCGGGATGATGCACAGCCTTGCCGTGCGTTCGAATGGAACGGTTATCGGCTGGGGAGACAACTCGTACGGACAGCTCAACATACCTCCCGATCTAAATGGCGTGGCGTCGATCGCTGCCAACTCCGGCCATGTCGTCGCTTTGAAAAGCAACGGCACGATGGTGGCTTGGGGTTCGGTCCCTGCGGAAGTTCCACCGGGTTTGAGCAATGTGGTGGCCGTAGCGGTGGGTTCCGGACACAGCATGGCATTGCGGGCCGATGGATCGCTGGTGACGTGGGGAATCAATCTCTATGGGCAGATGGAGGTGCCGTCGGGACTGGGTTTCATTTCGGGCATTGCCGCCTGCGACACCGTCAGCCTGGTACTTCTGCCTGGTCCGATTGTACAAAGGCAGCCGTGTGATTTAATTGCCGACATCGGGGACTCTATCTCGATTTCAGTGACAGTGCGTGGCGAAGCGCCTCTCCAGTATCAGTGGCGTTTGAACGAGACCAACTTGAGCGGTGCCATTGCGTCTTCTCTGTCCTTAAGCAACGTGACTAGTGCCAGCGCGGGAACGTATTCGCTGAAAGTCACCGATCGGAACGGTGTCGCTGAGACGTCGGCGCCGATCCTACTTACCGTCCGGAACGTGCCTCAACTCGGCACGTCACCAAGTGATCAATCCGTTTCGATCGGCGGTCAGGTGGTCTTTTCGATTTCAGCCACTGGCTCGGCGTCGCTGCGGTATCAATGGCTAAAGGATGGGGATGTGTTGTTGAACGCAACAAATTCGACTCTTTCCGTCAGCGTGTCGAATTGTTCCGTCGGCGGTCATTACTCCGTGGCGGTAAGTGGCGGTCAGGGTTCGGTAACGAGCAGTCCTGCGCTCTTAACCGTTCAGGCGCCTCCGCATATCGTGATACAACCGCGCTCTGAACTCGCGCTGGTCGGGGACTCCGTTCGGCTGGAGGTCGAGGCTGAATGCGGGCCGCCGCCGCATCATCAATGGCTCTTCCAAGGATCGCCTCTGGCTGGCGCTACGAATTCCTTGCTGGAGATTTCCCAGGTGCAGTTGCCTCAAGCTGGAACGTATCGTGTGGTCTTGAGTAATGCGTATGGTGCGGTGACCAGCGCTCCTGCCGTGCTGATGGTCTGGTCCAATCGCCTCGATGAGGCTGTGGATTTTCCGGGAGGTAGTTGGGTTTCCAGTCCGGGGACGACGTGGTTCATCCAGACAAATGTGACTCACGATGGCTCGGATGCTGCTCAGAGCGGTAGCGCTGGCGACGGCACCAATATGGTGCTGGAGACGACGGTGGTGGGACCGGGAATGCTGAGTTTCTGGTGGAAGGTGTCGTCGGAGTTTTTCTCCGACGGCCTTCGGTTTGAAGCAGGGGGGCAGGTTCGAGCTGAGATTTCGGGGGCGCGGGATTGGAAACGAGTTACCGTTCCGCTGGGGAGTGGAGCGCAATCGTTGCGATGGGTCTACTTCAAGGATGCATCAGAACGCGGTGGTTTGGATCGGGGCTGGGTGGACGAAGTTCAGTTTGATCCCGGAGCCGTCATCAACATTACAGACCAGCCGGTGAACCAGCATGTCGCGCTTGGCGAGGTTGCGTCGTTTCGAGTCGTGGCAACGGGTGCTACGGGCTTGAGCTACCAATGGCGATTCAAGGATCGCGACATCGAGGGCGCGACCAACGGAAGTTTTAAGATCGAGTCAATTCAAGCGGAACATCTCGGTGAATACACGGTGGCGGTGAGCCTGCCTGGTGAAACAGTGGTGAGCGGAGTGGCTCATTTGACCGCACGGAATGCCCTGTTCGTGCGATCGCCGCGTTCCCAAACGGTGCCGCCGGGCGCGAAGTTATTGCTGACCACGGAGGTGTCCGGTGACCCACCGTTCACCTATCAATGGAGATTCAACGGAACCAATGTGCCAGGCGCGACCAACTCTTCGTTCCTCATTTCGCCTGCCGGATTTGGTTCTTCCGGAGTCTACAGTGTCGCCGCAGGTAATATGCTAGGCTCAGTCGAAAGTACGCCGGCGAATCTGGACGTCCGGCCGCGCGGTACGGTCGCCCTGTGGGCAAATGGCGGATATCAAACCAACAGTCGTGCCGCGAGTGAGACAAACATTGTCGCATTGAGCGGCGGTTACGGATTTGTAGTTGGAGTCCGGAGCGACGGTACGGTGGTGGGTTGGGAAGGATTGACCAATACACCGCCAAATCTCCGTGGAGTGACAGCGGTTGCTGCTGGAAATGGATTTGCCGTGGCGCTCCGCAGAGATGGCCGGGTGGAGGGCTGGGGCAATAATTCGTACGGCGCGCTGAATATCCCTGCCGAGTTGACGAATGCTATCGCCGTGGCGGCGGGCATGGATCACGTCGTCGCCTTGAAACACGACGGAACGGTGGTGTCCTGGGGGTATCCTTTTGCCGGCGCTACCCAGGTGCCGGCGGGATTGAGCAACGTGTTTGCAGTCGCTGCCGGAAGCGAATTTGGTGCTGCGCTTCGGGAGGACGGCACTGTGGTGGGCTGGGGACGGTACATCCCAGGTGAACTTACCAATGTGGTCGCGTTTTCAGCAGGTCACCAGCATGGGGCAGCGGTGCTCCGTGATGGTTCGGTCACCGGTTGGGGAAACTATCCATGGCGGGATGAATCTTTTCCGCCAATCACCAATGCGGTGGCGGCTTCAGCTCATGCGGGGCGGACGCTCGCGCTCTTGTCCGACCGTACGGTTCAGGCGTGGGGTAGTGATTTCCAGAGCCTCGCCACCGTGCCATCTGACCTGCGCGATGTGGTCGCGCTTAGTGCCAGTCCTTTCCACAACTCTTACCTCCGCAGTCGCGACTACGAGCCGGCGTTTCTGGAATACCCGCAGAGCCAGATCGCTTTCTCGGGTGACACGGTGACGTTTCGGGCTCCAGCGCAGGGTTTAACCCCTATCCGATATCAGTGGAGTTTCAACGGCAGTCCCATTTCTGGAGCAACGAATGCGAGTCTGGTCCTTTCCAACATTGTTCCCGCGCAGTCGGGAAATTATGGCGTGCTGATAACTAATCTTTCGGGAGCTCCCAACGCGGCTGCTGCCGAATTGCTCCTGGTGGATGGTCCGCCGCACATCGACATCGATCCAGTGGGAGGAACTATTTTCAAGGGGAGCAACTTCACCTTCAACGTAGGTGCGCGGAGCGTATCTCCAGTTGGCTACCGGTGGCTGCTCGATGGAACAAATCTGTTCGGTGCCGTGGAGTCAGCCCTCGTCATCACCAATGCATTCCCGTGGCAGTCCGGCGATTATCGCGTGGTGGTCAGCAATGCCTATGGAGTCGTCACCAGTTCGGTTGCCCGCCTGACCGTGGATTCGCCGCCGCTTGTTCTCAGTGGCATTCCGAATCAGCTCGTCCTGATTGGCTCAAACATGGTTTTCGACGTGGAGGTGGCTGGGACTCTGCCCATCTCCTACCAGTGGCGGCGGAATGGTCTAAATTTGTCGACTGGGAATGCGCGAAGTTTGGTGCTGAACCCCATTCAGTTTTCGGATGCGGGCGAGTATTCAATCCTCGTCTCGAACCGCTTCGGTACGGCAATTAGCTCTACCGGACGTCTGGATGTTCTGCCGCTTTCTCCAACGGTGCTGACCCAGCCTTCCGGGCGCGTGGCTCCGGTGGGAACCCGGGTTGAGTTGTCGGTAACCGTTGCTGGCGTTTCGCCATTCAACTTTCAGTGGCTTCGAAATGATGTGGCGATCACGGGTGCCAACGACGCCGGTCTGGTAATCTCCGATTTGGGGGTTGATCGAGAGGGCGATTATCGGGTGGTGGTCGGCAATGGCTTCGGATCTGTGACCAGCGCGGTCGCGAGTGTGAGGGTCCGGATTCTGCCGAATGTCGTCGTCTGGGGCCTTAGCAATTCCCTGGTGCAGAGCGTTCCCCGTGATTTGACGAATGCAGTGAAGGTGGCGGCTGGCAGCGATTTCCTGGTGGCATTGCGCGCAGACGGATCGGTGGCCGCATGGGGAAATAATACTTACGGCCAGACCAACGTCCCCGCCGGATTGAACGATGTGGTGGAGATCGCCGCCGGAGACGGGCACGCTGTCGCCTTGCGGGCGGACGGTCGTGTTGTCGGCTGGGGTTGGAACAATTTCGGTCAGGCGACTCCGCCAATTACCTTGAGCAATGTTGCATCCATTGCCTGTTCTGGTCTTCACACGCTCGTGGTTCGCAGCAACCGGACTATTACCGCCTGGGGTTATGATGATTCAGGGCAGTCCTCCTTGCCGTTTGGAATTAGCAATGTCGTTGCGGTGGCCGGTTCCTATGACCAGAGCACTGCGTTGAGAAGTGACGGGACACCGGTCAGCATGGGGCACCGCTATTACGGGGAGACGCAAACGTTCACGAATATTTCTGCGATTTCGGGCAAGTCATTTTCCTTCGCCGGCCTTCGAAGCAACGGAACGATTGTTGTCTGGGGTCCGGGCAGGTTTTCGGGGACAAACCTTTCCGGCCTGACGAACATTATTGCGCTGTCAATCGGATACCCCGTCAGTGCTCTTCAGGAACACGGCCTTGCGTTGAGTTCAGATGGTCGCCTCGCCGGTTGGGGCAACAACAGTTCCGGACAAATCTCGGTTCCCGCGCGAGTGACCAATGTCATGTCCATCGCCGCAGGCTTGCGCTTCAGTGCGGCGGTCATCGCGCCGCTCCAGTTCGTTCAGTATCCGCGGGGACTTCAGGCTATCGAAGGGCAGACAGTTGAATTTGAAGCCATGGCGGTGGGGCGCGGCATTGTCACCTATCAGTGGTTGAGGAATGGTCTGCCAATTCCGGGGGCGACGAACGCTGTGTTGACCCTGCCGTCGGTTCTCTATGCCGATCAAGGAGGTTACTCCGTGCGAGCGCGGGATGGTGGAGTGACCTTGGACAGCCGTTCTGCATCGCTTGTGGTGGTGCCGCGTGTTCCCGAGATTACCGAGCATCCCGCGCATACGAACGCCTTGCCGTTTGAAGAAATTATTGCGTTCAGGGTGAAGGCGACTGGGGTGGGCGAGCTCCGCTATCAATGGAGGCACAATGGCACACCGATTCCGAACGAGACGAATTCAACGTTGCATCGCACGGATGTTCAGGAGAGCGATGCCGGGGCTTACTCGGTGATTGTAATGAACGGCCATGGCGCGAGGAGGAGTTCCAACGCAGTGTTGAGAATCCTCGTTCCGGACGTGATCGTGGACAACGAGTTCGCAGAGGTGGTTGGAGTTTGGACCACGAATTCGGGATTATTTCAGTACGGGACCACCTTCCGGCAAAAAGCTCGTGCTGATGGTTCGTCCTACGTGCGATTCACTCCCAATCTCCCGAGAGAAGGGAATTACAATGTGTATGAGTGGCATCCTCGCATGTCGAGTTCAGGTGGATGGGTTCCTCACATCATCAATCGGGGCGGCAGTCCGGAATCGGTCACGGTCTACCAAATGTTTGGTGAAGGACAGTGGAATTTCCTGGCGACCCGTTCCTTTCCGGTCGGGCGAGTCGGTTTTGTGGAAATTCGGGATAGTGCTCAATTCCCTGCGTCACTCGTCGCGGCGGATGCGATTCGTTTTTCTTACCAGCCATCCCAGCCGCGCATTCTGAGCCAGCCCACCAACCAGTTGGGAACTGTTGGCAGTCCGATCACATTCCATGTGGTGGCTCAAGGCACTCCACCCTTACGTTATGTATGGGAATTCAATGAGGAGCCGGTAACTGGGGGGACAAACAGCAGCCTCGTGCTGTCATCGGTGAATAGAACACGGGCGGGACAGTATCGGGTGATGGTGATCAGTCCGGATGGGATCGTCATCAGTCAATCTGCGTTACTCCAAGTCGCATTGCCGCGCTTCAGTGCCGCTTTGGAAAATGGCTCTCTACGGATTAACTGGCCCGCGCCGTTTATTCTCCAATCCTCAAAGGCGGTGACTGGTCCGTATAAAGACGTTCCAAGTGTTGCGAGTCCATTCGTCGTTCCCATAACCAACCGACAGGAGTTTTTCAGGCTTCGTGAGTAGGCGGCGAAATCTCAATTCAATGGGGGCACTCACTCCTTGGCGCGCCTGTCGCTGGCCAGTTGTGTTGTTCCTGATCCTTCAAGCGTGTGGGTGTTGGCCGGTTTCCTTGTGGTCGCAGCCTGCCCTTTCAGCTCCCGCAGAAATGCGTTTGATTTCGACCCAGTCCCGTTGGCGCTACGTCGATACCGGCGAATCGCTTCCGATCAGCTGGCCGACACCGCAGTTCGACGATCAATTCTGGCCCGAGGGCAATGCTCCATTGGGTTACGGCGAAGGGGATGAAGGTACGGTGCTGGGGTTCGGTCCGGATCCGTTCGCACGGATCATTTCCACCTACCTGCGCAGAACTTTCGTCGTCACGAACGCCTCCTCCTACGATCTGCTGCTTGTCGATGTCTCTTTTGATGACGGAGTGGTGGGCTACTTAAATGGCAGGGAGCTGTTTCGGCTCAACATGCCAGATGGCGTCCTTGCTCCGACAACGCCAGCCGTCACGAATGTGAGTGGTCCCCAGGAGAAGCAGTTCACTCGCTTGGTGGTTCCCGCTAGTGGATTGACGGAGACAAATGTGTTTGCTCTCGAACTCCACCAAGCCACCCCGACCAGTCCTGACCTCAGGATTGATCTCGCCGTGACTGCCACGAATTCTGTTCAGTTCGTTCGAGGCCCATACTTACAGATGGGCACCACGAACAGTGCTGTGGTTCGCTGGCGAACCGCAGTGCCGAATCCCACCTGGCTGAGTTACGGAACCAGCGAGTTAGATCTTACTGAGTTCGTTCTTAACCCCATGCTGGTCACCAACCACTTTGTTCGTCTCGCTGGGCTCGCACCGGATACTCGGTACTTCTACCGGGTTGGTTCAGGCATGGAAGGCGCCGGATATCGCAGCGGGGCTTTTCGAACTGACGCGCACAGTCCCCGTCCAACACGCATCTGGGCAATTGGCGACGCGGGCACCCATTCGGCGAGTCAACGGATGGTTCGCGATGCCTACCTGAATGATGCGGCCAATCGCAAGACAGACGTCTGGTTGATGCTGGGAGACAATGCCTACGGCGCCGGCACCGATGCGCAGTATCAGTCGGCTGTGTTCGATACCTACTCACAATTGCTCGCCAATTTCTTCCTCTGGCCGGCTCTGGGGAATCACGACGCCTACGCCGGTCCCACGTTCGACGATCTCCCATACTTTGAGATCTTCACCCTGCCTGCGGGCGGAGAGGTGGGTGGAGTACCATCAGGAACGGAGAAATATTACTCCTTCAATTGGGCCAACATTCATTTCGTGTGCCTTGACTCAATGACAAGCGACCGAACGGAGTTTGGTCCAATGAGCGTGTGGCTTAGGTCGGATCTGGCGCAGCATAATCAAGAGTGGTTGGTCGCCTACTGGCATCATCCGCCGTACAGTGCTGGCTCGCACAATTCAGATGTTGAGGTCGAACTTGTTGAAATGCGCGAGAAGATCGTCCCAATCCTTGAAGCGCACGGAGTGGACCTTGTTTTGTCCGGGCACAGTCATTCCTACGAGAGATCTTATATGCTGCACGGCCACTACGGGCATTCAGGCATGCTGAGTCCAGAAATGCTCAAAGACAGCGGGAGTGGTCGTCCTGAGGAGTCGGGGCCTTACCGGAAGCAAGTGGAGGGCGCTGGCGCTGGAGAAGGAGCTGTTTATGTCGTAGCTGGTTCGGCGGGACAAGTGGGGGGAGGGACCCTAAATCATCCTGCCATGCGGATCTCGTTGAACCAATTGGGGTCGCTAGTCATCGATGTCCACGGATCACGCCTGGACGCTCGCTTTTTGCGGGCCACAGGAGATGTTGGCGACTCGTTTACCATCCAGAAGCCAAGCCGTCGCGAGCAGTTCAGGATTCTGACGCTACAATCAACCAATGGTTTGGTTAAGGCCCGCTGGAATTCTATACCCGGCCGGCGCTATCAAATCGAATCAGCATTGAGCCTCGAAGATGCCTCTTGGGTTGCAGCCGGCGATCCGGTCACTGCCACGGAGAACACCAGTTCGTGGTCTGGGGTTTATACCGGTGCACCGGCCGTTTACTACCGGGTCGTTGAACTGCCGTGATTCTTTTCGTGAGAAATCGCCGTGAACAGAAGCGAAATGGTATGCAGATGTGCAATTCACGAGGACATTGAACAATTACCCCTGACCTTTCGTCCACATAAGCGTTTGCGACACACCATTGTATTGTTGATATGAGCAAATCCTGGCAAATCCCGCGGCGGACGTTTCTCCGAGGCCTCGGCACCGCGATCGCCCTTCCCATGCTGGAATCGATGGCTCCGGTACGTCTCCTCGCTTCCGATGCGACCGGTGCCGCCAAGGCGCTGCCGAAACGCATGGCGTTTGTCTACGTGCCGAACGGCGCAAACATGGATGATTGGACGCCCAAACAGGTGGGCGCTGATTTCGAACTGCCGTTCATTCTGGAGCCGCTGAAGAATTCCCAGAAGGATCTGTTGATCCTGTCCGGGCTCGCCCAGGACAAGGGGCGTCCGCATGGCGACGGAGCAGGGGATCACGCTCGCGCTTCCGCGACGTTTTTGACCGGCTGCAAGGCGCGCAAGACTCCGGGTGCGGATATCAAGGTCGGCATTTCCGTCGATCAGGTCGCGGCGCAAAAGATCGGCAGCCAAACCCGGCTGGCCTCGCTCGAACTCGGCACCGACAAAGCACGTCTCGCGGGCAACTGTGATTCCGGTTACAGCTGCGCGTACTCGTTCAATATTTCCTGGAAAGGCGAATCCACCCCCATGCCGCCGGAAGTGGATCCGCGTCAGGTTTTCGATCGACTTTTCGGCAACGGCAACGCCGGGGAAATGGACGAAGCTCGCGTCAAGCGTGACCGGTATCGTAAGAGCGTTCTGGATTTTGCGTTGGAAGACGCGCGTCGTTTGAAGTCCGACTTGGGCTACACGGATCGCCGGAAGCTGGACGAATATCTCACCGCGGTCCGCGAGCTGGAGCAGCGCATCGAACGCGCCAATGCGTTCGCCGCGGAGCTGCCCGATTACCAGCGTCCGACCGGAATTCCCCGCAGCTACGAGGATCATCTGCGGTTGCAGTATGATTTGCTGGCGCTGGCGTTCCAGACCGACTCCACCCGCATCGCCACCTACATCATGGCGCACGACGGCAGCAACCGGCAGTATCCGTTTATCGGCGTGCGCGATGGGCATCATGACTTGTCCCATCATGGCGGTGATGACGAGAAGAAGGCGAAGATTGCGAAGATCAATCGCTTCCACGCCACGCAGTTCGCGTACTTTGTCGAGAAGCTGAAATCGATCAAGGAAGGCGACGGCACATTGCTGGACAACTGCATGATCGTTTACGGTTCGGGTTTGGGCGATGGCAATCGCCACAATCACGACAACCTTCCGGTTCTGCTCGCCGGTCGTGGTGGCGGCAGCATTCAATCCGGTCGCCATCTCCGGTTCGAACGCGAGACGCCGATGACCAATCTCTTCCTCTCGATGCTGGATCGAGTGGGCGCTCCGACGGAACGCATCGGCGACAGCACCGGTCTCCTTCCGCAGCTCTCGTAATCGGCGGCATCCGTCCGTGCTGCCGAGTGGTGGAATAGTTTTCTGGTTCTCAGAAGAAATCAGAAGGCGGTTTCACGTTCGAGACTTCCGGTCGCCGAAGTCTCGCTTCAACGCCTCTTTCCAACCGTTGCATATTTCCCTCGTTGCCTTTCGCGCAGCATTCCCGGAGGGCCAAATGGCATATCCACCTTGCCTTCAACGGCGGTGAGCCATACAAAAGGCGGGCGCGGTAACCGTCCAAAAACCTCGGCCAGCCGGACTTCCCCGAGCGTTACGCCAGACGTTTCCCCGCCCTTGCAACATGTCGTCTCCAATTCGTCTAGCCGGACCATGGTTTACTCGCTGCCTTTGGCTCGCGGTTCTCGCGACTGGGATCCTTTTGCCAGCCCGGACGCGCGGCGCGGACGCTGCCGATCCTTCGGCTGTGCTGTTGACGGCGGAAGGGCGGGTGGAGGTCAGTCGCAAGGGAACCGTTCAATGGAACCGGGCTCAAACCAATCAGGCGTTGCAGCTCGGCGATCGTCTGCGCACGGGCATGCGGAGTCGGGCCACGGTCCGCTGGTCCGATCTCAGCGTGATGCGGGTGAATGAACTGACAAGCATTGAAGTTCAGCCGCCGGAGAAAGCCGGACAGAAGCCGCAGATGGAACTCAAGTCGGGCGCGACCTACTTTTTCAGCCGCGAGAATCCCACGGAGGTTCAGTTCCGTACGCCGGTGGCGTCCGGCGCCATTCGTGGAACGGAGTTTGAATTGCGCGTTGCCGACGATGGCCGGACGACGCTCTCCCTGATCGATGGCGCGGTCGAATTGACGGCAGCGCAGCAGACCGAAACGTTGCATAGCGGGGAACAGGGAATCGTCGAGCCCGGTCAGGCTCCAAGGAAGACGGCGCTCCTGAACGCCAGCGCGGTGATTCAGTGGGTGCTCTACTATCCCGCGGTGGTGGATCTCGATGAGATCGGACTGAGCGTTCCTGAGATGGAGATGTTCGCTGAATCATTGAAAGCCTATCGCAGCGGCGACCTGTTGGCGGCGTTGGCCCGTTATCCGGAAACACGCCAGCCGGCCTCCGATCCGGAACGAGTGCTGCGTGCAGCGTTGCTTTTGGCAGCGGGACAGGTGGAGCCATCGGAAGCTGATCTTCGTGCGACGACTTCCGAGACGGCACCCGTTCGCGCTCTGCGAGAAATGGTGGCGACGGTTCGCAGTGATTCCTTCGAGTTGCGGTCGACTCCAGAAACAGCGAGCGAATGGATGGCTCGTTCGTATTCCCTTCAGGCGCGTTCCCAGCTGGCGGATGCGCTGGCGGCGGCGCGGTCGGCCACCGTGAAGTCGCCGAAGTTCGGCTCCGCGTGGATTCGCGTTGCGGAATTGGAATTCAGTTTCGGTCGCAGCAGCGACGCGTTGGTGGCTTTGGAGAAAGGGCTCGAACTCTCGCCTCGTCAGGCGCAAGGGCTCGCCCTGAAGGGCTTCCTGCTCGCGGCGCGAATGCACACTTACGAAGCCATGGAGTATTTCGAGCGCGCCGTGGAAATGGATGGTGCGCTGGGCAACGCCTGGCTGGGCCGTGGATTGATGAAGATTCGGCAGGGTGAGGGACGCGCCGGCCGGGCGGATTTGCAGGTGGCGCCCGCGCTCGAGCCGCAACGTGCCATCCTCCGCAGTTATTTGGGCAAGGCCTTCAGTCACACTCGCGACACCGCGCGGGCGGAGAAGGATCTGGCCCTGGCGCGAAAGTTGGATCCGAACGATCCCACCGGCTGGCTCTACTCGGCGCTGTTGAACGAGCAGCAGAATCGCATCAACGAAGCCGTGGGCGCGCTGGAAAAATCCAAGGCGCTGAACGAAAACCGCAGCCTGTTCCGCTCGCGGTTGTTGCTTGATCAAGATCAGGCCGTGCGCAGCGCGAACCTCGCCGCTATCTACCGCGACGTGGGGATGACCGAGATCAGCGTGCAGGAGGCGGCGCGGGCGGTAAATCTCGACTACGGCAATCACTCGGCGCATCTCTTCCTCGCCAACAGCTACGACGCGATGCGCGATCCGAAGTTGATCAATCTTCGCTACGAGACGCCAGCGTTCAGCGAACTGCTCGTCGCGCAGTTGCTGGCGCCTCCCGGTGGCGGCACGCTATCGCAGAATGTTTCGCAGCAGGAATATTCGCAGTTCTTCGATCGCGATCGATTCGGTCTGTTCTCCAGCACGGAATATTTCAGCAGCGGCGACTGGGTGCAGCGCGGCTCTCACTACGGAGTGTTCGGCGCGAGCAGCTTTGCCTTCGATGCATATTACCGGACGGAGAACGGCCAGCGACCGAACAACGATCTGGAGCAGCTCGATCTTTCCTTTCGTTTCAAACATCAGCTGACGGCGCAGGACGGGCTGTTCTTCCAGGTGAGCCGGTTCGAATCCGAGTCAGGCGATGTGGCGCAGTATTACAACCACGACCGGCGGCTTTCCGGCATGCCCACGCCGAGTCTCGCGCTCCGGGTGACGGAAAAGCAGGAACCCAATCTCCTCGTCGGATATCACCGCGAATGGTCGCCGGGCAGTCACACGCTGTTCCTTGGTGGCCGCTTCGACGACACATTTACTCTTCAGGATTCCACGGTCGACGACTCTTCGCCCGCGGTCTTGTATTACCGGACGTTCGTCGTGCCGTTCACCACGACGACGAATCGCGTGCTGCGCACCGTGCCGAATCTGACGGCGGTCGATTATCGCAGCGAGATCGAGGCTTACTCGGCGGAGCTCCAGCACATCTGGCAGACACCGCGACAGACGCTGGTGGTCGGCGCACGATACCAAGCCGGCTGGACGGATGCTTCCAATGAGCTCGAACATCAGCCGCTGCTGGCTCCGACGCCCACGGAATTGTTCTCTCGCGACGTGGAAACCCGCCTCGACCGCATCAGCGCTTACGGCTACGAGACGTGGCAAATCGTCGATCGCCTACAACTCACCGCCGGCGTCAGTTACGATCGCCTGTCGTATCCGCGCAATGTCGACACGTCGCCCATCGAAGGTCGCGAGACGAGCGAGGATCAGTTCTCGCCCAAGGCCGGACTAATCTGGTCGCCGACGAAGAACACTCATCTCCGCTCCTACTATGCGCAGTCGCTGGGCGGTGTGTTCTTTGATTCGAGCGTGCGCCTCGAGCCGACCCAGATTGCCGGATTCAACCAGTCGTTCCGCAGCTTGATTCCGGAGTCTGTGATCGGTCTGGTCCCGGGAACGAGTTTTGAAACGTATGGCTTGGGAGTCGACCACGCGATCTCGTCGTCGGGAACCTATTTCCTCGTGGAAGGACAATCACTGAATTCCGACGCCACCCGAACGGTCGGCGTCTTCACCAACAGCGACGTGAATACTCCGGCTGCGGATTCTCCTTCGAGCACCCGGCAGTCGCTCGATTACACTGAGAACTCGCTGCTGGTCTCGGTCAATCAGCTGCTGGGCAGGGAATGGGCGCTGGGCGTTCGCTACAAGCTGACCCATTCCGAACTGGACGGGCGGTTCCCAAATCTGCCGTCGGACACGACAGGCACCACGGGTTTTGAAGATCTCTCCAGCTACCTGCACCAGGTGAATCTCTATGCGATCTACCATCATCGCTGCGG
Organism: uncultured Bifidobacterium sp.; assembly: GCA_964491875.1. Taxonomy (GTDB): domain Bacteria; phylum Verrucomicrobiota; class Verrucomicrobiia; order Limisphaerales; family JADJPG01; genus JADJPG01. The sequence continues at coordinate 113,579 of CAZBIC010000012.1, forward strand.
ATTCTTCGCGCAGTTCAACACCGTGTGGTCGCAACAATCGAATCAAGGCTACACACCGGACATTCCGGGAGATGACTTCTGGCAATACAACGTTCACGTTGGCTATCGCTTCTATCAACGGCGGGCGGAGGCGCGGATCGGCGTGCTCAATCTCAGCGATCAGAATTACCGGCTGAACCCGCTGACCCTCTACAACGAACTGCCACGTGAACGCACGCTGGTGGCGAGCTTGAAGTGGTATTTCTAAACTGTTTCGCCCTCTCGCCGCGGAACCGACGACGACACGCGTGATTAAACTGGCCAGCCTGCGCGGGAAGATCAGCCGGAGCCTGGTGGCTGCCGTCTTCGGTGGGCTGCTGGCTTCCGGACTGGGCGTTCTCCTTCACACCTACACCGCTGGCCGCGGCTTGATCGATCACAGCTACGAGCTTCAGTTGGTGGCGCGTGGCCATGTGCAGGCGCAGGAGGCAGTGATCGTCTACCTCGACGAAAAGTCGCACAAGGCGCTTGGGCAGCCGCTGAACGCTCCGTGGGATCGAACGCTGCACGCGCGCTTGATCAACCGGCTGACCGCCGCCGGCGCGAAAGCCATTGTCTTCGATATTATTTTCGGAGATCCCGATGCGCGAAATCCGCTCGCGGATGTCCAGATGGCGCAGGCGATCAAGGACAGCGGGCGCGTCATCCTGGGAATCGATCTCGTCCGGTTCGGCCGCAACGATCGTCAGGGCATTCCTCCGATTGAAATGTTCTACACCAACGCGGCTGGCGCAGGGTCTGTGGAGGTGCTGGCAGATTCGGATTTGGTGGTGCGCGAGCTGAATGCGTGGGACGACGATTTGGGCATTCCCAGCTTGAGCGGAACTGCTGCTTCTTTCGTCAGCGGAACTTCGGATTTCGAACAGCTGTCGAAGTCCGGGCGTGGTAATCGCTGGGTGAACTACTACGGCCCTCCGCACTACCTGCCGTCCATCGGATACTCGGATGCGCTGAGCGCGACGGCGGTGGAGGACAGTTTCTTCCGCGACAATGTAGTGTTCGTTGGTGCGCGTTTGTTCACGAAGTTCGCGGGAGAACGGAAGGATGAATACGCGCATCCGTTCTCCTACTGGATGTCGAACTCGATGGTGAAAGAGCGTGGAGCGATCTTCGTCGCCGGAGTTGAGATTCAGGCGACCATGTTTCTCAATCTGCTCCGCGGTGACTGGCTTTCCCGCTGGTCACAGCAGACGGAGCGCGTGCTGATTGCGGCTTTGGGATTGGTGTTCGGGTTCGGGCTCGTGAGATTGCGTCCGGTCATGGCGACGGTGGTGGGATTGGGCGGACTCGTCTTCGTGGTCGCGGGCTTTCAGGTTTTGTTCAATCAGAAGCTCATCTGGTTTCCATGGTTGATCATTCTCGTGCAAGTCGTCGTCGCGCTGGCGTGGTCCATCCTGTTCAACTCCGTCCAGTTTTACGTCCAGCAGCGCTTGTATGAACACACGCTGACGCGGTTCCTGCCGCCTACGCTGGTCCGGAAGTTTGCGGGCAACCCGGAGCTGCTCAAACCGGGCGCGGTGGAGCAGACCATCAGCATCTTCTTCTCTGACATTGCGGATTTCACCGAGCTGTCGCGAAACATCGACTCCGATGCGCTGGCGAAGTTGATGAACAATTACTTTGAGACGGCGGTTTCGCGGTGCATTCATCCGACCGAGGGCACCATCGCGAAATACATCGGTGACGCGATTTTTGCGTTCTGGAACGCGCCGGATCCGCAGGCGGATCATCCGTGGCGCGCTTGTGCGGCGGCGCTGCGGTTTCGTGATCAAAAGGCGCAGTCAGTGGATGGAAAGCCGCTCCGCACGCGGATCGGCATTCACACGGCTTCGGCGCGCGTGGGAAACTTCGGGAGTGCGGAACGCGTGGATTACACCGCGCTCGGTGAGAGCGTGAATCTCGGGTCGCGTCTCGAAGGCTTGAACAAGGTGTTGGGCACGGATTGCGTGATCAGCCAGTCGACCCGGGAACTGATTGGCGATCGACTGGTGACGCGGCCGCTCGGTCTGTTTCAGTTGAAGGGATTCGGCAAACCGATTGGCGTTTTCGAATTGGTGGGCTGGCCGGAGGAGGCCGAGGCGACGCGTCCCTGGCGTGAGGCCTTCGCCCACGCGCTCGAGGATTATCATGGGCGAAAGCTCGAGGCTGCGGAGAAGGGTTTCCAGCGAACGCTGGAGCTGAGGCCGGGTGACGGACCGTCCCGCTTCTACCTCGCGAAGCTGGAAGAGCTGAAGGGAATGACGCTGGCCGACGACTGGGCCACGCACACCATCATGCGCGAAAAGTGATCCGGCAGCCGATGGCCGGCAACGAGTCTCGATAGGAGCATTGTGGACTACGGCAGCATCAGCGCGCGGTAGAAACGGAACGGGCCGTTCGTGGAACGAGGGTCGGTGAACTCGAACAATCCGCTCGACGAGGTGTTGGTGGTGAGGGAGGTCCAGTTTACGAAGTTGGTCGATCCTTGAAGGGTGAAACGCATCGCGGGCTGACCGGTCAAGCGCAGGCGGAACGTCTTCTGCGCCGTGATGCCAACGGGGGTGAGTTTCCCGGGAGTCACCAGCGTGCATTGGAGGCGGGCAACGCCGGAGGCGCCGTTGAACCCGTCAATGACGATGAAGTTCGTCTGGCCGGCGCTGACGGGAATGCTCACGGCGCTGTCCCTGCCATCCTTGCCGCTGTTGTTGTCGCAACCGAGCAGCGCGAGACCGGCGTTGGTCGGCGCGTAGGTGTAGACGGCCATGACGGTGTCGTAGGAACTGCCGTCGGTATTCACGTAAAGCCTGCCGTCCTCCTCGGTGACCACCGCGAACCATTCGGACGCGCCACCGACGCCGAAGCAGAGCAGACGTTCATCCGCGGACGTGGTGCCGCCGGCGCTGCTGAAAACTTGCGTGCTGGTGTAGCTGCGAACTATCGCTGCGGCGGCGATCGCGATGTCATCCGGTGCGCCGGCCGCGCGAACGGGCGACTGCGGCGTGCCCAGGCTGAGCGGGGTGGAGGTGGCGGCGTCGAGGAACTTGTCCTTTGCCTGCACACGTTGCACGCCGGGACCGGATTCATTGATCTGGAGGCTGACCGGCTGGGTCTCGACCGTTTGCTTTCCGGTCGTGATGCGCACGGTGTAGGTGCCGACGTTGGCTTCCTGCACGTTCGTGATGGTCAAGGTCGTGCGAGTGGCGTCGGGGATGGGTTCGCCGTTGAAGAACCACTGGTAGGTGACGCGAACCTTCTTCTTGTCGTCCTTGTCATCCTCGTCGCAGCCCTTTTCGTCGTCGGCGCAACCGGGCACGGCATTGACGGAGAAGGTGACGGTGTCGCCGGCGAGAACAGTTTCGTTCACGGGCGGCTTGGCGATGACTGGCAGCAGATCCAGGGTCGGCTCGAACTGCCAGCCGAAGACGAATTCACCCGATGCGCCGCCGAAGCCGTCGATCGCGATTTGATACTCGGTGCCGGCAATGGCGTTGAAGCGCAGGATACTGGTGAAGAAGCCGCCACGATCTTCATCGCTCTCGATGAGCGTGAGGTTGCTGACCGAATTGCCGGTGTAAACGGCGAGCAGAGTGTCGAAGGCGCTGCCGATAGCGCTGAAGGTGGCGATGCCGGTGGTGGGCGCCGTCCACGAATACCAGATCGACCGGCCGCCCGGCTTGCCGGCGTGGTTCGGTTCGCCGGGTTCCAGCGTGGCGTGATTGTTGTTCCATGCTACAAGGCCATTCGTGCCCGGCAGCGGGACGCGATCAACGAAATTATCCGCGACGGCGACGGGAGGGAGAATCAATCGCAGCACGGCCGGTTCGCTCGTGGCCACGCCGAGGTCATTGGCCACCACGACGGTGTAGCTGCCGCCGTCGGTGAGTTGCGCGTTCTCCACCGTGAAGCATGAGTTCGTGGCGTCAGGAATGTTTGCGCCATTGAGCCGCCATTGATACGTCAGCGGATTGCTGCCCGTCGCGGAAACGCAGAGCGTGAACGATTCGCCGGGATTGATGGGGCCGCCGATGGGTTGCTCGACGATGATGGGCGCGCCGAAAACCTGGGCCGGGAGTGAGAACTCGGAAGTGTTGTTGTTTGCGTCCGTCGCCGTCGCGGTGATGAGGCGCTCGACCGGAACTGCCACGGCCAGCTTGGCGTTGAACGTGGCGAGACCGTTGGTATCCGCCGTGACCGTGGTGGAACCAAGATAGGTTTCGCCGCCGCCAAATCCGCCGGAGGCATTCGTGGCGCCGAGGTAGAAATCGATCTGGTAGGCCGCGTTCGGATGCCCTTTCACGGTTCCGGCGACCACGGTCGTCTCACCGGCGATTTGTGCGAAGGCGAGGACGGGCGCGTTTTGGAATTCGTTCGGGCCGGTGTCCGAATCGTCGTCGTCGTTCGGCGTGTCACCGTCGCCGCCGAGATCGATTCCCAGCGCGCCATTGGAGTAAATGCTGTTGCGATGAATGGCGTTTCCGGTCCCGGCCGTCGCTTCAAGCAGCACGCCGTTGCCGCCGTTGAACGCGAGGATGTTGCCGGTGCCGATCAGGTTGTTCGCCGCGCCGTTGCGGAGCGCAACGCCACCGAGCGCGTTGCCGAGCGGTGCAAGGGTTTGATCCGCGACGCCGATGAGATTGCCGGCGATGACGTTGCTGCCGGCGTTGCTGCCGTCGATGACCACGCCGAAGCCGCCGTTTCCGGAGATGACATTCCGCGCGGCGGCGGTTTCGCCACCCACGAGATTCCCGGCCGAGTGAATGCGGATGCCATCGCTGCGGTTGCTGATGGCCGTGGTGCCTGAACTGTCGGTGCCGATAAAGTTGCCTTGAATGATGTTCCCGCCGCCTCCGGAGATGACGATGCCGACGTCGAATCCGTTCAAGGTCAGGCCGCGCACTTCGCTGTTGAACGAGGTGAGATGAAGGCCGGCACCCAACGGATCGTCTCCGGTAGCGGTGACGACGTTGGTGCCGTCGAGTTCGATGACCGGTTGTCCGCGGAACTCGATTTGAGACCAGCCATCAATGGTGACGGGATCAGTGATGGGAGGCAGGGGCGATTGCAGATGGATCACGTACGGAGCGCCGCCCGTGAATGCGAACGCGATGACGTTCGAGCCGGGCGCTGAGTTGGCGTCGAGCATCGCCTGGCGAAGGGTTCCCGGACCGGAATCGCCCGTGCTGTTCGCGACGATGCGTTGTGGAACGACGTGGACTCGGAACGAACAGGCGTTGGTGTTCGCCGAGGCATCGATGACGGTGCAGAGCACGATCGTTTCGCCCACCGGGAAGGCGGTGCCGGATGCGGGTTCACAGATGACGAGAGGGCTGGCATCACAATTGTCGGAGCCGGTCGGAGTGGAAAATAACACGGACGCAACGCCGGACGCCGGCGCGTCTTCCACGACGGCAATATCTGTGGGGCAAACGATGGTCGGCGGCGTTGTGTCGGCAACGATGATTTGCTGGAGCCACTGCACAGGGCTGGCGCACGAATCGACGGCTTCGTAGATGCGGGCGATCGTCACCATGACGCCATTCGTCTGCGGCCAATCGCCAAGGTGAAGGACGGTCGCCGGGCCGGACCTGCTTACCGCCTGGACGAGATTAATGTCGGGCGCAGGAACGTCGCCGTAGCATTCCACCGTCGCATCCGCCGGACCGGTGAGAATGAGCGGTGGCTCGATCGTCAACGTCGAGCATGTGGTCGCCGATCCGCATTCACCGATGACTTCGACGCAGTAGACGCCGGCAACGCTTGCGGTGACAGATGGCAGGACGAGCGAGCTGTTGGTGGCATCCGCGAGAACGACTCCGTCCTTGCTCCACTGGTAGCGGAAGGGTGCGGTGCCTTCCGCGGTGATTGAAAAGTTGACGGCGGTATTCGGGCAGGCGCTCAAGTCCGCGAGCGACGAAATGGCCGTGGCTGGGGTGACGCTGACTGTGGTAGAGGAAGTTCCTTTGGAAGAATTGGCGAACACGGTCGCTTGCAGGGAAAACGTTCCGGCGGATTCGGCAACGATCGCGACGGAGGTTTCGTTGGTGGCGCCGACGATGCGCGCGCCGGCCGAGTTCTCGCCAATGGTCCACGCGAATGTTGCGGTGTCGTCCTTGGTGTCGGTCGTGAGGAGGAAGATGTTTGTTCCGCGCGCACAAACGGTCGTCGCGCCGCTGAGGGTGACGATCGGCGGGGACTTAATGGCGAGCGCCTGCACGGAGCGGTCCTGATTGCCGCCTGTTCCGTTGAGCGAAATCTTGCGCATGTGATACGGCGCGCCCCAGATGTCGACGGCGGAATTGCCGGAGCCCCAGTCGAGTTTAGAAGCGATGTGCCCGCCCCACGCGATGACGACGTTCTCGTTGGTGGCGACGAAGTTGATTTGCAGCCGGGTGGTTCCCACCTCGCCGTTGACCAGGTCCTCCGACAGATAGCTGATGCTAGTGATGGAACCGTTCCAGATCGTCATCAAGCGTTCGTTCGCCGGGAGACTTTCGAAACTCGCGGTGGGCTGGCCGGCGACCGAGCCGGAAGCTGGTGACGGTGCGGGAATGGGAAAGGTTGTTGGTTCACCAAAAGTCTCGGCGAGTCCGCCGAGCGGATTCACGATCTCCGCGGCCGTGTGGTTGCCGATCAAGTCGTGCGGCTCCAGTCGTTGATAGTGCGTGATGTAGTCGAAGGCGTGTTTGCCTTTGTGCAATGTGTCCCACTCGATGACGAGGGTGTGCGGACCATTGGTCAGCCCGGCGATGACCATCCGGTAGGGGACGGAGTAACCCTCGACATAGTGGGAATTGGCGGGGCCGGAATTTCCCTTGGCCCACTCGACGGGACTGACGGGTGCGTTCACGGACCCATTTCGTGCCTGCCAGAGGGTGGCGCTCGCGGCGTCGGCGTGGTGGGATGCCGCCAGCCAGCTGGCGAGGCACAGAGTCAGAATCTCAAACCAACTCTTGCGGTGCGATACGTCGTACTTCATGGCGCAAACGGGGTCGTCCAAAGTCGTTTCAGAACGGCATTATTTCGGTGGAAGAGCGAAATGCTTCGGACACGACAGCGTGACCAAACTCGCGCTTCAATACAATCCGAAACTGCCCCGAACGGGACAATTTCAGGCGTTTTGAGCGTCCTCCTTGACGACTCGATTTCTGCGGAACCGGCCTGGCGAAACGGCGGGCCGGGTGTCAGTCGAACACCGACAGCTTCCGGTTTACCATCCGCAACCGCCGGCACAAGACCAGGCAAAGGTTTTCCAAAAGCTTGATCTTCAGCTCCGGATGCGTGGTGCCCAGCCCGTCAAAATTCGCGGTGCTCAGCACATCGCAGGTGACTTCCGTGTCAGCGACGATCATGGCGGAACGTGGCGCGCGGTCAATGACAGCCATTTCGCCAAAAACCATGCCGCGCGTGAAGGTGGCGAGGCGCTTCCGGCCGCCGCCTTCGAGGGGAACGAACACGCTCACGCCGCCTCGGGCGAGAAAGTAGAGTTCATCCGCGTCATCGCCTGCATTAATGATCGTCTCGCCCTGTTGATAGGTCCGACGCTGGAGCAGGGGAGCGATCGCGATGAGGTCATTCGCCGAGAAGTTCTTGAAGAGCTCGTAGTGGCCCCGCGTCACGGGGCGGTCATCCTTCCGGGTTGGCAGGGATGATTCGATGATGCGGTTCTCGCTCCATTCGAGGGCGAGATCGTTCTCCGGGACGGACCGGAACAGTTCGGAGTAACGCGTTCCGAGCTTCACCTTCATGTAGCGCCGGAGCAGCGGCAGGTGATCGGCGTGGGTGAAAAGGATGATGCGGTCCAGCTCGGCGAACTTCAGCAGCACCTCATGCAGCAACCGGCAGGCGCTTTCGTTCACGGTCAGCACTTTCTTGAAATCGAGAATCAGATGCTGAATGCCGTCGAGATTCGACATCACGTCGTGGACGATCGTTTCCGCCGTCGCGAAATGGAGATTGCCCTGAAGCTGGTACAGGTGAATCCGACCTCCGCCTTGATGCAGCACCTGGCTTTCCTCCGGCGTGCGAATGCGGTTGGAACTGAGCTCGGCACCGGTGCATTTGAGGCGAATCGCGGTCTCGCCCGGATTGGGGCGGTTCAGGATGTGCAGGTCGCAATGGCGCGAGAGCGCGTCGCAGACTTTGATGCCGCGCACGCTGTTGCCGCGGGCGTCGAGCGGCGGCGAGAAGACGGCGACTCCGAGCTGGCCGGGTAGCACGGCGATGATGCCGCCCGCGACTCCGCTCTTGGCCGGCATGCCGATGGTGTAGATCCATTCGCCGGCGTAGTCATACATGCCGCACGAACCCATCACGCTGAGCACGCTCTCGACGTATTCGCCGCGGATGGCCTGCTGCTTGGTGATGGGATTCACGCCGCGATTGGCCAGCGTGGCCGCCATCACTGCCAGATCGTGCGCGGTGACGGAGACGGAGCATTGCTTGAAGTAAAGTTCGACTGACGGAATCGGATCTGTCGTGAGGATGTCGAAGTTCCGCAGCATGTGCCCGATCGCGCGGTTACGATGCCCGGTCTCGCTTTCGGACCGGTAAACTTCGTTGTCCAGGCTGAGATCGCGTCCGGCGTAGCGGCTCATCATTTCCACCACGCGACGCAACCGACCTTGCGCCGTTTTGCCGACGACCAACGAACTGGTGGCGATGGCGCCCGCGTTGATCATCGGATTGCGCGGACGCCCGGTGCCGGGTTCGAGACTGATGGAGTTGAAGGCATCGCCGGTTGGTTCCATGCCGACTTTGCTGATGACATGGGGACGTCCGTGATCTTCGAGCGCCAGTCCGTAGACGAACGGTTTGGAGATCGATTGGATTGTGAACTGTTGTCGTGAGTCGCCGACTTCGTAGGAGGTTCCGTTGGTCGTGACCAAGGAAATGCCGAACCAGTCGGGGTTGGCCTTGGCCAGCTCCGGAATGTAGGTGGCCACCTTGCCGTCTTTGACGGGCGCAAATTCCGCGTGTAATTGCTGGAGGTATTCGAGGACGGGCGAAGGCTGGGCCGCAGGCGCTTTTGTGTTCAAGGTTCGGTCTGTGTTCAACTTGGTGATCACGGACGCTTCCGGGCAATCGCCAACGCAAGCGGACGAGGAGTTTCCACCTCTACCAGTCACCAGTTACGATTTGTTTTTGGTTGTGAGATGGCGGGTTGCAAACGTTGTGCCATTCAGGCAGAGGCTGCCCAGAAAGTTGAATGACTCGCGCGGCAAACGCTGATTCGCAGCGTCAATTGAAACAAAACATTCATCAATGCCATGCGCGGCGTTCGCGATGAGTGTACCGTTTTGCCCACGCTGGACAAATCGCAGTGGGAAGAGCGTCGGCGTCGATCGGTTGTCGAAGCGATCTCAAATTCAGGAGGCAGAGGGAGGCCGAGGGGGTAACCCTGCCGCTCCGCTGTCCGTCCACGCGACGTCATGAAGTAGGTCGGCAGCCTGGCGATGCACGAACTCGGTCTTGATGGCGCTCGCATCCGCTCCTTTCGGGAACATGCGGAATAAATCCTCAAGTACATCTTCAATCTCCCCTGCAAACTTCCGGCGAAAACGGCGGACCGTATTCCCGTCCGGCAGATCTCGGCCAAACTTTGCCCGGAGAGCCGGATCACTCTTAAGCAACGCCGCGATGTCCGTGGAATTGAAGACGCCTTTGACATAGCAATAGGCGATTACGCCGAGCATTTCCTTGAGGGGCAGACCAAACTCCGCAGTGTGCTGGGCGGCGAGAGACGCATCTTCCTGCACTGTCTCGGCTGCGGTTCGCTTGATGAACTCCGTCTGGCCCATGTCGTGAAGTCCTTCGCCGCTGGCGGGAGCTTCCGAGGCGAACTTGTGAAGATGGAGGCTGTCGTCTTTTGATTTTTGAGTGCTCATACCGGGTGGCATTTCTAGGAGTGGTGCAACAATGCTTCACGATAGAATGCTTCGCCGACGCGGATTTGCACAAGCCTTTGCCGGCTCCCGCCCTGTTACAATTGCGTATCAGGCTGACTCTCCGGACGGTCTTGCCGCCGTCAGAGTCTTTTCTTCCCGGCCCTTCGGAGATACAACCCCACCATGAATCCAGTGCTCGACCAGAATCGCCGCGCCTGGGATGAACGCGTCCGCCGCGGGCAGTCCCACACCGAGACGGCTCGCGATTCCGACTTCCGCGATCCCATGGCCGTGATCGATGACTGCGGCTGGCTGGAGGGCAACGTGCGCGGTAAACGCGTCCTGTGTCTCGCGGCCGGAGGAGGCAAGCACAGCGCGCTCTTCGCGGCGGCCGGAGCGAGTGTCACTGTGGTGGACCTCAGTCCCGCCATGCTGGATCTCGATCGCAAGGTGGCGAAGGACCGCGGTGTTTCCGTCCGCGTCGTCGAAGCGTCGATGGATAACTTGTCGACGCTCGCCAACGGCGAGTTCGACGTGGTGATTCAACCTGTCAGCACTTGCTACGTTCCAGACATTCTCGCCGTGTATCGCGAAGTCGCACGCGTGACCGCCAATGGCGGTCTCTACATCAGCCAGCACAAACAGCCCGCGACATTGCAAGCGGAGGTGACGGGTACCGCGCGCGGCTACACATTGACGGAGCCATATTATCGAACCGGTCCATTGCCCGAGGTCATTGCCGGTTGCCTCCATCGCGAGGCGGGAACGGTCGAGTTCCTGCATCGCTGGCAGGAATTGATCGGTGGCCTGTGTCGCAGCGGATTTGTCCTGGAGGATCTCGTCGAGCCGCGGCACGGCGATCCAGCCGCGGAACCGGGGACCTTCAAGCACCGCAGCGCGTTCGTTCCGCCGTTCGTCACCCTCAAAGCCCGTCGAGTCGGGGCCGCGCCAGACGCGCCGCGGCTTTGGACACCCTCGTAGCGAGAATATTGAGGCGAGGACGCGAACACCGATATAGTGGCGTATGGCCCTGCGATTGAACGATGACTTGTCGCCCGCTGCGGACGACGATGGTTCATTGTCGGCGCAACTCGCGCGACTGAAGCGCGACCTGCTTGGCGGATTGCCGATGGAACGCGAGGTGGCGTTGCATCGACTCGTGGAGCTGCGCGCGGAAGGTGTCCTCGTTGAATGTCTCTCTTCGGAGAACTTGATCGCCGCGCAACTCGCCACCGCCGGACTTTGGGAATGCTGGCTGAACGAGCAGGGACCGGAGGCGCGTCGCGTGATGGACAAAGGTGTCGCCTGCATGAACGGCGGTCAGCTGGAGGATGCGTTGACGATCTTCGGCAAGCTCGCGGTGAAATATCCCGAATGGGCCGAAGCGCATAACAAGCAAGCCACCGTGCTCTACCTGCTCGGTAACGCCCGCGGCAGCTTGCGCGTCTGCGAGGAAGTGGTGCGCCTCAAGCCGAACCATTTCGGAGCGTGGAACGGCATGGCGCTGTGCGCGGCACAACTGGAAAAATGGGAGATCACTCTGCGCGCGGCGAAGAAGGCGCTGCGACTTCAACCCACCGCCCTGGCCAATCACGATCTCATCCAGCTCGCCGAAGCGAAGCTCCGCGGCGAAGCGGGATGAGGAACGGCTGCTTCTGCTCTTTGTCCTCGAGTGAGATCGAGTGAAGTTGGCGACGATGGTCGACTGCTGCGGGTAGCTTGGGTTAGATAGAAACGCCGGATGAGATTGGTTCTTTGACCATCGATGTTCGGGCCATGCGGTGAGAGATCGATTCCGGGCACGATGAGGTGAGGTCTTTTTAAGGTGGGCAGGGTGCGGTGGATTGGGAGGTGGCAGGTTTTTCCGACGAGATGAGTTGTGGTCACTTAGCCGAACCTACGCGGAAGAAACCACGGATGGACACGGATTCGCACGGATTGGATTTGGGAAGAACGCAGGTCTGGTTTCGGAGTTCATTCCACCGTTTGGTGATTGTCCGTTGGAATGCCTTCCGCTGGTTCCATCTGTAATACAACAACCCAGATTAGCGCATTTTCGAAAATGAATCAGCGCCGAGGTCTTCTCCTCCCACTTTCTCCTTTTCCTACTGACCCACCTGCGGGCGGGATGGGTTGGAAGCACTGTCCTGCCGGGGTGGCGGCTCTGCCGCGGCGGGTTTATCAGTGTTTGTCCGTGGTTGAATGCCTCTCCGTCTGCATGGACTCGGCTGAGAGAGGGGTATTGCGGAGGTTGCAAATCCTGTCGTCGTCGATCGGGGCATCTGGTATCGGTTTCGCAATGAACATCGTCCTGCTGGAACCTGAGATCCCGCCGAACACGGGGAACGTGGCGCGTTTGTGCGCGGCGACGCGGACGATGTTGCATCTCATCGAGCCGTTCGGTTTCAAGCTGGACGACAGGCAGCTGAAGCGTGCGGGGATGGATTACTGGGAGCAGGTGGAGTGGAAGCGGTGGTCTGGCTGGCCGGAGTTTCAGGCAAGTCTTCCGGCGGGCGCGAGGCTGTGGTTCATCGAGTCGGGTGGGCCGAAGCACTACGCGGAGGTAAATTTCTCTCCCGAGGATTATCTGGTGTTCGGGCGTGAAACGGCGGGTTTGCCGAAGGCGCTGTTGGAGGGGATTCGCGAGCAGTGGCTGCGCATCCCGATGTTTAACACGACGTCGCGTTCGCTGAATCTGTCGAATTGCGTGGCGCTCGTTTTGTTCGAGGCGCTGCGGCAGCAGGGTTTCAACGGAGAGATCTGACCTGTTTGATTCGGAAGATCAGAGGTAGCTGAGCCACGGATCTTTCCGGCGACGTTTCAGATCGGCGAACCATTGGCAGGCGGGATAGAGGACAATGATGACCGCGGCCCAGGCAAGGTAGACCACGGCGAGATCGAAGCCGGCGTCGGGAGGCGGCTTGGCGGGTTCGATCCCGTAAAGCCAGTCGGCACGATCGAAGCGAATCAGGTTCACGGCGATGGCGAGTCCGTGGATGAGCGGAAGGTGCAAGAGGTAGTAGAACAGCGGCACGCGGCCGATGACGAGGAGCGGCTTGAGAAATTCTGGCTTCTTTAGGTCGAGCCACGCGAGGAGCATGGCGGCGGGCCCCAGGGTCATCAGCAGGTAGCAGAGCGACGGCGGATATTTGGTGCAGTCGAGCATGGAGAGCAGGGTGCGGAAGCCGGTGGGTTGTGAGGACCAGGCTTTGGCGTCGCCGTAGAGATTCGTGAAGCGAAGGAGAACGAACACGACCACAAGATTGATCCCGACGCGCAGGAGCCAGTGCTGGCGATTGTCCGGAGCTTTCTGCATGACGGAACCGAAGGCGTAGCCGGTGGCCATGACGCCGATCCAAGGGAGAATAGGATAGCCGGCGCCGAATTTGAATCCGTTCGCCAGTTCGATGTCGCCGCCTTCGTGGATAATTTGCCAGAGCCAGCCGAGTGAGCCGAAGGATTCCGGCGTCAGGAAATCGAGAGCGTTGTGAAGGACGATGATGCCGATGCCTGCCGCGGCGACGGCCCATTGCGGAAGGTAGATGAGAGCGGCGAGCGCGATCATGGACCAGCCAATCGCCCAAATGACGAGGCCCCAGTGTTCCTTCAAATTGATGGCGAAGGACCATCCCGCCCAATGAACCCACGTCAGTTCGAGAGCTATGAGCCAGAGTCCGCGGGTGACGAGGAACCAGGAGAGTTCGCGCTTTGGTTTGCCGCGCGTGCCGGAGAGGAAGGCGCCGGTGCCGGCGAGGAAGACAAAGACAGGCGCACAGAAGTGGGTGATCCAACGGGTGAAGAAAAGCGCGATGCTGCCGTCGGTGGCATTCAGCGGCTCGACTTCCTGGTACACCGCGTTGTGGAAAAAGTCCCGCGTGTGATCGAGCGCCATGAGCACCATGACGAATCCGCGAAGGACATCAATGGAATCGACCCGGGATGGCTTGGTCTCGACGGGAGGCATTGGCTAACGGGGCCGGAATGAAGGCTGATTCACGTGCCTTCTATTGTCAGGCGATGCTGGTGATGTCGAATACATATTCGCGTGCGGAATGCCGGAGGAGGAGGGCGTTCCCGAGATTGCATTTTTGGAGTGAGACCGCTTATCTCTCGCCTTCATGCAAACTGTTCCTGGTTTCTCTGGTTACGTTGAATTCTCAGCTGGGTTTGCCCCGCGCCCGGCCATTACCCATGTGCTGTTCGATTTCGACGGCACGCTGTCGCTGGTGCGAGAGGGCTGGCCGGAGGTGATGGTGCCGATGTTCGTGGAGATGCTGCCGAAGGTGGCGAGCGAGACGGATGAACAACGCCGACAGATGTGCCTGGATGACATCATGCGCCTGAACGGCAAGCAGACCATTTACCAGATGATCCAACTGGCGGAGCGCATCAAGGAACGCGGCGGCACGCCGAAGGAGCCGCTCTGGTACAAACACGAGTATCTGCGCCGGCTGGATGAGCGGATTGCTGGACGGAAGGAAGCGATTAAGTCCGGGAAACTGACTCGGGACTCGCTGCTGGTGCACGGTTCACGAGCGCTTTTGGACGGATTGCAACGGCGCGGTTTGCAGCTTTACCTTGCCAGCGGCACGGATGAGCTCTTTGTGAAGGAGGAGGCGGCCCTGCTTGATGTGGCGCGTTATTTCGGGCAGCACATTTACGGCGCTCAGGATAACTACCAGAATTTTTCGAAGAAGATGGTGATCGAGCGGATTCTCCGTGAGAACAACGTTCCGGGTGCCCAGTTGCTGGCGTTCGGTGATGGTTACGTTGAAATCCAGAACACGAAGGAAGTGGGAGGGTTACCGGTCGCCGTGGCGAGTGACGAGGCGAACAACGGTTCCGGCAAAATCGACGCGTGGAAACGGGAACGTTTGCTGGGCGTGGGGGCGGACGTGGTCGTCCCGGATTATCGCGATGCTGAGGCGTTGTTGACGAAGATCTTGGGCCGGTGATTGGTGAAGCGGAGCGAGGCAGCTTTCCGGTAGTGAGTTGAAAAGAAAACGCCGGGCCGAGGAAGCTTAGGCGTTCCTCAGCCCGGCGAGTTTCCTGGCGTCTGTTGATTGGCAGTTAAGCTCTGAGCCGCATTCTTTCGAAAGCGGACAAAGCCCCCAACTTGATGCAGCACCTGACGCTGGCAGGTGCTGCGGTTGGTGTCCGACACCGTTGTCCCCACGCACTGTCTCGGACCAGTTGTTCTTGCTGTCCCTTAGATAATTCCAGCAATTCACCACAGGCTTTCACTGTTTAATTGCGTCGTCGACGGGGTGATCTAACAAAAATCTTCAACTTTTTTTCCGCAAGGCGGGATGCGAAGGCCTTCTTTGGAAATGAGGATGCTGTTAATGGTTTGTCATCAGTCATTTGCGCGCTAAATGAGCTTCTTTTCCAAAGCTGACAATTCGTGGCGGATCATCTGAGAGATGCGCAATTTGGCCATGTAGACCTGAGCGGAGTTGACGTTGAGCATTCCTGTCACGTGATTCATGGGCAGCTGCTGGGTGACATAGAGATCAAACATCTGAAACTGCTTGGGCTTCGCCTTCCGACGCACGCGATCCACGGCAATTTGCAGGAGGCTCAGACGCCATTCTTCGTCCCACTGCTGCTCAAGTCCGGGGGTGGGGTCAGCATAGGCCTCCAATGCGTCGTTGGCATCGCCAATGGTTGCCACGCCTGCTTGGATTCCGGAAAGCCTCTTGGCCAATTGCTTGCCGATGGCCCGACGGGTGATGGTAAACAGCCATCCTTTGAAGGAACCTAGCGTGCGGTCATAGGTGAATTCCGGCATTTGCCGGGCTACCGCAAGCATCGTTTCCTGAATCACTTCCTCTGCCTCAGATCGGGTCAGACCCCGTTTAAGGCCCAGACTTAGAATGGAGCGGCTGTAGGAATTGAAGAACTCATCCCAACTCGCGGAATCGTTCCATTCCTTCAGCCGGCCGATCAGGCTGCTTCGCGTCGGCAGAAACGCATTTGATTCATCTTGGACGGTGATCATGGTCTGGATCTCACACCTATCTATTGCTTTGCCAGGGAGGCGATCTAACAAAAATTTTACGGCAATTTGGCTGGCGAACGGGTGACAGCCTGGCTCCGGAGGTGCCGGGCATTGATCGCTGCCTTGATGGCGAGCAATTCCTGATTGTTGGGGTCCAACTTTAGCGCGTGGGCGAGATGCCACTCAGCTAGTTGCTGCAATCTTGAGCTGGGAGCGTTCTCGTGTTCGCTGTAAAGCCGGGCGAGGCGGCCATGAGCAATGGCGTTGGTCGGGACGAGGAACAACGCTTCTCTCAAGTCCGCGATGGTGTTCATCTCGATCTTGCGTCCCGCGTATTCAGTGACCGTGGTCTTGGCGCGTGGCGAGATGGTGCGCTTGTCCGTATCCTGCAAGAACCACTTCGCCCAACGGGCGTAAAAGCCGCGGAGGTTTTTCCGGTTCATCTCGCGTCGCAGTTCAAAGAATTTCCGCGGTGATGTCCTTTCGAGTTTTCCGGCGGGACTCAGGCGTTGACCGGCCACTGCTTCGCCGAGATCAGCGAGCCAAGTGGGGGCGGGATAAACCGGTGCCAGCAGTTCGTAGATGGTCACATCGCCCTTTTGTGGCACTACCATCATCAGCTCTCCATCCGGAGAAAACGAGGCGGAGACAATTTCACTGGTATGCCTGACTCCGTCATTGAGCGCCACACCGGTTGTCGCGTCCCACAAACGGACCATGCCGTCATCAGCACCGGTGATTGCGTAATTGCTGGTCGGGCTGAACGAGGCGACCGTGGCGGGCCCTTCGTGCCGGAGCAGTTCCGAAACCGGCGCCCCGCTTTTTGCGTCCCAAATCCGGGCCGTCCAGTCCATCGAAGTGGTGATAACCTTGGTTCCATCACCGCTGAAGTGTGCGGTCTTTATATCGCTGTCGTGGGTGAGCGGCGCGGTAAGAGGGCGGCCCGAGGCGATATCCCAAATATTGGCAGACCGGTCGATGGACGAGGTCAGCACGGTCTTGTTGTCCGGACTGAACTCCGCGTAAGTCACCCAATGCTCATGCTCAAACTCAGCGAGCGCCTCGCCCGAAGCGATGTTCCAGACGGTGGCAAACTTGTTCCGGGAACCAGTGACCACCATGCTGTTGTCGGGACTGAACTTGGCGTTTGAGAGGTCTGCTGATGAGGACGCCTTCGGGTTCTTGTGCGACTGCGCTGGCGAGAATTGTCGCAGGCTTGTGCCAGTTTGCGCGTCCCACAGACCGGCAGTTCCGTCCGCGGAAGCCGTCAGAATTAGACGGCTGTCAGCGCTAAATTCGACAGACTTTATCTCTTCAAGATGTTCAATTGGCGTGCCGATTCGTGTCCTCGTCGCGAGATCCCAAATCACCGCGTCGCGCTGATGCACTGCGACCAATTTCTGTCCGTTGTTGCTGAATGCCAGCAGGCGGACTTCGCGATCGTGAGGCAGAATCACCTCCTTCGCCTGGTAGTTGGCGCGCATCCAGATGCGGACGGCGCCACTCCGGCAGGCGACGGCAATCCATTTCCCGTCCGGGCTGAATTCGGCCGCGTTTGCCTGATCTTGCGTCAGCAAAGGTAGCCCGCGCGCACCTTGAGTGGCGACATCCCAGATCCAGACTTCTTCCCCGCCCGCAGCAGAAACGGACGAGGCGATCGCCTTGCCGCTGTGACTGAAGGAAGCGTGAATGACTTCCGTGGGATGCCGCATCGGTTCGACGATGGGGTCGGTTGTTTCAGCGTCCCAAATCCGAGTGGTGTTGTCCTCTGAAGCCGTGACCACGCGTTGCCCGTCCGGAGAGAACCTGGCCTGGCGCACCCAGTTTCGGTGCCGCAGGGGTTTCCCAACCGGCTTCCCGGTGGCGACATCCCAGATGACCGCGGTCAAATCCTCGGATGCAGTCACCACCTTGGTTCCGTCGGGACTGAAGTTCACATCCACGACGCAGTTCTTATGCGGAAGAATCGCGTGCAACGCGCCGGACGTAGCATCCCATAGTCGCGCCTCGTGATCGTCGCTTGCAGTGGCGATGAGTTTTCCGTCCGGGCTGAACTGGACCTTCCAGACAATGGCCTTGTGTCGCAACACCACGTCGGTCGCTTTTCCCGCGGGTACCTCCCACATGCGGACTTCGCCATTGCGTAGACCCGCGGCCACTCGCGCGCTGTCGGGTGAGAACGTGGCGAAGCGCACCGACGATCTGGTATTGAGATCGGAGCCCATCTGGCGGCCGGTGCTGACCTCCCAGAGTCGTGTGGTTCCTTCCGTGCCCGCCGAGATCATCCATTTCTGGTTTGGGCTGAAGTGGACGGAAGCCACCCGATTGGTGGTCGGCGTCATCAGTGGAACGGTGAGCTGAAGCGTGGAGGAATCGACGACCGCGGAGTAGCCCATGCCCGCGACAGCGGCCAGCTTGCCGTCCGGACTGAGACTGATCCAGCTGATCCTGCCCTCCTTGAAATTGTTGGTGACGATGATTTGTCCGGTCGTGGCGTTCCAGAGTTCCAGGACGCCGTCAAATGTTGCGGTCAGCAATCTTGAATCGTCCTGGTTAAAGATCGCCATCTGCGGGCGACCTGTAGTCAGGATCGGTTCAGTACGCGGCAGCGTGAAATTCCGCCACGTCAGCGCGGAGAGCAGTCGTTCCACCGCTACGCGGTTGGTCGGGTTCTCCCGAACCAAGTGGGCCAGCACTGCCAGCGCGGTGCTCGAATCGTCGCGCCGGAAGTGGTCTTCTGAAGTGGCCAGTTGGAGTGATTCAACCGTGGCGAGCGCCTTTCGCTCTGCTTCCTGAGCACGCTGGAACTGGCGGTAGGAGCCGAAATAAGCAGTGATGGCGACGAGCGCGGCGCCGGCGGTGACCAGGCTCACCTTGCGTGCGATCGCCGCGCGACGCTCGAGCAGACGCAACTTACGGACGGACCGCCCGCCCTGGAGGAATAGAAGTTCACGCCGCAGTTCCTCGGCCGAGCTGTAGCGATTCTCAGGTCTCTGATCGCAGGCGCGGAGCAGGATTTCGTTCAGCTCGGCAAACTCTTCAATCTCTTCGACCGAACCGGCAGGAAGCGCGGGCAGCTTCGGAAACTCGATTCGATCCAGCCCGGTGGCCATCTCGTAGAGCAGCTTGCCAAAACTGTAAATGTCGGCCTGGACCGTTCCCGGTCCCTCCGGCGCGACAAACCCCTCGGTGCCGACGAATGAACATTCCTCCGACGCACTGGCGAGCAGACCGATGTCCGCCAGCTTGGGCTGGCCCTCCACGAAGATGACGTTTGAAGGCTTGATGTCCCGGTGAACCAAGCCCGCGTTATGGATTTGCGTGAGCGCCGCGGCGAGGCGGGCCGCGATGTCGAGGCACCTGCTGATCGGCAGACGCCCGGAGTTCTTGTGCAGATCGCGCAAGGTCTTCGGCTTGTATGAGGTCGGGATATCGGATGTTCCCAGCGGGATGTCCGTCTGGATGTCATCCGCCAGCTCCATCACGTAGTAGAAGCATTCCCCAGAAGGAACGAGACCTACGTGCAACACGTCCACCAGACCCTCGTGTCCGCGCGAAATTTTTTCGTAGCGTTTGATCCCGTCAAACTCGCGTTCATAGGAGCGGCCTTGTTCCAGGCTTCCCTTCCAGACAATCTTAACGGCGCGATACGCCCCCGGAACACTTCGTGCCAGCCACACTTCGCCGTACGCGCCCCTGCCAATCCGCCGCAGAAGATCGTGGTCCGGAATCCGGACTGGCGGGTTGTTGTTGGAGTTATTTGAGTTTGACGGGCGTGACGGCATGCGGGGCGTCTATTACGCGGAAGGCTAGCGGTTTTGCCGCCGTGGCTCAATCACAAACCTAGCCATGCTCGGCAACTCAATTTGACGATACTCGCGTTCCCCTCATGGCGGAGGCGACATTTCGGTGGACACATTGCCGGGCATCCAACAAGACTCGCGGCCTCGAATCATGCCTAGACGTTCACTATTCCTCGTCACTTGTCTAAGTCTTGCGGTTGTTGTTCTCGGCGTCGGTTGCGCCTGGGTTCCCCAGACCGCGCGGATCCAGGTTTCGTCCAAGGTGGCGCCCTCGACGGAAGGTCGCGGAGTGAAGTTCGCCGTGGAAGTCCTCGACCGACGGTTGACGACGAAGCTTGGGCATCGAGGCGTGGATTCGGAGAACGCAGCGATTACTTCGGAGCAGAATATCGCCGTGCTGGTGCGGGACGCGTTGGTGGCGGGTTATGTGAAGAAGGGATTCAACGCGGTTGTTCACGAGGGCGATCCTGGACGGGTGTTGACGGTCGAATTGAGCAAGTTGGAGTACTCGACGGACATGGATTTCTGGAAGGGGATCGTGATGACGGAGGCGGTGCTGAACGCGACGACGTTCAAGAGCGGTGTTCGCTTCCAGCAAATTTACCTTGGGCGGAAGAAGGAGACGACGATTGAAGCCCCGCGCGCGAAGACGAACGAGCGTTTGTTGAACGAGGCGATTACTGAGGCGACGAAGAATCTATTGGAGGACCCGAACT
Source organism: uncultured Bifidobacterium sp. (assembly GCA_964491875.1). Classification (GTDB taxonomy): domain Bacteria; phylum Verrucomicrobiota; class Verrucomicrobiia; order Limisphaerales; family JADJPG01; genus JADJPG01. The sequence continues at coordinate 134,001 of CAZBIC010000012.1, forward strand.
TGATCCGCTTTCTGGCGGAATGAAAGCGCGCCGGTTCATCGCGTAAAGAGCAGTGTCATGATTTGCGCGGCGAGAATGCGCAGGAGCATCGTGAGCGGATAAACGGTCGCGTAGGCTACGGAGGGAGCGTCGGACTTGCTGATGGCGTTGGCGAAGGCGAGCGCGGGCGGATCGGTCATGCTGCCCGCCATCATTCCGCTCAGTGTCATGTAGTTTAGTTTCATCACCACGCGTCCTATGCAGGCGATGACCAGCAGGGGAATCATCGAGATGGCGATGGCGCCGAGCATCCACCACAGGCCTTGGGGCGTGAATACCGTGTGGAAGAATTCTTTGCCGGCCTTCAATCCCACGCAGGCGAGGAACAGGGTGATGCCGAGTTCGCGGAATGCGAGATTCGCGCTGGCGGGCATGTGCCAGACGAGCGGTCCGATGTGGCCGAGGCGACCGAGCAAGATGGCGAGCACGAGCGGTCCGCCGGCGAGGCCGAGCTTCACCGGGACGGGCAGGCCCGGGAAGGAGACGGGCAGCGTGCCGGCGAGAATTCCGAGGGCAATGCCGACGAAGATGGGAACGAACTGCGTCTCGTTCAGCGCCTTGAGCGAGTTGCCGAGGGCGGCAGAGGCGTTGCGCAAGCCTTCGTCGTCGCCGACGACATTGAGCACGTCGCCAAACTGGAGTCGCAGATCCGGAACGGCGGTCATCTCGATATCCGCGCGGCTGACGCGGGTGATGGCGACGCCGTAAAGGTGATCGAGGCCCAGTTCGGCGAGCGTTTTGCCGAGGACGTTCTTGTGGGTCACGACGATCTTGCGATGGGCGATAACGCCGGGAGATTTGAGGAGATCGACTTCGCTGGCGCTGCCGACGACACGTGCAAACTGTTCCAGGCCGCGCCATGTACCGACGACCAGCAGGATGTCGCCGACATGCAACACGGCGTCGTCCGTGGCGGTGATTACGGTTTTCTGACTTTCGCGTCGGATGCGGGAGATCGCGACGCCGGTCTCGCGACGACCCGGTATCTCACCGATGGCAACGCCTTCGAGGTTCCTGTTTTCGACGACGAGATTCAGGCGGCCGAGCGGTTCGATGCCGCGTTGTTGTTCCGCGCGGAAGAGTTCCGCTTCGCGGGCCGGATCGATGCGGAAGAGCGAGCGAACGATCAGAAGCGATCCGATAATCCCGACGATGCCGATGGGGTAACTGACCGCGTAGGCAAGGGCGGGCAGGGCGGCTTTTGCTGGCGGAATATTGCCGAGAGTGGCGAGTGTTTGCTGGGCCGCGCCGAGCGATGGCGTGTTCGTCGTGGCACCGGAGAACAATCCCAGCGCGGCGATGAAGTCATAACCGTGCAGCCACGCGCCCAGTGCCGTCACACCGGCGCCACCGAGAACCACGGCGATAGCAAGGGCATTCAGTCGGACGCCGTGGCGTCGAAAGGAGGCGAAGAACCCCGGCCCGAGTTGCAGACCGATGGTGAAGACGAAGAGCACGAGCCCGAACTCGCGGACGAATTCCAGAATGCGATGCTCGATCTCCTGTCCGAAGTGGCCGAAGACGATGCCGGCGAACAGAACGCCGGCTGTGCCAAGCTTCACCCCGCGCCAGCGCACGCCGCCAAGTGTGAGTCCCGTCACCGCCACTAGGCACAGGATCAACAACGCATGGGCGACCGGTTGTGTTGCGCCTAGGTGGTTGAGCCAGTTCATGAGTGCGGCATGGCCGCGATGGGAATCAACCTATCGCCTTTTTGATCAGCGCGAGTAGCTCGTTGTATTCATCGACCGCGGGGAATTGCGGAAATTGTTGCTTGATGCTCTCCGGCGCGTGAAAGAGGAATCCCGCGTTGGCTTCGCCGAGCATGGCGGTGTCGTTGAAGGAATCGCCGGCGGAGATGACGTGGTAATTCATCGCCTTCAATGCGGCGACGGCCTTCTTCTTTTGGTCGGCGATGCGGATTTGGTAATTGGTGATGCGGTCGTTCTCCACGATCAGGCGGTGGCAGAGCAGGGTGGGCCAGTTGAGCTGCTGCATGAGCGGCTTGGCGAACTGCTCGAACGTGTCGGAGAGAATCAGGACCTGCGTGATGGAGCGCAGTTCGTCGAGGAACTCCTTGCCGCCATCGAGCGGACGAAGCGTGCCGATCACCTGTTGGATGTCGGACAGTTTGAGGCCGTGCGCATCGAGGATCTTCAGGCGGCCCTGCATCAGCTTGTCGTAATCGGGCTCGTCGCGCGTGGTGCGGCGGAGTTCCTTGATGCCGGTTTTCTCGGCGACGGCGATCCAGATTTCAGGAACGAGAACGCCTTCCAAATCCAATGTGACGATTGACTGTTTCACGGGCGCGGAGTGTTCCAAGATTTCCTTTGCGTGTCGAGTGTGCCGCTGCTTCCCTCGGCGCGTTGATGAATTCCGTCTCGATCAAAGTGCCGGCCTCGACGTCGAATCTCGGTTCCGGATTCGACACGCTCGGGCTCGCAGTGAAGCTCTACAACGTGATTCGTGTGGAGCGAATCGCGGCTTCACCCATCGAGTTTGCCTGGGAACTGCCGGCGGACGATCGACGCTGGTTCGGCGAGGCGTTGGGAGCAGCTTCGCAGATTTTCTTTCGGTCCGCGAAGGTGAAATCGTTTGGGGTGAGAGTGGGATTGAAGGCGGAGGTTCCCATGGCGCGCGGACTCGGCGCGAGCGCGACGATTCGCGTGGGATTCATCGCGGCGTTGAACGAACTGGCGGGAACTAAGTTATCTCGCGCCGCTTTGTTGGAACTGGCGACGGAGTTGGAGGGGCATCCGGATAACGCATCGCCGGCGATTTTCGGCGGTTTTACGGTTTCCGGGCGCATCGGAAAATCGGTGCGATGCCTGTCGTTTCCGGTGGAGTCAAAGCTTCGGTGCGTGACCTTGATTCCGAAGTTCGGCATCAGCACGGAAGCGGCGCGAAAGCTTTTACCGGCGAAGTATTCGAAAGCCGATGCCGCACACGCATTAAATCGGGCAGCGCTCATCACGGCGGCGTTTGCGAGTCGGAGATACGAAATGCTGCGCGGCTTGTTTGATGACCGCGTGCATCAGCCGTATCGGGAGAAACTCCTGCCGCAGCTTTCCAGGGTGATCGCTGCGGGAGAACGGGCTGGCGCACTGGGCGGATTCTTGAGTGGCTCTGGATCTTCCATCATGTGTCTCACGCTCGATAAGCCCTCGGTGGTGGCGCGTGCGATGCAAAAGGCGTTGCCGGATTCTGCGGTGACGATTATGGCGCCGGATGTGAAAGGTTTTCAGGTGCTGCCTACGAAGTGAATACCATGAACGACTCTGAGAAGACTCTGCCGCCGCTGACGCCCGGAACACTTTATCTGGTCGCGACGCCCATCGGTAATTTGGAGGACATCACCCTGCGTGCGTTGCGCGTGCTGAAGGAGTGTGACGTGGTGGCGGCGGAAGACACGCGCCGCACGGGACAGTTACTGAAACATTTCGGCCTTTCGAAGCCGATGATCAGCTACTTCCAGTTCAACGAGGCCCGGCGAAGCGAGGAGATTTTGGAACGGTTGCAGCGCGGCGAGAAGATCGCGCTGGTGACGGACGCGGGCAGTCCCGGAATAAGCGATCCCGGAGAGCGCGTGGTGCGGGCGGCGCGGCTGGCGGGATTGCGGGTGGAATCGGTGCCCGGCCCGTGTGCGTTGGTGGCGGCGTTGACGGCGAGTGGATTGCCGACGGACGAATTTCATTTCATCGGCTTTCTCCCTCACAAATCGGGTCAACGTCGCAAGCAGCTTGAGGCGCTGAAAGCATTTGAGGGAACGCTGGTGTTGTACGAGTCGCCGTATCGAATCGAAAAGCTGCTGGGAGAACTTTCGGAGGTGTTCGTCGGGCGAACCATCGTCATGGCCCGGGAGCTGACCAAGAAGTTCGAGGAGTTCCTCCGCGGCACGCCGGTTGAATTGCTGGAGTTGTTGCAGAAGCGATCATTGAAGGGGGAGTTTGTCGTGATGATCGGACCTGCCGAAGAGCTGGTGGAGGAGGGAGAATTCGAAGGGCAGGATCAGAACTGAATCGAGTGGTAATTGGGTGCTTAAGTGAGGCCAAAAGTTTGCCGAATTTTTCTTGTCATCGTCCCTTTGACGATTTTTGATGCCGGCGAACGACAATGCAGTGTGAAGTGACCCGAATCCGGCCCGGATCACCTCGCTAGATTAGACATACAAACCACTCACGACATAACTCCATGGCGACAAAACTTTTCGTCGGGAACATCGACTACAACGCCACCGAAAACGACCTCCAGGACCATTTCAGCAGGGCGGGAACCGTTCTTTCGATCAACATTCTCCAGGACAAAATGACGGGTAAATCACGTGGCTTCGGCTTCGTGGAAATGAGCTCACCGGATGAGGCCCAGAAGGCGATTGCCGAGCTGCACGGCTCGGAGTTTGCCGGGCGCAAGCTGACAGTAAACGAGGCTCGCCCGATGGAAGAACGTCCTCGTGGCGGCGGTGGGGGTGGCGGCTATCGCGGCGGTGGTGGTGGGGGCGGCGGCGGCTATCGTGGTGGCGGCGGAGGCGGCGGGCGAGATCGGGGCGATCGTGGTGACCGCGGCGATCGCGGCGACCGAGGTGGTTATCGTGACCGGCACTGAGCCTGCGCCGGGCTGGCATCGCGAACGACCAGACCGAATTTAATTTTTTAAGCGCGGAACGAGTGTTCCGCGCTTTTTCTTTCCCGACTTCCGGCGCGGGGAGACTGAGGCACTTGTTTTGGCCGAGGACGCGGCAATTTCTGGCAACAGCTCTTGAAACCGAAAATGCATGCACTACACTCCGCGCACGAAGAGCATTACCAACAATCGCAATTCGACAGAAAACGAAACATACGACTATGGCTCACGAACTCGCACCCCTTCCGTATGCGCATGACGCGCTCGAACCACACATCGACAAGGCCACGATGGAGATCCATCACGGCAAACATCACAACGCTTATATCACGAACCTGAACAAGGCCATCGCCGGCAATGCCGCGTTGGAAGCCAAGTCTGCAGAGGCGTTGATCATGGATCTGGCCTCGGTGCCCGACACCATCCGCGGCCCGGTCCGCAACAACGCCGGTGGTCACGTCAACCACACATTCTTCTGGAAGCTCATGGCGGCGAATGCTGGCGGGACTCCTTCTGGCAAGTTGGCTGAGGACATCAATGCCACCTTCGGCTCGTTCGATGCCTTCAAGGAAAAGTTTGAAGGCGCCGGCGTCGGACGCTTCGGCAGCGGCTGGGCATGGCTCGTCGTGAATGGCGGCAAGATTGAGATCGTTTCCACTGCCAATCAGGACAACCCGATCATGGGCAAGGCGGTCGCCGGCTGCGAAGGCAAGCCGATCCTCGGCGTCGACGTCTGGGAACATGCCTACTATCTCAAATACCAGAACCGTCGTGCTGACTATCTCAAGGCGTTCTGGAATGTGGTGAACTGGAACGCGGTGGCGGCACTCTACGACGCGGCGAAGAAGTAACGATTCGTCCTTCCATTGTTCCAAGCAAAAGGCGCGACCGGGAAACCAGTCGCGCCTTTCTTGTTGTTAAGGCAGGCGATGAAGTTCGATCAAGGCGTGCGAACGCGGTAGAAGCGGTTCCGTGGACTGACCGCCGAGTTGGTCACTTGAACCGCGCGACTCGTGCCAGTGGGAACCGACTGGAGCAGAGTCCACGAACCCGCGGTCAGGTTCGTTCTGTATTCGACGGTGTAGGTCTTGTTTGAGACGGCGTTGAAACGCAGGACATCCGGCGCGCTGCGAACGATGGTGAGTCGTAGGTTGCTTGCGGCTTGGATCGGATTGGTGCCTCCGAGGAACTCGACGAGATCGGTCATGCCGTCATTGTCGAAATCCCCGGTGCCGTTGCGGCTCGTATTGCCGAAGTAGGTGACTTCCCACGCGTCATCCATGCCGTCGCCGTCCGCGTCCGGATTCGCGCCTTGCGGTCCCGGAGTCGGCGCGGCGTTGGTCCAGTTGATCGGATCGTTGCCGTAGTTCGCAAGGGTGATGCGGTTGAGCGACTGCCCGGTGCCGTCTGCGCCTGCGGGCCACGGTGCGACATCCGAGTATTTCACTTTGTCGACGAGGATGTAGGGAACCATTCCCGCGTCCGGACCGGTGAGCTGCGGTGCGTCCGGGCGGGCGAGTTCCACGCTGGCGGAGCCGTTCGCCAGTTTTCCGTTGTAGGGACCGAGGATGGTGGCTCCGGCCTGGACGTTGTATTTCGTCCGGAAAGCGTTGAGCGCGGCGGCGTCAGCCGGATTGAAATTGACGACCACGATTGTGCCGTTGGCGGGGATGGTGAGGTTGGCCGGAAACTGGAATGAAACTCCATCCTTCAATCGCCACGTGTTCGTCGGGAACGCCGCGTGGAACAGAGGAACGGCGCTGCCGGTGATGTTGCGAATTTCGACGAACTCATTCGTGGAATTATCGACGCCACCAATGAGGTCTGGCGGATGATACATGATTTCACTGATGACCACGGGGCCGACGAGCGGGCCGCTATTGGTCCGGCCGGTTCCGGAGCGGAAATCATCCAAGGTCGGCGGGTTGTCGGCGCCGAATGTCCGCTGGGCCATCGCGGTGAAGTCGACTTTGTTTCCGTTCAACGCGCTGGTGATGTAGCGGCCGAACGACACGCCATTGGCCGCGGCTCCGAAATCCACGACGGCTCGATAGCCGGTGAGTTGTCCTCCGGCGTCCGCCGCGGACAGGTAGACTTGATCGCCGCTGGCCGAACTGAGGGAGAAGCTGCCTGGATCATTCGGGATCGGATTAAAATTCGTCTCGTAGAAGACTCGGAATCCATTGGCTGGAATCGAGGTGCCATTCGGAATGCGGAACTTCCGCAACGCTGTCCGCGCGTCGCTCAGATACCAGCCGCCAATGTTCACGGCAGTGCCCGTGGTGTTGCGCAGCTCAATGGCATCTTCCAGCGGGGGATCCGAGTGCGTGAGGACTTCGTTAATGACCACGTTTGGAATTGGCAGGTAGTTGCTTTCCTCCGGGCTCTGCGTCTCGGTGAAGAGAACGATGTTGTTGTTGCCGTCGGGCAGCCGGCCTTGGGAGACGCCGTTGAACTGGCCGCCGAACGTAATCTGATCGATGAGCGTTCCGAATTGGTCCACGATCCCGAGTGACTCGCCGTTTTTGGAGAGCGCGAAGGGAACGTGGTCGGCGCCGGCGGCAGGGTCGTTGTCCGCGACGATTTTCAGGAAGCCGTCCAGTCCGGCGGCGATGTAGGATCGAGCGGGGAAGGGCGGATACTGGAGACGATCATTCAAGTCGTCGGTCAGGTGAACTCCACTCAACTCGACGGGCTGCGCGCTCGGGTTGTAGATCTCGAACCAGTCGCCACCAGTCAGCGGGGAGGCCATCCATTCGTTGATTTTGAGCAGCGCGGGACTGCCCAGTGCCGCCACGAGATTGGCCGCGCCTTGGGAAGGAATGTTCAGCACCCAGTTGCTGCCGCCGTTGGGAATGCGACCGATGGACCAATCGGCGGCCTGAACGCCGAAGCTGACCGCGTCAAGCAGTTCGCCACCGCTTTGCGGGCGATTGAAGAGGTAGATCGAGTCGCCCGAAGCCTTGAGGCCGAATCCGGAGTTCAGGACGAAGGAAGCGTTGGTGGTGGCGGGCACGTTGGGATCAAACTTCACTGAACGGTAGCCGCCGGCGGCGATTACCGATCCGGCCGGGAAAACCCAGCGACGCGGCGTGGTGAGCTGGTCGGTAAGGCTCATGCCGGTGAGATCGATTGAGCCGTTAGATGGATTGTAGAGCTCGACCCAGTCGGTGACGGTTCCGTCCGAGTTAGTGCTGTTGCGCGTGTTGGCGAGCACTTCGTTGATCTTGATGCCGGCGAGCGCGGGGTTGTTCGTGATGACAACGGCGTCCAGGCGCATGCCAAACACGATGTCGCTGCTGTCGAACGAGCTTTGGTGTACTTCCACGGCGAGGACGTTCTCTCCCGGCAACAGGCTGGCCATGCTCAGCGTCGTGGTCTCGAAGACATTGGCCTCGTGCGATCCCAGAGCGAGCGTGAGGAAGTCGATCGCGGCCGGGGCGGCGGGGAGATTGAAACGCGCAGCCTCGACTCCGTTGAGGTAGAACACAGCGGCGTCGTCGGTGAGATGAGTCGCTTGGAGGCTGGAAATGCTCAAGCCGGGAGCGTTGGTGAACTTTGTGCGGAAATAGAATGTCACCTTGCCCAGTTGCACGGTGAGAGGAGTGCGCAACGGTTCAAGGAAATTGAGGTTGTTGTCGAACGCGAAGACGGGAAACCCGGTCAACCACGATGAATCGTCGTAGGCGGTCGCGGACCAGGCGGTGCCCAGGTCATTCCCCGTTTCGTCATAGCGCCAGGCGTGGGTGCCATCGATCGGAATCAACGCGACCGTCTGCGGCTGAACCGGACCTGCGGTTACCGGATTTCCAGCCCCGGGCGTCGGCACGTCGAAGTAAACCACGCGCGGGCTGCCATTGGGCGACCGGCCCTGGCTGATGCCGGCGAATTGCTGTCCGTAGACGACGCAGTCAATGATCTGTCCCGTCACCGATGAGAGACCAATTTCTCCTTCCTCGCCACCGAGGGAGAAGTTCACATGATCCGGGCCGGCGCTGTCGTCGCCATCCGCTACGAACACGCGATAGCCAAAGCCATCGACAAAACTCAGCGGCGCGATGCGATGTTGTTTCGGAAGTCCGATCGGGCGATCGGTCAAATACAGCCCGCCGAGGTTCACCGGCAGCGCGTCGGGATTGTAGAGTTCAATGTAATCGCTGACGAAGGCGCCGCCCGGGCTCGCCATCCATTCATTGATGCGAAGCGTGGCAGTGGCGCCAACGGGGGCGCTGACGTTGACGGCGCCCAGCGTGGGAACGCACAGTCCCCATTGACCGTTCGTCTGTCGTCCGATGGAGAGATTGGAGAGCTGCCACCCAAACTTGATGGAATCTATCACCCGCGTTCCATTCGTCGCCCGGTCCAGAAGATATAGATTGTCGCCGTCCGCACCGATGCCAAAGCCGATGTGCAGGCCGCTGGTGGAATCCGGATTGTTCGCAAACAACACACGGTAGGCGCCGGCGGCGAGCGTCGTGCCGGCGGGGATGACGTAGCGGTTTGGGTCATCGAGATCATCCGTCAGGCGCAGGCCGGAAAGATCAATCGTCGTCGTTCCGCTGTTATGGAGTTCGATGTAATCCGGCGTAGTCCCTTCGTGATTCACCGCGCTGTCGTTGCGGGCGAGAACTTCATTGATGACGACACCACGGAGGCTCGACAGGACGGCCCACGTTTTCGAAACCGTCGCATCCGCATCGGCCTGCCAGGTGCCGGCGCTGTTGCGGCCGACGACGTAGACCGTGTAGTGCCCGTTCGCAAGCGCAGTCAGGGTGACGGGCTGGCTGACAAGACGGTCCGCGCTCCACGCGCCATTGTTCAGGCGGTAGCGGTAATGCGTGATGTCCGTGCCGCCCACGTTCAGCGTGGCGGTGTTGAGGGACGTCGGTGAATCCGGTTCGCCGCTGACCGTCGCCAGCACGGTGGAAGGCGCGGCGGGCAGGACGCTGTTGATGTAGTTGATACGAGCCAGCGCATTGGCCTTCATCGCATTGACGGTGCCGGCAGGCACCCAGTCGCCCAGCACCTGATCGAACAACGGAAAAAGATTGTTCGTGGTGAATGCTCCGGCGAGCTGCCTGCGGTACTCGGCGTAGTAGAGAGGCTCGAAGTCCGGGTGACGCAGGAAGCGGTTCACATTGGAAATTCGCGCGGCGAGAAACAGATCGTTCGCCGTGGAACCGGCGCTGCCGAAAATGGAATCGAAGTCATGCGGCAGGATCATGAAGCGCGGGTCGTTCGCCCCCCGGTACAGGTCGTAATCGTCGTCCACGCCATTGGAAAGCGCGGTCTCGTTGTTATCCATCAGGAAGGACACCGCGAAGTAACGCATCCACATCTCGACGTTCGCGTTCCGGCGCACCGCCTGCACATACTCGTTCGCCGGCGTGGTGTCCGGGTCCAGCGCGAAGAACAGCGCCGCCAGATCCGACCAGTCGTTCTCGCTGGCGTTGGACTCCTTGTCGTAGGCGCACCCGATGAAATAGGACGGATCGCTGCCGCCGAATTCCAGGAAGCACTCCGGGCGGCGTTTTGAGTAGGCGTTGCCGTTGGCATCATCCGGGAAATGATCGCGAGTCCATTCGTTGTCGAAAACTTCGACGTGGGCGTACGAGCCGAACATGCCGCCGCCACTGGGTGCGTAGTTCACGCCGTTGAAGCGGAGCTGGACGGCGCGCGTGTAGGGCGAGGGCAGGCCGGCCTTCAGCGCCACCGCGCTGCCGAGCACCTGCGCGTAGGTGTTCACCGAGTTGAGGTTCATCGAGCTCTTGTTGTTCCACATCCGGTCACGCGGGATGTCGAACTTCATGGTGGGCGGCGTCGCGCCAAAGCTGCTCGCGCCGCGGCGGCGCACGGCGCAGTTATGGCGGATTTGAACATCGCTGCCTTCGACGGAGATGAACGATCCATTGCGCTGCACACGGTCAAAACCGTTCATGAAATCCGAACGATCGTTGGGCCGCATGACAACGCGATAGATCGCCTGCTTCCCGGCATAAGCCTCGTCGTCAACTTGGATGAGCGCGTTGGCCTCCTGAGCCAGCGTGCCACCGCCAAGGTCAGCGGCAGCAGGCCAGGTGTTCGTCCGGGACGTTGCATCGACAGCTTCAACATAGAATTCGACGATGGTCCCGTTGGCCTGCGGAGGAATCACCACGCCAAAGAGTCCGTCGCCGGCTGCGCCGTCGTTGCTCGCGCCATTGTCCAGCATCGGAGTGCTGGCGAACGCGTTGAGACTCCCGGACGTGATGTCGCGATACCACAGGCGCGCGGTGCGGCCGGCTGCGCTTTCGTCCACGAGCCGGGCCAGCACGGTGATGCTGTTGGTCGAACGCGGCACCGCAGGGAAATGGGTCACGTCCATGATCAGCGGAGCGACGTTTGCCGCGGCGACCGAGTTTGCGGCTCCCGGAGTTCCGCTGAAGGTTGCGCTGGAAGCCCAGTTCTGCCCGACGTCATTTGGCAGTGCGGACTGGCGAAGTTCGAATGAGCTGCCGAATCCGTCCGCGGGGCAGTTCCATTCCCAACCGAGGCCGGTCAGGGTCCGGGTGGCCCACTCGCCTTCGTCGGCGTAGCTGACGAGATCAATCTGGTTGCCTGTGGCGTCCTCCAGCTCGATGTCATCGCGGCTGTTGCTGAGACGGCCGGTCCAGCCGCCGACGACAGCGGTGACCCCGGGATAGAGCGCATTGAAAGCGGGAACATTTGCCGCGACGACCAGATAGCCGCCAGCGGGGAGGTTCACGTTCGGGAAAACAAAATCCACCGCGCGATTGAGCCGCCATCCCGCGAGGTTCACCGCGCTGGCGCCGCGGTTGTGCAGTTCGATCCATTCGTCCGCGATCTGTTCCGTGGTGGGGTGGAACATGATCTCGTTGATGACAATGTTGCCTTCCCAAACCGCGTTGGTGTTCAGGGTGTAGCTCCAGGTGCCGCCGGCAAAGGCGTTCCGCGCGGCGGCGAGATCGGTGATGCCATGCCCTGCGGCCCAACTCAGGTTGACCGACCCATTCGCGGGCGAAGGAAAGTTGAATTTGTAGGGACCATTGCCGCGACCCGTCACCGTCGTGGCGGCGATGCCGTTCACGCGGAGGTCGCTGGCGTCCACGCCGACCACGGGTTCGCTGAATTTTACTTCGAAGCTGGTCAGCTCACGAATAGTGGAGCTGGCGGGCGGCGACAGTTCGGTCGCGGTCGGGGCCGTGGTATCGGTCAGGGTGTATTGCCACGTTGCGCCGGTGCCGGCCGGATCGAACGGCTTGGAGGGACTTTCAAAATCTCCAATGGCATTTGCCCCGGTCCAGCCGACGTAAATTGTGCCTTCCGCCGACTGGCTGAAGGTGAAGGTGTAGTTGCTGCCGGAGCCGCTCACGGCAGTGGCTGGGATACCATTGATGAGCAAGTCGGAGGCATCGATGCCGAATACCGGCTCGCTGAAGCGGACGTTGATGGACGTCAAGCTGGTGACGCTGCCCGGCGCTGGAGTCTTCCCCGTGATGGTGGGAGGCGTGGAAAGACCGACGGTGACGTTGACCACCGTCGAGGTCCCGCGGGCGCCGAGAAGATCAGTGGCGACGGCGCGCAAGGCATAGGAGCCAATCGCCACATTGGACCAGTTATAGTTGTAGGGAGCCGTCGAATCTTCGCCGAGCTTTGTGTTGCCTTGGAAAAACTCAACCAAGCCAATCGAACCGTCGCTGTCCACAGCGCTCGCGGCAATCGAAATGGTGGCCGGTTCGGTGAACACGGCGTTGTTGCCGGGACTGAGAATTCCCACGGTCGGCAGTTCATTCTCACTGCTACCGATCAGTTCGAGATCGAAACTGATGTCCGAGCTGGTCGGGGTGTTCTGATGAATTTCGGCGGCAATCACGTTCTGCCCGTTGACCAGCAAGGCGACCGGAACGTTCGCAGTGAGGAGGGCGTTGCCATCATCGCCGGCGTTCGAGGCGAGGGTTAGGAAGTCCACCGGACCTTCCGGGAGGTTGCTTCGAAAAACCTCCTGACCGTTCAGGTAGACGATCACTCCGTCATCGCGTCGCAACCGAAGCTGCAATACGGCGTAGGCATTTCGATCCGCGACGTTGAACGCGTGGCGGAAATAGTAAGTGATGAAGAAACTACCGGACGGGCCGCTGTTGAGAATGGTCGTCTCGTCCCCGTCGCCATAGCCGAGTTGCGCGGGACCGCTGAGCCACGCTGCGTCATCAAACGACGGTGAGGACCAAGGCGTTCCTTGATCGGAACCGTCGTCGAGGTATTTCCAGTCTGAACCCAGCGGGATCAGCGTATCTGCGGCGGCTGCGCGCTGAGGGCAGGAGAATTGCAGGAAGAGTGAACAGAGAACAATAACGACACTGAGGTGCTTCATACTAAAACTTCGGAAGTTACGACTTAAAGAACGTCACGTTTGGCGTGCGGTCAAATCTTTGATCCAAAAAGGTAACGATTATTCAGTGAATTATGGAGAGAGTTCCACGATGAACGCGGCTTGACTTGGCGCGTGGCCGGCAACTCTCCGGGTTACGGTGCTTTTGGAGTAACCAATCGGTAGAATCCGGGCGGAGCCTGAGCCGGGCGGTTGTCGATGAACGTCACCGTCCGGTTGGTGGCGGTCGCCACCACGTCCGAAACCTTCGTCCACGGCCCACTGGTCACGCTCGGAGTGAACATCACCGAATAGGTCCGGTTTGAGACGGCGAGGAACTCGATTTGGACGGTCTGCGCGGGCGCGGTGTTTGAGCTGATGCTTTCCACCTTGAGATAGCTGCTGGCGTCCAGCGGGTTCGTGCCGGCAGTGTATTCCTGCGCGTTGCTCATCTTGTCGTTGTCGGTGTCCGCGCTGCCATCCGCTCCCGTCGGAGACGCAAAGTAGAGTGATTCCCAGTCATCCGGAATTCCGTCGCTGTCCGTGTCTGTCGCGAGCAGCAGCGAGCCGAAGGCGCTCGCGGTTCCGGTCGGCTTGGCGATGTTTCGGACCACGACCCGGTATTGTCCCGTGGAGGAATTCGCGGCCGAAACGGCGAAGATGTTGGTGGTGTAGAAATTCACCGTGTCCATCGAGGTGTTCGACGCGAACGGGATGGATCCGCGACGCCACTCGTAGCCGAACGGCGGCGGGTAACCGATGATGGAGACGCTGAACGTCGCGTTTGCGCCGGCGGGACCGCTGACGTTTAGGGGATTCACCACGATGACCGGATCGACGAGAATCGTCAGCGTTGCCGGCTGGCTTTCTGTCGGCCCGATGTCATCGGTGACCTGCAGCGTGTAATCGCCCGCGTTGGCTGGAGTCAAATTTGCGATGGTAAGCGACGAGGCGTTTGCGCCGGACAGGGGAACGCCGTTCTGTTTCCACTGGTAGCGGAGCGTGCCAATGCCCACCGCCGTCGCGCTGAAGTTGACGTTCGTGGGGTTGTAAATGATCGGGCTCGTGGACGCCAACGTCAGGCGGTTGGTCCGGCTGGCAGGTTGCTGGGTCACGGTGGCGGGAATCAACACTGCCAGCGCGGCATTGGCGCTGGAGATCGCTCCGGCCGTGTTGGCCACCACCACGGTGTAATTTCCAGCGTCATTCGTGCGCACCGGCGAGACCACCAGCGTGCTGTTCGTTCGGTCGGGCAGGCTTACGCCATTCAACCGCCACTGATAACTGAACGGTGGCGTGCCGCCCGCAGTGACGCTGAACGTCGCGCTCTGATCGCGAACCGCTGTCACGGGCTGCGGCTGCGCGACGATGAGCGGCGGGAATTGCACGACCAACGTGGCCGCGTCGCTCGTCACGGAACCTGCGGGATTGGAAACGACCACGGAGTATTCGCCTTCATCGGCTGGCTGCGCACTGGCGATGGTGAACGTGCTGTTCGTCGCGTTTTGAATTGGTGCGTTGTTGAAGCGCCATTGGTAGGTGAACGGCGGCGTGCCGCACACGCTCACGCTGAACGATGCGGCCGTGTTGGTGGCTACGATGCGATCCTGCGGCTGCGCGGTGATCGCGGGCAGTCCTGGTGGAAGATTCTCGCGGACACGACCGGCGGTCGGTGGTTCGGCGCTCCAGTTTGCGGGATCGCTGCCGTGTTGCAGGGCGTTCACGCGTTGCAATGAATTGCCGGTGCCGTCGGTGCCGCAAGGCCACGGGGATTGGTCGGCGTAGAGAACCTCATCAACGACAACCCAGTTGATCAATCCGCCGGGAATCTCAGGGCCCAGCGGGCGTTCGAGCGCGATGCGGTCCGAGTTGTTCGCAAGCTTGCCAATGTAGGGACCGAAGATGCGCTGGGCTGGAGCCGTGATGCCGTAGCGTTGTTTGAAGGCGGCGAGTTGCGTGGCGTTCGTCGCTGGATCGAAGCTGACGATGAGCACTCGCTCGGTGGAGTTGAGCAGCATGTCCGCGGGGAACGAGAATTCCACGCCGCCGTTCAGTCGCCACGGGCCGAACGAATTCGTCATGATGACGACCACGGGTTGGGCGGAATCGAAAGCCAGCTCGATGAACTCATCGAGCGAGTTGTCCGTCAGGTTTGTGCCGACCAAAACATCCGGCGGATGATACATCAGCTCGCTGATAATCACGCGATTCGGGGGCTGAGCGTTGGCAGCATTGCGCGTGCGGATGTCGAGCGCGTACCAGAACACGCCCCCGTCAGGATAGCGTCCCAGCGACCAGTCTTCTTCCTGCGCCTTGAAGCTCACCGCATCCACGACGCGGTCCTGCGAGTTGCCCGGCAGGAAGCTGAGGAACACGTCGTCGCCGCCGCGGCTCAGGGCGAAACCGATGTTGGTCGGGTTATGGAAGCCGGTGTTCTCATCGAAGCTGACAAAGCCGCGCGCGGGAATCGTGGTGCCGGGCGGAATCTGCCACTTCATCAAGTTCGTGTAGGCGCCGCCGTCATCGCTCAGATACCAGCCCGCTCCGAGTGTGATGTCCGAGTCGGTCGGATTGTAGAGCTCGATCCAGTCATTGAGCTCCGGCGTGTTCGCCACAACTTCGTTGATGACGATGCTCGCAGGAGCGGCGGAGTCGGCGCGTCCCGGAGAGCCACGGAGATAAGAACTCGCGCGCCAGCTGCCGGCGAATTCACCGCCGCCGCTGCCTTGCGCGGCGAGCGCGGAGTCGAGCAACACCAGCGCGTGGCCGGTACCGTCGGCTTGCGGGGGCCAACCGCGGCCGTCGGAGAAGTTGAAGTTCACGATGTCCGATCCACCGGCGGACGTGCGCAGGACGAGCTGTTCGCCTGCGTTGTTCAAGCTGCCATTGTAGGGCCCCATCACCGTCACGCTGCCATCAATTCCGTGATACGCGCGGAAGCCCGCAACGTCGGCGGTGTTGACGAGCACGAGGTACGCGCCCGGCGTAAGTGAGGTGCCTTGCGGGAAGGTGAAGTCGATGCCCTGGGTGAACTTCACGCCGGACAAATCGAGCGTGACGGACGTGCTGGAGTTGTAGAGCTCCACATACTCGTAGCCACCGGCGGCGGGATTGTACATCAGCTCGGTAATGCGAAGGTGGTTGATCAAGTCCGCTTCATTGAATGGCCCGCCGCAGGTGAACTCGACCGGCAACGACCAGTTGCTGTTGCGGCCTGTGATGTCGGTGTGAATCACGCGCACACGGTAACGGCTGCCGACGCGCATGACATTCGCGGGAATCGTGATGTCGGCGGTGAAGGTGGTGAACGGACCGCTGTCCCACACGGTTTCGATTTCGTATTTGTGCGGCTCGTTCGGATTGTAGTTCGGGCTGGTCTTGTCCGTGATTTCGCCGACGCGCCAGCGCATGGACTTGAACGGGTTCGTGCCGCTGTAGGCGCCGGAACGGAACTTCAGCTGATTGATCGGGAAGCCAGTTGGGCCGGTGTAGCTGATGGTCGGACGGTTGGGCCGGACGTTGTCCGCCGAAATCGTGTCGAGCGAGAAGGTGGTGTTCGTCGAGCGATACCCGACATAGTTCTTCATCAACTGCACCATGCCGCGAAAATCCCTCGTGGGCGTGCCCTGCTGATAGAAGCGTCCGTGACCAGCCTTGCTCGCCGGGTTCTCGGAGTAGGTCGAGCTGATCATCTTCGGGTTGTAATCCCACATCATGCGATCGGCATCGAGAATGGTCGGACCGTTCGTCGGGCCGCGCAGGAGGTTCGCGTAATCGTCGATGAGCGTGAAGGCCTGGTCGCTGTTCCACAGCAGATCGCGGATCTCGCGCACGCGATTGCGAAACTCGATATTGATGTTCGGGAGGCGTCCGGGGTTGTTGAAGTTATCCAGCAGTCGGCTCTTCAACGGCTCGTCGCCACCGGTCTGGCCGCCTCGATACATATTGTCGGCCCAGGTCAAATCCAGATCCCACGTGCAGGTTTCCCACAGACGCGTCGCCGGATTGCGATAGAAGAAGTAGTTTTTCCCGTCCGCGATGTCGTAGTGATGGATGCCTTGAACGATCGTCTGGTAGCTGTAGTGGCTCATCAGATTCCAGTTCGTGCGCCACCACGTTTCGCTCGCGCCGGTGTAGTTCGCCTGGAGATAGGTCAGATCGGATTTGTCGGTCGGCCCCGTCGGGCCCACGTTGTTCAGTTCGCCAGTGCCGCCTTCCATTTTGTAGAGATTTCCGTCAGTCAGACCGTGTTCTTCAAGGAAGCGGCCGTTCTCCTGTTCGATCGCGAGATACACGCCCCAGAAGTCGCCTTCGTATTGTGTCGCGGGACTGGCCTCCTGCGCTTCGTCGACGACGCGGAATGTGCAGAAGGTCGTGTGCGGCGCAGGCACGCCGGCGAGGTTGAACAGTTTGAAACCGACCGACTCGAACATGCCTTGCTCGCCGCGATGATTGAAGTCGCCCTGCTGGATGCTCGCGCCGAGGTTGAGCTTCGTCCACGGCACGGAATACTTGCGGCCCCAGTTGTCGCGCATTTCCAGGTCGTGACCGCGATTAAGGTCGAACTTCCACATGTTCTTCGTCATCGAGTAACGCCACACGCCGCCGCGCGCGCGGTAGCGGATGTGGTCATAAACCTTGCCGTCGTAAACCAGCGTGCCGCCCCACTGATAAAGGTCACCTGTGTAACGGCTGAACCAGGTGGCAGTCGCCACGGTGTTGCTGCGGCCGATGAGATGAAACGCCGGCAAGCGACCCATCGTGTTGCTGGAGAAATTCTGCACCACGCCGTTCGCTCCGGCGTTTCCGGGCTGCACCGCGCCGGACCAGCCGGGCACGCCATCGTAAACAAAGTAGGCGAAGTTCGGTTGCGGATCGTCCGTGTACGGCAGTCGCACTGACGCGCCGAGCGTGTCAGCGACGGTGATGCGGTAGCGGATGAGGCGACGATGCGTTTGCACCGATGCCGGAATCGTCGCGGAGTAAACGTCATCGCCCGCGGTGACATCACCACTGGTGCCGGCGTCGTTCATTGCGACGGAGATCCAGTTCGCGGCGTTCGTGTAAGCAGGGTCAGCCAGTTCGATGTAAGCGCCGGGGCTGACGATTTGATATTGCAACGTCACGCTCGCGACGCCGTTCGGGTCTGTGACCTTCGCGCTGATGCGGACGGCTTGCCCGGAAGTGGGTTCATTCGGTGAGTGTTCGACTTGGCGCGTCTGTGGCGGCGCGTTGTTGGCGAAGACGGTGTTCACGCGACCCGGGCTGGGGCCGCTGCCGCCGGAACCACCGGTCTGGCCGAGCAGTCGGGCGTCAAAGAAGAAATCACTGCTGCCGCTCAAGGACGAGTTGTGGGCTTGAACGGCGATGGTGTTCACGCCGGGAACGAGAGCGGCGAGCGGATTGCCCACCATGTTCACGTTCGCGAAAGTTCCTTGCTCGAAACTGGCGATGGCCGTGCCGGTGTAGGCGACTTCACCCGCAGTCATGTTCGCGGTGTTGTCCACCACGAGCGTTCCGTTAATCCACATCTTGAAACCGTCATCATACTGCGCTTCGAGTATGAGCCGGGTGAACTGGCTCGGGTCGGCCACCATGACTTGCCGGCGCAGGAAGACGGACGAATAAAGCGAGTTCATGTCCGCGAGCGTCGTTGCCAGGAAAGCTTCTCCATAACCGATGGGAAGCGTCGCGGTCGTCCACGCGCTGTCGTCGAACGCCGGTTGCCGCCACAGGGTCGCGGGCGTGGATGCTTCGCTGGTTCCCTTCACATATTTCCACGAGCCGCCTGAGCCGAGCAGCGTCGTATTCACCAACGGCGTGCCACCCGCGCCGCTTCCGGACGCGCGCCAGCTCCCGGCGAGATCGTTGTCGAGAGAAGGATGAATCAGTTCGATGGAGTTGCCGTTACCGGACGTTGTGGAGTCGCCCACGGTGGGCCACGGAAAGCCCAGACGGAAATCAACCTCGTCCTCGATCTGGCCCGCAGCATTGCGGAGCGTGAGGCGTTCGCCGCGCCCGGAGAGACCAGAGCTGCCGTCGGGATTGAAGGGGCCCAGCGCCCGCGTCACGCCGAACTTGGTTTGCAACGTCGCGGGATTCTGCGCGACCACGAGATACGCACCGGGCGCGAGGTTCGTGGAGGGAAAGGTGTAATTGATCCCGTCGGTGAAGGCCCAGCCCGCGAGGTTCACGGTGTTGGTGCCGGCGTTGTAGAGTTCGATGAACTCCGCAGCCTCCGTTTTTACATCCGGGTTGTAGTGGATTTCATTGATGACGACCGCGGCGGAACTCCGTGGAGCGACCCATGCAGCCAACAACAATACGACAATACGACTTAGCGTTTTCACAGGCGATTAAGTGAGATGGACCAAACTACAAGGCGCAGTTGGTCATCGCAAGGAAGTATCGTCAGCGGCAGGGACTTATTTACTGCGCAAGGGATCGGCGGCGGAGCGTTTTCGCGCTAGCAGCCGGATGCGGGCGCCGTGTTGCATCTGGATCGCGGCGTTTGGAATTCCTGCCTTTGCGGCAAGCGTTCGCCACTCCGGAACTCGCCAGCCGCGACGCACGGACAATGCAGCGTCCGACCGGAACTCCTGAGAAAAACCGAGCGCGCCGAGCAGGATTCGGATGAAGCCGAGCGCGAAAATGTTTCGGTGCGTATCGAAGATGCACACGATGTCGAGGCTCACTCTCCACGCTTCGGCGAAATGCCGAACCACTTCGTCGTCGCTCAAGTGATGGGTCATCTGCGACGCAAACACGACGTCGAAACTGTCATCCGCGAAGGGCAGGGCACAGACGTTTCCCACCACGCGTCGCTCCCCGGTGCCGAGCGAAAGCGCGACCTGGTTGGAATCGATGCTCGTCACGCGCCAGTCCCAACCCTTGGTCTGCGCCCATGCTTCGAGGTGCCGTCCCATGGCACCATCGCCCGCGCCGAGGTCGAGCATCGAGGCGTTCTGCACGCGCGATTCCCCGAGCCAACGCGCCACTGGAGTCTGAAACGATTCGGCCGAGTGAAGCAGTTGATGAATGCGATCCAACTGGTGGTAGACCGAGCGCACTTCCGCCGGAGTAAGGTCCGGCCGGTCGCAATATTCTGCTTGCGTGCTGCGCTCGCGCAAAAACATGCTGCTGGCTCTACGTAACCCATGCCGCAAACTCAAGCCAAAGCGCCCTCTTCGGATTCTCTAGGACGGAAACTTCTTCGCATTGTGCTGCGCGCGATCACCATCGCGGTCGTTGCCATCTCACTCGGCTGGGTGGTGCAGCGTTCGTCCGCGAGCCTGGACCGCAGCGCGGCTCCCGCGGGATTCGCGCGCGGCATGTTGCACGGCGCCATCATGCCGATGGCGATGCCGAATCTGTTGATCGGTCAGGAGGTCACCATCTACGCCCCGAACAACACCGGCCGCAGTTACAAGCTCGGTTATACGGCGGGCGTCAATGCCTGCGGTTTGCTGTTCTTTGGTTACTTCTTCTGGCGCGTGAACCGCACCCGGCGCGAGTTGAAGGAGGCGGTGACGCCGACCGGTTTGTCGCATTCGCGGGCAGGTTTGTAACAGAGTTGGACAGGTTGGTTGCCGTTAGAGTTTTTTAATCCGCAAACGCGCCCGGGACGCTTGCCAAGCCCGCACTCCGTCCCTAGCTTACGCGCAAATTTATGGAAAAAGTCATCATCATCGGAAGCGGTTGCGCGGGCTACACCGCGGCCATCTACACTGCGCGCGCGAACCTCAGCCCGCTCCTCGTCACCGGCGAAATGCCCGGCGGCCTCCTGACGACGACGAGCATCGTCGAGAATTTCCCCGGCTTCCCCGAAGGCATCGATGGATATGAGTTGATGACCCGCATGCAGAAGCAGGCGGAACGTTTCGGCACGAAGATGAAATTCGGCAGCACGGTCGAGGCAGTGGAAGTCTCCGGGAAGACCTTCAAGGTGACCGTCGACGGTGAAAAGGTCGAAACGCAGACCATCATCATCGCCACCGGCGCGGGCCATCGGCATCTCGGATTAAAGAGCGAGGATCTGCTCGAGAAGAAGGGCGTGACCTATTGCGCCACGTGCGACGGCGCGCTCCCGATGTTCCGCAATCAACCGCTGGTTGTGGTCGGTGGTGGTGACTCGGCCTGCGAAGAGGCGATGTATCTTACGCGGTTCGGCTCGGTGGTTTACCTGATCCATCGTCGCGACACGCTCCGAGCATCGAAGATCATGGCAGATCGCACGCTCGCGAATCCGAAGATCAAACCGGTTTGGGATTCCGTGGTGACGGATGTTCTCGATGTCACGAAGGACAAGGTCACGGGCGTGAAGGTGAAGAACCTGAAGACGAACGTGGAATCTACCCTCGACTGCGCCGGCGTCTTTGTCGCCATCGGTCACATCCCGAATTCGCAACTCTTCAAGGGCCTCATCGACATGGATGAGAACGGCTATGTGACGCGCAAGGAAGGTTCCGGGACCAACATTCCCGGCATCTTCGTGGCGGGCGACTGCTCTGACCACGTCTACCGCCAAGCCATCACCGCTGCAGGCATGGGCTGCGCGGCGGCGATTGATGCGGAGCGTTACCTTGCGGGCTTGAGCCAGTAAGGACTCCTGCGCGGGCACGCGGCCACGATTTCTATGTCTTCAGGCTCCATCCAGATGTCGCCTCACGAACTGGCGGAGGCGTTGCGAGGCGCGAATCCGCCGGCGCTCCTGGATGTGCGCGAGGAAGACGAACATCAGTTCGCCGCGCTTCCGAACTCCAAATTGGTTCCGCTTCGGCAGATTCCCGGCCGGGTGACAGAGCTCGAAACGTGGAAGGATAAGGACGTCGTCGTTTACTGCCATCACGGCGTGCGAAGTCTCCACGCGATTGGCTGGCTGCAACAGCAGGGCTTCACGAAGTTGCGCAACCTGAGCGGTGGCATTGACGCGTGGTCGCGCGAGGTGGATTCAGCGGTGCCCCGCTACTGACCTCGGCGCGTTCAGTTCGCATTCACCATCGCTTCTCGCGTTGTGTCGGCAGTTTCACCGACTCAGGATGAATGAGGTAAATGGTCCGCCGCGAATGAGCCCACGCCTTTGCGAAGTTCGCGCGCTTCACGATCACCCGAACCTTGTCGCCCTTCTTAAAGTCCGCCCACGGATCGTTCACAATCGGTTCGCCATTTGCGGTGAATCCGACGAGCACGACGAGATGACCGTTGCCTTGATCGTTTGGCCGCTCGTACAGCGCATCGTAGGAAACAGAAACGATCGGCGGCACCCCGACGGCGATCAGCGCTTCCAGTTCCGCGACATCGTTGAGCCGGGTGACGATCGCGCGCATGGCGTCGAAGCGCCCGGCGAACGCGGTGTTGAACGGCCAGTTTCCCGTGCCTGGCCAGTTGCCGTCATGAACTCCGGCGGCGACTTCCGGGACGTCCACATTCAGCTCCGGTCGTTTCAACTGTTGCGACCAATACGCCAGCACCATCGAAATGGAGGTCGGGCTGCACCAGTCGCGTCCTCCTGCGTAGGAGAGCTGGGATTTCTCCGGAACATTAAGCGTCAGCGCCCACGCGTTTGTCACCGGGGGTTGCAGAGCGGGGTTCGATGATCGATTCGCTAAGCTGATCCCGACGCGCTTGAGCGTTGGCAACATCCCGTCGGAATCCGGGACGAGTGTGATGCGGAGCTGCCACTGGTCTGCCAGTTGGCGCAGCACCAGCGTATCGGTCAAAACATCTCCA
Source organism: uncultured Bifidobacterium sp. (assembly GCA_964491875.1). GTDB lineage: Bacteria > Verrucomicrobiota > Verrucomicrobiia > Limisphaerales > JADJPG01 > JADJPG01. The sequence goes on from CAZBIC010000012.1 coordinate 156,757, forward strand.
TCGGAATCTTTCTGGTGCAGGACGCTCTCGCGCGGGCGCGAGTTCGTGACGTCCGCCCACAGTCCCAGGTTGTAGAACTTCGTCGGGCGATTGGTGATCATCGCGCGAGCCTCGAACTTCAAGCCGGTGCCGGGCGGCGTCTCCGCATTCCACGACATGATCAATTCATCCCACGCAATCGGGGCGCGAAGCCACTGGGATTCGAGCATGACCCCGCCGCTGGAATTCTCGCGCGAGCGTTTCATTGTTCTGAGATTCGACAACTCGACGAAGCACGGCGACTGCGGGGCAGGGGTCGCAGCGGTGTCCTTTCCTGTCACACAACTGGACAGAATAAAAGTGAGCGCCAATGGCAGCCATTTCTGGAGCGGATGTGCGGCAGGCGCAGGATGGAGGCGGTGAGTCATCGCGCTCGTTGTCGCCAAAGCGCAGGCATTGCGGCAAGCGGAAATGCGGGGTTGCTGGCAATCGAGGCGAATAGACTTGCTGCGCCAGCGTCTCTACAGCGTCGCGACAACTGGCGGACATTGAATCGTTCACGGTGATGTCGATAGACACGGGACAGGTGATGACGAGACGCGGACGGAGCGGCAACCGGCAAAACTGTTGCTCCACCGAAATGAGTCCGTCATTCTGACAGCGCATGAACGTGGTTGATTCCAAAGCCGTCGCGCGCCTTGTGGAGCGAAATCCACTGGCGGCCGCTCTGGCTTTGTCGTTGATCATCCACCTCAGCGTGTTCGGCGGATGGCAGGTCGGCAAACGCCTGGGCTGGTGGCAGCATCAGCCGACGTGGCTCGTCGCGCTCACCAAGAAGCTCGCCAAGCCGGCCCAGCCGAAGTCCGCGCAGGAACAGGCGAAGCTCAACCCCACGATCCCAATGACGTTTGTGGAGATCGATCCCGACACGGCGGTGACCGAGGAGCCAAAGGACGCGAAGCTTTACAGCACGAAGAACACGAAGGCCTCCAATCCGGATCCGAAGGATGCAGAGAAGGTGAAGGTGGACGGCAAGCAAGAGCAGGTCGTGCGCGTGATGGAGAACGAGAAGCCGAAGCCGTTTCCGCTCCAGCCGACGCCGCAGAAGCCCGCGGAAGAAGATCCTGCTCCGGAACCAAAACCGAAGGCGGATGCACCGGGCGATCTCGCGTTGCTCAAGCCAAAGCCGAAGAGCGACGGTCAGCTGGACGCCACGACCGGCGATGCGGAGAAGAAAGCGCAGTCGCGTCCGCGCACAATCACGGAGGCGAAGCAGCGCAAGGGAATCTTGACGGGAGACAAGCTGCGGCAGGAAGGCGGCGTGTCGAGCAAGGGTTCGGTCAGCTTCGACGTGAAGGCATCGCCCTTCGGCGACTACGACGCGGCGTTCATCTCGGCGGTGGAACGCTGCTGGCATTTGCTTCTGGATGATCATCAAGGCACGCGGCGTCCAGGCAAAGTGGTGGTGGATTTCAAGCTCACGAGCGACGGACGCATCACGGAGATGAAAGTCGCGGAAACGGATGTGGGCGACATTCAGAGCATGCTTTGCCAGAGCGCCATCCTGAATCCGGCGCCTTATCCGCGATGGCCCGCGCAGATGCGCCAGACGATTGCGGGGAACACGCGCGAGATTCGGTTCACCTTTTATTACAATTGAAGCTGACGCCGGTTTTCCGGCACAACACACCCGACATGGAAACGTTCATTATCGTTCTGCTGGTCCTCACCTCGATTGCGGCGGTCACCGTCATCGTGGAACGCGCCCTCGCCTTGCGGGAAGAAAAGGTGGCGCCGCGCGCGCTTACCGAGGCGGTCGTGAACTACTCCACGCCGCGCGATTTGCAGATGCTCAAGAGTGTCTGCTCCCAGAATGCCTCGCCGCTCGCCAAGCTCCTGCTCTTCTCCGCGGAACATCTCGACATGCCCAAGAGCGAGAACAGCGCTCTCGTCGAGACGCGTGCCCGCTACGAAATCAGCAAGCTGGAACGCGGGTTGGTCGTGCTCGAAATCATCGTCGGCATCGCGCCGCTGATGGGTCTGGTCGGAACGATCTTCGGCCTCATCTCGCTCTTCGGCAGCATGGATACCGGCGCGGCGGCGAATACCGGCAAGTTCGCGAACGGCATCAGCATCGCGCTCTACGCCACGCTGATGGGCCTCGTCATCGCGATTCCCGCGCTCATTTCGTGGAGCTACTTCAGCCGCAAGGTAGAGGCGTTCGCGGTGAAGATGGAGGCGGTCTGCGACGAGTTCCTCCGCAAACATTATCGCAATGAAACCGCCGTGGCCGAAGCTGCCGCCGGCGCGCAACGCGCGGCTGCTGCCGCCGCGAAATCCCACTGAAGCGTCACCAAGCCGCCATGCGATTCACGACCCACAAGCGCCGACACACGCCGTCCGTCATCATCGTCTCGCTGATCGACGTGCTGCTCGTGGTGCTGATCTTCCTGATGGTCACCACCACGGCGAAGAAGGTGGAACCCGCGCTCAAGCTGAACCTGCCGACCTCCAAGGAAGCCCAGCCGGGCGCGGTCGAATCCAAGCCGTTCATCGTGCAGGTGACCACGAATTATCCCTACCTGTTCGTCGGTGACCGTGCGGTGACGCTAGATGGATTGCAGAGCGCGCTGGCGGCGGCGGTGAAGAAGGATCCGCAGCTCAAGGTCGCCGTAAAAGCGGACAAACAGGCGCCGTTTGGCGAGATCGTAAAAGTGATCGACGCCTCCAAACTCGCCCAAGTCGGCTCGCTGAATTTCATCACGGAGAAGGCGGCGGCGAAATAGATGTCGGGCGAAGCGGTAGAAGGCGCTTCAGGGCGCGTAAGATTCCCGTTCCCCCTGCCGAGGCTAGTCACTCAGTTGACTTTGCGGAGGCCACTGGCTACAAGAAACCTCAAGCAATGAAGGTAATTAACCACTAGAAGACAAAACGGCTTTGCCGCCGCCGAATGTCTGCTAGCCCGCACCAACCATTATGAAAGCACCACTCATTTTCTTCATCCTTCTTTGTATGCTCGTTTCCAGCAATGGCGAGGGGGATCCTCCAAGAGTCATGCTCTGCAGGCAACAATGCAGTGGTGGTCAGGATTACCTTTTCGAGTTGGACGGTTCGAAGGTTCGAACGCTACCGAGATGGCACCCAGAAAGTGACAGATCAGCACCCATCAGCCTGAAACAGGCATCTGAGATTGGAAGAGCCGCCTTAAAAGCTCGACACCCCAAGGTCGACGAGTTTAAGGTTACGAACATAGGGATTAACGATATGGTCTCTTCCGGCAAAAGGCTGGGTTCGTGGTATTACCAGTTAAGTTACGTCGGCAAACGCGAAGGTAAGAGTGTTCCATCGTGCGGATTTCACGCGGTAGTCTTAATGGATGGCTCCAGCGTGGAACCAATCGTGACACTTCCAGAAAAGTCGGATACGCCATGAAGCCTGCGCGGCTTATCCCTGCGTCTCTGTTGGATTCGGCGTGACGGAACCGGTTGCCAGCCCCGCCTCCCACAAACCGACGCGCTGGGCTTTGGAGCGCCGCAGGCGCGGCATACGTATAGGCCTCATCCCTGTTGAACATCCTTTGAGTCCGGGCATGACTTGTCCACCTCGTTACCTCGGCGACTAAGCTTGCTGCTCACTTCAACAACACTTCCGCGATCTGCACCGCGTTCAGCGCTGCGCCCTTGAGGAGTTGGTCGCCCGCGACCCAGAAGCACAGGCCGTTGTCCAATGCACAGTCCAGGCGGAGACGTCCGACTTCGCAGTTGTATTTCTCAGCGACGTAGAGCGGGAGCGGATATTCCTTCTTCTCCGGATTGTCCACCACGTCCAGGCCGGGCGCCTTCTTGAGCACTTCGCGAGCGGCTTCCACCGTCACGGGCTTTTCAAATTCGGCGCTCACGGCGACCGAGTGCGCACGATACACCGGCACCCGCACGCAGGTGACACTCGCCCGGAAACCGGGGTGATGCATGATCTTGCGGCCTTCGTTTTCCATCTTCATCTCTTCCTTCGTGTAG
>CAZBIC010000013.1:0-160742 GCA_964491875.1 uncultured Bifidobacterium sp.
TTAACATCGATTTCACCACGGGAAACGCGCTCTGGCCCGAGGTCATGCCCGTGATGCGTTGCCCCATGCGCACCGAAGCCGGCAGCTCCGTCTGGTGGAGTTTTTCCAGCGTCGGCTTGTAATCGAGCAAGTCCATCTGAGACGGCCCGCCCGCCATGAAGAGATAAATCACCCGCTTGGCCTTCGGCTTGTGATGTGGCTGGCCGAGGATCGCGTCCGCGCCACCCTCCGCACCCAAAGCGGAGAACATGCCCGGATTCATGATCGAGCCCAGTGCGGCCGCTCCGATGCCCGCCGCGGTTCGGCCAAAGAAATGCCGCCGATTGATCAACAATTGCTTTTCACGAATTGGATCCATAGTTGTCCCTCAGTTCTTGGTCACTGCCTCGTCCAGATTCAAAACCATGCTCGCCACAGTCGTCCACGCCGCCAGCTCTGCGCGGTCGATGGATTCGTTCGCCTTGAAACTTCCCACCCCGAGCAGCTTCGTCGCGGCATCAGTGTTCTTTCGATATCCCTCCAACTGCTGCGTCAGCACTTGCTTGAGAACCTTCACCTCGTCCGACGCAGGCTTGCGCGAAGTAGCCATGCGGAAGGCCCACGCCAGACGGTCGTTTGTGCCGTGCCCGCCTTCGAGCAGGATACGTTGCGCGAATGCGCGCGACGACTCGACAAATTGCAGGTCGTTCAGCAATGCCAGCGCCTGCAACGGCGTGTTTGTGCGCGGCCGCCTCACTACGCAGTATTCCCGGGTCGGCGCGTCGAACAGGAGCATGTTCGGCGGCGGACTTTGCCGCTTCCAATAGGTGTAAAGGCTGCGGCGATACTGACCCTCGCCCTTGTCCGGAACATACTTTTGCGAGTTGTTGAACGAGACCGCCTCCCACAACCCCGGCGGCTCATACGGCTTGGCCGCGCGACCACCACGTTGATCGATCAACAGTCCACCGACAAAAAGCGCGGTGTCGCGAATGACCTCTCCATCCACCCGGAAACGGGGGCCGCGTGCAAGGAGGCGGTTCTCCGGATCGGCGGCCCGAGCTTCGGCAGTCGACTTCGAGGACTGACGATAGGTTGCCGACGTGACGATCAGTTTCTGGAATCCCTTCACATCCCAACCGGTGCGGATGAACTCCGTCGCCAGCCAGTCGAGCAGCTCGCGATGCGACGGATTGTCGCCTTGCACACCGAAATCATCCGATGTCTTCACGATGCCCATTCCAAAATATTGCTGCCAGAAACGGTTCACCGTTACCCGAGCCGTGAGCGGATGAGACGGATCCGTCAGCCACTTCGCGAGACCGAGACGGTTGTTCGGCGCGCCTGCGGGCATCGGCGGTAAAATCGCGGGCAGCCCAGCCTCCACCTTGTCACCCTTCTTGTCATACTCGCCGCGGACGAACATGAACGTATCGCGCGGCTTCTCCATTTCCTTCGCAACCAGCGTCATGGGAATCGCCCGATCGATCGACGCCTCTTCTTCGCGCCACTTGTCCATGTTCTCGAACAGCTCGCGGAATTCTTTCGCGTTCTCGCGGCGATAGTAGTTCCGCACCTTCGTAGCCTGCGCTCCGCTCAACTTCTTGGAAGTCGCCAGCACCGCCGCGATGTCCGCTGGCACGCTGTCCGAGTCGCCCAGATTCTTGTTGAACGTAAAGTACGCAGCACCCTGCACCGTGACGATCTTGAGCAGGAACTTGTTCTCGCCCTGCTTCAGATCCACATTCACGCGCACTAGTCCGTCGCCCGCCTTTTCCTCCGGACGCTGTGCCACCAATTTGTCATTCACCCACAACTTGAAGCCTTCGTCCGCCTTCAGGCTGACCTCCAGCTTGCGCGCGACCGGAACCGTCAGCGTGCGATGGAGGTAATATGCGCCATGAATCCCGTGCAGATCTTGAACCAGCAAGTTGTTCTTTCCATCTTCAAAGTCGGGCTTCGCTCGCCACTTGATCTCTTCACGCACGCCGGCGTAAGTCTTCTTCAAGTCGATGGTCTTCTCGGGATCGAACACATTCGTGTAGCCGTGCTGCAGTCCTTCAGTTTTGAACGGCCCCACCACATTCCAAGGCTCGGCCTTCGGCGGATTCAACAACTGAACTAGGTTGTCATTCTGCGCCGCGGCGAGACGGATCCGCCCGATGGCTCGCTTCGACTTCGAAGCTTCGTAACGCAGGCGAACCTTCAGCTCGGTGCCCGCTTCGAACTTCGCCGGTTCCGACAACACGAACAACGCCGTCTGCGGCTCCGTCGACGCAGCCGCCTCCGTGCCCCAGCCCGTGTCCGCCTTGCCATCAATCGCCTTGTCTACTTCGCGCGACGCCGCGAACGCGCTCGCCACGGCCTGCGAGAACTTCAGCTTCGTCGGCTTGGGCGCTTCTGCTGGTTTGTCGCTCTTCGCCTGATCCGTGAGCTTCATCGGGGCCTGCAATTCCGCTTCGAACTCGGACAGCCGGAACACCCCGTCTTCGGAACGCGCACTCGATTTCTTCGGCAGTGACTCGTGCGGCAACGCCTCCAGGCGGAGCGCCGCGAAGCTGCCGGACTCGGCCAGTTTCACGGTCACCTCTTGCACGTCAGATTCGGGATTCCCGCCCTCGGCGAGGATCGATTGATCGTCCAGCACCTTGAAGGTCGGCCCGTTCGAGACCGTGGAGGTCACGCTGGCCGCCGCGAAAGTTGTCCAACCCGTGCTCAGCCGATCGTGCCACTTGGTTTCCCACTTCGCCTGCGCGGAATCCAGTTCCGGCGCGGGACCATCGATCTTCTTCTGTCCGCCAAAAACCAGCTTCTTAAGTTCCGACTGACGCCTCGATTGCTCTTCCGACGGCAGCTTGATGAACGGGTCCGGGTTCGGCTTGTTCCCGTCCATGACCGATTCGTTCAGATTGTTGAAATAAGAATAGAGGCCGTAATATTCGTGGTGCGTGATGGGGTCATACTTGTGCGTGTGACAGCGCGCGCAGGTCAAGGTCAGCCCCATCCATATAGTCCCAGTCGTTTCCGTGCGATCAAAGCCGTACTTCGCCTGATACTCCTCCACAATTGCGCCGCCCTCGCCGGTGCTCATGTTCGCCCGGACATAACCCGACGCGACCTTCTGCTCGATGGTCGCCTCCGGCAACAAATCGCCGGCGAGTTGCTCGATGGTGAATTGATCGTAAGGCTTGTTCTGGTTGAACGCCTCCACCACCCAGTCGCGCCACTTCCACATGCTGCGCTCCGAATCGATGTGATAACCGTGCGAGTCTGCGTAACGCGCCGCATCCAGCCAGTACTTCGCCATGTGCTCGCCATACCGCGGCGACTTCAACAACCGGTCCACCAACTTCTCGTAATCGTCCTTGCTCTTGTCCGCGAGGAACGCGTCCACCTCCGCAGGCGTCGGCGGCAACCCCGTCAAATCGAGCGTCACGCGGCGGATCAACGTCACCTTGTCAGCTTCCGCCGTCGGCTTGAGCCCTTCCTTTTCGAGTCGCGCCAGAATGAAGCGATCGATTTCGTTCCGGCTCCATTTTGTATTCTTGACGGGCGGCAGTTCCGGGCGCTCTGGTTTGGCAAACGCCCAGTGTCCCTGATACTTCGCGCCGTCCTGAATCCATCGCTTCAGCAACTCAACCTGCTGCGCCGTCAATTTCTTGCCCGACTTCGTCGGCGGCATCACCTCATCCTCGTCCTTCGTGAGAATGCGGGCCAGCAGGTGACTTTTCTCCGCGTCCCCTGGCACAATCGCGTGCTCGCCGGACTTCGCGGGCTTTAGCGCCTCGTCCCGCACATCGAGGCGCAGCTTGCCCTTACGCTCCTTGTCGTCGGGACCGTGGCAGTGAAAGCAGTTGTCAGAAAGAATCGGCCGGATGTCGTGGTTGAAATCGATCTTCGCCGGCACGTTGCCCGTCTTCGCATCCTTCGTCGCTCCGCACGCTGCAAACGGCAGCGTCAACGACATCGCCACGGCACACGTGGTCCCAAGAAACCGGCTCGTCCAATTCATATCCGTTCTCATTGTCATCGGGGCTAGGGTAAAACCCGGCGGCCGCACCGCCGGGATTGCTGGAATAGACTAGCCGCCAGCGACTTTGCTTCAAATGAATTTACAATCCCCCTCCGCGCTTCCGCACTTGCCCACCGACGGCAACCTCGCCAGCCTTCCCTTGAATTCAATGAGCAAAAAAGCCCTCGCCCATCTCGCGAATGCCGACCCAGTCCTCGCCAGTCTCATCGAGACCGTTGGCCCCTGCCGCCTCAAGCCCGACCGCTCCCAGACCGCCTTCGAAGCGCTCGTCGAAGCCGTCTGCCACCAGCAACTCACCGGCAAAGCCGCCCAAACCATTCTCGGTCGCGTGAAAGCGCTCCATCCGCACCGTCCCTTTCCCGCGCCCGACGATTTGCTGGGCACCCCGGACGCCACCTTGCGCTCGGCCGGGCTCTCCCGGGCAAAGGTCGCCGCCGTGAAGGACATCTCCGCCAAGACGCTCGAAGGCATTGTGCCCACGCCCGAGGCCCTCGACGAACTGGAGGACGCCGAAATCATCGAACACCTGACCACCATCCGCGGCGTCGGCCAATGGACCGTCGAGATGCTCCTCATTTTCAAGCTTGGCCGATTGGACGTCCTGCCTGTCGACGACTTCGGCGTGCGGAAAGGATTCATGCTCACCTATCGCAAGCGGGATCTGCCGAAAGCCTCCGTCCTGTTGAAACACGGCGAGCGCTGGCGACCGTATCGAAGCATTGCCTCGTGGTACATGTGGCGCGCGGCTGACTTGGCGAAAGCTCAGGGAAAGTAATCCGTAGGTCAGTATTCAGTGAACCAGTATCGGAGCACTGACCTACTGATTACTGTTTCACCAATTACTTCCCGGAAAGGCGCAACTTCCGCCTTGCGCCGGAGTTCAATCTCGCCGACCAAAGCGTGATGACACTCGAAAGCCTCATCGCCACCGCGCGAGCGCAAGGTGCGAGCGACCTCCATCTGGAGCCCGGCCTGCCCGCAGCGCTCCGCGTGCGAGGAACGCTCAAGACTTTCGGCGAGCCCGTTCCTTCGCGCACCCTCGCGGACATCGCCCGCGAAACCGTCGGGTCCGCCGAATGGCCGCGCTTCCTCGAACGCCGTTCCTACGATCTCTCGCGCACGATTCAAGGCGTTCGCTGCCGCATCAATATCCTGCAAACCTCGCGCGGCATCGGCTTCGCCATTCGCCTGCTCGCGTCGTTTCAAGCCACCATCGAGAAGCTCAATCTCCTGCCCGATCTCAAGCGGCTCGTCGCCGCACCCAACGGCCTCATCATTCTAAGCGGCCCGACCGGCTGCGGGAAATCCTCCACGATGGCGGCGCTGATTCAGGAGATGAACCTCACGGACTCCCGCCACATCGTCACCATCGAAAGCCCGATCGAATACACCTTTCGCCCGAAGCTTTCCTACATTCGCCAGCGCGAAGTCGGTCGCGACACACCGAGCTTCGAGCAGGCCCTCATCGACGCACTCCGCGAAGATCCCGACGTCCTCATGGTCGGCGAAATGCGTGATCCACCTACGATGCAGCTCACGCTCACCGCCTCCGAAACCGGCCACCTCGTTCTCGCGACCATGCACTCCGCGACGTGCGCAGAAGCATTGCAGAGACTGGTCTCCGCGTTTCCGTCCGAGATTCAAAACTCCGTGCGAGCGCAACTCGCCGATTGCCTCGTCGCCGTCATCAGCCAGCGCCTGCGCTACCGGCCCGACCTGAAGATTCGCGTGCCCGAACTGGAGATCATGCTTCCGACCATCCCGGTGAAGAACTACATCCGCAACGGCGACTTCTTCAAGATCGCGCAGATCATGGAAGTCGGCGCCGAGCAAGGCATGTGGACCTGGCAACGCTACGCGAACTGGCTGGAGAAAAAGAAGGACTGGCACATCCCCGACGCCAGCGAACAAGCCGACAGCGATCCCATCGACGCCGCCACGCCCCCTGCCCTGCCCGCATTGTCTGGCGCGGCGAGACAATCAGGTCACACCGAGTCCGCTCGTCGCGCCCCTTCTCCTGGGGGAGAAGGCCGGGGTGAGGGCGGACCAATCCCAGCATCTCATCGTCCCGGTGGCCCCATCGAAATCGAACCCGTCGAAGGCGGATTGAGCGCCCTTATCAAGCAGCTCGGGGAGAAGTAAGCGCCTGCGTTTCTACCTCAATCCCGCCTTCGCCCGGATGATCGCTCCCAGGTTTTGGTTCAACTTCTCCTGATCGGTCACCACGTCGTTGATGCTGCCGAGGTAATCACTCGCGCGATTCAACAGATCCGCGCGCTTCTCGGACTCGCTCACGATCTTCAACAACTGCCGCTCCGAACTGCCGATGCCCGGCCCTGTCAAGTTGTTGTTATCCTCCGCCTCCACCCAGTATTCGATCACACTCGATTCCGCCAGGCCCGGCAACACTTCGGAAATCTTCCATTCGAAACGCCGACGTAACTTCGCCGTGCGCGCGGCTTCCATGTCCAGTTCCAGCGCCTTCGGCTCGTCACCCTCCACCGACGCAGCCCGATACTTCAGCCGCAACTTCGCGACCTGAAAATCATCCGTCACCTCGAACCCAATCAGCAACGCCGCCTGCTTCGTCACCAGCTCCTCCTTCCGATCCGGATACGTCAGCCGCACCACCGGCAGCTTGTCCGGCAACACATCCACGCGATACACCGCGCTGTCGCGGCTCTCCATGCCGTTCGAATCAATCATCTGGATCTGAAATCCCGTAAGGCCTTTCGCGGGCACTTGCACTTCCCCGCTCCACGAACGCGCATCACCGGCAATCCGGCGCAACACCACGTTTGACTGCACGCCGACCAACCGCGCCTCCGCGTAACTCAGATCTTTCGTCGCCGCGACTTTCATTTTCAAGACGCTGCCCGCCAGCAACGACAAATCGCCCAAGCTCCGCGTCATCGGCTTCAATCCAGTGTAGGCCGGAAACTCCTGCACGCACTCCATCGACGCCACGGTCGGTCGCGGCACCGCGCGCACCTGGAACGCCGGGCTCACGCCATCGCCCAGCGTGAACTGATACGTGAAATCTTCCTGCACATTCTCCAGCGTCCGTCCGAACTGAATGTTGTTCTCGCGATTCTGCTCCAGCGGGAATTCCTGTGCGCGGCGGGTCCGCCCTTTCACCTCCACCTTGCCGTTCCGCGGAACGATCCCCTGCACGAAAGCTTCCAGACGCACGTTGTCGCCAATGCCGATCAGCTTCTCGCCCTCCGGCACCACGATGCGCGTTTTGCGCGGCACCGGCTCAGACGACAGCATCCAACGTCGCAACAAGACGCCGCAAGTGTCGCGACCAGCGAACATCCCTGCCGTCATCAGAACGATCACCGCCAAGGCCATTGCGCCAAACATCTTGATTCGCTCGACAGGAACGACGTGCCGGAAATCCATCGCAGCCGCGAGCTGTTCCGTCTCGCGCACGAGCGCGGAAACCATGGCCGTCGACGTGTTTGGCGCGGCACTTCCGGAACGCGCCAATTGAATCGCCGCGATCAGGCGGCTCCGGAACTCCGGCCGCGCGCGCTCGACCATCAACGCCAGTTCATCCTCGTCCGGCTGGCGAACCAGCGGCGCGATGACCATCGTCAGCAACAGGTACGTTGCCACCGCCCCCTGCACGAGAAGCGACACGAGCCGCAGCGCCCACGGCAATTCCACCCACCAATCCACGAACAACGCCAGCGCCAGCAGCTCCACGCCGATCACGACGAGAATCGAGAGCCCCGTCAGCACTGCGACTCCGACGTGCCGTCGCCGCAGTGTCACAAGCTGCGAGGACAGCATACCGCCCGGCGCCCTCGGCACCTTCGTCGAACTGGCGCTATCCATCGACTGGTTCATTTGAGATGCGACATCTTGCGCAACACCCACTCCGCCGTCACCACGCCCAGCAGCAGCAGGAAATAAAGTGGTGACGCCCACAGCTCAATTTCCATCGGCGATTGCACGCGCTCCGTCTTCGCGCGGATCGCGTCCGGGAGTTGATACAGATTCTCCTCCCGGAAAAACTGTCCGCCTGTGGTCGTCGCCAGCTCCTTCAAGAGCGATTCGTTCATCGCCGTTTCGCCGAACTCAAAGCGTGGCTCGGCAACGTTAAAATCCAGGACCGTTTGCGGATCGTTCTCCACCGAGAATCCAAACGTGCCCACGCCCGTCGCAATGAACTCGCCACGATACATTCCCGGCTGTTCCGGCACCGGACGCAACGTCAGGTCCGCGCGCGGCCCCTGCCCATCCTTCCGACCAAAGCTTCCGCGCACAGCCGGTTCCTCCAGAGGCTCGTAACCGGCGCCGGTGTAAATGCGCGCGAAGACCGTCACCCGATCGCCCGCCATGTAGTTTTGCCGATCCGCACTCAGCTGCGTCCGCCGCGATACACCGAGCAGACGTTGAATGGAAACGCGCTGCGCAATCTGGCCCCACACCGTGGTGTAATAGTAATCACCGGCATTCTTGCGCCAACGCCAGAGATTATCCGTGCCCACGAACATCACCTGGCCCAACCCGTATTGCTGCACCGCGATCACCGGCATCTTGCCGAAGCGCGATTCCTTCGAGACATCCGGATCCACCACCAGCACTTCCGCCGCCGGCTTGGCGCGCGTCACCCGGGCGGCCCAGTAAATGGGCGGCAACTGCGACCACATCTGCGCGTTCTCCTCATCGCGATCGGAAAGGCGCAGCATCGCACTCGCGCGACCCGCCGCCGTGAGTTGCAGCTTGATCGGCCGATCCGCCGTCGGATCGACTCTTGTGTCCAGAGTCGCCGGTTCGAATTCCACCGGCAGGAGTTTGTCGAGTGTCGTCCGACGATACTGCGCCGGCATGTGGCGCTTACCCGCGAGCACGACGAGCGCGCCGCCGAAATCGCTCACCAGCTTGTTGAGGTTCTCCTGATGCTGCGCGGTGAGAATCTTCGGATCGATGTCGCCGAGGATCACGAGATCATACTTAAACAACTCATCGCGTCGCGCCGGAAACTCCGGCAAGTACGGCGAATCCGGCACGCGCGAAATCGCCTTGTCGCCTTCTGCGAGGAAACACTTCAACTCCACGCGCCGGTCCCGTAGCAACATCATCTGAAGATACTTGAACTCCCAGCGCGGCGTCTGGTCGACCAGCAACACCTTGATCTTCGAATCGATGACCTTGATGCGCTGGGTTCGCGAATTGTTGTCCTTCACCGCCTCATCAGCACGCGCGTCAATGCTCGCCGTGAGCTCGAACTCGCCCAGCGTATCCGGCGTGAATTTCAGCGGCACCACGAGCTCGGTGTCATTCGTGAAGGTCAGTGTCTTCGTCGCCACCACCTGCCCGCCGAGCTTCAACTGAAGCTCCGCACTCTCGCCGCTCAAACCCTGCGCACGCACGCGAACAGTGAGAGGCACCTCGTCCTTAACGAAGGTCACATCAGGCGCGAACAGGTTCTGCAAAATGATGTCACGCGGACTCGTGATGCCGACGCCGTAAACGTAGAGCGGCACGCCTTCCAAGCGCGCCGCCGCCGCGGCGTCACGCGGCTGGCTTCCGGAATTATTGACGCCATCCGTCACTAGAACGATGCCCGCCAGCGGTTGACCGCGCTTGCGATTCATCGTCTCGCGAATCGCATCACCGATCGCCGTGGACACCGCCTTTGCCTCGATGCGTTCCACCCAGTCGAACGAATCGACGGGTGCCTTGCGTTTGCGAGCTGAGTCGGCCCTGGTCGCATTCGTCTCCAATCCGCGCACCGAAAGCTCGGCGAGCCCTTGTCCGAACGTGAACGCCGACAAATCAAACTCCTGATCCAGCCGCGGCAGAAGATCCAGACGCTCGTTCTGCAACGCCGCCTTGGTCAGTTCGAGACGCGACACCTGCTCCACCTCGCGCGAGCGCGCCCGGTCGATCGACTGTTCCAAATCCCCCTTCGGATCGAGAATTCCTTTCGCGATGGCGGCACGCTTCTGATCGTTCGCATCGAGTCGCGGGTCAGCGATCTGCATCGACGCGCTGCCGTCCACCAACATCACCAGCACCCGTCGGATGCTGCCCTCCACCGTGAACGCGAGCACTGGCCGGAGCAACAGCGCCAGCAGCAGCGCCAGAAACACAACTCGCAATCCAGCCAGGATGCGCCGGCGCCAGGGCGGAATCTCAACGGGAGTGATTCTGTAAATCCATGCGACCACCCCCCCCGCGACCAGGACGATGAAAACGTACCAACCTACGCTCAAGCCGCCGCGAAACACGAGCGTGGCCTTGGCGATATGAACAGCGTCATTCGCCGGCACGCCCAGGAGTTTCAGGAGCAAGTCGGACACGCCACACACCGTAGATAGGCGGCACGCAATTGAAAACCCCCAAAGGATCTGTTTGGAAATAAACTACAACCACGAACTCAGGAGCCACTGAAGGGAGACCCGCCGGCGACTAGTAAACCTTGATGCGATAGTATCTGCGCTCCGAACTTGGCGCGGACGGATCAGACAGCACGACGGTGCGACCGGTTCCGGCGAAGCCTTTCACCACTCTCCAGACCGGGTCGGAAAGTGATGTGCACGATTCCAGCCAGTAGGTTCGTGCCCGACGCGTCGGAACGGAGACTTGAAATCGTCCACCGTCAACGGCGGGGTCAAAGGCCATCACCTCGGACGGCTCAATCCTATCCCCTATCACTGCAACCGCGAAGTCAGTCCCGGCAGCCAGTGACGTGACATTCCTGAGAAAACTTGGAACCGCGGTCTGTCCCACCGAATTTACCCCCCACCCGATGACGCTGCCGTCCCGCTTTACAGCCAGGCCATAACCAATCCCAGCTTTGACGGCGACCGCATCCGTCAAACCCACCGGAACAGCCGTACCACCGTCTCCCGGGGCGCCCCAGGCGACCACCTCACCATTACTCCGTACCGCCTGAACGTGAGACCCTCCAACTGACACGCCGACGGCATCGGTCAGATCTGGTGGCACGTTGGTTTGCATCGAACTGTTTGGTCCCCAGACGACGACCCGCCCATCGTGGGTCAACGCAGCGTTCACATGCGATCCGGCGGAGATGGCGACAACATTGCTTAAGCCGACAGGGATAGTTTTGGTTGCAGGGAAAAACGGCTCCCCAAAGACCTTAACCGTGCCATCATCCAAGAGCGCGAGGATGTGGCCCGATCCCGCAGCTATGGAGATTACATTGGTGATTTCGTGAAGATTGGTCACAAATGCGCCGCTCCACCATGTCAACCTGCCATCCGAACGAAGCGCCGCACGCAAGCTATAGCCCGCTCCAATCGCCACGACGTCATCAAGCCCAACTGGAACATTGGGCTGTGCTTCCTCTGTTCCGTCGTTGTCGCGAACTATCACCCGCCCGTCCGAAGTGAGCCACATTGCGAATCCATGCCCGGCTGCCACCGCAGCCAGCTGGTTCGTTCCATCTGCAGGCACGAAAAAGCCAACGTCATAGGGATCGCCCCACGCCACGTAGCCGCTTGGCATCATACGAATCTCCGCACTGGTGGTCGTTCCAAAGGAATTGCTCGCGACCAATGTATACGTGCCAGCGTCCGCCGCACTTACCGCCGGAAAGATCAGATTTCCGTTCGTCGCGTTTATAACCGCAACGCCGTCGCGAAACCACTGCTGTGTGATGGGTAAAGAACCGCGAGCGATCGCTCGCAGCAGCAACCGCGAACCGAGGGGCGGATACGCCTCACCACCCAAGGCCAGAAGAAGAGGCGCAACATCCACAACTGCGACCTTTACGTTGCGGCTCGAGACTTGGCCAAAAGCGTTCGAGGCAACAACTGTATAATTGCCAGCAAGACCCTCGGACAGATTGGTCAGCGTGAGGATCGGATTTGTTGCCCCGACAATATCCAGTCCTTCGAACTGCCACTGATAACTAATGGGAGTATTTCCCGCCGCCCGTCCGTCGAGCGCGATCGTCGAACCTGAGTATGCAACTTGCGTTGTCGATGAATTCTGGAATACCGGGGCACCATTGCCGGAAAGAGTCATGCGGTGGTAAGTCCCCCCAGAAATCGCAATGACATTCGTGATACCAGGCGGCACACTGGTCAGCCCGTCACCTGCTGAACCCCACAAATGCAATTTCCCGTCGCGACGAAGCCCCATGCTGTGATACCCACCTGCCGCAATCGCCGCCAACTTGAGCGCACTAGGCGGAACATTGATCTGCCCTTCCAAGTTCCTGCCCCAGGCGAGCACGCTGCCGTCCCGTCGCAATCCGAGCGTGTGAAAGTATCCAGCGGCAATGGCGACAAAATCGTTCAAGGTGTTTGGCGCGTTCGCCTGCCCGTCGTCGTTCCGTCCCCAGGCCACCACACTTCCCTCCGCGGTTAGCGCTACGCTGTGCTCAAATCCTGCCGCAATCGCAACAACGTTGGCCAGGTCGGCAGGAACATTCGTCTGCCCACGGCCATTCGCACCCCACGCCACTACCGTGCGGTCCGCCCGGATGGCAAGCCCATGAATGGCTCCCGCCGCAATCGCAATCGCATTGGTCAGCTCCGGAGGGTTCACAACCGTATTGGTCAGGGGCGCGCCACCAGCCAACCAGCCAGTCACGCTGCCGTTCGCCCGAAGCGCGAGAGTGAATCCGTATCCAGCGCTGACTGCGATCACGTCATTCAATCCTGCGGCAACGCTCGTTGGACCCACATTATCCGAGCCCCAAGCCACCACAGTTCCATCCATACGCAATCCCACCGAATGATCCCGGCCTCCAGAGATCTGGACAACATCCGTTAATCCCGTCGGAACAATGGACTGACCAGACGCATTCAGACCCCACGCCGCAATACTCGTTTGGCCGCGAGCGCTCCAGCTTGCGAGAAACGCAGCCAATACTGCCACCGTAAGGCATCGACGCACTGCTCCAAGCTTTTGGCGAAATTTTGGCTTCGAATTCATCATGAGAACATCTCTCCTCACATCGTGGAAAACTTTCGACTACCTTAGTGGCAAATCCGATTCGTTCAAGCCGACAAACCAGCTACTTCGACCGGCTGAACCACTGCCCGAGGAACGTCTCCGCTGCCGCCAACACCAGCACCGCCAGCAGCACCGGAATCCAAAACTCCAGTCCCGTTCGCCCGCGTTCCATCATTCCACGCAACGAAAGATTCGGCGTCCAGGACACTACGTTCGCCGAACCTTTTAGCGTCGCGACTTGCGCAGGACTCAACTCATCAAGGCTCGACTCCGAAGGGTCCGGTTGCGCGGCAAACTTCAACACCGCGCCGGACTCGCCAATCTTCGCGTCGTAGATTCCCGCCACATCGGTCCTTTCAAACTGCATCGTCGGCCAGCCATCGACCAACTCCACCCGGCGCAGCTCGCGCACCGTCGATTGCCGCGGCGGAAAGAACGTCGCGTCCTTGTCGAGGTTCTCCGCCGGCACGCGCCGGACAAACTTGTCGCCCACGCGGATGTTCAATCCCTCGTCCTGCCGCTGCACGACACTGCCCAACGCGCGATGCAGCATCGGCACCCACGCAAGCCGGACGGGCAGATCGTTCCACGCCGTGTCCGCCGTGCTGCTGAACTGAATCACGCGCCCGAGCCCCCACGGACGTTCCATTACGGCAGGGGAGCCATCGGCGTACTTGAGAACGATTTGGGGAACTCCAGCGGCGGCGGCACTGTCGATCCGCAGAGGAGCAGAGGAGCCGGGGGGAAGAGGAGATTTATCCTCTGCCCCTTTTTCGTTCCGCTCCTTTTCCCGCAGCGCAGGCTTCAGCTCAACCCACCGGAAGAACCGCGCGCTCCCCAGCTTGCCCGATCCCGGATCATTCCAAATCTCAACGATGGGATGCTCGTAACCTTTCTCCTGCAGCGTCGTGAACTTGTCATCCTTGTCCGCCTCACCGCGCACGTCACCGAACACCGCCGGCAACAGGCCCAACCGCCGGAACAACTGCTCGTTGTAGAACGCCGCATTCAGCCGCCCGCCTGGAAACACCAGCAAACCGCCGCCGCGCTTCACATACCCGTCCAGCGCCGTGGCGACCTGCTCGCTGAACTCCGGCACGTTCGCCAGCATCACCGCGTCAAAATCGTCGAAGCGAGCCTGCGCGAGTTCCGACGCATTTACGCTCACCGTCTTGATGAAGTAATCCGCCGCCGCATCCGCTGGAACAGGCACCAGCGCGTTCTTGAGAAAGAACACCTCGCTGTCGCGCGCCTCATTGCCGGGCTCGCCATCCACCAGCAACACTTTCACCTCATTCACCGCGCGCACCGCGAGAGTCCGGCGATCGTCAGCAGGCAACCGATCCTCTGCGAGCCGGGCCGTCACCGAATAGAATCCCGCCTCGCGCAAGTTTCCGAACAGCGTCACGCTCTTCGTCGCGCCCGCCGGAATCGAATCGACAGTGAACTCGTCGCTGGCCGTCTCGGCGTTCACGCTCAAGCCGACGCGTGCATTGCGAACTTCTTCCTTACCGTGATTGGTCACCTTCACCTCGAACCGCAGCGGCTGCCCCACCGCGCTCAGCCCGCTCGCCAGCCGCAGATCGCTCACGGCGAGATTTCGTTCCTCGTGTTCGTTCACGAGGATGACCGTCGTCTTGATCTCGCTCTTCGTCCGTTCCAGTGCGCGCTGAATCTCCGTGAGCTGACGCCAGCCCGCCGCCTGTCCGTCCGTCACGAGATAGATTTCCTTCCGCAGCGCGATTCGATCCTTGAGCGTGTCGATCGCCTTGACCAGCGCCGGGAAAATGTCCGTCGCCCGATCCGTCAACGCGGCGTCACGCACCGCCTTGCGCGCCAGATTCAAATCAAACGTCGGCTCGGGAATCACCGTCTGCACGACATCGCTCGCCAGCAACACCGCCGTCGCACTGCCGGACGGCAGCGAATCAATCACCTGCTCCGCCGCTCGACGCGCCTTCTCGAAACGCGTCGCCGTCCCATCGCTCACGCCCATGCTCATCGAGTTGTCGAGCACGACCACACCCGTCACCTTGGACTGACCAAACACCGCCGACGCATCGGACAGAATTGCGGGCCGGGCCAGCGCCAGCGCCAGCAACGCCAGCAGCAGGCAGCGCAGCGCGAGCAGAATCATGTCCTCGATCCGCATCCGACGCTGGTTCTGTTCGATGGCGTTCTGGAGGAACCGCATCGCCGCCCAAGTCACCTTGCGGAACTTCCGCCGGTTCAGCAGATGAATGATGATCGGCACCGAGATGGCGGCCAACCCCGCGAGCATGATGGGATTCAGGAAGCTCATCAGCGCGTCGTGGTGCGAAGCCGGAACGCCAGGTACGCGCTCAGCACTTCGTGCAACGGTTGGGCGGTATTCACCAGCGTGTAGTGACAATTGTTCCGCTCACAACCTTCGCGCAGGCGCTGGCGGAACGTCTCAACCTCGCGGAGGTAACTCTTCCGAATCTCCGAGGGACGCGTCTGGATCTTCGCGATGCCTTCCAGCCCGTCGAACTCGACCTGGCCGGTAAAAGGGAACTCCAGTTCGTACGGGTCCATGAGGTGGAAGACCACGACTTCGTTCCCGCCGAATCGCAGATGCTGGATGCCTTCGAGCACCTTCGCTTCGTCGTCGAAGAAATCACTGATGACGATGACCAGTCCCTTGCGCCGAATCTGCCGCGCCATCTCGTGCAGCACCGCGCCAATGTTCGTCTGCTCCTTCGGCTCCAAGGCGGCGAGACGGGCCATGAGGTTGTGAATGGTCGCCAGATTATCCGAGCGCGGCGCGTAGTCGCGCACCGCGGTGTCGAACAGGCCGAGCGCAGTGGCGTCGCGCTGGTGCAGGATGAGATAGGCGAGGCACGCCGCCATCATCTTGCCGTAGTGCAGCTTGGTCAGCTTACCCGAGCCGTAACGCATCGACTCGCTTCCATCGAGAAACAGGTTCGCGACGTAGTTCGTCTCCTGCTCGTATTGCTTGATGTAGTAGCGGTCGGTGCGGCCGAGCACTTTCCAGTCGAGATGCCGCGGGTCATCGCCGTGCGTGTATTCGCGATGCTGCGCGAACTCGATGGCGAACCCGCGATACGGCGACTTGTGCTCGCCCGCCATGTAACCCTCGACCACGAACCGCGCGTTCAGCCCGAGCGTTTCAGCGCGAGAGATGGCGGCGGGATCGAGCAAAGCAACTGCGGGTTCGGCACTCATTATCTAAACAAATCTCAGATCCGAATCACCAACGGCCACTTGAAGTCGTTGTCGTACCTCCCGTCATAATAAGATCGTTTCAGCCACTCCAGATCGTCCTCCCAATTCTTCACAGCTTGGCCAGCTTCGACATTCCTTCGCTTGAGATTGCGGCACAAACTCGCAATCGTAATTGCAATTTGCCTCAAGCGTGTTGACGACTCGTGGTTGCCCCATTTGGCTACATACTCCTGCGAGACGAGATCCGGCAATTCCTCACAATGGTAAACCGCCTCCAGCACAAGGCGGCGACTGGCTTCGTCTTTTCCAGATGCACCCACCGAGTAACCCATGCGTTTGAGCATGCCTTCATCAGGCCAATCAGCATCTCCTACTGAATGCTGTGACAGAGAAACGTCAGTCGATACCCACGCAAAACCACTAAATTCCCTCAATAAAGCCAGATTCGGATGCAATAGCGAATGTTCAGTCAAGAGGCTGTTGGAAAGCTTGTGGAACAATGATGGAGCAAATAGTCGGAGGAGGAAAAGGCCTTGAGAATAGATCGCAGGTTGCGGACTGCCGAAAGGACGGATAAAGACAATATCCGCTGCCTCCTCTCTTTTTCGGACCGTGATTCGTCGATTACTCGGCTCTTGAGTCGTTGAGGTCTCAACGATCGACTGAAGGGCTTGCTTACTCACACCTTCCCTCCCCAAAATGAAGAATGTTGCGCTTGGCAATTCGCCTTCGAACAACGTGTTCACCTTCGACGGATGGGAAAGTATGACTTCGATACCGTTCTGCTCCAAGAACCCGCGAAACTCCACACCTGCAAAAGGACCTTCGCCAAGCATCACCACCGGGCCAAGTCCAAGTGTCTGAGCAGGGTTTAGCAAACGACTAGCGGCCCAGTCCCGAAGTTTTGCGGTATTGAAAGGTGTTCGACCTTGGCCCAACAAGACCTCTTCGGATGCAGGCCTCAACTTGATACTTGATGTTGGAGTTTCGCACGCAAGTAACCGGCGACACGCAGCAGTCTGTTCGACCAGTAACCTCGCGAACCGCTGGCTCCTCACAAACTTGAGTGACGGCCACTGATTCCAAGGTCCCCAGCCCTCACGTCGGTAGAGCCGCCGCATCCGATCTGCCCAGTCTGGTTCCTTTTCATCTAATTCAAATGTCTTTTCAGCCAGATTCAGGAGTTTGACGAGATTACCAGGTTCCACTGGCAAACCCTTCTTCAGTGCCGCCAGAGATGGCTCCGTAGTGGTTAACTTGGAGAGAATTGACTGAAAGAGGCTGGATTCCCGCTCGTTCATGTGAGGACTAAGGGCTACTCGAGTCGTTGATCTCTCGGAATGACTTCGAGAATCTTCCGGGTGATGTCGTCGCTGGTCACGCCTTCGCTTTGGGCGGAGAAGTTCGGCATCAGACGATGACGGAAGATCGGCAGCGCCACGGCGGCGATGTCGTCGCAGCTCACGTAGTATTGACCGTTGAGCATCGCGCGGGCTTTCGCGGCGAGGATGAGATTCAAGCCGGCGCGCGGGCCGGCGCCCCAGGTCAGCCACTTCTTGCAAAAGTCGAGCGCTTCGCCGGTCTTCGGACGCGTCACGCGCACAAGCTTCTCAGCGTAGGCAAAGACGTGGTCGGCCACCGGCATGCGCCGAACGACTTGTTGAAGATTGAGAATCTCCTGCTCGGTGATGACCGCCGTCGGCTTCTCGCCACCCACGCCGGTCGCCATCTTCATGATCTGGAGCTCCTCGTCCGCGCTCGGGTAATCGACGTGAATCATGAACATGAAGCGATCGAGCTGAGCTTCCGGCAGCGGATACGTTCCCTCCTGCTCGATGGGATTCTGCGTCGCGAGCACGAAGAACGGCTCGGGCAATTTATAGTCCGTACCGCCCACAGTAATCCTACGCTCCTGCATCGCTTCGAGCATCGCAGCCTGCGTCTTCGGCGGGGTGCGGTTGATTTCGTCCGCGAGAATCATGTTTGCGAAGATCGGTCCCTTGAGGAACCGGAACTCGCGCGCGCCCGTCGCCGGGTCCTGGAAAATCACTTCCGTGCCTGTGATGTCGCTCGGCATGAGGTCGGGCGTGAACTGGATGCGCTTGAAGCCGAGGTGCAACGTCTGCGCCAGCGACGAAACAAGAAGCGTTTTCGCCAGTCCCGGCACTCCGACCAGCAGCGCGTGACTGCGGGTTAGGATGGCGATGAGAACTTCCCCCACGACGTCTTCCTGGCCGACGATGACTTTCGCGAGCTCAACCTTGATGCGAGCGCAGGAGGCTTTGAGATCGTTCACCGCTTGCAGGTCGGCATCGGCGGCGGGCTTGGTTTGCGGGTCGGTGGTCATGCGCGTCGGTCTCGGATCAAATCGTTTTCAGATGGTGCTGTATTTCGGGAGATTCCAACGCAGCGCGCAGCGCATGGCGATACAAAACTCGCTTGAAGCAGCCTCGTTCAACCGCCACTCTCGCACTCGTCGTCCGAATGAACTCTCGCGAAATGTCCGCGCACCTGTTGAGCATCCTGAGCCTGTGGCTTTGTGCATCGGCCTGCTCAGGGGCGGCCGACTGGCCCCAGTTCCTCGGACCGAATCGCAACGGCTCAGTCACGCAATCCAATCTCGCCAAGACATGGCCGAAGGAAGGCCCGACCATCGTCTGGCAGCACAAGGTTGGCGAAGGCTTTGGCGGACCGGTCGTCAGCGCCGGCAAGCTGATCATTTTTCACCGGCTCGACGGCAAGGAAGTTGTGGAATGTCTCGACACGAAGACCGGCAAGGAACTCTGGCGCGGGGATTATCCGGCACGTTACCGCGATGACTTTGGTTTCGAGGAAGGGCCGCGCGCCACGCCCGCCATCGCCGACGGACGCGTGTTCACGTTCGGCGCGAACGGCGACTTCACCGCGTGGGATCTCACTAAAGGCACAAAGCTCTGGAGCATCGACACGCGCACGCAGTTTAAGACCGGGAAAGGCTTCTTCGGCATCGCGTGCTCGCCGCTCGTGGAAGGCAACGCGGTCATCTTGAACATCGGCGGCAAGGACGGCGCGGGTATCGTCGCGTTCGACGTCGCGACCGGCAAAGTGCTCTGGCAATCGACAGACGACGAAGCGAGCTACGCCTCGCCCGTCGCGGCAACGCTCGGCGGGAAGCGGCGCATCCTCGTCATCACCCGTGAAGCGCTCGTCGCGCTAAACGCGGCCGATGGCAAGCTCGTCTTCCGCCACGCTTGGCGTCCGCCCATGCACGCCTCCGTCAGCGCCGCAACGCCGCTCGTGATTGGCGACGACATTTTCATTTCCGCGAGCTACGGAACAGGCGCGTCGCTGCTGCGCTTCAAGGAAGGCGCGCCCGAAGTCATCTGGTCGAAGGACGAAGTGTTGTCTGCACATTACGCCACGGCAGTGCAGCGCGACGGATTCCTCTACGGCTTCGACGGACGGCAGGAGCAAGGCTGCGATTTGCGCTGCGTGGAGCTGAAGACCGGGAAGATTCTGTGGAGCGAAGGCGGATTGAAAGCGGGAACGGTCACCCTCGCCAACGATCAACTGCTCGTCTTGACTGAGCGCGGCGAATTGATTCAAGCGCCCGCCAGCCCGAGCGGTTTCAAGCCGGCTCAACGTGCTCAGATTCTGCCGTTCACCGTTCGCGCGCATCCTGCGGTCGCTGATGGATTCTTCTACGCGCGCAGCAAGGACAAGCTTGGCTGTTTCGATCTACGCGCTACCACTTTACCAAAGCCATAAACGTCGACCTGCTCTTCCCAAAATCACTTCACCCCATGTCGAACGAAACCAAGTCCCCCGCCCCGTCCCGCCTGATGTCGCTCGATGCCCTGCGCGGCTTCGACATGTTTTGGATCATGGGCGGCGACGCGCTGGCGTCGGCGCTCGGCAAGCTGAGCAATGATCCGGTGACGCAGACGATTGCCTCCCAACTCAGCCACGTGGAGTGGGCCGGTTTCCATTTCTACGACCTGATCTTTCCGCTGTTTGTTTTCATCGTCGGAGTATCAATCGTGTTTTCACTGAACAAGGCGATCGACCAGCACGGAATGAACGGTGCGTTAAAGCGCGTGTTCACCCGGTTCGCGATCATGTTCGCGGTGGCGCTGTTTTACTCCGGCGGCTTCACCAATGCCTGGCCGGACATCCGGCTGCTCGGGGTTCTGAATCGAATCGCCCTGTGCTACCTCGGCGCCGCGCTGGTGTTCTGCTTGTTGCGCGACAAATGGCGCGGCATCGCCGGGATCGCAGGAGGCCTTCTGGTCGGTTACTGGGCGCTGATGAGTTTTGTCCCGGTCCCGGATTTGCGACCCGTGACTCCGACTGGCGAATTGGTGAGCGCCCAAATGACGGCCACCAATGTGTCGCAATTGAACTGGAGCACCACGAATACGCTGACTGGAAACTTCGAGCCCGGACTGAATCTGGCGAATTACCTCGATTCCAAATATCTCCCCGGCCGGAAGCACGACAAGATTTACGATCCGGAAGGTCTGCTCAGCACGCTGCCCGCGATCGCGAGCTGTCTGCTTGGCGTATTGGCCGGGCTGTTGTTGAGGAATCAACGCGTGGACGACCGAAAGAAGGTCACGCTGCTGCTTTCCGCCGGCGTGGTGTCAGTGATCGCGGGTTTTGTTTGGGGAACACAGTTCCCGGTCATCAAGAAGATCTGGACCTCGTCTTTCGTCCTCGTGACCGCGGGCTACAGCACGATTTTGCTTGGCGCGTTCTATCTCGTCATCGACGTGTGGAAGAAACAGTCATGGTGCCAGCCGTTCGTCTGGTACGGAATGAACGCGATCACCGTTTACCTCGCCGACAATCTCCTCGGATTCCGTCGTGTCGCATCGCGCCTCTTCGGAACCGATGTGAAGGCATTCTTCGACACGCACGTGACCAACGGCTTCGGCGACCTGGTGATCTCTTTCGGCGAGATCGGCATCGGCTTGTGGCTGGTTTGGTTCCTCTACCAGCGAAGAATTTTCCTCCGACTCTAGCCGGCGTTCGACTGGATGCTTGACGCCCTCGGCGTTGGCTCCTAACTCTACGCTCAATCACGACGCACTATGAACGCCATCCGACTCATCACGTCTTCAATTGCCCTCGCCGCGCTTGCCATCACCGGCTGCCAGCATTCCAAGCCACTGCCTTTGCCGGCCAACGTTCGCGCCCACAGCGGCGAGACATTTGGCAGCCTCGAAGTCAATGACCCGAAGTTTTTCACCCTGATCGATCTGACCGCGCCGATTCAAAAACTCGCGTCGGGCTTCGACTGGTCGGAAGGCCCGGTGTGGATAAAGCCCGGCGGATACGTTGTCTTCTCGGATGTGCCGAGCAATACCGTCTACCGCTGGAAGGAAGGCGAGGGTGTGAGCGTTTACCTCCACCCCAGCGGTTACACCGGCGCCGAACCGCGCGGCGGCGAACCGGGCTCGAATGGCCTTACCACCGATTCGCAGAGCCGTCTCGTGCTGTGTGAACACGGTGACCGTCGCGTGGGACGCGTCGAGAAGAACGGGAAGCACGTCACGCTGGCGGACAAATTTAACGGCAAGCGATTCAACAGCCCGAACGACCTCGCCTACAAATCCAACGGCGACCTCTACTTTACGGATCCTCCGTACGGATTGGTGGGCAACGTCAACGATCCGAAGAAGGAGATTTCTTTCCAAGGCGTTTACCGGTTGAAGCCAAACGGTGAAGTCACCCTGCTGACCGACAAGATGACCCGCCCGAACGGCATCGCGTTTTCGCCAGACGAGAAGACGCTTTACGTTGCGAACTCGGACCCGAAGCAAGCCGTATGGATGGCCTTCGATGTTCAGGCCGATGGCTCCATTGCCAACGGCCGGGTGTTCTTTGACGCCACCAGCATGGTCGGCCCGGCCCGCAAAGGGCTGCCCGATGGACTGAAAGTAGACGCAAAGGGCAATCTTTTCGCCACCGGCCCCGGCGGCGTGCTGGTCTTTTCGCCCGATGGCAAGCACCTCGGCACCATCAACACAGGGGAAGCGACCGCCAACTGCGGCTGGGGCGATGACGGCTCCACGCTCTACATCACGGCCGACATGTTCCTGTGCCGCATCAAGACCAAGACCCGCGGCGCGAAGTTTTAAGCAAGATCTCTGGCTGGCCTGCCACGCCACTCGGCAACTTAGAAGCCCGTCTTCGGACGGGCTTTTCATTTTCGAAGACCGTCCATCCGCTGCGGACATTCTCGATCACCGAGCCGTCGCTGTTTCAGTTACCGGCTTGATCCGCATCGGCCATTGCGACCAATCCGCCCCGGTATCCGCGCCGAGCGCAGCAGGTAAGCGCTTCGCCAGCTGGGTTTTCATCTCCTCCAGCGCGGGCAGATTCATTTTAGCCACGATCTCCAGCGTCAAAAAGAACTGCCCGGACTCCTGAGCGTCCCGCAACGATTCCGGCAGCTGCTCTCGATTGGCTCGCTGCACGTCGCGCACAAACTCGGCGTACGGCACGCCAATGAACCACGGCTTCGTCATGCCGAGAATGTTTCGCCCGGCGTCCCACTCCAACCACGCGTTGGCTAGATTGTTGATTGGCCCAGCCTCGATCTCAGGATGTGTTCCGAGCATCAACATCGCCACGCCGTCGCTGTGGCGCATCAACGGATCGGTCGTCCGCCCCTCGTTGCGCAGCCGCGCACAACCTGTCTCGACCATCTGCCAGTTGATCTCGCGCACGCTTCTGCCACCCACCAAACCAAGAATGGGAAGTTCCGCATAAAAGTCGCCGCGCACGAGGAACGCCTCCGGGAATACCTGCCGAAACGTGCGCGCGATCGTTTCGAACTGCGAGCGCGTGAGCTGAAACATCGGCAGCCACTGACAGTAGATTCCCCCGGGCTTCAATGACCGCTTCACATTCTGGAAATGCTCGAGCGCAAACAAGCGTCCCTCCCCCGTGCGCCACGGCAGAAACAAATCTC
Source organism: uncultured Bifidobacterium sp. (assembly GCA_964491875.1). Taxonomy (GTDB): domain Bacteria; phylum Verrucomicrobiota; class Verrucomicrobiia; order Limisphaerales; family JADJPG01; genus JADJPG01. Next base: position 23,124 of record CAZBIC010000013.1, read on the forward strand.
CCACCACTACATCATAAGCCGTTCGCTCGCGAGCCATCAGCCAACGCGCATCTTCTTGAATGAACCGCACGCGCGGGTCCGCGAACACCTCCCGATTGTACGGCCCGAAAAACTCCCTCGCATACTGCAGCACCAACGGTGACAGCTCGACCGCATCGATCCGTTCCACCCGTGGATCCAGGCTCGAACCCGCCACCGTGCTGCCCGTTGCCACGCCGAGATTTGCCACGGATTTCGGTGCGCCGTGCAGCAACAACGGAAGGAGCGACTGCCGCTCCTGGTTGTATTGAGCGCGCGATCCACCGAGCGTGTAGCTGTTGTTGAAAAGCATCCGCCAGTCACCGGGTGCGCACTCCAGCGTGGCCACCGCCCCCTCGCGGCCGACCTTGAAAGCGTGCAACTTTTCGCCCGGCGCCAGACTCGCCTTCGGCAGCGCCCACGCGCTTCGGAATGAGACAACCATCCCGCCGACGAGAACGATGAAAATCGCACCGCGGACGAGAACCCTGTTCCCCGACACGACCGCGTCCACCGTGCGTCGAGCAAACACTTCGTGGAGCAGCCACAGAATCGCATAGAGTGCTGCGACAATTGTCACGCTGGCCCAGAGACCGAACGCGGGAGCAATCCAAGCCTGCCCCAACTCCGCTCCCAGCCATCCGCCCACTCCGTTCCAGGCCAGTAATGAGCCGACGCGGCGACCGCCCTCCACCGCAGCGACCGAGCGCAGGAGCAGTGGAAAGATCAATCCGCTGGCAAAGAACACCGGACAGATGGCGACCAACCCGAGCTCCAACACTTCACGAAAGTATTCCAGCGCGGGCAGTTCGTAGGGGAGAATCTTCACTCCGCCGCGCATCGCAAACAGGAGGAAGGGCTGGGCCGCACAACACATCACGGAAAGGATCAACGCCCAGTTCAAGGCGCGTCGCTCATCACCCGCCAGACTCACGAGCCACGGCAGAACGAGCGCCGCCAGGGTCAGCGAGACCAACACCAGCGCGAGAACGGTCGCGCTGGAGAAGAAGGAGTTGATGGTGACCTGCGCCAGTTGATGCTGAAGAATCACTTCCAGCGAGAGCACGAGAAATCCCGATGCCATCGCCATCACCGGGCCAATCCATCGCGTCGAAACTTCCCGTTCCCGTGGCGCGACCTCAGATGGCATGTCCGGGTTGTTTCTCGCTCCGCGATTACTCATCACAAACGCGCCTCCGGCGACCACCAGATTGAGAACCACCGCCACCAGCCCGGCGCCGGTCAATCCCAGCTGAGGCAGCCCAAGAGCGACAACGAAAAGTATTCCCGCGACCCCGCCAAACGTGTTCACCGCATACAGCCAGACAGCGTGTGCGCCCGTGAACCATTCATTGCGCGCGAGTCCGCGAACCATCCACGGAATCACCAGTCCCATCGCGATGGCTGGTGGCGCAACGAGGAGGAGCGGAAGAATCCATTTCATTCCCACGCTGACCGCCGGGCGCATCGCCAGCATCTCCGCGAGGTCCATGGAAAATAGAACCGGGAGCGCAAGCAGAGCGACGGCGACCTCGGCGGCGGCGACGCGTTTCCAGAAACGGCCCCTTACCGCGCGTTCACGAGACGCCACCCACGCGCCCGCGGCCAGGCCGATGAAGAAGGCTCCGACGACTTTGGAGAATGTGTCCGCATTGGCGCCGAGAACGTCGACCATGCGTCGAGTCCAAAGCACCTGGTGAGCGAGACCGGCAGCACCACTGAGGAAGGTGAGCCCCAGCGCGGCAATAAATCTGCGCGGCAACGAAATCACGGCGAAGTCACCCGCAAGCGATAAAATCGCTGTGGCTCGGTGATCGACTCGGACAAGGTCTGTAGGCGGTTGTTGCCCGTGACCGGCCCGGCGACAGTCGTCCACGGCGAATCAGCGTCCAGTGCGGACCGCGCTTCCAGATAATAAGAGTAACGCCGCGCCAGGTTCGACAACTGCGTGCCGAAGGTGACCACCGTGGAACCGTTGGTTTGCGCGATTCCGTCGATCGAGGTGCCGGCTTGAAAGTAATAGCGGTAAAGCTGCGAGGGGGTGTGAAGCGGCCCGCCGCCGGGACCGTTGCGCGAGACATCAACCAGCTGGGTCCAGACCGTGTAGAGGCCGGGCACATCCGCCGTGAACGCCCGGCCGTGGATGTGTCCGTACGGATCGACACCGGGCTGGCCTTTGTTCTCGGAAAGGATGATGACATTTGTTCCGTTGGTGGTACCGGAGGCGTAGGAAAAAGTGATGACGGTGCCGTATTCCTCGTTTCCCGCCGTTTCCCAAAACGACCAGTGCCCGCCAGTCGGCCCATCGACCGCGACGATCTTCAATCCGATCCGCGCTCCCGCGGCCGCCGGAGATTCCGCTGAACCGTCGTTCGCAGCCGAAGTGAACGTCGGCCCGCCATGGTAGTAACCAATGGTCGGCAACAAACTGTTCGTAATCTTCGGCATGTAGGCGACGTAGCCGGACTCCGCCAGAAACTGATCGGCGTCCGTAAACAAAAGCTGGGAACCAGCCGTGGCGCTGGCGGCGCCGGCTGTCACATGGAAGTGCTGGAGGATTTGCGCCTGTGCCACGCCGATGTGCAGGAAGCACAGAAGGGCGGCGACGAACGCGCAGTTGAGGCCGAAACACCGAAGACTGGATTTCATCATTTGCTGGGAGAAGAAGGAGCGGGGCGCAGACTTGAGAGGAGTCTCAACCGAACGTTGCTGGCTGAAGTCGGCCAGGAAAGTGCAAGTGTTCGGTTGCATTCAAGTACTGCGCCCCGCTCGGTGGATTACATCAGCAGGCTGCGATTATGCGTTGCGCTTGCGGCGCAGGAACCAGAGGCCGGCGAGTCCGGTGCCCACCAGAGCGAACACGGACGGTTCGGGAACCGCCTGGAAGTTGATGTAAACGATGTCAGAAGGAGCGTGGATGGAACCGCCGCCCGTGCCATTGACCGAGGTGTCCACCGCGCGGAAACCGACGGTGTACATTCCAAGTTCGGACGCCGTGAAACGACGTCCGTGCAGGTGACCGGCAGGATCCTGACCGGCCTGACCAGCGCCCGCCGAGGCATCGCTGAGCACGTAGCGGAGGGAGAGTCCTTCGCTGCCGGTGGCGATGTTGAAGGTGGGCGTGGCGCCGCCGCCGAGATCAAGACCGTCCCAGAAGCCAAAGAAGGCTCCGGAAGGTCCCGCCACGGAAACGATCTCTGCCTGGATGAAGGAACCGAGGGCGGGGCCGCCACTCACCGTGGACGACAAGGCCACGAAGGTGATGTTGCCGTTGTAGAGGCCGGCATAGCGGCCGGATGTCGAGAGCGTGAGCTCTTTGACATAACCGGAGCTGGATGCCAACTCGGAGGCATTGGCCCACACGAGGGCGTCGTTTTGGTTTTGGCCGACCGCTCCAGCTTCGAGATGCTGCGCCGTCAGCGACTGCGCGCAGAGCATCAACGCCGCCGCGATGGCTCCTGTGTTGAGGTACGTCTTGCTGTTCATTCTGTGATGTCTGTTGGTGGTTTCGGTTTTCTGTCACTGCCTTCCTTCGGGGTGCACGAGGCGATCCCCTGGGGTCGTCAGTCTTTTGCTGACCGCCGGCCACTTCATCGTTTCCACGTGCGAATCTACAAACAGGTAGTTGGCACCTCCGAGATGTCTCTCCGCCGCCACCTGGCTGACGAAGGATTCGGGTTCAAAGCCTCCCGTGGAGGCATCGGCGAAATGGAAATGATCCGAACCGGTGAACTTTTCGTCGGCTTCCGCCATGTAGAAAGTGTCTCCCGGAGAAGGGACGCTGGTCACCTTGGAGTAGTTCAAGGTGGGAGCGCCGAAGGGTTTCGGAGTCAGAAAATCATTGATACAATAGCTGTAACGACGGGTCGGATGCCGATCCATCGTGCAGCGATAGAGAAGATTGCTCTCGACGTAGGGAGCGATGGTGACGACCCACGACGCCTTGGAATGCGAGGACAGCGGGAAGCTGTCTTCGTTGTCATCCGCGTAGAGGTGGACCGCCAGGCCAATCTGTTTCAGGCCGTTCACGCAAGTGATGGTCCGGGCGCGTTGCTTCGCCTGCCCGAGGGCCGGCAGCAACAGCGCGGCAAGGATCGCGATGATGGCGATCACCACCAGCAATTCGATGAGCGTGAAACCAAGTTTTTGCGTTCGCATTACCAAATCCCCAATGCCAATAGGTCTGGGGAAAACGTCTATTGAGAGAAACTAGTCGCCCGCAATTCAGAGGCGGACGATAAGGGAGAACGACCCGCCAGCAGGCGCGTCGTCAGGAGGATGGATTAACCGAGCCGGGGAGGCGGCCCGGGTGGAGCTTCACTCCGCGGAGAATGGTAGGTTGAGTCGGGCGTCAAGATGGTGAACGGAAGCAGCGGAGGCAGCCAGGCTGTTCTCTCCATGCACAGGAAGTCGAACTTCAAATCCGGCTTCAACTGGAGCTGTTTGCCTTCGGCTTTCTTTCCTTCTTTCACCACAAGGCACATCCGGCACGGATGCTCTCCGTCGAATGTCATCGAGATCGCCTCCGACAACGTCGCGTTCTGCGAGTAGTCGATGATCATGCCCACCCAAGCGACAGACTGCAGCAGCAGCCAGTGCCCACCGAGCAGCATGGCCAGCGTCAGTCCGAGCAAAGCTTTGGAAGACCTGAACAACATTGGAGCGGAAGTTATCCGCAAGCTGCGTCCCAAGTCAATTCCACCGCGCTGTATTGCGGGAAATCCCTCGCACCAAAGCAGTTCAGCGTAGGCCTCGATACCTCGCCGGTCGCGGCGGAGTTTCAGACTCGGGATCGAACGAGATCGAAAGCAGATGGCAAGTTGTACAACCCGGGTGGACGGGGCACGAACCCAAAGCATGTCCTGAGGTCACACCAGCTAAATGCTTCACCGACGAGGCACAGACTCAGGCAAGAGGCGGATTGGGGGCAGGATTGTTCAATGGCTCCGGCTCGGGTTCCGGACGGAAGCGAGCGACCAACAACTCGAAAATCGGCGAAGCCATCAGCGTGGTCACGACCGCCATGATGACGAGCGTGGCGAAGAGTGCTGGAGAAATGATTCCACGTTGCAGGCCGATGTTAATGATGATGAGCTCCATCAAACCCCGCGCGTTCATCAACGTGCCGATGCCCAGCGCCTCGCGGTTCGAAATGCCGGTCGCACGCGCCGCCAGCCAACACGCGATGCCCTTGCCGCCGATTGCGGCCAACAAAACCAGCAGCGCCATCAGCCACAGGTAAGCGGAATCCAGCAGGCCGATCTGCGTGTTCAAGCCGGAGAAAGTGAAGAAGAGCGGCAGCAGCAACGCGACGGTGAGCGGTTGAATCCGATCCATCAACGCCTTGGTCACGACACCACGCGGCATCACGATTCCCATGATGAACGCGCCGAACACCGCATGCAGGCCGATCAAATCCGTGAACCACGCGCCGAGCGACATCAGCACCAGGCAGGTCACGAACTCGCGATCCGACAGATTTCCCCGCACCTCGATGCCGCGCGCCCATTTCGCGAGCAGCGGTCGGATAACAAACAACGCGACGCAGACGTAGCCAATACCGCCGGCGATATTCACGACCGCGTGGCTGATGTTGTCATCAAAGCTGGCCAGCACCACCGCGAGCAGACACCAGGCCGCGGCGTCATCAATCGCGCCTGCGCCCAACGCCACCGTCCCCATGGTCGTGCCCGCGAGCTTCTTGAAGTGGATGATGCGCGCGAGCATCGGGAACGCCGTGATGCACATCGAGGCGCCGAGGAAAATCATAGCCTCCATCAGAGAAATCTTCTGCGGAAAGAGCGATGTGTGATGGAAGAAATACCAGCCGAGTCCCGCTCCCAGCACAAAAGGAGTAATCATTCCGGCCAGCGACACCGCCACCGCGCTGTGCAGTTTCTTCTGCACGATATCCATGCGGAACTCCAATCCGACCACGAACATGTATGCCGCGAGTCCCAGCTGCGAGATGGGGAACAGCACCTTCATCGAGTCCGGCGGGAACAGCTTTGCCGAGATTTCCGGCCAGAACAAACCCAGCAACGACGGCCCGAGCAGAACGCCGGCAATCATTTCGGCAACGACCTGCGGCTGACCAAAACGCTGCGCGATGCGGCCGACGATCTGGCAGAACGCCAGAATTACCGCGATCTGGAAGAACAGCTGAATTGCCAATTGCAGATTGGACATGGCTACAAATTGCCAAGGCAATCGTATGAACGGAAATATAATCTCGCTATGCGCGTGATGCCGTGCTGGCATCACGGTCCAGAATCATGGACCTCCGTCACATTCGATACTTCCAGGCCGTCGCCGAGGAACGCAGCTACTCGCGAGCCGCGAAACGCCTGAGAGTCGCACAACCGGCGCTCAGCCGAGCGGTAAAGGAGATTGAAACCACTCTTGGCGTTCCCCTGCTCGACCGTTCCCGTCATCACGTTCGCCTGACACCCGCCGGCGCCACCCTGCTCCACGAAGCCGGCGTGTTGCTGGAGCGCTGGGAGGAGGCCCTGCGCCGCGTCCGCCGCACCGCGTCCGGCGAGGAAGGCGAATTGCGCCTCGGCTACATCGGGCCGCCGACGGCGCCGTTTCTCGGCCGCTTGCTGCACGAATACCGCCAGCGGTATCCGCTCGTATCCCTGCATCTGGAGGAACGCACGCCGGAGCGCGTCTGGGAAATGGTTTCGAAGGGCCGCCTCTCGGCAGGATTAACCCGCCCGGTGCTCTCCCACGAAGCGCTGGGGTTGAAAACCATCGTCCTCCGAGAGGAGCCGCTGGGAGTTGTCGTTCCCGGTGAACACACCTTCGCGCAACGCCGTTCCCTGCCCTGGTCGAAACTCGAACGCGAATCCCTCATCGTTCTCGCGCGTCGCGAAGGCATGGGATTGCACGACGCGGTGCTGGCGGGCTGTCGTCAGGCGGATTTTCTCCCAAAGCTCGCCCACACGCCGAGCCTGATCGGAACCGTCCTCAGCTATGTGGAAGCCGGCGCGGGAATCGGCGTCGTGACAGACTCCGTGGTGTCGCCCGCGTCCGGCTTAAAGTTCGTGCCACTCACTCCCGAAGTCACCGTTCCGCTCGTCTTCGCGTGGCCGGAAAGGGAAGACGCCCCGCCGGTTCAACGATTTCGCGAACTGCTGTTGGAATGGCGAAAGTCGAAGTCGCTGTGGCGCGGTTGAGGCAGAACGCCGTCAGTCAACGAACATCAGCTCGTTCGCCAGCAACAGGACCTGTGCGTATTTCTCCCAGGGCGTGAGTGACCGTTTCTCGGGCGCTTTCACAGGTCCGCTGAATTCTGCCTTCGCACTCCATTCGCGCACCTCATCGGAATCCTTCGCAGCACCGGCAATCGCCTTCACTGTCGGCGCCCAGTGAAATGAATCGAACTCGACGCTCTGACGGCAGTCCGCAATGAAATCAATCAGCTCGCCGCGCTTCACATCGATGCGATCCAGCGTCACCGCCGACTTGCTGTTCTTCGCCGTCCATTCACCGAGCAATCCGCTGCGGCTGGAGACGATGCGCGCGCGCACGCCGTCGCCCTTGTCGCTGGGGTGATTCAACTCGCCACCAATTCGCACCGTGCCATCACGTGGCGCGCGCCAGCGGCGAATGGCCGCGTGATTCTGATCATTGCCTACATGACCGCCGTCGGCATTGACGATCACCCAGCCTAGTTTTCCATCCGGCAGCTTGTCGCCGCCCTGCCAGGCGTATCCAGTCCAGTGCGGAAGCGGCGTGAAACTTTCCGTGCGCTTCGCTCCCTCGTCGAATCGTCCGTAACCGTAGCTCCACGCTGGCGGTTCCGTAGGCTGCTCGGCGGTCGTCTGCCTCGCCACGAACTGCTGGCCGAGCTTCAATTCGTCCCTGTCCGCCGGTCGCTGGAAGGCGACGCGATACATTTGCTGAATCTTCTGCTCGTCCGATGACGCTGACTTGATCTCCGGACGCGCGAGCAAACTCTTCGCCCGCTCGATGACGAACGGGCTGTTCATCAGAAATAACGCCTGCTGCGGCACCGTCGTGCTGAAACGCTGCGGGCTCGTGGTGTCCGGGCTCGCGAAGTCAAAGGTGCGGAACAGCCCGGGCAGATTCTGGCGCTCGACGAATCCGTAGACCGTCCGCCGCACCGTGAACGGCTCGGTTGTCATTTCGACGCCCCGACCGCCGTGCCTCAGATCCAGACTGCCCGAGACCGCGAGCAGCGAATCGCGCATGGCTTCGAAGTCGAGCCGGCGCCGGTTCATTCGCCAGAACAACTGATTGGCCGGATCGATCTGCGCGGACTTTGCATGGTCATCACTCACCTGCTGGTAGGCGCCGGAGAGCATGATGAGCTTGTGGAGCTTCTTGATCGACCATCCGTCCGTCACGAAACGCGACGCGAGATAATCCAGCAGCTCCGGATGAGTGGGCGGATCGGAGCGCAGACCGAAATCACTCGGCGTGCGCACGAACGGCGTGCCGAAGTGATACATCCAGACGCGGTTCACAAACACGCGCGCGGTCAGAGGGTTGTCTTTGCTCGCGATCTCTTGCGCCATTTCGAGACGACCGCTGCCCTTTGCGAACGGCTTCCGCTTCGGACCCGAAACGATTTCGAGGAATTGTCGCGGCACCTTGTCGCCCGGATTGCCCGGATTGCCGCGCTTGAACACGACTGGCTCGGTCGGCGTGGGATTATCGAGTAACGCCATCGCGCGCGGCGGCGCTCCCGGATGCGTGGCGTCCACTTCATCCAGCTTGCGTTTAAGTGCCCGGACTTTCTGCTGCACCGGCGTGTCGGTAAAGCGCAGCAACTCACCGCTGTCGAGCGACATGACTGGCGTGCCATCGGCGTACAGGATCTGGCGGAGCGCCTCGCGGTCGGGATTGCCCAGAGCTTTTGCGGTCGGCGTGTTCGTCAATAACGTGCACCATTCCAAATCGATCTCCGCGAAAAGTTTGTTCAATCGCTCGGCAGCCTCCTTGAGGGACGCTGGTGGTTCACTCTTGAGCAGACGTTCCGCAACGACCGGGTTGACAGTCTTGGCTTCACTCAACTTCGCGGCAATTTCCCGCGCCGCTGAGGCAAAGTTCGTCGACGGTAGCGCGGTGAATTCAAACCAGGGCGCGAAGATCGTGTTCGTCTTCGTGTTCCAGTCTTTCAGCGACTTCTTATACGAGCGGGAGAGCGACGGCTGTAACTTGCGCTCGCGAACCAGTCCTTCCTTTTTGTCCTCCGACGCGATCGATGAATCGTGCAGAACGAGCAGATAATCTCCCACCTGTCCGCGAATCTTGGTGCGCACTTTTTCCTCCTCGCCGCGCTGGTAGTTCTCCAATTCGTCCGCGCGTTTCTTTCGTTCGACGAGATACTCGGGATATTCCTTCGGCATCGATTTCGAGCCGAGCAGCGGCTTTTCTCCCGGCTCGTTGCAGGAGGCAAACACACCATAGAGCGAGTAGTAATCCTTGGTCGGAACCGGGTCCGACTTGTGATCATGACACCGCGCGCACGCCACGGTCAGCCCCATGGTGCCGCGGGTGACCACGTCGATGCGGTCGTCGATGATGTCCGCCTGATTGTTCAGGAACCGGCGGCCGAGGGTCAGGAATCCGAGCGCCGCCAACGGCCGTTTATCATCCCCGAGCGGCAGCAGATCGGCCGCGAGTTGCTGGATGAGGAATTGATCGTAAGGCAAATCTTCGTTCAACGAACGGATCACCCAGTCACGGTAGGTGTAGGAATACGGGTAACGCCGTTCCTCCTCGAACACGTAGCCCTTGGTGTCAGCGTAGCGCGCGATATCCAACCAGTAACGCGCCCAGCGTTCTCCGTAATGCGGCGAGTCGAGCAGGCGATCCACCAACCTTGCGAAGGCGTCTGGCGAACGGTCCTTTTCGAACTCAGCCACCTGCGCGTCCGTCGGCGGCAGGCCCAGCAAGTCATAGTATGCCCGTCGGACAAGCGTGCGTTTGTCCGCGCGCGGCGAGAGCGTCAGTCCCTTCTCTTCCAGCTTCGCGAGAAGGAATGAATCCACCGGACTCTGCGCCTGCTTCTTGTTGCGAACCTTCGGGACAGCGGGCTGCTTGACCGGTTGGAAGGCCCAGTGTTTGGCAGCCTCGACTTTGGGATCCTTCAACGAGCTTGGCCCGGTGCGAGGATCCGGGGCGCCCATTTTCACCCACGCCACCAACGCCTCGATTTGTTCGTCGGGAAGCTTCTTGCCCTTGGGCGGCATTTGCAGGCTCTCGTCGTGATACCGCACCGCCTTGATCAATAAACTTTTCTCGGGATGTCCCGCGACAATGGCAGGACCATTCTCGCCGCCTTTCAGCAGGCCGTCCTTGGTGTCGAGCGTGAACCCGCCCTTGATGCCCTTCTCGGCCTGCGTGCTGTGGCAGCTGTAACAGGAATCCACCAGCACCGGGCGCACGTTCTTTTCGAAGTAATCAAATCCAGTTCCGTCCGCGGCGTTTAATCCGACCGCGCCCGACAGCGCCAACAGCATCGCCACGCCAGCTACATGGAAGTTCCACTGCGGAGCGTGTCCGCCAAACCTGTTCTTGACCATCCGGCCGTCGTTTGAGCGCTTCATGTCAGACCTTGAACTCGTTGCCATCGATGGAGAAACGGACGAATCGCCAGCAGCGAACCTTCAAAGGATGTTCGGGGCCCGATTGCGACGGTTTCTCCTGCCAAAAGCTCCGCCGACCTCCCTTCCGGCTTTGCTGACAGTACGAGCCCATTACCCCCTCACTCTCGCCGAGTAATTTACCTTCCCAGCGCTCCGACTGATATCCCTAGCGCGACTGTTGGCGATTCTGGCCGGTTCCCCGACTTCGATGACTCCACGGCCCTCGATCCAAGATGTCCTGTTCCCCCTACTGTCCCGCTCGCTGCCGTCGCTGGACCTCACGATCCCATTCTATGACGTCCCGCTTTCAATGCTCACCGTCGATTCCTGCCATCTCGACCTCAGGCTCCCGATGGTGTTAACGCGGCAAGGGCCGCAGCGGTCGACTCACCACTGGCCCGGACCTTGGGTTCTGCCGGGTAGATTAGTTCCTACCGCAAAAAGAAACGAACTTTTCTGTTAGATCGGGGTCGGCCCTCGGCAATTAATAATAGGCAAGGCGCTTCGAAGCGAAAATGTAAACTCAAGGGATTGGGTGATTAAATGAGCAGCAGGCTCGACAGGATCGGGGATTGGGCAAAACGCGCACGGGAAGCGAACTACAAACTTTCTGCCGTAGCAACGGGCTTGGGAGTGACCTCCCGACATTTGCGGCGCTATTTCTGGACACGATTCCGTCTTTCACCGAAAGACTGGCTTCGTCAGCATCGCATGGATGAAGCTCGTTCCCTCCTGGAAACCGATCATTCGGTGAAAGAAGTGGCTTCGATCGTCGGTTTTCAGAATTCCACCCATTTTTCGCGTGCGTTTAAACGCTCGAACGGAGTCGCACCTGGAGATTACTCCCACCGCACCCAATCCTGCGCAGAGCGAAATGTCCCTTCCGGGTCGGAAATGTCCGATTTGGGTCCGTGTTCTAGATTGTTGCCCAACGAGCATTCGACTATCACCTCACCATCAGCACAAGAACGGACTCCAGATTCCAGTCTATGAAAGCTCTACCTGCCCTCCGATTTTTTGCGGTCTGCGGTCTCATCGCTGGCTCCCTTGATGCACGCGCCAGCGATGGCAGTGCCGTCGTCGTCGAGCGAGGGCTACACCACCGGGTTTGGCAAAAGGAGACCATCCGTCAGCTTCCCAACGGACGAGCCGTGACCAACCGCAGTGCCGTGGTGGAACTGGAAAGCGGCATGCATTTTCAAAAGGATGGCCAGTGGAAGGAAAGCACTGAAGAAATCGAGCTATTTCAAGGCGGGGCTGTCGCACGAAATGGCCCACATCAGGTCATCTTTGCGCCAAACTTCAACACAGCGGGTGTTATTGATATGCAGTCGCCGGACGGACAGCGCTTCCGCAGTCATGTTCTTGGGCTGGGTGTCTACGACCCGGCGACCGGTCGTAGCGAGTTGATTGCGGAGGTGAAGGACTCGATCGGTGAATTGAGCCCGCCCAACGAGATCTACTACCGGAATGCGTTCGACGGGGTCCTCGCCGACATGCGCTATGTCTATCGCAAGGGCGGATTCGAACAGGACGTCATCGTCCGAGAATCGGTTGAACTACCCCCCGGTTATGATCCCGCCACCACACGACTAGAAGTGTGGACGGAGTTCATTGAGGCTCCAGCCCCTCGGAAGATCCCGCACCTCAGGAAACAGAATCAAGATGAGACTCTGGACTTCGGCACCATGCAGATTGGTCGCGGCAAGGCTTTTGCCGTAGGGGAAGATCGCTCTAGTCCTCGCGCCATTCCCATCAATAAGAAATGGGTCCAGTTGGAGGGTCGTAATTTCTTGATTGAAGCAGTCGATTTTCAGGCAGTTGGCCACCAATTGCGGGAACTTCCGCCGCGAAAACAGCGCGCAGCGATGCCAGGGCGAAAGGTCGGGTTACCGGCACGGGCTGAGGGCTCGCGGAGACCATTCCCGGCGGCGCGCCACGCAGCAGTGTCACGCCCGGCGGACAGGATCATGCTGGCCAGCTTGCCGTTTCCAGACAAGGGCTTGGTTCTTGACTATGAAGCAGTAAGTTCCACGAATAATTTTCGTTTCAAGGCGGACACCACCTACTACGTCTCAGGCGCATTCACCGTCAGCGGCCTTGCAACCTTCGAAGGGGGTGCAGTCATCAAGTATGCCAACACAAACTCAGCCAAACTCACCTTGAGCGGAACGGTCGCGTGGGAGGCGGCGGCGTATCGTCCCGTGATTTTGACCGCCCGTGACGACCATACGGTTGGGGAGCAAATCGGTTCTGCAACGAGAAGTGGCTACTACGCCTCAAGTGCATTGAATATCACCGCCTCAACGTTCGACATCAGAAATGTCAGGGTAAGTTACGCGTCAACCGCATTTCTCGTGGATGCAGCGGATGGCAATATTCAGAATGCCCAAGTGGTGCAATGCGGTACGGCGATAGATGCCACGCATCCCGATCTCACTATCAAGAATCTTTTGGTCTTCGAGACAGGCCGTGCCTTCAAAGGGGTAAATTCCGACATCTACGCCGAGCAAGTCACCCTTCACCGTGTTACAAACATTTGGAATCAAGGCACATCATCGTTCCTAGGAATGACAAATAGTGTCCTGGCAGCTGCAACCAACGGTTCCACCTTCACCGGCTTTAACAACTCCACCAATCTCGATGATTCCGGAATCTTCCAAACGGTGGGGGCCGCCAGTCACTATCTGGCGTCCGGCAGCGCACTCCGCAACGCCGGCACCACGAACATTACACCCAGCCTCCGGACCGACCTGAAGAAACGCACAACCCACCCTCCTGTCGTCATTGGTGATGGCACCTTGTTTACCAACAATCTCACGCTCTACCCGCAGGCACAGCGTGACACGGACATTCCAGACCTAGGGTATCACTACGACCCGTTGGATTATGTGTTCAGCGGGGTGTACCTCACCAATGCCTCCATTACCGCGAAGGCAGGGGTGGCAATCGGTATACGGACCCCGTTCAATACGGGATTGGGCCTGCTAGGCGGCTCCGCCTTCTACTGCGAAGGGACTCCCGAAAGCCTGAACCGATTTGTCCGCTATAACACCGTCCAGGAGCAGTCTAACACCAACTGGACGGAATGGGCGAATAGCGCTGCCTATGCCATCGCCACCGCCTGGAGCACCACCGCCACGGCTCCAATTCTTCGTCTTCGGTTCACCGAATTCTCTGTTCCAGCTTCCTCTGCTGACAACAAATTTCACCTCTATGGATTCGGCGAGGACGCAGGTTCTCATTCCATTCGCGACTGTCAGTTCCACGCCGGTGATATCTGGTCCGATCGCCCCACCCTGAACATCACGAACAGCCTCTTCAACCGGACACGCATGATCATCGCTGAGTCCTATGACATGAATCCGTCTGTACGCAACTGCACATTCGTCGGGGGAAATGTTCAATTGTATCAGGGCAGCTCGACGGCCTGGACATTCAAGGACAACCTGTTCGATGCCACCACGCTGTATATGGAGGGAACACTCTCGCACAACTATAACGGATACACCACCAACATCACCCGGCTGACGCCCAATGCGGCGAACGACCGCGTCCTCACCGTAACCAACATTACCTACGATTCGGGTTGGCTGGGTCGATTCTACCTTCCGACGAACATGGTGACTCAGACTAATTTGTTCGACAAGGGGAGTGCCGCGGCGAGCACGTTGGGACTCTATCACTACACGACAGTAACCAATCAGACCCGCGAACTGACAAGCACCGTGGACATGGGATTCCACTACGTCGCGGTGAACACATTTGGCCTGCCACTGGACGGCGATGGCGACGGCCGGCCGGACTACTCGGAGGATCTTGATGGCGACGGCACGGCAGATGCCGGCGAGACGAACTGGCAGGTTTACGAGTCATCGGGAAATGCCGGAGGTGGACCAGGCATCGTTACTTTCACGCCCATCAAATAATCCTTCTCTGAAGCTAACTTCATCCCATTCGGTTGCCTTCAATAAACATTCTTCGACTATGATCGCTCAAAAAACGCTCACAGGATTTATCGGCGCGGCTCTGCTTCTTTCTGTTTATTGCTTTATTGCGAATGGAGCCTCTGGTCCGGCCACTTACGTTTCCGGAGGTCCGTGCGGAACAGGACCTTGTGGAGTTTCTGTAACCGGCGGAAACGGAGACTGCGGATCCATCATGGCAGTCCCGTGCGTTGAAAAGATCACTATTTCGATTGCCCGGGACTCTGGGAACAATAGTTGTAAAATATTTGGTTATTGCGGAGTAGTTGAATGGGAGATCGAGCCCGCTGGAAAGGGGCTTTTTGTGACTGGAAGCTCCTCATGCAGCCCGGGTCTTGTGTGTGCGGATGTTACGTGGCGAAATGAGACTCAGGTCGAGGTCGGATCCTATACAGTACGGGCAATTGGAACGGCGATTGGAGATGGAAACTGTCCCGCCCAACAATTGATTGTCCAAGTACCAATTACAGTGACCAAAGATTGCGTAACTGCATGCACCGATCCTAATCTGCCAGGTTATACGTCTGGAGAGCTTGGAAGCGTCTCCACTCGAGTTCAGATGGGACGCCACGCGTTCGGCAAGGCTGCGGGCGCACTCAGCATCCATGAGAAGTACCCTGCTTCGCTGCTGTCTACTCCGGCCTCTCTTGGATTCAAATTTGGTGAGAACACCAATAGTTATACCGCGAGCACAAATGGAGCTATCATCAGCTTTTCCACAGGCACCAACACTTACTGTGAAGTCCTGACCAATTCCGCCGGACTCCGACAGGTTCGATCACCGGACGGACTGGCCAATGTAATTGTAGTCAATGCCTCCAAATATATTATCGATATTTATCCTCTTTCTGCAGTAAGCACGAACAAGAGCATAGACAACATCTATACAGTCTCCGGATCACCGCTGTCCTCAATCTCAGTTGAGAATCCAGACGGTTCTGCTTCCACCAACAGGCTTAGGATTACAGATGGCGATGGCGTCATTTCCGATTACGAATGGCGGACAAATGGGTGGGATCTGGTTTCGGGTGGGGGACTTAGAAAGGAAAGCAAGTCGACAACGGTCACGGGAGATATACGAACGACAACGGTGGAGGTCCGAGGAACGAACACCTTAGAGGCTTCTCAAACTCGGAAATACCAGACTTACGCCTTCGGTGAAATGTTGATTGAGCGGATAAATGGCACTGGATCGATCCAGAGGACAAACTTGTTCGAGTATTACACTAACTTGACCTTGAGTACCACCGGCCTTTTGAAGCAAGTGGTACACGAAGACGGCCGCTGGGATTTCTACACTTACGAAACCAATCGGTTCACTACCAACTTATACCGAGGCTTCCTGAATCAATCTCCAACAACGGACCTTTCGGTCGTCCGCTCGACTCAACACCGTTACGGATCCAATGCTGTACCTGGCGCCGGAGACAGCGGCAGACGATATTTCCAAATTCCCCGCAGCACCGTAGAAATGGTGCAAGGACGTGAAGTAGCACGCTCCTACAAGCTCCTGTTCCCGTTTGAAAAACGGGAAATCGTTTGCGTTGATCCCGGTGCAACGTGGGATGACCCTGACAATCTGGTCACCACATACAAATGGTACGACACGGGAAGCCACTCAAACAGACTCAAAAGCATTGAATATCCCAATGGGGTGATGGAAATATACGAATATGGGATTTTCATTGAAACAAACATAGTCCCGGTCATGTATGGCACCAACCAGATGTATCGCACGAACATTACATGGAGAGGAACACCGAACGGAGCAAAATCTTCGATTGTGGATGGGTCCAAATCAATCTCAGTCCGGGATCGATCGGGAAACATATTGAGCCGCATTGCAGTAGATGTGATCTCCGGATTTACAAATCAGTCTGAGATCTACACTGAACACGACAAATATGGCCGGCCGAAAAAGACTACATACATTGACGGAACATACTCATGGGTGGATCACGGCTGTTGCGGAGGTCCCGACACGATTACAAACCGCGACGGAACAGTGACCACGTTCGTTCACGACAAGCTGAAGAAGCAAGTCGCGAAACGAGAGAACGGCATCGTCCTAACCAATGTTCTTGATGCCAGCGGACGCCTGCTGAAAAGCATTCGAATCGGAACCAACGGTTCACAGATCGTCCAGGGAACTTTTGGCTATGATGCGTTGGGCAATCAAATCGCAGCCACCAATGCCTTGGGTCACAAAACATCCTTTTCTGAGGTCATCACGAATTACCAACGCATCCGGACGACCACCTACTCCGATGGCAGCACTCGCATCGAGGAATACTACCGCGATGGTCAGCTTGCCAGAATCACCGGCTCCGCAGTCCATCCCGTCCGCTATGAGTATGGCACTGAGCAGGACGCTGGTATCTGGCGTCTCTATACCAAGGAGATTAAACTCAATGCTTCGGGCGCAGATACCTCCGAATGGACGAAGACCTACAAGGACATGGTCGGTCGCGACTACAAGACCGTTTATTCGGATGGCTCCACCCGGCAATCCTTCTACAATATCAAAGGACAATTGGTGAAGACGGTTGATCCGGATGGCGTCACCACGCTCTACGCATACAATGGCAAAGGCGAGCAATCCATTGTGGCCACCGACGTGAACCGGGACGGGATCATCAATACCAACGGGACCGACCGCATCCAGCAGACCGTACGTTCAGTCGTCAACAATGGCTCGGTCAATGTCCAGCGTGTGGCGACCTACGTCTGGTCCACCAATAACATTGCCACGTCTAATCTGCTGGGCATGGCAGACACCAGCGTCGATGGCCTGATTTCGTGGAACAGCCGTCACGGGCTCACGAACCAAAGCCGGACCAAATATGCCGGTGGTGGAACCCTCTATAGCACAAATACCGCGCCGGATGGCTCCCTGAGCATCAGCCACTACGCCAATGGCCTGCTGCAAAACGTGACCCGCAAAAATTCTGCTGGAACGCAACTCAGTCGAGTGGACTACTTTTACGACGAACACGGTCGCCAATACGCCGCCACTGATGCGCGCAACGGAACGACCTTCTACACCTATAATGATGCGGATCGGGTCGTGGCCACGATCACGCCGCCGCCCGGGAACGGTGCTTCCGCGCAAACGACGACTTACGAGCATGATTGGGTCGGCCGCGTTACCCGCACCGTGCTGCCGGATGGCACCAGCGTAACCAACGAGTATCATCCAACCGGTGAGCTCAAGAAGACGTACGGCAGCCGCAATTACCCGGTGCAATATGCGTATGATCCGCAGGGACGCCGGACCAACATGATTACGTGGAAGACCTTTGCCACCGATTCGGGCAAAGCCACCACGGCCTGGCGCTATGATGGATACCGCGGCTTCCTGACAAACAAGGTCTATGACGACGGCAAGGGACCATTCTACTCTTACACTCCCGGAGGCCGGCTGCGTACTCGCACCTGGGCGCGTGGGACAGTCACCACCTACCATACGAACAGCGTGGGCGAAATCTTCGCCACCACCTATTCAGACACCACTCCGGCCGTGACGAACAATTTCGACCGGCTTGGACGCAGCACGAACATCATCGATGGTTCTGGCAGCCGGTTCCTCGTCTACAATGCTACCGGGCAGCTCCTTCGGGAAACGAACAGCAGCGGCGCCATGATTGGACAAAACCTCCGCTTCACCTACGATCAATACCAGCGCCGGACGAACCACGCCTGGTATGCCA
Source organism: uncultured Bifidobacterium sp. (assembly GCA_964491875.1). Classification (GTDB taxonomy): domain Bacteria; phylum Verrucomicrobiota; class Verrucomicrobiia; order Limisphaerales; family JADJPG01; genus JADJPG01. The sequence continues at coordinate 41,457 of CAZBIC010000013.1, forward strand.
CCAATACCTCGCTCCTGAGTCATTCGTTCGCGTTCGATGGTGCCTCGCGTATCACCAACGTTTCGGACGGCACGTATCAAGGAGGTTATTCCTACCTTGCCAACTCCCCGTTGATCTCGCAGGTTACCTACCGGTCGAACACCACCACGCGCATGACGACGACCAAGACATTCGACAACTTGAACCGCCTCCAGTCGGTCAGTTCCTCCGGCTCTCAACTCTCAACTCCCATCGATTTCAACTACTCTTACAACGACGCCAACCAACGCACGCGCGTGAACTTGGATGACGGTTCCTTCTGGATTTACGAATACGACAAGCTCGGTCAGGTGGTCAGCGGCAAACGGTATTGGAGCGATTGGACCCCCGTGGCCGGCCAGCAATACGAATACGCCTTCGACGACATCGGCAACCGCACCAGCACCAAGGCGGGCGGTGACGACGCCGGTGGCGCACTGCGCTCGGCGAGTTACACCGCGAACAGCCTCAATCAATACAGCTCCCGCGATGTGCCGGCGTATCTGAATGTGCTGGGCATCGCGAACGCCAATGCCAGCGTGACGGTGAACAGCCAGTCTGCCTACCGAAAGGGCGAATACTTCCAGAAGGAACTCTCGGTGAACAACGCCTCGACGGCGGTCTGGCAGGCGGTCACGAACATCGCGTCGCTCACGGGCACGAACCAGACGAACACGGGCAATCTGTTCCTGCCGAAGACGGCGGAGGCTTACGCCTATGATCTGGACGGCAACCTGACGAGCGACGGACGCTGGACGAACAAGTGGGACGCGGAGAACCGGCTCATTGACATGACGAGCCATTCCAGCGGGCCGAGCGGGAGCCGGAAATCACTCCAGTTCGCGTATGACTCGCAGGGGCGGCGCTACAGCAAGGTGGTGAGCAACTGGACGGGCAGCGCGTGGACGCGCGTGCTGCACGAGAGGTTCCTATATGACGGCTGGAATCTGCTCGGGGCCTTCAATGGCACCAATGCCGCCATCATCCGTTCCTTCCTCTGGGGACTGGACCTCAGCGGCTCGATGCAGGGCGCGGGTGGCGTGGGCGGATTGATTGCGTTCCGGCAACATTCCGGTTCCCAGGCGGGCAGCCATTTCGCAGCCTACGACGGGAACGGGAACGTGATGGCGCTGGTGGATGGCAGGACCGGCAGCGCCTCAGCGCGGTATGAATACGATCCGTTTGGGCAGACGATCCGCGCCAGCGGCACGATGGCCACAGTGAACCCGGTGCGGTTCAGTTCCAAGGTCGTGGATGACGAGACGGATTACGCGTACTACGGCTATCGGTATCTCAATCCGAACTCGGGGAGGTGGTTGAGCCGAGACCCGATCAACGAGCGTGGGGGCAAAAACATTTACAGTTTTTTGCGCAACAAGAGCACTTCAGGTATCGATCCAACCGGGCAGGCGGAATTTTATGGTTGGCCACCTGGCATCAAGAAGCCACCGGGTGATGGCTGCGTTATCACGGGGCTGGTTCGGGTGCCCGGACGCCCGCCGATTTGCTATGTAACATGGCGGTGCCAAACCTATCGGAAGGAGATCGGACCGGAGGAAGTGGGGCAATTTGTGGATTCTGATGACCCGCATGAGCACTCGCCAGAGCCTTGGTATTGGGATCGCTTTTCAAACAGCTGTAAACGCCGGGTTCTGGTGTTCCAAATTGCGAAGGTTTACCAAAACTATGAGTCCGGCACGGCAGCAAGCATTACACAACGTTACGAATGTAGCTCCTGTCAGTCCCCTAGCGATTCGGTAGGGCCACTCTTGAGCACGGAAGGGCAGCGGAATATCACTTACGAGAGGGAGGAGTTACAGATTAAAACAAGACACGATCCTCGATTCGAGACAAACGATGGGGTTTCGGATGAAGCTGGTTGCGAAGCGCTAAACAGTCCTCCGCTAACATGATAAATCAACTTAAGCTATCAAGCGTTCTAGTTGTTATCTGGCTGTTGGTAGCATCTGCTTATTTTGGTTGGGCTGCAGAATTTAACACTGAGTCCCAGATCGTGTTTAGGGAGGGGGAAACAGAATTCTTTGCATCTTTGGAGGTGATTCACTCACCTAAAAACAACTGGAGGCCTGGTAACGAACCCTTGCCCATTAGTTTGGCGGAATGTGCGAAAAGGGCAAAAGAACGATTATTAAAGCAACAGCCAAAGGTCCCCGTTGAGGTAAGTTTAATAAGCGCGGAGGTCAGGCCTCTCATCTTGCCTTCGACTAATCAACATCAGAAAGCCCGACCACTTCAGAAACCGCAGAGTTCTGCATGGTACTTAGTGTTTACATTCTCAAATGTGCTTCCCGACGGAACTCGACTTGATTACGGCGATTGTACCATCGGAATGATGTTCGACGGCACGATATTGGAAACAGTAAAGCGGAGGCAGCCGTGAGATTACGAGAATTTTCATGGATCGGGTGTGTTTGTGTGTGGCTTTTGGCGTGTTCTTTCTCTTGCTCAGCCCAATCTGCTGAGTTGATTGTCATCTCGCGGTTGAATGCGTCAAATACCGCTGAAAGCAGTTGGGAATGGGTGGTTTCAAAGCGCAGATTTGCAGACCCTAAGAATCTCTGGAATCCAGACTCAGAAATATTCCCCGTTGACATCAATCAGTATTGCCTTATCGCCCGCACGAACGTTATGGCCCGAAATGTATGGTCATCCGTCCCCGAACTCGCTTTGGTCCACATCAGACAGATTTATGCGCAGGTGAATCCCAATGATGCGTCGTCTCCTCCCGTTCGTCGCACTGCTTTGAGCTTTCATTTCCGTGAAGCAGGAGCCGGACCTGCTTTAGGGCCAGTGCAGCCAGTGATAATGCTACTGGATGGAACTGTAGCAGAGTTACGGAAACAATCAGCTAAAGGGACTCCCAAATAAATATATGTTGGAACCACAAGAGGGAATCAGATGAACACAAAATGGATACGCAGCGCTCTTTTGGTGTCAACCCTCCTCTGGTGGAGTGGGTCACTGGCACAGGCATTCTACAACCCGAACACAGGCCGGTGGCTGAACAGAGATCCATTTAACGAAAAGGGCGGCATCAATCTACTCAATTTTAACAGAAATGGCTCCATAAACTGGGTCGATCTTTTAGGGTTGTATTCCTGTGGAACCTCAAGTCGACAGGCTACCTGGCTTGAAGAGATGATAAATAATACCCAAGGAGCAGCGGCGCAGGCGCAGTGGGCTTACGGGCCTAAAATGGGTATCGACGTTGACTATGATGATTGTTGCCCTGACCGCGCCAAGGTTACTAAAATCATCTCGGAAGGTGATGTTGAAATGGTAATCTTTCCTGGTTTCTCATGGAATGACATCGGAGCCGATGGTAGGAGTTTAGAAAATCATGAGGGAGTTCACGCTGCAAACATGTGCAATATACTGCGTGATTATGAAGAAGCGCTATTGCCGTTAAAGAATATTTGCTACAAGGCAAAGTGCTTTGCGGAATTGGATTTCTGGCAAAGCGCCTATTCACGTTATTTGCTTGCGGAAGCAGCACGAAAGGATGCGCAGTTTGATTGTCGAGGCTACGGAAGCTTAATGCCGCTAGGCCCACAAAGATGTCAGGATGAGAGAGATTTTGAAGCAGATGCGCGAGCTGAAAAACAGCGAGCGGACGAGCTTTACGCCCGATTTTTGTCATGCACCACGAGTGAGTAATTCCTTCCTATGAGAGATCGTGTTCAGCATCGAATTATTTGCATCTGCATTGGCGTCCTTATCGGCAGCCTTGCCTGTAGCCAACAATCCAAACAGCAAAAGCAAATATCGCTGCCAACCCTAGAGAGCGCGAATAAAAGAGTTGTCCACACGCCCACATGGCAATTTCGAGCTGATCCATACGGAATAAGTGACCTTCGCCCAGAAAAGGACGTAAAGCCGCTAGTATATGACAATTCCCAAATCGTTGGGCTGATTTCGAAAGTCGATAAAGACAAGTTGGCCCTGCTTGCGGCGCGGTTGCCTGTGCTTCACCGCGTCAGGCAAATCAATAGCATCGCTGTTACATCGCCGACGAACGCTGAGCTCTTTTTTCGACTCTACCGAATATACTGCGAAAAATCACCGAGCAATGAGTGGAGAATTGTCAGAGCCACTTCTATTGCGCCGTGAACCAAACAGGTCGAACCGATCAGTTCTCGCTGTCGACCCTGAGTGCTGAGCGGAGTCGCGGCGGCGAGAACAGGAAATCGAATGAATACAAACTGGATGCAGAAAGCTCTCTTGGTGTGGATCGTCATATTGGCTGGAACGCCACTGGCGCAGGCGTTCTACAATCCGAATGCCGGACGGTGGTTGAACCGAGATCCGATTGAGGAGAAGGGCGGAACTAGCGTCTATGCCGCAAACAACAACGACCTAATTGATCTCATTGATATTAATGGTCTTCTAAGAGCCTTTTTTACAGTGGAAACGGAGATTCGCACTCAAATCTATGGAGGCACCCAGGGGCGAAAGTCGTTTCACTCGGTGGAGGCCGAACTAGACAGTCCTCGAATCATCAACCGACACGCAGACATTGATTTCACCTATTTTATTCCTGGGTCGGGAAAACTGTCTGAAAGCCTTTACAGCTACCCGATATCGAATACAGAAAGATCGTGCCGGTATTGGGTTTACGTCCAGATGGATGGCGACGCTCGCACGCGACTTGCGCCACTGCCAAACATCAATTACGACGTAACATTTGCCGTCGAAGTGGTTCGCGATCCGGTCGCGCGGGTAAAGACAGTCAAATTGACCGGCGCTCACGATGGCTTCCCTTCCTACATCATGCGATACAACACCTATAAGTATGACGCTCAAGAAGGGGTGATTGGCGAGCTTCTCGGTGATTCTGATGTCGATGTTGATGTTCAATTATACCCGCCTTTTAACCCGTGGCGATGGAGTCCATAATCCCAGCCCGGTTATGTCGAACAAACGACGCTTGTTATTTTGTCTTGGTCTATCCGTTGCAGCCGCCCTATTTGCGGCAATGGTAAATACTCTGAACCCCTCCAGTATTCGGACCAACTCCGCATTCTTGAACATTTTCTTAAGTGCATTATGGCTCTTTACCATTGCCGGCTTGTTATCGTGGAGTGTCGAAAGAGTGCTTCGCAAGTTTGGTGGAAGAAGGATGGGCGTTTATGGTTTCTGGGTCGTTGCAGTGGCGATTGGCGAACTATATGGGGTGGGGGTGCTAGTTGATAGTCCCGCTGGAGTTCATGATTGGCTGTTTCGGCTGCCATATTGGATCTATGTCGCAGCGCTCTTCGTCATCTGTGTCAAAGGCGTAGGTGATCGCTCCCAAACCGTTCACTGCAGTGGCGAGAAACCTGCCGAGATGTAACGGTCGGAAGTTGGTATCGATGGCTTCAAATGAACCGTAACAAGAAACTCGGGAGATGCCTGACCCTCGGAGCTGTGGCTGCGTTTTGTATTGTCGCTGCATTGGTAACCGGGGTGTTGACCTCCCGTTTGGAAATCACGGGTTCTGCTGATGCGACAGGTGGGGCGATGGGCTGGGAGACGGAACTGGCGGTATTGTTGAAGCAGCCCGAAACCAATCGCATGGACATTGCCCGGATGAATCTGCTGGCCGGGAGCGGGTTGGGCCGGGGCGAGGAGATGGCCCTCACGAATCTGGTTCGCGAACTGGATGCCATGACCGCGCGGGTGAAAGCGGAGACGGCGCGGCATGTCGCGCGGTTTCAGCGTGCGCCGGTGGAGTTCAACGGGTCGGAGGCGTATTTCAAGATGCTCTGCCTGGTGACGGTGTTGCAGCAGGATTTTGGCATTCGCTACAGCCCGCAGCGGGCGCAGCCGGTGGAGGGCCGAATTGAGCCGAACGAAACGTTTTATGCGGAGGCGGCGGACGTGTTTCTGCACGGATTGCTCGGCCCGCGGCGCATGGGCACGTGTGCCTCCCTGCCGGTGTTGTATGCGGCAGTGGGCCGGCGGCTGGGGTATCCGCTGAAGCTGGTGACAGCCAAGAACCATCTCTTCGTCCGCTGGGATGGGCTGGGCGAACGCCTGAACATCGAGGCGACGACGGCGGGGATGACGACCTTTGACGATGAGTATTATCGGGGCTGGCCCTTTCCGATGTCGCCCGAGGAGGAAGTGGAGGAGCGTTACCTGAAATCGCTGGATTCACGCGAGGAGCTGGCGGTATTTCTGTCGCAACGCACGCATTGCCTGCTCGCCATGGGAAAACGCTCGCAGGCGGTGGCGAATCAGCGGAGAGTTTGTGAACTGGCCCCTTACTCAGCGGTGCAACGGCAATTCCTAAAACATCTGGAGAATCAACATGGACGGGAGATTGGGCGGGATATGGCAGCGGCTCGGTAGCGGGAGACGCGGAGTCGAATTCTGTTACCGCCGCACAAAGCCGCCGGGAGGACAGGCTTCCCACTTGCCCTTTAGAATCCTTCAAGAACGAGCGGTAAACCCTCTCTCTCCCTGTTCTGCGGGAACGGGGAGAGAGCTGGAGAGAGGGGTGTCTCGAACCATCGAAATCGAGAGAAAGCCTCCTCTCCCCGGCCGTCTCCTCCCGCCTCGCTTGGAAGAGAGGGAGTTCGTCCCGGTCGTTTTCAGTTTTTCGGAGGAAGGTTTTTACAGGGCAGCTTCGCAACTCGTCCCGAATTGCCCGAAAGCGAACACCAGCCAATCAGCCTCATCGAGTCCTTTCATTCCATTGCCCATCGCTTGGCAGGCCGGGTCAGGCAGGATGCCTGACCTACCGTTAAGCGGGTTCGAGATTTCTCACTCTGCCTCGGCAAGAAACCGTCCTGTTGAGTTACTGGCGGGCAAATCAGGTAGGGCGCGTCGCTCCGCGCGCGCCGTTCGTTTTACGACCCAAACCGGCGCGCGCGAAGCGACGCGCCCTACCACGCTGCGGCAATCTGGGGCATCGATTCCCGATGCTTGCCAGCGGCTGATCTCGCCCGGATCAGATACGTCCTTTATGAGGATGATGCTTTTGGCGATCCTTATCGCGTTCCTCGCCACCAGCATCAGTGGCGTTCGCGCGGCGGATACCAACATCGTCGGGACCGGAGCACTGCCGGTGCTGGTTTTCCAAACGGACGGTAAGGCCGTTCAAGATCGCTCGCGGGTGCCCGCCTCGCTCACGGTGCTGCTTCCAGAGGATGGAGGTTCCAAATTCTCAATCGATGAGACAGGCAGCGGTCCGGCTGAGCTTTCGGTGCGCGGGAACAGTTCGTTTGATTTTCCTAAGAAGAGCTATCGGCTCGAACTACAGGACACTGCGGGAAAGGATCGAAAAGCGTCGCTACTCGATCTCCCTGCGGATTCGGACTGGGTGCTATACGGCTCAGTGACGGATAGAACGTTTACTCGCAATCTCTTGGGGCATGAACTTTGGCGTAGTACCGGCCGCTATGCCGTACGGTGGCGATTTGTAGAGGTGTTCGTCCTTACCAATGCGTTGCCCGACCGGATCAAACCGGACCGGTTGTCGGCCGCACTTCCATACGTGCTGAAGGCGCTGGAAACCACAAACTCGGCTGCTGGGAGCACTGTCTTTTCAAACGCGAATGACCGAATGGCTATTCGGTTCTCCGAAGGCTATGTCGGTCTTTATGTACTGATGGAGAAAATCAAACGCGGGAAGGAGCGTTTGAATATTGCACGCATACGCCCTGACCACGCTGACGTTCCAGAGATTACGGGTGGCTATATCATCAAAAAGGATGATCTGGGCAGGGGAGAAAAGGGACTGCTGACCGGACAGGAATTGAAACTTCGTTTTGAGGAACCAAGGGAAAAAGACCTCACCACGGCACAGCGAGAGTGGATGACCACTTATCTCAATCAATTTGAGAAGGCACTATTTGGCCGGAAGTTTCGAGATCCAGCGGAGGGATACGCGCGGTTTCTCGATCTAGATTCCTTCGCCGATTTTCACTGGATGGTCGAAGTGGCGAAGAACGCAGATGGTTATTGGTTCAGCCAATACATGCACAAAGATCGGGGAGGGACGCTCACCATGGGACCTGTTTGGGACTGGGATAACTCCTTTGCGAACCCGAATTTCAGGGACACATGGTACACGAACGGCTGGCGTTTTGAGATCGCTCAAGATCCCGACTACACGTGGTACCGGCGCCTGTTCGAAGATCCTGATTTTCTCCAACGGTATTCCGACAGGTGGGAGACTTTGAAAACCAACACTTTCAATCCCGTATCTGTGCATTCATTGATTGATCACATTGTGTCACAATGGCAGGTCGCCAAACGGCGCAACGAAAATCGATGGCCGTTCTATCGTTACAACCGATTTCAGACAAACATGACGGTTGACGCCGTCTCGGATGATCTTCGGTCGCTCAAGCAATGGGTGAGAGACCGCGTCGATTGGATCGATTCACAAAAATATCCAAAGCCAGTCCTGCAAATGACAGGTTCGACCGGGGAAGTAACGATTGCGATGGCGTGGCTTGAGGGTCGTCTATTCTATACCACCAATGGAATCGATCCCCGGATTCCGGGCGGGGGAGTTTCTCCTGTTGCTCTTGAATACTCAAAACCCGTCGCGGTGAGAACACCTATGAACATCAAGGCCCGAACCCGGAGCCAATTTGGACTCTGGAGCGCCCCGGTGGTGCTGAATGTAGGTTCCTCTGGCACAAACTCCGTGGTTGAACGTCGAGAAGGACGTTAAAGAACGTGAGAACATGATTTAAGTTCGATGAGGTCGTTGCCGAAATACAAAATTGGGAAAGGCAGGGTTGCCGTTCCTGCCCGGCACGGGTGCGATGACCGAGGGGTCATCAAAGCGGCCGGGCCGACAAAAATAGAAATGAGACGGCGTGGGAGCTGCGGGTTTTCCTTCCACTCCAATCCAACAACGCAACGAAAGGAATACTACCGTGACTGCAAAGCAAACCTCACGCTGGAACATGCTGGTCGCCCTGCTGGCAACCGTCAATTCAGTGAACAACAAGAATGTATGGAAGTCCCATGTCGCCTTCTCAAACGCCATCGATCGCCTGGCGGACATCACGGAAGAAATCGATGCCTGCGCGAAATCCCAATCGGCCAAGGACGGTGCCACCGACGAAAAGGCCCAGGCCTTGACGGCGCTGGCCGAATCCGCGTTTGAAGTGGCCGCCGCCACCCGCGCCTTTGCCAAGGCCACCGGGGACCGGTATCTCGCCGGGCAGGTGAACTTCTCGGCCTCGGAAATCACCCGAGGCAGTGACCGCGCCGTGATTTCCCGCTGCGAGGCCATCCTGGAAACAGCCGGGGAAGCCGTGGATTCCCTCGCGGAGTATCAAATCACCGCAGCCAAGCTGAAAAGCCTTGAGAAAAGAATCGCCGATTTCCGGGCCGTGCAACCGAAGCCGCGCCAGGCCCGGAGCACCAGCAGTGCGGCGACCTCGCAACTGCCGAAGCTGTTCCTGCGTGCCTCCGAGTTGATCAAGGATGAACTGGATGGCCTGGCGGTGCAGTTCAAGGCAAGCGCTCCTGCGTTCTACGCGGAATATCGGTCCGCCCGCACGGTGATTTCCGCCGCGGCCACGCGCAATGGCACCCCAAGCAACGTGGTGGCCGGCCCGAATACAACACTCACCGACAAAGCGGCGTAACGGGACCAGCGACCGAATTGAGCCGGGCAATGGTTTCCCCTGCCCTGCCCCAGGATGGGTTGGACGTCAGGTTCCGGAACAAAAGCAAGAGGCCGGTGGGAACACCTGTTACCCACCGGCCTGCGTGAAGCGTCAATCAGACGGAGACGGAACCACTATTTGCTAATCAGGCGATAGAACGTGGCACCATCGAAGTTCTCGAAACCCGTCGTGACGATATTGCGACCGCCGGTGTGGGCCACAGATCCGGCAGGCAAGGGCGACCAGTTCCCGGAGTCCTCGACATTGTTGTTGATCTGGAGATCAAACAGGTTCGGAGCGCCGAGCCAGGAGAGCTCGGTGGTGAAGGCAACGGCGTCCACCTTGATGGACAGGACGGGCTTGGCCGAGAACGGGCTGGCCATCGGGGTGGTCACGGCGTTGATGGCATTGAAGTTACCTGCGACCGACGAATAGCTCGCCGCAGCGGTGAGAATGGTCGAGTCCGTGATGCCGAACGCGCTCACGTCAATGGAGAGCTCGTTGGCGGCGGGATCGGTGTCCAGCGGACCGTTGTCCGTGTAGGTGCCGAGGAACGCGCCCGGATGAATCATCGCCGCGGGATAAAAGTTGTTCTTCCCGAGAGCGACGGTATCGGCCCGATAGAGGTCGAGCACGACGTTTGGATAGCCGGCAGAAGGAGCCGGGATGGAAACCTTGAGGATGCCACCGGAGAGGTTCTTCAGGACCGGGACGACGCCTTGGGAGGCATCGGCGAGATAAGGAGCGTAGTGGGCGGCGTAAGTGGAGCTGTTCTCACCGTCCGCAAAGGGAACTGCTGAGACGCCGCAGTTCACAAGTCTGTTGCGGCTCGAAACGACGGGGCTTCCAGCATCCGCTTTCACAAACCTAGCTCCCGGCAGATTCACGATAAGGTTGCCCTCCAAATCGTCACTGATTCCATCTTCATTGGAGCCGATGCGAATAGGCCCTAAACGAGAGCTCATGAAATCAGGGGCAATATTGGTCGACACCGGAGCCGGCGTTACACCATCGACGCCAACACCGAAGTAGTTACCTGCAATCACCAAGTTGGGCGACGGGGTCGAATAGAACTCCCCACAGTGCTCGTAGATGACATGTCCGAAGACGTTGCGTTCGTCGGAATCACTGATGCCGTCACCATTGGTGCCAATCACGGTACCTTCCGTCACGCGGCCATTCTCGAAGTTCTCAGTCGAGACCTCTCCACGAGGAAAGCCGGCCGCCTCAAATGCGTCCTGCCATTTGCTGAAGTTAGCGTCAAGATCGAGAAAATCTATCCCGCTGGGCATCACATTGACATAATTGCCCGATACCCGAGCTCCGGGAAGTTCGAGCGCAAAAGCGATTCGACAGCCAAGGACCACGTTGAACTCGCCGCGATCGGAAACGCCGTCGCCGTCCGTGCCGATTACCGCTCCGGCAGAAAAGACATCACCTCCGGTTCGATAGCGGAAGGCAGCCACAGCAGACGCCACCGGCTTAATATCCTCCTGTGTAGAGGATCCAGGCGCGAGTCCAAACCAGCAGCCCTGAATACGCGCATTTGTCGAGGCGTTCACCAGGGCAACACCGTAAATTGCTGGGTCTTCAGGACTATCCTTCGATGTTCGCCGCCCAATAAATGAAAGCCCACGGACACTGAAATTGTCCCCGCCAAATACAGCCAAGATTGCGTTCTCCGTATCACCGTAGCCGCTGTGCAGAATGCGAGTGGACCGGCGGGAGTTCAGGGACGGATCCTGCGGATCGCTGGCGCCAGTGTCAGCGCCGGTGGAGTCGAGCACGATTTTGATCTGGGCATTGTTACCACCGAGGATCGGGTTCGTGTTACGAACGGAACCGGGCTGGCTGTAGCCGTCGATGGTGACGCCATTCGCCGTGATCAACGGATAACCACCGAGCGGGGTGGTGATGACGTGCGGGCCGGCACCAGGAATCTTGAAGCGAATGTAGTCGCCGTCCTGCAGATCGGTCAGCGCTTCGGCGAGAGAGGTTTCATTCGGGCCGGGCGATTCGTTGTTCGCCGTATCCACCGAGCGCAGGGCCGCGCGACCGGAGGTCATGTAGTTCACTGCGTTCAGCAACAGCGTGGCGCCGTCCGGGGTGAGGTCGTAAATACCAGCCGCCTCCGAGGTCAGTGCCGCGGCGCCGCCAGTGATCGCTGCATTCTCGCGGCTGCCCGTGAGGAGAACCAAACGGTGACCGCCCAAGGCGTCGACAGGGCTGGTGGCCATGGCGTCACCCGCGAGCCATTCGGCGATGACCATGCCGCCGGTGGCCGGATCGCCCGGAGTGCCGATGGTGGCGAGCGTCACACCGCCGCCCGAGAGTGGATTGCTGTTCACCGAAATACCGCGCTGGGGGGTGTTCGTGTGGGTGGCAATGTTGGCGTAATCATTGACCATGAGGCCGCTGGCATCGAGAGCCACTCCCGTGAAGATCGGATGGTGCGGCGCCTGGACCCGGAGCTTCACCGATCCGGCGGTATCAGGAATCGTCGAACCCGTGGTGTAGCCGAGCCGGTTGTTCCGCAGGATGTAGCCTCCGAGGATAATCGTGGGAGCGGTAATGCCGTTCCACGCCGCCGTCTCTGCATCGAGCTCATAATGACCGCTCGGCACGGAACGGCTGATGATCACGAGATCTGCAGTGTTGAGCAGCGCAGCGTCTGGGGTGTCACTGGTCACCACGCGCGTCACGGTGTGCCCATTGTTTTGGAGCAGTTGCGTGTAGCCGACGTCAGGAGCCTGGGTGAAACCAGCGGTCACAGCGGCGGCCGACGGGGTATTGTCGCCGGAGTGGAAGCTGACGAACATGATGTTCGCCGCGTCCGCCGGCACGGATGCCAGGAGGCCGCAAAGATAGATCGGTACAAGTTTGTTCATAGGGTTGATCTGATGTGTTCTTCGGGAGACGACTTGTTTTACACAACGCACGCGCTCCAAGTCAAGATTCCATCCCGTCAATCCCGTCACTAGGACACACGCCAGACGCTCGTTTCGCGCCTCTCGACCCTGCGTTGAAACGCGACAGCCGGGCCCTTTAATTGCGAACAGACAACAGCCTCATCCGATACACAGATTTCTTCGGTGAATTCCAGCCATGGTTACAGAAAACAAGGAACGGTGAGACGATGCTTCGAGAAACCGGCTTGATTCGCGTCAATGCCAACTTTGCCGAACAAGGTCACCCTGCCGGCAGAAGACAGACAGACGATGAATGAATCATCCAACTGGGCACCGACGACGCCCACCGCCACCAGCCTAGTCGTTCGTTGGGAACTGACGCTCGCCGTCCTGGTCGCGCTCGTCCTGTCTCCAGCGAAGGCCGCCGCGCCGGATGAAACGCTCTACGCGCAGGGACGCTATGTCTACCAACGGAACTGCCTGACCTGTCACGGAGCCCGCGGGGATGGCAAGGGCGACATGGCGGCCGGCATGTTTCCGAAACCGCGTCCGTTTGCCACAGGCATCTTCAAGTATCGGTCGACGCCCAATGGCCTGCTTCCCACTGACGCCGATCTCGCGCGCACGGTCCGGAACGGAATCTCCGGCACCTCGATGCCCGCCTTTGCGAATCTCTCGGACCGCGAGATCCGGGTCGTCACCGAGTACATCAAATTCTTCTCGCCGAAATGGCGGCGCGCGGAAAATTACGGCGCTCCAATTTCCCTTCCGTCCGTCCCCGGATGGTTCCGAAATAAAGTCGCGATGGAGCAGCGAGCCATTCGAGGAAAGGTCCAGTTCCTCACCTCCTGTGCGCCCTGCCACGGCGAAGGTGCTGACGGCAAAGGTCCGGCCGCAGCCAGCCTCGTTGACGCCTGGGATCAACCTGCCCTGCCCACCGATCTTCGATCGCCCGCGATCCGCAGCGGCCCCGCCCTGACGGACCTTTACCGCGCCATCGTCACCGGAATCGGAGGCACCCCCATGCCGAGCTTCGCCGAAGGCTTCACCGACGAGCAGCGCTGGGAAATCGTGGCCTACCTCGCCACGCTGCGGGAGAAATTCAACGCCGACAGCGCCGCGCGTGAGAGGACGGAATGAATTCTTTTGTAGAATGGATGAGACAAGTCAGGAAGCGTTCCACGTAGGGCGCGCCGTTTCGGCACTGGCTCCGTCCAATCGGCGCGCGCGGAGCGTCGCGCCCTACCCTCCATATGCAGTCAGGGACATTACTTTACTACAGCGCAAGCGCCACGCTGCGTTACATGCCCGCCCCCGCATGACCCCTTGCGTGAAAGCGGCCGGAAGGATCATGATGTTCCCATGCGGACCTTAACTGCACTACACCTGGCCGGACTGTTCCTCGGAGTGATGATGACGATCGGCTGTTCCACGTTTGAACGCGACTGGCAACGCACCACGGCTCATCCTTCCGACAAGCTCGCGGGCCCGTGGATTGGAACCTGGCGCAGCAATGTGAATGGTCACAACGACGAATTGCGCTGCTTGATCACCCCGCTGACCAACAATGTCTACTCCGCGCGATATCATGCCAAGTATCGTCGGGGCATCCTTCGCTTTACCTTCGGTTACACCGTGCCGCTCAGCGTGACGAATCGCGACGGGACGTTCACCTTCTCCGGAGAATCAAACCTCGGCTGGTACGCGGGCGGGATTTATCGCTACCAGGGCAACGCGACCGCGACGAACTTCTTTTCCACCTACGATTCCAAATACGATCGCGGAACGTTCCAAATGCGGCGTCCCAACTGATCGAGGCGAAGCAGCCGCGCCGCAAGAAGCGGAAGGCGGAATAGTCGGAGCGCAGAACTCCGATTCTTCGCGTTACTCACGAGCGTTTGAACGCGCCGATTCGGTGATCGGCGCCCCGGGACAAACCACGGATACACCTGTCGTCGAGACGGCTACTTCTTCGGCGCATTCGCCGGGTACCACGTCTTCACCCCCGGAACAAATGCGGCGCCAATGCCATCGCCCGGCCACCAGTGATCCCGCGGCTGATCCTGGAAGTAGAGGAAACTTTTCCCAATGCGTTCCGCGAACTCGAACATCTTCGACGTCTGCTGCGAGTTATCGCTCATCACGATGGAAGTCGCGTGCAAACGCGGCTCAATGGCGAGGAACTCCGCCCACTCATACTCCGGCCGGTGATCGCTGTCGTGCAGGAAAATGTCCACCGGCTCCGGAAATTTCTTCAGCAGCTCCACCGAATCGCCCAGCAGGATGCGCCCGTAGGATTTGTAAGGTTCCGCGAACAAATGGCCGCAGGTCGCGATGATATCCGTGGCATAAACGAGTCCCGGGTAACCTTCCTTGTCATTACGCATCAACGCCGCCGCCAGCACCGCCGTGCCGAGCCCGCGATCCACGCCGGTCTCCACGATGACCTTCGGCTTGGTGGCCCGCACCAGCGCATACCATCCGAGGCGCCGACCGTAGCGCGGTTCCACGTCGGAATTATGGCGGTCCGGACTGGCCAGCGTGCGCTCGCGCAGCAGCGCCCCCAACGCCTCGTCTTGTTCGAGCTCCCGGATGTAGCCTTGAATCTCGGAGACCTTGTGGCCCGAAATCACCGCCACGTAACTGGCGAGGTATTGAACGTTGAGTTCGGTAAGGTGGTAGGTGTGGTTGTAATGTTCCTTCGAAGTGAAGGACCACTTGAGCATGGCCCCGAACTGGCGGAGACAATACGGCACCGCCACAAAACAAAAGCGGAAGGGAATCAACAACAGCCGACCAGCGGCAGTGTACTTGAGAAATTTCCGGAGGGACATGAGTTATTGTCGAATGTCGATCAGTCGGGTTTGCGAAACACGAGAATGGGATGAAACGACAGTTTCCACAATCCGATCGCGTTGAAAAATCGCGTCATCCAGTCCGCTTCCCATCGATAGAAGTATGGCGGCCCGTAACCGCTGCCAATCCCGAGCTCAAACTTGAATCCCGCCGACTCGACGATTCGTATCACCTGGGAGACGCGATAAATTTTATCGATGGGCTGGAGCACCACCCAGTGCGGACGGTTTAGTTTCTCGGCGAGCATTCGGAACAGCCTCCAGTCCGGCCTTGGAAAATTGGGATATGAGACCAGCAATCGCCCTCCCCGAGCCATGACGGAGAAGATCTGGTCCAACGCTGGCTTCGGATCCTCCAAATGCTCGATCGTTTCCATCAAGAGACAGACATCGAAGAAGTTCTTCTGGTACTCGAGATGATAAATATCACCCGTCGCCGCCGAAGCTTTGGGCAGAGCGCGCAGAACGTAATCGACCGCCTTTTGACTCTGATCCAAACCAAAAATATTCTCCTCTGACAACAGCCCTTGCCGGGCGATTTCGCGGAGCAACAATCCCTGACCGCAGCCAAGTTCCACAAGTTTGCTGTTCGGCTTGAGAATGGACTTCAAAAACGGCAGGGAGAATTTATACCACGGCCCGAGGGATTCCTGGGCTTGCTGATAGTGTTGGTCGTACCACGCGGCTTCGTTCGCACGCATCGCGCGAGGTTTATAGCGACCGCGTTTGAATAGGCACGCAGAAAAATCTCGCAGAACCAAAACTGGTCCGTTTCTGGACCCGTCAATATTGCAACTCCAACAACAGCCGCCGCTGCAGAGGCGATCCAGCGACCCGCCTAAAAACAGAAAACCGGCGACCGCTCGCGCAGTCGCCGGCTCCCAATTCAAACTCAGGAAACGATGCTTATTTCTTGCCGCCTTTACCCTTGTCGTCCTGCCACGGCTCATCGTGATGCTCCAGGTAGTCGTTGATGGCGTCGATCATTTGCTGGGCCACGTTTTCCATCCGCTTTCCAGTCTCAGCGTTCTTTCCCGTCAGCTGAGCGCGCACCTTTTGCTGATAAGCACGCAACTGCTTCGCCGCGGCATTGTAGCGACCCTCAATAATGGAATCCCAAACTCGATCCAAGGTCGCCAGTAGCGGGCGCTTGTCTTTGCGCGGAATCTCGGACTCGATGAGGACTCCATAGAGCTCGTCCAACGCATCTTCCAGAGATACCACTTCGATGACGACTGTGTCAGAACCCGTCAGCTTGCCGTCATCTACGATCAACGTCACGGTGTGGAAGCCAACTTCCAGCGAGTTGGTCACCATCGCCCCGGCGGCAAACGGTGCGCCCTGGTCATCCTTGGCCCACAGGTAGGAGAGGACATCCCCGTCCTCGTCTGAGGAGAGCGAACCATCGAGAATGACGTCCGTCGCGAGACCGTCGACTGCAATCACCATCACATTAGTTTGGTCAGGCCAGACCATGAAGTCTGGTTCAACCATGACTTCCGCCCACGGAGCGTGATTGATTGGCGGAGGATTGGTATTCACGACAATGGCGACCTTGTCGATGGCTGCACCGGCCCAGCCGGGATTCAGACTGACGAAGGACAGCTTGTGCGTCGATTCAGATGCGACGAAGTCCAGAGACTTCTCCGTCCATCCCAGATTCGCCGTGGTGATTCCCGGCTGGCTGAACGTGAACTCGCTGCTGGCATCTCCAATCATTGCTAGCAACCGCGCCGTGTATGTCGCCACCTCGGGATTGGCCGCCATCAGGAACGACAACCGGTAAACCTGACCAGGCGTAAGCCCTTCAATCATCTGGCTGATCGTTCCTGCATCCGTCCCGCTCAAATCCAGGCAACGCACGCCATCTCCCGCTGTCCAACGGCTGCCGATGTAGTCCACGTTCGCGTTCTCCACCGTCCAGCCGGTGATGCTCGTCGCGTTCGGAGCACTCACATCAATGCTGATCCCAGGATTCACTCCCGTTTCAAAGCTCCCGTTGGCAACAAGTCCGTCAGCAGGCGGAGGCGGGATCTCGGAAGTGGGAATCACATCGAGCTCAATCTTTAGTCCCGACGCCGTTCCGCTATTGTCTTGTCCGCGTCCCACCATGAAGTCGAGCACGTCCCCGGCATTCAGAGCCACAATGTTGGTGTAGCCACCCAACTCAGCTGGAGCGAGGAATTGCCCAAACAGTTCACCACCATTGTGAACGACATGATAGTCGGTATCGCCTTGCAGGCTGCCGTCGTAAACGGGTCGAACAGCGGATCGAATAAGGTAATTGGTCGTGGCGGGCGCCGTAAAACGTACTACACCGAAACCATTCGACGCCCCATCGGTACCGCTATAAAGGAACGTCGTTCCAGGCGGAAAGACCCCTTGGCCACCTGCTATGTCGATAGTGTTCGTAGTCCCGTTCCGATAGATGGTCGGCTCTTGGCCCGCGACCAACTGCCAATACTGGAATGGGTTCAATCCGCGGATACCGAAGATAGACAACGGTCCGCTCAACGAGGGTTTTGCTCCATAAGTCCAAACTCCATTTGGATTGCTGTCTGGAGAGAAGTCTCCAGCCAAACCGAATTGCGACGCTGGCGTTACCGGAGGCAAATTCGTCTGGAGAGCGATCGTCACATGAACTTTCAACCCGGAACCGAAAAGCCTGTTGTTTGCACCACGGCCGACCAAAAAGTCGATTGTGTCTCCTGACTGAAGAGTTAGGAGATTCGTGTAGCCGCCCGATTCGGTCGCACCCAAGAACTGGGAAAACAGCTCGACTCCGTTTTGTGCGACTCGGAAATCCGAGTCATCGCCCCCACTGGAAATCCGCGGTGCGACCGCGCTGGAGACCAGATACTTCCCGGCACCTGCTGCAGGGACGGTAAAACGCATCACAGCGAAATTACGATCAGATCCCTCAGGCCCTGCGTAGCACCAAGCAGTCTGCGGTGGATATGTTTCTCCCCCAGAAACCGTGCTCGAAGAATTTGTATTGGCGTAAATGGCTGGAGCGCTCTGGAAATGCCAGAGGAGAACCGTAGCTCCATCGTCCCCACTTACAGTCTGCTGAGAATTCATCAAACGGAATTCCGCACCAACGGCTGATTGGTATCCGTAACTCCAAACCGCATTGGGGTTCGCCAACGCAAAATCCCGGCCGAGGTTGTAGGTAACAGAAGCAGGAGGTTCGGGCACTTGATTGGTGTTCACGACAATGGCGACGTTGTCGATGGCTGCACCGGCCCAGCCGGGATTCAAACTGACGAAGGTCAGTTTGTGCGTCGAAGCCGACGCGACGAAGTCCAACGTCTTTTCCCTCCACCCCAGATTCACCGTCGTGATTCCAGGCTGGTTGAAGGTAAACTCACTGCTGGCATCTCCAATCGCCGCTCGCAACCGCGCCGTGTAACTCGCCACCTCAGGATTGGCCGCCATCAGGAACGACAGTCGGTAAGCCTGACCGGGCGTAAGCCCTTCAATCATTTGGCTGATCGTTCCTGCATCTGTCCCGCTCAAATCCAGACAACGCACGCCGTCTCCAGCAGTCCAGCGGCTTCCGATGTAATCGATATTCCCACTCTCGACCGTCCACCCAGTTATGCTCGTCGAATTCGGGCTACTGACATCAGCGCTAATCCCGGGATTCACTCCCTGCTCAAAACTTCCGTTCGACACGAGAGGCGACGGCAAAGGAACTTCGGCAATCTGAACTTTATCCAGCGCTGCACCAGCCCAGCCCGGATTCAAACTGACGAAGGACAGCTTGTGCGCGGAAGCGGAGGCGACGAAGTCCAGAGACTTCTCCGTCCATCCCAGATTCGCCGTGGTGATTCCCGGCTGGCTGAACGTGAACTCGCTGCTGGCATCTCCAATCATTGCTAGCAACCGCGCCGTGTATGTCGCCACCTCGGGATTGGCCGCCATCAGGAACGACAACCGGTAAACCTGACCAGGCGTAAGCCCTTCAATCATCTGGCTGATCGTTCCTGCATCCGTCCCGCTCAAATCCAGGCAACGCACGCCATCTCCCGCTGTCCAACGGCTGCCGATGTAGTCCACGTTCGCGTTCTCCACCGTCCAGCCGGTGATGCTCGTCGCGTTCGGAGCACTCACATCAATGCTGATCCCAGGATTCACTCCCATTTCAAAGCTCCCGTTGGCAACAAGTCCGTCAGCAGGCGGAGGAGTCAGTCGCTTAATCTTTACGCGAGTCTTCAGGCCTGAACCAACATTGCTGTTGTCTTGCCCGCGGCCCACCAGGAAATCCAGCGCATCACCAGCAGTCAAAACGACGGAATTCGTATACCCCGTCCGCTCCACTGGGCTAAGGAACTGTCCAAAAAGTTCGGCACCATTTTTTACGACATGGTAGTCGGTATCACCCTGAGGCCCGCCGTCATAAGCTGGTGCGACATCTGTTTCTATGAGATAAGAACCGTCGCCACCGGCTGGGACAGTGAAGCGGACAGCGCCAAAAGTGTATGGACTCGAAGTGGCGCCCCCAAACATCCACACGGTACCCGGCAATATATTGAGAATACTGCCAAAAACGGCCGTGTTTGGGGTTCCATTCCGGTAAATCGTCGGCTCTTGAGACGCGACCAACTGCCAATACTCGATCGGGACTCCTCCCAGAGGGGTTGTTCCTCGAATCCCGTAGTGGAAGAATCCGCCATCAAGGTTTGTCTTAGCTCCGTAGCTCCAAACACCCGAGGGATTGGTTGTCGGCGAAAAATCGCTTGAAAGGTCGTAGTCAGCAGCGAGTCCAAAATGACCGGTGGCAATTGAACCGACTGCGATTACGACTGCGGCTGTGAACCTTTTAATTCTCATGCTCTCTCCTTGTTTCATATTTAATATTGGCGTCTCTCTGGTTCCGGAACAGCTCTGCACACTTCGTGGGTTCTTCAGTTCCACTCCAGCCGGAAACACAGGTAACGTTGTCGCATAACCCTCCGTGCTTCGCAAGGTGGAATCTTGGCGAAATCCCGAAGCGCCGGTCTTCATCGTGCCAATAAATTCACACCGGCGGGAAATCTACCGTCGGTCAACTGAGGCAGGCGAAACCGGGCAAATTCCTCGACAGATCTCCGGATGATATCTAGCGTCCGCCCCATGTTTTTACCCGTCGGTTGGTTGACGATTAATGTGGGAGCAGGGCTATGATCGTGGGGCTGCTGCAACGAATGGTAAGCTCGGCTTACCTGGACAGCTGCCAGCGTTGCAACGACTGGAGCGGGCGTCAGGTCGCAGCGCTCAAACCCAAGGCACTGCTGGACGTAGGTTGCGCCGACGGCAGCTTCCTTTTCCGATATCTCGACTACAAACCGGAATTGTTTCATGGAATCGAGGCGTCGCCCTCCCTGAAAGCGCAAGCCGAAGCCAAGGGCATCAAAGTTACCGCCGTTGACCTCAATGGGGTGTGGCCTTACGCGGACAACATGTTCGACGTGGTCCACTGCGCCCAGGTCATCGAGCATCTGCACAACACCCGATTGTTCGTTCAGGAACTGCGCCGCGTGCTCAAGCCCGGCGGAACCGCGTTGGTCACGTCCGAAAACCTGACGAGCTTCCTGAATCTGGGTGCCATGGCGATGGGCTACACGCCGTTCACCTTGATGCGGATGTGTGGATGGTATCTGGGTAATCCGCTCGGACTGCACTACCAGGAACACGTCGAAGAAGGCGTCCCGATCACCGACCCGGCGTTTGCCGGAGTGACGGGACACATTCGCGCGCTCTCCGTGCTCCAAGGCAAGGAACTGTTTGAACGATTGGAGTTCCCAGCGGAAGTGTCATCAATCGGTCTGATGCCGTTGCCGAACTTCATCGGAAAACCACTGGAGCCTCTGATGTACCGCCGGGGACATCTGCTGCTGATCAAAGCAAGAAAACCGCTGTCCTGATAATTCATCGCCATGAATCCCACTTCCTCGGTAAAACAGACTACATCATCCCGATGGCTTCCGATCTTGCTCGTCGTTCTTCTGGTTCCTTTGGCCTACCTGTTTTCTGGCAGCTTCAAGGCCGATCAAGCGCACTTCGCCAATGATGGACCGTTGGGGGCTCAAGCGTCCCGCCTTTACGAACTTCCCAGTGCTTTCTTCGGGATTTGGAGCGACTTGTATTGGGTGGGGGCAAATGGCGGTAATTATACCGCCAATTTTACCGGCCTTCTTCTCTGGCTCCTCGGCCCCATCAGCTTCAACAAATTCGTGGTTCCTTCAGCGCTTTTGCTGCTCGGGGTTTCGGCGGGATTGTTCTTTCGACAGCTCCGGTTTCCGATGCTGCCATGCGTACTCGGCGGTATCGCTGCCGCGTTGAATTCCAACTTTCTATCCAATGCCTGCTGGGGTTTGCCCAGCCGGGCTCTTTCATTGGCAGCGATGTTCCTGGCACTGGCCGCCGCTCAGAGCAGCTTAAGCGGGAGACCTCTTTCCCGGTGGTTAAAGGCGATCCTCGCAGGGTTGGCCATCGGTCTTTCGGTGTCGGAAGGCGGCGATAACGGCGCCATCTTCAGCCTCTTCTTTGCGGCCTACGTCCTCTTCATCCACTGGCACCATCGGAAATCTGAAACTGCTCCGGTCAAACGCCTCTTCACCGCCGGAAGCAAATTGGTGGTGATGGTGACTTGCGCCCTGCTTATTGCGTCCCAAATCGTCGACATTTTCTTCGGCTTCAGCGGCTCAGGTATTGCCGGACTGGGACAACAAGGCATGTCGAAGGAACAGAAATGGAGTTGGGCCACGCAATGGAGCCTGCCAAAGATGGAAACGCTTCGCGTCATCGTTCCCGGACTTTACGGCTACCGGCTGGACACTCCAAACGGTGGCAATTACTGGGGCAAGGTCGGCCAAGACCCTTCGTACGAAACTACGAAGCAAGGATTTCCGCGACACTCCGGCGCAGGCGAATATGCCGGTGTCCTTGTGGTATTGGTCGCAATTTGGGCGTTGGCGTTTTCCTTCGCCCCGGCTGGCCCCATATTCTCCGACAAGGAGAAGCGAATGATCTGGTTCTGGGGTGTCGCCGCCTTGATATCGACCCTGCTCTCGTGGGGAAGACACGCTCCATTCTACCAGTTCATCTATGCTCTGCCGTATTTCTCCACCATCCGAAACCCGATGAAGTTCATGCACCCATGTCACATGGCGCTCATGATTTTGTTCGCCTACGGGTTGAAGGGACTGGCGCGGCATTATTTCGAAAACGCGGCGGCGAATCTCAAAACGCAGTTCCCCAGTTTACCTGCATTTGAAAAGCGTTGGCTAATCGGTTCCGGCGCTCTCCTTGCCATTTCCGTGCTGGCCTTCTTAATGATTGCCGCGTCGGCCAAGAATCTGAGCAATCATATCGCTGACGAAGGCTTCGAGCCACAGCAAGCCGCCGAGATGGCGAAATTCGTCGGGGGTGAAGTGGGATGGTCTGTCTTCTTCCTGATCGCCTCGGCAGTTGCGGTCCTGCTCATCATCAAGCGCAGCTTTACCGGTTCACGCGCCGTTTACGCAGGTGTCATTCTCGGCCTGCTACTCATTTGGGACTTGGGTCGAGCCAGCAAACCATGGATTCAGTATTACAACTACAAGGAGAAGTACGCGAACAATGGGGTTTTCGAAGCTTTGTCAGCCAAGGCGAATGAACACCGCGTCGCGATGCCTCCCTTGCAGGGCGACCGGAACTTCTCGATCTTCCAGCAGATTTACTCGGTTGAGTGGCTGCAGCACCAGTTTCCGTATTACAACATTCAATCTCTTGATCAACCGCAGGAACCACGCATGCCCGCCGACAAGCAAGCCTACCGGGAGGCGCTCGGCGCAAACTTGGTTCGGCTGTGGGAACTCACCAACACCCGCTTCATTTGCGGCATGGCAGGACAATTTGTCGATGCGTTGAATCAACAACTCGACCCTGAGAAGAAGCGCTTCAAACTCCACACACGTTTCAGCTTTTTCCAGAATCAAAGCAGCGGAACCATTGGCGCAAAGGTCGAAGAGAATGGTCCCTTTGCCTTAATCGAGTTCGAAGGAGCCCTGCCGCGCGCAAAGCTTTTCACGCAGTGGGAGGTGGACACCAACACTGCCACGACCCTGGCCAAGCTGTCGTCCACGAACTTCAATCCGCACCAATCCGTTCTCGTTGCGGATCCGCTGCCCGCGAAAGTCCAATCCTCCAGCACCAGCACCCCCGGCTCAGTCGAGTTCGTCAGCTACTCGCCCAAGCGCGTCGAATTGAAGGCAAACGCTACGGCCGAATCAATATTGCTCCTGAACGACAAGCACGAGTCCGGATGGAAGGTCACGGTGGACGGTCGATCCGCACCCATTCTGCGCTGTAACTTCCTGATGCGGGGAGTTCACCTCCCGGCCGGCACTCACAGCGTTGTGTTTACCTACCAACCACAATCGACGATCTTCTTCGTCAGCCTCGGAGCGACCATTTTCGGTTTCATGGTTTGGATCCTGGTCTGGGCCGTCAGCCGAAAAGAGCCGTCGTCTGACTCAGTCGAAACTCCCTGAGCGGTTCATGAGCCACCAGGACACCTATTACCGCCAGAACGAGGCGTATGCGGAGCATCTCGCCAATTGGGACCCCGGACTCTACGCGAAGTATGCGGATGCATTGAGGCCGTCCAAAGCCGGAGCGCGCGCGCTGGATGTCGGGTGCGGTGTGGGTCAGGTCGTGGCCCGATTGCAGGAGGCCGGTTACGAGGCGCACGGCGTGGATGTCTCCGAGCCGAACATCATACGAGCGAAGAAGGTTTCCGACCGTTGCCAGCTGTATGACGGTCGTTGCCTGCCGTTTCCTGATCGCCATTTCGCCAGCGCGGGCGCATTGAATGTGCTGGAGCATGTGGACGAACCAGAGGCGTTCATCGCGGAACTGGTCCGCGTGGTTGAAATGGGCGGGCGCATCGTGCTTTCCAGCCCGAACTTTTTTCGGGTGTTCGGCTTTCGCGATTATCACCCGCGCATGCGCGGTATCGGGAGCAAGTGGCGAAACTTCCGGCGACTCCGGCAGAAGCGCGCGCAGATGCGATCTGCGCCGGACCAAGTTCGCTTCGACAAGATGACTCCCATCGTCAAGGAACCGTTCACGCCGGATGATGATGCCATCGTGGCGACGAACGCGCTGGAGATGCAGTTCTTCCTCGAACGCGCCGGTTGCGTGGTGGAAAGCGTTTCCTGCTGCGACCGGTATGTGGCGAAGCCCGTGGATCTGGCGCTCAATCTCGGGCCGTGGCGTTACTGCATGTTTAATTCGTTCCTCGTCGCCCGCCGGGTAAAGTGAGGGGTATTCTGACCCAACTGGCGCCCAAAACTCCGATTCTGCGCGGTGGTCGAGAGGGTTGAACGCGCCGATTCGGCGATCGGCGCACCATGAGAACAGTGCGGATACGCCCCGCCCCCAGCCCAAAAATCTCATTGTCCCCCGGGGCCGTTTGGCAGACATTGCCCCCTCGCGACCGGTGAACTACTCTATCTCAATGTTCAATCTGACCCGGCAACAGCAATTGTTCCTCTGCTCGGTCCTGCTGCTCTTGCTGGTGGGCTGGACTGTTCGCGCGTGGCGGCTGGCTCATCCAGCCGAACAGGTGCCCGCGTCCGCCGCCCGCTGAAGTAACCTATGCATACCGCCAATTTCGACGAAGCTCTCGACCAGATCGTCCAGAACGATCCGCGCTACCATCGCGACGCCTATCTATTCATCCGCGAGGCGCTGGACTTCACGCAGAAGCTGGTCAACAAAGGCAGCAAATCCGAGAAGGGCGAGAAGGCGGACAAATCCGAGTCGCGCTCCCATTCCGGCGACGAGCTGTCCGAGGGAAAAGTCCGCCACGTCAGCGGCCAGGAATTGCTCGCCGGCATCCGCGCCTACGCACTCGAACAGTTTGGCCCAATGACGCTCACCGTGCTGAACGAATGGGGCATCCGCCAGTGCGAAGACTTTGGTGAACTGGTCTTCAACATGGTGGAGAACCATCTGCTCGCGAAAACCAAGAAGGACAGTCGCGATGATTTCAAGGGCGGCTACGATTTCGACGAAGCGTTCCGCCAACCGTTCCTGCCTTCCACCAAGCCTGCTCCGACGGAGCCGAAGCCGACGCATTCGTAGTCTGGCCAGACACGGATGTTTCTCTCCCCACGCCACTGACTATGCCCGCCCGACTTCCCGCCGCCACCCGCTCGAAAAACTCTGCCGCCCCCACGCCGCCCGCGATTCCGCCGGGCGTTCGCTTCTCCACTCTACCGAACGGTCTCACGCTGATCATCCGCGAGGACCACAGCGCCCCCG
The DNA here is from genome assembly GCA_964491875.1 of uncultured Bifidobacterium sp. GTDB lineage: Bacteria > Verrucomicrobiota > Verrucomicrobiia > Limisphaerales > JADJPG01 > JADJPG01. Next base: position 67,173 of record CAZBIC010000013.1, read on the forward strand.
TTGTTTCCGCGCAGGCGTGGTGCAAGGCCGGCAGCATTGACGAAGGCAAATGGCTCGGCTCCGGTTTGTCGCATTGTCTGGAGCACATGCTCTTCAAGGGCACGTCCACGCGGCCGGCGAGCCGCATCGATCAGGAAGTGCAGGAAGCCGGCGGTTACATGAACGCCTACACGTCGTTCGACCGCACGGTGTATTGGATCAACGTGCCGAACACCGGGGGCAAGATCGCGGTCGACATCCTCTGCGACATCATGCAGAACGCCGCGCTTCCCGAGGAAGAGCTGGCGAAGGAGATGGATGTGATCCGGCGCGAGATGGACATGAACCAGGACGATCCGCATCAGCGTTCTGCGCGGCGCCTGTTCGAGACGGCTTACACGAAGAGCCCGTATCGATTCACGATCATTGGGTACCCCGACATCTTCAACGAAGTCCGCCGCGAAGACGTGTACTCGTACTACAAAGAGAAATACGCGCCGAACAACATCTTCTTCGTCGTCGTAGGCGACATCAATGCTGCCGAGGTGGAAGAGCAAATTCGCTCCTCGTTCGCCAACGCAAAGGCGCGCCCGATGCCGCCCGCCGTTCTCCCGCCGGAGCCGAAGCAGACCGCCACGCGCGAGATCACCGAGGAAGCGCCCATCGAGATGGGTCATTTCCATTTCAGCTGGCACATCCCGGAACTGCGCAATCCCGACGTGCCGATTCTCGACGTGCTCGCCACGTTGCTCGGCGGCGGACGCAGCTCGCGTCTGTATCAACAGGTCCGTCAGAAAAAAGGTCTCGTAAACTCGGTCGACGCGTGGACTTACAGCCCTGGCAATCCCGGCCTGTTCGGCATGAGCGCCGTGGTTGAATCCGACAAATACGACGCCGCCCGCGCCGCGATGCTTGCGGAGATCGAACGCATGAAGGCCAAGCCCGTTACCGCCGCGGAGTTGACCAAGGCCGTGAAGCAATTCACCGCCGGCACACTCGCCAGCCGCAAGACGATGCAAGGCCAGGCGCAGGATCTTGGCGGCAACTGGATGGCCGCAGGCGATCTGAATTTCTCCGAGCGTTATCTCGCGGCGGTGAAGCGCATCACGCCCGCCGACCTGCAACGCGTCGCGCGCACCTATCTCACCGAGGAAAACCGGACGCTCTTCACGCTATTGCCGAAGGGCGCGACGGAGAAGATTGCGCACGTCGAGAAGAAGCACGCGGACAACGCCGTGCAGAAGTTCGATCTGCCGAACGGCCTGCGCCTGCTGGTGAAGGAGGATCATCGCCTGCCGTTCGTCGAGTTCCGCGCGGCATTGAAAGGCGGTGTGCTGGCCGAGACGCCCGCGAACAACGGCATCACCACGCTGATGGCGAAGATGATGATGCAGGGCACGAAGACCCGCAGCGCGGAGGGAATCGCCACGCAGATCGAATCCATCGGCGGCCATCTCGACAGCTACGGCGGGAACAACAGCTTCGGCGTGAACGCAGAAGTAATGAGCGCAGACTTCAAGACCGGGCTCGATCTCTTCGCCGACGTCTTGCTGAACCCGTCCTTCCCCGCCGACGCGCTGGAGCGCGAGCGCCAGATTCAGCTCGCGAACCTCCGCGCGCAAAAGGATGAACTACTCGCCTGCGCCTTCCGCCTCGCGCGCCGCGAGCTCTTCGGCAACACGAGCTACGGCCTCCATCTCAGCGGTAGCGAGGAAAGCGTCGCGGCAATTCAGGTGAAGGACCTCAAGGCTTTTCACACCGCGCTGACCGTCCCGAACAACTGCGTCATCGCCGTCTTCGGCGATGTGAAGGCGTCCGACGTCAAAGCCGCAGTCCTGAAGAAATTCGGCAAATGGAAGAAGGGCTCCCCTGCCCTCGCGAACCTCGTCCCCGCGAAACCGTTGAAGCAGCCGAAGCACGTCATGGACACGCGCGACAAGAAGCAGGCCGTGCTCGTCATCGGATTCCCTGGCACATCGCTGCATGACGCGGATCGGTTCGCGCTCGAACTGATTCAGGAATCGTGCAGCGATCTCGGCTCACGGCTCTTCGTCCGCATCCGCGAGAAGCTCGGACTCGCCTATTATGTCGGCGCGCAGAATTTTCTCGGAATCGTCCCCGGCTACTTCGCGTTCTACGTCGGGACCGATCCGTCGAAAGTCGATCTCGTCGAAAGCGAACTGCTCAAGGAAGCCGAGGAACTGCGCAAGAACGGCCTCACCGCCGAGGAACTCAAGCGCGCGAAGGCAAAGATTATCGGCCAGAAGAAAATCGCCCGCCAGGATCTCGGCGGCTACGCGATGTCCAGCGCGCTCGACGAGTTGTACGGACTGGGCTTCCGCCACATCGACACCGAGGACGCGAAATACGAGGCGGTAACACTGGCGGACGCGCAGGCCGTCGCGAGGAAGTATTTGCAGCCCGACGCACTCGTCGTCTCGGTGATCAAACCGGCAGACGCACCGTAAACGTCGCGCCCTTCCCCAACTCGGTTTCCACGTCGATGCGCCCGCCGTGGGCATCCACGATCGCTTTGCAGATCGCGAGGCCCAATCCATTTCGGCCATTCGCACGCGCACGCGATTGGTCCGCGCGGAAGAAGCGTTTGAAGATGTGCGGCAGGTCAGCGTCGCCGATCCCTTGCCCGGTGTCCGACACACGCACGACCGCTTCACCATTCTCCATGTTCGTCGCGATGCGCACCTCGCCGTTGTCGCGATTGTAGTGAATCGCGTTCGTGAGCAGATTTGTGATGACCTGACCGAGCAACTCGGCGTCGCCACTAAGTTTCGCCGGGTTCAAATCCGCGCCCAGACGAATACCGCGCTGCACCGCCAGGGGCTGCACGAGTTCCACGCTGGCGGCGGCGCAGTCAGCAAGATCGAGCGACGCACTCTCCAGCTTCCCTTCGCCAGCATCGAGGCGAGCGAGTTGGAGCAGACGATCCGTCAGTCGTCGCATCTGTTGCGCCGCAGCAAGGCAGGCCTCCACCGTTTCGCGATACTCCTCCGTGCTGCGATCGCGCGCGAGCGTGGTTTGAGCTTCGGAGATCAACACCGCCAGCGGCGTGCGCAACTCGTGTGAGGCATCCGCCGTGAACTGTTTCTGCTGCGCAAAGGCCGCATCAAGTTTGGCGAAGGTCGTGTTCAACACCGTCGCGAGCCGGCCCAGTTCGTTCTCCGTTTCCGTGACGTCGATGCGCTCGGCGAGATTCCCTTCCGCGATGCGGCCCGCCGCCGCCGCCATGTGCTCGATGGGCCGCAACGCGCCCGTCGCCAGCCACCAACCGCCGCCCAGCCCGAGCAGCAAGATCGCTCCGCCCGCCGCGACGAGCCACCACGCGAATTGGTGCGCGGCCTGCAAGTCGCTTTCCATGGAGCGTCCCACGAGGATGCATTCGCCAATGCTGTTGTAATTGAAAACCTCGCGACGCAGTCCAACCGTCCGGACATCGAGCCGCGCATCCTTTTCAGAACCCGCAGGACGCGAGAGCTCGGCCGGGGCGTTGGTGGACTGGCGCACCAGTTTGCCGCCACGCGACCAGATCGCGAAATACGGTGACGTCGCATTCGTCTCTGCGAACACCGCAAGCGTGGCGTCGGACAAAACAAAGCGGCGCATCCCGCCTCGCGGCTCACCACCATTCGGACCCGGCTCGCGAAATCCACGCGGTCCGCCTTCGCCCGGCGGCTTTCGTTCCGGTGACGGGCGACGATCTAATTCCTCGAACTCCAACTCTTCCCGCGGCGGCCGGCCCTGCCAGCGCTCGCCTCCTGGCCCTCCCGGACCGCCCATCATCTTCGGGCGCAAATCTGCCGCAATCGCGCCGACGTGGCGTTTCAGCGTTTCATCAACCTGCGCGAGTTGGTTTACGCGGTAGAGCTGATACGCCGTCACCCCGAAGCCGCTGAGGATGGCCACCAGCAGAAATGCGAGCCAGAGCACTATGCGCCCGCGAATGGACTTGATGAACGGCGCAGTCGAGAACGCTGGTGACGGAACGCTCATTGAATGCAGTAACCCTGGCCGCGGCGCGTGGCGATCAGGTCGTGACCGAGCTTCTTGCGAATGCTGAAGACGTGGACATCGAGCAGGTTCGAGAGGGTGGCATCGGTTTCGTCCATGATGTGATCGTAAAGCATCGAACGGCTCACGACCTTGCCGCGATGCAGCGCGAGGTATTCGAGAATCGCGTACTCGCGCGCCGTGAGCGTGACGTCCGCCCCCGATCGCTTCACCGCCTTGGCGCGCGTATCGATCTGCACTTCCCCGAGGTCGATGGTCGATAGCGACTGTCCAGCCGAGCGCCGAATCAGCGCCCGCAAGCGCGCGAGCAGTTCGGGAAGATCGAACGGCTTGATCAGATAATCGTCCGCGCCACCATCGAGACCACGCACGCGATCGCTGGAGGCATCGCGCGCCGTGAGCATGAGTACGGGCGTCTGCTTTTTCTTCCGCACGCGCGCGAGCACCTCCCAGCCGTCGAGCTTCGGCAGCATCACATCGAGCACGATCGCGTCGTAGTCGTAGGTCTCTGCCTTGAACACGCCGTCCTCGCCGTTGTCAGCAGTGTCGACGGCGTAATCCTCTTCACGCAGCGCGCGGGCGAGATTCGCGAGCAGCCTCGGTTCATCTTCAACGATCAGAATTCTCATGGGATTGCAGCCGGCAGTCGCACTCTAAGTTATCGCCTGATTGGACGCCAAGCAAAGCCACGAACTGCGGCGGCCACTACGCTGCCATACGTTGCATTAAGGCAGAATTAAGCTCGCGCACGCAGCGCCTCGCTGGCGTTCGAATGCGATATTTCACTTTCTCGAAAAAATCCTTCCCGCTTAACCGCACCTTAATTACCCGTGCTCTAAGGTGACGCGTGAAATGGAAACGCAGTCAACATCACTGAAAGGAACAAACGACATGAAGACCACAGTCCGAAACATCCTCCTCACCTCCACCCTCGCCCTCGGCGCGCTTGCCGTCGTTGCGCAGGAAACTGATGAACCCCGAGGCCCGCGCGGTCCCGGTGGCGGCCCCGGCGGAATGCGCCAAGGCCCGCCCATCATGCAAGCGCTCGACACGAACAAGGACGGCAAGCTCGACGCGACGGAGATCGCCAACGCCGCGAAAGCGCTGAAGACGCTCGACAAGAACGGCGACGGAGAACTGACCCAGGACGAAATCGGTGGCCCGCGTCGCGGCGGTGAACGCGGTGGCCCCGGCGGCGGCCCTGAACGCCGTCCGCCACCGAGCGAGTAGCAGATTAGGTGCGGTCGTGGCCTGTGGTTACCACCCCACCGGCGTCGGGTTGAACGTTTCGCCCGATGCCAGACCCAGGCTGCGACCCGCCATTCTCAAAACAAAACTCGGCCCTTCGACACCCAACTCAGAACACCTCACAGACGTCATGAAGAACAAACGGTCCTTGAGCGCGCCGCAGACGTTTCACATCCCCGTGGATCGCCGGCGCTTCTTCAAAAGCATGGCCGCCGCTTCAGCTGGATTCACACTTTCTGGTTACCTCGCCGAAGCGTTGACCGCCACGCCGAGCACCACGCAGGGACCCTACTATCCGCTCGCGGATGACATCCCGCTCGACAAGGACAATGACCTCGTCCAGCTCAACGACAATCTCACCATTGCAGCCGGAGTGATCACTTACGTTACCGGACGCGTGCTCGACACGAACGGCAACCCGATCAAGAACGCCCTCGTCGAACTCTGGCACGCGGATCGCGAAGGGGATTACCTCTACTCCACCGGCGTCGGCCGCAACTCCGCATGCGACGCGAACTTCGCGGGCTTCGGTCAGATGCTCACCGGCTCCAGCGGTGCGTTCAAGTTCCGCACGGTGAAGGCCGGGCTCTACACCGGCCGCACCCGGCATTATCACTGGGGCATCACGGTACCCGGGCGCACCACGCGCTTCTGCACGCAGACCGGCTGGAACGAGGTCGCCTACAACCTGAACGGCCAGCAATGGGCGACGCAGAACTCGAACGACAACGTTTTCTCCACCGTGCCCGCCGCCCAACGCGCCGGACTGCTGCTCGACTTCACGGCGGTTCCTGGAACGACCACGGGTGAGGTCCAGGCCACGTGGGATTTCGTGAACGGCTACACGCCCATGGAGCCCACCTACCCAAACAGCGGCAGCCTCACCGCCGCCGGCGCGCTGGTAGCGGGACCCGTCGGCGGCAACCCGCGTTACAAGATTACGATTCCGACCTACACCGGCTACACCTACGAAATCTACGGCAACCCGACCTTCGCCGATCTCGAATGGCGCGCACTGCCCTTCGCCATGAGCCAGACCGGTGGCATCGATCGCCACAAGCACACCGCGACGAGCGAAGGCACGCTGAGTTTCTACGTCGAGGCCAAGGCGACCAAGGGCTTCTATCAAATCACCTTCCGTCCGTCCGGCGCGAATACTGGCACGCCGTGACGGATGCCGTTCCTGCGGCGCGGCGCAGTTCCTGGCCTGAGCCCGCCGCAGGAAGTTTATGGTCCCAATTCCTCAATCAGCGACGAGCGGGATCTCGAATGCGTTGGAGGCAATCTTTGTCATTTGCCGATGGCGATTTTCAGTGTAGGAAGCTCTCGAATCAATCGAGAGCTTGTTTCATGAACATCCGAACTTACCTACCCCTTTTACTTACTCTCGCGATGGCGGGCTGCGCGACCGAGGATTTTGGCGGTAATCGCCAACCTTCCAGCCGAACTGACGAATTTACAGGTTTACGAACGGATACAGTTCATACATCGCCGATTGGTGGCCTCTCCTCTGAAATAAAGGCACCGGCACGAATCACTCTCTCCCTTTCCCGAAACATTGCGAAATCCGGGACAACAAATTTTACCCTGACAGTAAACTACAACGGGCTATCAGCTCACGGTGGAGGCTTCGGATGGCTTTTCATTGAACCTGGGCCATCTCTCACGCTTCTCATTGATGGTCAGGCACAGTCACTCGAATCCAAGGACGGCAGCCGACGATATCGAGAAGTTGTGGGCTCCACTGTTCGAGAAACAGCGATTTACGATCTGCCCGCCGATCTGCCAGAACGCATTGGTAAAGCTGGGGAAGTGAAAATGCGGCTCACCGGTTCTAGCTACTCCATGGATAAACCGTTCAACGAATCCAATAGTCGCACCTTTTCGGATTTCGCCGCAAAATTTTGCCATTGATTCAATCAACCTCTTACCGGCATCGGCCCCGCCTTAACGACAAAGCCGGCCATCAGTTCCCCCTTGTGCTACCCGCTCGACTCTCGCCGACTCGACTATTTGTTGAACAGGCGGCGTTCTGCCTGTTGCTACTTGCACTCACCTCTTGCGAGCGCTCACCTGGTCGAAACTCTGGCGTCGCCTACCAGCTCGACACCGTCCCGTCCGCACCGTGGTCGATTCACATCGCAATGATGGATCGCACCCAAACTCAGCTCGAACTGCGTTCCACTCTCGCGCGCGACAAGGTGGAGGGACTCAGCACGCTGGTTCAGCAAGTGCAAGCCGTGCCTGCCACGGCGGGTCAACCGATCGCGGCGGTGAACGGAGATTTCTATGTCGTGGACGAGAAGAATCCTTACCTGGGCGATCCGCGTGGACTGCAGATCCTCGACGGCGAGCTGGTCAGCGCCCCAACGGACCAAGCCAGCTTTTGGATCGATGCAAGCGGACAACCGCAGGCCACCAACGTCCTCTCGCAACTTAAGGTGACGTGGCACGACGGGAGTTCGACCCCGATGGGATTGAACGAGGAACCGCGCGATGGCGCGGTCGTGCTCTTCACTCCGCGGCACGGTGCAATGACGAGAACGAAAGGCGGACGCGAACTGATTCTTGAATCCAGCGGCAGCGGACCGTGGCTGCCATTGCAGGCCGGACGAGAAATCACGGCGCGCGTGCGTGAGATCCGCACGGACGGCAATGCACCGCTGGCGGACGGCATCCTAGTGCTGTCGATTTCCCCGTCGTTGCTCACCAACGCTGCGCTCTCGGCCAACGCCTCGGTGGGCGCGACGCTGAAGCTTTCCACAGCGACGATTCCAGATCTCAGCGGTGTGAAGATGGCGATCAGTGGCGGCTACGTTCTGGTGCGCGGCGGACAGAAACAGGAAATCCAGACGCCAGACTCGGAGGCCTATAAATATCGCTCCGTCCGCGAGCGACATCCGCGTTCCGCGATCGGCGCGAGCCGGACCCATTTCTTTCTCGTGGAAGTCGACGGTCGCCAGCCAGAGCTGTCAGTCGGAATGACGCTGGATGAGCTCGGCGACTACATGAAGAAGCTGGGGTGCGATCTCGCGTTGAATCTCGACGGCGGCGCGTCAGCGACCTTTTGGTATCAGGGCAAGGTGCGAAATAGCCCCTTCAACGGCGCTGACCGTCCAATCGCGAACGGCGTCGTGGTCATCGCGAAGCCGACTGGGAAGCAGTGACGGGGGGGTGCGCTGTGCGCCTCCAACGGAAACGAGGGTAACGCACTCGTCACGGTCCCATTCGAACCACGCGCAGCGAATCCCGATCAAACCATGCCTCGCCGGACTCGGCCCGGAAATGACACTGCAGTTCGACGTTCCGATTCTCGTCCGACAACGTGAACTCCACATTCAGGAGAGTCCAGTCCACGTCGCCGGTAAGAGGCGCCGTTGAAGCAGCTCCAAATCCGGGCACACTGAGATGAACGCCGCTCGTTCGGGCGAACGGCAGCGGCTTCACGCCACGCGTTCGTGCCCGACCCTCGAAACGATAGTGCCCGGGCGCCAGCCAGACGGTGGTTCGCCACGACGACGATGTCCGGGAGTTACTGCGAACATGCAGCGTCTGGATTCCGACCGCGTTGGTTTCGTCCATCATGCCATCCATCGGCACGCCCATGGTGCGCCAGCCAGTGAGCGAAGCGACGTTCGACTGGAACTGGAGCGGCGCCGGTTCAGGCAGGGCAAGCTCGCGGGCGATTTCCCGCGCGCGATATTCAATCCGCGCACACACATCCTCCGACTCCCGCATCAACGACTTTGCTTCCGAGGACGGCAGTTCGCGCGCGATCCCGGCGGCATGAAGACGCACCGTGTTGGTGAGCGCTTCGACACGAAACTGGTTCGTGAAGAGAAGACCAAGTCTATCGCGATAAGCCCGCCGGGCCCACGGGATCTCGAGGAACGCATTCGCGACGGTTCCCACAGTGCGCGGCTGCAGCGACGACGACGCTCGACCAAGCAAGTTATCCATGCCGGAGGGCAGGAAGACGAAGCGGTCAGTCTCCGGGTCGTGATAGAGACGATAATTGTTCCGGGCGAGCGCGTAGCCATCGCGGTGGCCAAGCAACACCTCCATGGCGAGGAACGAGAGGAATCGATTCGTGTCGAGCAACGCTCCGAACTGTTCCCAGCGTTCGGTCAGATTCGTCTGCGCAGCGGCAGCCGCCAGACGCCGTAGATCCGAACCATCCGCGACGCCCGAGCCGCGACTCCGAGACATCGGCCCGGTCACATCCGCGCCGGCGCCCGGTTCCGGTTCATAAAGATTTCCGTCGGTGCGCTGAAAGTGTCGGGCAAGAAACTCGTCATCGAACCCTTCTTTCACGACATACAAGCCGAGCCGACGACCGTTTAAATCAACCATCGCATGAGAGACGCGGGGCGCCGGCACTCCTGCGGCGCGGAACAATTCGGCGCCCAACCATTCGTGGAGATACGACGGATCTTCAACCGAGTTAGTGAGATGCAACCGGCTCAGTCCGCGAAGTCGCTGGCCGGGAATGAACCGATCCACATCGAAGGTAAACGACGGCTTGGCGTCGAGGTTCTGAAAACTGCCGGTGCGACCTTTGAGTCGAACGGCCACATTGGTGAGGTGACTGGCACCGTCTCGGACGGTGGCTTGGATGTAAGTTCGCGGAGCGTTGCTGAGGCGGTCGAGGGAAGAGGGCGGAACCTCGATTTGAATCCTGAGCAGCGAGACGCCGCCTTGATCGTTCCCGCCAAACGGAACCTCCTGATCCGCGGCCACGCCAGCCGTTGCGCAACTGAGAAGCAGCCCGATCGCGGACAGCGTCAGCGAGCGGGAAAACAGTTCGAAGGCCGGGTTCATTAAAGTTGATTCATCGTCCCGGAAACTCCCGGGCGACAGGCGGAAATGTCCTTGATTTGTGGCTTTTCGGCCAGATCCATTAGTTTAATCACACACGCTACGGCCCCTGAAATCGCGAAGAACTTAATCTTCGCTTAATTCAATGCCGTGTAACCTCCACTCCGAGAATCAAGTCAAGCTACCGCAATGCAGGAAGGCGATGGTCGTTAAATTTTGATATCCCGGCAAAAAGCAACGTGCTCCGCGCGACGAAATAGGGTAGCTTCTGCGCCAATCAAGTTTCTCGGTCGAACAACCTGAACACATGGTCAATCGGATATCAGTGAACTGGGCCGCAGGCGCCGTCATTTTGGCGGCGGTGGGCTGGCTTTATCTGTTCCTCTTTCCCACCCCTCCGGCCATCGATGCCCGCCCGCACAAAGGTCTCGGCGAAGTGATGGCTGCCGAGGCGTTGAAACTCATGGAGCCGGGCGCGCGATTGATCGTCGTCACCCGAGATCAGGAGTCGTTTATCCTCCCAGCCATGTCGGCCCAGTTGGAAGGCTTTCTCAAGGTGGTGAAGGCCGCGGGCAAAACACCCCACGCCATCAGAGCGATCAAGGTGGATCCGCTGCGCGTGGTCTCGGTGCCGCCGGGAGATTTCTACGACATGTTGCGGCAGGGAAAAGACAACGACGTCATCGTGTCCTTCCTCGGTCCGCCGGCACTTAACGCCGATCAACTGGCCAAGCTCGGCACGAAACGCTCCCGCGTGGTGGCGCTGTGCAGCGGCGCCATGCCGGCCCGGGTTGATTTGAAACAGGCGTTCGAACAGAAGCTGCTTCACACCGCGATCGTGAGCCGGCCCGATGCGCCCGCCAAATCCACGGCCAGCGAACCCCGCGCCGCGTTCGAGCAGTTGTTCAAGGTCGTGACCGCCGCCAATTTGTCGGATCTCGCAGCTTCGGAAAGCGGAACGAACTCCAACTGAGTCATGGAACGATCCGTCTTCACCCAAACACGTCCGACCGGCGGCGTTCGCGGATTCACCGCGACCGACTTGCTCGTGACGCTCGCCGCGCTCGCGGTCCTTGCGGCGATTGTGGTTCCGATGGTCGCGCGGGCGAGGGCTAAATCGCGGCTCGAGCTTTGCCTGAGCAACATGAAGCAAGTGACCCGCGCCGTTCAGGAGTATGCGGATGATCATGAGCGCTCGTTCCCGAGAGTTGATGGCAGCCCCGCACCCGGCGGCTGGTGGCATTACAAGGAGCAGGTGAAAGGCTACCTCGGCCTGAAAGGACCGGCGTCGACGGAAGAGAAGGTCTTCGCCTGTCCCGATGATCGCGGCTACGGCGACGGTGGCGAAAAGCCGCAACCATTCTCGCGCCAGAAGAAATACAATTACACGAGCTACGTGTTCAACGGCGTGGACCTGCCCGGCGTGCCGAACATCGCCGGGCGGACCGTTGCGTCCATCAAACGTCCGTCGCGCACCTTGCTCGTCATGGAGTGGACGGCGCACGCTCCACTCTCGTGGCACAGCAGCCTGACGCGCAGCGCCAACACGCCGTTCTACAACGACGCGCAAAGCGTGGTCGGCTTTGTCGATGGGCACGCCGCCTACACCAGGATTTTTTACGATGGCATCAACGCCGCCTATACGCGTGACCCGGCGCCGGGTTACGAGTATCAATACAGCGGTGACTGACGGATTAGAGTTGTACGTTTATGAAGAGAAGTATCCTCGCGCTTGGCCTCACGTTGATTTCCCTCGCCTCCCACGCCGCCACGGTGACCGTCGGCGAATGGACTCCGGTATTCAAAGGCATTGAGCTCGCCACGGGCCAGCAAGTCGCCACGGTCGGCACCGAACCGAATCTCCGGCTCTTTTGCTACCGCGTAGATCTGACCGATCCGGACATCGTCCTGATGGGCACGCCGAAGTGCACCAACTGCGGCGTGTTCGAGACGCTGGCGCAGAACACCAGCGGATTCCTCGAAGAGACCGGAGTGCAGGTGGCCATCAACGGCGGATTCTACAGCGACAGTCTCGGGCCAACCGATCAACCGGTGGGCACGCCGGTGAGCGTCCGCGGTCTGGCGTTCACGAAAGGAATTCAGGTCTCCGCCGCAGACGACGCGACCTACGCCACGGCGCTTGTTTTCGCAGAGAACAACGTCCCCCGTCTTGCGCTCAACGCCTCTGCCTCTCTCGACACTACGGGAGTTTACACCGCCATTTCGGGGAACCTCCCGCTGCTGACCAATGGAGTAATCGCCCAGGTTCCGATCCCGAATGACCGCGATCCTCGAACGGCGGTCGGCATCTCCGAGGACAAACGGTATTTGTTCCTGATGACCGTGGACGGACGCCAAGCCGGCTGGAGCGAAGGCGCCGACTGGTACACCACAGGGGAATGGCTGCAGCGCTTCGGAGCCTACGATGGCATCAACGTCGACGGTGGCGGCTCCACCACGATAGCGATGGCGGATTGCCAGGGCAAGGCGGTGCGATTGAACCGGCCGAGCTTCGTCGCCGCGTACGGCCGGGAACGCAACGTCGGCCACAACTTCGGCGTTTACGCCCCGCCGCTGCCAAGCGAATTGAAGAATCTTCAAGTGAACGCCGCTGGCACCTCCACGACGATCACTTGGGAAACGGATGCCGAAGCCACCACGCAGGTGGAATACGGAACGACCTCCGCCTACGGGAGCGCCACGCCGCTCGACAGCCGACCGAAACGCAAGCACGTCGCCACCATCACCGGGCTGAGCCAGGGATCGAACTACTTCTTCAAGGCAGTCTCCGAAGGCAGCGCCGGAACTCTCGCGCAGGAATGTCGGTTCACCACCTCCACCTCGGAGAGCCGGACCACCCTCTTCGGGCTCAATCAGGTCTGGAAATATGCGACCAACAATCTCGACGGCGTCAACTGGAAGGCCGCGAGCTACAATGATTCAGCCTGGACCGGCCAAGGGGCAGGCTTGCTCTACGCGCTGGAGAACAGCGCCCAGGTCTCGCCACGCACCACCCAGATGCCACCGACCAGCGGAACGCCGCCACGCACTTACTATTTCAGAACGCACTTCAATTTCTCTGGCAGCAAGGACGGCGTTTCACTGCAGTTCTCAAACTACGTCGATGACGGCGCTGTGTTCTATCTGAACGGAACGGAGGTCTACCGCCTGCGCATGCAGGCAGCGCCGATTGTGATCGCCAACAATTCCGCCGCCATCGGCACTCCCTGCACCGGCACGGCGCAAGCCGGCGACGCCGCCACGATTTGTCCCGACGTTTTCACGATCAGCGGCGCGCAGCTCGCCAGTCTGGTCGAGGGCGACAACGTCATCGCCGTGGAAGTTCACAACGCGACCGGCTCCGACCTCGTCTTCGGCTCAGCGCTCATTCAAGTCAGCGCCGTGCAAAGCGCCCCACAATTGAACATCTGGACGGAATCTGACTTCACCACGCTGTTTTGGAACGGAACGGGGTTCACGCTGCAACAATCCACGGATCTCGGTGCGCCCGCGAACTGGGCGGACCTCCCGGGAACGCCGCCCAGCCCGGTGACGGTCACCAACAGCACGAGCACCTACTTTCGCTTAAGGAACTAAACGAACATCCACGACGGAGCGCCCATGAAAAAGACGACATCCAACTCAGCCTTCACGCTCATCGAACTGCTGGTGGTCATCGCCATCATCGCCATTCTCGCCGCGATGTTGTTGCCGGCGCTCTCGAACGCGAAATCAAAAGCAATCACCGCGCAATGCCTGAACAATCTGAACCAGGGCGTGAAAGGTCCCGCCATGTGGGCCGGGGATCATGACGGGAAATATCCGTGGCAGGTTTCTTCCGCGATTGGCGGCACCTGGATGGACTACACGGAGCCCGACTTCGTCTTCGTGGAATGGGTCGATCACTTCCGCGTCCTCTCCAACGAACTGTCCACGCCGAAGATTCTCGTTTGCCCGGCGGACAAAGCCCGCGTCGTCGCCGACAGCTGGCTGATGATGGCGGGACTCGAGAACGTGAGCTACTTCGCCGGAATCAGCGCGGAGGAAACCAAGCCGCAATCGATCCTGATGGGCGACAGCAACATATTGGGCGGCGGCGGCGGACTCGACCCGTACTGGAACAACGCCGTGGGCAGTTCCATCGATGCGACCTGGGAGAACAACGTTCACAAGATCCGCGGCAACATCGGCCTGTCAGACGGCAGCGCGCAGACCACGACGACGCCGCAACTGCGCGAACAAATCAGCGCCACCCTCGGAGCCGGAGCGACCAACGTGGTCTTCTCCAAGCCCCAGGGCGTCCTTTGAATTTTGCGGGTGGAATTTAGTGGGATGAATTCCACAGTCGCCGTCCGCGCGGAACAAACAAAACCATAAGCGAACCCGGCCCGACCGGCTTCGCCAGACTCCGCCTGCCTGCGGAATCCTCGACCTATGAACAAGTGCCTCTGCACATCCCTCGCCCTCGGCGCCCTGTGCTTCATCCCGCAAACACCCGCCGGAGCAGCCGACATCGTGGTCAGCCACCAAGGTTCGAACGCCGTCTTCCGCATTGAAGGCGATCCTGACAACGACTGGTTCATTCAGACCTCCACAAATCTCACCGACTGGAAGAGCGTCTCTGGTCTCACGCCCGTCATTGCTGGACGCACGAATTCCCCCACGCGCGCCGTTCCTCACGCCGCAAGCACGCCGCAATTCTATCGCGCGCTGAAAACCGGCGGGCTTTACGATCCCGCGATCTTCCGCACCGTCAGCCTCACCTTCACCCAGTCGAACTGGGGCACGCTGCTCACCGCGGGCCGCACCACCGGATCGAACGTCTACTGCTCGCTGCTTACCCTCGACAACGGCGCTACCAACATCGCCGTCGGCGCACGCTACAAAGGGAACACATCGTTCAACATCGGCGGCAGCAAAAAATCTATCAACCTCGAGCTCGACTGGGTGAATCCCTCGGCGGACTTGATGACCTACAGCACCATCAACCTGAACAACGCGGCCGGCGATGAAACGATTCAGCGCGAGTGCCTCTACTTCACCGTGATGAGCCGTTACACGCCGTGCCCGAAGGCCTCGATGGCGCGCGTCCTTATCACGAATGCCTTGTGGGGTGTTTACACCCTGGTCCAGCAGGAGAACGGTCAGCTGATCAGTGAATGGTTTCCGAGCAACAACGGCGATCGCTGGCGTACTCCCAACGCCGCGGGCGGCGGCGGCGGGGGTGGCGGCTTCTCCGGATCGAACTCCGCACTCGCCTACCTCAGCACCACCAACATCGCCACCTACCGCACCTACTACGATCTGCGGACCACCAACTCCGCGACGAACGTCGCGTGGAGTCGGCTGATTAACTCCATCCAGGTTCTCAACACCACGCCCACCAACCAGCTTCGCGACAAAGTCGAGGACGTGCTCGGCGTCGACAGCTGGCTGTGGTTCCTCGGCATCGAAATCATCTTTGCCGACGACGACAGCTATTGGAACAAGGGCGCGGACTACAGCTTCTACTTCGAGCCCGAGAGCGGCCGGATTCATCCCGTCGAGCACGACGGCAACGAAGCCTTCGTCCTAGGCGACGTCTCCCTCTCGCCCCTCGTCGGCTACAGCGCCACCGGCGGCAGCGCTAATCTCGGCAATCGTCCCCTGCTCCACCGACTGCTGCGCGTCGACGAACTCCGCCAGCGCTACCTCGCCCACATGCGCACCGTGCTGGAGGAGTCGTATCATCCAGCGGCCCTCACTCCCTTGATCAACCAACTGCACGCCCTCAGCGCGAATACCATCAGCGCGGACCCGAACAAGAACTTCACGATGGCCGCCTACACCAACGATCTCCATTCGCTCAGAATGTTCGTCACCAACCGCTACAACTTCCTCACCAACCACGCCGAACTCCGCCCGCGCCAGCCGATCATTGTGAGTGTGAATGATCCCGCGGTGGCTCTCACGGCGAGCGAAATTCCTTTCATCACCACCACCGTCACGGCCGACGGCACCAACGGCATCGACTCCGTCTGGCTCTACTATCGCGGTAAATCCTACGGCCGCTTCGCCGCCTCGCAGATGTTCGATGACGGCGCCCACGGCGATGGTGCAGCGGGCGACGGAATCTTCGGCGGTGCCACCACGAATTATCCGGCCGGCACGAAGGTGCGTTACTACATCGAGGCTCGCTCTGCGAACGCCGCCAGGGCCGCACGATTCTCGCCCGCGCGCGCCGAGCAGGACACCTACAGCTACCGCGTCGCCGTCACCACCGCGAGCCACTCGCCCGTCCTCATCAACGAAATCATGGCGTCGAACACCAGCACGCTCGCGGATCCGCAGGGCGAATTCGACGACTGGATCGAATTGCGAAACGTGACAGACCAGGAGGTCGATCTTACGGGCCGCTATCTCAGCGACGAGCCGAACAATCCGCGCAAGTGGGCGTTCCCCGCTGGAACGAAGATTCCCGCGGACGGCTACCTCCTCATCTGGTGCGACGAGGATGGACTCGCCACGCCCGGCCTGCACGCCAGCTTCAAACTGTCCGCTTCAGGAGAATCCATCTTCCTCACCGACACCGACGCCAACCAGAACGCCATCCTCGACAGCATCACCTTCAGCGCACTCGAAGAGGATCAGTCCTACGGACGTTCCGCGAACGATGCAGACGTTTGGTCCATTCAGGCTCCCTCGCCCAACGCAACCAATCCGTAGTGCGCCACCGGTCGCGGCGCTTCGTACTTTCCCGCCGCGGGGTTTTATCCCTATTCTCCGCGCCGATGACTCCGAGTGCCGATTACTTGAGCCGTTGCCGCGAATTGATCGCCACGGTGGAAGGCCAGTCCGCCGCCATTGCGCAAGCCGCCGACTGGTTCGCCGAAACCATTCTCGCCGGACGCATGGTTCACCTGTTCGGCTCTGGTCACAGCCGCATTCTCGTGGAGGAAATGTGGCCGCGCTACGGGTCGTTCCCCGGCTTCAATCCCATCGTCGAACTCTCGCTCAGCTTTCACAATCTCGTCGTCGGCGCGAATGGTCAGCGCCAGGCGATGTTCCTCGAAAACGTCTCCGGGCTCGCCGACCGCATTCTCCGCAACTTCGATTTGTCGCCGACGGATTCCGCGCTCGTCGTCTCGTCCAGCGGCTGCAATCTCGTGCCAATCGAAATGGCCGAAGGATTCCAGAAGCGCGGCGTGAAAGTCGTCGCCATCATCAGCCGGAAACATTCGGAAGCCAGCCGCAGCCAGCACGCGACCGGAAAGAAGCTTCAGGACTTCGCGAGTCTCGTGCTCGACACCGGCGCGCCCGTCGGCGATGCGATGGTGAAGATCGATGGACTGGAAACACCGGTCGCGCCCGGCTCCACGGTGGGTGGTTGCTTGCTGGTGAACAGCATCAAGGCCGAAGTCGCCGCGCGGCTCACCCGCGCCGGCCATCCGCCGAAGGTGCTCACCGCTGGCGCAGTGGTCGGGAAGGAAAAGGCCACCGCTCTCTTCGAAGCGGCCTACGATGAACACGCCCGTCGGCTCGCCAAACTGTACGCGAACCTTGGCGCCCAAGTTTGATTTCCATCATGGCTTCATCTGTCGCAACGAATTCCCCGCCTCGTCAGGTGTTGCTGGTCGAATGCCCCGACCAGCGCGGCCTCGTTCACAACATCACCGGCGTGCTGCTCCGTCATCAATGCAACGTGACGAGCAACCATGAGTTCGTGGATGCCGACGCGAACCGTTTCTTCATGCGCACGGAGTTCACCGGCGAAGTGAACGCCGCGGCGGTTGTTGAGGAAACCAAATCGCTTCTACCGGACGGCGGGAATGCGCGCCTCGCCAAAACGGGCAAGCGCCGCGTGGTATTGCTGGCGTCCAAGGAACATCATTGCCTCGCCGATTTGCTGGTGCGCCACGCGTTCAACGAACTGAACGCCGAAGTCGTCGCCGTCATCAGCAATCACGACGCGCTCCGGCCGCTCGTCGAGAAGTTTGGCCTGCCCTTCCATCATCTCAGTCACGAGGGATTGTCGCGCGAGGAACACGAAGCGGCGGTGACGAGGCTGCTCGAACAACTGCAACCCGAGTGGCTCGTGCTCGCGAAATACATGCGCGTGCTGAGCACGAAATTCGTCGCCCGTTACGCGCAGCGGATGGTGAACATTCATCACTCGTTCCTGCCGGCGTTCGTCGGTGCCAAGCCTTATCAGCAGGCGTTTGAACGCGGTGTGAAAGTCATCGGCGCCACCGCACATTTCGTCACCGAACAGCTCGACGAAGGTCCGATCATCCTGCAACAAGTCATCCCTGTGGACCACACACACAGCGCGGCGGACATGGCGCAGGCCGGCCGCGACGTGGAGCAGATCGTTCTTTCGCGCGCGCTGAAGCTGGTCTTTGAGGATCGCGTTTTCCTGAGCGGCAATCGCACGATTATTTTTGATTGAGAACTCTTTAACCACGGATGGACACTGATGAACACGGACTGGGGAGCAGGGGCAGACACGAATTCCACAAATTGGCACGAATTCAAAATCTCTCCTTCGTGCCAAATTGTGAAGTTCGTGTCTCTCATCCCTGTGCATCAGTGTCCATCCGTGGTTTAAAAATCATTTCCATCACACCATGAAATCCCAACCACTCCGCACCACCGTCATTGGCAGCTATCCGTTTCCCAGCTGGCTGGAACTCGCGACTTGGAACCTCGAAAAGTTCGGAACCACGGATCGGGCTGAGCTTGTCGACGACGCCGTGGTGGTCGCCATCAAAGACCAGATGGACGCCGGCCTCGACGTCATTACCGACGGCGAACAAACGCGGCTCGATTTCAATCTCTCGTTCTACGGGTTCATCGACGGCATCGAACTCGAATCCGCCTCGCCTCGGAAGTTCGGCCCGCCCGCCCACGACCAGCGCGGCAAGCACGCCGTCGTGGGCGAACTGCGCGCACCGCGCGGCTTGGGAACCGTGGAGGATTTCGAACGCCTCAAACGTCTCGCGCCCGCTGGACCAACGCTCAAGGCCAGCGTGCCCGGCCCCTACACCTTGAGCGGGCGCCTCGTGCCGAACGACCAGTACAAGGATCGTTACGCACTGACGGAAGCGCTCCTGCCCATCGTGCGCGCGGAACTCGAAGCGCTCGTCAAAGCCGGCTGCCGCGAGATCACCGTCGATGAACCGTCGATGAGCTGCTACGCGCACAAAGAGGATCCGAAACGTTTCGTGGAGATCTTTAACCGCACCGTGGAGTCCATCGTCGGCAAATGCCATCTCTCTACGCATCTGTGCTTCGGGAACTACAAAGGCCGTGCGGTCGGCCTGCGCCATTACGCGCCGATGTTCCCGGCGTTTCTCGACATGAAGGTGGACGAAATCCACGTCGAGATGGCAAGTCGTGAGTTTGCCGAGCTGGAGATTCTCAAACTCATCACCGAAAAGAAGGACGCCGCTGTCGGCATCATCGACGTGAAGAGCTACTACATCGAAACCGTGGAAGACGTCGCAAACCGCATCCGTACCTGCCTGAAGCACGCGCCTGCCGATCGCCTGTCGTTCGCGCCCGATTGCGGCCTGAGCCAGACCGCGCGCTGGGCGGCCAAGCTAAAACTCAGGAACATGGTCGCCGGCGCGAAGGTCGTCCGGAAAGAGCTTGGCGTCTGAAGCGATCTCCCGTTACCTCTTCGCCATCACGAATCACGCATCAACAACTCAAGTATCGCAATGAGCTTCACCCAGTCGTATCTCGAAGAAACCCAGAAGGTCGTTACCCAACTCAGCGCCGCCGCCATCGAAAAGGCCGTCGACGAACTTGCCGCCGTTCGTGAACGCGGTGGACGCCTGTTCATCCTCGGCGTCGGCGGCAGCGCGGCGAACGCGTCGCATGCGGTGAATGACTTCCGGAAAATCTGCGGCTTCGAAGCCTACGCGCCGACGGACAACGTCTCCGAACTGACCGCGCGCACGAACGACGAAGGCTGGGCCACGGTGCTCAGCGAATGGCTCAAGGGCAGCCGCCTCGGTGCGAAAGACGGTTTGCTCATCTTCTCCGTCGGCGGCGGCAATTTGGAAAAGAACGTCAGCCCGAATCTCGTCACCGCCATCCAACTCGCGAAGCAAGTTGGCGCGAGCATCGTCGGCATTGTTGGACGCGACGGCGGCTACACCGCGAAGGAAGCCAGCGCCTGCGTCATCATCCCCACGGTGAACTCGGAACACGTGACGCCCCACTCGGAAGCCTTCCAGGCAATCGTGTGGCACCTGTTCGTGTCACATCCCAAGCTGAAGGTGAACCGGACGAAGTGGGAAGGCGTGAAGTGACTCAATGACGATTTGGGACTTACGATTTACGAATGCCAGGTAGCGCCAAAGCTGTTTTCCTCGACCGCGACGGCGTCATCAACCGAGCGCTCGTCCGCGAAAACAAACCGTATCCACCTTCGAGCCTCGCGGAGTTTGAGATTCTTCCCGGAGTCGCCGACGCCTGCCGTAAATTGAAGGACGCTGGATTTATGCTTGTCGTGACCACGAATCAACCCGATGTCGGACGCGGCACGATTTTGCAGGCTCTGGTGGAATCGCTGCACGCGCACATGTGCCGTGAGCTGCCCTTGGATCGTGTGGAGGTTTGTTATCACCCGGGCAAGGGCGCTTCAGACTGCGACTGCCGCAAGCCAAAGCCCGGGATGTTACTGCGCGCCGCAAAGGAGCTGGGAATCGATCTCGCCCGGAGCTTCATGGTGGGCGACCGCTGGCGCGACATAGATTGCGGTCACGCCGCCGGCTGCACCACCGTGCTGATCGATTACGCGTACGACGAGCCGTTGCGCCAGCCGCCGGATCATCGCGCTTACAGCCTCGCCGAAGCTGCCGATATCATTTTGGATTTGGCCCGTAAAAGACCGGTTTGAAGACGGGCCCCAAGCCAGATACTTTCATAATACACATGCAAAACTCGTTACAGCAGCTCAAGGTCAAACTCTACGCCGACGGCGCGGACAAGGCGGGCATCCTCAGCCTCAACTCGAATCCCGCAATCCAGGGCATGACGACCAATCCCACGCTCATGCGCAAGGCGGGCATCAAGGACTATGAAGCGTTCGCGAAGGACATCTTGCAGAGCGTGACGACAAAGCCGATTTCGTTCGAGGTGTTCTCCGACGACTTTCCGGAAATGAAACGCCAGGCGCTGAAGATCGCCGCGTGGGGAAAGAACGTTTACGTCAAGATTCCGATCACCAACTCCCGCGGCGAATCGTGCCTTCCCTTGATCAAGGAACTCGCTCACCAAGGCGTGCAATTGAACATCACCGCCATCCTCACTCTCGCCCAAGTGCGCGGCGTGGCGGAGTCATTGAATCCATCAGTAGCCTCCGTGGTGTCCGTCTTCGCCGGTCGCATCGCCGACACCGGTGTGGACCCGGAACCATTGATGCGCGCCAGCGGTGCGTTGCTCGAAAGCCAGCCGAAGGCGGAGCTGCTGTGGGCCAGCGTGCGCGAAGTGCTGAACATCTTCCAAGCCGACGCGTGCGGTTGCCATATCGTCACGATCCCGCACGACATCCTCGCGAAGGCGTTGAAGATGGTCGGCACCGATCTGACCGCCCTGTCACTCGACACCGTGAAAATGTTCGCGGCGGACGCACAGGCGGCAGGTTTCTCCGTTTAGGCTAACAACGCTGTCCCACCAGCGGAGCGTTCACGCGATTGGTTTTGCCCCACGATTCGGGGCAGGCTAAGAATCCTCGCACATGAAAGTCGCGCTGGCCCAGATCAACACCACCGTCGGAGACCTCGCCGGAAACGAGGCGAAGATTCTTGCCGCCTACGAACGCGGCGTGAAGGCGGGCGTTGACCTCGTCATTTGCCCTGAGCTCAGCATCTGCGGATACCCACCACGCGACTTGCTGCACAAGCGCAGCTTCATTCCCGCGAACTGGGCCACGGTGCAACGACTGGCCGCCGCAACCGGGAAGGCAGGGCTCCTCATCGGCTACGCCGGCAGCAACGACAAACGGCCTGGCCGCGAGGCCACGAACTCAGCGTCATTGCTCCAGCACGGCGGCATTCTCGCCACGCGCCACAAGACGCTGCTGCCGACCTATGACGTGTTCGACGAAGATCGTTACTTCGAGCCCGCGACGGAGAATCTTCCCGTGACGTTCAACGGACAGAAGATCGGAATCACGATCTGCGAGGACATCTGGAACGACGAAGACTTCTGGAAGGATCGTCGCTACCCCCGCAATCCGGCCGTGGATCTTGCCAACTCTGGCGCCAAGCTCCTGCTGAACATCTCAGCGTCGCCATGGCACATCGGGAAGAACCAAACCCGGCGCGAGATGCTCGCCAACCTCGCCGCGAAAACAAACTGTCCCCTGCTCTACTGCAATCTTGTCGGCGGCAACGACGAGCTCGTCTTTGACGGCGCAAGC
The DNA here is from genome assembly GCA_964491875.1 of uncultured Bifidobacterium sp. Taxonomy (GTDB): domain Bacteria; phylum Verrucomicrobiota; class Verrucomicrobiia; order Limisphaerales; family JADJPG01; genus JADJPG01. Next base: position 89,656 of record CAZBIC010000013.1, read on the forward strand.
ATGGCGTTCGACGCCAACGGACAACTCGGCGCGGAAGGCGGATTCTTCTGCGAAGATTTTCTCGTCGTCGACACCGCCCAGCCCGGCTTCATCGGTCCGCAGCTGATGGACGATGAGGAATCCATCTATCGTGCACTGGTGCTCGGCCTGCGTGATTACGTGCACAAGTGCGGCTTCAAATCGGTCGTGCTCGGATTGAGCGGTGGCATCGATTCCGCGCTCACCGCCGTCATCGCCGTGGAAGCCCTCGGGCCGGAGAACGTCCGCGGAGTGTCGTTGCCTTCGCAGTTTTCGTCGCAAGGCAGCCTTGATGACGCGCAGATCCTCGCCACGAATCTCGGCATTCAATACGACGTGATTCCGATTCAGAACGCGTTCGAAGCAGTGAAAGGCGAACTCGGGGCCATCTTCGCCGGTCGCAAGGAGGACACGACCGAGGAGAACATTCAGGCCCGCCTGCGCGGCGTGATGTTGATGGCGATGTCGAACAAGTTCGGCTCGCTGCTGCTCACGACGGGAAACAAGAGTGAACTGGCGGTGGGTTACTGCACGCTTTACGGCGACATGTGCGGCGGGCTCGCGGTGATCAGCGACGTACCGAAGACGATGGTTTATCGCATCTCGAACTGGATCAATCGCGAGCAGGAGATCATTCCTGCCGCTTCGATCACGAAACCGCCCTCCGCCGAACTGCGCCCGAACCAGACGGATCAGGATTCACTCCCGCCGTACGAAGCACTGGATGCGATCCTCGAAGCCTACGTGGTGAATTGCAAATCGCCGCTCGAGATCATGCAGGCTGGATTCACGGAGACGGATGTGAAACGCATCGTGAAATTGATCGATTTCAACGAATACAAACGCCGCCAGGCCGCGCCGGGAATCAAAGTGACGACGAAGGCTTTTGGCGTCGGACGACGCATTCCGATCGCGCAGCGTTATCGCGAAGTTTGACACCATGGACAGGCGTCCAGTGGCTGACAGCGCACGGGTTTGCAGCATTGTTCCTGACTTGCGTCGCCGGAAAAGCTCCCGAAAAAATTAGTATTGCCAACCACACTCCTTTGCAGTCTATTGCAACCCGTTGAAGGTTCACCGCCTGCTTGCGAAGGACAGTAAGCGATTCTCGGCGGCGGTATTCCCGAAGGTTCAAAAGTTCAATCGCCTGTTTGGGTGGTTTCCAAAAAATCCTTCAATAACACTGCAAATTACATATGAGCAACGCGCCTAGCGCCATTGAAGTGGGCACTGGTTATCTCGAGATCTCAGAGAAAGGATTCGGATTTCTGAGATCTTCCGACAACCATTTTCACCCCAAGCCGTCAGACATTTTTGTCACGCCGGATACCATCAAACGCAACTTTCTCCGCGAGGGCTGCCACGTCACCGGTGGATTGCAACCGCCCCACCGCGGCAGCAGCCCGCAGCTGAAAACAGTCGAGTCTGTGAACGGAATGCCGTTCGCCGATTACACGAAGGCTGTCCGCTACGAGAACCTCACGTCGATCGATCCGATCGAAAAGTTCCGTCTCGAAACCTCGCCGGATTTGATCGAAGCCCGCGTCATTGATCTCGTCACTCCGATTGGCAAGGGAACACGCGGCCTCATCGTCGCGCCGCCGCGCACGGGCAAGACCACGATCCTCAAGCAGATCGCAAATGCGGTGACTGAGAACCATCCCGAAGTCCACGTGCTGGTGCTGCTCATCGATGAGCGCCCCGAGGAAGTCACCGACTTCCAGCGTTCCGTGAAGGCGGAGGTTGTCGCCTCCTCGAACGATCAAGATCTCGAAACCCACGTCCGGCTCAGCCGCTTCATGATTGAACGCTGCCGCCGCATGGTGGAATCCGGCAAGGACGTGCTCGTGCTCCTCGACTCGCTCACCCGCGTGGCCCGCGCTTACAACAGCGTGCACGGCGGCTCCGGCCGAACGATGACCGGCGGCGTCGATGCCCGCGCCCTGGAAATTCCGCGCAAGATGTTCGCCGCCGCGCGCAAGATCGAGAACGGCGGTTCGCTGACGATTCTTGCCACCGCGCTCGTCGATACCGGCTCACGCATGGATGAACTCATCTTCCAAGAGTTCAAGGGCACCGGCAACATGGAGCTCGTGCTCGACCGCAAGCTCTCGGATCGCCGCTTGTTCCCGGCCATCGACATTCCAAAGAGCGGCACGCGTAAGGAAGAGAAGCTTTTCGCGAAGAACCAGATCGAAGCCATCCGCAAGCTGCGCCGTATGATGGTGGATCTGAATCCCGTGGAAGCCATGGAAACGCTGGTCGCCGCGCTGAAGAAGCACAAGACCAACGAAGAGCTCCTGACCAAGCTCGAAAAAGGCAGCTGATTTACTCACAGCGGGCAGGATGCAACATCCTGCCCGCTTTTTCGTCCCGCCAACCGCCGCCACCAACGCCGGTTCCCGACATGAAACCCAGGGACAAATCCGTTTCTCTCCTTCACTCCCGTCCGCCCCTTGAGCGGATGATGCGCATCCACCAGGCGATCGCCGCCGGCCAGTATCCCAACGCCACGAAGCTTGCCGCCGAAATCGAAGTCGTCACAAAAACCATCCATCGCGACATCGAATTCATGCGCGATCGAATGGGGCTTCCCATCGAGTACGACAGCCGGAAGTTCGGCTACCATTACACCGAGGAGGTCAACGCCTTCCCGACGCTCCAGATCACCGACGGCGAACTTGTCGCTCTGCTCATCGCAGAAAAAGCGCTCCAGCAGTATCGCGGCACCAACTTCGAAAAACCGCTCATCAGCGCGTTCAAGAAGATGGAGTCTTCCCTGCCCGACACCATTTCGCTGAACTTCGCCGACTGGGACCAAAGCATCTCCTTTCGCACCAGCGCGGAACCGGTTCTCAACCTGGAAATCTTCGACGCCCTGGCGAAAGCCACCGCCGGCCACCAGCAACTGGAACTCAGTTACCGCAAGCCCGGCAGCAAGCAGCCACAACCGCGAGTCGTCGACCCCTACCATCTCGCGAACATCAACGGCGAATGGTTCCTCTTCGCCTACGATCATCTGCGCAAAGATATCCGCACCTTCGTCCCCTCGCGCATTCAGGGAGTTCAGCCGACCGGAAAGAAGTTTCCGCGGCCCGAAAAATTCTCCGTCGAGAAAATCCTCCGCGACAGCTTCGGAGTTCATTCGGCGCAGGGAGACTACAATGTCGTCATCCGCTTCGACGCGTATGCCGCGGACTACATCCGCGAGAAGCGCTGGCATCCCTCGCAGGAACTACGCGAGCTCAAAGACGGCGGCGTGGAATTGCGTCTGAAACTCTCCAGTCTCGGTGAAATTCAGCGCTGGATTCTCGGCTGGGGCGGCAGCGCAGTTGTCGTGGCGCCTCCGGAACTCGTCAACTCCGTCACCAAAGCTGCGCAGAACCTGATCGCCAACCAGCGCCCTTCGTAATCAAGTCATCACTTCCGCGCTGCCTGGCAGATCCGAGAAAAGTTTTCAGCCGCAGCATTCCATGCTTCTGCATCCTGCGGCGGGACAACCTTCATCGGCATCGACGCGCGTACAACTGCACGCGCCGCATCCAGCGACGGCAAATGGCCGAGGCCGATCGCCTGTATCAAAACGTTCCCCACCGCCGTTGCTTCGACCGGACCCGCGTGCACCGGAATCTGCAGCGCATTCGCCGTGAACTGATTCAGCAACTCGTTCTTGCTGCCGCCGCCCACCACGTGGAGCCGCTGAATTCTACTGCGCGTCAGCGTTTCGATCTGATCCCGCGTCCGCCGGTAGAGCAGCGCCAGGCTTTCCAGCGCGCAACGCACGAATTCTCCCGGTGAATCGGGAATCGCCTGCCCTGTTTCACGACAATAGCCAACGATCGCCTCTGGCATGCTGGCTGGGGCGAGGAACCGGAGATCTGTTGGATCAATCAACGACACAAACGACTCCGCCTCCGACGCCAGTTGGGTCAATGTCGCGTAATCACACTCCCTGCCCTCTGCCGCCCACGCTCGCCGACATTCCTGCACCAGCCACAGGCCGCTGATGTTTTTCAGAAGCCGGATCGATCCTCCGAAGCCGATCTCGTTCGTGAAGTTCAACTCCCGGCATTCCGCGGTGACCAGCGGAGCCGGCAGCTCCACGCCCATCAGCGACCACGTTCCAGAGCTCAAATACGCCCAGTCCACGCCGGTCGCCGGCACTGCTGCCACTGCGGCGCCGGTGTCATGAGAACAAGACGCCAGCACTTCGATCTCGCCCAGTCCAGTCCCCGCGGCCAACTCAGACTTAAACCGACCGAGGCGCGTTCCCGACGGGACAACCTCCGGAAACAACCCGCGCGGCAAGTTGAGCTTCTCCATCAACGCCTCCGACCACGCGCGTCGGCGCGGATCGTATAGTTGCGTCGTGCTCGCGTTGGATTCTTCTACGCGTCCCACACCGCACAGATGAAAGTTCACCGCGTCCGCAATCATCAGAATCTGCCGGGCGCCAGTGAGCCGCTCCCTTGATTCAGCTGCGAGCTGATAGACGGTGTTCAACGGCATGAACTGGATTCCCGTGTGCTCGAACAACGTCGGCCAGTCCACCACCGCCTTCACCGCCGCCACGCCGCGAGCAGTGCGCGCATCACGATAGTGATACACCGGCGACATGATTTCCCCGGCGGCATTCACCAGGAGATAATCCACACCCCAAGAATCCGCACTGACGCTGGCGATCGGAAGCTTCCGAGCAGCGGCCTTCTTCAAGCCTTCCTTCACCTCGGCGAGAATCTTCACCATGTCCCAGCACAACGAGTTGTCACCACGAATCGGGACATTCGGAAATCGATGCAACTCCTCCAAGTCGAGACGTCCATTCGACAGGCTGCCCAACATCACCCGTCCGCTTTCCGCTCCAAGGTCAATCGCGAGATAATGAGTCGTCATTGTCGGGATCAATCCTGTCGTGACCGCTGTTCAAATCTTCAACTGCTTCTGCCGGTAGGCTTCATCCGGCAGACCCGCGATGCGCTCGACATGCTGCGGCGTCATGAAGTTCGGACCGCCCATCGCCGCCGCGCCCATGAAGATCGCTGCCGCCTTCGATGCCATCAGAATGCACGCCATTACAGCCTGCGGCGTGCTGCCCAGAGCGATGACGCCGTGGTTCTGCAGCAGGATCAGTCGCGGAACATAACCTTCCTTCTCGATGTGCAGCCGCGTCCGTTCGGCGATTTCACGCGCGAGCGCCAGTCCCGGATCCGCATACGGAACAAAGACGGACTGCGCGCCGCAGCAAACCACTTCATCCGGAAAGAGCCGGCGTTCTGCGAAGTCCCGGGCTCGAGGCGAGCACAAGACCTGATTCGCAGTCAGCGGATGACAGTGGCCGACGTAATTCACATCGCGCAACGTCAGCAACCACGCGTGGAACATCGATTCAATGCTCGGCTTCTTGCCCTTCCCTCCAATGCGTGAGTTGAGCAACTGCTCGTCCAGTCCCTCGTCCGTCGACTGCCGCCGTTCAAATATCGCCAGCACCCGTGCCGTGTCACAGATGGTTATGTCATCTTCCGTCAAACTGGCGAGCGAGCAGCCGCTGGCTTTCACCGCAAACTGATCGTTGCTCAGCCGCACCGACGTGTTGCCCTCGCCCAGAATGGCCAACTGCCGATCCTCGCGACCAATGTCACGGGACAATTCCAGCATCGCCTTGATCTTCTCGTTCATGGGGTTCTTCAGTGGCCCTTGTCAGCCGGCTTGAATGTCAGCCGATCAATCCAGGCCAGCGCGATTGCCGAGGCGACAAATGTCACGTGAATCACCACCTGCCAGAGAATCATTTTGTCGGTGGTCGACGCGTCACCGGCATTGATGAACGTCTTGAGCAAGTGAATCGAAGAGATGCCGATGAGCGCCGTCGCCAGCTTCACTTTCAGAATTCCGGCGTTCACATGCGACAACCATTCCGGCTGGTCAGGATGCCCTTGGAGATTCAATCGGGACACAAACGTCTCGTAACCACCCACGATTACCATGATGAGCAGGTTCGCGATCATGACCACGTCGATAAGGCCAAGAACCGTCAGCATCACAATCGTCTCCGTATCCTTCGCCGCCACTGAAGCCGGCGCCGCATGTCCCAGCAGCGCGAATCCAATCAGATGCCCCAGCTCAACGAGGAAGCGATAGACATACACGGCCTGGGCAATAATCAGCCCCAGATACAGCGGAGCCTGCAGCCAGCGGCTTAAAAATATCAAACTGCCCAGCGCACTCCTGGACGGTAACTTCGGTTCGTTCATATCGGGGCGCAGTATGCTGAGGCAGCTCCTCCACTTCAATAGGCGACAGGACGACGACGGCAAAAAACGCTACGGCCGCTCCGGGTGTGGACGCCCTCCCGGCAGCACCGCACCCTGCGTCGCTCCGTGGCGGGTCGTCGCGTCGTACGTCTTGTCCCGCGCCCGGAATTCCTCGATGACCCGCGGACACAACGCTTCGATCTTCCGCTTCAACCCGTCGCATTCCGTGGCCTCGCCAAGTGATCCAACGCGCTTGTTCAGCTCCGCCGCCGCCGCCACCGCTATGGCACCATGCCCCGCCTCGTGACCGCCTAGTGCCGTGATGTATTGCTGCCAGATCTTTCGCGTCGTCTCCAGTGCGTTGGTCGGCGCCATCCAGCGCGGCATGGTAATCGTAATCGCCGTCTGCGTCGTGAAACTGCTGCACCGGCAACCGCTCGCCATCGGTGTCACCATGTACTGCCAGTTTACTCGCCATTCCGTCATCGCATCATGCTGGGAACGCTCCTTCCACGGCCGGTTCTGGCGCAAAGATTGGCGCAGCTCCGGAATCGTAACGCCGGTCACGGTGTAGTAATTGGTCGTCCATTGGACGGTCCCCTGCGCACGTCCAGACACAGCAGCCAAAAGCACCGTAGTTGCCGTGCGAAGGAGGAGGCGAAGCAGCAGTTTCACTTTGGAGATATCGCCGGAATCGACATTTTCCGCAACCTCGCCGCTTCCGCACGGGCGAACGCCGCGCGGACAATCACCCTTTCGCGCAACGGCCCGGCTTCGCGCGCGACCAGCGGTTCCACCGGTTCCAGCAACTTCACCGCTGCGTTGATGCGGTTCGTCATCCATGCGGGATCAAAAACCCTCTCGGCCAACTCGGCGACACGACGCTGGTAAAGCGCCGCGCCGGACGGAGTCTCGCAAACGGCCCGAGCCACCAGCGCCTTCATCGGCGGCGTCAGCGATGCGGTGGGTTCGTAGAACATCCGGTCCATTCCGTGGGGCAGAAAGACGGCGCGATTTGTCCGCGGCTCGAAGTAGATCCGGTAGTTGTTTTGCATCAGACAATAGCCGTCGATGTGGCCCGCGAGAATCTCAGCCGCCATGAAGGACACGAATTGCTCCACATCGAGCGTCGATCGAAGTTTCGCCCAGCGCGACGTCACGTCCGGCTCAGACGCCGCCGCCGCCAGAGCCTGCAAGTCAGAGTGATTTCCGACGCCATCGCCCGAGTCGCGTTCCAGTGGTTCGTTCACGTCGCGATGCAATCCGCCGTCGTAGAGATTCCCGTCGGCGTTCGAGAAATGCAGCCGCAGGAACTCCTTCGTGAAACCTTCCTTCAGAACGAACAACCCCAACTTGCGGTCATTCAGCTCCACCGTGGCCCACGCCACCCGCGCCGCCGGTAGACCAGCGCGTCGGAAGAGTTCGCCCGACAGATCTTCGCAGAGATACGTGGGATCCTGCGCCGAGTTGTTCAGGTGAATCTTCTTCAAACCATGCAAGCGCGCGTCCTGGTCGAATTTGCCAAACGCCAGCGTGAGCGAAGGCTTGTCGTCGAAACCTCGAAGACTTCCCTGCGAACCTTTGATGTGGACACCCACGCGCGGAAACTCGCGTCCATCGACTACCACTTTCGCCGGGACCGCCTTCCGCGGGTCGCGCCGGAGCGATTCGGCATCTGCAGGAGAAACCTCAATCTTGAAACGAAGGAGCGTAGGCTGATTGAAAATCGCACTGGCAGGATCCGCAAGGCAGGGAACAGCCAACGCGAGCATCAGCACACAGAGAACACGACTCATGGCCAAGTCGGACGTCGCATTCCCCTGCTCTCTTCAACTCCCCACCGGGCCCGCGTGTAAAAATCACTTCGCCGCCTGTTGCACGGGACCGGGCTTGACCGGCGCCGGCACGAACGCGCGAACCAGATCGCCCTTCGCCGCGTCGAACACGCGCACCTTGCCGTCGAAGCCGCCCGTCACCACCCAGTTCGTGGAAGGATGATACGTCAACGCAAAGATGGCGCCGTCGTGGCCCTTGAGCGTCGCGATACGCTTCTTGTCCGCCGCGTTAAACACCCGCGCCTCGCCGCCGATGCTGCCGATGCAGATTGTCTTTCCATCCGGGCTGTAGGCGATCGCCTGCACCGGCCCGGGCATGCGCTCGAACTCCGCGCGCAGATTGGAATCGTTATTGGCCGCCGTGCGTCCCTGATTCTCCGCCATCTTGTAGGTGCGGGTGATGTTCATGTCGCCGCCGCAGGTCACCACGTCTTCCTTCGGATGCCGCGCAAAGCAGACCACGCCTTCGAGCAGTTTGTTGATGTCGTCGATGAACTGGCCGTTCGACGCGTCGATGAGCTTCATCGCCTTGTCGCGGCTGCCGCTGAGAATGCGCTTCCCGTCCAACGTCCACGTCGTGGCAAACACCCAGTCACTGTGATTCTCGAACTTCACCAACTCCTTGCCATCCGCCGCGCTGATAATGCGAACCACCTTGTCCGCACCGCCGAAGGTGAGGCGCGTCCCATCGGGCGACCATGAGATGCCGTAGATCGAATCGAGCGACACCTTGAACGACTTCGGCGCGTTCAACACCGTGCCCGTCGTCGACGAATCCCAAATCTGCACTTCACCGAATCGCGACGGCGCACTGCCCGCCACCGCGAGCTTCTTGCCGTCCGGCGAAAACGCCAACGACTCGATGCGCGGCGATTCGCCCACGAGACGCGCGACGATGTTCGACTCCGCGCCACCATGCAGAAGCACTTCGTGATAACCAGACACGGCAAGCAGCTTGCCCTCCGGTGAGAACGCCAGTGCGCTGATAACCGGCGGCTGCTTGTATTCCGGCGCGGCGGTGAGCTTGTAGGAGCCCGCGCCCGCCGGCGTGTCATCCTTCGCGCCCTCCAGAATCCATCGTTCGATCATCGCGACTTCGACTTTGCTCAACGGATCGCCTTCCTTCGGCATCGACGGTTCCTCGCCGGAAATTTCATCGAGCAACGCGCTCTCCTTCGGTTTTCCCGCCACGAACCCAGGCCCGTGCTTGCCGCCCTTCTTCAGCAGTTCGTAGCTCGTCATGTCGAGCTGTCCCTTGAGCTTGCCCGGATGATGACAGCCCGTGCAGCTGCGTTTGAAGACCGGCACGATGTCGTTGTAGAAACTGACCGGCTTGTCGGCCGCAGCCGCGGTCAGAGTGGTGACAACCAGCGAGACTGCGCAGAGAACGCGATTCATAAGTTCCATTCGAGTTCGATTACTTCGTGCCGGCAGGAATCGTCGGCGCGACCACGGCGTTCGTGGCCACTTCCACCGCTTCCGGCAAACCAATCGTCAGACCGATCTGCCCGGTGCGAACCTTGTAGTTCCGATCGTTCACCACCGCAGTGCCGACCACCGTGAGATTGTAATTCGTGCCGACTTTCGCCTTGTCCGTCGCGAAGAGCTTCATCGACACCTCGCCGACGCCGGCGGGAATTTTCGGCAACTCGCTGCGCACGCCCTCCGGCAGACCTTCGATGGACAGCTCAACATCACCACCGAAACCCGCGCGACGCTCGACACGAATCTTCGTCTCCGCTTCACCCGCCGCGGAATCCGATCCCGGCGGCAGAACTGTCAGCGACAGCCGCGGCAGCGTGCTCGAAAGCACCAGCGGGAACTGCGTCACACTCACTGGAATCGGCTGCGTGTAGTTCACCACCTGGCGCCCGTCCGCCATCGCCTCGCCGCGCACCACCACCGTGCGAATGCCGATCTCGGAATCCATCTTCGGCGTCAGCTTGATGCGCCCGATGTTCTCGCCCGACTTGATGACCCCATCGCCTCCACTGAAACTCCGCGACGCTGCTTCGCGTCCGGCGCTGAATCCTTCCGCCACCAGTTTGATCTCGCCATTGAAGCCTTCCTTCCGCTGCGCGAAGACCTCGACAGCTCCCGCCTGATTCTGCTCCATCGCCGCACCAAGCGTCGTGACATCCAACGAGAACGGCACCGTGTCCAGCACCGTCAGGTAACCTTGTCGCACCGGACGGTCGCCACTCAAGGGACTCGCCGGCACCGTGACATTCTTTCCGCCGATGACGCCGCTCGCCACGACGCGAATCGGAAACGAACCGATCGGCGCGTCTTTCGTCGCGGTGATCAACAGCAGCCCGCTGTGCGGCGCGTTCGGAATCACCAGCGGTTCCGCAAAGACGCCAGCCGGCAAATCCTCCACCGTAAACCGCACCGGTCCTTCAAAGCCGCCCGCGCGCGTCACTTCACAACGCAGCCTCGTCACACCCTCGCGATACACACGCGGCGTATCGCTGAGAAACGCCGCACTAAAACTCGGACCCGCTCCCGCCGTCGGCGGACGAATGCCCAGTCGGTAACCGAACCGCTCGCCGCCGCGATCCGTCAGGTCACGCAGCGTGAGCAGGTAATCCGTGTCCTTCTTCGCATCGAGTTCGATGCGTGCATCGGAACCCGACGCGTCATCGTTCTGAGCGATGATCGCGCCATTCGTGTCCGTCACCACCAGCAACGCATCGAGCTTCGAGCCGAAACGCCCCGCCGCCACGTCCAGCGTGAGCTTCTGGTCCTTGTCCGACTTGAATTTGAACCGGTCCACATCACCAGCCATGCCGATACGCCCGTTGACGACAATCGGCGCCGTGAACGCCTGCACCTGCGCCGTCTCGTTATTCGGTTCGGTCTCCATCACTTCGCCGAACTCGGAAACGTTGAACGGAATCAAGTTCGAGAAACCGCGCGGCGTCTTCACCCGAATCTCCTGGCTGCGCGGCGCAGTCGGCGCGATGTCCAGCGAGAGCTTGGTGGTGCCATCGAGATTGCGGCCCGTCACTTCCACCTCCGCCGTCTTGCCGCGCTGACCGCCGAACGGAAACAGCGACTCGACGTAGGGAATCGGCCCGACGGTCAGTCGATACGAATACTCGTTGCCCCCGCGATAGCGGAAATCGCGCAACGCAAGAATGAACTCTCCATCTGCCGGCGCGGTGAAGAACAACAGGCTGTCGAGGCCGATGGCGTCTTCATTGCGCGCCAGCTCCTTGCCCGCCGCATCAAGCACCATCAACGAGGAATCCAGCGGCGACCCACGCCGAGCCGCTTCCACTTCAAAGACAAACTCCTGCCCCTTCGTCGCCTTGAACTTGTAGTGATTCGTCTGCGCGCCCGTGTTGAGCGCCCCGGAAATCACCGCGGGCAATTCCACCGGCTGCGCCTCCGCCAGCGACGTGTTCGGATCGCGTTTCGCTATCTCCGGCCACTGACCGACGTTCAAGTTCAGCGGATTGCTCACGCCGCCGGGCGCCATCACGCGCAATTCGCGCGGCGAAAGCGAGGCATCGCCTAGAGCTGTGATCTTAAGAACGAGCTTCTTCTCGTCACGTTTCGGAGTCGCCGGTTCCGCGCGCGTAATGCCGCCGCCGGTCGATTCCACAACCACGCTCGATTTCGGAGCTGGCGCGGCCGGCGCGACATTCGTGGCGCTCAACCCCGCGTCGCCGTTGAAAAGGATCTGCGTGACACCGCCCAGATTCTCGCCCGAGAGCGTCACTTCAATGGTCGTTCCGCGCTGAATCCATTCGGGGGAAATAGCCGTGAGCTTAGGGACGGGCTGGGCATTCGCCGCGATGGCGAGTGCGGCAAAAGCAGCCATCCACCCGCGAAGGAAAAAGGCGCAAACCGGATGACGGGGCGAGCCGTTCGAAAGGCTACGGGGCAGCGGGTTCATGATCGAATCTTAGGACCCGCCCGACACCGCCTCAATTCAAATATAATGAGACTAGTTGGTGAGCATGGACGAGAGCCGATTCCCGGGGGCGACGTCCATCGTCCTTGCCTCGGAACGTTGCTGCGGGTCGCAGACCCGCGGTCCGGAGCGCGCCTCTGTGAGGCGCAGCTATCCAGCCCTTCCTGCAACTCGGTTCACCGGCGTCCACCTCGCCCGCCTTGGGAACGCCCGCCCTGCGAAGGTCGGCGCGGGCCGTCACGTCGCGTTTGCTTCGCGCCTTGCGCTGAGCTGAGGAAAGTTCGTTGCGCCGTCGGAATGCTGCGTCCCGATGAAGACGATTGCATCAGCGTCTTCCCGGACGACTGGCCACCCTGCGGTTTCTGCGGCGGACGAGAACGATCATCACGCCGTGGCGAACCCGAGTGCGAGGTCGGCAAGGTTGGACGCGAGGTGCCCTGCTGCTCCCGACGCGGCGCTCCTGACTGAGACGCCGGCATCGGCCGACGCGGGCCGCCTTGCTGCCGACGCGGGGCGTCAGACTGCGAACTCCGCAGCGGAGGCCGCGAGCCACCACGATGCGGGCGCGGTGCATCCCGACGCGCCTGTTGCTGCGGCTGCGAAGAACGCTGCTCGCGTCCCGGCATGCGACGCCCGGGCGCTGGACGACCCGACTGCCGTTGCTGCGGTGAACGCACCTGCTGCGTCTGCGCGAACCGGAAGTCCACCTGCTTCTTGTAGCGATCGACTTTCGCGATCTGCACTTCCACGCGATCCCCGAGCTTAATCACCCGCCGCGTGCGCCGGCCGACGAGTTGATTGCGCGCCGGGTCGAACATGAAGAAATCATCCTCCACCGTGGACAACGGCACGAGGCCGCTCATCCCCAGCCCGGTTACGTCCACGAAGAAACCGAAGTTCCGCAGCTCCGTCACCAGCGCGGGATACCGCTGCGGTTCGCCGGAACCCAACTGCGATTCCAGATACGCGTACATCTTCACGTCCTTGCTGTCGCGCTCGGCATCAGCGGAATTCCGCTCGGTCAGCGAGATGTGTTCGGCGGTTTCATGCAACGTGTTCTTCGAGCCGTGGCTTTGCTCGAAGAGCGCGCGATGCACCACCAAGTCCGCGTAACGCCGGATCGGCGAGGTGAAATGCGCGTAATGCTTCTTCGCGAGACCGTAGTGGCCCAGCGGCTCCACGGCGTAACGCGCGCGCTTGAGCGAGCGCAGGAAACCAATCTTCAGCGCGGCGCCGATGGACACCGTGCCGAGGCGATGCAGCAGCTTCTGCACTTCACCGCGATGGCTCAGGTTGCCGCACGCGAGATGATGACTCAGCACGTCGTCGCGATATTCCTGCAGGCGGCGCGGATCCGGTTCCTCATGCACGCGGTGAATGGCCGGACGCCGCGTCTGCAACAGCCGCGCCGCCACCGCTTCGTTGGCGAGCAGCATGAACTCCTCGATCAACTGGTGCGAAATGTCGTTCTCCACGCGTTCGATACGCTCCACCTTGCCGCGTTCATCGAGGCGGATCTTCATCTCGGGAAAATCCAGTTCCAGCGCGCCCGCCTGGAAGCGCAGCCGCCGGATGCGTTGCGCCAGCGCGTTCGCGTCGTGCAACATCTGTTCGATGTGACCATCCGGCGCGCGCTGAAGAACCGCAAACGCCTCGCGATACGTGAAGCGCCGTTGCGAATGAATCACCGCCGGGTAGAAGCGCGACTTCACCACGCGGCCGTCGTTCGACACGAGGAACTCGACGCACTTCGTCAGGCGATCGACATGCGGCTTGAGCGAACACAGTTCGTTGCTCAATGCCTCCGGCAGCATCGGCATCACACGGTCCACGAGATACGTCGAGTTGCCGCGACGGCGCGCCTCGTCGTCGAGTGCCGTGCCGGGCTTCACGTAGTGCGACACGTCCGCGATGTGAACCCACAGCTTCCAATGCCCGCCATCCGCGCGCTCCACGCAGATCGCGTCGTCAAAATCCTTCGCGTCATCCGGATCGATCGTGATGACCCGATGCGCACGGCAATCCTCGCGTCCGGCGATTTCTTCAGCGCGCACTTCGCTGCCAATGGCGCGCGCCTCCTGGAGAACATTCTGCGGGAAGTGCAGCGGCAGATTGTATTGGCGCAGCACCGAGAGCATGTCCACGCCCTCCGCATCCGGCGCACCGAGCACCTCGATGATTTCACCCTCGGGATTGGTGTGCCGCGATTCCCACTCGCGCAACTCCACCACCACCTTGTCGCCGACGTTCGGCTTGAGCCCGACATCGCGCGGCTCCGGCACGTAGATGTCATGCGGGACGCGCGGGTCATCGGGAATGACGTAGAGAAAACGCTCACTGCGCTGCAACGTGCCGACCATCTGCGCGCGATGCCGTTCCAGAATGCGAATGACCGTACCCGTCTCCTGCACCTCCACGCCCGCGCGCGGCGGACGCACCCGCACATCGCGCCGCACCAGGACACGGTCCTCGTGCAACGCCGTGCCCGTCGCGCTCTCGGGAATCGCAATCTCCTTCAGGCTCTTGTCGTCCGGCGCGAGGAAGCCCTTCCCCGAACGATTCATGAGAATGCGGCCCGGGATCAAATCCGCCTCGCCCGGCAGGATGTAACGATTCCCCTTCGTGCGCACCACGAGACCTGCCTGCAACAATTCACCGAGCACCTTCTGCAATTCCTGCTGCCGATCCGGCCGCAGGCGCAGGTGCTGCAGGAGTTCCGGCACATTGGACGGGACGTAAGTTTTCTGTCCCAACAAACGCAGGAGGCTTTCTTTCATTGCCGCGATGATGGGACCAGCACCTGTGGCTCGGCAACTCTGCAAATGGCGTTGAGAGGTTTCTTCTTTGCGACCTCTCAAGGAATCCGTCGCGGATGTTTGGAAAGCGGTGCGAGATTGGAGGATTGGTCCGCCCTCACCCTAACCCTCTCCCCCAAGAGAGGGGACGCGAATAGATCGCTCTGAAAACTTGGATTCTATTCGCCGCGTTCGTTGCGTTTAGATATTCGACCGGAGTTCCAGATGGCGAGGGCGCGGAAAGCAGCTCTCGAACAATTCAAGGCGGACCGTCGTGCTCCCTCTCCTCGGGGGAGAGGGCCGGGGTGAGGGCGGGCCTCATCACTCTATTCTTCCGAACCTCCAGACCAAGTCTTACACTCAGTCCATGCCCTCCGACAAAGCGCGAACGCTTCGCAAGGAATCCACGTGGGCCGAAAAGATTCTGTGGCGTTGGCTGCGAGATCGCCGGTTCAGCGCTTACAAGTTCCGGCGACAACATCCGGCCGGACCCTACACGTTGGATTTCTTTTGCGAGGAAGCCCGCCTCTCTATTGAACTCGACGGAGCGCAACACGGCTTTCCTGAGCAGCGTGAGCATGACGAAGAGCGGACCAAGTTTCTCGCGACACTGGGCATCAAGGAACTCCGGTTCTGGAACTCACGGCTGCGAAGCGCGCCACAGATGGTGCGCGATACCATCTTTCGGGAGCTTCAGGAACGAGCGCCTCATCCGCTGCCGGAATACACGAGGCCGATGAATTCGGATTCCGAACGGAAAAGTAAGTGATTTGGTCCGCCCTCACCCTGGCCCTCTCCCCCAAGAGAGGGGACGCGGATTCGCGCTTTGGAAAACTCGGACACTGCTTGCCGCGCTTGTTGCGTCTCGATGTTCGGTCAGCAGTTTCAAACGGCAAGAACGCGGAAGGGCGCTCTCGAATGATTCAAGCACGGCCCATCGCGCTCCCTCTCCTAGGGGAGAGGGCCCGGGTGAGGGCGAGCGTTCAATCTGAATGCCGTGGGACGCACGGACCCAGGGTAGCCGCCGCGCGCCAACCTTGGGCTGCGGAAAGGAAGGTCGTGATCCAGAGGTAAGTCTCCAGGCATGACGCATTTCGCCCATCCTCAGTTCCGTTGATCCGACACACTCCCATTGTATGTGTAACGCCGTTTCATAGGAGGCGTATCCCTGACAACGGAACTGGTTTTAGAATCAATGTGACAACGTGGTGGCATTGTCCATTGCATGACGCAGGTGCCACTGTTGATCAATTCAACCGTAAGATCTTTGACGTGACACCCTACCAAGTGTGGAACGTCGCCATAGATTAAGTAATCCATTTGCCCACCCTGACTGAAACCAAACGGCTCGCTCCTATTGACGTGTCCCAAACTTTCAAATGGAAACCACAACGATGAGTTCCAATACAAACATCGCATGTAGTCAAATACCCGCGAGGCTCGCCATCGCCACGGAAGGACGTGTGGGCGTAAGTCTAATTTCGGCCCGCGTTTACGAACCATGTTCCACTCGACAACCCACGCCGCAGCCATAGGCAACTCAACTGAACAACCCCGTCACCGGTTCGCCGAACCTCGCGTCCACCAACTCGCGCGGCTGGTTGAGGTGGTTGTAAACGATGGTGTGCGGGTCGATGCCAAGCGCGTGATACATCGTGGCCAGCAATTGCACCGGGTGCACTGGCTTCTCCGCCGGCGAGCTCGCCGTGGCGTCGGACTTGCCGTAGAGCGTGCCACGGGACACGCCCGCACCGGCGACCATCGCGGTGTAGCAATAAGGCCAGTGATCGCGACCGTCCGGCGCGTTGCCGTTGCCGCTGGTGCTCACGCCGAGGCGCGGCGAGCGGCCGAATTCGCCGATGGCGACGACGAGCGTTTCCTTGAGAAGACCACGTTGGTCGAGGTCTTCGAGGAGCGCGCTCAGGCCGCTGTCGAGCTTCGGGCAATGCAGGTTGCGTAGCGGACCGAAGTTCGCGGCGTGCGTGTCGAAGGCGTCCACAGTCGGATTGCCGTTGGCGACGGCGGGCCAGTTCACCTGCACGAAGCGCGTGCCGGCCTCGATGAGGCGGCGACCAAGGAGCAATCCCTGACCGAAGGTGTGACGGCCGTAACGGTCGCGGGTCTTCTCGGATTCCTTCGTGAGATCAAAGGCGTCGCGCGCACGGCCGGAGGAGACGAGGTCGAAGGCTTTCTGGTAATACTTGTCGAGGGCGAACTTCTCGACGGCCTTTTCCATGTCGGGCATCTGGCTCTCGACGGTCTTGAGGAGCGTGGCGCGGCGTTCGAGGCGTTCCTTCGGCACTTCCTTGCGCATCGAGAGATCGGCGAGGCTGATTTCCTTGTTCGGGTCTTGATAGAAATAATAGGGGTCGAAGGCGGCGCCGAGAAAACCGGCAGTGCTGCCCTTGCCGATGACGTTGCTCTCCTGCGTGGGACGCGGCAGCACAACGAACGGGAGCATCGGAACTTCCGGCGGCTTGATGCGCGAGATCTGCGCGCCGATGTGCGGGAAGTCGTTCGGTGCAGGCGGTTCGAGCTGGCCGGAAGGCGAGACGCGGCCGGGCTCGTATCCGGTCATCATCTGGTAATGCGCGGCGGTGTGATTGAAGAGACCGGCGGGCGTGTAGCTCATCGAACGGATGAGCGTCGCCTTGTCCATCTGCTTGGCGAGCTGCGGCATGACTTCGCTGAGCCAGATGCCGGGCACGTTGGACTTGATGGGCTTGAACTCGCCGCGGACGTTCGACGGCGCGTCAGGTTTCGGATCCCAGATGTCGATGTGGCTCGGGCCGCCCTGGAGAAAGACGAAGATGATGTTCTTGGCCTTGCCCCAGCCGCTCTTCGCTCCCGCGCCGGCACCGGCGGGCAGGACAGAAGCGGTGGCCTGGAGGCGCAGGATGTCGGCGAGGCTGATGCCGGCCATGCCCATGCCGCCGATGCGAAGGAATTCGCGGCGGCTGAAGCCGTCGCACGTGCTGCCTGATTGTCCGGGGATGCTAATCATAGGTCTATTTGGTTTTGGCCCGCTAAACACGCGAAAGGACGCGAAAGACATGTTGCGAACATGTCAGCCTTTCGTGTCTTTCGCGTGTTTAGCGGGCAATTCATAAAGGGATAATCACGGGTGAAATTGCATTGGCTTCAACGTCGCCACAGGTCGAGCAGGGTTTGGCCAACGTAGAATTGTCCGTAGCTCCAGGCGCCAATCGCGAACTGGCCAACGCTGAAGATGCCGGCGGCAAACTGTCCGATGGCCACGACGCCCGTCGCGGCCTGACCGAGACCAAAAAGAGCGCCAACCGCGAGTTGCCCCACCGCAACGACGCCGAATGCAGCCTGGCCAACCGCGACGACACCAACCGCGCCCTGCCCGACGGCGATCACGCCGCAGGCTATTCGACCGATGGCAACAATGCCTTTCGCAGTCGGAATTTTCCCGGTCTCCGGCGAACGACCGTACGCGATGTGAACCAGCGGCAAGCCGCCTAGGCGCGCGTCCGAAACGAACTCCACATAGCGTTGCCCAGAGGAATAGAGAAAGCGCTTCCACGTTCCGGACGCGGTCTTCGTCACCTGATAATCGATTTTGGAGAGGAGCAGGTTTTCCATGACACCTTACCGTAAGGGCGGAGGCTGGGTTCCCGCAGGCGCCTGCTTGTTGGCGCGCTCACGTTTCACCAGAACGACTGCGATGGTGATGACACTTACAACGACAGCGAGGGCCAGCACTCCCACGATCGCGAGGATGAGCACGATTTCCCAACCGCCAAACATCACCGCGAAGAGAGGTTCGATCGTCATAGGTTCTCAGTTGGATGCGCTGCGATAACCCAAAATTCGCGCGGGGAGAAACAGCAACGTCTTCACCAGCGCGAGCACGGCGTGAACGACGACAGCGAGGAAGCGGAACGGAATCGACAGTACCCAGACCACCGGCAGCAACAACGCCGCGAGCAACGCCACCGGCCAGCACAACACCGCCAGGATGCACCAGGCGACGAAGAGGATGAGCAGTTTCATGGTCGTCAGCGGTTGAAGAGAAACGCCGGGCTGTTCAGCAACGCCCACGCGAGATCTTGCGCGACTTCGAGACGGTCAGCGCCGGACTTGAACTCGACGGCCTTGAGCTCCTTCTCCGTCGGTGGACGGCTCAGGCAGGAGAGATAGATATCCTCCACGAGCTTGCGGTCGTCCTTCTCAGTCTTCACGAGCTTGGCGATGCGGCTGTCGGGCGCGGCGATCGCCTCGGAGATCGTCGGGCCGTTGATGAGACTGAGCGCATGGCTGAGCGTCAGGCTGCTGGAGCGTTCGCATTCGCAGGCGGACTGGCGCTTCGGGCGGCCAAAGAGCTGGAGGAAATCATTCCCCGCGACCATGCCATCGGGAATCTGCGCGGCGCGCATGCCGCTGGGCACGCCGGCGAGCTTGGCTTTTGTGCCGGTGGCGAGCGCCAGCGCATCGACCATCTGTTCCGCGCTGAGACGGCGCGGATGCGCGTGGCTGAAGTTGATCGTGTCGTCCTCGTTCCACTTGTTCTTCACAATGGAGAGCTGATACGTGCGCGACTGGCAGATCGTCTTCATCAGCTTGCGCAGATCAAAGCCGTCCTTCACGAACTGCGTCGTGAGGGCGTCGAGCAACTCAGGATTGCTCGGCGGATTGCTCGCGCGAATGTCGTCCACCGGATCGATGATGCCGCGGCCGAGGAAGTAGCTCCAGATGCGGTTCGCCATCGACTTCGCGAAGAACGGATTCTCCGGTGCGACCAGCCAGTCCACCATCGGCACGCGACGATCGGCGCCAGCCGCGATGGACTTCGCGTCGCCGACTGGAACCTTCGGCGTGACGGGTGCAGCGGTCTTGAGATGCTTCACCTCGCCGCCGTCGTACTTGTGATAAACGATCTCCTCCGACGTGATTTGGAACGAGCCGCCTGCTTCCGCGAAGATCACTTCCTTGCCGACCTGCCCGCGCTTGACGCCGACCTGAGCGAAGTAAGCGCCCATCTCGTAATACTGGTTTTGCGTCCACTTCTCGAACGGATGGTCGTGGCACTTGTTGCAGTTGAAGCGCACGCCCAGGAAAGTCTGCGAGACGTCCTCGGTCATCTTACCCGGCTCGCGCAACACGCGGAGATAGTTCACCGCCGGATTCTCATAGCTGCTGCCCTTCGCGGTAAGCAGCGAGCGGACGAACTTGTCGTAAGGCACGTTGTCGGCGACCTGCTGGCGAATCCAGTTGCGATAAAGCCAGACGGACTTCTGCCCGAGGTTCTCGGAGTTACACTGGAGCAGGTCCGCCCATTTGTTCGCCCAGAACTCGACGTAATCATTGCTGCCGAGCAATTCATCGATCAGCTTTTCGCGCTTCTCCTTGCTCGGCGTTTTGTCTTCGAGGAAGGCCCGCACCTTTTCCACCCGCGGCGGAAGGCCAGTAAGGTCGAGATACACGCGGCGCATGAATTCGCCGTCGCCCGTCAGTTCGCTGGGAAGAATCTTCATCTTGCGCAGCTTCGTGTTCACGTGCTGGTCGATGAAATTGTTCTCCGGCACATCGGCCCATTGATAACCCGTGCGGTCGCCCATGACGGTGATGAGCGCCGTGCCGTAGATGCCTTCGTAACGCACCAGCAAAGCGGCTTCGCCCCGGCGCAATCCTTTCACCACGCCGCCACCATTGACCTCGGTGACCTCAATGTTGCTCACGGAGAAATGCGCCTCACGCGTCACGTCGCGCGTGGAGCCGTCCGCGTAGGTCGCGATTACGAGGAACTGCTGCGAGCGGCCCACGACATCCATCTCGGATTCCTTCGGGAGCAGTTCGATGCTCTTCGCGCGACCCTTGGCCACGCTGTCGAACTTCGTTCCCTCCGTGATCCACTGCCGCAACATCTGATGCTCACGCGAACCGGGCTTCAGCGCCTGACGTCCCTCATGCGGCACCTCGCCGAGCGGCTTGAGCAACATCAGCGAGTCATCCACGTTCACACGATTAAAACGCCGTCCGGACAAATCATTCACCAGCGCGGCGTAATCGTATTCCGGATCGTAGCCGCGCAGCGACAGCTTGAAGCCATTCTTGCCCTGTGCGGAGCCGTGACACGTCCCTTGGTTGCAACCCAGCTTCGCGAGCACCGGCTGCACATCGCGCACGAACTCCACCTTGCGCGCCTCCGCGCCCGCCACCTTCACCGGGAGCTTAGCGCTCTGACCACCGGCCTTCACGACGATCTCTGCCGAGCCCGACGACTTCGGCCGGATGTAACCCTCCGCCCCGATCTCCACGCAGGCCGCGTCCGACGAAAATTTTGCCATTGCCGTGAGGTCAATGGTCTTGTCGCCCTCGATCACGCCGAGCACCAGCACGCGGCGTTCATCGCGCAGATCGGACAGCGTGAGCGCATCCGGCAACAACTTCAGCGCACGGATGGCCGGCATCGGCGGCGCGGGCGGTGGAGCTTGAGTGGAAGCAGCCTTTTCGGCGCGGGCAGCCGGCGTGAAAAGAACCGCGAGCACAAGCGCGACGAGAGCAGAAGCTAGACGACGTTGTTTCATCCGTTTCAAGTAATTGCTGGATTAAGCTGACGTCGGAATAGATGCCGCCATTGAACCTATTTTGGCATCTGTTCTGGCGATATCCGGAGAATAAGAATCTCAAAGAGACGAGGCAAGGCTCGATTCCTCCAAATTCCTCCTTCGCACGTTCAGGAAGATCTCCAGCCGCTCAACTGGCAGCGCGTCGCAAACGATCCCCGATGGCCTGCCATTCCGGTCCCTCGGGAAGGGACTCGACCACGATCCATTCGGCGCCCTCGTTGTCGCACCGATGCAGTTCCGCATACAGCGCCCGCGCGTAGGCTTCCGCATCGTGAGGAATCACACTGACGCCGCCGAGACCGGGCAGCGCGGGAATAGCCGAGTAGACCACCACCTGCGTTCGCGAAACCTCCGCACCAAGCGCGATCAACTGACGCCGAAGGTCCGTATCATCCTTCCAACTGAGAATCCGCAGTCGCGCGTTCGGAGAATAGTGTTTCTTGAGCTGCCCCGGACTCTTCAGCGTCTCGCCAGAAGTCGAGTTCGCGGAGCGAAGTCCGGTCTCACCCAGCGCCGCCGCCAAGGATTCGACGTGAATCATTCCCGGTCGCAACACGGTCGGCGGAGTCGTCGTAACATCGACGACGGTTGATTCGATGCCCACCTGCGACTGGCCGCCATCGATG
The DNA here is from genome assembly GCA_964491875.1 of uncultured Bifidobacterium sp. GTDB lineage: Bacteria > Verrucomicrobiota > Verrucomicrobiia > Limisphaerales > JADJPG01 > JADJPG01. The sequence goes on from CAZBIC010000013.1 coordinate 111,699, forward strand.
ATCAACTTGATCCGATCGCCCAGTGTAGACTGAACGTGCTGGGAGTTAGTAGGAGAGATGAAGTTGGAAGGATTCGCGCTCGGGGCCGCGAGAGGGAAGCCACATTCCCGAATCACCGCCTGCATGAACGGATGACTCGGCCAGCGCACGCCCACGGTAGCTCCACCGGCGGTCACGATAGCCGGGATTTCCTTCGTCCGGGGAAGCACCAGCGTGAGCGGGCCGGGCCAAAAGGAACGCGCAAGCTTCTCCGCCGTCTCCGGCCATTCGCCCGCGAACCTTCGCGCCATCGCCAGATCGCACACGTGAATGATGATCGGATTGTGCGCAGGCCTTCCCTTCACGGCGAAGATGCGGGCTACGGCCGCCGCATCGAGCGCATTGGCGGCGAGACCGTAAACCGTCTCCGTCGGCAAGGCCACCACTTCACCCGCACGCAGCAACTCCGCCGCGCGCTTCACCGCCGCATCAAACAAAGCAGCCGTGTGCGTCGGCAAAATCTCGGCAATGTTACGAACCGGTGACATGACAGCGGTACTTTGCCGATCCTCCATCCCTGTGGGCAGAAAAAAAGTTTATGCGCCCGCGAGATTGTCACCGAATCGTTCATGGAGGCGGCCGCTACACGACTGTAGAATTCTGACGCTGCCGATCCAATTTGCACACCGTGAACAAAACGAGATCGATTAGCCGGCGAGTCATTTCCATGAATGTGCGCGAATTTGCTGGAGTTTTCGCAAAGATGAAGCGAAACACGCGTCCGGCATTTCACGTGCTGAATGGCGCGTGTCGGGAGCTGACGCTAGTTGTCGCAAGAGCGTGCTCCGGCCAATTCGTTCAAGTCACATGTTGTATATCGAAACTGATTCCGGCCCTGCGTAAGCAACGCCTCGGCGGACCTGCCACTCCATCCCCTCGTGCGCATTCGTGCCATCCGGACGGATTTCACGAGCGCTCTTGGCTCACGGTATGGCAGCTAAGAATCTTTAACGGGCGCCTCCCGGCTCATCACCGAATGGACGCCCGTTTTAGCCCTGAAACCTGAAATCGAAAACTCCGTTATGAAAACACATCTCAACCCTCCCCGGCGAACGCAGCGTTGTCTGCTCCTCGCCACGGCCCTCGCGCTGCCGACTCTCGCGCACGGCCAGCTCGTGACGAACTGGACGGCGTTCAACGAGCACGCGCCCAGCACAATCACCGCGCCCAATGTCACCGCGTATAACATGCGTGGTGTCGTGTTGGCCGCCGACCCAGGCACCGCTTTCCCGCTCTCGGGTCCGCTCACCAATTTTGTTGCCTCTGGCTATCCGGCCGGCCAATCGCTCAGCGCGAGCCTGGTGGTCAGCACGCTGGTCCGCAGCCCGGACCTCTTCCCAAATGCCGGCATGGGTTACGCCTTTCCGGGAACTCCCGCCTACGACCTCTTCACGCCGGGCGGCACATCCATCGTCGACATGGGTAACGCCGGCAGCGCGATTGGCCTCGGCAACTTTGCCGGTGGCGCTATCGCGGGCAATGACACCGTCGTCCTCACGTTCACCAATCTCGATCCGTCCATGCGCTACGCGTTTCGCGGAAACGCGGTGCGCAACGGCACCGGCGTCGGCACGCATTCCGGTCGCTGGACGATCTCGTCCCTCGCCGGAGCCGCGAGCGCCGCAGACGCCGGCACGCCCGGCGTGATTACTTCCGCAAATCTGCCCGGCATTCCCAATCTCACCCTCACGAACTGGCAACAAGTCTTCCAGAGCGGCGTGAACACCAACGGTGATCTCGTCGGCTGGGATGACATTGCGCCGGGGCCGGACGGTTCCTTCTCGGTCATCACCAAGGGCTACAGCGGTCCGGTGAAGGACTTCTACAACAACATGGGGCCGAACGCCGGTCCCGGTTCCACCTTCACGAACGCGTACGGCGCGCTCGGTTACGCGCTGTCGGACATCGCGCTGATCGAATACGGCCCGCTGACGCCTGTCTCCATCGCGACGCAACCGGCCGGCACCACTTCCCTCACTGAGCTCTATCCGCTCAAGCTGAGCGTGAAGGCATTTGGCACCGCGCCGCTGTATCAGTGGTACAAGGGGACAACACCCATTCCCGGCGCAATCAATGCGACCTACGAGAAGGCCGCTGCGGAAGTGGACGACACCGGTGTCTACACCGTCGTCGTCAGCAACGGATTGAACTCGCTCACCAGCACCCTCGCGCAAGTCACCGTCATTGAAGACGTCGTGAAACCCGTCGTTGTCGATGCCATCGCCGGCGGCACCTTCAATCAGATCACCGTGCAATTCAGCGAACGCGTCGACCTCGCGGCGGCGATCGTTCCGTTCAACTACACGCTGGTCGGCGGAATCGATCCTTCCGGCGTCACGCTCGTCAGCGCGGGATCCACCGAGAGCGGAACCGTCGTGACGCTCGCCATCGATTCTCCGCTGACGGAAGACACCATCTACCAGCTCAAGGTGTCGAACATTCCCGACCTCGCTGGAAACGTGACGGACGAAACCGTGACCTTCGCCTTCCGCACCTGGGTGGTGACACCGGCGGGCGGCGTGAAGTTTGAAGTGTTCACCGGCATCGGCGGCAATCTTGTCTCCGACCTCACCGGACATCCGAACTTCCCGAACAGCCCGACCGTGACGACCAATCTCACGACATTCACCAGCCGCGAATTCCTCCCGACGGATTCCCTGGAAACCTACGGCGGCCGCATGCGCGCGCTGTTCATTCCTCCGGCCACCGGCAGCTGGATTTTCTATCTCAACGCGGACGACGGCTCGGCGCTCTACCTGAACCCGACCGGCCCGGATGCCGCAGGCAAGACGTTGATTCAATCGCAAACCGAATGCTGCGCGTCCTTCGCCGCAAACGCTTCGGCTCCGCAATTCCTCACCGCAGGCAAGGCGTACTACATTGAGACGCTCTATAAAGAAGGCGGCGGCGGCGACGTCTGCCAGGTGGCCGTGAAGTTGTCGAGCGATCCGACCGCGCCGGCGTCATTGACGGCCATTCCGGGCTCCTACCTCGGCTATCCTTCCGCACCCGCTGGATCCGCTGGAACCATCGGCATCACCGCCGCGCCGGCGAACATCTCCACCAACGAAAACCAGCTCGTCACCTTCACGGTGACCGCCACGAACACCTTCTCGCTACCGATGGCGTATCGCTGGTTCAAGAACGGTACGGAAGTCCCCGGCGCCACCGGACCTTCCTTCTCATTCGTCACGACCATCGTGGACGACGGAGCCACCATCGTCGCTGAAGCGTCCATCGTGGGCGCCAAGGTTCTCACGCCCGCCGCCACGCTGAGCGTCAACAACGACACCACGCCTCCAGTTGTCGTCAGCGCCTCGGCCGATGCCAGCTTCATGAAGATCATCCTGAAGTTCGACGAATTGATCACGGCTGACTCCGCTGGTGACGAGTTCGGCTACGAGTTCACCGCCGGACCGAACCTGCCTGGAATTCCCCTTGCCACCCCGGGCGCCGACGGACGCAGCGCGATACTCACGCTCGACACACCGCTGGTCGCGGACTCCACGTACACGCTCGCCGTGAAATCGCCGACTGACCTCGCGAACAACACCGTTCCCGTCGGCACCACCGTCACCATCCAGACGTGGAAAGTCGCGTCCGGCTTCGTGACCTTCGATGTCTACGACACCGGCGGCGGCAACGACGTCGCGATCCTCACCAGCCATCCGTCCTTCCCGGACAATCCGCAGGTCACGTATTACCTGCCTGGCTTCGACACGCGGAAAGTGTTCCCGACCAATTCGCGTGAAGGTTACGGCGGACGTTTGAGCGGCGTGTTCATCCCGCCGACTTCCGGCAACTGGATCTTCTACCTCAGCAGCGACGACTCCTCGGAGCTCTACTTCAATCCGAGCGGCAAGGAACCGGCGGGCAAAGTGTTGCTCACCGCGGAAACGGCCTGCTGCAATGGCTTCGCCTCCCACGCCTCTGCCCCGCAGGCGCTCATCGCCGGCGAGCAGTACTACATTGAAGCGCTCTACAAAGAAGGCGGCGGCGGCGACTACTGCCAGGTCGCGGCCAAGCTTGAAACGGATCCGACCGATCCGAACACGCTCACGCCGATTCCGGCCGCGTGGCTCGGCACCTACGTGAACCCGGTCGGCCTCGGCGTCACCATCACGCAGAACCCGACCAGCCAGTTCGCGCCGCGTTCGGCTCCAGCCACAGTGGTCAGCACGGAGGAATTCACGACGAGCGGCGCAGGCTACTCGGTCCTCAACGGCATCGAAGGTGCCAACCTTCCCGGCCCCACGGAACTCTGGCTCTACAACTCCACCAGCGGCTCTTGGGCCGCCAACGGCGGCGAAGGCGTGAAGAACAGCGCGCTCAGCACCCCGTTCCTCACCGTCACCACGCCGGGAGTCGTCACCGTGACCTTCAGTCACCGTTACAACTTCGAGGATGACGGCGGCGACCCGAACGGCATCCGCTGGGATGCAGGTCTCGTGCGCGTGAGCGTGAACCGCGGCGCTTATACCACGGTTCCGAACACCGCCATCACGGGTGAGAATTACAAAACCGACAAACTGATCGGCGGCAATTCACCACCCATCCGCGGTCAGTATGCCTACAACGGCCAGTCACCCGGCTTCGCAGCAGGCACCTTCGTGACCAGCACCGCCACGCTCGGAACGTTCGCTGCCGGTGATGTCATCTCCGTGCAGTTCCTCGCCGCCTGGGACGAAGGCACCATCGCGACACCGGCTCCGAACTGGGAAATCAGCAGCGTCGAGTTCTCGCCGGCGATGGAGAATACCGGTGCGGACAGCGCGGTGACCTTCACCGTTGCCGCCACCGCCACGCTCAACGGCGCATCGACTCCGGTCACCTACCAGTGGCAGCGCAACACCGGCAGCGGCTTCGTCGACATCGGCGGCGCCACGGGAGCCACCTACTCGTTCCTGCCGAACATCGGTGATGACGGCGTGATCTTCCGTGCGATCGCCCGTTCCCCCGGAGCGGAAGCCACCAGCACCGAAGCCACGCTCTTCGTCACGCCAAAGCAATCCATCGCGAAGAACGGCACCACCACCGTCGTTTCGTGGCCCGCCCCTTCGTCGGGATATGTCCTGGAGGAAACGTCAGCGCTGCTCACGCCTGCGACCACCGTCTGGACACCGGTCACCATCACGCCGGTAACCGCTGGCGGCATGAACACCGTCACGATCCCAGGCACGGCCACCGGCCAGAAGTTCTATCGCCTGACGAAGTAAATCGTCCGCGCGGACGTCTCAGAAGGGCTCGCGCGGTTTGACCCAGAAGCAAAGAGGCCGGGAAGGATTTCCCGGCCTCTCTTTTTTGGCGAAGGCAGGATCATACCTTGCCCTGACCGGCTCGGATCATTACGGTGACATCATGAATCCTCAGAAGGTTCCCACGCCCGCGCCACTGCGTCGCGCCCTCCTCCGATCCCTCAGCCTGTGGATGGGAGTTTGCTTCCTCGCGATGTTCAGCATCGCCGCCACCGCCGCGACGCTGCCCGAGATCGATGTCTCCACCCTTCGCGTCGAATCCGGCACGCACCTCACCTTCCAGTTCCAAGGCACGCAGCCAGACCCTGGCGATTTCACGATCGAAGTCGCCACCAGCTTCGCCTCCAACGGCGATTGGACTCAGGCCACGCAAGCCGTCGTCACGGCCGTGGCGGAAGGCGTTTTCCGCGTCAACGTCGCGCTCGCCGGCAACCAAATGTTCTGCCGCGTCCGCACCATTGATTCCGGTGTCGCCAGTCCGCCGATCTTCATCAACGAGGTGATGAGCGACAACGTCAGCACCTTCGCTGAACTCGGCGGCGGCTTCTACGACTGGATTGAACTCTACAATCCGAACGACACCGCTGTGGACTTGAACGGCTACGCGTTGAGCGATGACGAAACCATCGCCGGCAAATGGCGGTTTCCCGGCGTGTTCATCCCCGCGCAGGGACACCTCATCGTCTTCGCCTCCGACCTCAATCGCACGAATGCTGAGGCGCAGCTTCACACCAATTTCAAACTCAGTTCCTCCGGCGAAACGCTCATCCTCAGCGATGCCGCGCTCCGCCTCGTGGATCGTTTCCAGTTCCCGAGTCTCGCGCCGGATCAATCGATCGGTCGCGTCCCTGATGGCACCGCCGACTTCCAGTTCTTCGCCAAAGCCGACGCCACGCCCGGCGCGGAGAACGAAAACATCACCACCGGCCCGGTGCTCATCGCGCCGACGTTCTCGCCCGAAGGCGGCTTCTTCGACGGCCCGGTTACCGTCCAGATTTCCGGTGCTGAATCGAACCACATCATTCGCTTCACGCTCGATGGCTCCGCGCCGACGCCGCAGTCGCCGATCCTGTCCTCGAATCTCGTCCTGACCAAATCCACCGTCGTGCGCGTGCTCGCGCTCAACGCCCAGGGCCACCGCAGCGCGCCGGATGCGCGAACGTATTTCGTCGGCGTGAACCATTCGCTGCCGATCATTTCACTCGCGACGTCCCCGACGAACATGGCTTTCCGCAACGGCTACCTCTACGGCATGGGCCCGAGCGTCCTCTCCGCGCAGAATCAGGTCCTGCAGAATTATCCCTACAGCGGCTCCTACGCGTGGATGAATCGCGAGGTCGAGATCGCCATCGAGTTCTACGAGACGAATCAAACCCTCGGATTCCGCCAGCGCGCCGGCATGAAAGTTTTCGGCGGCTGGGGCTCGCGCGGTTACCCGCAAAAGTCGCTCGCGCTCTTCGCGCGTCGTTCCTACGGCGCAGGCAAGTTCGACTACCCGATCTTTCCCGGGCTCGGCGTGAACGAATTCGAATCATTCGTGCTCCGAAATTCCGGCAACGACAACCAAAGCACGCACCAGACGCCGCCGCGACCGCCCATCTCGAACTTCGGCCCCACGCTCTCCTACGGCAGCTACTTCGTGAACGGCACCTTCACGATAATGCGCGATGCGATGATGCAACGACTGATCGAGGACGACACCCCGCTCGACACGCAAGCGTACCGGCCGGCCGTGGTTTACCTGAATGGCGAGTACTGGGGCATGTATAACCTCCGCGAGAAAACCACCGAGGACTACGTCATCTCCCACCACAACTTCGCGCCCGGCAGCATCGATCTGATCGAAGGCTACGGCACCGTCAACGCCGGCAGCGGCACCGTCAACACGGCGATGCGGAATTTCGTTTCCAGCCAGAACATGGCGGTGACGAGCAACTACAATTACGTCGCCGAGAACTACCTCGATATCGACAACTTCATCGACTACCACCTCGCCGTCATCTATTTCCAAAACTTCGACATCGGCAACATCAAGTCCTGGCGTCCCCGGCTGCCGCGCGGCCGTTTCCGTTGGATCGTTTACGATCAGGACTACGGCTTCGGACTCTGGCCCGCCGCGATCTATGAACCCGCCATGGCCCGCGATTACGCGGACTACAACAACATGTTCCGGTTCTACACCGCCAACACCGGCACCAGCACCGGCTGGCCGAATGCGGGCGGCCGCACCCTGCTCCTGCGCAGCCTGCTTGCGAATCCCCAGTTCAAGGAACAGTTCATCCGCCGCTGCGCCGATCTGTTGAACACCGCGTTCCGCGAAGATCGCGTCGAACAGATCATTCAAGACATGGCCGCCGTCATCCGCCCCGAGATCGGCGCGCACCTCCAACGCTGGAGCTGGGCCTCGCTCACGAACCAGGGTTACGGCGTCCCTTACAAATCCGAATACCAATCCTTCACGCAAGGAACCTGGGAGACGAACATCAATGTCCTGCTTAACTTCGGTCGCGGACGTCCCGCGAAGTTGCGCCAGGATTGCATCCAACACTTCTCGCTCGTCGGCGGACTCGGCACCGTGGAGCTGCAGGTGGAACCCGCCGGCGCCGGTCGCATTGCCTTCAATTCACTCACGCTCGATCAACTCCCCTGGCAGGGCGTTTATTTCGGTGACATCACGAACACCGTCCGCCCGCTCCCAAATCCCGGCTATCGCTTCGTGGAATGGGTCACGCCCGGTGGCGCCACCAATCGCAATCCGTACACCTTCCGCGCCCCACGCGACCGCACCAGCACCATCACCGCGCGCATGGAAGCCGTCGACACCAACGTCGTCGGCCCGTCGGAATTGTTGATCTCCGAGATCCAATATCACGCCGCCGACGCCACTGACTCCGGCGATTGGATTGAAGTCCACAATCCCGCCACCAACGCCGTGAACCTCAACGGTTGGATCCTCCGCGATGCCGACGACACACACGCCTTCCCGCTCCCGAGCCAGCTCCTGCAACCCGGCGCCTCGCTCGTGCTCTGCGAGGAAGGATCCAAGTTCCGCCTCTACCACGCCGTCAACGTGCCCGTCGCCGGCAGCTTTGATTTCGGATTGAACAACTCCGGCGACACGCTGCGGCTCTACCGTCCCAACGGCACCCTCGCCCTCGCAATCACCTACGACGACGTCGCTCCGTGGCCCGCTCAGGCGGACGGCACCGGCTACACCCTTCAACTGATCAGCAAGCAATCCGACCCGACCCTGCCCGCCTCCTGGCGCGTCTCTCCGAACCTCGGCGGAAATCCCGGCCAGTTCTGATCCGCCATCAGGAAACCGTAGCATCGGACGTAAGTCCGATCTGAATTCCGTTGTTGGCCACCGGCGGAGTTCGATCCGATCCGGCTTACGCCAGATGCCACGCCCCCAAAATAAGACGGAACGCCGAACTCCGATTCGGCGCGGCCCGGTTCCTCCGCCGTAGCCGCCGACGTGAAGAGGCGGACGGCCTTCCGCCGTTCGACGATCTCCACCTCGTCACCTCGGTGGCTACGTGAAAAAGCTCGCGCCGAATCAGAGTTCGGCGCTCCGGGCGGGCGGAGGGACGCGGCCTGCGATTCGATTTTCCATTGGCGCGCGCGCACTCACTCCCTACCCTCCGCGCATGCTCAGCACGTTGACTGAACAACTGCGTCGCCGCGAGAACCTGACCGAACCGCAGGTGCTCGACGCCATTTCGCAACTCACCGCCGAATCCGTTTCCGCCGAGGCCAAGGCGGACTTCCTCAGCGCGCTCGCGCAGAAGGGCGAAACGACGGAGGAGATCGCGGCGTTCGCAAAGAACCTCCGCGAGCTTTCCATCCAGCCGCCGCTCGACGCCGAGACGCGTGCGCGCGAAATCCTCGACGTCTGCGGCACCGGCGGCGACAAGCTGAACACCTTCAACATCTCCACCACCGTCGCCATCGTCTGCGCGTCCGGCGGCGTCACGGTGGCCAAGCACGGCAATCGCGCGATCACCTCGCAATCCGGCAGCGCGGATGTGCTCGAAACACTCGGCATCCGCATCGACCTCACGCCGGAGGAAGCCGCCCGTTCGCTCAAGGAACAGCACTTCGCGTTCTTCTTCGCGCAGAAGTATCACCCGGCGTTCAAGCACATCGGCCCGGCGCGTAAGCTCTGTGCGGAACGCGGCCAGCGCACGATCTTCAACTTCCTCGGGCCGCTCATGAACCCGGTCCGCCCGAGCGCGCAACTTATCGGCGTGCCGCGTCCGCAACTGTGCGAACCGATGGCCCGCGTGTTGCAATCCCTCGGCATTCGCCGTGGCATGGTGGTGACCGGTGTCGTTCCCGTCCCGGGCCAACCCGCGCCCGCGCATCTCGACGAGTTTTCCACGCTTGGCGAAACTACGGTCGCCGAGTTTTACCAGGATCGCGGCTTCACCACCTCGGTGCTCGCGCCTGAGAATTATCCACTCCAGTCCGCCACCCTCGCGGACCTCGCGGGCGGCGACAAGGAAGCGAACGCCAGCATCGTTCGCCGCCTGCTCGCCGGGGAGGAACGCGGTCCGAAACGGGATGCGGTTCTGCTCAATGCCGGCGCGGCGCTCTTCGTCGCCGGGAAGGTGAAATCGATCACGGAAGGCTGGGAGCTCGCCGGGAACCTCATCGACAGCGGACGCGCCAGCGCGCAGCTCAAGACGTTGGCCGGAAAGTAACGCCCAGGGTTGCATCGCGGAACGCCGAACTCCGATTCGGCGCGTTGGGAATCGAATCCACAGAAGGGCGAGAAGGGAACAAAGTCGGAACGGGTGAAGATGTCCGTTGATGAATCGGCTCTTTGCCGTAGCCAGAGTTGAACTCCGTCGCTCCTTCGTTTCCTTCGTTTCCTTCGTTTCCTTCTGTTCCCCTCCCGAATTGAACCGCGCCGAATCGGAGTTCGGCGCTCCGCCCTTACGGCGTTCCAAATTCCTTCCGGAATTCCCATTGGAATCATCGTGATGGATTTGCAACCATCCGGTCAGTTCAGTGTCTTAATCCCTATCTGTCATGTTCAAGATACTCGGCTCCGACGGCAAAGAATACGGCCCCATCGACGCGACGGTTGTCCGCGAATGGATTCGGGAACGCCGCGCCAACGGCAAGACTCGCATTCAATTGGAAGGCCACGCTGACTGGGTCGAACTGGGCTCGCTCGCTGAATTCGCGCCCGATCTCTCAGCCGCCACCACTCCACCTCCCCTGCCCCCGCGACTGGGCGCCACGCCAGCCGGCGCGACTTCCGCCACCGGTCCCAAGACCAGCGGCATGGCCATCGCTTCGCTCGTGTTAGGCCTCGTCGGCTTCTGCGGTGTCACGGCCATCATCGGAATGATTCTCGGCTTGGTCTCGCTCATCAAGATTGGGAAGAGCAATGGACAACTCAAAGGCAAGGGGCTCGCGATCTCCGGAATGATTGTCTCGTCGGTGATGTTCTTCGTCTTTCTCGCGGCGGCCGCCGGAGTCCTCCTCCCTGCGCTCAGCAAGGCCAGGTATCAACGTCAGTATGACCGTCCGCAATACTCGGACTGCGGCGTGAATGTGAAAAAGATCGCACTGGCCATCCGCCTCTATGCCGACGAACACGAGGGCAAATGTCCGCCCGCGGCCCAGTGGTGCGACGATGTGCTGCCGAATCTCGACGGCCGACAGATCTTCAAATGCCCGCAGCGGCGCGGCGCCGAGAGCGCCTATGGATTCAATGCAAAACTGGCCGGGCGCACGTTGTCCGCCATTCCACCGGACACCGTCATTATCTTCGAAACAGACAAAGGCTGGAATGCGACCGGCGGAGAAAGCGAAGTCGTGACGAGCCCACCGCATGGACGCAACTTCGTCTTCGGCTTTGCCGACGGCAGCGTGCGCGAAATTCCCAAGGAAGAACTCGCTGAGCTCCGTTGGGAACCGTGATTTCCCGCGGACACTGAAAACATGTTCAAGATCATTGGAGGGGACGGAAAACAATACGGGCCGGTCACCGTCGACCAAGTGCGCGAATGGATTACTTCCGGCCGCGCCAACTCGCAAACCATGGCGCAGCGCGAAGGCGATGCAGACTGGAAACCGCTCGCGCAGTTTCCGGAGTTTGTCGAAGCGTTCAGCGCCGGCGCGAAGCTTCCATCTCCACCTCCGCCCACACCGGCGAGCGCGCCGATGTTTCCCGAGTCCACCGCGAACGCCGATCAAGTCGCCGGCGCTGCACTCGCGCGCTCCGTTGAAATCAATGTCGGGCACTGCTTCGGCCGCGCGTGGGATCTGCTCAAGAGCGACTTCTGGCCGATCGTCGGCATCAGCGCGCTCATACTCCTCGTCAGCAGCGCCGCGCACGGCTTGCTCAACGGCCCGCTCATTGGCGGATTGCTCTGGTACTTCCTTCGCAAGATCCGTCGCCAGCCCGCCACCATCAATGACGCTTTCGCGGGATTCTCCGGATTCGCGACGCCGTTTCTGCAGCTCTTTCTCGGCGCGCTAATTTCCGGGGTACTCGCAGCGTTGGGGCTTCTCGCGTGTCTCCTGCCGGGCATCTACCTGCTGGTGGCCTGGCAACTTACGCTCCCGCTGATTCAGGACCGGAAGCTGGCCTTCTGGGACGCGATGGAAGTCAGCCGCAAAGTCATCACCGCCGACTGGTGGAGCGCGTTCGTGTTCGCGCTCGCGTGCGTTGGCGTGAACTTCGTCGGCGCCCTTTGCTGCGGCGTCGGGATCTTCGTCACATGGCCGTTGACGATGCTCGCCCTCGCGCATCTCTACGAAGATCTGTTCGGCGACGCCCCTGCTCAATTGCGCGGTTGACGGACCGCCTCCGCACCGCCGCACAAGGCATCTCAGGGCAGGCTCAAGCGGAACAACTCCTGGGAGTTCGTCGAACCCACGTCGATCTGATTGCGACCATTCACGAGCGTCGGCACTCCGGGGACGGGTTGCCAGGACGGGCCGGAAGGCTGAGTAGACCATTCGAGCCGGAACGGAGCGGGATGATTCGACCACGAGAGCCGAACCAGGTCAGCACCCAACCGCTGGATGTCGAGCGCCGGAGTTCCGCTCACGACCCGGAATCGAGTTTCCGTGCGCGCGCCGTCGTCATCACGAACGTTCATCGAAACCTCGAAGTATCCGGATGCCGGGTATTGATGGTTCAACGTGAAGTTTCTTTCCGTAAGATTCAGCGTGGACCTCGGCGTGCCGTCACCATAGGAGACATCGACCATCCACGAATCCGCACCGGGATCAACGATGGTGAACTGGCGCGCGAGGGTTTGATCATTCCCCAATGCGATCGCAGGAGGAACATCGATCCGGGGAGCGACGTTGCGGACGATGACCGTGACTTTTTCGGTGGCACTGGACACGCCGTCGAAAACACCCAGCCACACTTGGGGTGTTGAATCGTCGAGATAGGTGTGAGTGATGGTCGGGTCGTACGAGTATTGGGTGTCCCACCGGCCGGCACCGTTGAAATCCCAGCGGTATTGCAGGACGTCGCCAGTGGAGTCCGTGCTAAGACCAGCGTCAAAAGTAACAGGCGATCCTTCGTCCACTTCATACGGTCCCCCAGGATGAGCCACCGGGGGACGATTCGTGCCGCTGGTAGCCCATGCCGTGTAGGAGTAAACGAAGGCTTCATCGGCCACGAGTACCGTGGCACTCACAGCTGCATCGAGTTCAGTTGCCCAGTTCCCGACGTCGAACGGCACCCGCTTCACGGCCACGTTCCAGCGGGCCTGGGGGAAACGAGCTTTGAGCAGCGTTTGAGCTCCTCGTGCGCGGGCGGCGGCGTCTCCGCTCAAGGGAATCAAAGTGTTCGCGGTCCAGTAACCCGCCAGATCAAGTGTGGCGAACGAGGGGTCCAGACTACGGCTGCTCACTGCGACGTGGGTGAAGCCATCAATCACATCGGACTGCGCGAACAGTCCATCGGGTTCCATCGCCATGCCCCAACTGTCGTCTCCGGGAATTCCGGAAACCAGCACACTCCAATGTTGATCGGGGAGAACGTGTCTCAGGAACCCGCGCAACTGGATGGCATGGTCGCGGGAACCACCAACTCCCTCGTGAGCGGTGCTGTAGGACATGTCCTTTAGCACCTTGGTAAAATCCGACGCGAACGCGGAGACGTTGGTCGCAAGCTTCATGTTGTGGGCAATAATTCCCGAGATCATTCCGGCCCCCGGAAAATCCATGCCGAAGAGCCCCGTCGTCCGCCGTTGGTTTCCAGTGAAGAGATACCGGAGGTAACGGTAATTCATTCCTTCGTACCCAAGCAGGCCGTTGGCGATGTCGATGGGATACACGCCCCCACTGCTGCCGGTGCTGGAATTCTCATAGATGGTTCCCACGTCGCCCGCATCCGTCACCAAAGCCTGTTCGACAATCGCCTCCCACTTGGCCGGCATGTTGAAGGCGGTCAACACGGGACCAGACTCGTTCTCATCGATGGTATCGGCGTTGATGCCACACCGGCTGCAGTAATCGCCCTCAGCATTCTTTCCCGAGATGATAACAATCTTCCCCCGCACCTGACTGAGCAGCAGATCCGCCGTAATATTGTTGGTCGGCCTGTAAATCCTGTCCCCCATCCCGCTTTCATCACGATACCATCGAAAGGTGTCCCAGTAGGCTCGTGTATTCAGGACGGGACCGGGCACACCCGCGTCGCTCAACCACAGCAAAACGGTCTCCGAGGGGTTCTCACTTAGGAACTGATTACAAGTCGCCAGCACGTCATCAAAGAGCGCATTCTGGAACAAGAGCCCGTGATGAATGGCGTATCGATCCAGAATATGCCGGGCTCGGATATCGAGATTGCGGATGCCCGCACGAAGCTGTTCGCGCAGCGGCATGGATTGCGTTTCTGTGGACGGTCCACCGTAAAGCGACATCGTGTCGTGCGTGCCGGGATTGGAAATGATCGAAAGCGGAGTCGAATCCGGCAACCATTTCATCCAGTTCGGATAGGGAGTTTGCAGGGTGCTCCCCGTATGCACCGCCCGTGAATCCGCGCCAACGAGATCAGCAACAATTAGATTCACAACGGTCAGGAACGCGACCGTCATCCACAGCCGAGCGGCCCGAACAGTTCTCATCGAATGAAGACCTGAAGAAACCACGGTGACCATTTGTTGGTCCCGCCGGGAGCAAAAGGAAGTTTTGAGCATGCCTCCTTCTTAAGGAGACGGTGCGGAAAGTTTCGCGGAAATCTTCAGCAAAGTTCAGGACGCACTATTTCCCACCGAAATACTCCGCAAACGGCGGCTCAGGGCTGGCGCAAGCCTCGCACCCGCTGCCACGTATTGCTGAGTTCGATGTTCGTGAGCGGCCGCAGCGACGTCGTGTCGTCGAGTCCGTGACTGGAAAGCATCTGCGCCCGCGCCAGCAATTCGTCCAGCGTTCCGGACGCTTTGGAGACGTCCCATACGCGCGCCAGCCCGTCGCTGCAGGAGGTGACGATTCGGTTTCCGTCCGGACTGAACGACGCATGCACCACCCACGCGCCGTGCTTCAGCGGGGGCGTGAGCGCCTCGCCCGTCGCTGCATCCCAGACGCGGGCTGTCGCATCGCCGGAAGCCGTCACCACCCGCCGACCATCCGGACTGAAAGACACTTCGTAGAGATTGCCGTCGTGACGCAGCGGCGGCGTCAATTCGCGACCGGTCTCGGCATTCCAAAAACGCACCGCGTGATCCGCGGCGCTCGTGGCGATCACCTTGCCGTCCGGACTCCACTCCAACGTCGCGATCCCTGTCGCATGCACCATTTGCACCGGCAGCCAGTTCGTGGTCGCGCAATCCCAGAGCCGCACGGACGCCACCTTGCCAAAATCCAGCAGCGCAATACGCCGCCCGTCCGGAGAGAACTGCGCCACACTACCGCTGCCACTAAAAGGAATCGGCGGAAAAACCGGCCGGCCCGTTGCAACATCGAGAACGCTCCACGACCGCTCGCGTCCGCGGGTGAGCAACCACGTCCCGTCGTGGTTCAACTGCGCCTGTCCACTCATTGCTTTGCCCGGAGCCGTCGCGACGAGGAGCTGGCCGATCGCGGCGTCCCACACCCGCGCGACGCCGTCCACGGTCACCGTCAACAACCGCTTTCCATCGTGACTGTAACCCGCGCTGAAGAAACCGTTCGTGTGCCGCAAAACAAACTGCTCGGTGGCGTCGGCCGAATTCCACACATGCAGAATGCCGTCGCCAGAGGTCGTAATGAATCGCCTTCCGTCCGGCAGGAACGCGCAATAGCTGGCCGTCCCGAAGTGACGCAACGGAGCCGAAGTCGGCTCACCAGTCGCTGTGTCCCAGAGACGTCCGGTGCCGTCCATGCTCGTGGTGAGCAGACGCGTCCCGTCCGGGCTGAAGTCAGCGTTCGAAATCGCCCGTCGGTGACGCGCCACAAACAGCGTTCCGTCCGAGGACGGCAGTCGCCAAAGTCGCGCAACACCATTTCGCCCCGCAGTGGCAACGCGCGCACCGTCCGGACTAAATGCTGCGGCGTAAATTCCACCGCCCTCGCGCAACGGAGCAAAGAGCGGCGTCCCGTTGGTCGCGTGCCAGAGGCGCGCGGTGCCGTCGCGGCTGGCGGTCAGTATCCGATCGTTGTCCCGATTCAACCGCGCCTGACGAACCACGCCACGATGCTGAAGTGTGAGCCGAACTTCGCCCCGGAGGATATCCCAGACGCGAGCGACATTATCCTCGCCAGCGATGAGCAACTGGCTTCCGCCGGCAGCGAAGTTGAAATCCAGCGCCATGCCACGCTGTTTGAGCATCACGGGCGAACGTTCACCAGAGGCCACTTCGAACACATGCACGGCGAGCAGGTAGTCCGCGCACACCAGCCACGCGCCGTCCGGACTGAACGCCGCCCGCCGCAGCGCGCCATGATGTTTAATGATCGGGAACGCGCGTTCGCCGGTCACCACGTCCCAAATGATCGCCGTGTGATCTTCGCCAGCCGAGGCGAGATACCGGCCGTCGGGACTGAAGCACACGAAGTTCACGTGCGTGCGGTGTTCCAGCAACGGGCCAACCGGATCGCCCGTGGCCGCATCGAAGAGTTGCGCGCCATTTTTCACCGGCACTGCGATCAACTTTCCATCGGGACTGAACGTCAGATTGCGCTCGCCGCGTTCCAGTCGGATAGGCGCACCGATCGGTTCGCCGCTGGCCGCGTCCCAAATCCGTGCCGCATGATCCGCGCACACCGTGGCGACGCGCGTGCCGTCCGGACTGAACTCCGCGGACTCCAGCGCCCGTGGATGTTCGAACGCCGGAACTGCGTCCTCGCCCGTTGTGACCGAACGGATGCGCACCATCCGATCTCTGCTCGCGGTGAGAAGTTTCGTCCCATCCGGACTGAACGCCACCGAGACGACGGCATCTCCGTGGAACCAGGTGTGCTCCAACGCGGGCGCATGACGCCACGCCGCCGCCAGTCGGATCCGATGCATGTCGTCACTCTGTCCCGCCTGCGAATCCAGCCGGGCCGCCTCGGCAAACCACAACGCCGCCGTCAGCGGATCGCCTTCCTCCGCGAGGCGGTTTCCAGTGGCGACGTTGAGGCGGACTATCTGTTGCCGCCGTTCCTCCGCCTGTTGCGCCAGCTTCCCGCGCGCCGCGGACACCCGCACGCTCATCACGGTGGAGATGACGGAGATCGCGACCAGCGCGAGCACGAGAAAGACGGACAGCGCCGCCACCGCTGGGTTGCGTCGGGCCCACTTCCCGACGCGTTCCAGCGCGCTGCTTGGTCGCGCGTGAATGGGTTCACCCCGTAGCCAGCGTTCGAGATCGTCGGCGAGCGCCTCCGCCGAGCCGTAACGCCGCGTGGGATCCTTCTCCAGACACTTCAGGCAGATGGTGTCGAGATCGCGATCAATGGGTTGAGTGCTGTCAGCGATGGAGCTGGGTGCCGCCGGATCCGTTTCCACCACTCGACGCAACACTTCCACCGGCGTGCCTCCGGAGAACGGCGGACGACCGGCCAACAATTCGTAGAAGATCGCTCCCAAGCCATACACATCGGCAGCCGTCGTCGAATCGCCTGCGCGACCTGACGCCATCTCCGGCGCGATGTAAGCCGGCGTGCCGAGCACGGCCCGCGTCTGCGTCAACTGAACGTCGTGCTCGATCAATTTCGCGAGACCGAAATCGGTGAGCACCGGCTCCGCGCGGGAATCGAGCAGAACGTTGGCGGGCTTGAGGTCGCGATGGAGAACACCGCGTTGATGCGCGTAATGAACCGTCCGCGCCAGCTTCGCGAGCAAGTTTGCGGCTTCGCGCGGAAGGGGACGCGTTTCAGGGCGGGCAATCTTCGCCGCGAGCGAGTCGCCTTCGAGGAACTTCATCGCGATGAAGTGCCGTCCCTCGTGAACGCCGATCTCGTAAACGGGCACGATGCCCGGATGATCCAGTCGGGCCGCCGCCTCGGCTTCGGCGAGGAATCGTTGCACGAATTCCGCGGAAGCCCATTCGCCGCCGAGGAGAAGCTTGATCGCCACCACGCGGTTCAAGCTCGTCTGCCGCGCGCGATACACGACGCCCATCCCGCCGCGCGCAATCTCCGCGATCAATTCGTAGTCGCCGAACTGCCGCGCCGGGGCCGGGGCCGGTTCAGGTGCGGATTTGGCGCCGTAGGTTTCGGAAATCCTCACCGCCGTCCCAAGCAAACAGCGCGGGCACAATCCTGCCGGCGCGTTCGCCTTCAGCACGCGACCGCATTTGGGACAGTTCGAAGTGGACGTCGGCACCATTCGTTCAATCTCATGTTAAGCAGCCGGGGCGGAAAGTTTCGCGTCGGCGCTCAATCACTCAGGATATTTAACAGGTGAGCAATCTCCGTCTCCACTTCGGCGGCGGATTCCACCGTCTGGGCGATCTCGTCGCGCAGAATCTCGCCATAACGCTGGCGGAGCCGGTGGATGCCGGACTTCACGGCGGACTCCGAGATACCCAGCCGCGTGGCGGTTTCGGCATACGACTGCACCTCGCCTTCGCCGAGCAGAAACCCTTTCAAGACCTCGAAGCGTCCCGCGCGGCCGCCGCCGTCGAACTCCGCCTGAAGCTTCTCCATGACTACCGAGAGGATCTGGTGCGCCCACTGTTGCTCGAAGTTCGTCTCGGGCGTCGAGTCGCTCGCGGGCTCGAGCAGATAGCGGCCTTCAGCATCCTGAGCTTCGAATGACAGCACGCGCTGGCCACCGCCGCGTTTGAGCGCGCGATCGCGATCGTGTTCGTTCGCGAGAAAACGGCTCACCGCCGTGAGCAGGAAGGAGCGAAACCGGCCGCGATTGGGATCCGCCGATTCCAGCCAGTTCTTCTCGAGCAGCCGCGCGAAGAATCCCTGGGTCAGGTCTTCGGCTTGATGTGCATCGTGACCTTTGCGCCGGACGAACGAGTAAACCGGGAACCAGTATTCCTGGCACAACCGCTCCAGCGCCGCCGCGGCCGCAGCCTGCTCCGTCCGTCCCGCCGCCAGCACAACGCTCCAATGCGTGGTCGCGAAGTGCGCCGCTGGCTGGTTCTCCCTTGCGGGACCGTGCGATGTCGTATCCATCCGATGGCTTTTAGCTACCCATGCCGAATCGGGCTCGCCCGTGGAAATTTTGCATTCCAATGAGGTTCACCCCGCCGGTTCGATGCAATTGATTCTTCCGGTCGTTAGAGTTCGGCGGAGAATGCGGACTGGACCGTCATAAGCCAAGGCGAAAGCCCCCGGTCAAACGCTTCCATCCACCCATCTGGCGGGCCGATCTGACACCCCCGCCCACGGATGGACTCCGCCTCTTCGTCTTTGCGAAAAAAATTCTCTTTTTGTGAGACAACGCAAAACAAACGTTTCTGTAGGAGGGAGACCAGCGATCAGTCCGATGAAATGCAATCCTAGCCATCCCGTCCCGTCGTCGCGGAAATCGATTCTCCGAACGGCACTTTCAGAAGTCGCCGTGAGAAGTTCCGTCGTTCTGCCGGCGCTTATCCTCTGGACTGCATTCTCCTCGACCGGGTGCCGTAACGATCAACCCGCGGCACAGCAGGCGCATTCGCCTGACATCGTGGCGAAGGTCGGCGAATTGACCATTTCCCCGACGGACCTGACCGAAGCTCTCGCCAAGCGGGCGAAATCACTCGGCGGCGAACCCACCGCAGCCCTCAAACAACAAGTGCTGGATGAACTCATTCGCGAGAAGGTTCTCCTGAACAAAGCCCGGGCCGCCAGCGTGGACAAGGACCCCGATCTCATCCGGCGCTGGGAACGGATGGTCGTGGCGAAATACGAAACCGACCACAAACCGGATGCCGAGAAACAACGCGCACCGTCCACGGCTGAGGTGGAGCAGTTCTACAAAGAACACGCCGCCGAGTATCAGCGCCCGGAGCGCATTCGCGTGGGGCTGATTCTGGTCAAAGGCTCGGCGAAAGCCACCGAAGAGAAACGCGCCGAGCTGCGCGCGCGGGCTGAAAAGATTCTCACGTTCGCACAGGCGCCGGATGCGAACTTCGCTGAGCTTGCGCGGTTGCATTCCGAAGATCGCGCGACGCGTTACAGCGGCGGCGACGGCGGCTGGATGGAGCGCGGGCAGACGCCACCGTCTTGGCCGAAGGAGCTGACGGACGCGGCGTTCACGTTGGAAACACCCAGTGCGATCGCGCCGCTCGTCGAAGCGGGCGGAAGCTTCTATGTCCTCAAGCTGATCGAACGTCAGGCCGCGGGCGTGCGACCGTTGGCCGAAGTGCGGGACCGGATTGTTCACAAGCTCAAGGAGCAGCAGCGCGTCGCGAACGAAGAACGCTTTTACGCGGAGCAAAAGGCCGGGGTGAACGTGGAGATCAACGAATCCGCTCTTCAGGCTGTCCCACTCCCCGCACCTGCCGTGGCCAACGCTCCGGGTGCTCCACCGTCACTGCCTTCGAACTGATTCTCCGAGTTACACACCATGAAAACATCAACCCTGCTGTTCCACTGTCGAATTGCGGTTGCCGCACTCGGCCTGCTTCTGGCGACGCTGCCCGCGCGCGCGGCGTTCACCATGAACCAGACGTTCAACCTCCGCGCCGGATGGAACGCCATCTGGCTCGAAGTGGAACCCGTGAACCAGGACATCAACGTCGTTTTCCAAGGCATCCCGGTCGAAAGCGTGTGGACGTTTGCGTCCGTGGTTTCGTCCGTGGATTTCATTCAGGACACCGCCGAGCCGGTCTGGAATCGCGACCGCTGGCTGGTCCACGTGCCGACCAATCAGGTCTCGTCGCTGAACAACAATTTATTCAAAGCGCTCGGCAATCGCGCCTACCTCGTGAAGGTCAGCGCGCCGGCCACGCTCAACGTTTCCGGCGAGCCGAAGCTGCGTTTCCCCGCGTGGGCACCGGACGCCTACAACTTCCGTGGCTTCCCGGTTGACCCGAACGCGCTGCCGACCTTCGCCAACTTCTTCCGCTTCTCGCCCGCGCACTACAACATCGCGCAACAACGGCTCCAGAAAATCTATCAGCTCAACGACGCCGGTCAGTGGACGCTCGTGAGCCCATCCGACCGCATGAAGCATGGAGAGGCGTATTGGGTTTACACTTCTGGCGTCTCGGACTTCATCGCGCCGCTCGGAGTTTCCGTGGACTTCGGCAACGGTCTCGAGTTCAGCTCCGCGGTGACGGACTCGACGCTACACTTGCAGAACGTCGGCACCACCGTTCGGACCGTCACGGTGACCGACATTGGCCCGGGCAGTTCGCTGACGTATCAACTCAACACCACGCCGCCGAGTTGGAGCACCCTGCCGCGGCCCTTCACCCAAACACTTGGCGCAAACAGTTCCTACAATCTGTTGCTCGCGGCGAACTTCGCGAACACCAGCACGACGCTTTACGAAACGATCGTTCGCGTTACCGACGGTCAGGGCACGATGTTCAACATTCCCGTGGATATTGGCCGCACGCCGCTGGGCACCACCGGCACCGCCGCGCAACGCGAAGCCGCCGGGCGCGCGGGTCTATGGGTTGGCACGGCTACGATCAATGGTGTCAGTGAAGTTCACGCCGGATCGCTGGTGACAAACATCGCCACGAATGCCGTCGCCGGCGCCATCACGCGCGAAGTCACACGGCTCGGTGCGGGCAACAATCCCACGCCGACACGTTCCGAATTCAGCCTGCGTCTGCTGCTGCACATCGATACGAACGGCACGGTGCGCCTGCTCAAGGACGTGGTGCAGATGTGGCAGGAAGCGACCTACAACTTCGACGAACTCGGTCGTCGCGTGCAGCAGACGCCGGGACGTTACGTGCTGCTGACCGATGAGCGGCTCATTCCGCAATACAAGGGCGCCGCACTGCGCGATGGCGAGATGGTCGGACGCCGCTTGAGCACGGCGGACTTCCCCTTCCCCAGCACGCCAGCGAACAACTTCCTGCCGCTGACCGGCACCTTCGCCATCAACAACACGGTGATCGGTTCCTACACGCTCGGCGCGGACGACCCGGTGAATCCCTTCAAGCACAAGTATCATCCGGACCACGACAATTTGGACGCCACATTCACGAGCTTCCGCGGCGAGGCGTATGAATTCTCGCGCTCGTTCCAGATGACCTTCACGCCCACGAACACCGTCGGCGTGACCCAGTCCGACTACGGCTACACGAGCTTGAGCGGAATCTATCGCGAGACGGTGCGCGGTCTGCACCGGACGGACATCGTGGCCAGCGGGCCGTTTCAATTGCGTCGCGTGATCAGCACGCCGGTGCTCAACCAATAATTTTCTCAGGAGGAAACCTATGAACGTATTGCAAATGATTTCACGCGCCGGCCGGAACATAATCGGAGCCGCGGTCCTCGCGCTCGGCCTGCTCCTCGGGATGTCCGCGAACACGTCTGCCCAGGGGTTCTCCGGGCGAGTGGTCTACCGCGATGGTGTTACAGATTACGGCGTTCCTGGGGTTGCGGTGTCGTGGGCACTGAGTCCCGTGATGGGGACGACGTTGAGCGGACAATACCCTGGTTCGACCGTGTCCGATGCGAATGGAAATTTTTCGTCCTCGTTCGCCGCCGTCTCGGCGCCACCTGGCGCCCCGCTGCAATGGAGGTTCACCTTTACCAAGCCGAACCACAGGTTTGACACCTTTGCCGATGTCTCGGTCAACGGCTCCGTGAACACTGTACTCCTGCCGGCGAGAGTGCTGAGCGGCACCGTCACGGGTCAGATCCTGTCGGGTACCTTTGGGCTTCCGGGCGCAACGATTTTTCCCGGGACCGCGATCACGCTGTCAGCCGCGCAATTCTACAACATCCCGGACAATGGCGGCGTGGAATCGCCGCGGGGAGTGGAGTGGCCAGGCTTCATTGCGTCCGTAGCCTATGTGCGGCCGATGATCACCCATCCCCGGGCCGGAGATTTGGAAATCACCCTGATTCACCCGGACGGGACTCGAGTCCGGTTGCGTAACGCGAACAGCGAGTCTGGCGCTTACAGCAATCCTTTCTACTCGATCGGCACCACCGCGGGCGATCTCAACGCCTTCAACGGAAAGTCGCCGACGGGCAACTGGAGATTGGAGATCAGGGATCGTACCGGCGGCAATGTCGGCCGACTGGATTCGTGGTCGCTGTCCCTCAACATGGCCCCGGTGGTGACAGACGTGAACGGCAACTTCAATGCCGGCATCCTGGAGCGAGGCAATCGTCCCACCATCACGCATCCCGCGGTGGTGAGCTTCACGCCGTCGCCCGCGGATCTGTTCCCCGGTGTGCCCGCCGTTATTCGGGTGAACCAAGCCACCGTTCTCGGCTCAGTCGCCATTTCGAACTCCACTTCGATCGCCTTTGACCCAGTCCGGAAAGCCGCCGCCTATGGCAGGATCAAGATCAACGTTCAGCAACCGCCCGGCAACACCAGCGATGCTTCGTGGGCGGTCGCAGATCCAAATTCCGGTGCCTACGACCTGTCCTTGCGAACGCTCAATGGCTCCGGGTTCACGCAGCGCCTCCTGTCCGGCGTCAGCAACGCGACCGTCATTCCCAGCGGCCTCGGCATGACCTTTTCACCCGCTTCCATCACGACTTACCCGGGCGCGACGAACATCAATTTTGCCCTCGTGGCTTCCCCTCCCGTGATCGAGCTCCAACCAACGATCACCATGGATGAGGACCAGACGTTTTACGGAACGCTATCCGCCTACGACATTGAGCAGGAGCCGGGAGCGATCTCCGTCACCGCCACGTCAGACAACCCGCAGCTGATCGGCGGCTCAGGAATTCTGGTGGGCACCTCCCTGAATTTCACAGGTCTGCGTCCGCTCGTGCTTACGCCCATCCCAAATCAATACGGCACCGCCAACATTACCGTAATCGCCAGCGACGGAACCCTCCGCACGACCAACTCGTTCGTGCTCGTCGTGAATCCCGTGGCGGACACGCCAACCGCGGGCATGGCGGGCGCGCTGAACTTGAACGGTGTGGACGGTTACGTGGCCGTTTCGCCTGGTTCGGTGATTCCGACCTCTGGTGATTTCACGGTGGAAGCGTGGGCTTACCTGAATCCGGGCACTACGGGAAATCGTGAGATTCTTTCCCAAGGAACCGGCGGCAATGCCTTCTACATCGGCATGGGCAACGGAGTCGTGCGCGCCGGCGACACCTGGCAGAACCCCGCCAACATTCCGTTCCCGATCGGCGTCTGGACGCACTTCGCCGTTGTGAAATCCGGCAGTAGCGCATTCCTCTACACCAACGGCGTTCTGGTTGCATCCATCGGCTCCGGTGTCGTCAACCCCGCCGCCAGCGAGTTCCGCATCGGCCGCCAATACGGCGGCTTTGGCGAAAACTGGGCCGGTCGCATCGACGAAGCTCGCGTGTGGACCACCGCGCGCACCGCGAGCGACATCCGCCGCACGATGACCGTACCGCTCGCCGGCAACGAACCCGGCCTGCGCGCTTACTACCGCTTCGAGGAAGCCTCGGGAATCATCGCCTACGACTCCGCATCGAACGTCGGCACGCAGGGCGGCCCGGAGGACGGCTACCTGACAGGAGGCGCCTCCTGGGGCAACAACAACGGCATCAACGGCGGTCAGGGCATCCATCGCTACACGGTTGATGAAGACACCGCGACGCCACTTTACCTCGTCGGCCAGGACGTGGACGGCCGCCCAATCAACACCAATCTCACTTACACCCTCGATGCGCCTCCCCTGCACGGCACCGTGAGCCGCAGCAGCGGGTTGATCGGCGTCAGCGGCGAGAACCCGACCATCTACCTCCCGGCGACGAATTACATCGGGCCGGACATCATCAAATACACCGTTACCGACAGCACCGGGCTGAGGCGGGGCGCGACCATCGAAATCAACGTCGCCAACGTGAACGACCTCCCGACCATCAGCGCGATTCCCGACCAGCTCATCATCGAGGACACCACCAACACGATCGCATTCGTCGTCAATGATTCGGACGCCAATCAGGTGAAAGCCGACCTCGCGGTCAGCGTCGTCTTCGAGTCCGGCGGCACGGTCCCGATCCTGACGAATTGGGTCACCACGGCCAACGGCACCAATCGCACGCTTCGCATCGTCCCGGTCCCGGGCGAGATCGGCAACGTCCTCATCACCGTGTCCGTGCGTGACACTCCGGGAGATTCTGCCAGCTCGACCTTCGAGCTGTCGGTTATCCCAAAGCCGGCCTACGCGGTGCGCGACATCGGCACGCTGCCCGGCTGGTCCACCAGCTTCGGCATGGCAATCAATGAACAGGGTCAGGTCGCCGGCTACGCGAGCCGCAACTCCAGCGCGGACGGACGCGCCTTCCGCTTTAATGGCATTCTCGACGGCAGTACGCTCACCGATCTCGGTGCGGCCAATGGCTCCGCGAGCTACGCCTACGGCATTAACAACGCTGGCGAAATCACCGGCTCGGTGATCGAAAGCGGCGTGTTACCGCAAGCCTTTGTCTATCGCAACGGCACCTTCACCAAGCTCGGCTTCCCGCAGGTCGGCAATCGCTCCGAAGGCCGCAGCATCAATTCGCTCGGCCAGATCGTGGGCTTCGGAAATGTCACGGCCAACGGCGTCAATCGCGCGTTGATCTACACCAACGGGGTCTGGGGCGTCCTCCCATTATTCGGTCCGCAAAGCATCGCCGAGGAAGGATACGGCATCAACGACACAGGCCAGATTGCCGGTAATACTTCTCAATCATCACCCGCTGGTCCGGTTCTCCGCGCAATGTTCCGTGGTAATCCGTTCGGCTGGATCTTCACCAACCTCGGGACCAACAGTTTCGCCAACGCTATTAATAGTGACGGTATCGTCGTCGGAGGATCGACTTACAGCCAGGACGGTATTACCCGGGCGTTCCGTTGGGCGGCGAGAGCGGACCAGCAGGTCAATCCAGTCTTAATCGGCGGACTCATCCCCAACGGCTCCAGCGTTGCGTATGGCATCAACAGGTTTCGACAAACGGTTGGATCGGCTCAAAACGCCGCCGGCACGCCGCGCGCATTCATCCATAGCGCGGAACAGATGTATGACATGAACGATCTGCTCCCGCCCGATTCGCAATGGCAGCTCGACGAAGCCCGCGCCATCAACAGCGACGGGTGGATCACCGGCACCGGCCGCACCAACGGCCAGACGCGCGCCTTCATCGCGATCCCCGCTTGGGTCATCGGCCGCAAGATTGCGCGCCCGCTCGGCGCCACCGCGCTTGTCCCGCCAGAGATTGAGTTGCTTGAACGCAGCAGCAATTTCGACACGGAACAAAATGCATTCTACTGGAGCCAGGTCGAAGGTCGCCTCTACGCCATCCGCCCCGTCACCGCGCGCCTTCGCTGGCGGCTCGATTCTAATCCGGGAAACACGAACCGCGTTGTCTCCGTCGGCCAGAACATCTGGCCGCGCAATCCCACCGTCCACGTCGCGAACACGCCGAGCGAAGTCCAGCCCCAGGGCGTCGAGCTGCCGCACAGCTACCGCGAGCTGCAATACACGACTGCAGCCGGGGCGGCCATAGACCCGAGCGCGGCGATCTTCAATGCCTCGGGCATCGGCTACTCCGTCTTGCGCTACGTGAAGTCCGACGGCCAGTCGCCCAACGAAGCGATTCACTTCCCGGCGTTCGATGTCGTCCGCACCGTGCTCTGGGACGACACTCGTTACCTCGATGACAACAAGCCCGCGTTCGTCGGCGACACGCTCGCCTATCCCGGCCACTTCGATTATCTCGACCGCCAGGGTCACGTCTTCTTCCCGAACGCCTTCTACGACGGCGCTGGCGCGGACCGTGCCTACGATCGCCCGACGCGCTTCGGTTCGATCATCCCCGTCAACGTGCCGAACGCGACGACCGCTGCGACGACGAACCAGCTCGTCGTCGTCTGGTATCGCACGAACCGCCTCGGCGTCGCGTGGTCCGGGCTGCCAGTCCGTTACGCGGTCGAATGGCCGGTCAACACCACCAACATCATCAGCATCGCGAACGGACTTGGCTCCGGTCCGCTCGAAGACGCGCTGCATCCGAACAAGAAGGTTTACGTCCAGCCAGACCCATATCTCTCTGGCTACAACCCGAACGAAGAACACGCGCTCATCGGCCCTTCGTCTTCCGGCGAAGCTCTCTACGCGCTGCGCAACGACCTCAACGCTGGCCTGAATCATTCCGAGCCTTATGCGCTCCTGAAATTCCGCAACCCGGGCAACGGCAAGTGGGCGATGCGCACCTACAAAGTCATCTTCGAGGGCGACCCGACCTTCGATGGCGTCGCCGGCAACGCCGTGCAGCCACCGCTGCCCATCAGCCTGATGATGCCGCAGTGCGACAACTCACGAATCCTCCGCGGGCCCGGATGGAAGAATCACTTGGGAACGATCTTCGCCAAATCCGCCGGGCTCTACGGCGAGCATGCCGAGGTGGCTGTCCACTGGTGGTATCAACTCCAGACGGGCTTTTATTATCCCGCGGATGGCGCGCGTGAGGGCAATTGCGTTGCTTGGCGGGCTGCGTTGACCACGTCGAGCCGAAACATCGAAGCCATCTACGACATCCGCTGGCCAGATGATCCGCCGATTCTAAACATTGGCGAAAGCCTGCTTACACCGAAGCGCGGCCTGCCCGGCGTGAAGGACTGGGCCGACGCGAGCATCATCTACGACGACATCGACCCCGCAGACACGAACCGAATCTACGCGCTCGCGCGGTTCTACGATCCGCTCACGCCGCGCACCATTACGCTCAAGCCCGGCTTTAGCATTCCCGTCGAGATCAAGCAGGAGCTGGTCATCGACAAGGTGTACTTCACCGACCTGCCCTACCACCTCAAGCGCCGCCTGACCTACAACCCACAGACGCGTAAGCTGACATTCGCGGGCGTCTACGACACGAGCGCTGAGTTCGGCGGAGTGGACAACCCGCTCCTGCTGCCCAACGTGATGAGCCCGCGCGAACTCGATCGCATCAAGGCCCTCGCCAACGACTCCACATGGAACGGCCAGATCAAGGAACTCTTCGAGCTGACCCGCAATCCGAACCGCGTCGATCTGTCGCCGAGGAACGGTCAGCCTGATGCGGCCCTGCGTTTGGGCCTGACGATGAGCGGCACCGACGTGGTGCTCGAAAAATTCGGCGCCGGACCAAAGGCACTCACCGCCGGGCTCGGTGGAATCCCGCCGGCGGAACCGCGCCCGTTACAGGCGTTAAACTTCAGCGGAACAACGAACCGCGTCTCCTTGAGCAGCTTCAGCGCGCTCGTAGGCGATTTCACCATCAGCTTCTGGGCGCAAGTCGCCGCGAACAACACCGGCGCGCTCATCACCAACTCCGTGGCCAACGGCGGTTCGTTTCACTTCGTGCCGCAGCCGGGTGCCAACCGCTTTGTCGTCAGCGATCGCACGAATGCCGGTCCTCCGGGAATCGTCGCCAACGCCTTCGACACGGGCTGGCACCACTACGCGTTGGTGCGCGAGTTCACCAACCTCACCGTCCTCGTCGACGGTGTGCCCGTCGGCAACACCCGCGCCTACGGCCTCGCGGACACGGCTGGCTTCCGCATTGGCGAAGGTTTCCGCGGCCAACTCGACGAATTTCAGATTCGCAACGTGGCGCTGACCCCGGCGGATATCCGCCGCACGATGCGCAAGCAACTCAATGGCCGGGAGGCGGGCCTGATCGCCTACTTCCGGTTCGACGAAGGAAGCGGCACCACCGTCACGTCCGAAACCATCAGCAGGCTCCCCGGCGAATTCGCTGCCGGCGCGGGCATCACTTGGGTGGACTCCACCGCGCCCGCCGCCATCCCGCCGCGCTTCATCACGCTGGCGGAAAACAACGACGCGAATCGTCCCGAGCTCCTGACGGATCTGCACGTCATTCGCATCGATGAAGGCCCGCCCCTCGGCGACCTCAAGGTGTTGCCCTCCGACAACGTCTTCGATGAACGCATCACCATGCGTCACAGCAGCGACTTTGGCGGTGCGCCGGAGCTGATGCAGTTCGAGTGGTATTACCATCCCGACACGGGCGGCGAAGTGGCGACCGATCTGCCCGTGGTAGATGGCGCCGGCAACATCATTGATCCGCGCGGCTGGTTCATTTACTCGGTCGAGGACTTCGGCCAGGGCTTCAACGACATCACCATCGGCGAAGGCCCGCGCAACGGACTGCTCACGATGTCCGACAACTGGTTCATCTGCCGGTATCGCGGCTACAACATCGACGGCTCCACGAACTGGAGCGACTGGGTCGGCCAACCGGGCGGCGGTCGCGCGCAACTGGCGGAAGGCTGGATCAAACGCGTGATCGACGGACTCAATCCGTTCGAGCAACGCTCGGACAGCTTCCACTCCACCGAGACCTCGACCCTCGTCAACATGCTCACGCAGGCCGGTCGCCGTTACGAAGGCCCGGTGGCGTTCAATCCGGACCCGAACTACCTGAACAACGTCGGCCTCATCGAGGCCTACACCACCGTGCTCGAGCGCGGCAAGTCGCTCAGCATCGAGGGCACCCCGCCGGTGAATTACGAACCGGCCAACACTTCGCTGCTGCTTATCGGCGGTCGCATCGCGGACTTCTACATGATGCTCGGCAACGAAGCGTACGCCGATTCGACCGATCCGACGATTGGCTTCGCCACGGACGGCACGGGCGGCACGGATTACGGTGTGTTCGCCTCGTCCGTCTTCGCCTTCCAGAACCAGCTTGACTCGTTGCTCGAAGAGGAACTTGTGCTCCTGCGTGGTCGCGATGACTCAGCGGCGAGCGTCCGCATCGGGCCCGTTTACAACCGCCTTTTCTGGAACTTCACGCGCGGCGACGGCGAGCTCGCCTACGCGCAGAGCTACAACATCATCGATGTGAACTTTGATGGCTTCGTGAACATCAACGACGCGTCGACGATGTTCCCGCAAGGTCACGGCGACGCTTGGGGCCACTACCTCACGGCGACGAAGTCCTATTACGATCTACTCCGCAACACGAACTACACCTGGGTGCCGCGCGCGGAATCTGTGCGACTCGGCGCTGCTGTCGTGTCGGTTGATTACCTCGATGAACGCAAGTTCGCCCGCGCCGCCGCCGCCAAGGCCAAGGTCGGCGCGGAGACGGTGAACCTTACCTACCGCCAGACCTACGTGGACGATCCGTCCGGTCAGTTCCAAGGCTACAAGGACACCGATGCAGACCGCGCCTGGGGCCTCTTCGAATGGGCCCAACGCACGCGCCAGGCTGCCTACGTGGACTGGCTGATGGCGAACACGATTCTCCCGGCGCAGGACCCGGACCCGACCCATTCGGGCATCACCAAGATTGACCGCACCACCGTGGTTGAGATTGCCGAGATCGCCGCCAACGCGGACGAGATTCAGGCGCAGCTCGACAAGGCGGATCGCGGCCTCAATCCGCTCGGCCTCGGCAAGGGCGTGGTGCCGTTCGACGTGGATCCCTTCTTCCTCGACATCGGTTCCGGCACGCAGAGCCGGACGCACTTCGATCAGATCTACGAGCGTGCGGAGACCGCGATGAACAACGCGATGAACGCGTTCAACAACGCCAGCCAGCTCACCACGGCCCTGCGCCGCCAGCAGGATTCCGACACGGAGTTCGCGCGCACGATCCAGGAACAGGAACGCGACTACAAGAGCCGGCTCATCGAGATCTTCGGCTACCCGTATGCCGGCGACATCGGGCCGGGCAAAACCTATCCGTCCGAATACGACGGGCCGGATCTGTATCACTACATGTATGCGAACGCGACGGAGCTCATCTCGTCGAGCACCGGCACCAGCCGAAGTTTCACGAATGCTTACTCCGCGTTCGAAGGTGATTACGGCAGCTTCGGCTTCTACTTCCCCGGCGACACCAGCAGCCGCGCCTTGAGCGACAGCGTGCTCCGTGTGGCCTACCCCAAGACCGCCGCGAACTACAGCCTGCTCGCGCCCGCCTCGTGGGGACAACGTCGTGCGCCCGGCGAATTGCAGCTCGCGCTCTCGGATCTCCTGCAGGCGGACGCGTCGCTGCGCATCAGCCTTGCGAACTACGACGCGTTGATTAACCAGATCGAGGACGCCGTGGACCTGCTCGATGCGCAATATGCGTTGAGCAATGCGGTGGTCACGGCGTTGAGCGATCAGCAAACCGAGGTTGAGGACGTCAACGACACCATCCGGAACTATCGGATTACGAGCATTGCCATGCGCCGCGCCGGGTCCGCCGCCCGTAGTCTTGCAGAGCTTTCCGAATCCGCAGTAGGAGCGTCGATAATCGACGCCATTGCACTCACCATCGCCGCCGGTGCTTTGACCGCCGCTGAAGTGGTCGAGACCATTGCCGATGGCTTTGATGGAGAGGTCGAGACCCAGGAACAGAGCAAGGAGAACCTGGAGTTGGAGACTGGCGTCACGGTGGAAACCGCCAGCCAGAGCTTCGAGGTCCAGCAACGCATCAAGGAGGTGCAACAACTCATCCGCAGCGAACCCGCCGCGCGCATCGAGGCGTATCAACTCGCCGAAACGGTTCGTCAGGCCGCGACGCGCTACCAAGCTGCGCTCGCCAGCGGTCAGCGTATCCTGCAAGAACGCCTCGCCTTCCGCCGCTACACCGCCGGCGACATCCAGGACAGCCGCTACCAGGACATGACCTTCCGCGTCTTCCGCAATGACGCGGTGCAAAAGTATCGCGCCCAGTTCGATCTCGCCGCGCGCTACGTCTATCTCGCGGCCATCGCCTACGATTACGAGACGCAGATGCTCGGCACGCAGAACGGTTCTGGCCGCGACTTCCTCACCCAGATCGTCCGCGACCGCAGCCTCGGGGTGATGGAAGACGGCATCCCGGTCGTCGGCCAGCCGGGCCTGTCCGATTCGCTCGGTCGGCTGAAGCAGAACTTCAATGTGCTGAAGGGCCAGCTCGGTCTCACCGTGCCGGCGCTGGAGGGGAACAAGTTCTCCCTGCGCACGCAGATGTTGCGCATCTCGCCTGACGAAAGCGGCAATGAGGCGTGGCAGAACGAATTGAAGAAGGCGCGCGTCGCGGATCTTTGGCAGGTGCCGGAATTCCGGCGCTACTGTCGTCCATTCGCGCCCGAATCCGCCGGACCGCAACCGGGCCTCGTCATCCGCTTCGGCACGACGGTCAGCTTCGGTTTGAACTACTTCGGTTGGCCACTGGGCGGCGGCGACAGTTCGTATGACCCGACTTACTTCGCCACGAAGATTCGTTCGGCCGGTGTGTGGTTCGACAATTACGACGGCGCCGGGCTCTCGACAACACCGCGCGTTTACCTCGTGCCCGCCGGCATCGACGTGCTCCGTTCGCCGACGGACTTCTCGCTGGCCACGCGCGAGTGGAAGGTGCTGGATCAAAAAATCCCGCCGCCGTTCACGCTCGGCAAGACGACGCTCCAGAACCCGAGCTACATCCCGATTCACGACTCGCTCAGCAGCGTGTTCGGCGACGTGCGGAAGTTCTCCAGCCTCCGCGCCTATCACGACGGCGGGGAGTTCGACGAAAGCGAGGCCGCGACGGACACGCGCTTGATCGGCCGCAGTGTGTGGAACACGGAATGGCTGCTGATCATTCCGGGCGGCACCCTGCTGTTCAACCCAAACCAGGGCCTGGACACATTCATCAACTCGGTGGGAGATGTCCGCATCTTCTTCCAGAGCTACTCCTACTCGGGCAACTGACATAATCGCGACACGAACTCCTTACCCTGCATATCCTATGAACCCGAATCTTGAAACGGAGACGATGAGTAACGCGAAGCTCCAAACACCAAGATCCAAAATCCAAACAAGCTCCAAACATCAAACCGCTGTTCGAACGGACGGCGCCTTGGTTTTTGGATCTTGGATATTGCTGCTTACGTGGTGTTTGTTTTTTGGCTCTTGGAGCTTCGAGGCGAAAGCCGAGCTGCCCGAACCGGACAACATCATCTACGGCGTCGTCACTCGAAACGGATTGCCCGTTCACGCGACCGACACTGACGTCGTGCTCGAAGCGCGTCGTAACTCCGACGGCGCCGTTGTCGCAAGTTACCGCATGGGCGACAGCGCCCGATCTGGCGATAACTTCACCCTCCGCGTGCCGCTCGAAGTCTTCACGCCCGTGTTCGATTCCCAGTCATCGCTCACCGGCACTGCGATGACCATTGTCGCGAGCGACTTCAATGGAACGTTCGCCGAGGTTCCCTTCACAATGGGCGGTCGCGGACAGTTTCATCAACTCAACATCAATCACTTCCTCGGCTTTGATTCCGACGGCGATGGATTGCTCGATGAATGGGAAATGTTCTGGTTCGGAAACCTGTTCCAAAGCTCGACCACCGACAAGGACGGCGACGGTTCGACGGATGGTGAGGAATACCTCGCCGGCACGGACCCCAACAACGGGAACAGCCGCTTCCGCCTTCAAATCCAGCGAACCGGCGCGACCGGAAAGGAAGTCTCCTTCGTGGCCCAAGCTACGGCGGGCAATGGCTACCAAGGCAAGATCCGCAGTTACACGCTCGAATGGACGACCGACTTGAACAGCAACAGCTGGACACCGCTGACCGGATACATCGGCGTAGTCGGCGCAGGCCAGACCGTTCGGTACCCAGTCCCGCCCCAAGGCCCGGCGACCGTCTTCTATCGCGCGGTGATCCAGCTCAACTGAGCAGGACCGCCGTTGCCGCAGTGATCCACTGCGGGGAATCGTCCATCGGACACGACAGGAATTGAAAACATTCCGGCAATCGGCGTGCAGGCAGGGCGGCGGGATTGCAGTGAACTGAACTCGTTCGCGGGCTTCCTCGGAAGCCGGACGCAGACGTTCAGCTCGTCATGCAATTCAAAGTCGATTTTCAACAGGCGCCGTTGCTCCTCATCTGGGAAGTCAGCCGCGCGTGCGCCCTCGCCTGTCAGCACTGCCGGGCCTCCGCCATTGACTGGCGGGATCCGCGCGAGCTTTCGCTGGATGAAGGACGCCGGTTGATCGATGACGTCGCCGCCATGGGCACACCGTTGCTCGTGTTGACCGGCGGAGATCCATTGCAACGGGACGATCTCGAGGAACTCATCCGCCACGCCCGTTCGCGACACCTGACCGTCGGCACCATTCCCGCCGCCACGCCGCGACTTACCCGCGAGCGCGTTCTCTCCCTCAAGGCCGCGGGCGTGCATCAGATCGCGCTGAGCGTGGATGCGGAAACCGCGGCGAAGCACGACGCCTTTCGCGGAGTGCCCGGCACGTTCGACAAGGTCATGGAAGCCGCAGGGTGGATTCGTGATGCGGGAATCAACCTGCAGGCGAACACCGTCTTCGGCGCGTGGAACGCCAATGACTTCGACGCCATCGCGGACCTCATCCAAAAGATGGGCGTCGTGTTCTGGGAAGTCTTCTTCCTCGTGCCCACCGGTCGCGGAGCCGCGTTGCAGAGCTGTTCCCCCCAGCAGTTCGAGCAGCTGTTCGGCAAGCTCTACCAGCTAGCACGCCAGGCGTCCTTCGTCATCAAAGTGACCGAGGGCCAGCACCTCCGCCGATTCATGGCGCAGAAGGATGCGGCAGGTGCGCCCGATGTCACCCGCGCCCGCGCGAGGATGATGCTGGGTGGCAAGCCGGTGAATTCGGGCCACGGCTTCTGTTTCGTGGACCACGTCGGGAACGTCTGTCCAAGCGGGTTTCTCCCACTGGCCTGCGGGAATGTCCGCGAAACTTCGGTCATCGACATTTACCGGAACAGCCCGGTCTTCCGCGAGCTGCGCCAGTTCGAGCTGCTGAAGGGCAAGTGCGGCGGCTGCGAGTATCGCGACCTCTGCAGCGGCGGCTCGCGCGCCCGCGCCTATGGATTGACGGGCGACTACCTCGCGCCCGAGGAATTTTGCGTTCACGAACCGCAGGCTGTCTCGAAACTGGAGAATCTCGTCATCACGTAACCGTTCCTTCCCACGACACACCGGAAGTTTCATCGCTCCGACCGTTTCCCGCTGTTCCTTGACTGCACTCCCCGCAATTGGCGGTTGAGCTCCGTCCTCCGCCCTGCCATCCTCTTCCGCGAACCCTGCTGAAACCGACGTCGCCCAGACGCGCCGTCAAAAATCGGTCGCTCGAGATGTTATGAAATCAACTTTCCTCTGCTCGTTCGCACTCGGTCTTTCCCTGCAACTCGGCACCGCCGCCGACAGCGTCGTGGTCTTCAACGAGATCAACTACCACCCGACGACCAACGAGTCCGCCAACGAATGGATCGAACTGCACAACCAGATGGCCATCGACATCGACCTCTCCGCCTGGTCCGTGCGCGGCGGCGTCGATTTCACATTTGCCGAAGGAACCATCATCCCCGGCGGCGGTCACCTCGTTGTCGCCGCCAATCCCGCCGCGCTCCAGACCGCCATCGGACTGACCAACGCCGTCGGGCCATTCACCGGCCGGTTAAACAACTCCTCGGCTCGGCTCGAGCTTCGCGATCGCAATGGCCGCATCATGGACCGGTTCGAATACGGCGACGAAGGCAAGTGGCCGATCGCTCCCGATGGTTCCGGCGCCACGCTCGCCAAACGCGATCCGAATTCCCCCAGCGACTCGCCGGATTACTGGATGTCGAGCGTCGTGTCTGGCGGCACACCCGGCGGCCGAAACTTTCCGAAATCATTCAAGCCGCAACGGCGGACCTACATCAGCTTCGACTCGCTCTGGCGCTTCGAAGCCTCCGGAACCGATCTGGGCGACGCATGGCGCGCGCCGGGCTTTGATGACAGCGCATGGGGCGGACGCAACAGCGCCACTCTCGTGGGTTACTGGCCGTTCAACGGCGACGCCATCGGCCTGCGCGGCACGAGCGGGACATTAGTGGGCGCGGTCGCCACGACCACCGACCGAAACGGCGCGGTCGGCGGCGCACTTGGCTTTGCTGGAAATCTTTCCCAACACGTCAGCGTGCCCGGCGGCGGTGGATTGAACGCCGCGAGCCAGGGCACGATCAGCCTGTGGGTAAAATGGAACGGCACCCAGGACGCCGATTGCTGCGGAGGCTTTGGCGCGGTGCTGTCGCGGCAGGCGAACGGCCAGTTTTCCGACACCATTCTTGCCCTCAACAACGCGAACCCCGCCAGCGCCCGTCTCATCTGGCGCCAATCCGGTGGCCCTGCGCCGATCTTGATTACCAGCTCCACCCCCGTGGGCACCAACTGGCATCACATTGCCATCACCTTCTCGCCGGCCGGCACCACGCTTTACGTGGATGGCGTCGCTGACGGCTTCGCCGTGGGTTCCCCCATGAACAACGGTGCCAGCACTCCGCTCGCGATTGGAGCATGGGCGGGCGACGGTGGTGGCTTCTCCACGTCGAGCATCGATGACGTCGCCGTCTGGGACAGGCCGCTCAACGCCGCACAAGTCGCCACGCTAGCCTCCCAGACGAAAACGCCGCTCGACTACGCCTCACCCGAAGGCGCGGTGTATTATTCCGGCGACGGCCGGCTTACCCAAAGCGACGAACTGCGCCTCACCGCCCTGCCCACCGGCCCGACCACCTATTACTTCCGCAATACATTCCAGTTCAGCGACGATCCGTCGTCGGCCGATTTGAAACTCGATTTCGCGGCGGACGACGGCGCGATCTTTTACCTCAATGGTCAGGAGGTTCATCGCCATAACATGCCGGACGGAGCGGCCACCTACTCCACACTCGCCAGCAGCACCATCGGCGACGCAGCAATCCTAAATGGCATTTCAATCCCGAACACCCACATCATCGTGGGCAACAACGTTCTCGCCGTGGAAGTCCATCAAGCCAGCGCCGCCGATCCCGGCATGGTTTTCGGTGCCGGACTAAACGCCACTGTGGTTCCGCTGCCCCAAGGCCCGCCGCCCGGAGTCGTCGATCCCGGGACTCTCGTCTTCAACGAACTGGGCGCCGGCGGCCTTCCCACCGTTGACATCGAACTGATCAATCGCGGCACGGAACCGATCGGAGTCGGCGGCTACATCCTGCGGCGGACCGGCACCTCGCCCGACGCCGAGTTTATCCTCCCGCCGCAAACCGTTCCGGCCGGTGAATTCCTCACCCTGAACCAGACGGCGCTCGGATTCTCCGTTGCTGCCGGCGACAAGCTGTTCCTGCTTCCCCCGGGGGGAAGCCGCGTCGCTGACGCCGTGGAAATTCACAGCCGCCCGCGCGCTCGCGTGCCCGATGGCTCCGGTGATTTCCTCACGCCCGCGGTGCTCACTCCCGGCACCAGCAACATCGTCAGCCTGCGCGATGAAATCGTGATCAACGAAATCTTCTATCACGGGCCGCCCACGCTGGAAGTTCCCGCCACCATCGCACCCACGACGAATCTCTTCTTCACCAATCTCTGGCGCTACGAGCAATCAGGCACCGACCTCGGTACGGAATGGCGCGAACCCGGTTACGACGACAGCGCGTGGCCCATCGGCGCCGGCTTGTTCTTTGTCAGCACCAACAACCTCGCCGCGCCAAAGAACACGCCACTCACGCTCGGACCCACCACGTATTATTTCCGTTCCGAACTCGTCTACACAGGCAGGCCCGCGATCCTCACGCTGAATGCCCGGCATATCATGGATGACGGCATCGTGGTTTACCTCAACGGCCGCGAAATCCTTCGCGCGAACATGCCGGTGTCCGGTCCGATTCGTTACACGAACTTCGCCAACACTCCCGTCAGCGTCGCCGCGATTCGTCAGGCCGTGCCCGTCGCGCTGACAAATCTCATCCTCGGCACGAACATCATCGCCGCCGAAGTCCATCAAGCGAGCGTCTCCGGTGACGACGTCGTCTTTGGCTTTGAACTCAGCGGTACCATCGAAGCGACGCCGCGCATCCCGTATCAGGGTTCCGATGAGGAATGGCTGGAGCTCTTCAACCAAAGCAGCAACGCTGTGAATCTGGCCGGCTGGCGACTGGACGAAGGCATCGATTTCCGTTTCGGCACGAACGATTCCATTCCGCCCGGCGGCTATCTTGTCGTCGCGAAAGACCCGGCGGCGTTGCAGGCGAAATTCCCCGGCGTGCCCGTTGTCGGACCTTACGCAAACAAGCTTTCCCACTCGGGCGAACGCGTCGTATTGCGTGACGCCTCGGATAATCCGGCGGACAGCGTGACTTACTCCGATGACGGTCGCTGGCCGGGCGCAGCCGACGCCGGCGGCGCGAGTCTGGAACTGCGCGATCCGCGCGCCGACAACAACGTCGGCGAATCGTGGGCGGCCAGCGACGAAAGCAATCGCTCGTCCTGGCGTACCTACAGTTATCGCGGCGTGGCGGCAGCAAGCCCGGTCGGTCCCGACGGACAGTGGAAGGAGTTCGTGATGGGCCTGCTGGATAACGGCGTCATCCTGCTCGACGACATTGCAGTGATTGAAACGCCCTCCACGACACCGACGAACCTCATCCAGAACGGCACTTTCGAAACCGGCACCAACAAGTGGCGCATCATCGGTAATCA
Organism: uncultured Bifidobacterium sp.; assembly: GCA_964491875.1. Taxonomy (GTDB): domain Bacteria; phylum Verrucomicrobiota; class Verrucomicrobiia; order Limisphaerales; family JADJPG01; genus JADJPG01. The sequence goes on from CAZBIC010000013.1 coordinate 149,941, forward strand.
TCACGGTGAAGTGATCGGCGACCCCGATCAACCCGGCAACAAGGTGCTCAAGCTCACCGCCAACGGCAGCACGGAACACATGAGCAACCACGGCGAAACAACCTTTGCCGGTGGTCGCGACGTCGTGAACGGTCGCGAGTATCTCATCACCTTCCGCGCGAAATGGATCAGCGGTTCCCGGCAGTTCCACACCCGGCTCTACTTCAATCGTCTCGCCCGCACGACTTACCTCGAAGCGCCGGAACAACACGGCACCCCGGGCTCGCAGAACACCGCGTTCGTCCCGAACATCGGCCCCAGCTTTGATGGCTTGCGTCATTCACCCGCAGTCCCAGGAGCGTTTGAACCTGTGACCGTTTCGGTTCACGCGACGGATCCCGACGGATTGAACGAGATCGCCTTGTGGTGGCGTCCAGACGGCGGCAACTGGAGCAGCATCGTTATGGTGCCGAGCGCTGAATCGCCCGGGATCTTCTCAGCCAGTCTTCCCGGTCGCCCCGCCGGATCGATCGTCCAGTTCTACGTCGACGGCGCGGATGGCCATGGCGTTCGCTCGTTCTTCCCCGCCGACGGCGCCAACTCACGCGCACTTTACCGTGTGGACGACGGACTCGCCGCCACGAACGGCCTGCACAATTTCCGCCTCGTCACGTTGACCGAAGATTCCGATCAGCTCTTCCGAACCGTCAACCTGATGAGCAACGAGCGCATCGGTTGCACGGTGATTTACGACGAGCAGGAGATTTTCTACGACGTGGGACTGCGCCTGAAGGGCAGCGAACACAGCCGCACGACGACACCGCGACTGGGATTCAACGTCAGCTTCCCCAGCGCCCAGAAGTTCCGTGGCATCCACAGCACCGTGGCGCTTGATCGCTCAGAAAGCACCGGCTTCGGCCAGCGGGAGATGCTGATTCACCAGACCCTGAATCACGTCGGCGGCGTCCCGACCAAGTATCACGATCTGGTTCAAATCATGGCGCCTCGTCCGGACTACACCGGCACGGCGGAACTTCAGCTCGCGCGTTACTCGGATGTGTTCCTCGACGATCAGTTCGAGGACGGCGCGGATGGCACGGTCTTCGAATACGAACTCGTCTACCAGCTCAACTCCACGGACACCGGCACGCCCGAGGGCAACAAGGTGCCGAATCCCGATTCGGTCGTTGGCACGACCATCCGCAATCTCGGCGACGACAAGGAGAACTACCGCTGGACGATGCTGCTGAAGAACAACGAAGACCGGGATGACTACGCCCGCATCATGGCGTTCAGCAAATGGATGGCGACCACCGGCACCAACTTCACCAGCCAGCTCACCAACATCATCGACGTGGACCGCTGGCTGCGCGGCACCGCGGCGAACGTCGTCTCCGGCGCCGGTGACAGCTACGGCGGAGACGGTTCACAGCACAACGTCCAGTTCTACGTGCGCCCCAGCGACGGCCGCGTCATCTACTTTCCCCACGACGTCGATGCGTTCTTCGACGCGAGTCGCCCTGCGGTTCCCAACGGCGATCTATCCAAGATTCTCGCCATCCCGGCCTACGCCCGCGCCTACTACGGTCACCTCCGGGAGATTCTGGAAACCACCTACAACGCGAACTACATGACGCGCTGGGCGAATCACTTCGGCCGCCTGCTGCCCGCGCAGAACTTTGCCGGGCACCTCGCCTTCATTGTGCAACGCGGCACCGTCCTGAACAACGCGATCAACACCGCCGTTCCAAATGTCGCCTTCAACATCAGTTCGAGCGGCGGCAATGACTTCGGCACCACGAGCAACACCATTACCTTCACCGGAACCGCGCCGCTGGCCGTCCGATCAATCGAAGTCAACGGCGTCAGCTATCCGATCACCTGGACCAGCGCCACCGCCTGGTCCATCCAGCTCCCACTCTTCAGCGGCCCGAACCCGCTCGTGGTGCAGGGCGTGGACCGATCCGGCATCCGCCTCACGAACGCCATCGACACGATTACCATCACGAACAACGGCTCCGGCGTCCTGCTCCCCGTGGTGATCAATGAATGGATGGCCGACAACGCCGGACCTTCCGGGCTCGTCGATCCAGCGGACGGCCTGTTTCAGGACTGGTTCGAGCTGTTCAATCCCAACACGAACGCCGTCAACCTCGCAGGCTTCTACCTGACCGATACGCTGAGCCAGCCGGCCAAATGGCAGATCCCGCTCGGCACCATCATTGATCCCGGCGCATTCCTCCTCGTCTGGGCCGATAACGAGCCGGAGCAGAACATCTCGTATTCCACCAACGGGCATCTCCACGCCGGATTCCAGCTCAGCGCCAACGGCGAAGTGCTGGCGCTTTATTCGCCCGGACTTGTCGCCCAGCACGCTGTGGTGTTCGGACCGCAGTTTCAAAACGTCAGCCAGGGCCTGTTCCCGGACGGCATGACCAACTCCGTTTACTCGATGACCAACTGGACGCCGCGCACGGCGAACTCACTCGCCAACCGCGAAGTCCTTCGCGTCATCGCGTTCAACGGAACCAGCGTCACACTGCAGACCGACGTGATTGCCGGACGCAACTACACGATCGAGTTCAAGAACAGCCTCTCCGAGGAAATGTGGCAGCCGCTGGGCGATCCGCGTTCCTCCGCCGACGCCACCCTCACCGTGACTGACACCACCGCGGCTCCGCTCCAACGATTCTATCGCATCAAGCGGTTGGACTGAACGGTTCACTCGAATGCCAAGTAGAACAGGCCACCGAGTTACTTTGTAGGAATAGCCGGTGCCAGCCAGCGCCCTACCTCACTCCGCGAATTCATCACACGAAAGCTGGAACTCGCGCCGTGCGGTTGGCAAACTCGGCGTCATGATCGCCCGTCGGACAACGCTGCCTGGAACCTTCATCCTGCTCGTCTGGATGGCGTGCAGCGGTCTCTCTTCTCAAACCCACGCCGCGCCGACGTCCGATCGCATCGACTTCAACCGCGATGTCCGGCGCATCCTTTCCGAGAATTGCTTCAACTGCCACGGCCCCGACGCCAAAGAACGCAAGGGCGGCGGGCAATCGCTACGACTGGACGTCGAGGATAGCGCAAAGGCGAACCTGGGCGACGGCAGTCGTGCTGTGGTCCCTGGTCACCCCGCGCAAAGTGAAATGATCCGCCGCATTGAGGCGACCGATCTCGATGACCGGATGCCACCTCCGGAAACCGGCAAGAAGCTCACCGCCCAAGAAATCTCCACGCTGAAGCAATGGATCGCTCAGGGTGCGGAGTATTCGAAGCACTGGTCCTATCTCAAACCGCAGCGCGCGAGGCTGCCGAAGGCCCAGCCCAAATCGTGGCCGCGCAACGCCATCGATCACTTCATCCTCGCCCGTTTGAATCGCGAGAAGCTCGCCCCGGCGCCGGAAGCCGATCGCGCCACGCTGATTCGCCGCGTCGCGCTCGACCTCACCGGGCTTCCACCGTCGGTGGACGAAGTGAACCAGTTCCTCGCCGACCGAAAGCCGGGCGCGTATGAGCGATTGGTGGATCGCCTGCTCAAGAAGGAATCGTTTGGCGAACACTGGGCGCGGCTGTGGCTGGACCAGGCGCGCTACGCCGATTCCAGCGGCTACTCCGATGATCCGGCGCGCACGATTTGGGCCTATCGGGATTACGTCATTCGTTCGCTGAACGCGAACAAACCGTTTGACCAGTTCACGCTCGAACAAATCGCCGGCGACCTGCTCGACAATCCCACCGACGAGCAACTCGTCGCCACGGCGTTTCACCGGAACACGATGACGAACAACGAAGGCGGCACAAGCGACGAGGAGTATCGCAACGTCGCCATCGTGGATCGCGTGAACACCACCATGGCTGTCTGGATGGGAACAACGATAGCCTGCGCGCAGTGCCACAACCACAAATACGATCCCATCACGCAGGAAGAATACTTCCAGCTCTTCGCGATTCTGAACAACACCGCCGACGCGGACAAAGGCGACGAGAGCCCCACCCTGCCGCTGTTTACGCCCGAACAGAAGCGCCAGAAACAGGCGTGGCAGGACGACATCGCGCGCCTCGAAAAAATCCTCCGCACTCCGACCCCGGATGTCGACCGCGCGCAGGCCGCCTGGGAGCCGCGATTCAAAACTGATCTAGAATGGAAGCCACTCGTTCCATCGGCGATCCATTCGCAGGCCGGCGCTGACATCAAACGTGATGACGACGGCAGCGTTCGCTTCGAGCGCTCGGGCAAAACCGATACCTACGCTTTCGAAATCCCCGCGCCGAGCGGCCTACCCATCACGGCGATTCGCCTCGATGCCCTTCCCGACTCGAAACCGCCCGGTCGCGGCGTCGGCCACTCCAGCGGCAACTTCGTCGTCTCGCGCGTCCTCGCCTCCATCGCGCCGACCAACGATCAACCTGCCACCGGACGCTTCCTTCGCATCGACCTGACCGGGAAGGAGAAAATTCTTTCGCTCGCCGAAGTTCAGATCTTCAGCGGCTCCACCAACCTCGCGCGTCTCGGCGAGGCGAAGCAAAGCACCACGGCGTTCGACGGTCCCGCGAAGCTCGCCATCGACGGAAACACGGACGGCGACTACGCGAAGGCAAAGTCCACCACGCATACGGAGACCTCGACCGACCCGTGGTGGGAACTGGACCTGAAGTCCACTGTGAACATCGACCGCATCGTCTTGTGGAATCGGACGGATGGTTCCCAGGATCGCCTGAGCAACTTCCGCGTCACGCTGCTGGACGACAAGCGCACCACGCTCTGGGAACAACGCGTGAGCGCCGCGCCGAATCCCAGCACGGAACTTCGCCCCGACGGAGCGCGGCCCGTTCCTTTCGCCATCGCGACGGCCAGTTTCTCGCAGAAGGATTTCAATGCGGCGGACGTGCTGGACAACAAGGACCCAAAGACGCGCGGCTGGGCCATCGCGCCGAAGTTCGGCGAGCCACACTCGCTCACGCTCACTATCAAGACTCCGGCGTTCGTCGGTCCCGGCTCCAATCTCGTCGTATCCATCGAGCAGCTCTCCAAGTATGAGTTCGCCACCATCGCGCAGCTCAAGCTGATGGGTTCGTCCGATGAACGTGCCGCGGACTTCGCGCGCGTCCCCATGAACATCCGCGCCATTCTCCAACAAGCCGCAGCCGCTCGCTCACCGGCGCAGACCGAGGAGCTTCGCGAATACTTCCTGACCATCGCTCCGGAACTGGAGGACGAACGCGTGGACCTCGCCCGCCTTAAGAAGAAGCTGGAGGACGAGAAGCCCTACACCACGGTTCCGATCTACCGCGAGCTCGCCGGCGACAAGCGGCGCAAGACCAACGTTCACCGGCGCGGGAACTTCCTCGATCTCGGCAAGGAAGTGAGCGGCGGACTCCCGGCGTTTGCCTCCATCCGCTCCACGGGACGCGACGCCGCGCCCGCCGACCGCCTTGCCCTCGCGCGCTGGCTGGTCGATCGCGAAAATCCGCTCACCGCCCGCGTGGTGGCGAATCGGTTGTGGGAATCAGTCTTCGGCATCGGCCTGGTTCGCACGAGCGAGGAGTTCGGCGCCCAGGGCGATTTGCCGTCGCACCCGGAATTGCTCGACTGGCTGGCGGTCGAGCTGATGGAGAAAAAGTGGGACGTGAAACATCTGCTCAGGCTGATGGTCACCTCGGCGGCGTATCGTCAGTCGTCGCGCGTCACTCCGGATCTCGCGGCGCGAGATCCCGACAACCAGTTGCTCGCACGCGGCCCGCGCTTCCGGCTCTCCGCCGAAATGATTCGCGATCAGGCGCTCGCCGTCAGCGGATTGCTCAGCAGCAAAATGTATGGGCCTCCGGTGAAACCGCCGCAACCGAGGATGGGACTCGCCGCCGCGTTCGGCAGCGGCACGGATTGGGAAACCAGCAGCGGCGAGGATCGACATCGACGCGCCCTCTACACCACGTGGCGACGATCGAATCCGTATCCGTCCATGGCCACCTTCGATGCGCCGAATCGCGAAGTCTGCCTTGTGCGCCGTGAGCGTTCCAATACGCCGCTCCAGGCGCTGGTCGCCTTGAACGACCCGGTCTACATCGAGGCGGCACAGGCGCTTGCCCGCAAGATGATCGTCGCCGGCAAGACGCCCGACGAGAAAGCGCGTGACGGCTTCCTGCGGTGCGCCAGCCGCCCACCGACGGACGAAGAGCTTCGCGGCCTCGTGAATCTCTACTCGAAAACTCTCGCCCGTTTCCAGACCGACCCGGCCAAGGCAACCGAGCTCGCCACCAAACCGCTGGGTGACGCGCCGAAGGATATGGACATCGCCGAACTCGCCGCGTGGACCGTGGTGGGTAATGTCCTGCTGAACCTCGATGAGATGCTGATGAAGCGGTAACAGCACAATCCCATGGCACCGAGACAATCATTCTGGATGGCTGTGAGCATTGGGATCGCCCTGATGGCTCTTTGGAGCCTTCCTTTGGTGCGCGCATCCTCATTCGTAGGATGGGCTCTCGAATACGACCGCGAAACGCGATCCTTCGACTCCGAGAATCAGCTGCAGTTTGCCTCCTCGCTGATGTTCTCGTATGTGGCTTCAGCCGCTGGCTGTTTGGCTATCGCATGGATGACTTTCAAGCATCCAAGACTTGTGCAGCTTGTCTCAGTCGCATTAGCAGCCTTCGCAGTTGGCATCGTATTACGGATTCGCCCGGAAGAACCATTCCATCTGTTTCCTACGATCAGACCGTGGCGGCCGGCTCAACTTACCTTGGTCGCGGTCATCGTAAGTGCAGCGCTGGCCCATTTTCTCAAGCCATCGATTCAAAAGTCAGGTTCGACAACGGAAGTCAGAAATTCAAACCGAGCATGAATTCCAACCTCGCCCAGCTCCAGCACCTCACCCGGCGCCACTTCCTCGGCAAGGCCGCCCACGGCCTCGGCGCGTTCGCGCTATCCTCGCTGCTGAAGAACCCACTTGCCGCGGACGTCGCCGCGCCGGCCAATCCCCTCGCTCCTCGCGCCCCGCACTTCGCCGGCCGCGCCAAACGGGTGATCTACCTGCATCTCACCGGATCGCCGCCGCACCTCGACTTGTTCGATTACAAGCCGGAGCTCGTGAAGCGCGACGGACAGGATTGCCCCAACGCGTTTCTCAAGGGCAAGCGATTCGCGTTCACCTCCGGCACGCCGAAACTCCTCGGCACGCGACGCACCTTCACGCAGCACGGTCAGGGCGGCGTGTGGATGTCCGACGCGATTCCGCATTTGCACTCCGTCGCGGACGAACTGTGCGTGATACGATCGATGACGACCGACCAGTTCAATCACGCGCCGGCCGAGCTCCTCGTTTACACCGGCTCACCGCGCTCCGGTCGCCCGTCGATGGGCGCGTGGGTGACGTATGGTCTCGGCACGGAAAACCAGAATCTGCCCGGCTTCGTCGTGCTCATCTCCAGCGGCGTGCAGCCGAATGGCGGCAAGAACTCGTTCGGCAGCGGCTTCCTCCCCTCGGTCTTCCAGGGCGTGCAATGCCGCTCGAAGGGCGACCCGGTGCTCTACGCGTCCGATCCCGCCGGGATGGACCGCGAGCTGCGCCGCATGAGCCTCGATACCTTGCGCGACTTGAACGAAATCCAGGCGCGCGAACTCGGCCATCCGGAAACGCAGACGCGCATCGCCCAATACGAGCTGGCGTTTCGCATGCAGATGTCCGTGCCCGAAGTGATGGACATCTCGCGCGAGTCAGCGTCCACCATCGCCGCCTACGGCGCGAAACCCGGCGAATCGAGCTTCGCGAACAACTGTCTGCTCGCGCGACGACTCGTCGAGCAAGGCGTGCGCTTCGTCCAGCTCTTCGACTGGGGCTGGGATTTCCACGGCACGGGTCCGAGCGAAGACATCCGCGACGGCTTGACGAAGAAGTGCGCGACGATGGACCGACCTGTCGCGGCGTTGCTGAAAGATCTCCGTCAGCGCGGCTTGCTCGACGAAACACTCGTGGTGCTCGGCGGGGAATTCGGTCGCACGCCGTTCCGCGAAGGGCGCACGGCGAAGGGCGACATCCTGGGCCGCGACCATTTCCCGGATTGTTACACGATGGTGGTGGCTGGCGGCGGAGTGAAGGGCGGGACGATGTATGGCGAATCGGACGAGCTCGGCTTCAGCGTGGCGGAGAACAAGGTGAGCGTGCATGACCTCCAGGCCACCCTGCTCCACCAGCTCGGCTTCAATCACGAGCGCCTGACGTATCGATTCCAGGGCCGCGACTATCGCCTGACGGATGTGGAAGGCGAAATCGTGCGTGGGATTTTGGCGTAAGCCGTAACCTCCATGCTGGCCCGGCCCGCTAAAGCGAAAATGATGTCGAACATCGGCTAGCGTATCGCCGGAAGAAGTCAGCGAACTGGCCATCGAGGAGGGTCAGGCAAATCCTCAAAAGAGCCATCGAATTTGATCGCGGCCAAGCGGCCTTTCCCGTCGATTCTAAGATGTGGAGTCGAACAATAGATGGCCACGGCAGCCCCATTCGACTGGAAACCATGCCAACTTTCTGCGTCGTCATTGTATCGGTAAAGTTCTCCGCTCACGGGACATTTGGCCACCTTCAGGCCTGCGAGCATATTACTCAGCTGAACTGTATTTGTGGCTCCCTGAAGAACTTCTAGTGAAGAAATGTAACTGAGCTTGAGGTCATTCCTGCATTGGACCGATTCCGTACGTTGCCGGTCTGTCGGTCCACAACCTTGAGCAACCAATCCCACAAGACAGCAGAACGTTCTGATGCCCAACTTCATTTCGAGAGGTAATCAATTCGCCAGCTTGAGGAACGGCACGACGTGCTTGGCCAGTTGCGCGGCGGTAAGTTTCAACGCTTCCTCGTACTGGATGGCGTCGGCCACGTCGAACTTCCCGGAGCTGACGCGGCGCAGGGTCGCGAGATGCGCGCCGCAGCCGAGCTTCTGTCCCAGCTCGTGCGCGAGCGTGCGGACGTAGGTGCCCTTGGTGCAGGCCACGCGGAAGAAGGCGTAGGGTTCCTCGTAGAGCGTGAAGCGGAAGTTGTAGATGTGGATGAGCCGCGCCTTGCGTTCCACTTCCTTGCCCTGACGCGCGAGCTTGTAGAGCGGCACGCCGCCCACTTTCACAGCCGAGACCATCGGCGGTTCCTGCATGATGTCACCGATGAAGCTCTCGGCGGCTTCGTTCAGCTTGTCGACGGACAGGGGCGGCACCGGCTTGGTTTCCAGAATCTGGCCGTCGGTGTCGAAGCTGTTGGTGGTTTCTCCGAACTTGATCCAGCCGGAGTAAACCTTGTCGTCGGACATCAGCTTCTCGGAGAGCTTGGTGCCGCGACCGAGCAGCATGATGAGCAGTCCGGTGGCGTTCGGATCGAGGGTGCCGCAGTGGCCGACCTTCTTGATGGCAAAGCCGTCGCGAATTTCATCCACGATATCGTGTGAGGTGGGGCCGGCTGGCTTGTCGATCAGCACGGCGCCGTCGAGCGCGTCAAAGGCGTGCATGATTCAGCGGGTGGAGTGGAGGGCTTTCTTGATGGCGTTGAGCACGCGGCGTTGCGCGGCGATGGGCTTGCCCGGGATGCGGGCGCCGGCCGCGGCACGATGTCCGCCGCCGCCGAACAGGCCGGCAATGGCGTTCACGTCCACATCGTCGCTCTTGGAACGGAGACTGATGCGGGTGAGTTCCGGCTCGGCTTCCTCGAACACGCAGGCGACGACGACGCCTTCAATCGCACGAATGTGATCGATGAGACCTTCCGCGTCATCGCGCTGGGCGCCGGTGCGGGCGAAGTCGCGTTTCTTCAGCCAGAAGTAGCCAGTGCGTTTGTCGTGGGTGAGATGAAACTTGTTGTAGACGTGCCGCAGGAGCTGCACTCGCGCGAGCGGATACGACTGGTAAACTTCCTGGGAGATGCGGCCGAGGTCCGCGCCCTTCTCCACCAGATGGCTGGCGACCTGAAACGTCGCGGGCGTGGTGCTCTGGTACTGGAACGAGCCGGTGTCGGTGGAGACGGCGGTGAAGAGGCAGTCCGCGATGGCGCGGGTGATGGGCCAATGGCCAGCCTTGAGCAGACGATAAATGAGCTCGCCGGAGGAAGGTTCCTTGGAGGAAACCCAGTTAATGTCCGCGTAGCGGGTGTTACTGGCGTGGTGATCGATGTTGATGAAGACCTTTCGATCGCCAATGCACTCGGAGGCTTTACCGAGTCGCTCGAAGCTGGCGCAGTCGGTCGCGATAACACAATCGAAGGATCGGCCGGGCTTGGGGAGTTCGAACATCTTCTGCGCGTCGAGGAAGGCGAGTTTGTCGGGAACGGGATGTTCGTTCCAGCAGGTGACGTCCTTTCCGTCGGCCTTCAGCGCGAGGGCGAGCCCGAGTTGCGAGCCGATGCAATCACCGTCCGGACGCACATGGCCGACAATGCAGATCTTCCTGCTGTCGCGGATGGTTTCGATGATCTTCTGGACCGTGCGGTTCAGCTTCATTTTTCCGGCATGCCCTTTTCAAGTTCCTCGATCAACTTGAGCACCCGGTTGCCGCGCTCGATCGAATCATCCAGCGAGAAGCGGAGCTGCGGGGTGTACTTGAGGATGACTTCCCGGGCGACGTATTCCTGGATGAAGGGCCGCGCCTTGTGCAGCAAAGAGAGACCGATCTTCTGCTGGTCCGGCTTGCCGAGGATGCTGATGTAGACGCGGGCGGTCCGCAGGTCGCCGCCCATCTCGACGTCGTTGACGCAGATGAGGCCGCCGTCGCCGACGGGACTTTCCCTGCGACCTGAGCGATCAACTCTTGCTCGGGTGACAAAACCACCGGCGCAAGGGCCTCCGGCTCT
>CAZBIC010000014.1:0-158532 GCA_964491875.1 uncultured Bifidobacterium sp.
CCTGAACCCTTGTACAGCTTTTTCTTCTCCAATGTGCATGACAGGCTCTAGGAAGCCAGCAGCAGCGCAGATCGACGCCATGACGATCATCTTCACCGTGTACATGATGCATTTATTCGGGAAGAACTTTACTCAGCCATCTCCTTTCGATGGCTCTGCCTTCACCTGTTTGGCGACCTGAAGGAGTTTTGCACTCATCTTCAAACCGCTGCTCTCAACCGCTACGGTATTGACTTCGAATCGGAGCTTCCCGCCGTCCTTAACGAAATTCACCATCCCTCCCCGATGGGCAAACCTTTCCTGATCGCCCACGACGAGGATTGGCCTACCGGCGACAGCTTTCAGAATATCCGACAGTCGCTCGCTTTCAGAACTGCTGACGAACAGGATCTGACAATCTTTGATCTCGTCCGGATTCTGGAACCGGCCGACTTTGAACGGACGCCCATTCGCCAGCTCCTTGCGCAGCAAGGCTTCGTATTGGGGACCAAACGGATCCTCACCAATGATACCAATCGTGAGAGGCGAGTTCATGGAAGCGAAGGCCGATTTCGGCCATTCGACAAACAGCGCAAACTTCGCGAGAAACGCACCCTTAACCTGATTCTCCTCATAAGGGGACTGTTCCGCACTCGGCATCGGGAACGCCACGGTCCACCAGAGTGTCACCGCCAGAGCAGCAATGCACCGACTCTTGTTGCACTTGAGCGGCGAAGAGCCAAGGACGTCAGGTCGCTTATGCTGATGGTGACGATCTACGGACATCGTATCAGTCATCCATGCGGTGAGAGGTTCGGGAAATCATGCCTACGATCAAAACTTGTAGGTAAGTTTCACGCGGAAGCTTCGCCCCGGCTGTTCGAGGGAGTCCTGCGCGTGTGAAGTGGAAACCGCGTGGGAGTAATCAGCATCGAACAAGTTGTAAATCGTCGCAGATAGCTCGAGATGCTTTGCGAGCTTTTGGCTAAACAATGTCGCGTTCGCAATCGTGTAGCCGTCGATATGCTGGCGGTTGTTCGAAATGGTGCTCCCGGTAAACTGCAATTCGACCCCGGCAAAAATCATGTCCTGATACAATGGAACCACCAGGCTACCTTTCACGAGGTGACGCGGCGAATTGCTCAGTTCAGAACCAGTCTCCTTGTCCTCGACTCTCTGGATGGCATAACTGCTTCGCGCCTCAATCCCGTTGGCGTACTTCCCGGAAAGTTCGAACTCCAGCCCGAGCGCATCAATGCGCCCAATGTTCTGAAAGATACCAACCTCCTCGGAAATCAGGTCATGGACTTGATAGTAGTAACCCACCGTGGAGAACCGAAGTTTCCGCGGCAACTCCTGCTCCCATACCACCTCGTAGGTTTGGATACTCTCGGGATCCGGATCTCCGTAGAACGTCTCCGAGGCATTGGGAGCGCGGAACGCCTGTCCGTATAGCAGTTTGAAGTTAGTCCTCACCCATGGCCGATAGAGCAACCCGACGCGCGGATTTACCGTGCTTCCAAATGTCTCATAGTAATCGTAGCGAAGACCGCCATTGATCACCAGATTCGTCAAAACCTCCCACTCAATCTGAGCGAAAACCCCGGCGTTCCAAGTGCTGTTATCGAAATCAAAATAGGTCGTGCGTGGAGACAGATCGTAATTCAACTGGTTGCGACGGAGGTCGCCACGGAAATCCGCTCCGAGAATGGCTTTTAAACTATCCCCTATCGGCGCAGTCACTTGGAGGTTCGCCCCGGCCCATTCGCCGTAGGTCACATCCCGATTGAGGAGGCGGCTGATCGGGTCACCGGGAGGGGCAGTGTTGTATGGGTAATCCCCGGTGTACTCGTAATTGTCGTAATACACCCGCCCCTCGATCGCGACATCCCGCGCGAACTGCCGGGCATACTTCAGGTCCAAGTAACCATAGCGATCCACCGCGTTCTCACCACCGTCGTTGAAAATCGTTCCGTAAGAAGCAGAGGGAATCTGCTTCCCTCTGCGGCTATATGCTCCGGACAACGTAAAGTCACCGTAACTCAGCTTCGCCAGGAAACGATAGGATTCATCGCCATCGGAATTCTCCGCTACCCCATTGTTGGATTCCGGCTGATCAAACTCCCGGTAGTAGAGACGATCCTCTCCCCTGCTATCCGACCACGTCCCTGAGAGAACCAGGTCGATTCCATTGGTAAATTGCGTTCCATAGGTAACCCGCGTCACATACGTCCGGAACTCTCCCGCAGAGGCGGAGAACTCCACCCCGTCAATCTTCGCGCCAGGGCGTGTGACAATATTGATGACCCCGAAGAAGGCGTTATCACCGTAGATGGACGAACTCGGGCCACGAATCACCTCCAGCCGCTCCACCAGGTCGACATCCAAAACCGCCTCGGTCCCCATTAACGCAGAGTCGTAGATGTTGTCATTCATCCGGTGTCCATCCACAAGCACCAACAACCGGGAATTGTAATCGCTTGGCCGACCAAATCCACGCATGCCGATGTAGGAGTAGACGCGATCGGTGGTCACGAACACTCCCCGAACACCTTGCAACACCTCGGCCAAAGTGCGGTGCCCCTGCATCTTGATCTCATCGCTTGTTACGATTGAGACGGACGACGGCGCGCGGCCCACATCCTGTTCGTAACGGGAGGCTCCGTAGACTTTTTCCACCTGCACTTCCAGCAACTGATCCAGCGACATGCTGAGCAGACTCGACATGCTGGAATCGCCTCCACCCGCCGCTTCGCCTGCTGGTGCCCTAGAGGCTGCCAACAAGACTGCGAACATCATAACGCCACCAAACCGGAGCTTGCTGCCAGACATAATTATCAATGCTCGAGGGAGCCTCACTCCGGATCGCTGAATCCGGGAAAGGCCCAATTTCGTTTGCACAAACCAAATCTCATGACCACACGGGATCGGTGGGATTCCCGAATCCTTGAGAGCAAGATTTTCCCGTGAGGAAACGGTAACTATCGAAACCGGTCCGCAGCCGTCCGTTAGATCAAGTGTTCCGCGTTGCCCCGCATCAAACTGGCGGCCTTCAGGCCATTCCCTCGCATCAATACACCATCAGCCTGTAACGATTGAGGACACGGATTCCAAATTCTCGACTCCGTCTGGTGCAGCGCACCCACGATCTGAGAATATTCCTGCTTGGCACATCCTCTGCGAACAGAGGGTGTGGTCGGACTTGCATCTGGGCGCCGCGAGACCAATCAGCACGAAAACTATGCATCTGGGAATTCAACTGAATCGCCGTGCCCTCCGGCCGGCACCGTCAGCCCGCGCCTTCTCCCTCGTCGAAGTCGTGATCGCGATGGCAGTGACCGGCGTATCGGCCGTGGCATTGCTGTCCGCCATCTCCAGCGGAATGCTCACCATGCAGATGGCACGCGAGAATGTCCGGGCCACCCAGATCATGTTGGAGAAAACGGAAACACTTCGTCTCTACAGCTGGGACCAACTCACCACCACCAACTTCATTCAAACCGCTTTCACCGAACAGTATGATCCAAATTCTACCAACGGCTCACAGGGCATCACCTACACCGGCACGGTATCCATCGCATCAGTTCCCATGACGACAGCCTACAGCGACGAGATGAAACAGGTCACAGTCTCGCTCAGCTGGACAACCGGCAGAATCAATCGTAACCGGTCCTTCACCACCTTCGTTTCCCGCAATGGTCTGCAAAACTACATCTACTAAAGGCCGCAGCCGCTTTCGGCAATGCGGCGCCACACTGGTCGACACTGTAATGGCACTGGGTGTTGCCGGTCTGCTCATGGCAGTGCTGGCATCGCTGACGATGTACAGCGGGAGGAATCTGCTCGCGATTCTCAACTACGCCGACTTGAACGATAAGAATCGAATCGCGGTGGACACCATGACCCGCGATCTGCGGGAGTGTAATCGCGTGATTTCTTGCACCTCCACCCGGCTGGATATCGAGGATGCGGACGGAAGCACGATTTCATACATCTACTCGTCCGGGGCCGGCACTTTGACCCGGACTTTGAATGGAGTAACCAGAACTCTCGTGACTGGCTGCGAAGCTCTCACCTTCAGTTTGGGCACGCGAAATCCCATCGGCGGGACCTTCAATGTCGTCTCCACAACAGATGTCAGCATCGCGAAAGTGGTGAATGTCTCGTGGAACTGCTCACGCACCATTCTCGGCTCCAAAGCAAACACTGAGAGCGTTCAAACCGCTCGAATCGTAATCCGGAAACAAGGCTGATGAAAACCAAACCAACACAAGCGGGTAGCGAACAGGGCAACACCTTGCTGGTGACCATCACGGTCACTGGCATCATCGGTTTCGTCCTGCTCGCATACATGAGTCTCGTCCAATACCAAAATGGTGCCAACATGCGGTCCCAAGGGTGGAATGCGGCGATGCCAGTGGTGGAAGCAGGAGTGGAAGAAGCTCTGGCGCACTTGAACAGCCGCGGCCTGACCAATGGGAATCTGGCGTGCGACGGGTGGACTTTGTCTGGCAGTGTTTACACCATGACTCGGTCGATCGGCGATGGGTTCTACACCGTGACGATCAACAACTACGTCAGCGGATCAACCAACTCTCCGATCATCGAATCCAAGGGCTACGTGGTGAAGCCCGTGACGGTCGCCTCGGGCTCGTCTGGTTCAGGCCCGTTCCTCGCGGCCTCCGTCAATCTCGAAAGCAGTGTTGAATACCTTGGTCGCGGTGTTCGCGCACGCACTCAGAAACAGGGCATCTTCACCAAGGGAATGGTCGCCAAGGACAGCATTGACCTGAATGGAAACAACATCGCGACCGACAGTTTCGACTCCCTGGACCCGCTCTACAGCACCAACGGCCTCTACATCTCCTCAAAAAGCCGCGACAACGGCGACGTGGCTGTCAATGCCTCAGTGACCAACTCGCTGAACGCCGGAAATGCGAACATCAAAGGACACGTGGCGGTGGGCCCGGGCGGAACGATCGCCGTCGGCGCACAAGGATCCATAGGCAGCGCCGCCTGGGTCGATGGCGGCAACACGGGAATCCAATCCGGGTACGCAGCCAATGACATGAACGTTTCATTCGACGACGTGACGGTTCCCTTCTCTGGGGGATTCACTCCCAGCGGCGGCCATTATAGCATCGTTCAGACAGTCACCTACCCTTCCACCACGACGCGGGTGGTCCGCACCAATTGGGTGACCACCACCACGCTTCCAGCGGGCGCGTTCCCTCCCATCACCACCAATGGAAACGGCGGCGGCAGAACCTACACCTACCGCGCGTATGTATACATTCAGGCCACCAATTCGACTGGCACCTACTATAACTACGTGCTCACCGACGGGAATTACCAACTCGAGAATCTGAGCGGGAATATCCTGGTCTTGGGTGACGCAAACCTCTACGCGAGCTCCTCCTGCAACATCAGCGGACTGACCATCGAATGGGGCAAGAAGCTGAACCTCTACTCCGGCGCTGCGAGCGTGAGCCTGTCCGGCAACACCACGGCCAACAGCGATGGCACCGCCGACAGCTTTGCATTTTGGGGCACTCCGACCTGCACCAGCGTCACCTTCAGCGGAAACGCCGGTTTCACAGGAACCATTTACGCACCGAGCGCAGATTTCGTGATGAATGGTGGTGGTAACAACACCATTGATTTCGTCGGAGCGAGCATCACCAAGACTGCGCGCCTGAACGGTCACTTCAACTTTCATTATGACGAGGCCCTGAAAAAGATCGGACCGAGCCGGGGGTTCATCGTGACTTCGTGGAATGAGATGTCGCCTTCGGAAGTTCCCGCAGTAACATCCGCATACTAGATTCACCTATCCTTTACTTACGCGGCCCATCCATCGAAATAAGACTACCATGAGCAAGCGAGGATCCGTTCTGACAATTAAGACCAATCTCCAGAACCAACTCATCTGGATGATCTGCGCGGCGATGGGAGTTCCAACCCTGATTCTCGGAGGAGCGCTCTATCTGGTTGCCGCCAAACTCTCCAACCCCACTGCCGGACCAGCTCCCCACGAAATCGTAGCGAGTGTGGTCAGATACGTAGCGGTGCTCTTCCCGTTGGCAAGTGCCGCCCTGCTTTACTGGGTCTTCAAAGGAACCAACAACCTAGTCGGACCGATCGAACGCATCATCCGAGAGTTGGAGCAACAACTGACCGGCCAACGAACCGGTCCGATCGTCCTGCGTCCTGGCGACAAACTCATTCCCCTGGCGGACAAGATCAATATCCTCCTCGAAGAACGTCAGGGGCTGAAAAAACCCTAGATCTTCGAGTCAGGAAAAACTTCGCTGCGGGGATCTGATGATCATCTGCGTCCCCGTGAGACCCGCTCCAACCGACCAGGTTGGCCTTCATCTGGATTGAACGACGCCGGAGCGGTATCATGTGAAGATTTTCGAGACGGGTATGGACACGGATTTCCGTCGCGTGCTCACGGTAATGGAGCCGGACGCGGAATTGGAGAAACTCACAACGGCGGCGCAGTTGCGGTGCACGTCGTGGCGTCAAACTCTGCGCCGGCTGCGGCGTAAGCTGCGCGTGGCCGGAAGTTGAGAGAATTTGGATTGAAAGAGGAGCGTCGGGCCGTGTCCGTAGAGGCAAAGCCCTGCTGCTCCGGTCAGGAGGCAATCTATTTCTTCGGCCGACGACGAAGTCCGGCTTGGAACCAGAGGCGCCAGACCATCCAGAACGCTTCCCAGACAATCTTGCGCGACATCTTGGAGCTGCCTTGGAATCGGTCAGTGAAAATGATCGGCACTTCGGCGATGCGCATGCCTTGCATCCAGATCTTGTGGCTGAGCTCGACCTGGAAGCTGTAGCCGTTGGACCGCACGGCATCGAGGTGGATGGTCTGGAGGGCGCGTCGACGGAAGCATTTGTAGCCGCCGGTGGGATCGCTCAGCGGCAGGCCAGTGATCCAACGCACATACATGCCGGCGCCCATGCTGAGGATGAGGCGCTTCAGCGGCCAGTTGATCACGCGAATGCCGTTGCGGTAGCGGGAGCCGATCACAAGGTCCGCACTCTCTGCGGCCTTGAGGAAGGCGGGAATGTCATCGGGGTTGTGGGAGAAGTCGCCGTCCATCTCGAAGATGAATTCGTAATCGCTCTTCAGCGCCCACGCGAAGCCGGCGCAATAGGCGCGACCGAGACCGTCCTTGTCCTTGCGATGCAGGACGTGCATGCGCGGGTTCTTCGCGGCGAGTTCATCCGCGAGCTTGCCGGTGCCGTCGGGCGAATTGTCGTCCACCACCAGCACGTCCACATCCACCGGCAAGGCCATGAGGCGCTGGATGAGCGGCGGCAGATTGTCGCGCTCGTTGTAGGTCGGGACGATAATGATGGTTTTCTGGCTCATTCCCGGGCTCAAAGCCCGAAGACAAGTAAGGCAGTGATGCGTTGAACTCAATCTTGAAGTTGTTTTCCGGGCTTCCACCGCGCCTGAGACTGCGGCATTGAAAGCCCCCTCCTCCGCTCGCTATGGTCGCGCTCATGAGTCATTTGAACCGGGCCCGGAAGGTGTTCGACATCGAGCTCGCGGCGATCAAGGCCGTGCGAAGCCAGCTGGATGGCGCCTTCGAACGCGCCGTGGAGCTTCTCGTCGCCACGCTGCAACGGCGCGGAAAGATCGTCATCGTCGGCATCGGCAAGTCGGGCAACGTCGGACAGAAGATCGCGGCCACTCTAACGAGTACCGGCTCCACCAGCGTCGTGCTCAACAGCGTGGACGCGTTGCACGGCGACCTCGGCATTTTGAATGACGGCGATCTGGTGCTGGCGTTGAGTTACTCGGGCGAATCGGAAGAATTGATCAACCTGCTCCCGGCGATGAAACGGTTCTCCGTGCAGATCATCGCCATGACCGGCAACCCGCGTTCCACCGTGGCCAAGCGCAGCGATGTGGTGCTGAACGTCAAAGTGCCGAAGGAGGCGTGCCCGTTCAATCTCGCGCCCACGTCGAGCACGACCGCGATGCTCGTCATGGGCGATGCGCTGGCGATGACGGTGTTGCAGGCGCGCGGGTTCAAGGAACAGGATTTCGCGCGGCATCATCCGGCGGGATCGATCGGACGCTCCTTGCTGCTGCAGGTCCGGGACATCATGCGCAAGGATTCCCGCAACGCCGTGGCCAGCGAGGAACTGACGGTCAAGGAGGCGCTTCTGGTAATGACGCAGGCGAAGTCCGGCAGCGTGAGCGTGGTGAACCGGCGCGGGAAGCTCGCGGGAGTTTTCACGGATGGCGATCTCCGGCGGCACATGGCGGTGGACGAAAAGATTCTCAATCGAACGCTCGCCAGCGTCATGACGCCGAAGCCAATTGCCCTGCGGGAGGACGCGCTGGCCGTGGAGGCGCTGAAGATTTTCAACGAGCGCAACATCGACGACTTGATCGTGGTGAACGCCAAGAACGAACCGGTGGGGCTGGTGGATTCGCAAGATCTGCCGAAGCTGAAGATCATGTGAGCCTGACCACGCGCCAGAATGAACGGAATCAATCGTCGCCAAATTGTCGCGCCGCCGATACACTCGTGTCACGATCGTCAGTGAGCGTGGACGAAATGGAATGAGCCAGCCGGCCTCTGACGCAAACACATGAGCGGAGCAAAGAAAACTGCGGAGCGAGCATCGAAGTTCAAGGTGCCGTGGGATGTCTCGCAATGGATCGACAAGGCAACGTTGATTCAAAAGCTGGAGCAGGATGTGGACAGCCTCGACTGGAGCAATCCCGAGCTGGTCGCCTTTCTGACGGCCAACCCCAATTTCCATCCACGCTTTCTCCTCGTGCTGATGAGCTACGGGTACGCCATCGGCGCGTGCGAATCAGAGGACATCAGCGAGTTGTGCTATCGCGATGAGCTCATCAAGAGCCGCGTTGTCGGGCAGCCTCCAAGCCCGGGAGCGGTCACCCGTTTCCGCCGCGACCATCGCGGCTTGCTCCGCTGGCTGCTGGCCCAGGGGTTCAAACACGCCTTGCGCAATCACCATCAACTGGGAGATGCGACGATTCCGCCGGGTCTGACCCGTCTGTTGCGCGAAGCAGCGACGGATCGAATTGATGTGGGACGGCACCTGGACCGTTCCGTGCAAGGCGAGTAACCAACGACCGGCTGTCCCCGATCAGGATCCTTTGAGGACGATTTGGAGGATGACATTGCCGGCATCACGGCAACGATCGGTCACCTTCTCCAAAAGCTCGTAAATATCCTTCAAGAACAGCACGCGCCCGGGATTCTCAGTGGCGTTGTAGAGTCCGCGCAGGAGCTGGTTCGTAGTCTTGTCCGCTTCGCCTTCCACAGTTTGCATCTGCTGGTTCAGAGAAGCCAGGCGCGCGCGCGGCGAACCCTTTCGCAGATCCTTCACCATCTGAAGCAAGATGTCGGTGGCCTTCTCGAGCATGACGACTTGAGGGGTCAGATCCACTCCGTTGAGATGCTGGGGCGCGAGGAGGATTCGCTCGGCGATCTTTTCGCAGGTCTTGGGGACCTTGTAGATGCAGCTGGAAAGAGCCTCGATGTCCTCCGGCTCCATGGCCGTGACGTAGCTGGTGCAGAGCGCTTCGTTAATCTCCGCGGTGATCGCCTTGTCCTTGCGGCGTGAGGCGATGAAATCTTCCAGCGAGGCATCAGGGCCGACGTGTTGGAGGAATTTCTTCAGCGCTTGAACGCTGTGACAGGCCTGCTCGGCGCTGGCTTCGAAGAGATCGAAGAACCGGTCTTCCTTACCCAAGAGTTTTTGCAGCGGCACCATGTATGGGAGTCATCTAGCAGACGACGATACTGCGGGGCGACAAAATTCTATGGATCAAAAAGTGATCCAGCCGAACTTGTTCATGACCCAGACCAGGAAGTACGCGACGCCCGCGGTGGCCGGCAGCGTCAGAATCCAAGCCCAAAGAATGCGCTCGATGACTTTAAGTTTGAGCGCGCTGAAACGCTTGGCGCAACCGACCCCCATGATGCTGGTGGTGATGGCGTGAGTCGTTGAAACCGGCATACCCATGGAACCAGTGACGGCGAGAACAGTTGCTGCCGTTGTTTCCGCTGCGAAGCCATGCACCGGCTGGAGTTTCACCATCTTGTGACCCATGGTCTTGATGATCTTCCAACCGCCGGCAGCCGTGCCAGCGCCCATCGTCAGGGCGCAAACGATCACCACCCAGGCCGGAACGCCCTGGCTTTTCACATCCACGGGCGACGGCATGTAGCCGAATTGAAGCCAGTTCGGAAGCATCCCAATGAAATGGTCGCCGATGTTCAAGGAGAGTGGGTCAGAACCTTCCCCTGTGCGCATGAAGCTCATCCAGTCGGGAACGTTCACGAACAGGCCCGCCTTCGTACCGGCCACGAGCGCGAGGGTGATGATGCCCATGCACTTGGTCGCGTCGTTCATTCCGTGGCTGAAGCCCATGTAGGCCGAGCTCGCAAGCTGCAGTTTGCCGAACAGCCGGTTCACCGTCACCGGCCGCCAGCTGCGGAGAAAGGCGTACAGCCCGGCCATGACGATCAGGCCTGCAAAGAATCCTGTCAGTGGCGACGTAATCATCGGGATCACGACCTTGTAGTAAACGCCGGCCTTTTCGGTCTTCTCCTTTTCGAGCACCTCGCGAACGCGCCCAGAGAACGCGACGACCTGAACCTTCTTTCCGTCGATCTCAATCGTGTGCGTCCCATTGACCTGACGCTTGTCGCCCAACGCCGCAATGATTTCAGGCTTGGGTTCCTCGATCGCGAGCTTCTTCTCCTTCTTGGTTTTGACTTCCATCCACTTGATCGAAGTCCACACGCTCACCGGCTTGCCGTCCGCATCCGCCATCGGCTTGGCCGCGTTCAAGCAAACCGCGGCCGCCAGGGCGGCACCAATCAGACTCCCGACCAACGCGTGGGTCGAGCTGCTCGGAATGCCGTACCACCAGGTGAGGAGGTTCCAGAAGATCGCGGACAACAACACGCAGATTAATACCGGCTGCGTAATGAAGGCCGAGTCAACGATGCCGCTGGAGATGGTCTTGGCCACCGCGAGACCGAAAAACGCGCCCAGAAGATTCGTAATGGCTGCGAGAACGATGGCCTGGCGCGGCGTCAGCACCTTGGTGCCCACCACCGTGGCGATGGCATTCGCCGTGTCATGGAAGCCGTTCGTGTAGGTGAACAGCAGCCCGAGGAAGATGACAATGCAGATGGTGAACAGTTCCATATTCGATCAGGAGTTTTTGAGAAGGACCCTCGAAATGACGTTGCCGGCATCCCGGCAGCGATCCACCACCTTCTCATTGAGAGAGAACAAGTCTTTCAAGATGACCGCCTTCAACGCTGGAAAACCTGGTTGGTAGAACTCCCGCTCCATGTCGAGCAGAACATCATCCGCTTCCGACTCGGCGATCTGGAGCTGGTACTGCAGCGCCTTGATGCCGCTGAGATCGCGGCCGGCGCGCAGCGCCTGAACCATCTGCAGGACCAGGCTCGCCGCCTTCTCCATCAGCACTAGCTGCCGGGAAAAATCCACATCCTTCACCTTGTCGGCAACGATGCTGTAACGCTCGGCAAACTTCTCGATGGTCTTCGGAATCTTATACAGCGCCGCCGCCAGATCCTCGATGTCCTCACGCTCCATCGGCGTGACAAACGTCGTGATCAGACGCTCGCTGATTTCCTCTGTGATTTTCTTGTCCTTGCTCCGCGCATCCGCGAATTCGTGCAAGGTGGGCGACAACTCGTGACGCTTGAGCACATCCTTGAGAATGGCCACGGCATGGCAGGCTTCCATGGCGCTGGCTTCCAGCAACGCGCAGAATTCGTCTTCGCGACCCAGGAGACGTTGGAATGAGATCATTCTAAGTTACGTTTTGAGGAGATTAGATTCGCGCACCGGACTGGGAGCTGCATAGCCCCCCGTCGGCCACTGAAGAATCCAGGTTCAGGAGTTCTTCAGCACAATGTGGGTGACAACGATTCCGGCATCCCGGCAACGGTCGATGACTTTCTCGAGCAGTTCATACAGATCCTTCATCGCCATTACTTTCACAGCGTCATGCTTGCCGCTGTAGAGGTCCTTGAAGATTTCGAGAATCACCGTATCCGCCTCTGCTTCGATCTGCTGCAGTTTGCCGTTGATGGCCTTGGCGGAGTCCAGCTGGCCCTGGCCGATATTGCGGAGCA
Source organism: uncultured Bifidobacterium sp. (assembly GCA_964491875.1). Taxonomy (GTDB): domain Bacteria; phylum Verrucomicrobiota; class Verrucomicrobiia; order Limisphaerales; family JADJPG01; genus JADJPG01. Next base: position 12,159 of record CAZBIC010000014.1, read on the forward strand.
ATCCCACCAACTCGACCACGCGCTGGGTCGCCGCGTTGAGCAGCGAAATGTGCTTGGTGAAAACGACGTCCTTGACCATGGGCGCGCTGATGATGAAGCGCTCGGCGATCTTCTCGACGGTCTTCGGGATCTTGTAGAGAGCCGCGCTCAAGACTTCGATGTCATCCTTCTCCAACTGCGAGACAAACGTCGTCACGATAGCTTCGTTAATCTGCTCGGTAATCTTCTTGTCCGCTTCCTTCGACGCATGAAAATCCTCCAGGCGAGGAACCTGATGGGGCTGGGAGAGAATCTTCGTCAACGCCTCCACGCTGTGGCGGGCTTCCAAAGCGCTGGCCTCGAGGAGATCGAAAAATTTGTCATCTTTTCCAAAGAACTTCTGCAGGGAAATCATATGAGTTGGTATGTCACACGGTCGTTACTGTATTGTCACGTTGTTTTTACTTTTGTCTCTTTTCAGAAGTTCCCGGTTGAACAAACCGGGAACGAAAGGAGTTGCTCGATGGTTTTTTAGCCGGGAATCGCGCCCATCGCCCGGCCCAGTTTTACCAGCCCGTAGGCCAGTCCGCCCGCAGCCGGAAGGGTCAGAATCCAAGCCCAGACAACCCGCTCCACCACCGTCAGCTTCAGCGCGCTAAAGCGCTTGGCACAGCCGACACCCATGATGGATGTGCTGATGGCGTGCGTCGTTGAAACAGGCATTCCCAAATGCCCCGCCACAAACAGCACGGAGGCTGCCGTGGTTTCCGCCGCGAAACCATGCACCGGCTGAAGCTTCACCATCTTGTGTCCGAGCGTCTTGATGATGCGCCATCCGCCCGCCGCAGTCCCTGCCGCCATCGTGATGGCGCAGATCACTTTGACCCATGTCATGGGCTTGCTGTCCTCAGTCTTCAGGAAACTCATCCACTCCGGAGCGTCGGCAAACGCGCCACCCGTTGTCGCTGCAACCAATCCCAGCGTGATGATGCCCATCGTCTTTTGCGCGTCGTTCATTCCATGGCTGAACCCCATGTAACCAGCGCTCACCAGTTGAAGCTTGCCGAAGATACGATTGACCGAGGTCGGACGCCACGAGCGGCACAACGCATACAGGGCGCCCATGATGAGCAATCCAAACGTGAATCCCGCAATCGGCGAACTGAACATCGGAATGACCACCTTGTAGAAAATGCCGCCTTTATCGACCACTGTCGTCTCCATCAGGGTCTGCCCGCCCTTGAGCACAAAGACCATCTGGTTCGTTCCTAACGTGACGGCATTCGTTCCTACTTCGAGAACCCGATCACCCAACTGACTCAGCACATCCGCCGGAGCCGCCACCAGTTCCTTCTTCGACTTCAATTCGATCCACTTCAGGACGCTCCAATTGTCATTCGCGATCGCAATGCCCGCACCGCACAAACCACCGATCATCGCGTGGCTGGAGCTGCTCGGAAGACCGAACCACCAGGTGATCAAGTTCCAGATGATTCCACCCAGCAGCGCGCAAACCAGCATGTGCTGGGCAACTCCCGCCGCGATAAACTTCATGTCGACAATCCCGCTGGTGACCGTCTTCGCGACCGCATCTCCAGCCAGCGCGCCGACCAGATTGGTCAACGCAGCGAGAATGATGGCCTGCCGCGGGGTCAGCACCTTCGTCCCCACGACAGTGGCGATCGAATTAGCCGTGTCGTGGAATCCATTAATGTATTCGAAGATGAGTGCTACGATGATAACCGTGATAATGATGGTCAGGGTCATGTGAGTCAGGAGGTGGTTTCGCCACTCGCCGCGTAGTCTTCAAGCTCAACACGAATCCGGCCCGCTCCCGCGGACTGGAACGAATTCATTGCTGTTGCCGATACGTGCGCAGTGGCCATGTGATTTCCACGCATCGTAACGATCACTCTTAAAAGACAGTAGTTACGAGTTCGTCACATAAATGTCACAACAAGGTGACAAAATGATTTTTTATTGGCATTTCGAACTCCACTTACCCAATCGATTCCTTCCAGCCTGCCGATTACAAATCAATTTCTTCGTTTCTCAATCGTAACATTTCCGCCATTTTCCCGTCACACCTGTCCTCCACTCTTTACTCATACAACCTATGGCCACTCACTTTGAACAATCGCTGCAACGAGACATCGACCGCATCCGAACCAAGGTCAGCGAAATGGCGTCCCTCGGCGAACACGCCTTGAGGGATTGCGTCAAAGCCCTCACGGAAAAGAATCGCGTGCTGGCGTTCTCCGTCATTCTCCGCGATCAGCGCATCGACGAACTCGAAAAGGAAGTCGACCGGCTCTGTCTCGAGTTCATCGTGCGTCAGCAACCCGTCGCCGGTCCGCTGCGGATGGCCTACGCGACGATCCGCATCAATCTGGAACTGGAGCGCGTTGGCGACTACGCCGAGAGCATCGCCCGCCAGATTCTCAAACTCACCTCGATGAACGTGGAGATTCCGGCAGATCGCTATACCGAAATCGCGAACATCTCCATCCCAATGCTCCACGACGCGGTGAAAGCCTTCGTGAATCAGGACGCCACTCTGGCTCGCGCCGCGGCCGAAAAAGAGGAACTCGTCGACGTGCTGAAAAGCCGGTTGAACGCGGACCTGATGAAGTTGAACCGCGAAAACAAGATCCCGTTCGAAGCGCTTAATGCGCTGATGATGATTGCCCGGCACCTCGAGCGCGTTTCCGACCAGGCCAAGAACATCTGCACCGAAGTCCTCTACATGTGCACCGGCGAATACAACCGGCACAAAGGCACGGAAGCGTCCCGCCTCATCTTCGTCGACCAGCGGAACTCCTGCCGCAGCCAGATGGCCGAAGCGATCGCCAACTCGCTGAACCAGCCGCAGTTCATCTTCGCCAGCGCCGGACTGGAGCCCACCAGCATCGACCCGAAGACCTTGTCCTTCTTGAAGGAAAAGGGCCTCGATATCTCCAAACAGACCAGCAAGTCCATCGAACAAATTCCGAACCTCGACCACTACCAAGTGATCGTGGCTCTCGCTCCCGAATCAAAGAAAGCATTCCCGAAAGCGCCCACCAAGGTCGTCTGCCTCGATTGGAGCGTGGAAGACCCATCCAAAGCCACCGGCTCGCCGACGGAGATCAAGGCGGCCTATGAATCCACATACCAATTTCTCCATTCCCACATTCAAGACCTCGTGGAAGCCGTCCTGGGCGACAAGATTGATTAACTGAAACAAAAAACGAAACCAACATGACCATGAACAAGCAAATCAACTGGAGCATCCGCGCGGGTGCTGTCGCAACGCTTGCCGCAGGACTTTTCCTGAGCGGCTGCGGTAAATCTGACTCCTCAGGCGGCGGTTCCGCTCCGTCCGGCCCCAAGAAAACGGTCGCGAACATCGGTTCCGACACCATGGTGAACCTCGCCGCCGCGTGGGCCGAAGCCTACGGCGAAGTGGACAAGAGCACTGTGATTGAAGTCAACGGCGGTGGTTCCGGCGTCGGCATCAAGGGCCTCATCAACGGCACCGCTGAGCTCGCCAACTCCAGCCGCCACATCGAAGACAAGGAAAAGGCCGAGCTGAAAGAAAAACGCCAGCTCGACAGCAAGGAATTCATCGTCGGCTTCGACGCGCTCGCCGTCTACGTCCACAAGGATAATCCGATCAACGAAATTACCGTCGAGCAACTCGCGGAGATCTACCGCGCCGACGGCAAGATCACCAAGTGGAGCGAGCTGGGTGTGACCTCCATCCCCGGAGGCAAGGGCGACGAACTCATCCGCGTCAGCCGTCAGAATAACTCCGGCACTTACGAGTACTTCAAAGAAGCCGTCGTTGGTAAGAAGAACGAATTCAAACTCGGCTCCCTCGACATGAACGGCTCGAAGGACGTCGTCGAACTCGTCGGCAAGACGCCCAACGCGATCGGTTACTCGGGCATGGGCTACGCCACGCCCTCCGTCAAGAAACTCAAGGTGGCGAAGAAGAAGGGTGACCCGTACGTCGAGCCCAGCATCGCCTCCACCCACGACAAGAGCTATCCGATCGCCCGCCCGATGTATTTCTACACCGCAGGCGAACCCGCACCGCACGTGAAAGCCTACATTGATTGGGCCATGTCCGACGCCGGCCAAAAGATCGTCGAGACCACCGGCTACGTCCCGCTGCCCAAGAAGTAAACCATTCCCCGCGCCGCCGCCGGGCTCACCAAACCCGGCGGCGGTCCTCAACTCAAACCTCCGAAGACGATGCCTACGACATCCGCACCCGCAGTGTCCCCCGCGCCTATGAAGCCGGCCGTGCCCCGCGCCTCGCGCAGTCAGCTCGCCATCATGGTCGAGCGCGTCATCGAGGGGCTCGTTTACATCTGCGGAATCAGCGCCATCATCTTCGTCTTCGGGATCTTCTTCTTCGTCTTCAAGGAAGGCGCTCCCTTTCTCGCGAAACTCAATTTCACGGAGTTCTTCTTCAGCAAAGAATGGATTCCCACCTCCTCCGTCCAGCCCAAGTACGGCATCGGCGCGCTCGTCGTTGGCACCGTCAGCGTCACTGCGCTCGCCATGTTGATCGCCGTGCCCTTCGGCCTGGGCGCAGCGGTGTTCGTCTCGGAATTCTGCACCGGCAAAACGAAGGAAACGCTCAAGATCACCATCGAACTGCTCGCGGCGATTCCCAGCGTTGTGTGGGGCTTCATCGGCCTCAGTGTGATGAGCCCAGTCATCATCAGTGTCTTCCACGTCCCCGTCGGCGTGAACCTGCTCAACGCAGCGCTGCTCCTCGCCCTCATGAGCGTGCCCATCATGGTCAGCATCGGTGAGGACGCCCTCAAGGCCGTCCCCGACAGCTACCGCGAAGCCGGCATCGCCCTCGGCGCTACCAAATGGCAGCTCATCTATCGCGTCCTGATTCCCGCCGCGAAGAACGGCCTGCTCGCCGCGGTGCTACTCGGCGTCGGCCGCGCGATCGGCGAGACGATGGCCGTGCTGATGGCCACCGGCCACGCCGTAAACATCCCCGATTCCATCTTCGATCCCGTCCGCACGCTCACCGCGACCATCGCGGCCGAACTGGGCGAAACTTCGCACGGCTCGCCACACTACCAGGTGCTGTTCCTCATCGGCGTCGTGCTGTTCTCCATCACCGCCGTGGTGAACCTCGCCGCCGACTTCATCGTCAAGGGCATCAAGAGAAAGTAACGTCGCATGTTCACCGAGACCCCATTCATCCGCAAAAAGAAGCGCAACGAAGTCATCGCGAAGTGCTTCTTTGGATTCATGGCCGCGGCCATGGTCATCCCGCTGTTCCTCATCGTCGGCTACATCGTCGTGCAAGGCGCGCCGGCCATCTCGTGGGAATTCCTCACCGAGAACCCGCGCAGCGGCGGCGCCAAGGGCGGCATCTGGGCGGCCATCGTCGGCACGTTCTACATCGTCTTCTTCTCACTCGCGTTCTCCGCGCCCATCGGCGTACTGGCGGCCGTTTACCTCAACGAATACGCCACGGAAAACTGGTTCACGCGCATCGTGAACCTTGCCGTCGTGAACCTCGCCGGCGTTCCCTCCATCGTGCACGGCCTCTTCGGCGTCGGCGCGTTCGTTTACTTCGCGAACTTCAACGACGGCAAGAAATCGATCATTGCCGCCGCGCTCACGCTCGCGGTCATGACGCTGCCCGTCATCATTGCCTCCACGAAAGAAGCGCTCTCCGCGGTTCCGCGCCAGTTCCGCGAAGCGTGCTGGAACGTCGGTGCCACGCGCTGGCAGGTCATCTGGAAGATTGTTCTGCCAAACTCCATCAGCGGCATTCTCACCGGCGTCATTCTCCAAGTCAGCCGCACCGCAGGCGAAACCGCCCCCGTGATGCTCACCGGTGTCGCCACCTACAAATTGCTCGATAGCACAGGGCTGTTCCTCTATCACCCAATCAAGGACCAGTGCATGGCGCTCTCGATGCATCTCTATTACATCGCGACGCAGGCCAACAACGTTCCCAAGGCCACGCCCTTCGCCATCGCCACGGTGCTCATCGGCGTGGTGCTCATCGTGAACGCCGCGGCCATCGCCTTCCGCGTGTATCTCCGCTCCCGGAAGAAGTGGTAACCATCTCTGCGACCTGACCTCATGACTAAAAAGATTCAAGTCGAGAACCTGCGGACCTTCTACGGCAACAAGGAGGTTCACCACGGCATCAGCTTCGACATCGAGCAGAACGAAATCTTTGCCATCATCGGCCCCGCGCAATCCGGCAAGACCACCCTGCTCCGCGCCATCAACCGCACGCTGGAATTCACGCCCGGCTCCCGCATCACCGGCACGATCAAGGTGGACGGCGAAGACGTGCAGAAGACCCGCGATGTTTACGGCCTGCGCCGCAAGATCGGCATGGTCGCGCCGCTGCCCGTCGGTTTGCCGCTCACTATTTACGACAACGTCGCCTTCGCCCCTCGCTCCTCCGGCATCAACGACAAAGGCTTCCTCGACGCGCACGTTGAGAAATGTCTCCGCCAGTCCGCGCTCTGGGATGAAGTAAAGGACCGACTCGATTCGCTCGGCACCAAGCTTTCCGGCGGACAGCAGCAACGCCTCACCATCGCCCGCGCGCTCTCGCATCAACCCGAGATTCTCTGCCTCGACGAATTCTCCATCGCCATCGACCCCGTCACCACAATGCGCATCGAGGACGTCCTAAAGGAACTCAAGAAGGAGATGACGATCATTCTCGTCACCAACCTCGTGCAGCAAGCCCGCCGCCTCGCCGCACGAACCATGTTCCTCTGGAACGGCGACATCATCGAGCTCGACCGCAACGAAGTGATGTTCTCAGACAACACGAAGGACAAGCGCACCTACGAATACGTGAACGGAATTTTCGGATGACACAACTAGCCTCATCTCCCTCACCGCTGGCCGCCGGCACGAGCTACGGCATCACCACCCGCGACCTCTGCCTGTGGTACGCCAAGTTTCAGGCGTTGTACAACATCAACGTCAACATCCAGCGCGGCATCATCACCTCCCTGATCGGCCCAAGCGGTTGCGGCAAGACCACCCTGCTGCGCTGCTTCAACCGCGTGAACGAGCGCTACGGCTACGTCACCACGAAGGGCGAGATCAAACTGCTCGGGAAAAACATCTACGACGCAGACGTCTCGCTCATCGAACTGCGCAAGAGCGTCGGCATGGTCTTTCAGCGGCCCAATCCCCTGCCCATCTCCGTTTACGAGAATGTTGTCTTCGGCATGCGCATCCACGACGACAAAGGTCTGAGCAAATCCGACTACGACGACGCGGTGGAGAAAGCCCTGACCGAAGTCGGCCTTTGGAAGGATCTCAAGGATCGTCTGCAGATGAAGGCCACCGGCCTCCAACTCGAACAGCAGCAGAAGCTCTGCATTGCCCGCCTGCTGCCCTTGAAGCCCGAGATCATCCTGATGGACGAACCGTGCAGCGCGCTCGATGTCGGCGGCACGCGCGCCATTGAGGAACTGATGTTCGCGCTCAAGGGCCGTTACACCATCGTCATCGTCACGCACAACATGGCGCAAGCCCGCCGCGCCAGCGACGAATGCATCTTCATGCTCATGGGCGAACTCATCGAGCACACGCTGACCACCGAGATGTTTGTCACGCCCAAGAATCAAAAAACCGCGGAATACATCGAAGGCCGCTACGGCTGATTCTTACGCTTCAGCCCTCGCGCCGCCGGAATGGTAATCATGACTACGAGCGGACCATCGGAAACCAGAGAGACACTCGTCTCCTTGGACGAGGACTCCGCGGTCACCGTCCTCCAGCACCTCGAATCCGAACGGGGAAAGATGTTCACCGAATCGGATTATCGCGAGATGCGCAGCGCGGTCCTCGATGAAATCGCCCACGGCGCGCGCATCCGGCCCTTCACCCTGTTCACTTTTGCCGTCATCCTGCTTGGCCTTGGAGCAATGGTTGCGGTTGGTGTGGTCACCTTCAAGGATACTCGCGATCACACGCTCACCATCGTCAGCAGCATCGCCCTGATCGCTGCCGCGTATTTCTTCTGGAACGTCCTGAACGGCGTAAAGAACGACGCCTACCGCTCCATCGACGCGCGCCTCGAAGAATTGAAACAGCTGCAACGTCACCGTCTGATCTCCGACGAAGAGTTCAACGACATCCAGGCCCACATCCTCATGGCCCGCCAGCGCGCCTCCCAATAAGGCATTGCGCAATCTGGCTCCTGAGGTTCCCTTCCGCTTCCCGACGTTCCGATTCTCCACGATGCGGACCGGATTGCCCCTCGATCGAGCTCACCTCTTAGGACGGGCGCCAAAAATTCCACCTCCCATGTCTCGCAGTCTGGTCCGCCACAGTTTCGCTCGCCACGCCAGCATCCAGGATGGAAAGCTTCGGCCACGCACACTCATTCAAATGAAGATTTCCTCCACTAAAACGGCCCTTCGCCTCTCTCAGCACGGCGTCGTGATCAGTGAGATGCGAACGTCACCCGGCCCGACCCACAGTGTTTTTGATGTGCTGGCCTCACTGATTGTCATCCTCAAACCGACCGGTCGTGTCGGAGTAATGGGCTTCGCCGGTGGCGGCATGATGGCGCCGCTTCGAGCCTTGGGATGCAGCTCCACCATTCACTCCGTCGATCTCGATCGCTCCGGCTTCGATCTCTTTCACAAACATTGCAGCAGCTGGGCGGGCCCAGTGGACTGGAGCCATTCGGACGCCGCGGAGTGGCTGAGGCAGCAACCGCGCACCTTTGATTTGTTGATGGACGATTTATCCATCCCCGAGAACGGCGACGTCTTCAAACCCTCCATCTCGTGGGGCACCTTGCCAAAACTGATTCGCTCGCGTTTGCAGCCGGATGGGATCGCTGTCTTCAACCTGCTGAAGCCTCCGCAAGGTTCCTGGGATTCGCACCTGCAAAAGATCACCGCTGAGTTCCGGATCGCGCTGGTAGTTCACCTCGACCGGTTTGAGAACCGCATTCTCATCGCCGGACGAAACCTGCCCTCCGCCCGCACTCTCGGGTCGTTGGTGCGAACTCACCTGGCGAAACTGCGTTCGACCCAGGCGAAGGAGATCCACATCCGGAGCTACACTCCCAAGGTCGGGTAAAACTTCGGCACCAGCCGCGTCTTTGACCGCTGTTCAAAAGCGTACGCCACTTTGAACAGCGTTCCTTCGCTCCACGCCCGGCCAAAGAACGAAATCCCGATCGGCAATCCCGCGTGCTGGCCTGCCGGCACCGTAATGCTGGGATAGCCCGCGACCGCCGCCGGACTCGAACTCCCGCCTTCACCGCGATCGCCGTAGAGATAATCAATCGTGCCGGCCGGACCCGACGTCGGCGCCACGATCGCGTCGAGGCGATGCTCGTTCATCACCGCGTCGATGCCTTCTTTGCCCGCAAGACGCTTCGATTTCTCCAGCGCCTCCAAATACTCCGGCTCAGTGAGCGGACCTTTGTCGCGCGAGCGAATCATCGTTTCCTGACCAAACGTCGTCAGCTCCCGCTCGCGATTACGTTCATTGAACGCGATGACGTCGTCGATGTTCCGCACGGGAGCCCTCGGACCAAGCGATGCCAGATAACGATTCAGCCCGTCCTTGAACTCATAGAGCAGCACCTGCATCTCGGCGGCGCCGAACTGCCCGTGCGTTGGCAACTCCGCGGGATCGATGATCTCCGCGCCCGCGGACTTCATCAAATCGATCGCTTGATTGAGAACCGCCGTCGCTTTCGCGCTGCGTCCGAAGAATTTTCTCGCGACACCAATCCTCGCGCCATTCAAACCGTTCACGTCGAGGTAACGCGTGTAATCCTCCGGCTTCGAACGCGCCGTGGCCGAATCCCGTACGTCCGCGCCTGCCAGCAACCCCAGCACGACCGCCGCATCCGTCACGGTCCGCGTCATCGGACCCGCCGTATCCTGACTGTGCGCGATGGGAATGATTCCCGCACGACTGATGAGCCCCAGCGTTGGCTTGAGCCCGACGATGCCGCAGTGCGACGCCGGAGAAACAATGGAGCCATCCGTCTCCGTGCCGATGGCGAACGCGCAAAGATTCGCCGAAACCGCCACCGCCGAACCGGAGCTAGAGCCAGACGGATTGCGATCCAGCACATAGGGATTCCGCGTCTGTCCGCCGCGACCGCTCCAGCCGCTGGTCGAGCGATCACCACGAAAGTTCGCCCACTCACTCAGATTCGTTTTGCCGAGAATGACCGCACCCGCCTCGCGGAGCTTGCGCGCCACAGTTGCGTCCTGCGGCGCGATGGAACCGACCAAGGCCAGCGATCCAGCGGTCGTCATCATGCGATCGCGCGTGTCGATGTTGTCCTTCAACAACACCGGGATGCCGTGCAACGGACCACGCGGCCCCTTCGCTTCTCGTTCCGCATCGAGCTGTCGCGCGATGTCGAGCGCGTCTGGATTCAGTTCAATGACGGAGTTCAACTTCGGCCCGGCCCCGTCGATCTGCGCGATGCGTTCAAGGTAAGCCTTGGTCAGAGCCACCGTCTTCAGGCGCCCGCTCGTCATCGCTTCCTGAAGTTGCGGAATCGTCGCTTCCTCCACGGCGAATGCGCGACTTTCGCGAACGGCCGCGCAGCCATCGAACAGCAGCGGAACGGCAGCGACGGAACTGAGCTTGATGAATTCGCGACGGTTCATGGCGGTACCTTTACTCCTTCCAAAGTTCCAGTTCCGTCACGCCGCTCCGCGCCTTGCCCTTGTGCGTGAAGAGCACTCGGACTTTGGACGCGGAAACTTTGCCAAACGTAACCGTGTTCATCGCGCCGCCGGTTGGCAGCGCCGGGGACTTCACTTGATTCGCCGCGTCACGCCACTGGCCGTCGGCAAAATACTGTACCGTGTAGTCCGCGGGAGCCTGCACGCCACCGCGGTCGTCGAAGATGTAAAGCTCCGCGCGACTCACTTCCTTCGGCTCCGCGAACTCGACTTCCAGCCAGTCGTTGGAGTTCGTTGAGCCGTAGCTCGTCCAGCGATTCACCGGCGTGGTTTTGTAAATGATGCGACCGTCAATAGCGCTCTTCGGCACGCCACCATAAACGTCCGAATGCGACGCGCTCACTTTCGGGAATCCCTGGCCGGTCGGGTTGTAAGCAAGATTCCCGGGCTTCGCGGGCGGCGCAACATACGGCCGCGTTCCATCTCCCCACGCTTCGAACTCGGATAACCCCGTGAAGCCGCCATTTGCATGAGTGAAGGTGGCGCGCAGCTTCCGAATCTCGCGCGCGGCGAATTGGATGGTATTTGGCCGATGGCCCGCGGGCGTTTGCAGCACGCGATTCTGATCAGAAATCGTCTGCCAACTCGAACCATCGTGGAACTCGAGCGTGAAACCGGCCGGCGCTACAACCTTCGTGGCTTCGTTCCGCGGATTAGTCACAGAATCGGAATCGTCGAGGATGTAGAGCTTCACCGTGTCAATGCGACGCGCCGTTCCGAAATCGATCTCGATGGAATCGCTCGCATTGCTGGAACCAACGGCAGTCCAGCGATTCGGCGGATGGATGGTGTACCAGTAATTGCCGTCGTTGACCTTATCGAGCGACGACTTCGGTGCCGTGAACGTCGCAATGACGCGCGGATAATAATCACCATCGTTGTTTACCGCGAAGTTCATGCGGTGAAGCGCCGAACTCCGATTCGCCCCGGCGGCAACTGCGTCGCTCGCCGACGGAAGCTTCGCCGCGATCTTGCCGAGTTGATTCAAAGAGGCCAACTCGCGTCCGTCCGCCAACACGCGCAGCCCTGCGCCCTTCCCGTAGCGGGAATCGTCCTTATCCCAAATGATGCTCAGGCGATGACCGCGATACGGCACGTCATCGAGCGCGAAGTAACTCCACTCCTTCGGCGCGAGCGGATCGATCTCCAGCACGTCATCATCGCGAGTCTTCAGACCAACCAGTCCGGTAATGATCAAGTCGTTGAAACTGCTGTGCAGGTAATGCTCGCTATGATTGTAGCCGTCGTGTCCCTCGAAAGATCCTGTGTCCGGATGCAACGCCTCGGCGAGATAGGGACGGCCATCCTTGCGATGCGAGACGGCGAAGATTCGCAGAAGCTTGGCGTAGTCCGCTCGCGAGACGTAACTCTGCTGATAATTGTGCAGTACGTTCGCGAGGGCCTTGAGCGTCTGCGCCGTGGCGTAGGGCCAGGACTGGCCGCTCCACCAACAACAGGATTTCTGGAGCAGGAACTGAGGATCGCGCCGCTCCACCGTAGTGGGACCAAACGGCGCGTAGAAGTAATCAGGGTCCATCAAGAACTTCCACGCCACCTCGCGCCCCGGATCAGGAAGATTGAACTGCCACGGAATGTAGGCGTGAAGCTCGCGTCCATGCGGGCTGCCGGCGAACTTGCCCGATTGGTAGGTCAGCGTGTGTTTCTTCATCACGTTGCCGTCCTTGTCGGTTTCATCGCGCATCGACATCGGGAAATAAAATTCGCGCTTCGGATCCCAGAGCAGCGCCTGAAGCTTTTCTTTGATCGACGCCGCCTTGGCTTCGTATGTCTTCGCAGTCTCGGTTTCCCCAGCCAGTCGCGCCACCTTCGCGATGGCCAGCGCGTCCGCCCACATGTAGGCATTGAAGCCCGGACGATAGCCGTTCGCGCCGCGGAGAATGTCCTTCGTCTGCCGGCTGTTGATGTTGAACTCCATACCGTCGTCGTGGCCGTTCTGCCAGAAGAGACCGACCTCCTTCACGAACTGCCGCTTCTCCCAGCCTTCGAAGTTCTTGATCAAGTCCGGCAACAGATCCTCCACGAACGCGTCATCGGGATGCACCTGGTGCACGGACCAGATGCCGTCCGTCAGCCAGCAGCCGTAGTTGCGCGGCTGCGCGCCCGGCGTGCGAAACCAGTAGCGCGAGTAGTCGCGCCCCATCGTCGCGTCACGCAACCAGCGCACCTCGTAGAGTTGATGCCCGACCGGACAACTGATTGCGCCGTATGCGCCGCTCCAGAACGGACGATCGATGAACTCCGTGAAACTGTAGCCGCTGTTCGGCGAGCCGTAAGTGAGATGTTTGGTGATGAGTTCCCAGCGATAGTAGTAGGTGGTGACAATCTCTGCGTCCGGGCATTCGAAGAACGGAATGTTGGCCTTGAACCAGTCGAAATCGCGATTATCCCACCACGAGTGCGCGGCGAGGGCTTTGTCTTTGTCGAGAACGGCACTCACCGCTCGCGGCGCGAGGCTCAAAGCGCCAATCGCCAAACTCCAAACCGCCAGCAGCAGCCAGCCCCGAGTCACACACACGCTCGTTTTCATTTCATCACCAGATTCTCAATAAAGAACTCCATCATCCGTTCGCGATTCACGCCGGCGTGCCCCTCGTCCGGCCCTACCTGCACCTCGAAACTCTTTCGGGCGCGTTGCAGCGCCTTGATGAACTCGAGGCTGTTGTTCGGATGCACGTTGTTGTCCGCCGTGCCGTAGAAGATCATCAACCGCCCGCGCAATTTCTCGGCGTGCTTGGTCAACGCCACCGCGTCGTAGCCCGCCTTGTTCTGCTGCGGCAGCCACATGTAGCGCTCCGTGTAGATGCTGTCGTAGTGACGGAAGTCTCCCACCGACGACGAACTCGCCGCCGCGTGAAACACCTCCGGATAACGCAACAGACACAACGCTGAAGCCGTGCCGCCGTACGAAGTGCCGAAGATGCCAACGCGCTTGCGATTCACGTAACGCCGTTCCCAGAGAGAACGCACGCCGGCGGCTTGGTCGTCGATCTCAAACGTGCCGAGTTTCATGTAGATCGAATCGAGGAACTTCTTCCCGCGTCCGCTCGCGCTGCGCGAATCGAAGCTCGCGACGAGGAAGCCGTACTCAGTGAGTCTGTCTGGTGTGGCGAACGCTTCGCGCGCTCCATCGGTCGCCGGACCGGCGTAAACGCTGACGAGCAGCGGATACTTGCGGTTCGGATTGAAGTTCGAAGGAAAGTGCAGCATGCCGTAGAGATCCGTCGCGCCGTCGGCTGCCTTGAACTTCAGCAACTCGACTCGCTTGAGCCCAAGTTTGTCGAAACGAGTCAGGTCGCTCGTCGCGAGTTCCTTGACCACCTTCCCCTCCGCACTCACCAGGCGCGTGGCGGGCGCGGTGTCGTGGGTTTGAATCACGTCGACGAAGTGCTTTCCGTCGGGCGCCACATTGACCGCGTGATGGAACGCAGGATCCGTGAGCCGCACGTCACCGCGTCCATCGAGCCCGACGCGGTGCAACTGGAGCTTCATGTGATTGTCGCCGCTGCGCGCCATGTAGTAGAGGAGACCGCGCTCCTCGTCGACCTGCACGATGTTCGCCACTTCGAACGGATGCTGCGTGAGCGTGGCCAGCAGCCGTCCATCGAGATGGTAGAGATAGAAATTCTTCCAACCCGTGCGCTCGGAGGTCCAGATGAAGCGCTGGCCGTCCTTCAGGAAACGCCGCGACGGAGAATTCTCCGCCCAACTCGCCGGCCACTCTTCGCGCACCACCACGCGGCACTTGCCCGACTCAGGGTCGGCAGCCACCAGTTCGGTGATGTTCTGCCGGCGATTGGCGCGGTGGAACAACAGCACGCTGTCGTCCTGCGCCCAGAAGACGTCGTAGACATAGTGTCCGACCACAGAATCATCGAAGGGCTTGCCGTCGCGCACATCCACGCGAACCGTTTTCTTCGACTTCAGATCGTAGATGAGCAAATCCACGATCGGGTTCGTGTCACCCGCCTTCACATACGGCTCGAGATCCAGCGTGCTGTGAATCTTCGTCATGTCGAGCGTCAGCGGGAAATCGCGCACATTCCGTTCATCAAACGCGTAGAACGCGATCTTCTGGCTGTTGCTCGACCACCACATCGCCGTGTTCTGATACAGCTCCTCACCGTAGACCCAGCTCGCCGTGCCGAATTTCAATCGCGCCTTCTCGTTGCCTTCGGTGGTGATGGCGTTCGTGCCCTGGCCGTTGGTGGACCCGAGCCAGAGATTGCGGTCGCGATAAAACGCCCGCCACTGACCATCCGGCGAAAAGCTGAAGGTGTACTGCCGCCCACGCTCGATCGATTCGCCCGTGCTTCCAGTGCCGCCGCGCGAACGCCGCGGTGGCGCGTTTGTCGGCGCTGGCGAATTGGTCATCCCCTTCGGCCAAACGCTCGTCAGTCCGCTCGCGACGTCGTAGCGATACACCGCACCGTCCCGCCTGTATTCGAACGCGCGTCCGCCGTCCCTCCACGTGCCCGTCAACGCGCCTGACTGATACAAGTTCGTCATCTGACGCGTCACGCGCTCGTAGCGTTCGGCGCCGGGCATTCCCTTGAGGCGATCCTGAGCGTGGAGCGAGAAAGAAACCGATGAAAAGAGCGTCAACGCCAGCAGGTGGATGGAGACAACAACAAGCCGTTTCATGATGTGCGGAAAGAATGTCGAATACCTGCCAGCTGTCGAGGCCACAGCAAACGGAGCACAGAGCGGATGACCTGTTTCACGATTACCAACTCAGCTCCATCAGAGAAACCGCCTGACGCGGGAGCGTGAATCGAACCGACCCACGACTGTCCGCAACGCGCACGGTGCGGGACGCCGGCGGCGCGAGGCGACCGACCTTTTCGAGCTGCTCATGCTGTTCGGCATTGAGCTGGGCGGGCGAACCCATCTTCTTCCAGGCCGTGAAGGCATTGCTTGTTTCCTGATCGATGAGATAGCGACGCAAGGTCGCCCTGCCCTCGCGCAGGGACAGCCCGTTCAGATTCAACTCCACCATCGCTTCCCGGCCCGGCAAATCGTCATCGTGATAATGCCACGCCAGAATCCACACCTTGTTTCCCTCCACGCTTGCCAGCGCTGCAACGTCCGGTTCACCGCGCACGCCGCGCGCCAGCATGTCTTCCAGCGAGATCGCAGCAGAACTTTCCGCCATCACGCGATCGCCGCGCATCATCGCGAACATCCGGAAGACATTTAGCACCGGTTTGTCGATGCCGTTGCTCGACAGCGAACGGAATCCCGCGAAGCTCGGCTGATCTTCGAACTCAAACGCCCAGGTCAACGCACCTTCGAGGTTCACCCCGTGCTTCGCCGCCAGATCGAGCTTCCGCGCGAAACTCGCCGCCGTGTAGCTCGAATACATCGTGCCGTTCCGATAGGCAAGCTGCGGTCCCTGACACGCGGCGCAACCTTCGGGATCGGATTCGCCGATCACAATCGGTTTGGTCTTCAGCTCCGGATACGACGCGACGATGCGGAAGCCGTCCTCGATGGTGCGGAGGTGAGTCGCGATGCCCATGCGGACGTGACCATTCGTGGTGACCGGTGCGCCCTTCGCGTGGAACGAAACGAAGTCAAGCGGCGTCCCCATCTTGCCCGTGGCGTAATTCGTCCCCCGCAGGCAGTGCTCGAAGAACTCGCGACTGAACTTTCCGCCGCTGCCCGCTGTGTCCGGACCACCCACGCGTGCCGTCGGCAATGCCCGCCGCACCGCGTCGATGGCGTAGTCGTGCAGCTTGCGGAACTCCTCCGGCGTCCCGCGCCAGTAACCGATGTTCGCCTCGTTCCACGTCTGCCAATACCATTGCTCCACCTCCTCGCGACCGTAACGCTCCACGCAGTGCTTCACCCACTGGAAGACAAGTTCGGCCCATTTGTTATAGTCTTTCGGTGGATACGCCCACCCGGTGTAAATCTCCTCGTAACGCGCGCGCGGTGTCCATTGATGCTGATACGGCTCCGGCTTGATCGAGAGATCCTTCGGCATGAAACCAATCTGCGCATAGGGCCGCACGCCGCGTTCAAGATAGGTGTCGAAGATGCGATCGAGAATCGTCCAGTCGTAGATCGGCTTTCCGTCCGCGGTCTCGCGGTACACGCCGGTGGACCCCCACTTCAACGCCGGCGTGCCATCACCGGAGGTGAGCAGGTTGTGCGTGCGGAAGTAGACGCGCTTGGGCGACAGCTCACCGAGCTCGGCGAGCAGCTTTCGTCCGTTCGTCATGTAGGCGTAGTTCGGCTCGTCCGCGCCGAAGAAGCGCCAGATCGGTTTCAACTCACCCAACTTCCGCGTCACATCGACGCGCATCGTGACGGCGAATGGTTCCTCCGCCGCACGCGCCGTCCGCAGGGCAAGAACCATCGCCACGAGAACGGCGACGAACGGGATTCGGGAAACGAGCTTCATAGAGAGGCGTTCAGTTCAACCGCGGCTCCACGCCCATCAAATGCCGCACGAAGAAATCCTGCATGCGACGGCGTCCATACGGACTCCCGCCCGCACCGTGTCCTGCGCCAGGAAAGACGATAATGTCGAAATCCTTGTCCGCCTTGATGAGCGCATTGGCCACTTGCATCGTACTCGCCGGGTCCACGTTCTTGTCGAGCTCGCCGACGGTCAGCAGCAGCTTGCCCGTCAGCTTGTGCGCCTGCGTGACGTTCGATTGCTCCTCGTAATGCTTGTCGATGGGCCAGCCCATCCACTGTTCGTTCCACCAGATTTTATCCATCCGATTGTCGTGGCAACCGCAGTCCGCCACGCCGGCCTTGTAGAAATCACCGTGCGCCAACAGCGCTCGCAGCGCGTTCTGTCCGCCAGCGGAACCGCCGTAGATGCCAACGCGGGTAATGTCCATATAGGGATACTTCGCAGCAGCGGCCTTGTGCCACAGGATGCGATCCGGGAAACCAGCGTCGCCGAGATTCTTCCAGCACACGTCGTGAAACTTCTTCGAGCGATAGCTGGTGCCCATGCCGTCCATTTGCACGACGATGAAGCCGAGCTCCGCAAGACTCTGCATGTTGTTCAACGTGCTGAAACTCTTCGGCACGAACGCGCCCTGCGGTCCAGCGTAGATGTTCTCGATGACCGGATACTTCTTCTTAGGATCGAAGTTCGTCGGTCGATTGATCACGCCGTAGATGTCCGTCACGCCATCGCGCCCCTTCGCCACAAAACGTTCTGGCGTCTGCCAGCCGGTCTTCACCAGCGCGCTGAAGTCGCCACGCTCCAGCGCGCAGGCGAGTTTACCGTCCTCACTGCGGCGCAATTCGTTCACCGGCGCATGATCCACGCGCGACCAGGTATCGACGAAAAACTTCCTGTCCGGCGAAAACTCAATCGAGTGATTGCCGTCGCCTTCGGTGAGAACCACCAGGCCGGTTCCATCGAAGTTCACCCGCGCATGGTGGATGTAATACGGGTCTTGCCCCGAACGAATCCCGCCCGCACGGAACCAAATCTGACGCTTCTCCTTGTCCACGCGCTCGACGCCACGCACCACCCATTCGCCCTTCGTGATCTGGTGCTTCACCTCGGCCTTGCGCGCATCGTAGAGATACAGGTGATTCCAACCGTCGCGCTCGCTCATCCAGATGATTTCGCCCGTGTCATCGAGATACTCAGTGAACGACTTGCCGCTGTAATCGATAAACGTCGCGTTCGCCTCATCGATAATCGGCTTCACCGCACCGGAACGCGCATCCACCGCCAGAATGCGCAACGCCTGATGCCCGCGTTGATTGAATAGGAACGTGAAGCGCGACGAATCCGCGTCCCACCGGATGTCACTGACGCTCCACGGATTCGCGAACAACTCGTCGCTCACCGAAATCTGCCGTTGCGCGATCACATCGAAGAGCTGCGGCTTGGCCACCGGCACGCGGTCGCCGGGCTTGCGATACTCCAGCGTGTGCAGCTTCGGCTGGAGCTGGTCCTTCGGCGACGATTCCACCATGTAAATCTTGTGCTCCTCTCCCGCCCGCGTGCGCACACCAACAATCCGCCGCGAGTCCGGCGACCAATACACACGCTCGCCATAGGCGTCGCCCTCTTTGCCGTCGCTGCTGAGCGAAATCTCCTCGCCGTCCTCGAGACTGCGCACCATGAGATTGTGATCCTTGATGTAGGCGCGGAACTTTCCGTCGGGCGAAGTCATTCGATTGTTCGGCGACGCATCGGGATTGTTCCGCCGCCCACGCTGACGGGACGACGTCGCCATGGCCACCGTGTTTGTAATCTCCGCGAGGCCCGGCTTCTCCGTGCCTTCAAACGCCGCCACCGTGCGCCCCTCGATCGTCACCAGCCACACATGACCCGCGTAAGTGTTCTGCTCACGGCGCGCTCCGGCAGCAAGGTTTCCGTAGCTGCGCGATTGACCGTCTTCGTCGAGCCAATGGAGTTCCACCGCAGCGGTGGTCTTGTTGATGAACGTCAGCGATGTCTGCGGCCCGGCCTCGCGACTAGCATGCGGCGCCTCGTCCGCGCCGAACTTCAGCGCAGGCGCAGTTTTCGCGTCCTTGTTCTCGCTCAACTTGTAATCGAGCACATTCGCGCGCCACGCCTTGCCGCCCGCGCTGAACTCGATCTCCGTCGCCGAACGCCATTCGAGCTGTTTGAGGGGAAGGCTGCTTGCCTTCGCGTCCGTCACTCCCGCCGACACCAACGCCGCCGCGAGTTTCGCGTGATCAAACGCCAGCTTGCGCTCGCCCTTCTCGGCTTCGACGAAGAAGAACTCATGGGAGTCCGCGCCCGTCTTGACCTGATACCAGAACTGTCCGCCGCCCGGCAGCCAGTTCGCCTGCACACGGTCGCGATAGACTTTGTTCTCGGTGAGCTTCCGGAGATTCGCCGCGCGCTCGTAGTCGGCGCGTGCGCCTTGGGCAGAAGCGCTAGGAGTGGAAAGCCACAAAGCGAGAAGCACGACCGCCCTCACCCCGGCCCTCTCCCCCAGGAGAGGGAGTGCGCTCCCCCAAATAGAAATCAGTCCCCGCACCGCCGCGCGCCAAGCGCCACCAAACGCGGCGAAAGGATGTCCTAAAGCCGACTTGGTCGTCGCGCACCCTCTCCTTGGGGGAGAGGGACGGGGTGAGGGCGAGTGAAATAGACTTCGGGAATTCATAGGCGTGCAACTTGTGTCCGCGATTCTGGCATTGCGGCGGAGGATGTCTTGGACTCGAATGACAGCCAAGCCGTGAATTCGAGCACACTGATTCATCTCGCCCGTCACGCCGCGCCGACTGATTTCCGCGCGGACGTCGCGGTCATGGAACAGCTCTTCGATCACATCCCCGACACCGTCTTTTTTCTCAAGGACGCCAGCGGCCGTTACCTCGCGGTGAATCAATCCCTCGTCGAGCGCTGCGGACTGCGCGAGAAACCGCAACTCATCGGCCGCCACGTCCGCGACGTTTTCCCGCGCGAACTCGCCGCCCGCTACGCCGCCCAGGACGAAACCGTTCTCCGCACCGGACGCCCGATCATCGATCGCCTTGAACTTCACTGGTACGCGCGCGGCAAATCCGGCTGGTGCCTGACCACGAAACTTCCGTTGCGCGATGCGGCGGGAAACGTCATCGGCCTCGCCGGCATCTCACGCGATCTGCGCGCCCCCGGTGACCGCGAGAGCATTCCCGCCAGCCTCGCCAGCACACTCGAATTCCTCGAAGCCCACTACGACGACGACCTCTCGCCCGCGTCGCTCGCGAAACACGCCGGGCTTTCACCGATTCGTTTCGCGCGCCTGATCAAGCGCATCTTCCGCATCACCCCAAGCCAGTTGATCACCCAGACGCGTCTCGCCGCCGCCTCGCGTCTGCTGATTGAAACCAGCCGGCCCGTTTCCGACATCGCCCACGCCTGCGGCTTCTACGATCACAGCGCCTTCAGCCGGGCATTTCGTTCGGCGACAGGCGCCACGCCCATCGAGTTTCGTAAACGCGCCGGCTAGGATTTCCGGTACGTCCGTAGTCCGCCCGAAAGGGAAGTCCGTATTCTCGCACGTTGCGACTTCGAGCGCTTTCTTCGACACTGACTTTGTGCCCGATTAACCCAATCGCCCTGCCTGTGGAGTGTCGAAGGACTTCGACTGGAGTGCGGGTGGCGGACGAGTATTGCGGCGCACAATTACACATGGATTGTCGTATGAAAGAATCTATCGCCACCAAGAAGACCGGGAGCTCCAACTGGGATCCCAAATTTCCCTTCGACCTCGTCGTCGCCTACGAAGACAACGATACACGCACCCGCGCCCTCCATCTCTACGATCACCTCGCGCAACAACTGCTCGACGACTACGACTTCCAATGCTCGTGGTGGAAGTTCGATCACCTCGCCAATCCCATCCTCCAGCAGGAGGCCGCCGATGCCGCCGTGGACGCCAACATGGTGATTCTCTCCATCCGCGCACACCGGGAACTCCCCGCCGTGCACAAAGCCTGGGTCGAAGACTGGGTCAGCCGGCGGCACCACCGAAAAGCAGCACTGGTCGTGATGGTGGCGGATACCAGGCAACCCGAGCGCGATGCTGCACAATCTCTCGCCTGGCTGAGAAATGCCGCCCGCCTGGGACACATGGATTTCTTCCTCCACGGATTCACGCTGCCGAAGTCGCAACCCGAATTGCCGACATCCGCCCTTCCCGATCGAGTGGCCGCCCTGCTGCCGTCCGTGCAAGCCATCTTGTCAAATAAGAGCCCCGTCCCGCGATGGGGCATCAATGAGTAACCAGAAGCAGCCGTGACCCCGGGCAGTCCAACACCCACCCACCCCCCACTTCAAACCACCCAAAACTAAGGAGCAGCTACGGAATCGCAAACGGGGTGTTGGACAGCCGGTGCGTAAAACGGGGGCGGGAGCCTCACAGGCGTTTCAAACGCGGTCCCTTCGGCGTGTCCTCAATCAACCAGCCTTTCGCCTTCAGCTCATCGCGGACAGCGTCGGAACGTTTGAAGTCCTTCGCTTTGCGCGCGGCCTGACGCTCCTCCAGCAGCGCCTGAATCTCCGCCGGCGCTTCGACTTCGCTCTTGCGACCAAGGCCGAGCACGGAATCCAGCTTCTCCCACGCCGCGAGAGCCGAGGCGGCTTGCGTCGCGGTAAGTTGTTTCGACGCCATCAGGCGATTCATCTCGCGCACCCATTCAAAGACCGTGCCCCACGCCGACGCGACGTTCAGATCATGGTCGAGAGCTTCGGTGAAGTCATTGACGAGCTTTTCGTCAGCCGGAGCTTTCGTCGCGCCGGCGATTTCCTGAAGCTTGGCGAGGCATTCGTCGAGACGACCAATTGCCGACCGCGCGCCTTCGAGACCTTCGAGCGTGAAGTTGAACGTCTCGCGGTAGTGGGCCGAGATCAGCAGATAACGAATCTCGCGTCCGCCGAACCCCTTCCCAAGCAGGTCGCGCAAGGTGAAGAAATTCCCGAGCGACTTGCTCATCTTCTTTCCCTCCACGAGCAGGTGCGCGCCGTGGAGCCAGTACTTCACGAAAGGTTTTCCGGTCGCACCTTCGCTCTGCGCGATCTCGTCCTCGTGATGCGGGAAGGCCAGATCCTCGCCACCGAGATGCAAATCAAAGCTCGCCCCGAGAAGCTTCATGCTCATGGCGGAACATTCGATGTGCCAGCCGGGACGCCCCTCGCCCCACGGACTCGGCCAGAACACCTCGCCATCCTCCGGCACGCGAGCTTTCCAGAGCGCGAAGTCGGCAAGGGAATCCTTCGTGTAATCGTCACTGGCCACGCGGTCACCCACGCGCATCTGGTCGAAGTTAAGATTCACCAGCTGGCCGTAGCGGCAACCGCAGCCTCGATACTTCTCGATGCTGAAATAAACGGAACCATCGGCTGCCTTATAGGCGATGCCACGCTTCATCAGCGCATCGATCAGGTCGATCATCTCGGCGATGTATTCCGTGGCGCGCGGCAGGTGATGCGGCAGCACGCAGCCAAGGGTCTTCAAATCGTCGAGGAAAGCGTTCTCGAACTGCGAGACGTATTCGCGGAGACCCAGACCGGTTTCGCGCACGCGCCGAATGATTTTGTCCTCCACGTCTGTGATGTTCATGACGTGCGTGACCGAGTAGCCGCGGAAATCGAGGTAGCGCCGGACGAGATCCGCAAAGACGAACGTGCGGAAGTTCCCGATGTGCCCAAAGTCGTAGACCGTCGGACCGCAGCAATACATCTTCACGACTTTGCGGTTCGGATCGAGCGGCACGAACTCCTCAACGGAGCGCGACAGGGTGTTTAGAAATTTAAGCGCCATAATTCAGGCCAAAGCGGGCGTTAGCGTAAAGGCCGACCGCCGAAAGAAAAGTGGAAACTACCCCCTGCCCGACCCGAACACGATCAACACTCCGTTACATCGACATGCCGTCGATGAACGTCGCTTTGTCGATCCGCTCCGAGGCATCGCGATGGGCCGCGACGTTGGGATCCTCGGGTCTCGCATCCACCGGCAATGACTCCACAGGCAATGCGGCGGAGAAGGAATTGCGAAAGGGATTCGAGGGCGACCACGCTTCGACGACTTTTTGGCGCGCGAACGCGAGCGCCTTCTCCACCGTCTGCTGGATGGCCTCGCGGTTCAGCCGGCGAAATCTCCGGATGTCCTCCGGTCGCGGCAAATCACCGTGCGTCACGTGCTGGACGAGCGGCTCCTTGCCGAGCTCACGGCCGATATCTTCGGACGCATACACGCCTTTCGTGTAGCAGTAACTCACCACGCCAAGCATCGTCTCGGGTGGAATCGAACCGCCATCCTTGGGAACCACCACCGGCGTCGGGCTTTGCTCGACCACTTCGTGAGCCGCCTTGGCGATGAATCCGGTCAGCGTCTCTTCCGAAGCCGAAGCGGTGTCAGGAGCGACCAGCGGCCCGAGATGCAGGACCGGCTCGCGCTGGGCGTTCGGCCCGGCGGTCTCGCGCGGTGCGAAGTTGGACGAGTCTTCGGACATCTATTCAATACCTTCTTCGGCAGGTCCGGGCAGGTGCTCAACCCAGAGCGGGCGGGCATTTGACCCCGATCAAACTATTGCGGACTCGCGCGCGGCTCCTGTATTGTCCCCCACTCTTGCCCCGGCTGTGGCGCCGGGGAATGGAACTGCGTGTAAAACGACGAACTACGATTCTGTTATGGCTATCCGTCTTGGCGACATTGCTCCGAACTTCAAGGCCCAAACCACCGAGGGCGAAATCGACTTCCACCAGTGGCTCGGCGACGGCTGGGGCGTCCTCTTCTCCCATCCGCGTGATTACACCCCCGTCTGCACCACCGAGCTCGGCACCGCCTCGAAGATGAAGGCGGAATTCGACAAGCGCGGCGTCAAGGTCATCGCCATCAGCATCGACCCGCTGAACGATCATCATGGCTGGATCTGTGACATCAACGAAACACAGAACACCAAGATGAACTTCCCGATCATCGCGGACCCGGACCGTTCCATTGCGAACATGTACGACATGATTCACCCGAACGCCGATGACACCGCGACGGTGCGCAGCGTGTTCATCATCGGGCCGGACAAGAAGGTAAAGCTGACGTTGACCTACCCTGCGTCCACCGGCCGGAACTTCCTCGAACTGCTCCGCGTCATCGATTCGCTCCAGCTCACCGCGCGCTTCAAGGTCGCCACGCCGGCGAACTGGGAGGATGGACAGGACTGCATCATCGTCACCGCCGTGAAGGACGCGGAAGTGCCGGCGCTCTTCCCGAAAGGTGCCCGCACTGTGAAGCCCTACCTGCGCTTCACCCCGCAGCCCAACCGCTGATCGATCCCCATGAAACGACCGCTCTACAGCAGCCGGCAGCCTTGACGATAAAAGGTTGGCCGCTACTGTCGCGCGGTAATCACAATAGAACCAAAGGCCGTCTATCCGTCCGTCGCAACGGTCGAGACACACGGCAACCGAAGAAAGAATACGAAATGAAATCAGCACTGACCGCCCTTGTGGGAATCAGCCTCGCGCTCAGCCTGCAGGCCGCCGAGGAAACCCCGTTTAAGAATTCAAAAGACAAAGCCAGCTACGCCATTGGCGTCAATTGGGGCAAACAGCTCCGGCAGATGGATGCCGAAATCGACGCCGAAGTTTTGACCAAGGCGCTCAAAGACGCGCTGAAAGGCGACAAGTCACTTTTGACCGACGAGCAGATTCGCGAGACTCTGATGACCTTCCAACAGGACTCGCGAACCAGGATGTCTGACAAAAATCGCAAGGGCGGCCAGGATTTCCTCATTGCGAACAAAGGGAAGGAAGGCATCGTCACCACCGCCAGCGGCCTGCAATACAAGATTGAAACCAAAGGCGCGGGCAAAGTTCCCACGACCAATGACACAGTCGTCTGCCACTACCGCGGCACGCTCATCGACGGCACCGAATTCGACAGCTCCTACAAGCGCGGCGAACCTTCGTCGTTCGGCGTCACCGGCGTAATCAAAGGCTGGACCGAAGCGCTGCTCATGATGCCCGTCGGCTCGAAGTGGAAGCTCTTCATCCCGTCCGAACTCGCCTACGGCGAACGCGGCCGTCCCGGCATCCCGCCGAACTCGACCCTGCAGTTTGACATCGAGCTCGTCTCGATCAAGGACCCCACGGAAGCCGGAGCCGTCTCGAAGCCCATCCAGATTCAGCCGCAAGCCATTCCGACCCCGGCACCGAAGGCGAAGTAAGCTGAAATCCATTTCCTTTCGCGAGGACGAGGGCTCACCCTCGTCCTTTTCTTTTGCTGAATCCGGACGGCCAATGGTTCCACGCCATTGACTCTCCGTACTTTCGCCCCGACGGAATTCGAATTTTCCTCTTTACTCCGCCACCCACCGCCGATACCCAAGAGACATGAACATTGGCGAAAGCATGGTTATCTGGATCGTAGGGTTGGTCATCGCGGCCCTCCTTGTTCAACTCGGCCGTCACTATTTCAGCGAAGACATCCGCGAACGCCGTCGGCGCCGCAACCACCGCAAGGTCATCAGCCGCGCGCGCCGTCCCGTCGTCATGCTTAGCGCGAAGGTTCCCAAATCCTGATTGTCGCCCGTCCGGCCCTTCCGGTTTCCTCACGGCAGTTCCGAGCCGACGACGGTCTTTTCTCCATCAACGCTGGATTCCCAAACCGCGTAGGGTCGGGGACTCCCCTGAACCGCAGCGATCGACGCGTAGCCGCCACCCTTGTCGAGCACCACGGTCCCCGCCGCGCCGCGCTTGAAGATTAATTCCGGCCCCTGCTGCCACAGCCAGTAGGCAGTCTCGTCAACAATTGCGCCGACGGGTTGGGTTCCGCTCAAACTTAGCGTCTTCTCGCCGGTGACATCCGTCATCACGATGGACTTGTTTCTCCGCCAAACGGTCTGTGGCGTCCGATCATTTCCAACGACAATCTGACCTCCATCCATCGGACACGCCGGAAGCGTCCACGAGGCTGCGCCCAGTTTGCGCGCCTCCGAAAACGTCACGCCTCCATCGCCGCTTACGCTCATATACATGTCACGGGCTCCGTCGATGGAGTTCCGCCACATCGCCCAGAGCCGGCCCTGCCCATCCATCGCGAGCGACGGATGACAGCACTCACAAATGCTTCCCGACGGCGATTTGTAGACCAGCCGGTTCTCACCCCAAGACGATCCTCCGTCCGTCGAGGACGCCATCCACAACTCCGTCTTCCCGTTCCGCAAATCCAGCCACGCGAGATGCACCTGCCCCGCAGCGTCTCCCGCCATGGCGTGTAATCCCTCCCGCGCGGAGCGTTCCGACGAATTGACGCGCGACGCGGCCGACCACGTCTTCCCACCATCCGCAGAATGCCACGCCACGAGATTTCCATCGGCGTGGCTGATGGCCGAAATCACAACGCCACGCTGCGAAGAAACAATGCGCGGCCCTCGACGCATCCCCAGCGCCAACTTCGGTAACGCGCCGACCAGCACCGGCGCCTCGAAGCTCTTCCCACCATCGATAGAGCGAACGAAATAAACATTGGTGTCCCTCCCGAAAGCCACCTGCACGGCTCCGTCCACCGTCAAAGTCACCTGCGGCTGTTTCGCTCCGCGCAAGGATTTCGGAACGACCTCCACCGGAGCCGCTCCCGCTGAATCCAAAAGGGCGGTAGAGAGGATCACAATGGTCAGCACGAGAATGGGCTTCATGTCCGCTTTATGAAGTCGACCGAACGCAGCGTCAAGCCATGGCCACGGCTCAACTCCCAAACAGATCCAACTGCGGAGACGCCACGATCGTCTTCAACTTTTCGCGTTCCGCACGATGCCGGGAATTCTGCCGCACCGTTCCCTCCGGCGTCAGTTCGCTTTCCTCCAGGTTCTGCAAAATCATCTTCGCACGCTCAATAATCGCCTTCGGCACGCCCGCGAGCCGCGCGACCTGGATGCCGTAGCTCTTGTCCGCGCCGCCTTCGAGAATCTTGTGCAGGAACACCACCTGATCGTTCCACTCGCGCACCGCCACGTTGTAATTCTTCAGCCGCGGCAACCGCCCCGCCAGTTCCGTCAGCTCGTGGTAATGCGTGGCGAATAACGTCTTCGCGCCGACCTGATGATGCAGATGCTCCACGATGCTCCATGCCAGCGACAATCCGTCGAACGTGCTCGTGCCGCGCCCAATCTCGTCGAGGATGATCAAGCTGCGCGCCGTCGCGTTGTTCAAGATGTTCGCCGTCTCGCTCATCTCCACCATGAAGGTCGATTGCCCGCGCGACAGATCATCGCTCGCGCCGATGCGGGTGAAGATGCGGTCGATCAAATCCACCCGCGCCTCCGCCGCCGGAACAAAGCAGCCCGTGTGCGCCAGCAACGCCAGCAACGCCACCTGCCGGATGTAAGTGCTCTTGCCTGCCATGTTCGGCCCGGTGATCAAAGCAATCTGCGGAGCGCCGCTCTCCGATCCAGCGCGTTCGTTGCCAGACGGTGCACCCGCCAGCGCCGTGTCATTCGGCACAAACCTCGTCTCCACCAACGTCTGGTCCAGCACCGGATGCCGCCCGTCGCGAATCGATAACTCCCCGCCCTCTCCCACGCGCGGACGCGTGTAGCCATGCAACCGCGCGCTGTCCGCGAACGCCGCCAGCACATCGAGCTGCGCCAGCGCGTCCGCCGTGCGTTGAATCGCCTGCAATAACTGCAACACCTCCTCGCGCACCTTGAGGAACAAATCGTACTCCAGCTTCGTGCTGCGTTCCTCGGCGCCGAGAATCTTCCCCTCCATCTCCTTCAGCTCGGGCGTGATGAACCGCTCTCCATTTGCCACCGTTTGCTTGCGGATGTAATGCGCCGGCACCTTGTCGAGATTCGACTTCGTCACCTCGATGAAATAGCCGAACACCGAGTTGAACCGAACTTTCAGCGACGTGATGCCCGTGCGCTCGATCTCATCCTGCTGCAACTTCGCCAGCCAATCCTTCCCGCCGCGCTGCGCCGCGCGCAATTCATCCAGCTCCGCGCTGAACCCGTCGCGAATGATCCCGCCCTCCTTCAACGCCAGCGGCGGCTCATCGACAATCGCCCGCGAAATAATCTCCACGAGCGATGGCAGCTCCGTGACCTGTGCGAGTAATTCGTCGAGCAAGCCCGGCACGAGATGCTCCGCGTCGCGCATCTGATCCTCCGTCGGGCTCGCAATGCCCAACTGCCGTTCGCGTGCTGGCGTCGGAACCGATCCTGGCCCGACCATCATCGCCAGTTCGCGCTTAATCTTCGGCAACTGCTCCAGCCCTTGGCGCAACGCCAGCAGGTCGCGTCCGTTCCCGCTGCCGATGCTCAAACGCCCGATCGTTCGCTCCAAGTCACGCACCTCGGCGAGCTGCGCGCGGAAACGTTCCGTCACTTCGCTGCTTTCCAGGAACGATTGCACCGCGTCCTGCCGCTCCGAGATCGCCGCTGCATTCGAGAGCGGTTGCGACAGCCAGTCGCGCAATCGCCGCGCGCCCATCGGCGTGACCGTGCGATTCAATGCGCCGTAGAGCGACGCCGTGCGCGGCGCGTCTCGGTGCAGCGGTTCGAGAATCTCCAGATGCCGCAGCGTCGTGGAGTCCAGCACTAGAAACTCGCTTGGCTGATAGAACGACAGCGTGGTGAGATGCTTCGTGTCGCGGCGCAGATGTTGCGTGAGATAATGCAGGATCGCCCCCGCCGCGCCGATGGCCGCCGTGCGATTCTTCAGGCCGAAGCCGTCCAGCGTCGCCACCTTGAAATGCTCGCGCACCGTGAACACCGCTGTCTCCGGCGCGAACACCCAGTCATCATGCGGGAGCACAATGGGGAACGCGTCCTTGAGCACGGCGTGCAACGACATCGCCTCCGTCGGATAAATGATCTCCGCCGGGCGCAACCGCTCCAGCTCCGTGAGCAACGCCGCGTCGCTCTCCACCTCCGTCGTCTTGAAGTTGCCCGTCGTCAGATCCACCAGCGCCAGGCCGAAGGTCTTCCCGCTCGCGCACACCGCGGCGAGGAAGTTGTTCCGCTCCGCCACCAGCATCCGCTCATCGAAATGCGTGCCCGGCGAGAGAATCTGCGTGACCTCGCGCTTCACGAGCTGGCCGGGCTTCGCGTCCTCCACCTGATCGCAGATGGCGACCTTGCGACCCGCCTTAAGGATGCGCGCGATGTAACCATTCGCCGCGTGATGCGGGATTCCGCACATCGGCACTACGCCGCGCTTCGTCAGCGACACGTTCAAGATCTGCGCGCCCGCCTGCGCGTCCTCGAAGAACATCTCGTAGAAATCTCCCAGCCGGAACAGCAGCAGCGCGTCCTTGGGCAGTTCGCCCTTGATGCGGCGATACTGCGCCATCATCGGCGTGAGCTGGGTTTCGTTCGACATGCGGGGCGAAGGTTAAGCATGAAGCCCGGCGGGATCGAAAGGAATTTTCCCGGCTCATTGCAAGGCGATCGGAAGTTGAATGCGACTTGAGTGAACGCAGCTCGTGTGGTCTTGTGCGATCGTGCAAAAGCTTTTCAGGTTCCTTGGGATATACGTCGTCGCCATCAGCATCGCGCGTGGCATTGAACCCAATTCAGTCGAGATTGAGATTGCGACTCTCGCCCAGCAACACCCGTCGCAGGCCCGCAGCAGCATGGTCTATGACCCGCGGCTAAACGTGGTGGCGCGCGCCAAGGCGACAGATCTGGGACGACGCGCCTACTTCGCGCATGTCGATCCAGATGGCTACGGACCGAACAAAGCCGTGAAACTTTCTGGCTTCACCCTTCCCGACTGGTGGGGGAGCGAACTTGGCGCGAACTACATCGAATCCATCGCAGGCGGCTACGCAAATGCGCAGGCCGCGTTCGATGGCTGGATGGCCTCCGCCGGTCACAAGCGCCACATTCTCGCAGAGACAGACTTCTACGCGGGACAAACACGCTACGGAGTCGGCTACGCGCAGGTTCCGGGGTCACCGTACAGCCGCTACTACGTGTTCATCAGCGCGCCGCCCGAGACCGGTACTGCGCGAGCTTTGGAACCCTACACCGAATGGCGATTCGGCTACTTCACACCGAAAGCCATCGACACCAACAACGACCTCAGCGACTCCGATGGAGACGGCGTTCCGTTGCTGACGGAGTTTGCGCTGCAATTCAATCCGCAGGCACAGGACCTTTTTCCGTCCCCCGTTTACAACAAGTTGAATCGTCGCCTCGAATGGACGTTACCGATTCGTACCAATCTCGGATCCATCACCGCGTCGGTGGAACGTTCTGAGGATATGAACGATTGGTCTCTCACCGGTGTGCAGCGCGGAGGTAACGTCTATTTGATCAGCACCCAAACTTCCCGCGGTTTCCTGCGCTTAAAGGTCACTCGTCCGTAGCCGCGACCACCAGGACGCGCCGCAGCCATGATCGCCACACGGATTACCGGGCTTCGTTCTTGCGCTCGATATTGACGCCCGGACCCAGCCTGTTTCTCAACACCACCGCGCCGTTGGTGATCTGAATCGTGTCGTACTTGGCGATGTCCGACGCCGTCTTCGGATCCTTTTGAAACTCCATCGCGAGATTGTTCTTCTTCAACTCGGACAGGATCATCGCAGGCAGAGGTTTGTCCTTCACCGTCACGTCGCGTAGCCGGATATCCAGCACGCCGTTCGTGAGCACGATGTTGAAAATCACGCTGGCGTTGAGATAGCGCCCGCCCAGCTTGATCGGCCCCAGATCCGTCAACGGCATGCTGATGTCGCCGCGCACCTGCTCGTTGTCGATGCGCACGAAGAGCTTGTCCTTCAATTCGCGCTGGGTGGAGATAAGGGCGTTCAAGTCGTCCGCCGTTAGCGTCAACTCGATGACATTCGTTCCCGACTCGAGCGCCCGCTGAAATTCCGCCGCCTTGCGTTGCAATACATCCGTCTGCTCGCGCGAATACTCCACCCGCTCCAACCTGGCCGGGCCGGGCTCCGTGTAATTATTTACCAATCCTTCGGTGGTTCGCTTCAGGAAAAAGTAACCGAGAATTCCCACGACGATCACCAGCAGCGCGACAATCGTGAGTGAGAGACAACCGTAAAAGAGACAGCCGCGCTTCTTCCCGGGATTGATTTCGTTGCTCATGGCGGCATAGTGCGAATCAATCCGCGACAAGCAAGTCCGCAAGCATCGCGGCCGGAAGCACACGCATGAATCTCGAAACGCCTCATCTAAACCGCCGCGCCGCACTGGAACGTCTTAGCGCCGGCACCCTGCTCGCCCTCGGTCTCTGGCCCGGTGCGTTGCGCGCGAACAACGAATCACCATCCGACACCTTCCGCTTCATCACCGTCAACGACACGCATTGCATGAGCCCGGAATGCGGACCGTATCTGGAAGGCGTCGTAAAACAAATGCGGAGAGAGAGGATCGAGTTCTGCCTGCACGCGGGCGATCTCACGGAAAAAGGCGAACGGCATAACCTCGAAACGGTGAAGGAAGTTTTCAGCGCGCTGCCCGGCTCCATGTATCCCGTGCTCGGCAATCATGACTACGTGACGCAAACCGACCGCCGTGCCTACACCCAGACCTTTCCCCTGCGCGTGAACTACTATTTCCACCACCGCGGGTGGCAGTTCATCGGGCTCGATTCCACCGATGGCCTTCGCTACGAGAAAACCGAGATTCAACCCGCGACCTTCGAGTGGCTCCGCGATTACCTGCCACGTCTCAACAAACGGAAGCCTACCGTGCTCTTCACTCACTTCCCGCTTGGTGGCGGCGTGAATTACCGTCCCGCCAACGCGGACCGGCTGCTTGATTACTTTCGTGACTTCAACCTGCAAGGCGTCTTCAACGGTCACTACCATTCACTGACCGAACGTCAGCACTCAGGAGTGCTCATCACCACCAACCGCTGCTGCGCGCTGAAACGCACCAACCACGATGGCTCGAAGCAAAAAGGTTACTTCGTCTGCGAAGCAAAGGACGGTCGGGTGACGCGGCAGTTTGTGGAATACAAGCCCGCCTGAGCCGGAGCGACGCCGCTGGATTGCGCCCATCTTCGGCGCAATCCTCGACAGCCGTAGCGGCAGCGCCTTTCTTGACCAGGATCGCCCCGGAAATGTCACTGGTTCGACGGCTCATTCGGTGGTATCTATTTCCACACTATGTTCCTTCAGAAGTTTGCCTGCGCTGCGCTCGTGTTTTTCGCCGCCACCCTCCTCGGCCTCGCCCAAATCACCGTCGACGGTGTCGCCGACAAAGCGAACTACAACGACTCGGTTACCTATCGTGTCCAGACTCAGGCCGGCTTCACCTACGAAGCGTTTCTGAACGGACAACCGGTGAGTGTCGGCACCCAGAACACCATCACACGTCCCGATTTCTATGAGCTCTACGTCGTGCGGACCGAGACTGTCACCGGCACGGTCCTCAGCCGGATGGTCCGCTTCCTCGTGAACGCGAGCTCACGGAACGGCAGCGAATGGGGACTTCCCCCACACGTTCCCCTGCCCTTGATTCAATCCAGCGCCGCCGAATTCACCGGCGCTGCGCTTCGCGTGATGACACCAGCGTCATTTCCGGCGGGTTACGAGATTCCCGTCGTGGCATGGACGATGACCGACAGCGGCCACCCGGTTCGCGCGAACGGAATCGTCGCTGCCGCCGGACACCCCGTGATTCAACTCCGTCGTGGAGTCGGCTCAGGCTTTCTGGCGGCGACGAATCCCGCGGGCTCATTGAACTACACGCCTGCCGTCGGTGGCATCGAGACCAACAAGCTCGTCACCATCGAATCCGCCACGTCATGGACGACGGTCTCCGGCGTCCTCGGCGACACCGTGTGGCCCGACAACTCGCGCATCCAAGTCATCGGTAACCTCACCATTCCCAACGGAACCACGCTCACCATCGGCGCGGGGACGATCATCCGCTTGAACGGCGGCATGGACATCACCAACAACGGCACGATTGAAATCAACGGCACGTTCGAAACACCAGTCGTGTTCATGCCGACGGTGAAGGCGCAGCCCTGGGGCGGCTTCGTGAGCAAGTTCGCGAATCAGGGCATCTACCGTGGCACAGGCGTCATTTTCACCGGCAGCGGCGCGGTGGCGAATTGGTTTGGACAAAACGGGAACCCTGGCAGCCACCGCACCGAGCAAGGTCTCTTCTACCTCGACGGCGGCCAGCAACTCACCCTCACCGATTCCGCTGCGATTTACCTTGCTGGACAGCTCGGTCACAGCCGCAGTTCGTCCGCCGCCACGCCCATTTCGCTCACGCGATTTCTCATGCAGCGCTGCACCACTGGCGGCGAATACACAGGCGCGAGCTTCACGGTGAACGACGGCGCGTTCATCGAGTGCCCGGATGACACCGCGAACTTCGTCGATGGTGACAACGACGGTCTTTACATCATTGGCGGAATCCACGCCTTCACCAACACGCTCTTTGGATGGGTGAAGGACGACGGCGTGGACTCCGGCGGCACGGACCCTTCGGGAAACTACGCCCGCTTGAGCTACCAGTCCTGCTGGTTCGAGGCCGCCTTCCACGAGGGAAACTCGCTCTCCGGCTACAAGAATGTGACCGTCCGCGACACGGTTTATCTCAACTGCAGCCAGGGCATCGAAGATGGCTACAACGCCCCGACCGCGCGCGTCGATCGCTGCTACTTCGCGCTGAACAAAACCGGCGCACGCCACGGCGACAATTACCCGAGTATCGGCAACTACGATGGCCGTCTCTCCGTGACGAACAGCATCCTCCTGCAAAACCATCGCGACCTCTTCGGCTTCAACTGGCGCTCCAGCGGCTTCACGAACTCCACCGACCGCTTCTTCGCGAACGACAATTTCCTTACGCGCGCCGACACCAATTTCCCGAACAACGTCGTCTGGAACCCGGCGACAGATGCAGCCCGGCTCGCAAACTTCGGCGCCGCCGGACGTGTCGGCATGGGACTCGCCATCCGCGCGGGTCAGACGGCGCTCACCAATTTCCTTGATGGCATTCCGGTCGTGCTGAGCATGTTTTCGTCAAACGAAGTCACCGTGGACTACCGGGTCGAAACCAGCACCGGCGCTCGACAGGATGGCACCTTGACCTTCCGCGCGGGTGAAATGCGTCACAACATTGCCACACCAGCCAACCTCGACGGAGTGATTCGCGTGACGCTCAGCAATCCACAGAACGCCGACCTCACCGGCGCGGCCGAAGGCTGGTTCCAGTTCTTCACGCCGCCACAGACCACTCCTCTGGTCTCGCTCGGGTCTACTTGGCGTTATCGGAATGACGCCGTCGACCTCGGCACAGCCTGGCGAGCCAGCGGCTACGATGATTCAGCATGGGCCTCGGGTCCGGCGGAAATCGGCTTCGGCGAGAACGATCAGGCCACGACCATCGCGAACAACCTTCAATCAACCACCTACTTCCGGCACAGCTTCACGGTCGCCAACCCCACGAGCTTCGGCGCCTTGCAGATGCGTTTGAAGCGCGATGACGCCGGCGTGGTCTTCATCAACGGCAACGAGGTCTTTCGCAGCCCGAACCTCCCGTCGACCGGAACCATCACCTATTCGCAATACTCGACCAGCACGGGCGAAAACACGATCGATACTGCGACGATTCCCGCCAGCGCGCTGCAAGCCGGCGTCAACGTCATCGCCGTGGAAATTCATCAGGCGGACGCGGGCTCATCCGACGTGAGCTTTGATTTCGAGCTCATCGCCCAACCTCCGTCCGCGTCCGTGCGCGTGGAGATCGGCCGTTTTGGCAACGCCGCCGCGCTCTTCTGGCGCGATGCAACGTATCGCCTCCAAGAATCTTCAAACCTCAATTCGACTTGGTCGACTCTGCCAGGAACGAGTCCGTTGCCAGTCGCGACAGACGCGCAAAAGTTTTACCGGCTGACAAAGTAATCGCCGGGCCGCGTGGAAACATCGTCATTGAAACCACTCCGCAAGAATCGCCGGGGATGTGCCTCGACATAATCTGCCGAGCGAGTTCCCGATGCCGCGACAGGCGGTCCTTCACCCTTCTTGCACAGTCTCCGTCTCGGGTTTGACGAAACGCTCTTCCGTGTTACGGTCGAAAATACCGCAAGAAGAATTCAGAACCAACCAACTGGAGGAAGTGCATTCATGAAAGCACACTGGAGAACACTCGGAGTATTCACCGTCAGGAATATCGCAAGTCTCGCATTCGCCGCTGTTTCCACCGCGAACGCCGACGACGGGCTGGACATCTGGCACTGGCGCAATGCCGGACCCAACTTGTACCTGTCGGCAATCACTCACAGTGCGGAAACAGGGTTCGTCATCGTGGACCAAAACGGACCCCTCGTACAGTCCGTGAACTCGTCGGCACTGCTGTTTTCGCCACTCGGCACCACATGGCAACGCCGGGAAACCGGCACGAATGATCTGATGACCGACCGCATCGCCCACGGCAACGGGGAGTATCGCGCGGTTCGGTATTCGCAATACGCATTCCCTGCTGGCGAAATCTTGCGCTCCACGAATGGCGTGGACTGGTCGGTATTGAATCTCGATTTTCTCGAGGAATCGCTGGTCGTAAAGGCCACTAAGTTCGTCAATGGCCGCTGGATAGCTCTGGGCGTTCCTCGGACCAGTGTCGGTTTCTTCCCTGTCGAATGTGGCGAGCCTTTCGGTCCTCCGTGTCCACCGCCTCACTTGAGGTTGTTCGGAGCCGGGTCGAGTTGGATGGACTTGGAGATACCCGCCTCATGGCTCGGCAGCGAGGAATTGAATCTGGCAGCAGCGGACTTTGCCTTCGGCGGCGGCAAGTATGTAGTCATGGCGTGGGTATACTCGGGAGATTACTTCGAGCCCTTCGCGCGCCATCGCGCTGCGCTGTTCGCGTGGAGTTCACCGGATGGAACGAACTATGTCCGCAGCGCACCGCTGGTACAGAGTCAAATCTCGTCGGTTCTGAATACCTTTGAGCAGTTCCCCTGCAACATCACCCACGGCAACGGCCGCTTTGTAGCCTCTGTCGGCTTGGGCCATGTATTCACATCCCACGACGGATACTCGTGGACGACCAACGCAACCGCCGGGGCCACGACTCGCGACGTGGCGTTTGGCGGCGGTCAGTTCGTCGCCGTCGGCGCAAAAGGCGGCTTCACCGCAGGCGCGATTGTCACCTCCACGGACGGTGTGAACTGGAATCATCGCGACCCCGGCGCGGCAGAATTGCTCAAGCAGGTTGAATATGGAAATCACCGCTTCGTGGCCATCGGCGGCACCAACGTCGTGCTACAAAGCGGGCCCATTGTGACGCTCGACCTCACCGCCAGCCGCGAATTCAAGCTTTCCGCGCCCGCACAAAGCGAATGGCGCATTGAATTCACCACCGACCTCAACAGCACTGCGCCGTGGGAGATTTGGACGACCATTCAGGTGTCCGCCGATCCGATGACCATGCTCGTACCCGAATTCACCGGCCCACGCCGGTTCTTCCGCGCCACGTTGCAAGAGTCAGCAGAGTAACGCCGGAACTTACGGCGCCGTGGTGGGCGGCGTGTCGCCATTCCCAGCATCGACGTCCTCGCCAACGACTGGCGCGATGGCTTGCAACTTGTCGCCTTCGTCGAGGTTCACGAGTTTCACACCCATTGTGTTGCGGCCGGCTTCGCGGATGTCTTTCACGCCCGTGCGGACCATCTGGCCGCCGGTGGTGATGAGCATGATTTCGTCGGTGTCCTTCACCGTAAGCGCGCCCACCACGCCGCCGGTCTTGTCACCGGTCTTCATGGTGATGATGCCTTTGCCGCCACGGCTCTGGATACGGTATTCGTCAAAGCCAGTCCGCTTGCCGATGCCGTTCTCGCCTGCGACCAGAAGTGTCGCATCGGGCACCACGATGGCCGCTGCAACCAGTGCATCGCCGTCCTCGAGATTGATCCCGCGGACGCCGCCCGCCGCGCGACCCATTGAGCGCACGTCGGATTCGTTGAAACGAATGCTCATGCCGTTCTTGGTAATGAGCACAACGCCGTCGCCGGGGTCTTTGATCTCGTCATTCTCCACGATGCTACCGCGCGTGAGCTTCACATCGATGAGCGTGTCGCCTTGCTCGATGCTGATGGCGATGATGCCGCCCTTGCGAACATTCGCGAAGTCGCTGAGGGAAGTTTTTTTCACCGTACCGAGCCGCGTCGCGAAGAACAGTTCACCGGATTGTTCCCAGGTCTGGTCTTCGCGGTTCGGTCCGGTCTTGGAAATCACGCGGATGAGCGCCGCGATCTTTTCGTCCGCCTTCAGCTCGAGAATATTAGCAATCGACTTGCCCTTCGAAGCACGGCCCATGTCGGGAATCTCATGCACACGCTCCACATACACGCGCCCGGTGTTCGTGAAGAACATCAGGTAATCGTGCGTGCTCGCGGTGAAGAGATGCTCGATGAAATCCCCGTCCGTCGCTTCCGGTGTCGAGCCTTCGCGCGTGGCCATGCCGATGACGCCCTTGCCGCCGCGGCGCTGGCTGCGGTAGCTGGAAACGTTCGTGCGCTTGATGAGCCCGCCGTGCGTAATGGTGATGATGACACCTTCGTTCGCGATGAGATCCTCGATGGCGATTTCGCCCTCGTCCGGCACGATGTCGCTCATGCGCGGGTTGGCATGCTTGTCTTTGATCGCCATCAGCTCCGCCTTGATGATCGCCATGACGCGGCTTTCCTTCGCGAGGATGTCGAGCAGATCCTTGATCTTCTCGATGAGCTCGGCGTATTCGGCGAGAACCTTGTCGATTTCCAGGCCCGTAAGCCGGTAAAGCTGCAGTTCGAGAACGGCGTCCACCTGGCGTTCCGTCAGCGAGTAGAACCCTGTGCCGGACAGTCGGGCTTCGTTCCTGATTAATACACCCCACGCCTCCACCTGCGCGCGCGTCCATTCAAATGCGAGCAACTTGACCTTCGCCTCATCGCGATTGCGCGAGCCTCGGATGATGCGGATGAATTCGTCGAGATTCTTCAGCGCGCAGATGTAGCCTTCGAGAACTTCCGCCCGTTCCTCCGCCTTGCGCAGCTCGAAGCGAGTGCGGCGTAGAACGACTTCCCGGCGGTGATCGATGTACGCGGAGATGAGCTCCTTGAGATTGAGGGTTTTGGGACGGCCGTGATCGATGGCCAGCGCATTCACGCTGAACGAAACCTCCATCTGCGTGTGCTGATAGAGATTGTTGATGACGACCTTGGCGATTGCGTCGCGCTTGAGCTCGATGACAAGACGGCAGTTCTCGTCCGACTCGTTGCGCATCGCGGACACGTCCGTGATGATCTTCTCGTTGACGAGATTCGCGATCTGCTGCTCCAGCGCCGCGCGGTTGACGTTGTAGGGAATCTCCGTGATGACGAGCTGCTCGCGCCCGCCTTTCAGTTCCTCAACGCCCACCTTGCCACGAATTTTCACGCTGCCGCGGCCGGTGTGGAAATAGTTCTTGATGCCCTCGATGCCGCAAATCATGCCGCCGGTCGGAAAGTCAGGGCCTTTCACGAACTTCATCAGCTCCGCGATGGTGATCTGCGGGTTGTCGATCTGAGCGCAGACGCCATCGATGATCTCTCCGAGATTGTGCGGGGCCATGTTCGTGGCCATGCCGACGGCGATACCAGTACCGCCATTGACCAGCAGGTTCGGAAACGCCGCCGGAAAGACGGCCGGCTCCGTCATGCGCTCGTCGTAGTTCGGGACAAAGTCGACCGTGTCCTTGTCCATGTCCTGCATCAACGCCGCGCCGAGATGCGTCAAACGCGCCTCGGTATAACGCATCGCCGCCGGGGGGTCGTTTTCCACGGAGCCGAAGTTTCCCTTGCCCTCGATGAGCTTCTCGCGCATCGCCCATGGCTGGGCCATGTGAACCAGCGTGGGGTAAATGACCGCCTCACCGTGCGGATGGTAGTTACCGCTCGTATCACCGCAGATCTTCGCGCACTTGTAGGGCTTGCGTCCCGGGAAGAGCGAGAGCTCGTGCATCGCGTAGAGGATGCGGCGCTGCGAGGGCTTGAGTCCGTCGCGCACGTCCGGCAGCGCACGGGAAATGATGACCGACATCGAGTAGTCGAGGAAAGATCCCTTGATCTCCTCGGCGACGTTGATCTTGGCGATGCGTTCGTTGGCGGCAAACAGCGGCGTGCCAGCCAGGACAGAGCCGCCGTTACTCGGCGGCTCGGGTGGTGTTGTTTCGTCGGGCATGGGTCAAATAATTTCCAGGTGCTGAAAGAAGATTCCGGCTCTTCGTCGCGGCGGCTAGACGTCGAGATTGCGGACGTTCAGGGCGTTGTCTTCGATGAACTGTCGGCGCGGTTCCACTTCGTCACCCATCAACTTGGTAAACATTTCCTCGGCCTCAATGGCATCGGTCAGGTCAATACGGAGCAGCTTGCGCTTGGCCGGGTTCATCGTGGTCTCGAAGAGTTCCTTCGCGTCCATTTCACCCAGTCCCTTGAAGCGGGTCATCTGAATGCCCTTCTTGCCGACCGCCTTCACCGCGTTGAGAATCTCAGGGATGCTAAAGAGCGGCGTGACATGCGCCCGATCGCCTTCGCCTTCGATGAGTTCGAAGAGCGGCTTGTCCTGCGCGGCATAGTGTTCGACGCTCATGCCCTTTTTGGACAAGCGGTCGAGGAGTTCCGCGACCGCCTTGCTCTCGTGATGCAAATCGGAGTACTTGGCGCGCCGCGTCGGACCTTCGCGTTTACGATCGATGACTTCCGTGTCGCCACTGAAGAGGTCGGGGTGCAGCGCCTTGAACCGATCAAGCTCTTCATTCGTGATGAAGTAGCTGACGGTCTCGTTGTTGCCCTCACGAATCTTCACCATGTGCTCCGGAAAACTTCCGTCCGCGGAACGCTTGTCCACGTAGTCGGTGAAGTCACCGCCCTGACGCCGGATGTAGGTGGCGTGCTTGTCGAGTGATTCGAGGAGTTCAAGCACTTCTTCGAGCTGCTTCTGGGTGAACTCCCGGCTGTCGGAAAGATTCTTCAACCGCACTTCCTCGGTCGCGATCTGGATGAGGATCTTGTTCAACTGCGCGTCGTCATCGATGTAATCAGTGCGTTTCTTCCGGGTGATGGAATACAGCGGCGGCTGGGCGATGTAGACGAAGCCCTGCTTCACGAGCTGCGTCATTTGCCGGTAGAAGAACGTCAGCAGCAGCGTGCGGATGTGCGAGCCGTCCACGTCGGCATCCGTCATGATGATGATTTTGTGGTAGCGCAGCTTGTTCAAATCGAATGCGCCCTCGCCTTCGCCATCGCCGATGCCTGTGCCGATGGCGGTGATCATGGTCCGGATTTCCGTGTTCTGAAGCACCTTGTCCAGACGCGCCTTCTCGACGTTGATGAGCTTGCCGCGAATCGGGAGAATCGCCTGAAACTTCCGATCCCGCCCCTGCTTGGCGGAGCCACCGGCCGAGTCACCCTCGACAATGTAGAGCTCGGTATTCACAGGATCGCGGTCCGAACAATCCGCCAGCTTGCCCGGCAATCCACCGCCGGTCAGCGCGGATTTACGAACCGCTTCGCGGGCCTTCCGCGCGGCTTCCCGGGCGCGGGCGGCGTTGAGCGCCTTTTCGAGAATACGTTTTGCGATTGGCGGATTCGCATCGAAGTAGGACATCAGCCCTTCGTAGGCGACGGAACCGACAATGCCGTCCACTTCCGGCGAGAGCAGCTTCACCTTGGTCTGCGATTCGAACTTTGGATCGCTGTGCTTCACGGAGATGACAGCGGTCAAACCTTCGCGTACATCGTCGCCGGTGATCTGCGGGTCCTTGTCCTTCAGCAACTCGTTCGACTTCGCGTACTGGTTGATGGCGCGAGTCAGCGCGCTGCGGAAACCGGAGAGATGCGTGCCGCCGTCCGGATTGTGAATCGTGTTCGTGTAGCAGAGAACCTGATCGTTGTAGCTGTCGTTGTATTGCAGGACGATCTCGCAGTGGATCTCGATTTCCTTGTCGTCGTTGGTCAGCTTGCTTTCCTTGCGGAAGGAAATCGGCTTGGGGTGAATCGCTTCCTTGCTCTTGTTGAGCTGCTTCACAAATTCCTCGACGCCGTCCTTGTAGTAGAACGTCTCGGACTTCGCCTCCGTTCCGCGTTCGTCGGTGAAGGTGATTTCCAATCCGGAATTCAGAAACGCCAGTTCGCGCAGCCGCTGGGAAATTCGATCCGCTTTGAACTCGATGGTCTCTTTGAAAATTTCCGGGTCCGGCTTGAAGGTAATCAACGTTCCCGTGCCCTTTGCCTTGCCGATGACTTCGAGCTTCTTGATTGTCTTACCGCGCTCGAACTCCATGTGATACACCTGCGAGTTGCGGGACACCTCGACCTCGAACCATTCGCTCACCGCGTTCACGCACTTCGCGCCGACGCCGTGTGTACCGCCGGAAAATTTGTATCCGCCCTGACCGTACTTGCCGCCAGAATGCAGCGTCGTCAGCACCAGTTCCACACCCGGCAGGCCGCTGTCCTTGTTGATGTCCACCGGAATGCCGCGTCCGTTGTCGCGAATCGAGATGGAACCATCGACGTGAATGACGACATCGATACGCTTGCAATGGCCCGCCAGATGTTCGTCCACGGAGTTGTCGAGCACCTCGGAAACGCAGTGGTGCAAGGCGCGTTCGTCCGTGCCGCCGATGTACATGCCCGGCTTCTTCCGCACCGCTTCCAGACCCTTAAGCTGGCCGAGTTTGTCGGCATCGTAACTCCCCGTGATCTCGGGGTTCGAGGGTCTGGTTTCGTCAGTCGTCAACTCAGTCGTGTCCGCCATAAAAAGTGGTTTGCGGATGTGAAATTCCTCACCCGAAATCCGCCCCAGAAGAGTAGGAAAACCCCACCCTCCGACACAACGACTATTTTAGGTTCTTTTCACCCCGGAACACCATTAGTTGGGGAGCTGAACGACTCAGGCCGCAGCAAATAGGGGAATCGGAACGAACCGCCCGACCCAAAGTTTGGCCGAAAAGGCCCGTCAGCGGGGGTGGGCAACGGCCAGCAGGCTCTGGCCAATGGGAGGACGGAACAGGCCGCGTTCGAACGCGTGAACGACGGGAAGGATCGCGCGATCGAAGAAGAGCACGGAAGCCGGGTTAAACCCCCGCTGCCGGAGCACACAGAAGTTCAGCCACCACGCGAAGTAACCCACGAAATTGAAGTAGTGAATACGCGGAACCGCGAACCCCGCCGCCGTCAGCAAGTCACGCAAACCCGCCCGCGTGTAACGGCGATGATGCCCGAAGTCGTTATCGATCGGCGCGTAGATCTCGGGTCGCGCCGGAACGAACAGACACAAGCTCCCCTGCTCCGCCCGAAGCAACTCCCGATAGCGTGAGAGTTCTTCCGCGTCGTCGCGGATGTGTTCCAGCACGTTGATGCTGATGATGGCATTCCAGCGAGTCCCTTCGGGCAAATCCGCCACGGTTCCGTGCAAGAGCGGAATCGTCGGATGCTCGCGACTGAAGTCCGCGCAGAACTCTTTGGTCGGCTCGACACATTGCAGCGTGTCAACCCGCGGCAACTTGCTCAACAACGATGTCATCTGACCGATGCCCGCTCCGACCTCCAGCACGCGACCGCGCAAGTCGCCCGCGAATTCTGCAATCAACGCGCGCCGATAATTGTCCGCGAGACGCAGCGCCTCGAATTCAAAATCCTCCGTCTGCGCCGCTTCGTTGGGTTGCTCCGTCATGGCTCAACGGAAGAAGTTGTACTTGATGATGCAGCGCAACGCGCTCACGCCGTCCTTCCAGTTAATCTTCTTTCCCTCGGAGTAGGTGCGGCCATTGTACGAAATCGCGACTTCGAAGATCCTCACGTCCAGCTTCGCGACCTTCGCCGTAATCTCCGGCTCGAATCCAAACCGCGATTCCTCGATCGTGATCTGCTCCAGCACTTCGCGGCGGAAAATCTTGTAGCACGTCTCGATGTCGGTGAGATTCAAGTTCGTCGCCATGTTCGAGAGCGTGGTAATCAAACGATTCCCCACCGAGTGCCAGTAGTACAACACCCGATGCGACACGGACCCGGCAAAGCGCGAGCCGAACACCACGTCCGCCTTGTTCGTCAGCAACGGTTGCAGCAAACGGAAATACTCCTGAGGATCGTACTCCATGTCGGCATCCTGAATGATCACGTATCGTGACGACGCGCTCTTCAGACCATCGCGCAACGCCGCGCCCTTGCCCTGATTCTGCGCGTGCTGGAACAGCCGGATGCGCAGATCGGACTGCGCCAGCCACTGCAATCGTTCCCAAGTACCGTCCTTCGAACCGTCGTCCACGATGATTAGTTCCTGCACCGGACGTTGCGTAAGGACGTGGCGGACGATGGTTCCAATAGTGGCGACCTCATTGTACACAGGCATCACCACGCTCAAACACGGCGGGATGTCGTGATTCGAGCGCGGCTCGTCATACAAACTGAACGACGGACGTCCGTCGCCGGGCGGTTCCGGCACTAAACGCACTGCTTCCACTCCGCTTTCCATCGGCGGCGGAAACACCTTCTCAAGGCAGATTTGCGCTTCGTCGTCACCGGACTTCCGCCTCAAGTCCCGGGCGAACCATCCGTCAAGGAAGTGGGCAATCAGCGCACCATGAATCGCGACGACCTCATGCATCACCTCAACCGCTTCCTCGCGCGGCGATGGACGCCGCACGCCCTTATCCTGATCGTCACCGCGCTGGTGTGGGGCCACACCGTCCGATACGAGTTCGTCTGGGACGATATCGATCTCATCCAACGTCTCGAAAGCATCCGGTCATTCTCGAACCTTCCGGCGATGTTCACCTCGCTCGAAGCCCAGTCCGCTTGGCCGGAAGGATTCAAACTCTTCCGTCCCGTCCGCCTCGTCGCGTGCGCGATTCTCTACCAACTCGGCGGACAGACGGAGCCGCAAGCGTGGCTCTTTCATCTCGCGAACGTCCTCGGACACGGCGTCGCGGCCCTGCTGCTCTTCGCGGTCGCAACCCGTCTCTTCGCCCGCTGGTTCCCGGACGCCAGCGCGGCCCGCGTCCGCGCGTTCGCCTTGTGGACAGCCGCCGCGTATGCGGGACATCCCGTCGTATCCGAAGTCGTCTGCTGGGCCAAGGCGCTCGATGACGAACTGGCCACCATCTTCACGCTCGCCTCCGCGCTGTGCTTGCTGCGCTGGACGGACGACCGCAAACCCGTCACCGGCGCGCTAATCCTCTTCCTGCTCGCGATCTACTCCAAGATCTCCGCGGTCCCCTTCGCCTTCGTGGCGTTGCTGATCGCCCGGCAGTTTCACGGCCTCGCCTGGCGATCGGCGCTTTGGCGGACGTCCGGGTTCTTCGTCGCCACCGCCGCGTTCATGGCACATCGGCATGTCGTGATCGGTCAATCCAGCCAGACAACGCCAATCTCGGGGA
The DNA here is from genome assembly GCA_964491875.1 of uncultured Bifidobacterium sp. GTDB lineage: Bacteria > Verrucomicrobiota > Verrucomicrobiia > Limisphaerales > JADJPG01 > JADJPG01. Next base: position 56,717 of record CAZBIC010000014.1, read on the forward strand.
CATACGCGCAGACATTGCTCGACATGTTTCCCGTGGTAACTCAATACGCGAAACTGCTCTGGGGCATTCCGCCGTTTTACATCGACTACACCTTTCAAAAAGGCGGCCACGCGCTGTTCTCAGCGCCCGTGCTCGTCGGACTCGCGTTGCTCGTCTGCCTCGTCGCGGCCGGGCTTTGGGCGAGCCGCAACTCCGACTGGCGCTTCGCGGCGTTCGGACTGGGTTGGCTGGGACTGTTCCTGCTCCCGGTCTCAAATCTCCTACCCATGATGCAATACACGGCAGAACGGTTTCTTTACCTCCCGCTCATCGGCTGGCTCCTGCTGCTGGCCGGCGTGATGATCCGACTGCAACGCTGGCCCGCGGGCAACCTCGCCAGCGTCGCGCTCGCAGCCTTCTGGCTCTTCACCGCATGGGATCGATCGTTCCTCTGGCGTGACAACCTCACGCTCTTCGTCCAAAGCAGCCAGCAACCGATTCGCAGCCAGCGCGTCGAGGACAACGCCATCGGCGCCATCTTTGCCCAGCCGCAAGTCGCCTCCGTCTTCCGATTCGCCAACCAAGCCCGCGAACTCAACATCGTTAAAGTGCCTGCTCCCGACGAACGCGGGCCGCTGCGTCAGACGTTGGAGATTACCCACCAGATGTTCCCCACGAACGCCACAGCCGCCAGCGCACTGGCGCTGCTGGAGGAATGGGACGGCCGAACCGGGCGTGCCCAAGCATTGCGGGAAATCGCCGCCAAGGCCCGCCCCGCGCCGCGACTCGCCGGCGAAGCCGCTCCTTGAATCACGCAAGCCTCTGAAAATGAGGGACGTCTTTCGTTCGCCTTCGGACTTCCAGCGGGGCCCAAAAAAATTTATACAAATCCGCACAACCGGGTGTCTATCCGGTTGGAACAGCGAATGTCACACTGGTGCCAGAGCGTTTACGAGACCAGCGCGCCGCAGATACTCCTCTACGGCCGGGCGCTGGGCTTGAGCCACAGCGAGTCTGAGGACGTGCTGCAGGAGACGTTCGTAGCCTTGATGCAGAAAGCGGATGCGCCGGAGGAACCGCTCCATTACTGCCTGCGCAGCTTCCGCAACAAGGCGCTGAACCACAAACGCAGCCTGTGGCGGCGGTTGACGCGGGAATTAGAATCGCACCGCTGGTTCGAGCGGACGAATGGCGAATCCCCGCAGGAACGCGCCGCGATGCGTTGCCTGGCCAAGCTGCCAGCCGACCAGCGCGAGGTCATCGTGCTGAAGATCTGGCACGAATACACTTTTGAGAACATTGGCGAGTTGCTCGACCTCTCGCCCAACTCCGTGGCCGGTCGTTACCGCTACGGATTGCAGAAACTTCGAGCCTGCCTGAACGGAAAAGATTATGAGTCACTGGAATCCACTGGAGAAACAACTGCGTTCCTGGACGCCGCGCGCACCGTCGCCGAGCCTTAAGGCGCGGATCTTCGAACAACCGCTGCCAGCGGAAGCATCAGCCGCATCCTCCCCCGCCACCGAGCGCGTCCATGCTCCAGCCGCTTGGCACTGGCTGGCACCAGCGATGGCGGTGTTTGTCTTCGGATTGTTCATCTCTGGCAGCAACGGATCGTTCCATCATCTGGACACCGACAACTTCCCAACCGCGCTGACTCAGGCGGCCCTGAAACAGCCCAACTATTCCACCTACTACGCGTCCGTTCGCCACAGCGAGAACAACACCTTGCGCAGCACTTTTGAATGGACAAACGACAGTCATTCACTGAGAACAGCGCCTCCCATGGCCCAAACCAACAGTGTGATGCAGTAGACGGGACTGGAAGTCCGAGGTGCAGTGATTGGCCGCATGGCGCCAGCCCGCCTCATTTCCCGTTAACCCGGCACCCCTTTACCCCGATTACCCAAGCTGACATTCGATGAGCACGAACCAACCGAAACCCACCGCGCCCGCCAAGGTCGCCGAACCCAAAGCCCCCAGCGCGCCCGTCGCGCCGTCGACCCCGCCCTCCAAAGTCCCGCCGCTGTTCCGCGGCATTGACTGGTGGACGCTGGCCGTCACGACCATCGTCGTCTTCCTCGGCTATTGGTGGACTCTCGCGCCGGATCTCACGCTCGAAGACTGCGGCGAACTCGCCGTGGCCTCCATGTATGCCGGCGTGCCGCATCCGCCCGGCTACCCCGTCTGGACGATCTACACCTGGTTCTGGACACTGCTCCCTGTTTCCAACATCGCTTATCGCGTCGCGCTGTCTTCCGCCTTCGCCGGGGCGCTTTCCTGCGGTCTCGTGGCGCTGATGGTCTCGCGCGGCAGCAGCATGATCATGGAAGGCATCGCCGACCTGAAGAATATCGAACGCAAGTGGGAAAACGCCCTGTGCATCGTCGCCGGATTAGTCTCCGGTATGTTGATCGGCTTCAACGGATTCATGTGGAGCCAGGCGGTCATTGTCGAAGTATACACCCTCAGCGTGCTCTCGATGACCCTGGTGATGGCGTGCCTGCTGCGCTGGATTTATGCGCCGCACCAACGTCGCTACCTTTACTGGGCGCTCTTCTGGTTCGGCATTTGTTTCAACAACCACCAATCCCTCCTCGTCATCGCGCTCGGCATTCAGGTCGCCGTCACCGCCGTCTCACCGAAGATGGGCCGCAATTTCTGGATGTGGAATGTGGTGTTCTACCTCGGCGGATTGATGGCCAAGAGCTCGATGCTCGAAGAAAACGGTCCGCTCAAAGCCATCTTCCATCTCGTCGGCTTCGGCTCGCTCGTCACCTACATCGTGCTGCTGGTGAAAACCAAGATTCGCGCCGTGGAATTCGCACGCGACGTCTTGCTGGTCGGATCGATGGGATGCATCGCCCTGACGCTGCTCTCCATCATGAACTACACGTCCATGTTCGAGTTCAAGACGGGCCTGTTCGTCCTGTTCATCCTGTTCTCGCTCTGCGTGCTCGCCGGATTCTTTTACCTCGCCAAGTCCACCTGGAAATTCGGCAGCGAATGGCTGACGACTTTCATCGGCGGCTGGGCGTGGGCATTGGGCGTGGCGTTCTACCTCTACATGGCCCTCGCCTCCATGAGCAATCCGCCGCTCAACTGGGGTTACCCGCGCACCGTGCAAGGATTCATCCACGCCTTCACCCGCGGCCAGTATGAACGCATTCATCCCACCACGGATGTCGGTCGCTACTTCGAGCAGCTCCTGATGTACATTGGTGGTGCGCTGGAAGAGTTCAACCTCGTCTACGTTCTCATCGCCTTCATTCCGTTCCTGTTCTTCTTCAAGATGCAGAAGCGGGAGCGCGCCTGGATGCTCGGCCTGTTCGCGATTTATCTTACGCTTAGCCTGTTCCTGCTCGTGCTGCTGAACCCCGCGCCAGACCGTCAGGCGCGCGACTTGAACCGCGTCTTCTTCACCGCGTCCCACTTCATGATCGCGATGGGCACCGGCTATGGACTCACGCTCATCGGCGGCTATCTTCTCACTCAATACGAGCGCTGGCGGAACTACGTGCTCTTCGGCGCTCTTGGCAGCACGGCGCTGGCGCTCTTCATGGTCTTCGTCACCTACCAGAGTGATCCAGCGAAGATTACCTTCCGCTCACAGCTCTTCGACTTGGTCCCGAGCCATTCGCCCAGCGTGCGACTGACCGCAACCTTCAGCCTTATTCTCGCTGCCGGTGCCGCAGGTCTGCTTCTCATCAACCGCTCCAAGGCGCCCATGGTTCCCCTGCTCGCCCTCTTCGCCATTCTGCCGCTCCGTTCCGCCATGTCGCACTGGGAAGACAACGAGCAACGCGGACACTACTTCGGCTACTGGTTCGGCCACGACATGTTCCGCCCGCCGTTCAAGGATCCGACCACGGGCAAACTCAGCTACGACGACAAACGCCGGGCCGAACTGCTCAAGGATCCCGCGCACGCCAAGTTCACTTATCCGGAAATGGAACGCGACACTGTGCTCTACGGCGGCACAGACCCCGGCCGCTTCAATCCCACCTACATGATCTTCTGCGAGAGCTTCATTCCGCCGAGCAAACGCAATTTCATGGACCCGAACTTCGATCGACGGGACGTGATCCTGATCACCCAGAACGCGCTCGCGGACGGCACCTACCTTCAGTACATCCGCGCCCACTACAACCGCAGCACCCAGCTCGATCCACCGTTCTTCACCGACCTCGCACGCGGCCCGAAGGAAATCGAAGCCGGCGTCGAAACCAACATCATCGCCCGGATGCTCGCTCCGGTTGACCGCTTCTTCCTGGGCCTTGGCGATGACATTGAAAAGAAGCGTCGCGCAGGTTCCTCGTTCTTTGAGAACGATCATTTCGCGGACCTCGCCGGGCTCGGAAACAAGCTCAAGGCCGGCGCTGACCCGCTCTCGAAATACATCACCGAAAAACTCAGTGCCGACACCCGCACCAAACTCGGCGGTGGCGACAGCTCGACAGCTTCCGCCCTGGCCAACGACTTGAACAAGCTGCTGGAAGCCGGACCGCTCTTCGAAACCAACCGGTTCGCCGGCGTGAAAATCTCCGACCGCACGTGGCGTTTCATCCGCGAGAATCCGCAAAGTCACACGCGCATTCGCCTGAACCGCATTCTCCTCGAAGAAGCGTATCCGAAGGAAATCACGAAGAGCCTCGGCGGCGTTTATCCCGACATGGAGATGAAGACCGCGTCGAACGAGGATTCGCAGCGCTGCTTCAAGGAATACCTCGACGACGCCCAGCGCCGCCTTGATCACGACCGCCGCAATCCGAACGCTCCGCGCCAGATCAAGCCCGGCGAAGATGTCCGCATCGTCGACAATCGCGTCACCGTGTCCGGCCAGGTGGCCGTCATGGCGATCAACGCGCTGCTCACGAAGGTGATGTTCGAACAGAATCCCGATCGTGAATTCTACGTGGAGGAAAGCTTCCCGCTCGACTGGATGTATCCGTATCTCACTCCCTACGGCGTCATCATGAAGATCAACCGCGAGCCGCTGCCCGAGCTCTCGCAGGAAATCATCGATCGCGACCACGCCTTCTGGAGCGAATACTCCACGCGCCTCATCGGCAACTGGATCACCTACGACACCAGCGTCTCGAACATCTGCGACTTCGCGAACCGCGTCTACGAGCGCAAGGAAAAGCCCACCAGCTTCACCGGCGACTGGGCGTTCCTCCGCGACGGCGACGCGCAGAAAGCCTTCTCGAAACTCCGCAGCTCCATCGCGGGCGTCTACAACTACCGGATCGGCGAAGCGCAACGCAAAGGCGATGCGGCCGAAATGCAGCGTATGTTGAGGGAAGCGGAGTTCGCCTTCAAGCAAGCCTACGCGTTCTGCCCCTACAGCCCGGAAGCCCTCTTCCGCTGGGTGAATCTCCTCCTCACCACCGGCCGCATCGATGAAGCCCTGCTCATCGCCACCACGTCGCAAAAGCTCGATCCGTTCAACGGCCAGATCGAAAACCTCATTTACGAACTCAAGCGCATCAAGACGCAGCAAGGCGGCGCCGTCATGCCGCCGCCAAACCCCGCGGGCGGACTCTCCCAGCTTGGCGTGCTGGAAAAGCAATTCCAGGCTGACCCGAGCAACGTCCAGCTCGCGATGCAGCTCGCCAGCGGCTACATGCAAACTCAGGGCCACGCCCAGGCGCTGGGCGTGCTCGAACTCATTCTTGGCAATCCGAAGGCGGACGGCGGCTCCCTCATCTTCGCGGCGAACATCTACGCGCAGCTCGGGCAGATCGCCAAAGTGGAACAAGCCCTCGCCGCGTTCGTGAAAAACGATCCGGAGAATCCGGAAGGCCAGTATGACCTCGCTGCGGTTCGTGCGATGCAAAGCAAGACGGCTGAATCCATCCAGGCCCTCTCGCTCGCCCTCGCTCAAAGCGCCAAGCGCCTGCAAAAGAATCCCGGCGCTCCCAACCTCTACAGCAACATGATGGCAGACGCCCGGTTTGGCGCCGTCCGATCCGCGCCGGAGTTTGCCAAGCTGATGGACACCTACAAAGGCAAGTAGGTGGAGATCGCCCCACTCTCGACTCCCAGCCAGGCGCGATCACCCGTGGACGGCTACAATTTGTCCAACTGCTCCAGCTGGTTCGTCTCGCAATCCGGGCAAACTCCGTGCGTAAACTCCGCGTTACTGTGGGCGCAGATATATGCCTCCAACTCCTGCCAGTTCCCGCTGTCATCACGAATCTTTCTGCACCAAGAACAGATTGGCAGAAGTCCGCTGAGAGTTTTCACGTTGGCGAGGGCAGCGTGTAACTGGGCGATTAACGTGGAACTTTCCGACTCTCGCTGGCCATTCGAGGTCACTTCCCGGAACACAATTATCCCACCGACTACGTCACCAGCCTCGCCGCGAATTGGAGCGCAACTGTAGTCGACCGAAATCCGCCGCGCGCCCAACCCAATTAATGTCGCCTCGCGCACCTCGCTTACCGCCCTGCCCGTTTTCATCGCCTCTACCACCGCGCTCGAGATCGGCCTCAGATCGACTGAGTCAATGAGATGAAAGATGTCTGACAGTTCGCGCCCCACCGAACCAACCTGCGCGGACCCGGTGAGCTTCTCCGCCACGGGGTTCATGAAAGTAACGCGCCCCGTCATGTCGATCGCAATCACTCCATCTGTAATGCAACGCAGTGTGGCTGCTAGGAACCGCTCGGCGTCCCGCAAACTTCGCTCGGAGTTGTGGCGTTGCAGGGCTATCTCAATTGACACACGCAAATCCGTCTCAGTGAATGGCTTGATGACATAGCCAAAAGGGCTGGCGGACTGCGCCCGGCGCAAGGTACCGGAACCCGCATGAGCAGTCACGAAAACCACGGGCACATCCAATTCACGACGGATCGCAGACGTCGTTTCCACTCCATCCGGAGCGCCTTGCAGCTGAATATCGCTTAGAATCAGATCGGGCCGCTGTCGTTGTGCCAGTTCCATGGCTTGGGCTCCGGTAGACGCCAACCCGACAACTTCATAACCCAGTCCCTCCAAGATCTGGGCCAGATCATCAGCGACAAGGGCTTCGTCCTCCAGCACCAGGATACGCGCAGGTGAGTTCATGGGAGGCGTTCTACAATGATGGCGGGAAGGGTGAAATGAAAAACCGCTCCCTGTTCCGGTCCAGCTTCAGCCCAGATCTGGCCACCATGCAAAAATACAATGCGCTGCACGATGGAAAGACCGACACCACATCCGGGAAAGTCATCCTCACCGTGCAACCGTTGGAAGAGGCCGAACAGCCGATTCGAGCTCGTCGATTCGAATCCGATACCGTTGTCCCGAATGTGATATATCCATTCCCCGCCAGACTCCTCACCCGAGATCTCAATCCTCGGTGGCTCGCGGCGCTCCGAGAACTTTAAGGCATTCTCGATCAAACCTGTCCACGCTCTCCGAAGCAATGCCAGATCGCCGATGGCTTCCGGAAGCAAAAACACTGTAATCTCAGCGCGGTTCCAGACCTGAGATGCCCTTAATTCGGTGACCACCTCATTAACCAATGCGGTCATGTCAACGACTTGCAGCCGCGCTGACTGCCGGCCCACCCGCAGCAAATCCAAACAGCCATCGATCATTCGGAGCGTCCGGCGACAGTTCTCTGACACCCCCTGAACGAGACAATTGCCGCCGCCCCGCAGATCATTGCCGTAGTCTTGCTCGAGCTGGCTGGCGGTCTCATGAATCGCCCGGAACAGAGTGCGAAAATCATTTGATAGAGAATTGGTAACAGCTTCGAGATCGGCGTTGGCAGACCGCAGCCGCGCACTGCACGCCTCCATCAAACGCGAGGCCTTTTCCAATTCCGCGGTTCGCTCACGCACCAGCACGGATAGTTGCTCGTTCTGCTTCGACATCGCCTCCTCCAATGCACGAACTTCGGACGCGTCGCGAAGGACGATCACCGACCCAGTGATTTTTCCAACTTCATCGTGGAGAGGAGCCACGATTTCATCGACTGCAATGGTTCGACCGGCCAGCGTCAGGAGCGTTACCTCGCCTTTGACGTTCGTCGTGACTCCGTCTTTCATGGCCCGGACCACCGGGTCGTCCACTGCGATTTCCTGCCCCTCTTTGCTCAGGCGAAACACATTCTGCCACGGCCGGGCCAGGGCCTCCGACATCGACCAACCCGTCAGCTCTTCCGCCGCCGGATTGAGGTATGTGATACGGCCTGCGTTATCCGTTGTGATGATCGCGTCTCCGATGTTGTTCAACGCCGCCACACTCCGCTGTTGCTGCTTCCGCACTCTCTCCTCGGCGCGGCATCGGTGAAGCGCCATTTCGACCGAGGCATGGAGATCTCGCTCCTGGAATGGCTTGGTCAGGTATCCAAATGGCTCACTCAATCCAGCTCTGTCCAGCGTGCCCTGATCCGAATGAGAAGTCAGGAAAATCACCGGTGCCTTTACCGACCGCGAACGAAGGCCAAGCGCGGCCTCAATTCCGTCCATTCCTCCCTTGAGGCGAATATCCATCAGCACAATGTCCGGTTGATGTTCGAATGCCAAGCGCACCGCCTCCTCACCGCTCTCCGCAATGGCGAGCGCCCGGTAGCCCAGATTCTCCAATCGTTCCTCGATGTCTGTCGCGATGATGGACTCGTCTTCGACAATCAGCACGCCGACCGGGTTTCTCGCCGTTTTAAGTAAACTCATGGTCATTCTTCTCCTGTCCAACTTGGTTCGCCTGGTTGCCAACAAATGGAAAGCTCAAACTCACCTCGACGCCCTGCTCGCGCCGGATTGTCATCGACCCATCGAGCTGCCGCGTCAGGCTGCGAATCATTTTAAGCCCGAGTGAGCGCCCACGTTCGAAATCAAAGCCCGGCGGCAGACCAACCCCGTCATCCGCCACGGACATCACCAATCGATCAGGTCTCTGAAAGTGGAATCCGACCCGCAATGTGCCCGCGCGCCCGTCAGCAAAGGCGTACTTCAGCGCGTTCGTAATCAGCTCGTTCAATATCAGTCCGAGGGGAATCGCCGTATCGATGCCCAACGTCACGGCTTCCGCCTGCACGACCAGCCGGACATGCCCTACACTCTGCCTATGCGAACGCAGCAACATCTCCGCGATCTCGCGCACTTGAGCATCAAAACGAATGCTGGCCAGCGAGCCCGATCGGTAGAGCTTCTCGTGAATCATCGCCATCGTCTGCACGCGGCCCTGGCAATCGGCAAACATCTGACGCACACGACGGTCGTCCACATATCCCGCTTGAAGGGATAAAATGCTGGAGATGACCTGCATGTTATTCTTCACCCGATGGTGAACCTCCCGGAGAAGCACCTCCTTTTCTGACAAGGCTGCGCGGATCGACTGCTCCGCCCGCTTGCGTTCTGAAATGTCTACGCTAACCCCCAGCACTCCCGGCTGTCCCGAGGGAAGCTGGAACCGGATCTTGGTGGTTTGCAACGTGCGCTGAATCCCCGCCGCGTCCGTCAGCGTCTCCTCGGGAATCAACTTCACCTCTCCATTCCGCAACACTTCCAAATCATCCCGGCGGTATGCCTCCGCCTCGGCAACGTTCCGAGCGAAATCGAAATCAGTCCGCCCGATCATCTCCTCGTAGGTCGCGTCGTTCACCTGCAACAGGGCTCGATTCACAAACTCGAAACGCCCCTCGGCGTCCTTGATAAAGATGCCCACCGGGACAAGTTCCATCACCAGGCGCAAACGCTCTTCGCTCTCACGCAACGCCCGCTCCGCCCGTCGCCTTTCCGTGATGTCAACAATGCTCGCCAGCACAAACTTCTCGCCGCCGAACTCGATTGGGTTGAGACCAATCTCGATCGGGATCTCACTGCCATCCCGACGCCGCCCAAACAACTCACCGCGTTCGCACGCCGCCCGACCGGAATGCTCGCGGAAGAAATCTCCCCACATTCCCGAGCGTGTCGCAGGGAAGTGATTCGGGACTATATCCTTCACTTTCTGCCCGATCATTTCATCGCGCGCGAAACCGAACAACCGCTCCGCCTGTTCGTTCACCAGCACGATTCCCCCTTGGCCATCCACCATGACGAACGCATTCGGAGCCGACTCCACCACCACACGAAACCGTTCCTCCACCATCCTGCGCTCAGTCACATCCGTCAGCGAACCGGCCATCCGCAGCGGCCGTCCTTGTTCATCCCACAGCGCTTGACCGCTGGCCCGGAACCACCGGTAGGTGCCGGACTTAGTCTGGAGACGGTATTCCAAGTCATACGGGTTCCGCTGCTCCAGATGCCATTTCACCGCCGCCATGACCCGTTCCTTTTCCGTTGGATGCAGACGTTCTCTCCAGCTGTCCAGATGGGCCGGCAACTCTCCAGGCGCGTATCCGAGCAGCTCGCACCACCGGTCCGAGAAATACAATTCGCCGGTGACGACATTCCAATCCCAGATACCATCCACAGCACCTCGGGCCGCCAGTTCGAACCGGGCGCGGTTCAACTCCAACGCCGCCGCCAGCCGCTTGCGTTCGGTGAGGTCGGCAATGATGCCGAGAAAACCCGAGGTGCCGCCCCCCTCATCCCGCAGCGCCGTCACCGAAAGCTGGACCGGGAAACGCGAACCGTCGCGACGGATGAACGTCCACTCGTTCTCATCCACCTCTCCCTGCCTCGCCTTCGCCACGAACGCCTCGAAACTAGGTTCGATCCTGCGATCCAATTCGGCGGACAATACCTCCGCGCGCCGCGCCACCTCGTCGCCGTCATGCCAGATGGCTGGCGTCTTCCGGCCAATAAGCTCACCCGCCTCATAGCCCAGCATCCGTTCCGCGCCACGATTGAAGGTCGTGATGGTCCCGGCGGTATCCGTCGAAACGATGGCGTAATTGGCCGAGTCCAGAATACCCGTCTGCAGGGACAACGTCTGGCGAAGATTCTTTTCAATCTCCTTTCGACGCCGGATCTCCACCTGCACCAGCCAGCCGGCCAGGGCGACAAAAGCCAGGGCCAGACCGCCACCGGTGAAAAGCAGCACCGCGCTGTCCCGGCTGGCCGACTGCGCCGCCGTGTTCCAAGCCTCCAAAGACCGGCGCTCCTCCGCTTCCATCCGATCCACCCGGGTCGTAGCTTCCCGGAGAAGTCGCTGTCCCTCGCCCGCTTCCACCATCGCCTGCGCCACCGGGAAACCCGACTGCCGTCGCACCTGCACCAACCTGCGGTAAAAATCCACCAGCTCCTCCGTCAGCACGCGCAACTCTCCCAACACCACGCGCTGGGAAGGTTTGTTGCTCACCGCGCCGTCCAACGCCCGCAATACCACCGGAACTGCGTTCGTCGCCCGAAGGAACGGCGCCAACCCCGGATCGGTCCCGGTAATGACATACCCGCGCGCCCCCACCTGGACATCCGTAAGGTCAATGCGGACGCGCTCCATCTGCAGCAGGACATTGGACGAATGGCGCCGAAGATCCGTCACCTCCGTCAGCGAGCGCAAGGCGGAACCCGTGAGCAGGGTCAGATAGCCGATCAGCAACAACCCTACCGTCAATGGCAGCCACACCGGTTGCGTCCCCGCCCGCTCGTGATCCACCCACGCCAGGCGCAACAGCGCGGCGGACAACACGCAAAAGGCCAGCGCCGTGGCCAACGCCACCCGTGTCAACTGCGCCCAACTGAATGCTCCCTCGATACCGGTCATATAACCCATCACCGCCATGCCAGAGATGACTCCAATGATGGCCCCCGGCAATCCCAACCACAGCGGATGACGCCCCGGTCGTCGCATCGATCCGGCAACCACGAAGGCCAGTCCCGCGCTGATAAAGCAAATCCCGGTCAGGGGCGACATCCGTCCGTTCACCAAGGTGCGGTGCGTAGCTCCGGGTCGGAAAAACAACTCGTCGATTCCGAAACTGACCCCGAGGACATCCTGGGCCAACGTCACCCCGGCGATCACTGCCACCACGCCACCCGCCGCCGCCGCCGCCTTCCGGTGGCCGTGCCCCAGCAAGACTAGGGCACCACCCGACAACACAAAACAGATCGCCGTGTTGAACTTCACCGCCGCCAACGTCTCCCGGAACTGAATCAACGTCGTGCTCCCGGCATGCCAGCCCACCATCACCAACACGCCGATGGCAATCACCATCCAGCCGGCGATTTGGGGAGCGCGAGGGTCGCGCAGGGAACCGAGGAGGCATTTGAGGCGGAGCGAGTTCATGATTGGGCTCTACCAATAGGATGCGCCGTTAGTTTCACGCACCACTCTCCACAGGAACCTTCGGCCTGACGCGCCGAACGCGTTGCAACTTCTTGCAGGAGGAACTGAACGAGGCAAAGTCGGTTACGAACCCGTGGCGTCCTGAGAAGCAACGAGCCTCGAATCATCAATGATGAATGGAGACTCACGGAGAGGATTGGAATTTCCCGGAGGCTAGGGCCAACCCAAAAGGACGCAACGGCAAAATCGCTTCAGCGAAGTGAGCTCTCTCCCCAAATGGCACCGCGAAAGTCCAACTTACTTCCGCGCGTGTTTTTCGATCATGGCGACCACCTCCTCCACCGTCGCGGGCTTCGCTAGGCAGGGGTGTTCACAGATGATGCCGTCGTTGTCCTCAACCTGCCACTTGCGCACCGCCGCAGTGAGAAAGACGATTGGCGTGCCCTTCAACGCCGGGTCGGCATCGATCAGCGCCGCGACATTTCCACCCGGAAGGCGCGGCATGATGATGTCGAGCAGGATGAGGTCGGGCTTGAACTCGCGCGCCGCCGCCAGGGCGTCCTCCGGCCAGTTCTCGACGCGCACGTCGTAGTTCCCGGTTTCCTCGAGGTTCAGCTTGAGCAGCGTGGTCAGACTCTTCTCGTCGTCGACGAGCAGGATTCGTTTCTTGGTCATGAATTTTCCCTCCGTACTTGCAGCCGCACGGTGACGCGCACGCCCTTGCCGTCCGGCTTGTTCTTGATGTCAATCGTGCCGCCGTGCAGCTCCACAATCTTCCTTGAGACCGGCAGCCCGAGGCCCGTTCCCACGCCGGTCGGCTTGGTGGTGAAGAACGGATCGAAAATCTTCGCGAGATGTTCCTGCGGAATGCCCGAGCCGGTGTCCTCCACCTCCGCCACCACCACCGTATCTCCGACCCACAAGTGAGCGGAGCTGCGCGAACCCTCGCTGTGCGTGGTCTCGGTCATCTGCTGGCAATAGGTGCGGACGGTGAGCGTGCCCCCCTCGGGCATGGCGTGAACCGCATTCACAAAGATGTTCACGAACACCTGCTGGATTTGCGTCTTCTCCACCGCAACCTTCGGCAGCGACTCAGCCAGATCCTTCACCAACTCGACGCGCTTCTTGTTCAGCTCGTGACGCACCATCTTCAGCGTGTCAGAGATCAGCTGGTTGAAATCCTCGGACTTCACCGTGAGTTGCTTGGAGGCCGCGAAGTCCAGCAGGCCGCGCGTAATCGAATCCGCACGCGTGATCGCTTCGCGCATTTCCTGCAGCACCATGGCGATGCTTTCGTCGCCGGCGGGCACCTTCTTGGAAAGGTAGTTGATGCCCATCTGCAAAATCGCGAGTGGGTTCTTCACCTCGTGCGCAACACCCGCCGCGAGTGTGCCGATGGATTCCATCTTTTCGGCCTGGATAAGCTGCATCTGCGCGGACTTCAAATCCTCGTTCGACTTTCGCAACGCGGCTTCGCTGGCCTCAAGCTCGTCGTTCTTGCGCTGCAGCTCCAGCTCGAAACGCTTCTGCGCAGTCATGTCCCAGAAGATGCACTGCGTGCCAAGCACCCGGCCGTCCGCATCACGAATCGGCGTCTTTACCACGTGGACGTAAATCTTCTCACCATCAGGCGCGACGTTCTCCTCGATGGTTTCAAAGATGCGGCCGGTGTTAATGACCTCCCGATCGTCCTGCTGGAACTTCGCGGCGAGCGCCGGCGGATAGAAATCGAAATCGGTCTTGCCGATGATTTCCTCGAGCGATTTCCCGAGCAGCTGGCAGAAGCGCTGGTTCGCAAACGTGAACCGCTCTTTGAGATCCTTCCGGAAAATGTTCTGCGGCAGATGTTCGACCAGCGAATGGTAGAACGCCTCGGAGCGAATGAGCTTCTGCTCCGCCACGTGACGCTCGATGGCGTGACGAATGGCGCGCCCGAGGATGTGCGCATCCAGGCCGGTCTTGAAGAGATAATCCTGCGCGCCTTCCCGCACGGCGCTTGCGGCCAGGGATTCATCATCGACTCCGCTCAGCACGATGACCGGAACCGCCGGCGCGACCATGCGCAGGTTCCGATACGAAGCGAGGTCCCGGCTGTCGGGCAGCGAGAGATCCGTCACCACGACATCGAACGGAGCTGCGGCGAGCTTTGCCTGCGCCTCGCTCATGCGCGAAGCCACGGTGAGGACAAAGCTGCTGCCGGAAATCTCCTTGAGCAACTCCCGCAACAGACGGACGTCCGCAGGGTTGTCTTCGACCAGCAGGAGTTGAATCGGTTTGTTGTCCACGCTGTTCGTGGCGGGCCCGGCGTCATTGCCTCGACCCGCACTGGTTGCTCGCTACTGAACCATGCCACAGCCCGGCCGACGAGCAATATGTCGCCGGGTCACACTTGCACTCAGCGCTTTGCCTTCATTTCAAAACGCGGCAAGGAACCAGCCGGAACCGCCAACACGGGAAGAACACAGAGAATACACGTTTTCATTCCTTCGGATTCAACGCTTTGTTTGGTGGTTCTGTTTTGCTTCGTTTGTTCTGCTCTTCCCCTGCGTCCTTCCCGTCTCTGCGGTGCGTTCCCCGCCAGTTCTACTGCATGGTTCCGGATCAGACCGCCCCGTTCACGCTCATCGGCAATACCGCAAGCCATTCGACAGTTGGCGCACCTCCCTTGAAGACCCGCGTGTCCCATTGAAAGACACATGCTGGTCTTTGGCGGGTCTGTTGAGGCATTTGGCCACGCTGAAAGTTTTTTGAGACCACTTCGGCCTTCAGTCACAGCCGTGCGCCTTCATTTTACGACCTTCGCGAGCCATTTCGGCACTTTGAAAATTCCCTGAGCGCGCTGGAGCTTCATTGGAGCGGGTGAAAGTTTGTTTCGCGCGATCGTGTCGTCATTGCAAGGGACTGAAACAGTATTGGGACCATTCGATTCTCATTTTAGGACATTGAGGTTTTCCTGCGTCATCCGATGAGACATTGACCCCAACAAGAAGTTTCTTGGACTGAGACGGAGAGCCAGTTGGGTTGGTTGAGTCGTTGGAATGCAGCTCTATTCTCGATTGGGGGCAGGCTGGGCGGTGATCCGGCATTGCCTAGCGGTGGATGTTAACCCAAATGGCAGATGGGCCTCCATGGTCCGCACAGAGCGCTGCTTTATTGGAAGGTATTTGAGAGCAAATCGAAATCAACAGTTGACATGACGCGCGTCTCGGGGTTCTTTTATAGCTGAAGAAACAAAATTAGGAACAAGCTGGAGCGAGGTAGGGTTGTTTTCTCTTCGTGGCTTGAATCCTTGGAAGGAATAAACCGACCAGCATTGCGTTCATACAAGGAGATTCTTATGGAAAAGAAATCAATCCTCGCCCTCGCGGCACTCGTTATTAGCATGCCCGGCTCGGGCTTCGCGCAGAGTCAGGAAACCTACGCCCCCCCCCCCCCCGACGCGTTGCAAGAGCAATTGTTGAAATCGCAATTGAGGCCCGTTCGCGTGCCAGCGCCCGTTCCGCGATTGCTCCCCGCCAGCCCCGACATCGTTCTCCCGCCTCAGATTCAAGTCCGCCACGAACCGTGGCAGTTGAAGGAGATCCAGCGCGATCAACAAACCTGGACCAGCACGGAGGTGCGGATCAACCCTGTCACCGGAAGGGAAACCCGGCGAAAAGTGGAGGTCACCGAAGTCGGGTCAGGTTTGAATTACCGCGATGCCAACGGACAATGGCAGCCGACGCGCGAGGAATTCAGCGCGCTTCCCGATGGCGGTTTCATCGCCAATCACGGGCCTCATCAGTTACGGCTGGAGCCAAATATCAACTCCGTCACCGCGATTGATTTTGTTTCCGCGGACGGACTTCGTCTGCGCAATGGTCCGCTGGCTGTCGGTTACTACGATCCACGCGATGGTCGGAATGTGGTGCTGGGACTCATTCGCGATGCGGCGGGCAAACAGACGGCTCCCAACGAAATTACCTATCTCTCGGCATTTGATGGAATCGAAGCCTCCATCCGCATCACGTATCATCGAGGTGGAGTGTCGGCCGACCTGATTCTCGACGAAGAACCTCCCGCGCCCGGAGAGCTGGGCCTGTCCGACGACGCGCGGCTGGAGATGTACACCGAGTTTCATCCAGAGACGGCGGACCCGCTTTCGACCCGGCGCGTTCTCCGCGAGGAGAAAGACGCCGCCTTGCGCGCGGACATGGTGGAGCCGGACTTTGCGGATGATGTTCTCGACTTTGGCGGATACCACATGGGCACGGGTGCCGCGTTTCAATTGGAGACGGCGAAGGAAGCGTTGCGCATCCCGGTGGCGAAACGGTTCTCCCGGATGGATGGACGGCCGATTCTCATCGAGGCCGTCGAATGGAAGGCGGCAAAACCGCTGCTCGGCGCGCTCCCGCCCGCGCGGAATACGAATCAACTGCAAGCCTCGGTAACGCCAGATGGCCGCCGAGGTAACGAGGCGGATGCAGTGCGCAAGGGCACGGTCCCCCTCCTTACGTCGGGGGCTACCAGCGGCGGAGCATCCGCGAATCTGGCGCGTGCGGGCAGCCGTCAGTTCCCGGCTCGCAAGACGCCGCAGGCAGTTTCACCGCTGCGCGAGGCGCGGCTGGGGAGTCCGTCGGCGCGTCGCGGGTTCGTGCTGGATTATTCCCTGGTTTCCGGCGCGACGAACATGACCTTCGAGACGGACAAAACCTACTTCGTCAAAGCCAACACCTATCTCTATGGAAACACGATCTTCGAGGGCGCGGTGATCAAATACACCAACTCGACCGCCGGTCCCGCCCTGCGCCTGCGCGGCACCGTGGAATTCAAGACCTCCGACTACAATCCCCTGATCTGCACGTCGCAGAATGACGACACCGTGGGCGAAACGCTCCCCTGGAGCACCGGCAATCCGTGGACCGGCTACTACGGCAATCCCGCCATCGAGGTGGATAGCTACACCTCCGGACAGCCGGCGAAGCTGGCGCATCTCCGCATTTCCCATGCGAACACCGCCATCTCGTTCTTTACCGGCACCGGGCATGAACTCATGCACGCGCAGATTGTCCACGCCAACACCGCGTTCACACCCTACTACGCGGATGTGCGCCTGAGAAATACCCTCGTCCACAAGGCGGATCGCGTGGTGTCCGGCAGCGGCTCCGCCTCCGCCACCATGCGCTTCGAGCACCTCACCGCCAGCGAGGCCAATCACCTGAACTATTCCAGCGCCAGCACGTCTCTCCTCACCAACTCGATGCTCGTGGCCGTGACGAACACCGGTTCCTACTCCGGCGCGAACAACGCGTCGGCCGCCACCTCGGCGGCGACATTCGGCGTCACCGGTGCCGGAGCGCACTATCTGCTGAACGGCACCCACCGCGCTCAAGGCACCATCACCGGCCTGAATCCGGATTTGTTGAAGGACATTCGCGCCCGCACCACGCAACCGCCCGTCGTGCTGACCAATGGCGCGCTGCTCGCCAGCATCACTCTCAACCCACGCGCGGAATTGCGCTACGCCTCGGGTGCGGCACCCGACCTCGGGTTCCATTATCCGATCATCGACCACGTCTTTGGCGGCGTCACCATGACCAATATCACGCTCACGCTGAATCCCGGCGTCGTGCTGAGCACGGCGATTCCCGTTGCTGCCGGATTCGGTTTGGTGCTGGCGGACGGGGCGAAGCTCATTGCGGAAGGTTCGCCCACCTTACCGGTGGTGTTGGTCCGGCATAACCTGGTTCAGGAACAGGCCAGTGACGCCTGGAAATGGAAAGGGCCATCGCTAGTGTATCCCTGGTGGACGCCGACCACCGGCACCGAAACCCGCCTGCGCTTCACCAAGGCTTCGATCCGCTGGTCCGATGAATGGCTCTGGGCCTACGGGGCCGAGGGCAAATTCGTCTTGCGCGACAGCGAATTCCACGGCTGCGCCACCTACAATCTTTCGTTCACCAGCGTCGGAATCACCAACTGCCTCTTCTCGCGCACCTATTTATCCGGGGATCTGTCGCCTTCCACTGGTGCCGCGCTGCGCAACAACCTGTTTGTGGGTGGCACCTTTGAGATCTATCCCGCGCCGGATACCACCGCGCGCGACAACGCCTTCGACCGCACCGCGATTCCGTTCCAGGAGAATATCACCAACAGCCACAACGCCTACGTGACCGGCGCGGAGCGATTGCTGCCCACCAACACGACCGACAAGGTGCTCGTCTCCATGACGTATCAGAAGGGCGCGCTCGGGAGTCACTACACGCCGTCAGGCAGTGTGTTGATCGACGCCGGAAGCCAGACGGCAGCAGTCAGCGGGTTATACCACTTCACCACCACCACGAATCAAACACCCGAAGGTACATCGATCGTCGATATTGGACTGCATTTCCCGAGTGCGTCCACCAATGCCCAACCCGCCGATTCGGATCTGGACGGACTGGCCGATTACGCCGAGGACGCCAACGGCAATGGCCAGAAGGATGCGACGGAGACAGACCGGTTCGCGATGGACACGGATCGCGACGGGCTGACGGACTATCAGGAACTGGTGCTCATTGGCAAGACGGTGACGGACCCGCTGAATCCCGACACCAACGGCAATGGCGTCAATGATGCCGACGATGATGCGGATGGCGACCTCATCTCGAATCGCGGGGAACTGGCGCTTGGCACCAGCCCTTTGGACGCCTACTCGCTGAACAAGGCATCCAACGGCAACACGGTGAACAAGGATGCCATTTTCGTGGCTGCCGCCGAGATGACTGCGGCGTCCGGCAATTCTCTCGCCCGGCTTCAAAGCCCGCCAGTCATTGGAGCCACCACCGTTACCCTTACGCTGCTCGGAGCGACCGGCACCTTCCAATACGACATCTACCACACGCCCGATTTGAACCAGCCGTGGAGCTGGCCTCCTTACTTCAAAGGCGCGGCGAGCCAGACCGTTTTCGTGGTGCCGAAGCCGGCGGGGCCGAACGCGTTCTTTCAGGCCGGAAGTACGGGGGACTGGGATGGCGACGGACTTTCCGATGGCTACGAAGCCGTGATTCTCGGGACCAAGATTGACGTGGCGGACACGGATGGCGATGGCATCTCCGACGCGTGGGAACTGGCGTGGGGATTGAACCCGAAGAACCCGTCGGACGGGGGCCAGGACTTGGACGGCGATGGCATTTCCAACAAACAGGAGTACCTTGCGGACGTGAACTCCATCCGGCCCAGCGAACGGCTCGGCCCGTCCAGCCGACGCACCCCGCTGGTGATTTCGGAGATCATGTATGATACGGCACCGAACTCCGGCCAGAGTGAGTTCGTCGAGATCTACAACTCCCACTTTCTCGCGATTGACCTCGGAGGGTATTCCCTGAAGCTGAACAACGCCCCTTGGTTTACGTTCACCGCTGGCACTGTATTGCCGCCAAACAGCTACCTGATCGTCGTCCGAAACATCGCGAATTATCCCAATGTACCGAATCGAGTCGGGCCACAGAGCGGCACCTTGGACAACCTCCCGAACGCCTCAGCAAACCTAAAACTCTTTAATTCCCAGAATGCGTTGCTTCTCGAAGTACAGTACTCCGACCAATCACCATGGCCGCTCGCCGCGGCTGGAGCGGGCCACACGCTGGTGTTGGCTCGTCCGAGCTTTGGCGAAGCCGATGCCCGGGCTTGGGCGGCAAGCCGCCTTCGGGGTGGTTCACCGGGTGCGGCGGAAGTTGGAGTGGTTCGTCTGCTGGATGCCATTCGAATCAATGAGTTCGCGGCCAACCCGGCTGCGGGAAGCGAGGATTTCATCGAACTCTATAATCCTCTCAGCCAAACCGTGGATTTGTCCGGGTGTTTTCTCGCTCAAAACCCCAGCCTCCCCACGGCGTTTCCGATTCCTGCGAGCAGCGCGGTGGTGCCGGCGCGCGGTCGCGTCCTTTTCGTGCGAAACCAACCGGGATCGTTCACCTTCGATCTGCCCCAATCGAACGGCGAGATTTACCTGTATGACGCCAACCTTGGCGTCATCGACACAATCAGCTACGTGACGCAGGAGCAGGGCGTCAGTTCTGGAAGATCGCCCGATGGGTCAGGACTCATCGAGGACTTCGCCGCCCCTACTCCGGGTGGCGCGAACGGAGCGGCAGTGTCGCGGAACATCGTCATCACGGAGATCATGTTCAATCCTCCCTCGGAGAACGATAACGAGGAATACATTGAAATCTTTAATGCGAGTCCCGTTGGTTCCCCTGCGACATCGCTGGACGGATGGACCATTCCGGCCCTCGGTTTTTCCTTTCCGGCGAATAGCGTGTTGGCAGCGGGGCAATATGCCGTAGTGGCGAGAGACTCTGTATACATGACGACAACGTATCCTGGGCGCTTCACTCTGAACGGGAACCTGTTCGACTATGAGGACAGTGAACTTCGTAACTCCGGCGGCCGAGTTGCACTGGTCCACTTGGGCGTTGTCATGGACGAAGTCACTTATGGCGATGGTGGACGATGGACCCGGTGGGCGGATGGCGATGGCGCATCGCTGGAACTCAGGCACGCCCAGGCCGACAACCGTCTGGCCGCCAATTGGAGCGACAGCCCGGCACCCAACGATGCCGCGTGGACAACAGTGGAGTTTGCCAATGGCGAGTTAATTCAAGGCGACGGTGCCTCTCCAATCAACGCACTTGAGATTCTACTGCAAGGTGCTGGTGAATGCCTGGTTGATGACGTGGAGGTCATACCTGCTGCAGGAGCAAACAAGATTAGTAATGGAAATTTCAGTACAGACCCGATCGGTTCGTGGAGTTTTCAAGGGAATCATGAGCTGACGACATGGTCTGCCACTGGCGGTTTCGGAGGCACTGGCGGATGCCTGCACCTGAAGGCTTCGGGAGCTGGCGACTATCTTGACAACCGCATTGTCTCGCCACTGTCGTCGCCCGACCTCATACCGGGATCGGTGGCAACTATTCGCGCGAAAGTACGATGGTTAAGGGGAGAGCAGAACATTGTTTTGCGTCTGCGCGGCAACTGGCTGGAGGCCAGCGGGAGACTGCCGGTTTCCAGTAACCTTGGAACACCTGGTCTGGCAAACACCGGCTCTGCGAATGTGGGTCCCGCCATCAGCGACGTGAGTCACGCTCCTGTTCTACCGGCCGCAAACCAGCCGGTTTTGGTGACGGCGCGGATTCACGATCCCAATGGCCTTGGAACGGTTTCACTGCGCTACAGGCTCGATCCTTCCACCAGCCTGACCACTGTCTCCATGAATGATGGCGGCACAGGTGGGGACCAGCGCGCTGGAGATGGCATCTTCAGCGCGAAGATTCCCGGACAGCCTGCGGATTCTCTCGTGGCGTTTCGCATTGAAGCCACTGATTCGCTGGCGGCGGCGACTCGATTTCCGGCCGAGGAGACAATGTATCCCGGAGACACGGAACGCCGGGAATGTCTCGTTCGGTTCGGCGAATCGCTCCCCGGAAAGACCTTTGGTAGTTATCGCTTCTGGATCACAGAGGATACGATCAGCCGGTGGACAAAAAGCACCGTGCGTCCTGGAGGGCACAACGGCAATCTGGACGCGACTTTTGTCTATGATGGTGCCCGGACCGTCTATGGAATTGGAGCGCGCTTCAGTGGGAGTGCCGCTACGGTGACGGGATACAACTCCCCGATGGACAATCTCTGCGGATACCGATTGAAGTTTCCCGGAGATGATCGGTTGCTGGGCAGTGATGTGATGAATCTCGACCGTCACGGTGCTGGTGAAGTCACTGCGCGGGAACAAATCGGGCATTGGATCGCAGGCCGCCTGGGCTTGCCAGCCGCGCATCGGAGGTTTGTTCTCCTGGATGTCAACGGCCTGCGTCGAGGGACCGCGTATGAAGACGCGCAAAAACCGGGTTCTGATTACATCGAACAATGGTTTCCGAATGCAGACCAAGGAGAGTTGTTCAAACTGGAGGTTTGGCGAAATTTCTATCGTGGCGACGATGTCGATTGCTGCACTTACTTCACTTCCGAGCTGGCAGATTATCCTCGTGGCACATCGAAGAATCTGGCGCGGTATCGCTGGGTTTTTGAGAAGGAACGCAGTCAACCGGGAAGCCATGGGAACGACTATCAGTCCTTGTTCGAACTGGTGGATGCTGTCGCTCCCATCCCCATCAACGCCGCCGCCGTGGAAGCGAAGATGGATGTGGAAAACTGGATGAGAACCATTGCCCTTGGCCGCGCGTCTGGCAACAGCGATACGTATGGTTATGACGCCGGGCACAACATGTATGCCTACCGGCCGACAGCAGGCACATTGTGGCGGTTGATCACCTACGATTTCGATTATCTTGCGGCAGGGTACGAAGACTCGAGCTGGGGCCACCCAACTTTGTTGCAGGGACCCACACAGGCTCCGGAAATAGACCGGATGATGGCGTACCCAGCGTTCTTTCGCGCGTATTTGCGCGGGTTGAAGGACGCCGCCGCCGGGCCGTTGCAGGACGCAGCCTACAACGCCTTTATCGATCAGACCCGTCAGGCGGTGCTGGCTAATATTGTCGATGATCCGGAAACTCCTGAGTCTGTTCTAAACGCTCTGTCCGATCCGGGAGACCAGGTAAAAGGTTATTTCTCCAGACGGCGAGACGCCATCCAAACGGCACTTCAAAATAATTACTACGTTCCTGACTTGGCGATCACCTACAACAACGGCAACAACCATACGGTTTCCACCGCGAGTGTGGTTTTAACGGGCCAGGCACCGGTTGAAGTGAAAACGATCAAAGTCACCATTGGCGGCGTGGAGCAGACGGTAACCTTTTCATGGCCGACGGTCACGACATGGAGCGTAACGCTCAATCTGCAAGTCGGAGCCAATAGCATCGCTGTCCAAGGCTATGACATCAACAATATCGCTTTGAGCGGCTACGCCGACACCATTGTCATCACCCGCCAATAATCCATCTCGTTCACGATTATGAAAACCTATCTTTCCCGGCCTATGAAACGAATCAGGCTGTTGCTGGCATTGTTCGGATTCGGTTTCAGTGCGGTAGCCCAGAACCAACCAGACATTATCTGGAGTACCAATGGACACACGCGGAAGATCCTCGACTTGGCTTTTTCAACCGACAGCGTGTTACTCGCCAGTGCAAGCGCCGATAGAACAGGACGTGTCTGGCGGATCAGCAATCATGATCTGGTTCAGTCGTTTTCCATGAGGAGTGAGATTCTGGCAACTGCGATTTCTTCTGACAATTCGATGCTGGCATTGGGAGACGCCAGCGGTAACCGGGGGATATGGCGTCTGTCCGATGGCGCGCAGGTCGTGCCAACTGAGTGGGACGAAGGAGTTCAGGGTCAGGCAGTTACCGCGCTGTCCTTTTCGCCGGATGACGAGTTGTTCGCACGAGCGCGGACCCAATGGAGGCTGTCCATCACGCGCAAGGAATTCCCACCACTACCCTTCCCGCAGGAGCCCTACAGCGCGACCATCTCGGGAGACTTCCCGTATCCCGAAGTCGTGCCGGTGTACGATGTGCAATTCTCCCGCGATGGCAACTGGCTGGCGGCGGGTCTCAGCGACAGCACCGTCGCCGTGTATCGAATGACCGAAGGGTTCGAGGAGCGGGTGCTCCGGGGGCATTCCGGCAATATTGCGTCCGTGGAATTTTCGCCCGACAGCCGGATGCTCGCCACCGTGGCCACCGACGGCGACGCGCGCTTGTGGAGTCTCCCCGGCGGAGAGTTGATCCGGACGATTCGCGGCGCCGGCGGACCGCAGCACGATCCCTTTAGACCGCGCGGAAGATTTTCGGCGGATGGCAAATGCCTGGTGACGTTGTCCAACGAAACGATCAGGTTTTGGAGCGTTTCCGACGGGCGGTTGTTGCTCACGTATCCGAATCTGGAGGCGTTCTCATTGGCGGTGTCGCGTGACGGCAAGTATTTCGCCTACGGCACTGGAGTCATTGGAGCCACCAACGCCGCCGTGGTGCTGGCGCGAATGCCTCTGTTGATCACTGACGTTTCCCGAACCGACGGCCAGCTTGTTCTCGGCTGGTCTGGCGGCGGCGGCGAGTATCAGTTGCAAAGCACGACGGACTTGGTGGCCGGCCCGTGGCAGGACGTTGGCCAGCCCACCACGGCCACCACCGCCACGAACCCGGTGCCCACCACCACTACTTACTACCGCGTGAAAACCCTCTCCGGCCCATGAACTCGATTCTCCCGCCACCGCCGCCCGTGCAATAGGTCGCAATTCGTGGTTCTCGCGCTACGCCGGCCCAAGGCGGATAATTGACGCCGCAAGGCACGTCGCCGAGGGTAGTCCGTTAAGACCTGTAGAATCGGACATGAGTCCGATCTGATTGGTCAGGGCTCAACGGAGTTTCGCCCCACCGCCGTGCTTTAGTGTGATTCGTGTCTTTCGTGGTTTGAGGATCACGCCGAATCGGAGTTCGGCAAATGTCATTGATCGAGACAGCTTGGGCGGGAACAGGACGGTGTTGGAGGCGCCAGGAGGCTGATCGCTGCCCGATAAGTGTGAAAATACGATATTCCCGGCATGGCACGATGGTTGCACTGCCAGCGTTCGCCAAGGCTGGCACTTATTCCCCAGGAGGTGGGTTCACACGAACGACAAAGTAATCAACACAGGATTAAAATGAACAAACAGCAGTCAGCGAAGCTTAACTCAATTCTGGCAGTTCAGACGTTGCTCTCGGCGAACCAGGAAAAGATCGCAACGTTGCCCGCGCTCGATGAGACGGTAGATGCGCTCACGGAATTCATCACCGACATCAACGCGCTCGCCCAGGTGCAATCCTCGGCCAACGGCGCGGCGGAGGCGAAGGCCAGTGCGCTCACGGAGCTCGGCGACGCGGTGTATGAACTCGCGGGTGCGGTGGTGTCCTTCGCCGAAGCCGGCGCGGACTTCACGCTGGCCGGGCGCGTGCGGTTCTCGCGCAGCGGCGTGGTCGCCGGCAGCAGCAATGCGATTGTGGCGCGGTGCCAGGACGTCATCGACACGGCGACGGAGAATCTCGCCTCGCTGGCGGCGTACGGCGTGACGCAGGCGAAGCTCACGGCAGCGAAACAGACGCTGAAGGCGTATAACACAGTACGCGTCCTGCCACGACAGGCGAAGGCGGCTTCGGCGGCGGCGACGCGGCAGTTGGAGGATGCGTTTCCCAAAGTGGAGCGTCTCTTGAGTCAGCGCGTGGACAAGCTGATCTGGCAGTTCCGCGCGTCGGACGCGGAGTTCTACGAGCGCTATCAGGTCGCTCGCGCGGTGGTACGGGGAGCGACGACATCCACGTCGGCGGTCGCGGCTCCCGTGGTGGCCGTACCGAAGGCAGCGTAACACGGCGAGGTTTCCGAAAAGGCGGCAGGCAGTGATGCCTGCCGCTTTTTTGCTCACACACCGAAGCGGAGTTGGGCGTTCCGACTGGCCGCGCCCAGGCTTACACCTGCACCCAGCGCTTTGCCTTCATTTCAAAACGCGGCAAGGATCCAGCCGGCACCGCTGAGACGGGAATGCGCAAATTGAACGCGGTCTGCAAGGCGCCTTCGATACGGCTGGCCAACGCCGCCGGGTCGACGATGGACGAGTCGGGCTCGGCTTGGATCGCGATTTCCGCGAGCGCATCCGTGCGACTCACCTGCACCCGGTATTCAGCAACGCCGCCTTGAGCGCGCAGGATCTCTTCCACTGCACTCGGATAAACATTCACCCCGCGAATGCAGACCATGTCATCGGTGCGGCCAAGGATGCCGCCTTCGAGCGCGAGCTCACTGCGACCGCATTCGCACTGGGTATCCAGCGCGGAACGCACGAGGTCACCCGTGCGATAACGAATCAACGGCGAACCGAGCCGGCCCAGCGTCGTCAGCACCAGTTCGCCGGGCTGACCTGCGGCGACGTGTTCGCCGGTGGCTGGGTCAATAATCTCGGCGATGTAGGCAGTCTCCATCACATGCAGCACCCGGGGTCGCACGGGGCATTCGTATGTCACCGGCCCCACCTCGGTCATGCCATGATGATCCTGCACGCGCGCGCCCGGCCAGAGGGATTCCAATTTGGCGCGCGTTCCCGGAATGCTGCCGCCCGGCTCCCCGGCGACGATCAACGTTTTCACACTCGAGGCGCTCAAGTCGATCTTCTCCGCCGCGGCGACTTCCGCGAGATGCAGCGCGTAGGTGGGCGTGCAGCACAAGGCTGTCGCCCGATGATCCAGAATCGCGCGAACCCGCGCCGCAGTGCTCATCCCTCCGCCGGGCAGACAGCGACACCCGAGTTTCAACGCCGCTTCGAAGGCGAGCCAGAATCCTATGAACGGCCCGAAACTGAATGCGAAGAAGATGGTGTCCTCGCGCGTGACGTTCGCCGCGCGAAAGATGGTCTGCCAGTTGCCGGACATCCATTCCCAACTCTCCGGCGTATCGAGCCAGCGCAATGGCGTTCCACTGGTCCCGCTGGTCTGATGACAGCGCGTGTAGCGCTCCAGCGGATAGGTGAGGTTCGTGCCGTAGATCGGATTCGCCTTCTGATCCGCCGCGAGCTCCGCCTTGGTCGTGAACGGAAAACGATCGTAGAACTGGCCGAGCAGCGAGACCTTGGATGGCGCGCCTGCGGCCTCGAACTTCGCGGCGTAGAAAGAATTCGCGGGCAGAACGGCGCGAAGCAACGTCTGCAGCGCCTCGGTCTGTCGCTGCGAAATGACGTGTCGCTTGAGGAAGATCTCCGGAGCCACAGCGGGATCCTTTCGTTGTCAGAGAGCCGCCGGCTTCGATCAGACTTTTTGCGACGTCGCCGCAGCCGCGGCCGGAGCAGGCGCCTTCTTCGCCGGCGCGAGATTGGCAGGATTGTAGCGGGCCACGAGGTAGCCCCCGGAGACCGCGAGCAGGATTCCTGCAAAGAACATCGGGTTCACCTGGCCCCAGCCATTTTTCGGCGGGTGCAACAGCGAGCCCACGAGGGCGTTGATGAGCGGCGCGCCGGCGAAGACGATCGACATGACGACGGGAGGCGTGCCTTTGGCACCGAAGGCGAGCAGCACGCCGAACGCACCGATGGCGCCGGCGATTCCCGCGATCAATGACCACCACGCGCCGCTGCTCGTGTAACCGGTGAACGCCTGTCCCTTGCTCATCAGCAGGAACAGCGGCGCGAGCACCGCCGTGAGAAAGTAGGCGACGCCGACGAAGAGAAACGCCTTGTAGCGGAGCACTCCCGGGTCCGCGGCCGTGTCACCCGGCACGCGCATCAAGGTCTGACCCTTGTGCAGCAGGATGCCGTACACGCCCCACGAGAGAACGGTGAGCATCGTATAGATGAGCCACGTGTTGCCTGGAGTTGCGGAAGAGTCATTCATACGTGTGCGGACATTAGTAGCCGCCGCAAGTGACTTCAACAGGATTGTCGGAAGCGCGATCCGCAACGAATGAGCATTCCGTTTTACGTGGGGTCAGGCACGCCCTAGATTAGGTCCAGTTGATATGAGAATCGCCCTCTTTCTTCTGATCGCCAGCCTCGGCTTGACCGGCTGCGCCACGACAAGCATCAGCAGTCGCAAGCAGGAACGGCTGGGCAGCTACAACACCTTGACGCCCGAGCAACGCCTCGCCGTCGACCTCGGACAGATCAAAGTCGGAATGACCGAGGACGCCGTCTACATCGCGTGGGGGAAGCCCTCGCAGATCATTCACAGCGAATCCTCTGCCGGCCAGTCCACCACATGGATATACACCGGAACCTACTTTGAGGAATACCGTGGCTGGAGCGTCCACGGTTACTACCACGGCTACCGTGGGAGATATTACACGGCACCTTACATGACTTACGATTACATCCCACGAAACTACGTGCGAGCGGAAGTGAAGTTCGAAGGTGGAGTCGTGAAGGAATGGCGCAGTCTGCCAGGGCCCGGTTACTGAACAACAACTCCTCGGCCAGACAGGTTTTTCCAACAAAGCTTGCGGCAGGAAGAACAAGATAATTCTGCACCGGGTACATCCGTGAATCTGCGGAACAACATTTCACACACGGACCGGGCTTTAAGCGTTGACTCCATCCACCACCTTTCTATCGTGGACTCACAACTCCGACAGATTTACTGCCAACCCAGTAAGACTCACTGACACGGATTGTCAGTGAGCTCTTCGTTTCGCCGCTGAAAGCAATCGCAGAAACATTTCTGCGATACACCGAAAGGTGACTTCTCCTCGGCCACCCGACTGCATAAACTCACCGCGTTCAAACAACGCAGCCCGATTCTCTGTGAAGAAAACACTCCTGCCTTCGGCCCGCGTCCGCTCCAATGCTGAAAGCGGACTGGCTGAACCATTGCAGCAAGTCGACCGAACCTCCGTGCTCCATCGCGGGCGCAAACTCGCCTACTTCGCCGGATGCGACTACTTCCGCCTAGCCTCACATCCGGACGTACTGAAGGCGATTCACTGCGGCTTGGACGAGCGCGGTCTCAACGTTGCCGCTTCGCGCAAGACAACCGGCAATCATCCACTCTACCAGGAATTGGAAAACGATCTCGCCCGATTCTTTGACGTGGAAAGTGCGCTCACCGTTTCCAATGGTTACCTGTCGAACATGGCCGTGGCGCAGGCGCTTGCTGGCGATTTCCAGCACGTCCTCGTCGATGAACGCGCGCACGGCAGCGTGCTGGACGCCGTCGCGATGCTCGGCGTTCCCGTGACGACCTTCGCCCATCGCGATGTCGGCGCCGCAAGAAAGCTCGTGTCGCAACTGCTGAAGCGCTCTTCACGCCGCTCAAAACTTCTACTCGCCACCGACGGACTGTTCTCCCACAGCGGCGAAGTGGCTCCCCTCAACGAATATCTCGAACAACTTCCCTCCAACGTGACGTTACTCGTTGATGATGCTCACGGTGCCGGCACGCTGGGAAAACTCGGACGCGGCACCCCCGAACATCTCGGCCTGAAACCACAGCCGCGATTGATTCACACGATCACTCTCAGCAAAGCCTTCGGCGTCTACGGTGGCGCCATTCTCGGCCCGGAAGCGCTGCGTCGACGAATCATCGCCCGGAGCCGCCTCTTTGCCGGCAACACTCCCCTGCCCCTGCCCCTCGTCTCCGGCGTCATCGCGGCGCTAAAGATCGTCCGCGAAGATCCCAAACTTCGCCGCCGACTATGTTTCAATACCAGCTACATCAAAGCCGCCCTGCGCGCCGCGGGAATAGCTGTGAATGACGGTCCCGGTCCAATCATTCCACTCCAGCCACGAAACGGTACTCACGTCGCGCGATTGAAACGAAACCTCATCAACGCTGGCGTTCATCCTCCCTACATCAATTACCTCGGCGGACCGCAGGACGGCTACTTCCGATTTGTCGTCTCCAGCGAACACACCGCCGAACAGCTGGATGCACTGGTTCACGCGCTGACGAAGAAGTAGAAACGGCGCGCGCCACTGGTTCGCAAAAACTATTTCGTCACTGGAAAAACTTTTCCTCTTGAGCACTACGAGAGGTGGGTCGATAGTCTTCGCAGCACGCCGATGAACGCGTTCGCAGAGCGCGAAACCCGGCGGTTCTTTGGAAAATTTTTCGCAGATTTAACCCTGCCATGTTCGTGATTGAGGACCAGATCCTTGGACCGTAAATAACGTTAAACGGAACCTTTCCTTCGCCGGCCACCGACAGGCCTTAATTGGAAGTCGAACGCCTCCGATTCGGTTCCACCTGTTTCCCAGGTTGTTCATAGGAATCGTTTTCACACGGCATTACGGTGGGGTTTTTCTTTTTCCATTCCGTCCTCCAAGCCCTCGACAGCACAACTTCCACCGTGGTTCTCTCGCCGCCAGCAATCCCGCTCAAAGCCCTGACTTTGGGTTGCAACTTTGTCCGCGCGGCACTATCACTCGCGGACGAAATCCATCTCGCACCGCTAAGAACTATGAAACACGTTTCAACTCTGCTGATCGCACTCGCGATCCTCGTGCAATCGACCGTCGCGGCTGACTGGGTCACATACGAAGGCAAGAAAGGTCCAGGCAAAGGCAAGCACATCGTCTTCCTGTCCGGTGATGAAGAATACCGCTCGGAGGAAGGCCTGCCGCAGCTCGCGAAGATTCTTGCCGTTCACCATGGCTTCAAATGCACAGTATTGTTTTCCATAAACAAGACCGGCGAGATCGATCCCAACACTCAAACCAACGAGCCGGGAATCGAGGCGCTTTCCACAGCCGACCTTTGCGTCATCCTGCTGCGTTTCCGCAACTGGCCCGACGAGCAGATGAAGCACTTCGTCGACTACTTCCTCGCCGGCAAGCCGATCATTGCCCTGCGCACCAGCACCCATGCCTTCGACTACAAGCGCGAGTCGCAGAGCATTTACAAAAGGTTCGGCTGGGGCAGCCGCGAATGGCCCGGCGGTTTTGGTCGCCAGGTTTTGGGCGAAACATGGATCAGCCACTGGGGTGTTCACAAAAAAGAGGCAACCCGCGGCATCATTCCCGACGCCGTCCGCAAGCACCCCATCCTGCGCGGTGTGGAGAACATTTTCGGCGACACTGACGTCTATGAAGCCGCGCCGCCCGCCGATGCGACAATTCTCGTGAATGGACAGGTGCTCAAAGGAATGAAGCCCACCGATGCTCCGGCGGATTACCGCAAGAAGACCGCGAAAGGCGTGGAGCAAGGCGTGAACGATCCGATGATGCCCGTCGTCTGGACCCGGCACTACACCAACGAAACCGGCAAGGTGAACAAGATCCTCACGACGACTTTGGGTTCAGCCACAGACCTGCAGAGCGAAGGTCTCCGTCGCCTGCTGGTTAACGGATCACTTTGGGCCATCGGGCTCGAAAAGAAGATTCCGAAGAAGGCGAAGGTGGACTTGGTCGGCGAATTCCAGCCGACGATGTACGGCTTCAACAGCTTCAAGAAGGGCGTGAAGCCCGCCGACCACGAAATGCCCTCCGCCAAGAAGTAGTTCTTTGGCGCAACCATCCGGTTCACGGCCGTGGTCAAACCAATCCTGCAGGGCGAGGCATTCCTCGCTTCCGTGCGTCAGGCACTTCGGCACCCAGAGCATCTTCATCTCTGGTGGGTGGGCCAGAGCGGATTTCTTGTGCAGTGGGAAGGCCAGCACCTGTTGTTTGATCCGTACCTGTCCGATTCGCTGACGATCAAATACGCGACGACCGACAAGCCGCACGTTCGCATGACGGAACGCGTGATTGAACCGGGCCAGCTGGATTTCATCCAAGTCGTCACCTCCAGTCACAATCACACCGATCATCTCGACAAGGAAACGCTGCTTCCACTGCTGAGCGCGAACCCGGGAATGCAGTTCATCATCCCGGAAGCCAATCGCGCTTTCGTGGCCAATCGTTTGGCCATTCCAGCGGATCAACCTCTGGGCTTGGCTGCTGGCGAATCCTTGAAGTCGGGCGCGTTCACACTGCACGCGGTCCCGAGTGCCCACAACCAACTCGATACCGACGACGCCGGTCGGCACAAGTATCTTGGCTACGTCGTTCAAGCCGGACCGTGGACGATCTATCACTCCGGCGACACGCTTCGCTACGAGGGGATGGTCGAATGGCTGCGTCGGTGGCCCGTTGATATCGCGATCCTCCCCATCAACGGCAACCTTCCGGAACGTCGCGTCGCGGGCAATTTGAACGGGCAGGAAGCCGCGACTCTCGCCCGGGACATCGGGGCGCAGATGGTCATTCCCTGCCACTACGAGATGTTCGAGTTCAACACCGCGTCTCCAGACGAATTCGTCACAGCTGCGAAAAACGTCGGCCAGCCATATCGAGTCCTCCAGGCCGGAGAACACTGGAACACCGCCGGCCTCAAACGATGACGGAGATCCGTCGCGAGCCGCCCTGCGGCGGGACTGGCCATGACAACAAAGTTTCAGGGAATGGTGTTGATTTTCTCCCCTCTATGGCGGACATAACTTCAAGCATATCCCTTTAATCTATGTCGCGAGATCGAATGCAGAAGCAGCGGTTTGAGTTGAAATACCTCATCACAGAGGAAACCGCGCTGCTTGTTCGCGACTTTGTCCGCAGCTACCTTGATTTCGACGAATACAGCGTCGGGAAGCCGAACTACTCCTACCCTGTTCACAGCCTTTATTTGGATTCGGACACTCTCCAGCTCTACTGGGAAACGATTAACGGCAACAAGAACCGCTACAAGCTTCGCCTCCGTTACTACAGCACCAGCGCGGACTCCCCGGTCTTCTTCGAAATCAAACGTCGCGTCAACAACTGCATCATGAAGCAGCGTGGCGGCGTCCGGCAGGAATCCGTTCCCCTGCTCCTCAAAGGCCATCTCCCGCAACCTGAGCACCTCGTCTCCAAGGCGCCCAACCAACTCGTGGCGCTCCAGAACTTCTGTCACCTGTCGCACCTCATCCAAGCCAAGCCGAAGGTCCACATCTTCTACATGCGCGAGGCCTACGTCAGCGACGACGATCAAGTGCGCGTGACCATCGATCGCAAAGTCTACGGCGAGGCGAATCTCGGCTACTCGATCAAGACCGAGATGCACGATCCTGCGCTGAGTTTCCCGAATCAGGTCATCCTCGAGCTCAAGTTCACCAACCGTTTCCCGGACTGGTTCCGCGAACTCGTTCGCGTCTTCGGCGTCATGCAATGCGGTGCCGCCAAATATTGTGAATCCGTGCAAGGCGTCGGCTTTGCGAAACTCCAAGCCAAGCACCCAGTCCTGATGGAAGGCGTGAAGTTCAGCAAATCTTGGTGATCCGTCCGCTCCCCGTTTCCATCGCGTCCAGAGCCTCGTCCCGCTGCCTATTTTGGTTTCGCGCGGCGTGAATAACTGAGTCTTCCGAAGATAGTGATTGCCGGGACGCGAACTTGCGTGGATATTGCCCGCCTTGTCGGAGCGTAGCTCAGCCTGGCTAGAGCACTTGCTTTGGGAGCAAGACGTCGCAGGTTCGAATCCTGTCGCTCCGACCATTTCCCCTCTCTCCCACTCCCGTCCATCATTTCCTCTGGTTTCTCGCGAATACCAGTGCTTCACTGCGGGCATTCTCCTCATGCGACCGTCTACGTCACTGCACCGCGCTGCGCCACTGAGTTGGCTACCGCGGATATTCGTCCCGCTCGTGCTGATTGTTGCGCTCCTTGTGTCGCATTCGTGCGTTCTTGCTGCACCGATCTTCAACGTGAAGGATTTCGGAGCGTCCGGAATCAAGAGCGACGATGCCCGTCCGGCGATTCAGAAAGCCATCGATGCCTGCGCAGCGAGTCGTGACGGGACCGTTCTCCTTCCAGCCGGCGAATACACCTCCGGGACACTCCGATTGCGCAGCCACATCCGCATCGAACTTGCCGAAGGCGCGACGCTGTTTGCTTCCACCAATCCCGCCGCGTTCGCATTCGAGACCGTCTCAGTCCAAGCAGCGCTGTTCTTCGGCGATCAGATTGAGAACGTCATCATCGAGGGCGAGGGAACGATTCATGGACAGGCTGAATACGATTGGCGCGAGGACGATTACGAGCGCACGTTCAGCCACAAGGAATCGATGATTAAGCTCGGCAAGCGACTGTGGCGCACGTTTCCCAAGGACTTTCCCCAACGCACTCTATTTCCGCGGCTGGCGTGGATTGGACGTTCCAAGGACATCTGGTTCAACGGCCTGAAATGGATTCATTCACCGAGCTGGGCCATCAACCTCTACGCGTGCGAACGCGTTCGTTTCGACGGGCTCTATGTTCATTCCAGTTTGAAGGAAGGGGTCTGGGCCGACGGCATTGATTTGGATGGCTGCAAGGACATCACCATCACCAATTGCCGAATTGAAACCGGCGATGACTGCATCGTCTTCATCTCCTCCAACGTCTGGGGCCCGATTCTTCCGTGCGAGAACATCACCGTTTCGAACTGCGTGCTCTCGTCCGCGTCCGCCGGAGTGAAATTCAGCGAAGGCAACTGGAACGGCATTCGCAACATTCGCGTTACCGATTCAGTGCTGACGAACGTCAACCGCGGATTCGTCTTCAGCACCACCCAGGGCGGAGACATCAGCAATGTCGTGCTGTCCAACCTGACCATTCACTGCAATCGCTTCGACTGGTTCTGGGCCGGCGACGGACAACCATTCCATTTTCGCATCACCCGTTTGAGCGAATTTACCAAGGAGGCGCCGAAGCCCGACGAACGTCCACCCGGCGCGATTCGCAATGTTATCATTCGCAACGTCATCGCTCACGGCAAGGGAACGTCGCGTATCCACGGCCATGCCGAGAACTGGATCGACGGCCTCACGATGGAGAACGTGAAGCTCACCTTGTCCACGGATCCTGCCGTTCATTTCGATTACGCAGACCACGCGCTCGATTTGCGACGGGCCCGGAACGTGGCCATTCGCGGCCTCGAAGTAAAATGGGGCACGCCGAGCTTTCCCGCCTGGCAAAGCGCGCTTTTCACCGAAGATGTTGAAAATATTTCTGTCGACCGGTTTATGGGCTCCGGTCATTCGACCAGCAACTCCCCTGCGCTCGTCTTGCAGAACGTCCAGCGCGCCGTCATCACCCGGGCCCAAGCGCAGGAAGGAACGTCGTTGTTTTTGAAGGCGAGCGGACCGCGCACGAGTCGGATTCAGATTCGCGATAGCGATTTCACCCAGGCAACAACGCCGTTCCTATTCGACACGAATGTCGCGAGCAGGGAAATCCAGCTTGAAAACAACTTGATGCCGCGGGCCACCAACCCGGGCGCGAAACCGAAGTAACAGTCAGCTTTTCGTCCGGAATCGAAGGGCGAACAAATCTGCCTCCAGCATCGAGAAGCGGAGTCGCACTGGGCGCCCGGCCAGACGCGAAACGTCGCTCGCCTTGCCCCACTGAACGACTTGCTCGATGGAGTCACCGACCAGACGACGGCAATCGGCCAGCGCAAACCCCGGGACCGCCTTTCCATCCAACTCCTGAATCTCCACCCGTACACTGCCGCCGGCGCTGGTGGAGAAGTTCAGAACCAGCTCGCTGCCCGAGAATCGAACTGGTCGCGTCAGCAATTCGCCAGAGTCCGCTCCCGCGTGCACCGAGGCGAACCCATCCGTCCGCAGCGTGAAGCGGCGGAACGGCGTCGTGTAGATCGACATTTCATTGGGGCCGGTGGGGACGACGTTCAACGCCGCGTAGTTCGAGCGATTGCCCCAGCGCGCTGGGTCGAGTCCCGGACGGATGAACGCCTCACGAAATGTGCGATCATACGGACCTGCCCCACGCGCGGTCATGAACAGGATGTCCGTGCTCTCGCCGCGCTCGGGATGAAAACGCGTCGGCAGTGCCACGTACAGGTGTGGCGCGCGAAAATAGGGATGCGTCAGCGTGGTGTAGATGTGTTCACCCGGGAAGTTCGGCTTCAATGGCACCGGCTCAGTCCAATTCAGATAATCCAGCGACGTCGTGCGGCAGACGGAGCGCAATTTCTTGTCGAGAAAATGGCGGAAGTAACAGACGTATCGTTGCTCGAACTTTGACCAGAAGGAAACGTTCTGGGAATCGAACGCGTATTCCTTGGCATAGGTGAGCACCGGTTCAGGACGCAGCTTCTTCCAATGAATCCCATCTCCAGACACGAACGCCATCAACCCCTTCTTCGCTGTATTCACCGTGCCGGCCAGGGCCTTGAATCGTTCGCCGCCAGGAACGCCCGGACGCGTGTCGAGGAACGGGGAGAAATTGTGGCAATACGGCGATTCATGGAGAATGACATTGTTCTCCCGGCTGCCGTTGATTTCGTGCAGGCCGAGGTTCGGTCGGGTCCAGTGGATGCCGTCGCGACTTTCGCAGTAACGAGTCACCTCGGACTGATCCCCGTCGAACCGTGAACCGCGATGTTCCCGCGTGTAAAGTCGGAATACGTCGCCATCTTTGATCACCGTGCCATACTCGAGATCATTCGCCGGCTGATTCATCGGAGCCGCCAGCGTAGGTTCATGAAGCTTCAGGTGCGTTCCTTCAAGCCGCTCGATCATCCACCGATCGACAAACAACTCCCGTCGCGAACCAATCTCCCGCAGATTCTCGACCGCGATCTCCTGCGCCCACGGCCGGCAGGATGAGATCGGACCAAGGGCGAAGCCGGCGGCGGTGCCAATGGAGGAACGAAGCCAATTTCGGCGAGTGATGGGGAAAGATTTCATCATCGAGTCAACGCGAGGTGATCAGAGTCGTCGAAGGGTTCACACGCACGAGATTATTTCCCGCGTCGCAAAGGCCAAGACGATTCCACGAGAACGCAACGAGCGCGTTCGGCAGTCAAGTCTCACGCTGCACCAAGAAACTCCAACGCCCGCCTCTCGCTGTAATATTCATCCGCGCGCAAGCCGTTCCCCACGAATCCGACGTGACCTCCGCGCTGCGGGGTCTCGAGGTGAAAAGTTGGATGAGAGGACGCAGGGGAGGATGGAAAGCACGACGGTGCCAGAAACGGATCATCGAGGGCATTCAGCAGCAATGTTGAGCGGCGGATGGAGGTGAGGAAGGCGTTCGCACTGCAGCGCGCCCAGTAATCCTCCGCGTCGCAAAACCCATGAATCGGTGCTGTGTAACGGTCATCGAAATGGCGGAAGGTCTTGAGCCGCTCGTAGCCATCGTCGTTCAACTCGACAGGAAACCGCGCCTGCTTGGAACGAACCTTCTCGCGGAGGCTGACGAGAAATCGTTTCATGTAGATTGAGTTGATGGGTCGAGCCATCGCTTCGCACGCCGCCTTCAAATCGCACGGGACCGAGATGGCCACCCCACCGATCAATTCCGCAGGCGCCTGAGCTTCCAATTCACCAAGGAGTTTCAACACCATGTTTCCGCCCAGACTAAATCCGATCAGGCCGACGGATTTGTATCCTTGGGAAATCGTCATCCGGAGAACGTGAAGCAAATCATCCGTCGCCCCGCTATGGTAGGACCGCAGCAAGCGATTCGGTTCGCCGCTGCATCCGCGAAAGTTCATCGCAAGAGCGTCCCAACCGCGACGATTGAACGCCCTCACCATGCCACGCACGTAGGAACCGTCGGACGAGCCCTCCAAGCCGTGAGCGATCAACACAGCGCGATTGCCAAAACCGTGCGACCCATCCACGTCGAGAAAGTCTCCATCCGCGAGCTCGAGTCGCCGGCGAACGTACCGAACCTCGGGAACGCGACGACAAACGACGGGAAAGACTGTCTGCGCATGCCCGTTCTTCAACCACCACGGAGCGCGATAGCTGGAGGAAACAATCGGCACAGCGGAAGAGGATCGATCCCACCTTGGCCACGCTCACGGAGCGCCGCCGCAAAAGAAAAGGCGCCCTTCCAGGCGCCTTTCGGTTTGGTTGGGAAAGGAGGTTACTTGGTCGCAGCCAGCTTGACCGACAGGCGGGACTTCTTGCGGCTGGCCTTGGACTTGTGGATGACCCCGGACTTTGCCGCCTTGTCGAACGCCGAGCTCAGCTTGCGATAAGCATCAGTGGCGGTGTCCTTCTTGCCACCCTTGAGAGCGTCCGCGTAGGCGCGCTCCAACGTCTTGAGACGGGATTTGACGCTGCGGTTTTGAAGTTTCTTGCGGGCGCTGTTGCGCATCCGGCGTTCGGCGGACTTGGTATTCGGCATAAATCTCGGTTCGGTTCTTAACTTAAAGGCGGGCAGCGTATCGAAATGCCCCCTAATGTCAACGGCGAGCTTTCAAGAATCGCCCGCCAGTAATTCCCGCGTTCGGGCAAGCCCGCAGCAATCCCCTGCCGTCGTCGCGTTGACTTGGCATTCTGAGACCGGCATATTGGCTCCCATGAACTTCGACATTTCACACCTCTTGGAACACTGGGATTACCAGCCGGGCCAAGTGGTGGTTAGGAAATTTGTCGGCAAGGATGGCCAGGAAAAGATTCAACTCCGGGTCGATCTCGGACTGCTCCAGATGAACGCTCAGGGGCGGCCCGACGGGAAGAGGCCCTTCGGCCATCCCTCCCTCTTCGACTTCTACATCGCCAAGCTGCAAACGCACCGGCAGAGCAGCGACAATGACGACGAGACATTTGCCCTGAAAGCGGAGGATTGTTCCCGTCTGCAGATGGAGGCCTTTCAATATCACCATCGCTACATCTGCCTGCTGCAATTGGAGGATTTTGCAGGGGTATTGCGGGACACGACACGGAATTTGAAGGTGTTCGACTTCGTTGACGAATACGCCGCGGAAGAAGAACTGGCCTGGTCACTCCAACAGTTTCGGCCGCAGGTGCTGATGATTCACACCCGCGCCGTCGCGACCCAGTATCTCCAGACCGAGGAATTTGCCGCGGCCATCAAGGAGATCGAGTCTGGCATCGATCGTCTCCGGGAATTCTACGAAGAACACGGGCGCCACGATTTGATGACGCAAAGCCCGGAAATCAGCGCCTTGCAGCACTGGCTGGAAGAGGTGAACCGGAAGCGACCACTCACGAAACGCGAGCAACTCGAGCACGACCTGAACGAAGCGGTTCGAAGCGAGGATTACGAGAAGGCCGCGAAAGTCCGGGACGCCTTGAAAAAGCTGAAGACGCGGGATTAGTTCAGCCCCACTTCCGCAGGCAACACTTGGAGTTCTCGGTCTCCTCTGCGCCGAGAAGTCTTCTGAGTTGCCTCAGTCCGTCGTGACGGTCTTTGACTTGC
This sequence comes from uncultured Bifidobacterium sp., assembly GCA_964491875.1. Lineage (GTDB taxonomy): Bacteria > Verrucomicrobiota > Verrucomicrobiia > Limisphaerales > JADJPG01 > JADJPG01. The sequence continues at coordinate 95,487 of CAZBIC010000014.1, forward strand.
GATTGCGAGCCATTCGCCAACCGACAATAAGCGCGCCAAGGGTCCCAATCATCCAAGTGGACGGCTCAGGAACCGGCGGCGGTGCAGGCCCGAGGGTTAACTGAATATCAGAAGCAATGCTTTCCGCCGCGTTGTACAAATCATAGGAGCGCAAACCTCGGCTGGTGACCGTCGCGGTGAAGGTGAACGAGACCACAAACGGTTCAGCAAAGTTCACTTCCGGGATTCCCGCCTGCACGAGTGAAATCGGGTTCAGCGTTATCTCCTTTCCATCCGTATCACGGGTTCCTCGTGGAAGGTAATCGAAGAAGTCGATGGGGTTAACCAGTTGAATCCCGTTGATGGCGGTTAAAGCAGCGGTTTCACGCAAGGTAATTCCCGGAGCAAACTGGTCCGGGAAGAAATCGAGATCACGGACTTTGAACTGCAAGCTCGCCGAATTGATGATGGAATCAGGATCGGAGGAAATAAAACCAGGAAGGTGAAGATTAAGAGTAACCATTCCGGCCGATTGGCTGTTCGCCCGGACAAAAACTTTCTGATTGCCCAGCACATCAAAGCCGCTCACCTCAGGTGGACGACCGTCGTAAAAGACATCTAGCGTGCTGCTTTGCCCTCCCAGCGGAATCAGGAAGTCGGGCGCGGAAAGCGTCACCGTTTCCGAACCCTCCACTGCGGCCGAGACTCCCCAAAGCCCTCCCGCCAGCAACAGACCACCCATCATCAAGGACTTAAGTTTCATAGACAAATACTCCAACTGCGCACCGTCGGAAATTAGAACACGGTTACCATGGAACAGTTCAACGGTTCTGGCAAGGTCAGTTCTCCACCCAGCTTCTGCTCCCTCCGTGGCTCTTTTCCAATAGCGCTTCTCACTCGCCCGACGTTGGCGGCTTCAACAGAAATGGCATGGGACGGCTCGACCGCCGCATCGCCTCAATTCGCTGAAACCCAAACTCCTCATACAAGCGGTGAGCGTCCTTGGTGCACAAGTGCTGGCTGATGGTCTGTAACTGCGGGTGCGCCAGGAAACTTTCCACGAGCCACTTGCCCAGTCCGCGACCGCGATGGGCTGGGTCGACGATGACGTCACACACCCATGTAAATGTCGCGTGGTCAGTCACGCCCCGAATGAGCCCCACCTGCCGTCCGCGATGAAGCAAATGCAGGCAGATCGAGTGTCGCAGCGACTTCTCAATCACTTCGCGGGAACGGTCGTCCGCCCAGTATGTGGATCGGAGCAGCGCACAAATCGCATCCAGATCGCCTTTGGCAGAATCGTCGCTTAGCAAATACTCGCCCCGGGTCCATTCGTTGAAGGCGTTCGGAAGCGAAGTTTCGACCGCGCGATTCGAAGGCGAATAGTGAACTTCCGCACGGACAATTCTCGCAAGATTGTTCAGCGTCAACACCTCGGCCGCATCCAGATTGTTCACGCTACGGTATAACAGCGTCACACTCCTCACGCCCACCAGCACCTGCATCAACTCGAACCGCAAATCCGGGTACGCTTCCAAACCCTGCCTGAAGTAATCCCGGAGCGCTGACTTGCCCACCAAAGTCCCTGACTCGATTCCAGCCAGCTTCGGAACGAACGGCGACGTAAACTCGATCTCGTCCGCGTAATGCAAAAGAATCGCCTCCAGATCGTGATGATTCCACGCGGTGATCCAGTCTTGGGCGAGACGCCTCGCGCTCTCTTCGTTCATGAGACCGAAAGTGAGCGAAGCCCGGAACTTTGACAAGAGAGCGACTGCGCTGACGGAAGACTGGGAATAACCTCGCTTTGCACGACGCGCCTCTTGGATCTAATCTCCATCAATCGTAATGGACCAGCCACCCCTGCTTCCGAAGCTGACGCCGGCCGAGATCAGCGACCTTGCCCGCGCGAAGGCACTGCTGGAGAACCCCGGCTTCACCGCACGATTGGCGGGAACATTGGGCAAACCGATCGAGCAAGGATTCAAACTCCTGCCAAGCGGCTGGCAGGGCGTCGTGAACAAAGCGGCCAAGGCCTCGCTCGTCAGCGCCCTAAACGCCGCCGTCACGACGATGGGAAGCAAGCAGCCCAGGAGCGCTTCAGAACGCTGGCATAAAATGCTCGTCGGCGCGTCCGGCGGCGTGGGCGGATTGTTTGGACTCGCCGCCCTGCCCGTGGAACTGCCCGTCTCCACCACGCTGATGTTGCGGTCGATCGCGGACATCGCTCGCAGCGAAGGTCACGATATCAAGGATCCCGTCATCAAGCTGGCGTGCCTCGAAGTGTTCGCCCTCGGCAGCAAGTCAGATGTCGACGACGCGGCCGAGGGAACCTACTGGGCCGTCCGCGCCGGTCTCGCCAAAGCCGTCTCCGAAGCTGCGGCTTACCTCGCTCAAAAGAACGCCGTCGAGCAAAGCGCGCCCGCCCTGCTCCGGTTGGTGACGGCCATTGCCGGTCGATTCGGCGTCATCGTTTCAGAGCAAGCAGCGGCGAAGGCGGTACCCATCGTTGGCGCGGCGGGTGGCGCCACCATCAACGTCCTGTTCATGTCCCACTTCCAGGACATGGCTCGCGGCCACTTCATCGTGAAACGACTTGAGACCAAATACGGCTCGGCGCTGATCCGAGAAGTCTATGGCAGCCTGGCAATTCCGGTCTGACCTCGTACAACGCCCGCCCTCGAATCTCTTCCACCGCGGAAGATCTCCGAAAAGCCGAGGCGCTCGACAAAATTCAGATTGAGATCTCTCCTTTGAATTGGCAGAGTCCGGGTAATCCAACTTATCCGGCTGCGCAGACACGCTCTCATTTTGGCTGTAGCCACGCCTCTGTCTGGTGGACTGGAAATCAACAAACTACCGCGGCATGTCGTTAACGGGTTCCGCACTAAACGTTACAAGAAGGTTACAATTATGAAGTCCCTCCGTACTCTTCTGTCCTCACTCATCCTTCCGGCAGCCTTGGGAGCCGCGGCGTTTCCCGCCATGGCCCTCGACGACTTGTTCATCACGGAGTTCATGGCCGAGAACTCCAATACGATCGAGGACGAGGACGGCGATTCCTCGGACTGGGTGGAGCTTTTCAACAGCGGCACCAACACGGTGAATCTCGCGGGCTGGTATCTCACCGATTCCTCCGGGCGACCCGGCTGGCGATTCCCCGCCACCAACGTCCCGCCCAATGGTTTCCTCCTGGTGTTCGCCTCCGGCAAGGATCGTCGCGTGCCCGGCGCCCCGTTGCATACCGACTTCCGCTTGAACGACAGCGGCGAGTATCTTGCCCTGCTCAAGCCGGACGGCACCACCGTCCAGTCCGCCTACGCGCCTGTTTATCCGCTGCAAGTGCCCGGAATCTCCTATGGCATTCCGGTCACACTGAATTCATCCACGGTTCTCGCGGTCGGCGCGCCTGCGAAGTTCACCGTTCCGCTCAATGGCAACGCCGGTTTGTCCTGGACCCAGCCCGGCTATGACGATTCGTCTTGGGCCAGCGTCAACAACGGCGTTGGTTTCGAAGCCGACGCGGCTCCCGCTGGCAATCCCGCGCAACTGGCAGATTCCGTCGCGGAATTCAGCGGCAACCAGGGCGCCAACGGTTGGTTCTACGGCTACTGGGACAAGAAGTCCGATGGCGACGGCATCTACTCCGCCGACGATTTCACGGCCTTCCCTCGCGGCACAGGCAATGCGCTCAACAGCACCAACTATTGGAACGGCACCCTCTGGGACATCACCGCGGGCAATTCTCCGTGGACCGAACTCAGCGCCTCTGGCGGCCATCCGAGTGCCGAGAACGGCAATACCGCCCAACCCATCCACTGGGCCATCCGTCGCTATATCAGTGAAACCAATGGCGCCCTCCGCATCACCGGCACCCTCGCGGCCAGCAGCGCCAATGGCACCTGCGGCGACGGCACCATCGGACGCATCCTCGTCGACGGCGTCGAAGTCTTCCAGCGAGGTGTCTCCGCAGTCAGCGTCGGTTATTCCATCGTGGTCAACGCCAGCCTTGGCTCGAAGATCGACTTCATCATCGACGCCGGTGCGGCCAACAACGACCTCTGCGACGCCACCACCTTCACCGCCGTCATTCGCACCTCCGCCGGAGCCACCCCTGTCGCCGACACCATTGCCGACTGGTCTCTGTCCGGCCAACAGGGCGCCAATGGCTGGACCTACGGCTACTTCAACGCCTCCACCGGCGGCACCTACTCCGCCACCAAGTTCGTCTCCTTCCCGTCCGGCACCGGCCCCCACAGCGCCGCCAACTACTGGAACGGCGCTGAATGGAAATGGTACGACGGCGAACCTCCCTTCGACACCATCGGCCAGATCGAGGTGCGCCCCAGCACCTTCCTCACCGGCGGCATCAACGCCAACGAACACCGCGTCATCCGCCGCTGGACCAGCGAAGTCTCCGGTACCCTCCAAGTCGACTGGCACATCGGCAAGAAAGACCTCAGCGGCAGCGGAGTGAACTACTTCCTCTTCCACAACGGCACCCAGCGCGACACCTACACCCTCACCGCCACCAACTTCGCCGGCACCAACCGCACCACCGTCATCACCGGCGTCGCTGTCGGCGACACCATCGACTTCATGGTCGCACCCGGCGCGGACATCATCGGCGACACCTGCTACTTCAACGCCACCATCCACGGCCACGGCACCCTCGCCGGACAATTCGCTTCCGACGTCGGCCAACTGATGACCAACATCAACTCCTCCGCCTACCTGCGCATTCCCTTCAACGTCGCCGACGTCTCCACCATCAGCGGGCTCGCGTTGCGCATGAAATTCGACGACGGCTTCGCTGCCTACCTCAACGGCGCCCTCGTCGCCCAGGCCAACAGCCCGGAAACCACCGAGTGGAATTCCACCGCGCTCACCGCTCGCCCTGACTCCGACGCCGCACAATACACCGACTTCGATCTCGATGAATTCAAGGACCGCCTCGTCAACGGCCAAAACATCCTCGCCATCCAAGGCCTGAACACATCCGCGACCGACCCAGATTTCCTTCTCGTCGCCGAACTCCTCGCCGTGCGCGCCACCTTGGACGTCAGCGGCAAGCGGTATTTCTCGGGCCCGACACCTGGATCCATCAACGGAGTCGGCACCACCCAGATCGGCCCCCTCATCACCCGCCCCGCTCACGCCCCCCTCGAACCTGCGGACGCCGAAGACCTCACGATCACCGCCCGGATCAGTCCCACCCTCAACGCCGTCGGCACAGTGAACCTTTACTACCGCGTCATGTACGGCGCGGAAATCCCGCTCCCCATGCTCGATGACGGCCTCCATGGAGACGGCGTGGCCGGCGACGGCATCTACGGCGCCAGCGTGCCGCACACCGCCTACACGCCGGGCCAGATGGTGCGCTACTACATCCTCGCCACCGACACCGCCAGCAAGACCACCCGTCTGCCCGCCCTCGGAGATACCAACAACACCACGCTCTACTTCGGCACCGTCGTGCAGGATCCCACGCTGACAAACTCCCTCCCCGTGCTCCACTGGTTCACCCAGGCCACGATCAACTCCACCACCTTCGCGCGCGCCTCCTTCTACTGGAGAGGTGAGTTCTACGACAACGTGAAGATGAACACCCACGGTCAGTCCAGCGGCAACTTCCGAAATCACAGCTACAACGTCGACTTCAATCCCGACCACAACTTCAAGCCGGACGCCGACATTCCCCGAGTGGACGACATCAACCTCCTCAGCAGCTACGCAGACAAGTCCCACATGCGGTTGATGCTCTCCTACCAGATCTATAACGATTCCGGCCCACGCGCTCCCTACCACTACGTCGTGCCGGCGCGCATGCAGTCCAACGGCGTTTTCCACAGCATCATGCACATCACGGAGAACGGGGATGACAAGTATCTGGAACGCATTGGCCGCGACAAGCAGGGCGCACTTTACAAGATGTATACGGACCCCTCCCAGGAGGCCAACGCGGAGAAGAAGACCCGCCGCTTCGAGGACAAGGCTGACTTCCGCACTCTGGTCGCAGGCATCAACTCCGCCACCAACCGGAACTACATCCACGACAACGTCGACGTCTCCGAGGCGATCAACTTCTTCGCTGCGATGATCATCACATCGAGCATCGACTGCTGTCACAAGAACTTCTACCTCTACCGCGACTCCGAGGGCGACGGCGAATGGGAAATGCTCCCGTGGGATTTCGATCTTAGCTTCGGCCGCAACTGGCAGTCCGGTGAAACCTACTGGGATGACCGCGTCTACCCGAACAACGGCCTCTTCATCGGCGGCTCGTTCCCATTGGGCGGCGTTCTCTGGTCCGCCAATACCACCACGCGCGCCCAGTATCTCCGCCGCGTCCGCACCTTGCAGGACAAGCTTCTCCAGACCAACGGCACTCCCGCCGCCGAGTTGAACTTCGAACGACAGATTGATCGCTGGACCGACATCATGACCGCCGACGGCCTGCTCGACATCGCCAAGTGGGGAACGTGGGGCGGTGGTAACGGCGGAACTGGTGGTGGCGGTAACGCCTCTCCTCCAGCACTAGACACCGGCGTGCGCATCGACAATCCCACAAACCAGTTCTACCGCACCCTTCCGCAGGAAGCGGAACGCATCAAGACCAACTATCTCGTCAACCGACGCCTGTTCGTCTTCACACAACGAATGAACGCTGGAGCCGATTGGCCGGATGCCCAACCCACCAACGCCGTCGCGCTGATTGGCGCCCTCGATTACAACCCCTCCTCCGGAAATCAGGAAGAGGAATACCTCCAAATCATCAACACCAACGCCTACGCGCTCGACATCAGCGGATGGAAACTTTCTGGCGCGATCCAGCACACCTTCCAGGGTGGTGTGGTAATCCCGCGCGCGGGCTCCAGCAATATTCTCCATGTCGTCGCCAACAAGAAAGCCTTCCGAAGTCGCGCCATCTCGCCTCGTGGCGGCCAGGGCCTCTACATCGAAGGCCCTTACGATGGACAACTCTCCGCCCGTGGCGAAACCATCGTCCTCTCGGATGACAAAGGCCGCGTCGTCAGCACCAATCTTTATCAAGGCAGCCCGAGTGGACCGCAGCAATACCTGCGCATCACCGAGATCATGTATCACCCGCCCACTCCCCCCGCCGGCAGCGTCTACGAAGCGGAGGACTTCGAATACATCGAGCTCCGTAACACCGGCCCGACGAATCTTAATCTGACTGGCGTCCGGTTTGTCCGCGGCATCGACTTCAACTTCACCGGCAGCGCCGTCACCGATCTCGCGCCGGGCGGCTACGTCCTGGTCGTCCGCAATCTCGCCGCCTTCTCCTCCCGCTACGGCGCCATCGCCAACATCGCCGGCCAGTATTCCGGCATCCTGAACAACGGCGGAGAGAACATTCAGCTCGACGACTCGGTCGGCGAAAAGATCCTCGACTTCGACTACAACAACTCATGGTATCCGATCACCGACGGCCCCGGCGCCTCGCTGGTCATCGTCGACGCGAATGCCGACTGGCGCAGCTGGGATTCAAAAGCCGCCTGGCGCCCGAGCGCGTTCGACTTCGGTTCACCCTCGCAAAACGATCCCACGCCGGTCGCGGCTTCGGCACCGGTCGTGATCAACGAGATCCTGACTCACACGGATCTGCCGCAGGTGGACGCGGTTGAACTCTTCAACCCTGCCGCCACCGCAGCGAACGTCGGCGGCTGGTTCATCTCCGACGACTTCGCGAATCCGAAGAAGTTCCGCATTCCGGACGGCACCACGATTCCAGCCGGCGGTTTCCTGGTGTTTGAGGAAACCACTTCCTTCGGTACCGGACCGAATGCGTTTTCGTTCAGCTCCAAGGGCGACGAGGCATTCATTTTCTCCGGTAACGGCACCAACCTGACCGGATACGTGCAAGGCGAGGAATTCGGCGCGGCGGAGAACGGCGTCTCCTTCGGGCGCCATACCTTCGTGGTCACCTACAACACGACCAATCACATCACGAACACACACTTCGTGGCGCAGGCGTCGCTCAGCATCGGCTCGGCAAACGGACAGCCGAAGGTCGGCCCGGTCGTGATCAGCGAAATCAATTACCGCCCCGTCGAACCAAGTCTCGGCGTCGACAACGAGATCGATGAATACATCGAGATCGCGAACATCACCGGCGCGCCCGTGACTCTCTTTGATCCCGCGAATCCGGCCAACACCTGGCGTCTTCGTAGCGCGGTGGATTTCAACTTCCCAACGAACATTACCCTCGCCGCTGGCCAGCATGCGATGCTCGTGAGTTTCAATCCGTTCGAGGCCGCGAAACTCGCTACCTTCCGCGCTCGCTTCAGCGTTGCTCAAGACGTGCCGGTGCTCGGGCCCTGGGAGGGTCAACTGGCGAATGACGGCGAGAGCATCCGCCTTTATCGCCCCGATTCACCGGAAGCCGGTGAGGTGCCTTACATCCTGGTTGATCAGGTCGACTACGCCAACCAATTGCCCTGGGCGGCGGCGGCGGATGGCATCGGACCCTCGCTCCAGCGCCTCGTCGAGTCGATCTACGGCAACGATCCACGCAACTGGACCGCGGTCGGTCCGTCCGCCGGTTTGAGCTACGTCTCGGGCGGAACGCCGCCGACGGTTACCACGCAACCTTCCGCAACGATTGCCGTCGTCGGTCGCACGGCCACCTTCTCCGTCGATGTCGCCGGATCGGCGCCCTTCTTCTATCAATGGCGGTTCAACGGCGTGAACCTCTACGGCGCGAACACTCGTCAACTCACCCTGCCGAATCTCCAGGCGCGGCAGGCGGGCAGCTACAGCGTCGTCATCTTCAACTCCGCCGGCAGCACCGAAAGCCAGGCCGCCAACCTCTCCGTGCTCTTCCCGCCGACCATCGCGCTCCAGCCCGTGAGCCGGAACGTCTACATCAAACCGGACACGAAAGCCGCCAACCTGCCGAACGGAACCAACGTGACCTTCACCGTCGCGGCTTCCAGCGCCAATCTGCCCGTAACCTACCAGTGGAGCTTCAATGGCGTGGACATCCCAGGCGCCACCTCGCCCTCCTTGACGATCACCAATGTCCAACTGGAGCACGAAGGTGACTACATCTGCGCCGTCACCGATAGCGTCGATACGATCCTCAGCGCGCCGGCGCGGCTCGTTCCGTGGATCTCGCCGACCATCGTGATCAAGCCGGCCGATCTCACCGTGGCCGCCGGTTCTCCCTTCACCACCAGCGTAGAGGTCACCGGAAATCCCGTGCCCTTTGCTTACAGCTGGCGCCGGAACCTCGGCTCCGTGGTCGTGGCCACGAACTCCGGCAACTACAAGGCCAACTACGTGACCTTGAACTCGACGAACTCGTTGCTGCTCCTGACCAACAACATCAAGGACAGCAATTTCGTGATGCGCATCGTGGTCTACAACGCCGCCAACACCGCCCCCGGTGCCACCACCACGTTTAACATCCGCGTGCTCGAGGATACGGATCGCGACGGAATTCCGGATGTGGTGGAACAGGGTCTGGGACTGGATGTGAACAGCGCCGCCGATGCCGCCGGTGATTTGGACCAGGACGGCATGAGCAATCGCGCGGAATTCGTCGCCGGGACGGACCCGGCCAGCAATCTCAGTTATCTCCGCATCGACGAGAATATCGCCGCGGGCGCCTCGGCGGTGCAGTTCGCGGCCGTCTCCAACCGCACTTACACCGTGCAGTTCTCCGACAACCTCAGCTCCGGCCCCTGGCAGAGCCTTGCAGACTTGCCGGCTCGATCCACCAACATCGTTCACTCGCTGAACGACCCGAATTGGACGACGAACCGTTACTACCGCGTGGTCACCCCGCGTCAGCCCTGAGCTGACGTCGGAAAGCTCGCGCGTGCGAGCCGTATAAAATCACCGCTGAAAACGACTGAGGGGCTCACCGGCCCCTCAGTTTTATTTTCACCGCCGATGGTCTCTCGCCCGGCGTCTCCTCAAGCATGTCGTGAGAATTAACGATGGTGACGCCATGGCTCCTCGGCTACACTCATGGTGAATCCCGGCGATCGATCACCAACGCAAACTCATGACCTTGCCATTCTCTCTTCAGCATCTGTCGGCCCAGATGGCGTCGCTTGTCGCTCTCCTGGTCCTGACGCCGACAGCCGAGTCCGCCGCACCGGTCATCAGTTCCGTGGCGCCACTCCGCGCCAGCAGCGTCACGAGCCTGACGCAACTCACGATGACTTTCTCCGAGCCGGTGACCGGGGTGAGCGCGGATGATTTGGTGGTGAACGGCACGGCGGCGACGGGCGTTACCGGCAGCGGGAGCAGTTACACGTTTTCGTTTACCCAGCCTCCCTACGGTGCGGTCCTCATTTCGATCGCAACAAACAGCGGCATCACGGATCTCGCCATTCCTGCGAATGCATTTAACGCCATTGATCCAGCAGCGAGCTGGCTTTACACGTTGCTGGATACCACCCCGCCCGGCGTGATCAACACGTTCCCAAAATCCGGCGTCACCGTCCGAAGCCTCGGGCAGATCGAGATCACGTTCAGCGAGGACGTCACCGGAATCGATGCGTCCGATCTCCGCGTCAACGGCCAGCCGGCCACAAACCTTCTCACGCGGCCCGGCGGCAACTACACGTTTCAATTTGCGCCAGTGTCCGCGGGTTCAGCGAACGTCACGTGGAATAGCGCCCATGGGATAACCGATCTCGCGGAGCCAGCGAACGCGTTCACGCCCGCGCCGTGGTCTTATCAAATCAATCCCGCGCTCAGCTACAGCAGCATTCGTATCAGCGAAATCCTCGCCGCGAACGCCACGGGCATTGGCGATCCGATTGCCACGCCCGAGGACGCCGACCCGATTCCCTGGATCGAACTGCAAAACACCGGCACCTCCGCGGTAAACCTCGACGGCTGGTCGTTAAGCGATGATGCGGAGTTTCCGAGCCAGTGGATCTTTCCTTCGAAGGTTATCCAGCCTGGTCAGTTCCTGATCGTCTTTGCGTCCGGACTCGACATTCGGAATCCTTCCGGCACCAACCGGCTGCACACGAATTTCCGCCTCAGTCGTGGCGGAGAATTCCTCGGCCTCTACTCGCCGGAATCGCCGCGCACCATCGTCAGTGGGTTCGCTGCGGAATTTCCCGAGCAACGCAACGACCGTTCCTACGGCTACGATCCACAAGGCAACCTCCGCTACTTCAATCCGCCAACACCCGGCGTGCCCAACGGAACCAGCTCGATCATCGGCGTTGCGGAACCGGTCCACTTCAGTGCCAGTCGCGGGCACTACACGCAGCCCTTCCACCTCACGCTCTCCACGCCGACGCCTGGCGCGCTCATTCGCTACACCACCGACGGCCGTGAGCCCACGGAGGTCGTGGGTCAGCCCTACGTAACCCCCATTCGCCTGACCAACACCACGCTGCTGCGCGCCGCCGCCTTCCGCACGAATCTCCTGCCCTCGAGCATCGAGACACACAGCTACCTCTTCAATATCGCCGCTGGAGTTCGTTCCTTGCCCATCATCTCGATCGTCACCGATCAGAAGAACCTCACCGGTCCGAACGGCATCATCGGCATCAGCAACGTCGTGCAAAACTCCGACGGCAGCTACCGCCCGAACACCAACGCGCAGGGACAAATCCTCGGTTACCACAACCCCTCCCAGCACGGCATCGCGTGGGAGCGCCCGACCTCCGTCGAACTCATCCGTCCCGAGGACAACTCGGGTTTCCAGATCGACGCCGGCATTCGCGTGCAAGGTAGCGACTACCAACGCCCGCGCACGACCGCGGCGAGCAAGTTTTCCTACCGACTCTACTTCCGCAGTGACTACGGTACCGGGAAACTCAACTACCCACTCTTCCCGCTCACCACCGTCGACGAGTTCGATCAAGTCGTCCTCCGCGCCGGCTACAACGAGAACAGCAATCCCTTCATCCGCGACGAAATCACCCGCCGCCTCTCCGCCGACATGGGCTCCATCGCGGCCCACGGCACGATGTCGGTCGTTTTCGTCAACGGACAATTCGTCAACGGCTCCCCCTTCTACAATCCCACCGAACGCGTCCACGAAGAAATGCTTCAGGCCCATCTCGGCGGCGGCGAGGAATGGGACGTTGTCGGACCCGACTTCGCCCAATCCGCCGGCGCTCCTGGCGTCATCGACGGCGACCGCGCCGATTTCGCAAACTTGATGACCAACTTCTGGGGCGGCGCCCTCCGTCCGATTACGAATGACGCCGCCTACATCCGCGTCAGCAAACGACTCGACCTCGTCAACTTCGCCGACTACTGCCTGCTCAACGCCTACGTCGCCATGGGCGACTGGCCGGCAAACAACTGGCGCGCCGGCCGCGAACGCGGCAACCCCGACGCCCTCTGGCGCTACATCGCGTGGGACTGCGAATGGGCCATGGGCATCTACTCGCTCGCCGTCACCCGCGACACCTTCGGCTTCAGCGGCACCGGCACGGAAGACGCCGGACTCAACAGCACTGGCAACTCCGAGATCGCCCGCACCTATCAGGCGCTGCGCGCCAACCGCGAATTCCGGCTCCTCCTGGCCGACCGCATCCAGAAACATTTTTTCCAAGGCGGCGCCCTCACTGGCGGGAACATCAGTAATCGATTCGAACAACTCCGCCGCGACTTGATCGGTGTCATCCCCTCCATGGACACGGAGATCCTCACCTGGGCTCGCGACCGACTGCCGATCATCATGACGCAGTTCAACACCTACGGACTCTACGGCTACTCAAACTCCCTCTACGGCATCTATGCCTCGTCCAACGCGCCCGTCTTCAGCCAGCACGGCGGACGAGTAGCCCCCGGATTCGCCGTCTCGCTGACGACGCCCATTCCCGGCAGCGCGATCTACTACACACTGAACGGTGCCGATCCTCGCGTGATGTTCACCGGCGCCATCTCCAACGACGCCCGGCTCTACACCGGCCCGCTCGTGCTGAATCAACCGGTGCAGATCCGCACGCGCGCGTTGTTGAACGGCACGAATTGGAGCGCGCTCAACGAAGCATCGTTCGATGTCGCCCGCGCAGGAATTCCGCTGCGCATCACCGAACTGCACTACAATCCGTCCGACAGCGCGGCGAATGAATTCCTGGAACTCCAGAACATCGGCGGCGCTCCCGTTGATCTCAGCGGGATGTACTTCGACGGCATCACGTTCACCTTCAACACCGGCACGTCACTCGACCCTGGCGCGCGGCTCGTCCTCGCAACCGACCTCAACCCCTCCGCCTTCGCCACGCGCTATCCCGGCGTGGAGGTGTTTGGTCACTACGGCGGCAGCCTGAACAACGGCGGCGAACGCATCACGCTCTTGGATCGCTCCGGCAACATCATCACCTCGGTGGACTACGATGACGCCGGAGCGTGGCCGACTCAGGCCGATGGCGGTGGACGTTCACTCGAACTCCGCGACGCGAACGGAGATCCGGATGATCCGGCGAACTGGCAGGCGAGCAGCGCGAACGGCGGCAGTCCCGGCACGATCAATTCAGCGGTGACGATTCCCACGATTCGCCTAAGCGAAGTTATGGCCGAGAACGGTGGTATGGTGAATCACGAAGGCACGGTCCCGGACTGGATCGAGATTCACAATGCAGGCGCTGCGGCAGCGAATCTCTCCGGCTGGTCGATCACGGATGACGCGAACGCGCGGAAATTCGTCCTTCCAGCCAACACTTTACTGGCTGCACAAAGCTACCTCACGATTTGGTGCGATGGCGCGACGACGTCCGGCCTGCACGCAGGCTTCGCGCTGAATCGCTCGGGCGGAACCATCGCGGTCTTCGATGCCGCCACGAATCGCGTCGACGTTTTCAGCTACGGACTGCAACTCACCAACTTCTCCGTCGCCCGCGTCGATGACGTCTGGCGCCTGGCGAATCCCACACCAGGCGCGGCCAACACCGCAGCCGCTACAGCGTCCTCCAGTTCTCTGGTGATCAACGAATGGCAAGCGAACGCGCCCGCTGGCCAGAGCGATTGGATTGAACTGCACAACACCGGCGCCGCACCGGTTGAACTCCGCGGTATCTACCTTTCGAACACATCAGCCGTGCATCGAGTCACCTCTCACTCCTACATCGCCGCCGGCGGATTCGCGCAGCTTTTCGCCGACGAACAACGCGGGCCGGATCATCTCGATTTCAAACTCGCCGCCGCCGGAGGCACGATCGTTCTCCTCAGTCAGACTGCCGCCGAGCTCGACCGCGTCACGTACACCAACGCACTCGAAGGCGTGACGCGCGGGCGATTTCCTGACGCGACCGCGAACGTCGTCAACTTCCCCGGCAGCGCCAGTCCTGGGGCGAGTAACTACGTCAACAACTACAACGGCCCCGTCTTGAACGAAGTTTTCGCGCGCAATCAAAGCGTGGCGTTGAACGAGGGCCGCATCGCGGACTACGTGGAACTCTTCAATCCGAGCCCGGCGCCCGCATCACTCGCCGGAATGAGCCTGAGCGTCAACAGCGCCGAGCCGGGGCAGTTTATCTTCCCGATCAATGCGGTGGTGCCAGCGAACGGCCACCTGATCATTTGGTGCGATGGCTCACGCGAAATGTCTCTTCTCGTCAACACTCTCAACACCGGCCGTTCACTCGATGGTGAGAGCGGCGGCGTTTATCTCTTCAACGCGCAAGGGCAGCTGGTGAACTCGATCGAGTATGGTTTCCAAGTCGCGAACCTTCCCATCGGGCTCACCGGCGGCAGCTGGCGATTGCTCTCTGCCGCCACACCCGGCGCAGCGAACGCCTCCCCTGCTCCGCTCGGCACCAATCGCGTGCTCCGGATCAATGAGTGGATGGCGAACCCTGCCGACGGCGCGGACTGGTTCGAGCTCTACAACAGCACCAACGTGCCGGTGGAACTCAGCGGGCTGACGTTGACCGATGACCCGACGGCAATCGGATTCGCGCAGTTCCGGATTGCACCGCTCAGTTTCATCGGCGCCGGCAGCTTCGTGAAATGGATCGCCGACGGCAACGCGGGTGACGGTCGGAACCACGTGAACTTCAGCCTTAATGACGCCGGCGAGTTCCTTGGGCTTTACGCAAATCCAGTCCCGACGAATTTCGTGCTCATCGACGCGATCGCGTTCGAGGCACAGATGCTCGGCGTTTCCGAAGGACGGTTGCTGGATGGGCAATCGAGCTTCAGCCGATTACCTGGCTCGTCTTCCCCGGGCGCCAGCAACTATCGAATGCTGCCGAACGTCCGAATCAATGAAGTCGTCGCTCACTCCTCGACTTCCGAAGGAGCAGTCGCAGCCGCGGTTGAGCTGCACAACCCGTCCGCAGAGAGCGTGAATATCGGTGGATGGTTTCTGAGCGATGACACGGCGAACTTCAAAAAACACCGCTTCGCGGACGGCACCATTATTCCGGCGGGCGGTTATCTCGTCCTCCCGGAAAGTCAGCTCGCGGCGTCTGGCATCGTGGTCGACAGCGACTTCGCGGGTGAACTGTGGCTGTCGGAAGCCGACGTCGCAGGTGTGCTCACTGGAGCCCGAGACGGAGTGAAGTTCGGTCCGTCCGACCACGGCATATCGTTCGGGCCGATCGCGACCACCGTGGGAGAAGACTTCGCGCCTTTGGCAACACTCACGCTGGGCCAGCCAAACTCCGGGCCGCGAGTGGGGCCCGTCATCATCTCGGAAATCATGTATCACCCGGAGACGGGTGGTGCCGAATACATCGAACTCCAGAATCTCTCGTCAGCCCAGATAACTCTGATGGCCTATGACTACGAGCCACAGCTCCGAACGAATACATGGAGATTGTCCGGCGGTGTCGACTATGCGTTCCCGCTCAACGCATCGATCGCAGAAACCGGCCGACTGTTGGTTGTAGACTTCCATCCGGCAGATGCAGCGGCGGTGATTGCATTCCGCACACGTTACAACATTCCGGTGACCGTCCCCATCTACGGCCCGTTCAGCGGCAAGCTGGATAACGCGGGCGAGAGCCTTTCGCTCTTAATGCCGAAGTTCAATCCGCTCGGGAGCACCATCACGAATGGAGCTTCGTTCGTTCGAATGGATCACGTCGAGTTCGACAACGCAGCCCCGTGGCCGGTCGGCGATGCGGATGGCGGCGGGCATTCTCTTCAACGCCTGGCCGGTTTGCGTTACGGCAATGAACCGACGAATTGGGTCGCGGCGGTTCCAACGCCGGGAAGCACCAACTCGGTCAGGATCGTTGCAGCCCCTGCGATTGCGGTGTCGCCCGAAAGCCGTTCCGTGCTCGAAGGCGATTCCATTGCGTTGAACGTCAACGCCACCGGTGCCGGCCCATTGGGTTTCCAATGGCGCTTCAACGGCGTCGCCGTTCCCGCCGCCACGAATGCCGCGCTGAGCATCGATTTCGTGCTGTTGGAAAATGACGGCAGCTACGATTGCGTGGTCAGCAATCCAGGCGGTGCCGCTGTCAGCGCCGCGGCCCGACTGAACGTTCTCGCCGCGCCGTCCGTTCTCATTCCGCCGGCGACCCAGACCAACCGTACCGGGAGCAACACGGTGTTCTCTGTGTTCGCGCGCGGCTCGACTCCGCTGAGTTATCAATGGCGTCTAAACGGATCCACGCTTCCGGGCGAAACGAACACGACGCTGACGCGTAACGGCATTCTCATCGCCGACGACGGCCAGTATGACGTGCTGGTTTCGAATCCGGTCGCGACCACGATTTCGAGCGCGCGGCTGATTGTGTTGAGCAACACAGTGATCACCGTAACGCCTCCGTTGAACATCAGCGTGGTCACGAGCTCCTTCTTCACGGTCAGCATCCAGGCGGCGGGGAATCCTCTACCATTCAGCTACGACTGGCGCCGCGGCTCGGTGCCAGTGTTGAGCAATGAGGTGTTTTCGCGAACGAGCTTCGCAAGGTTGCAGGCGCCGACGAATCTTACTTCGAGCCAATCTTACCGCGTGGTGGTGCGGAATCTCGCGAACCCGGGCATCTCGGCCAACTTCCAGTTCTTCGTCAGCACACTGGTGGATACGGACGTGGATGGCATTCCGGATAACTGGGAGAACGCCCATGGTTTCAGCCCGGTGAACAACGAAGACGCCGGCGCGGACGCGGACGGCGACGGGATCAGCAATTATCAGGAGTACCTCGCCGGCACGAATCCGACCAACGCCTTGAGTCGCTTGACGGCCAGCGTCACCGCGGGACCGAGCGAGGCGAGCGTGAGCTTCTACGCCGTGTCGAACAAGACTTACTCGATCGAGTATCAGGACGTTTTGGGGAGCGGCTGGCAGACGCTGGCGGAAATCCTCGCCAAGGGCAGCAACCGGGTGGAAGCCATCTCCGACGACTCGGGCGCCACGAATCGGTTTTACCGGATCGTGACGCCACGACAGCCGGAGTAATACTTATCACTTCATGAGCATTCCCAACCAGCCACGAAAAAAGGGCTCGCCTCGTTTGCGGGCATGGGATGAGGGCTTGCCAGCCGGGGCCGGGGCAGAGCAATTTCCCAATCCTTACCAAAAAAAGTTGTGACACAACCGTTACATTGTGTTAAAACGCCTTTGTTCCGCGAATCATAACCCTAACGGCTCTTCCTATGCGTATATGTTCTTTGTTGTATCCGTTATTTCTGGCGGCCTCCTCCCTCGTTGCCCAGGATTCCACCCCTCCCGTGGTCGTCGGCCAGTCTCCGCTGGCCGGGGCGACGCTGCGTGCGTTGGGTGAAGTCGAGGTGTTCTTCAGTGAACCGGTCACCAATGTCAACGCAGGCGACTTGCTGCTCAATGGCGTGCCGGCCACCAACGTAGTAGATGTGACCGGCCTAGGGGACGATTTCATTTTCCAGTTCAGCCCGCCACCAACCGGCGGGGTGCAGGTGGCGTTTGCCGCCGGGCACGGCATCGTGGATCTGGCGACGCCTGCCAATGCGTTTGAGGGGGCGGAATGGATTTACACGGTCAATCCGAACTCGCCGCTGGTGGGCATCGTGCTCAATGAGTTCATGGCAGACAATGAGAACGGCATCCGGGATAACGACGGGGATCGGTCGGACTGGATCGAGATTTACAACGGAGCGGAGGCAGCGGCGGATTTGACGGGGTGGTATTTGACGGATGATCCGCTGGATCTGCGGAAGTGGCGGCTGCCGAACACGGGCATCGCCCAGGGGGGTTACCTGCTCATATATGCTTCCAGCAAGAACCGGACAAACAACCCGACAGCGCTGCACACGAACTTCCGGTTGAGCGACAACGCCGGAGCGTTCCTAGCACTGGTGGATTCGACGGGCTCGAACATCGTGTCTTCCTTTGTGAATTATCCGGCACAGACGGCGGATATTTCCTATGGGCGGGACCGGGTGGATCAAAGCATGTTGGGTTTTTACAGCACGCCGACACCTCGTGCGGCGAACGCAGCGACAGGCGCGGGAGTGTTGCCAGAGGTGGAGTTTTCGCGGGCAAGCAGCACGTTTGTAACATCGTTTACGGTCACGCTTTCGACGCCGGATACCAATGCACTGATCCGTTATATCCTGATCGATTCAGCAACGCTGGCCCGCACGAATGTCTTTCTGACGGCGACTTCTCCGGTGTACGCGGGGCCGCTGGAGATCACGGGAACCATGCAGTTGCGGGCCCGGGCGTTTCCGAAATCAGGCAGCTTCCTGCCCGGACCGCTGCGGTCGGAATCCTACCTGCAGATCAATCCCAACGCGGTGAACTTCAGCTCCGACCTCCCGCTGATCATCATTCACAGCATGGGCCAGGGTGCTTATCCCGCGGTGGAGGGGGCGCAGACGGAGTTGAATTCCATCATTGCGGTGATCGATGCGAACACGGAGCGGAGCGCGTTGACGAATCATCCGGTGATCGTGAGGCGGGCGGGGATCAATTCGCGTGGTTCGAGCACGCTGGGTTATGCGAAGAAGAGTCTGGCGGTGGAACTGTGGGATGAGTTCAACGATGGGGTGGACGTAGAAGTGCTGGGGATGCCGGCGGAGTCGGATTGGACACTGTATGGCCCGAATAATTTCGAGCCGTCGCTGGTTCACAATCCGTTGTTCTACAAGTTGAGCAATGACATGGGACGTTACGCATCGCGCACCCGGTACGTGGAGGTTTTCCTTCACGAGAGCACCGTGGCCACCGGCGCAGTGGGCACAAATAATTACAACGGCATTTATGTGCTGGCGGAGCGGCCCAAACGCGCGGCAGGCCGCGTGAACATTGAAGGGCTCGATTCAGCGGATACGAACGCACCGGCTGTGACCGGCGGTTATCTCCTAAGCGTGGATCGCGTGGACACCGCCCAAGGTGAAGCGACGTTTTCGACGCCGACCGTCGGAGTCGTGCCGGCGCAGACCGTCATTTACAAGTATCCCCGCAGTCAGGATATCCTGCTGCCCGAACGGGATCCCCAGGAGCAATATATCCGCGGATTTTTCGGTGCGTTTGTCACGAATCTGGCCAGCACCAATTTCGCTGGCCCGGCGGGCTATGTTCAATACATCGATCCCGAATCATGGATTGATCATTTGATCGTCAATGTGGCGGCCTTGAACCTGGACGCGATGCGCTTGAGCGGGTTCTTCCATAAGGATCGCAACAAGCGTATCGAGATGGGGCCGGTGTGGGACTGCGACCGCTGCTTCGGTTCCACTGACGGACGCAGCCCCAACCCGCGCACCTGGCGTTCGACGGTCAGCGACTTCGGCACTGATTTCTTCAACTATCCCTGGTGGGGAAGGATGTTTACGGACGCGAATTTCTGGCAGCTCTACATCGACCGCTACCAGAACTTCCGTCGCGGTCCTCTGTCACAGACCAACATTTTCGGTCGCATTGACGAATTTGCGGCGGAAATCGCCGAGGCTTACCCGCGCGAATTCGCCAAATTTCGAGTGGCTCCTCGCGGAACCAACGGAACCGGCAGTGGAACATACGCCACGGAAATTCAATGGACCAAGAACTGGCTGGCCGCGCGCCTGGAGTTCATGGACACCAACTTCCTGCAGCAAACGGCCATCACGCTGCCCGGCGGCGCGCCTGCTGTGGAAGGTCTCGTGACCAATGGCCATGTCGTCCTGCTAACACCACCGAACCAGGTGGGTGGCCAGAACGCTGCCTCGACCAACGCCGTCGTCTATTACACGCTGGACGGTACGGACCCGCGCGCGCCCGGCGGCAGCGTGGCTCCCGGGGCATTGTCCAACCTCGGCCCTGTTTCGATCACCATCACCGGCAACGTCCGCATCGTCGCGCGCTCCTTCAATCCACGGCACCGGAACCTGACGGGTGCCAACAATCCGCCCTTGTCCAGTTCCTGGTCGGGAACCACCGAGGCATCCTTCTGGCTCGGCATCCCTCCGCTGCGCATCACCGAAATCATGTATCACCCGGCCGACCCCGTTGCCGGCAACACCAACGCGGCTGACAACTTTGAGTACATCGAGGTGCGGAACACCGGAGCGGTTCCGCTCAACGTGAATCATTTCCGTCTGCGCGGCGGCGTGGACTTCGATTTCCCGAATGCGACACTGGCCGCGGGAGAGCGTGCTGTCATTGTCCGTCATCTGGCCGCCTTTCAGTCCCGCTACGGCAACACGCCCCGGGTGCTCGGCGTTTACATAAATGACAGCCTCGCCAACAGCGAGGACAACCTCATTCTTCAAGGCCTGGCGCGGGAACCAATTCTCGACTTCACTTATGATGATGACTGGTATCCGTCAACAGACGGCCTCGGTTTCTCCCTGGAGATCGTCAATGACGCGGCGGCCACCTCCACCTGGGGACTTGCATCAAGCTGGCGGCCGAGCGGCCAGTTGAACGGCACTCCGGGTTTAAGTGATCCGGGCATTCCTTCCATCCCGGCGGTCTTCGTGAACGAGGTATTGAGCAACACCGATCCGGCTCCTGGTGACGCCGTGGAACTGCACAACTCCAGCGCCAGCCCGGCTGACATCAGCGGATGGTTCCTGACGGACAACTTCAACAGCCCGAAAAAATACCGGATTCCGAACGGCACGATCATCCCGGCCAACGGCTACATTGTGTTTTACCAGAGCAACAGCTTCGGGGTGGGAACCGGCAACTTCGCGCTGAGTTCCAAGGGTGAGGAACTGTATCTCTTCTCCGCCGCAGCAGACGGCTCGTTCACGGGCTGGGCGCACGGATTCAGCTTCGGCCCGCAGGCCAACGGCGTGACATTCGGCCGGCATGTGGACACCACGGGCACGGATCATTTCGTGGCGCAACGCAGCGCCACCCTGGGCTCTGCCAATTCCGGCCCGCTGATCACCGCCTCCATCAGTGAGATCAATTATCACCCGCCGGACCTCATCGGCCGTCGTGGAGTGGTGGACAACAGTCAGGATGAATACATCGAAATTCACAACTCCACGGCATCTCCCCTGCCTCTGTATGACCCGGCGCATCCCGCAAATACCTGGCGGTTGCGTGACGCGGTGGATTTCACCTTCCCGCCGGGTGTGATCCTGCCGGCTGGCGGCTATGCCCTGGTGGTGAGCTTTGATCCGTCGGACACGATTGCCCTAGCGAACTTCCGCCTCGCTAATGGAGTGCCGGATAGCACGCCCGTTTATGGCCCGTGGATTGGCGAACTGAACAACGCCTTCGACAACGTTGAACTGACCCGTCCTGACCTCCCGGACGCACCGGGAACTCCGTCCGCAGGGGTCGTCTCCCAGATCCTCGTGGACAAAGTGGACTATCAGGATTCCGCTCCGTGGCCCTTCGGCCTGCCGGACGGCCTTGGTGCGGTGATCGGTCGCGTGAATGTGGCGGGATTCGGAAATGATCCCGGCAACTGGCGCACGGCTCCTAAGACCCCCGGTGCCGCGTTGCCCGGCGGCGGCGCAGCCCCGACCATTCTTACCCAGCCCTCGAACCAAGTCGGTATTGAAGGCCAGAGCGCCACATTCTCCCTGACCGCCAGCGGCGAGGGACTCGGTTACATCTGGACGTTCAACGGGCGGCCCGTCTCGGGCGCGTCCAGCCCGAACCTGACCCTGACGGGCCTGCGGGATTCGCAGGTCGGAATCTACGCCTGCTATGTGTTCAATTCCGCCGGAGCCGTGGTGAGCGCCGATGCCACTCTCTCCATCCGGCATCTGCCCCGCATCACCCAAAATCCCGAGAGCCGGAATGTTTACATCAAGCCCGATCCCAAGGCAGCCAACCTGCCGAACGGCACCAACGTCACATTCACGGTTGCAGCCGCCAGCTTCGAGCCTCCCATCCAGTATCAGTGGCGTTTCAACGGGGTGGATGTTCCCGGTGCCACGGGACCCTCCCTCACCGTCACAAACGTCCAATTGGAAAACGAGGGCGATTACTACTGTGTCGTCACCGACGGGGTGGCGTCAGTCAACACCTTCAGCGCGCGCTTGGTGCCGTGGCTTTCACCAGTCATCATCCAGCGCCCGGCTGACTTGATCGTAGCGGCGGGAAGCGAATTCCCGCTCAGCGTTGAGGTCTCCGGCAACCCGGCGCCGTTCGCCTACAGTTGGCGTCGAAACCTGGGTTCCGTCGTGGTGAACACCAACTCCGGTCCCTACAAGACGAACTTCATCGTGCTGACCACCGAGGAAGCCCGTCTCATCCTGACCAACAACATCATGGCGTCGAACTTCGTGATGCGCATCGTCATCTACAACGATGCGAACCGCGCGCCCGGTGCCACCACGACGTTCAACATCACCGTGCTGGAGGACACCGACCGCGATGGCATTCCCGATGTGGTCGAACAGGGTCTCGGCCTCGACACCAACAACGTCGCTGACGCGGCCAGCGATCTGGACCTGGACGGCATGAGCAATCGCGCCGAATTCGTTGCCGGCACCGACCCCGCGAACAACCAGAGCTATCTGAGGGTGGACGCAACAGTCACCGCAGGCACATCAACCGTGGCGTTCGCCGGCATCTCGAACCGCACCTACACCGTGCAGTTCATCGACAACCTCAACGCGGCCGGCTGGAGCACGCTGTCGGACATCGCAGCCCGCAATACGAACTTCACGCAGCAGATTGCGGATCCGTCCTGGACGACCAACCGCCTCTACCGCGTCGTCACGCCGCGGCAATAACGTCCTCGCCAGAGAATCAATAGACACGAAACCGCCGCTGGCAAAAGCCAGCGGCGGTTCTCTTTCAGCATTTTCAGCTCAGCAACTGGAGCGAGGTGCCGTCGCTACACAACCTCAGCTCAAAACCGGCTGAATGACATGCCCATGCACATCCGTCAGCCGGCGGTTGATGCCGTTGTGGTAGAACGTCAGCTTCTCGTGATCGATCCCCAGCAGATGCAAAATCGTTGCGTGGAAATCCGGGATCGTGACCTTGTTCTCCGCCACGAAATACCCAACCTCATCACTCGCTCCGTAGTGAAAACCCTTCTTCACTCCCGCCCCGGCGAGGAAGCACGTGAACGCCGTCGGATGATGATCGCGCCCCGGCGAGTTGATGCCCTGCGTTGACGGGCTGCGTCCAAACTCGGTTGCCCAGACAAACAACGTGTCCTCCAGCATCCCGCGCTGCTTTAGATCGTGAATCAGCGCCGCCACCGGCTTGTCCATCGTCGCCGCCTGCGTGTCGTGATTCTCCTTCAAGTTCTCGTGGCCGTCCCAGTTGATGCGCGGACTGCCAAACGCGCCGCCGTTGAAAATCTGCACGAACCGAACCCCGCGTTCGAGAAGCCGCCGGGCCATCAGACAGTTCCGGGAGAAACCCTTGTTTGATTCCTCATCAATGCCGTAAAGCCGTTTCGTCGCCTCGGATTCACCGTCGAGATTCGTCGCCTCCGGAATACTCGACTGCATCCGCGCCGCCAGCTCGTAAGAGCGCAACCGCGCTGCGAACGCACCGTCGCCCGGATGCGCCTCAGCGAACTCACGGTTCATCGACGCCAGCAAATTCATGTCAGCCGTGCGCGCCTTCGACGGAATGCGCTCGGGTGTGTGCAAGTCCGCGATAGGCTCGCGCGAGTTCGTGCGGAACGGCACGCCTTGGTGATTCGCCGGCAGGAAACCCGACGTCCAATTAATCGAACCGCCCGCGATCAACCCGCGCGGATCCGGCAGCACCACGAACGCCGGCAGGTTCTCGTTCTCCGTCCCCAGCCCGTAGCTCAACCACGCTCCCATGCTGGGGAAGCCATTCAGCGTGAAGCCGCTGTTCATCTGGAAGGTCGCCGGCGTGTGATTGTTGCTCTTCGCGTACATCGAATGGATGAAGCACACGTCATCCACGCAGCCCGCGAGATGCGGGAGCAGGCTGCTCACCCAGCCACCGCTCTGCCCGTGACGACGGAAGTCGTACACGCTCTTCATCACTTTGCCCGGCTGCCCGAAGAAACCGAGATTCTCGCCCTTGCCCTCGAGCGTCTTGCCATGCATCCGCTCCAGCTCCGGCTTGTAGTCGAACGTCTCGAGATGACTCACACCACCGCAACAGAAGATCTGCACCACCCGCTTCGCCTTCGCCGCGTGATGCGGCAACCGCGCCGAGGACGCCACACCAGCCCGCGCCTGATCCTGGCTCAACAACCAAGCCAGCGCCACACCGCCCAGCCCGTGCGCCGTGGATGACAGGAAATGCCGGCGCGAAAGCACCGGCGGCAAGCCCGGTTGGTTCATGGATTCACCTGACATAAACAAACTCCGTCGAGTTCAACAACGCCCAGCACACATTCTTAAGCCCACGATCCTTCGCCGCCGCGACAGCCCGGCGCGCCTCGGCCTTCGTCGGCGCCCGCCCCAGCGCCAGCCGGTAGGCGGTATGAATCGACCTGGAGAGATCGTTCCGCGATTCCTTCAGCGCCCGCTCCGCCAAATGCGCAGCCTGACGTTGCACAAAGGAATTGTTCATCAGCCCCAGCGCCTGCAACGGAGTAGTCGTCACTCCACGCCGCGGGGTCTTCACGGAAGGATCCGGACAATCGAACGCATCGAGCAACGGCTCCTTCCCGGAGTTCACGTTCATCCGGTAAATCGTGCGGCGATTGAACTCCGGACCGATCTTGTCCACCGGCACGTAGGCATTCGCAGGAAACTTCAGAACATCGAACGGCCGGTAACTCGGCCCGCCGATGTCGCGATTCAACTGTCCGCTCGCCGCCAACATCGCATCGCGCACCGCCTCGGCTTCCAGCCGGCGCGGAGGAAAGCGCCAGAGCAATTGGCTGTCAGCGTCAACTTGCAGCGCTTTCTCGTTCCCGGCTGAACTCTGTTTGTAAGTCGCCGAGTTCAGAATCAGCCGATGCAACGTCTTCACGCTCCAGCCGCTCTCGACAAACTTCGCCGCGAGCCAGTCGAGGAACTCCGGGTGCGTCGGCCGCGCGCCGCTCACGCCGAAGTCGTTCGGCGTCGAGACCAACCCCTGGCCGAAGTGAAATTGCCAGACCCGATTCACCATCACGCGCGCCGGCAAGGGATTCCGCGCGTCCGCCAGCCAGTCGGCGAACTTCAACCGTCGTTGCGCTTCGGGCGCGTCCGGCGCGAGACCGAAATCAAACTCGAGATCCGCCACCGCCGACAATCCCGCGGCTGACACGACTTCCTCGGGCGACGTCACATCGCCGCGTCGCAGCCGGCGCGTCGGCTTCGGCTGCTCGCGCTTGCCGACATACGACACCGGCAACGGCTTCATCGCGTTCAATCGTTCGCGCGCCTGCTTCACCGTCAAGCGGGCCGCATCCCACTGCGCGCGTTGCTCCGCAGTCATGTCGGCGAAAATCTCCTCCTGTGGAATCGACAGCCCGGACGAACGGAACGACGTCGCCACCTCCGCATCCGTCAGTGCGCGGTCATAGAGCGACGCGCGTTTAATCTCCCCCGTCAGCCAAGGCCGTCCGCCGCCCGTGTGCCGCAGACCGATCAGCACGCGAGACTTTGCCGCCTCGAACCGCTGCAACTTTCCCGACGGCGTATACGGCGTTCCGTACGGCTCGCCGTTGCGATACACCGCGATGCTGTTGTCCGCCCGATAAACAATCGCCATGTGGACGAACACGCCCGGCCCGGCGGTTTCCTCCGGCGCGCCCAAATCCTTCGTGCGCGCGAAAGCGCTGCTGCCTGCCGTCCATTTCCGCGGCTCTCGCTCGCCGAACACAATCGCGTCGAACACGCCGCCGTCATCGCTCTCGAGCGAAATCGCGGCTCCCCCGCCCTGTTTCAAATCCGCGAGCGACACCCACGCTTCCAGTGTCTTCTCGCGAATCTCCACTGGTAACGGCGCGGACTGGAAGTAAGCCCCCTCCTTCGGCAGCTTCAGCCGACCGCCCTCAATCACAGCACCACCTTTCAATTCCCCAGCAGCACTGTGCCGTTTCGCATCGTCGAAGTCCCAGCGCAGGAACGCCCGCGGGCCGGCTTCGTTCGCCAGCGTTGTTCGCTTCGCGGCCGCACGCTTCCAGCTGTCCGCTTCCAGGCGCGACACGAGATCCTGCGCCTCAGCCATCTCGCGTTTCAATCGCTCAATCGTCTCCTCGCGCGACTTCACCTCCGACGGACTGGCGATGCCGCGCTCGCCATGCTTCACGCCGTCGAAGACCGACTTGATGCGGAAATATTCCTCCTGCGGAATCGGATCGAACTTGTGCGAGTGACACCGCGCGCAATTCACCGTGAGCCCGAGGAACGTCTGCCCGACCGTGCCGACCAAATCTTCCATCTCCTCCTCGCGAGTGATGGCCCGCTGCGTCACGTTCGCCTGCGAACTTCCGGCTTCATCCCATGGACCGCACACCAGCAGGCTTGCGCCCACGATGCCATCGCTCTTCGCCGGCTCCAGCACATCGCCCGCAACCTGCTCCTTCATGAAGCGGTCGTACGGCTTGTCCGTGTTGAAACTCCGCACCACGTAATCGCGGTAGTGCCACGCGTTATCGCGAAGCCGATCATATTCGAACCCCTGGCTCTCCGTGTAGCGCACCGTGTCCAGCCAGTGCCGCGCCCAACGTTCACCGTAATGCGGCGACGCGAGCAGTCGGTCCACCAACTCCTCGTAAGCCCGCGGCGATTTGCTTGCCACAAACGCATCAATCTCTTCGGGCGACGGTGGCAAGCCCGTCAGGTCAAAACTCAATCGCCGAATCAGCGTCACCCGGTCCGCCTCGCGCGACAGCGCCAGACCGTTGGTGGCCAACCGTGCGGCGACAAAGGCGTCGATGGGGGAAGTAACCAGTGAATCAGTATTCAGTGAGCCAGTGGCGCGCTTCCCCGGCTTTCGTGCGCGTTCATGCTTCGCTAACTGATCACTGATGACTGATTCACTGACCACTGACGCAGGCACCGGCTGCAACGACCAATGCTCGCTGCGCGTCCGCGCGGATTTGCCGTCATCCGGCCAAGTGGCGCCCTGATCAATCCACGCGCGCAACAGACCGATCTGCTCCGGCGTGAGGCGGTCGCCCTTCGGCGGCATCACCTTGTCCGGGTCCGTTCCCGCCACCAACTGAATGAGATGACTCTCCGCGCTCTTGCCCGCGACGAAGGCCGGACCGGAATCGCCTCCCTTCAAGGCAGTCGCGCGAATGTCCACCCGCCAGCCGCCCTTTTGCTTCTCCGGACCGTGGCAGCTGGCGCAATGCTTCGTGAGCAACGGCTGCACATCGCGCACGAAATCCACTGGAGTAACGGCAGCGGGAGGCAAGGGCGCGGGCGATGAATTGCCAACGGAGGTCTTCTCCGCTGCCACGGACCAGGCAGTGGCAAGCACTACAGACATAAACGCAGCAAGCGAGTTCCGGGAAATCAGAAGACGACGACGCCTTGCGGCGAAGGCTGCTTCGGCTCGACCGATGTATGCACAAAAATCCATTGCGATGTGTCGTAGCGGCGAACTGATGGGCTTATTGACGAGCAGAATCCGCGAATCGAAGAAAAAATTCACCAACTTCTTTGCACTTCGCTTAGCAAACCAACCGGGGACACAAACTGATTGCCGAAGGCAAAGGCGTCCGATAACTTCCGAACCGCTGCCAGAGTGCGCGCGTAGCTCAATTGGATAGAGCGTCGGCCTCCGAAGCCGAAGGTTGTGGGTTCGACCCCCGCCGCGCGCACCACTTACTTTCGAACACTCCCGTTCCAACGCGTCATCGCACTTTCGAGATTGGCTGACTGTTTCTCAATCTCGGAACTGAGTGTTCGAAACGTTTCCGCGGTCCGTTCAGATTCGAAGCTTATCTGACCAGAGGCCGCATGGAAAATCCAGTTGCCCTGATCTTCTGCAAGAATCTGAAGGAGACGTCGGGTCAAATCCCCACGTCGCTCCGCATTCTCAATGAGTTCGAGTGCGAGGATCGCTCTGATGGGATCTCCATCCGTCTGGAAGGACCGAAGTTCTGCATCGATGTAGAGGCGGTCAACACCTGCTTCTGTCAGCATCCGCCGATAGTGGTCGGCCGGCGCGGAGAAAAACGCCCTCGCCTCCTTCAACATTCTTTGACTTTCCGACAGTTGACTCCCGGCCGCTGAAAACGCACCGGAACTTCCCACCCGCTGCGCCAGCAGAGCCTGGCGCTGAAATTGGACCGCCCGGTTGATGCTCTGAATCGATCGATTTGCCGCTTCGTCCAGCTTGGCGAGAGCTTTCTTCCAGCGGCTGGCGCGGACGGTCAGATTCCCCTCCTCGTCTTCGAGAGCAGCCCAACGCAGGGCCGGATCGTCCTTGCCCACTCTGCCGTCGTTCTCCATTTCTTCTAAACCGGCCCGCACGGTTTCCACGGTCGCGTGACTCCAGTCAGGAGTCAATTCGATGGCGCGTCGATCCAGTGCCGCCACTACGAGGCCTTGGCGGAGAATCTGAATTTGATGAACATAAAATGCGCAGTGCTTTAGCACGCACAGGATGATTTCGTCCAAATTCCGGTCCGTACCGAGCCGCTCCGATTCAATCGCCAGATGGAATTCAGTGAATCGCTCCACGGTCAAGCGGGTGGCCCCATTCACTCCTGTACATTCACGGCAGACGTCGCCCAACATTCCGGCAATGTTCACTTGCGGGTTCTTCGCCGCCGCGGCGACCGGCCCTCCGAACGCTTGAATCATCTCCTCGTGCTGCCTCACGAGGCGATCCTGATCCTCCCGCTGGTCCGCCTGCATCCGTTCGTCGGTTTCAGTATTCCAAGCCGACTCGCGGGCTACGAGATGCAACCGGTGGCGGGCTTCGAGCTCACTCGCTCGATCCCGGTATACAGCTTCAATTGCGAACACACCTCCCATGGTAACGGCAATGAGCACCAGCAGCACTGTGGCAACGCGGGCGGTGACAGTCATGGTCATAAGGGCGGTGATGTTCTAAATCGCGGCCTAGAACTCCAGCGGCATCACGGGATCCGCGCTGGAGCCCCGCCTTGCCTTTCCGGAGATCCGTGCGGTCGACAAGGAATCCTTCTCCACATTCGCAAGACGAAGCACCGATGCTTCCGGCAAGCCTGCCCAGTCAGCGACTTGGTTGATAGCCGAGCCCGCAACTGAAATCCTGTAGACGCTGCGCATCACTAGTTCTCCCGTATCTCGCAATGCCTCCCTATCTTCAGCGGATGCATTCGCGGGAACGGGCGTCTCCGTAACCGCACGATTGCAGCTGACGGAAACTCTCTGGATACCCCGCGACCCGCAGTACACCAGCAACTGCCGGATCAATCGTGAGGAGACGGATTCAATCTCGCGACGCATCGACGCCATCGAACGATGGCGGGTTACCCCGCCCACCTCGTCAAAAACCACTGCCGATAAATTGAAAGCCATTCGGATGCCGAACCCGGAACCTATCGGGCTTACCTCGATGCGAGATCCGGGCGGCGACGCCATGGCAGCCACCTGTTTGATCGCTTCGGCTGCATCCACCGCCGAATCAGCACCGACCCGCTTCATCTTGAGCATCGTGGATTCCATCGGAGAAGCTGCCAGCGCTGGATCTTGAGCCAGGCGACGCTTCCATTCTTCCAAGTGGACTTGGTAGGCAAGTTCGCCCGAGAACAGCCGCTTGTTCGCGAGCCGAATTCGATGAGCCGCCTCCTGTTCACGCACGAACGCTCTTCGCTCCTGTCGCTCATAGCTGACTGCCTCGTCGTGCGCTTGTTCAGCAACGTCAATCTCCGCGAGCAGGCGCGATTGGACCGAGTTCAGCTCCTTTTTGGCGCGGAGGTATCCGACCCCCAGCATGACGAACATCACCGGCAGAAGCAGGAACACTGCGAACTGAATTCGAATTCCAGCCCCAGTCCGGCATCCTTGCCGCGACAGCATCGAAAACTTCCCCAAGTCGTCCGTATCCATGACGACGCAGGTGTAGCCGCGGCCGTCGTATCGTGTCCAGCCCCCAATTCACCACCCCCGATGACCCGAAAACAAAAACCCCGCCCGGCGTCAGCCAGGCGGGGTGCGAATGTCGCCAAAACTTAGAGCTTCCGGCGCAGCAAGCCCAGGCCACCCAACGCGAAGCCCAGCATCGCGAACGTCATGCCGCCATCCGGCACACGACTCGACTGTTCCGCCCTGACACCAGTAAAGACGAACATGTGATCGTTGAAATCACGGTCGCTGCTGCTGAAAGGCACGATGTCTTCAAAGCCAACTAGTATCCCGTTCGGAATACCATAGGTGCCGGCGGTGAAGATCGACGCCTGCGCGTGTTCTTGCCCGTCCGAGTTCATCGTCGGATCGGAGAACACCGAGTATGAGTAAGGGCTGCTGACGGACGGACCATCACCGCCGCCCGTGGCAACTCGAAGCTCAAAGACCAGGATGTCTCCGATGTTCGCGTTACCCAGGAAGAATGCGGTTCCCGGAGCAGTCATGTGGTTTTGAAGGCCGTAGTTGCCTTGCGAAATGTTTTGCACCATCAAGCCGAGGTCGCTGCCGTAGCCGGCAGACTGGCCGTAGAAGTAGGCGGTAATGGGGCCGGTGCCCGTGGCGGTGAACGTGAGGGCTGAGGCCGACGATACGCCGAGCAGTGCAGCAAAGGCCCCGGCAGCAACCAAGCCCAATCTATTTTTTGTCTTTATCATGTGTAGTTCCGATTTTTGTCTTTCGTCGTCCACTCGATAAGCGTCATCCCTTTCCAGCAATGTGTGGATTCCCTCAAAGTAGCACCGCATAGCCAATGACACCGCTGGGAAAGTGTATCGGAAATCACCGCCATTTCGCCCAGTGTTTCCCCTATGACACATGCCTGTTTACTCCAGCGGTTATCCTCGCGACCGCCCGCCGGAAGTGATTCAACCATTCGAAGGCGGACTCGCAACCTAAGTCCATCCACGGGAGATGGATTTTTCAACTCAACCTCGACCAACAACCCCTGTCCGTGCTTACCTGTTACCGCTCTATGGCAAAAGAATCCAAACGCTACTGGCTCACTTTCGACGCGAAGACGGTCCGCCGTCCCATCATTCATGAGATGAGCCGCAAGTTCGATCTCGTGTTCGACATCCGCAGCGCCAACGTCACGCCCGAGATGGGATTGATGGCGCTCGAATTGACCGGTGAGTCGCAAGACATCGACAACGCCCGCAAGTGGCTCGTCAAGCAGGGCATTCAGGTCAACCCCATCTGAGCCGTCGAATCCTGCCCGGCCCATGCCGCCAACCGCCTCCCGTCTTCAAGTCTTCACCGAGTCCGTCATTCGCGGAATGTCGCGACTCGCCAGCCGCCACGGCGCAATCAATCTCGCGCAAGGGTTCCCGGACTTCGATCCGCCGGAGGAACTGCTCGTCGCCCTCGAACGCGCCACGCGCGGGCCGCATCATCAATACGCCGTCACCTGGGGTGCGCCGCGTTTTCGCGAAGCGCTCGCGCGCAAGATCACGCGGTTCAGCGGCGTGCCCATTCATCCGGACGAACATCTCGTCGTCACCTGCGGCAGCACCGAGGCCATGATGGTGGCGATGATGACGGCGTGTAATCCCGGCGACAAAGTCATCGTCTTCTCGCCCTTCTACGAGAACTACGCGGCCGACGCGATTCTCTCCGGCGCGCAACCGATCTACGTTCCGCTCCGCCCGCCGGACTTTGATTTCTGCCTCGATGAACTGACGCGCGCCTTCGAGCATAAGCCCAAGGCGATCGTTGTCTGCAATCCCTCGAACCCGACCGGCAAGGTCTTTTCACGCGACGAGCTGATGCAGATTCTGCGACTCGCGGAACAGCATGACACGTTCGTGATCACCGACGAGCCGTACGAACACATCGTGTTCGAGCCGCGCCAGCACGAATACTTCGCCGCGCTGCCTGGCGCCTTCGAGCGGACCATTACCTGCAACTCGCTGTCCAAAACGTATTCGATCACCGGGTGGCGTCTCGGTTACGTGCAGGCCCCGCCACAGGTCATCGCGCAGGCGCGGAAGGTGCATGATTTTCTCACCGTCGGCGCCGCCGCGCCGCTTCAGGAAGCCGCCGTCGCCGGACTGGAACTGCCCGACAGTTACTACGCCGGGCTGCGCGACCTCTACACCCGCAAGCGCGACGTGTTCCTTCCTTACCTGCGCGAGACCGGCCTGCCCTTCGCCGAACCCCAGGGCGCGTACTACGTGATGCTGGATATTTCATCGCTTGGTTTCGCCCGTGACCACGACGCCGCTGAATGGCTGGTTCGCGAGATCGGTGTGGCGGGTGTGCCCGGCTCCAGTTTCTTCCGCGAACCCGAGCATCGCTACGTCCGTTTCCACTTCGCCAAGCGCGAGGAGACGCTCCGCGCCGCTGGCGACAAGCT
The DNA here is from genome assembly GCA_964491875.1 of uncultured Bifidobacterium sp. Taxonomy (GTDB): domain Bacteria; phylum Verrucomicrobiota; class Verrucomicrobiia; order Limisphaerales; family JADJPG01; genus JADJPG01. The sequence goes on from CAZBIC010000014.1 coordinate 128,161, forward strand.
GGTGCGCCTTGCCGAAATTGCCGCGAGCCGGAAGCGGGGCTGATTCGCGGACTCGCCAGCTTTTCGCCCGATCGACGCAAGTCATCTGTAATAGTGCGGCGTGAAAATCGTTACTGCATTCCAGCAGGGTTTCTGGCATAAACCATCGCAGCCATGGATGGGGAATGAATGTCCATTAACGGACGACCTAGCAGCCATAAACCTCAAGCTCTGACAGGAAAAACTGACTTTTAGCGCATGACTGTTTCCCGGGCAGACACAGTCCCTTTTGGTTCTCCCTCTTCGCGACTCCATCGCGACGCAGGTGTCGTGCTGCTTTCGAATACCTGCCTGACCTGAGCTGTTACCGCCATCAAAGGGAGAAACACCCAACCAACTGTTCAACCGAACATGAAAATCCTTCTTCGACTTTTACCACCCGTTGCGAATGTGCTAACGCCCGAACCAAGACCTCAGCGTCACGGCGCAAACCAACGATGCGTTCTTTCGTCTCATAAATGTCCTTAACCAGTCACAAGTAAGTCCATGAAGCCTTCGAGACCAATCCACCAGGTCGTACGAACAATCTGCACTGCGCTCTTCGCAATAACGCTGCTTCAAGTCCTACCGGCGCGGGCTGTGGTCGCGCCCGCACCAGATCGTGCATTCGGCACGAACGTCGCCGGGCAGAACATCATCGTGCAAATGCAGAACGAAGCAGGCAATCCCTTGCTCGCGACCGTGGTGTATCTGGGGAACTCCGATCCCGACGCCCAATTCGGATCCTGGACAGGCACATTGATCTCCTCGAACTGGATCCTTACCTGCGCCCACGCGCTTCAAGGAACCGACGGTCAGGGCACCGGCATAAACGTCGCCGATCTTTCTTGGTACTCGCCGAGCATTCCTTACGAAGTGGACGGTCACGAATTGATTGCGGAGTTCATCGTGCATCCCAACTGGCGGAGCAATCAATACTCCGCGGGATTCGATATTGCACTCATGCGACTCGCTCATCCAATTACCGCGACACATGTCTATCCCCGTCTGCCCAAGAATCCTTTCCAAGCGCCGACGTCGGTAGTGTTTGCAGGTTACGGGATGTCGGGTGATGGCGACACGGGCCAGACCGCGTCACCGCCATTTCCCACGCTACAGACCGGCATCAACACCTTCGATGGCTACGGTGGGACCCTGCTCCGCAATGGCTACAACGAGCCAAACCTTGATCACCAGAACCGCAGCCTGAACATCGCGTTGATGGACTTCGACAAACTCGAGCGGCGCATGTTTCCGTGCAACGCCTTCGAGACCGTTGCCTTGGCAGACTTCAGCAGCATGGGCGCGGAGAACACCAACAGCAGTCGCGTCTACGATCCTTGCGCCGCCAATGGCCAGACGACCGCGCCGGGCGTTTTCGCCACGGACTACAACGATTTCCTGCCCGCCAGTGGCGACAGCGGCGGACCGGCGTTTGCATGGAATTACGCGCCGTTTCCACCCGCCAATGGCTACTATCTGAACGGCGCACTGACCGTGGTCGGGGTTGGCTCATCGGTCGCCTATGGGAACGCCAACTTCAAATCGCGCTACGGCGACGTCGCGACTTACACGCTCGTGGAACCGTATCTGAATTGGATCTACGACGAAGCGGAGGAAGTGGGTAATCGCGACACCGACGGCGACGGCACTTCTGACCGCGATGAGCATGTCCAAAAGACCGATCCTCACGACGCGAGTTCCAAACCGGGCGGCTTCCTCCGCGTGCCGAGCTCGCTCGAATGGATTTACGACTACAGCGTCGTGCAAGCTTTCGACGCGGCGGTGCAGGACTTCGAAGTCCTCTCCGTCACCGAACAGCCCGACGGCCGGAGCGAAGTTCGTTTCACCCTCAGCGCCTTCAATCCGTCGTTCATCACCTACCGCGAGCCGTCGGCAACCATCGAATCAGTCCCGGAAGGGTTCAGCCTCAAAACTGATTTCAATGACCGCCTGCTTCGCTTCGCCAGTGATCTGACACCACAGGCAACCATTCCAGCGGAGAACTCGGCGGTGGTGATCGTCGACGCGCCGGCCTCGACCGCGGCCGATGAGTTCCTCGCCAGCGCTGCTTTGTTCGGCATCACGATCGACGCCAGCGAGTATCCGGAGTTCGGCACGAACGTGCTCGTGCTCGATTCCACGTTCGCCGCGAGCCGCATCCGGATCGATGGTTTCGGATACTGGATCAGCAACAGCCCACCGGACATTCACTCCGTGCGGCCCGGCTGGCTCGCGATTCCCGGCGACGATTTGCCGACGAATGTGATTACTTATCTGCCACCGTTCCTTACCGCGTTTGAAGTCGTGCAAATCCAGACCAACACCGCCGGCGAGATCGGTTTGAAGCCCGGCACAAACGATTTGAACTGGTTGAGGTGGCTGCGCAACGCGAGCTTCAGCCAGAAGTCCATTGGCCTCGGCGACTCTGCGCAACCACGGGAGATCGGCTCACACCTTCCGCCGACCCAGGTGCTGACCAACGACTCGGGCGATGCCATCGACATTCCGGAAAACTCGCCGCCCTTCGACGGATTGTTCAACAACTTCGAAGTCGACACAGGCGTTTCGATGAACGCCTCCGTCGGCCTCGGCAAGCTGGACGCGGATGTAGACGTGAAGATCCGCGACTCGAAGCCTTCGCTCCGACTCAAGCTCATGGCGCACCCGCAATGGACGGCCACCCTCCGTGCGAATGCCACCGCAACCTTCCCTCGCACTGAGCGCGAGATCTTCGACAGCATTCTTCCGCCAGGGGATCCGTTCCGGATTCCCATAGGCCCATTTACAGTGACACTCAGTTTGAGCGGGCGCATGTATCACGGCGCGCAAGGTCACGCGAAAGCCGGCACCGAAATCACCTTGAGCCAGCAATCAGACTTCACGGCCACCTACGTAATCGACGGCGGGCAGAGTGATTTTGATTACACATGGGATCCGCAGCCGCTCGATCTCACTTCGCCGCAGCTCAACCTCACCGCCGCGATGGGCGCGAGGCTCTTCGCCGGAGTCGAGCTGGGTGCAAACATCAGCTTGAAGAGCGCCGAGATTCCGCTCGGCTCTGCCGAAGCCGGCGCTTACCTGGAGCCCTACGCCCGCTTGGAGGTGCATCCGCTCACCGGTCCGAGTTGGGCGCTCTACGCCGGTGTTGATGCAGGCGCCTACGCCAAGGCACGCCTGCTTCTGGTTCCCGTACTGGACAAGAAGTATCCGATTCTAATTGAGGAGAAGCTGGTTCAAGGATCGTCGATCGCCGCAGCGGGGACTCTGTCCGCCGCGGGCGGCTCGCCCGGAACGAACGCTGCGAACGTGATCGGTACAGACAGCCGTTGGTCGAAGTTCTGGCCCGACATTCGTTCCGTCGGCATCGGTTACACCGATCGCACTGGTCTCGGCATGGTGCTCAACGAGTCCGGCAACGCCGTGGTCGGCGCGGTCGGTCCACAGGGAACCCCGTGGGTCTGGGAACTGGACCGTCACGGCAACAGTCTCTGGCAAAAGGTTTACACCGGCAATGGCATGGGCTTCTTCAACAGCATCACCCGCATTCCGGGCGACGGGTATTTGATGGCGACCTCGGGCGACCTCGTCCTCACCCGGCTCAGCGATTCCGGCGAGGTTCGTTGGTGTCGTCGCTACTCGTTTCCGACCATTGTTCCCAACCGCTTCGCCATCGACGCGCGACGCGATACCAACGGTCAAACCCGCATCTACGTCACCGGCAACCTGACCTCCGCCGCCTACGGCTGGACCGCGCTGGTTCTCAGCCTGGACGACGCTGGCTCCGTACTCTGGGCGCACAGCCTCGGCACAGAAGGGACGACGGCGGGCATCGCCGTTCGCGCGACCCTCGATGGCGGCGTGCTCGTGGCTGGCAAGTGCGACGCTGATCTGCTGCGGTGCAACGACACTGCCAATCCCATCTGCAACGACACCTCCCATAATGGCTTCGTCACCAAACTTGATGCCAATGGCAACGCAATTTGGGGAACGATTTGTCCAGCAAACGTTCTCTACGACGTCGTGGAGACACCGGAAGGCGGCGCGCTCGCCGTCGGCGCAACACTCACGACCGTCTACGATCCCTATCGGGGCTGCTCGGCACACAAGTTCAAAGCCGATGGATCGCTAGACTGGCAGATGACCTACGCCGTCGACCTGGCCCGCAGCGAGGTCCCACCGACCGCCTTTCCGCTGGGCGACACGGATCTCGATGAAGCACGAACCATCACCGTCACGACCGGCGGTTACCTGCTCGGGGGATTCACCGGCGCCGATTCCGGACGTTATGACAAGAGCGGCGCGTGGTTGATACGCGTCCGCGAGAACGGCGAACCGCTGTGGTATTCGATGTGGGACGGACCCGAGCTCGAACACACGGCGCAAGTCGTCGACCGGGGCGACTCATTCCTCATGCTCGGCATTAGCGGATCATTCCTGCCGATGGGGACAGGTGGTACGAATGCGCTGTGGCTCAGCGCACTGCCGCATTCGGGACAGCTGCAGTTCAAGCCGTCGACCGGGGTGACCACCGACTATCGTCACCCGTTGCTGGATGGCTTCAGCGGCATCGGAATCATTGGCACGGTCTTCGCCAGCACCGCGACTTCACTTACCCCCACCTTGATTCCGCTCACCGTCAACACCTCGACTCTGAACATCGCCGCAAATGATACTTGGGCACCCGCCACGGAACTCGTCCAGACGCTCCACGACCCGGCCCCGGGACAATCAGGCCTCGCGACCGGCACCAGTGGAACCAACGTCGTCATTCGCTGGCCCGTCCTCGGCACTAGCGCAAGCGGCGTTGAAGCCGCAGACCGCGTCACCGGACCGTGGAATTCGATCACCAACGTCATTCGCCGCAACGGAGATTCCTGGCAGGTCATCGAACCGCGCAACCGCCCCGAGCGTTACTACCGACTGAGACTGCAATAGTTGCTTTCACTTCATGAACTCGAACCCCATCCCCGCCTCCCGCTCCATCACAACCCTCGCGGGCCTGTGCGCATCCCTCATGATGCTCATGACATCCCTCGCGCAAGCCGCCGTCCCGATCTTCGTCACCCGCGAAGTGATCCCCAGCGTCACGGACCCGCAGATCACCACCACCAATTACAACCAGCCGCACATCGTCGTGCTGGCCACGAATGTTCCGCCGCTGGGCAAGCTGCTGCTTCACCTGCCGGGCACGAGTTCCCATCCCGAAGGCTCGCAGGACTGGCTGCGCACGGCGGCGGCGCACGGCTACCACGCCATCGGGTTGAAGTATCAGAATGACGTCAGCATGGCCGCGCTTTGCACGGTGAACACGAACCTCGATTGTTACGAAGACGTCGCCGAAGAAACCGTGACCGGCTTGTTCTACCCAGACGCCATGCCGGATGCGCCGAAGCAAGTGTTCCGCGCAGACTCGATTGAAAACCGCGTGCAGAAGCTGCTCGCCGGACTGGCTGCGCTCGCGCCGGCTTCGGAGAACTGGGGCCAGTTCCTCAACGCCACCGGCGGCGTCCGCTGGAGCCTCGTCGCGGTGTCCGGCCATTCGCAGGGCGGCAGTTGCGCGCTCTTCATCGCGAAGTCCCGAAGCGTGGACCGCGCCGTGTTGTTCGCCACGATGGACTGGATTCGCTTTCCGACCAATCGCCAGCCCGCGTGGTTCGCCAGCCCGGGCTTAACGCCGGCGGAGCGCATCTACGGCTTCACACATCACGAGGACAACCTCGAAGAATCTGGCTTCTGGCAGCAGGAACCGATCTGGGCGGACATCGGGCTCGCGACCTTCGGCCTGATTACCTTCATCGAATCGAACGCGCCACCGTACGGTGGTTCGCATCAGCTCACCTCGAACGTCCGCCCCGGCGCGACGAACGACAACGGCTCGCTCAAGTATCACATCTCCGTCATCGCCGACGAAGCCTTGCCGCGCCTGCCTAACGGCCTCGTCGCCTGGCTGCCCGCGTGGAGCTACATGCTGACCAATGTCGCAACTGCGCCATCGCAGATCCCGCTCGTGCTTTCGACGAACGCCACCGGCGGCCAACAAGTCACCTGGACTGGCAATGCCGCCTACTCCTCGCAGCTTGAACACAGTCGGGACCTCGTGGAATGGGCGCGTCTCGATCTGCCGACGCCCGAGGTCAACGCCATCATGTCCTTGGAGATTCCGCCTTACCTGCTCGATGACGGTGAACGTTTCTTCCGGCTCATACGGACGCCGCTCGTCACCTCGCCGATTTCCACCACTCCTGGCTTTTATACGAACATGACGTTTGTCCATGGCGGCATCACGCGGAAATACTTCCTGAAAGTTCCCGCCGGCTGGAACGCCTCCACCAACTGGCCGCTCGTGCTGCTGTTGCCTGGCCACGGACAATCCATTGCGGAGTTCGCCTCCGCTCAGCAGGAAATTCTGCGCCTTGCGGACGCGAACGGCTGGATCATCGCCTTCGCCGAGGCCACGGCGGGCATCAAGTCTCACAAATGGTTCTGCTACGAGAATCCAAACCTCACCCAGCCTTACATTGACGATGCCGCGTTCCTGCTCGCATTGGTGGATGAGTTCAACGCCTCTGCACTGAACGTCAACCGCAGCCGCATTTACCTCGGCGGCTTTTCCAACGGCGGATCGATGGTCCACTACATGGCCAGCCGCCCGAATCATCCATTCGCCGCCTTTGCCATCATGGAGAGCGGCACCGCTCCGCTCGCCGATTACAAGGAGCCCTACAACCGCCTCGATCCCGAGTCCGGCACCAATGTCTTCGCCAACATCCCGCTACCATGGCAGCCGCGCCCGGTGATCATCATGAACATGGTCACCAGCGTTCCCTGGGTGCATGAAGGGCGCGGCATCATCCGCGGCTCCCGCCACAACGTCGCGCGCTGGACTCAAGCCAACGGTTTCGGCGGGCCGGTGATAAACAATCTCCTCGGCATCATCGAGCCGCCCCCGGCGCTCTTCAGCACCAACACGACCTGGAACGCCACCGGCAACGACCGCTCGCGCGTCGCCTACGAGGACATCCGGCCCGACCACAATTGGCCGACGAACCTCCTGCTCAATGGCTGGTCCACGAACACCGCACTTCGCTTCCCCTACGCCGCGCTTTCCGAAAACGGCGTCATCGACCAGCGATTGCCGCAATGGATCCGCGCCCGGTATCCGCATACGCTCTCGCCCGATCCCGCCGTGCCAGGCGGCTTTATACGCGTGGACTCCGGAACGATGTCCGTCGAGATTTGGCGGGATCGGCCGTTGAACCCTCGGGACGAAGTGATCTTCATCACCTTGAGCGATGGAGGCCATCAATGGCCCAACTCCGACGACCAGCTTCCCTTCAACGCCAACATCGAGGTCCTGAAGTTCTTCGAAGCCCACCAGCTTCCGTAACGAGCTTGTTGGAGCAAATCGGCTGCCCTGGACGCGACACTGCGAATTGATACGTATAGGTAGTATTTGTTTGCCACTACAGCCATGCGCGGCTAATTTGCCGGTGCAATGCGCCCAAGAATACTGGCCATGCCGGTTTGCCTCGCAGCTCGTCAGCTCGCGCTGAAGCTGTGCTTCGGCACTATTCTCGTTGCCTTTCTCATTCCCCTCGCCGCCACGGCGGGTTCTCCGAGCTGGCCGATGTTCCGTGGAGGCCCGCAGCTGCTGGGTGTCGCCGGCGGAAATTTGGAGAAGGAGCTGACACTGCTCTGGTCCTACAAGACCGGCGGTCCCACGCGCTCGTCAGCCGCCGTCGTCGGAGGAAAGGTGTTCATCGGCTCCGGCGATCAACATGTTCACGCCATCGAGCTCGCCACGGGCAAGAAGCTGTGGACCTTCAAGACCGAGGGCGAAATCGAGGCGTCGCCGCTGGTGCTGGACGGCAAGGTTTTCGCCGGCGGCGCAGACGCGTGGTTCTACGCGCTGGAAGCGGACTCCGGCAAACTCGCGTGGAAGTATCAGACCGGCGACAAGATTCTCAGCTCGGCTAATTACCTCAAGTCTCCGAAGGGCGACGCGACGTGGATCGTCTTCGGCAGCTACGACAACCGGCTCTATTGCCTCGACGCCGCGACGGGCAAGAGCAACTGGGTTTACGAGACCGGCAATTACATCAACGGCTCGCCTGCGGTAGCAAACGGCCAGACGGTGTTCGGCGGCTGCGACGCCATCCTGCACGTCCTCAATCTCGCCGATGGCACGAAGGTGAAAGAGATCGAGGCTGGTGCTTACATCGCGGCCAGCGTGGCGCTCGAAGGCGGCAAGGCTTACTTCGGCCACTACGAGAATGAGTTCCTGTGCATCGATCTTGCGAAGGGCACGAACCAGTGGAACTACAAGGATCGCGGCTTCCCTTACTTCAGTTCGCCGGCGGTCACCGGCGACCGCGTCGTCTTCGGCGGACGCGACAAGCGGCTGCATTGCGTGGAGAAGGCGACGGGCAAATCCGTCTGGGTTTTCGGCACGCGCGGCAAGGTGGACAGCTCGCCCGTCGTGGTCGGCGACAAGGTCGTGGTCGGCTCCGATGACGGACGACTCTACATCGTCTCGCTCAAGGACGGCTCGGAGCTGTGGAGTTACGAGATTGGTCAACCCGTCGGCAGTTCACCCGCCGTGGTCGAAGGCAAGGTGATCGTCGGGAGCGAGGATGGCAGCGTGTATTGTTTTGGAGCGAAGAAGTAATCGAACTCAACCATGAGCACTACCACTCTACCAACACCGCCCGCGCCCACCGCACCGCCGCTCCAGAAGGAAACCACCGCCGGGAATTACTTCGTCGCGAACTACCCGCCGTTCGCCTACTGGAAGCAGGAGCGCGTCGGTGAGTTGCAGGCAGCGCTCGAATCCGCGCCTGCACCCAGCGTGGACCTCGGGCTCTACACGCACATTCCGTTTTGCCGGAAGCGCTGCCATTTCTGCTACTTCAAGGTCTATACCGACAAGGACTCCTCGCAGATTCGTAGCTACCTCGACGCCTTGCTGAAGGACCTCGCCGCCTACGCGAACAAGCCGCTCATCAAAGGACGCAAGCCGCGCTTCATCTACTTCGGCGGTGGCACGCCCAGCTACCTTTCGCCCGACCAGTTGAAGTTCCTCACCGACGGCATGAAGCGCCTGCTACCGTGGGATGCGGCGGAGGAAGTCACGTTCGAAGCCGAACCCGGCACGCTCACCGACCACAAGCTCAAGGCGATTCGCGATCTCGGCGTCACGCGGCTGAGCCTCGGCATCGAGCACTTCGACGATCATATCCTCGAAATCAATGGGCGCGCGCATCGCTCCAAGGAAGTCGCCCGCGCCTACGCCTACGCCCGCGAGATTGGCTTCCCGCAAATCAACATCGATCTCATCGCCGGCATGGTCGAGGAGACCGAGGACAAGTGGAAGGAAGCTGTCGCGAAAGCCATCGAGCTCCGGCCGGACTCGCTCACGATTTACCAGATGGAAGTGCCCTACAACACGGGCATCTACCAGCAAATGAAGGCGCAGGGCAAACTCGTCGCGCCTGTGGCGGATTGGGAGACGAAGCGCCGCTGGGTGAACTACGCCTACAGCGAGTTCGAGAAGATCGGTTACACCGTTACGAGCACGACCACGGTGGTGAAGGATCCGGCGAAGGTGAAGTTCACCTATCGCGAGGGACTCTTCTCCGGCGCGGACATCCTATCCATCGGCGTCGCCAGCTTCGGACATCTCCACGGCGTCCATTACCAGAACCATCACGAGTTCGATCCCTACGTCGAGCGCGTGACCCGCGGCGAGTTCCCGACCTTCCGCGCCTACACACCGAGCCACGAAGAGCGCTACATCCGCGAGTTCATCCTCCAGCTCAAGCTCGGCCAAGTCAGCCGCGCGAAGTTCGAACAGAAGTTCGGCGCCGATCCGCTGATGCAATTCGCCGCGCCCATTCAGCGCCTGGCGGACTGGGGTTTCCTCGCGGTGAACGGCGACGCCATCACCATCAATCGCGACGGCTTGCTGCAAATCGACAAACTGCTGCAGGAGTTCTTCCTGCCGGAGCATCGCGGGACTCGTTACGCCTGACATGAACAGCGCCATTCCAGATTCCGCTCCAGCCAGCAGCCAGTCGATCGCGTATCCACTCGACGAATTCTACGCGCGCAGCAGGCTGAATCTCCCACCGCTCGACCAAATCGACGGCGAGGCGATGCCAGAGCCTTACAAGTCGCTCCTCGTTCACGAGCGCGACATGACCTCGACGCTGGAGAACTTCCACAAGGCAGGCATTCATCTGCGGCTTGTCAGCCGCCGGCAGCAGGGTGACGAATACTTTCGCGAAGTCGTGCTCGTGCTCGACGGCAGTGAGAAGCCGGTGGAGTTCGGCGCGATTCGAATCAACCTCGCTTTGTTCCCGCCGGCTGCTCGTGCCGCCATCCTCGAGGAACGATATCCGCTCGGACATCTGCTGAAGGATTTTGCCATCGGCTACCAAAGCCGGCCCAAGGCTTTCTTGCGTCTCGCGTCCGACAAGACCATCAATGAATTCCTCAAGCTGACCGGCGCGCACCGACTCTACGGCCGCCGCAACACGCTCCTGAATCCCGCCGGCGAGGCGCTGGCCGACATCGTCGAGATTCTGCCGCCGGCCTCCTGAGCATTTGACTTTGCCATCTCTCGCATAGATTAACCTCCAATTGAACGTATACGTATGAAAACGACCCAGCAGGTTGACGTGTTAATCATCGGGGCCGGTCCATCCGGTTGCTCCGCCGCCGCGATGCTCGCGGAACAAGGCCATCGCGTGCTGGTGGTCGAGCGGGAAAAATTTCCGCGCTATCACATCGGCGAATCGCTGATTCCGTTCACCTACGGTCCGCTGGAGCGCCTCGGATTGATTCCGCGCATGAAGGAAAGCCACTTCACGAAGAAATTCAGTGTTCAGTTCGTGGCCCAAAACGGCAAGGCGTCCCAGCCGTTCTACTTCTTCAACCGCTACGACCGCGATACCGTTGCCCAGAGCTGGCAGATTCTCCGCAGCGAATTCGACCTCATGCTGATGCACCACGCCCGCGAGAAGGGCGCGAACGTTGAGGAAGAAATGACCGTCACCTCCCTGATCAAGGAAGAGGGACGCGTCGTGGGCGTGGCTGGGAAGCGCAAGGATGGAACGCCGTTCGAATACCGCGCGACGATCACTCTCGACTGCACGGGCAAGGAAAGCTTCGCCGCGGTTCGCGAGGGATGGCGCCTGCGCGACCCGTATCTCAACAAGGTGGCGGTGTGGACCTACTACAAAGGTTCGAAGCGCGACGCCGGCATCGATGAAGGCCAGACCACGGTGGCGATGATTCCCGAGAAGGGCTGGTTCTGGCACATCCCGCAACACGACGACATGGTGAGCGTCGGCGTGGTGGCCGAGGGCAAGTATCTCACGCGCGGCGGAGTGAAGGATCTGAAAGCAATCTTCCACCGCGAAGTGGAGGAGAATCTCTGGATCAAGGATCGTCTCTCCACCGGGCAGCAGGTCGGTGAATACTACATCACCAGCGAATACACCCATCATTCGAAGCATTGCTACCGGGACGGACTGTTGCTCGTCGGAGACGCCTTCTGCTTCCTCGATCCCGTCTTCAGCAGCGGACTGATGCTCGCGCTGAAGAGTGGCGTAATGGCAGCCGACGCCGTTCACGATGCGCTCGCCGCCAAGGATATTTCTCCCTCGCGCTTCGAAGCCTACGGGCGCGGCCTGCGCGACGGCATCGAGAACATGCGCAAGCTGGTCTACGCCTTTTACGACCCAGAATTCTCCTTCAAGAAGGTCATCGACAAATATCCCGACATGGCCGGCGACATCACCGACTGCCTGAGCGGCGATGTAAACAAGGACTTCACCCGCCTGTGGAATGCCATCGAGGAGTTCGCCCCGTTGCCGCAGAATCTGCCCGTCGGCGCGCCGCTCGCGTCCGCCTCGGCGGAGCTGCAGCCCGCGTGATCGTCGAGCGAAGCTGAGTGAACGCAGCGCAGAGGACTTTACGATTGGAGCGACACGCGCTAGTCATCTGGCAACGCGCGAGATGAACATCGTTCAAATCACACCCGGAGCCGGCGGCATGTACTGCGGCGGCTGCTTCCGCGACAACGCACTCGTCGCCGCGCTGCGCAAGCAGGGGCACGAGACATTGATGGTTCCGCTCTACCTTCCACTGACGCTCGACGAGGCAGACCAGAGCGCCGGAACTCCCACCTTCTTCAGCGGCATCAACGTTTACCTGGAGCAGAAGTCCGCACTGTTTCGCAAGGCACCGAAATGGCTGCACTCGCTGCTCGCGTCCCCTGCTCTGTTGAAGTGGGCGTCCAAACATTCCGCTCGCACCAAGGCGGAAGATGTCGGCGACCTGATGATTTCGATGTTGCGCGGCGAGGAGGGGAATCAAGCCCGCGAGCTCGACGAATTGATCGCGTGGCTGAAGGAGCACTCCAAGCCGGACGTCGTCTGCCTTTCCAACGCGCTGCTCGTGGGACTGGCACGCAAGCTCAAGCGCGAACTCAACTGCGCCGTGACCTGCATTCTCGGTGGAGAAGATGCGTATCTCGACAGCCTCCCGGTTTCCGTTCGCGAGTCCGCTTGGAGGACCCTTTCCGAACGTTGCCGCGACGTGGATCTATTTCTTCCGCCGACGCGTTACTTCGGCGACTTGATGAGCCGACGCCTTTCACTCCGTCCAGATCAGGTCCGCGTCGTACCCAATGGCATTAATCTCGCAGGCTACGAGGCCGCTGGCTCGCAGAATCCCCCGGTCCTCGGTTACTTCGCCCGCATGTGCAAAGACAAGGGGCTCGACACGTTGGTGGACGCCTACATCGAATTGAAACGACGCGACGTGGGGAAAAACCTCCGGTTGCACATCGGCGGCGGATGCGGTCCCAACGACGAACCTTACGTCGAGCAACAGCGAACCAAACTGCGCGCGGCGGGAGTGCTCGATTCGGTTCAGTTCTTTCCGAACGTCGATCACGCCGGGAAGCTCGCGTTCTTCGGGGGCCTGACCATCTTCTCCACGCCGGCACTCTACGGCGAAGCCTTCGGGCTCTACGTCATTGAAGCGCTCGCGGCCGGAGTTCCAGTTGTGCAACCGCGCCACGCGGCGTTTCCCGAGCTCGTGGATTCCACCGGCGGTGGCGTCCTGTGCGAACCGGGCAGCGCAAAATCGCTGGCCGATGCCATCGGAAGCCTGCTTCAGGAGCCGGAACGTGCTCGCAATCTCGGTCGCACCGGACGGGAAGCCGTCCTGCGCGATTTCGGCATCGAATCTGTCGCGGCGAAAACTCTTCAAGCGTTCGAGCAGGTCGTGAGGAGGAAGTCGGCCTGAATCGGAACGCACGCCGTTCGACTGTCGTTTTCAAATCGTCAACCGAGAATCACAAATCTAAATTCTCCGCATGCCTTACGAATTCAAAGCGCAACGCCGGGTCGAGTTCTCGGATACCGACATGGCTGGCATCGTGCACTACTCGAATTTTTTCCGCTTCATGGAGACGGCCGAGCACGCCTTCTTTCGTTCACTGGGATATTCGATCGCGCCCCGACAGTTCGATCCCGGTGAACACCGGATCGGCTGGCCGCGCGTCCATGCTTCCTGCGATTACCACAAACCGCTCCGCTTCGAGGACATGGTGGAGATTCATCTGCTGGTCGCGGAACGAAAGACCAAGGCCATCACCTACCAGATTCGGTTCAGCAAAGTTACCGGCGACGAACGAACAGAGGTCGCGCGAGGGAAACTCACTGTCGTCTGCGTCACGTGGGATCCAGTCTCCCATTCCATGAAAGCAACGACTATTCCTCAATCCATCGCCGAAAAGGTCGAGGTCGCACCCGCCGAGCTCCTCGCTTAGCGCCTGTCTTGAGCACCGCCACGCGGGAAAACCAACTTGCAACTCAGTCTCAACACACCTACGCTCGACCTAGTGAATGATTCGCAACAACCGTGTGCCGCCGATGCCTGCCCACAGGAGGATCTGTGTCCACTGGCCAGCGTCAAGGCCGGCACGGCCGTGCGAATCAAGCAGCTCTCCACGACGCCGGAAGTTTCCCATCGCCTCCGCGAGATGGGATTCGGCGAGGAACAGCAGGTGCGCGTCGTCAGCAAGCACGTAAACGTCATCTGCCAGGTCTGCCATGCGCGCCTCGGTCTCAGCCAGCAGCTCGCCGAATCCATTCTCGTCCAGCCGCTGCCGAGGAACCTCAAATTGGATGTGGCCTGACCATGTCCGCTGAGCCCCAACCGTTATCCTCCCTCAAGCTCGGCACCAGCGGCACGGTCACCGCCATCAAAGTGCCGTCGGAAAACAAGGGCCGCCTCCTAGAAATGGGTCTGCTCGTCGGAACCACGGTCGAACTGATCCGCTTTGCGCCGCTGGGCGACCCCGTCGAAATCAAGGTGCGCGGCTACAACCTCTCGCTTCGCAAGCACGAGGCGGAACTGATTTGGGTGAAACCCAGCTAGACGGTCCCTGCCACGATGTCCGCCCCCGCCAGCCCTCCTCAATCCCCCACTCGCACCAGACACGTCGTGCTGGCCGGCAATCCGAATTCCGGCAAGACCACTCTCTTCAATGCATTGACCGGCCTGCGCGCGAAAGTTGGCAACTATCCCGGCGTCACCGTGGAACGGAAGGAAGGCCGTCTCCTAGGCAGCACCAGGGAACAGCCCGTCATCGTCCTCGACCTCCCTGGCACCTACAGCCTCAGTCCGCAATCGCTCGACGAACAGGTTTCCCGCGACGTGCTGTTTCATCGTCTCGCGGAAGTGCCACCACCCGATCTCGTCGTGGTCGTGGTCGACGCCTCAAATCTCCAGCGCAACCTCTACTTCGCCACCCAAGTCATCGAGCTCGGCTATCCCACGATTGTCGCGCTGAACATGGTGGATGTGGCCGAGGACTGCGGCCATGAGATCAACGCCCGCGCCCTGGCGAAGGAACTGAACGTGCCCGTCGTTCCACTCATCGCCAGCACCAAGGCAGGTCTCGAAAACCTGATTAAGACGATTGACCAGCTCCTCGGTGAACAGAAGAGCGTTCCGCTGCCATCGTTGTTCTGCGAACTGGAACCGGGGTTCCGCGAGGAAACCCTCGCCCTCGCCGAACTGCTCAAGAAGGCATTCCCGGGAAGCCGCTTCGCTGCGATGCCCGAGGCGATTCTCGCGTTGTCGGACGAAAAGTTTCTCAACCTCAGTGGCAAACACTACCCGCCCTCGATTCCAGAGTCGGTCAGCGCGGCGCGGAGCCGACTGGAGAAAGCCGGCGTCGACTGGCGCAGCACGGCCATTGAAGCGCGCTACGCCCGCATCGCAGGCATTCAAGAACGGGTGACGACCGAGACGAACGTTGTGAAGGAAACGTTGAGCGACAAGCTCGACCGCGTCTTCACCCACAAATTCTGGGGCCTCACGATCTTCGTCGGCATCATGGCGATGATGTTCCAGACGATCTTCACCTTCGCCGAACTTCCGATGACGCTTTTGGAGAAAGGCGTGGGCTGGGTCGGAGAACACGTCAGCTCATGGCTCGCCGCCGGGCCGCTGAACGATCTTCTCGTGAACGGCATCGTCAATGGTGTCGGCGCAGTCGTCGTGTTCCTCCCGCAAATCTGCCTGCTGTTTCTCTTCATCGGACTGCTGGAAGACACCGGCTACATGGCGCGCGCGGCGTTCCTGATGGATCGGCTGATGAGCAAAGTCGGGCTCCACGGCAAGAGCTTCATTCCCATGCTCAGCTCGTTCGCTTGCGCGATTCCAGGCATCATGGCCACGCGCACCATCGAGAGCCCGAAGGATCGTCTCGTCACCATCCTCGTTGCGCCGCTGATGAGCTGCTCGGCCCGATTGCCGGTTTATACCCTGCTGATCGCGGCGTGCATTCCAGACAAGCGCGTTCTCGGCATCCTGAAACTTTCCGGCCTCACCATGCTGAGCATGTACCTGCTCGGCATCGTGGTCGCCCTGTTCATGGCGTGGCTCTTCAAGAAGACGCTGCTCAAAGGTCCGACCCCCATGCTCATCATGGAGCTGCCGCCGTACAAACGTCCCCTGCTCCGCATCGTGCTCCGTCACATGTGGGACCGCGCGAAGCTATTCCTCAAACGCGCCGGCACCGTAATTTTGGGAATCAACATCCTGCTGTGGTTCCTCGCGACGTACCCGAAGGACAGCCAGCTTGATCAGAACTACGCGTCTCGTAGAGCGACAATCGAGCAGCTGACCAACTCCATCGCGATTCCAAGTGGTGCTCAGTCTCTGGAGTGGCATCGTCTTAAACTCGAACTGACAATGGCCAAGCCTGAGGACCGCAGTAACCTCCTCGCCTCGCATTTTGAGGCCTTGGACAAAGAATACGCCGGCGACAAACTCCGGCACAGTTTTGCCGGACGCCTCGGCCAGCTCATCGAACCACTGATTAAGCCGCTGGGGTTCGACTGGAAGATCGGCATCGGCATCGTCAGCTCCTTCGCCGCACGCGAAGTCTTCGTCAGCACCATGTCGCTCGTCTACAATGTGGGCGAAGCCGACGATTCAGAAGAAGGCACCGAGACCCTCGCCCAGACTCTGCGCGAACAAAAACACGAGGACGACTCTCCGGTTTACACGCCGCTCGTCGCGGTTACGCTCATGGTCTTCTACGTCTTCGCGCTCCAGTGTGTCAGCACCATCGTCATCGTCCGACGCGAGGCGAATGGCTGGAAGTGGGCCGCCTTTCAGTGGCTTTACATGGGAGCCCTGGCTTGGATTCTCGCCTTTGTCACCTACCACGGCGGCCGTTGGCTGGGATGGGGCTGAGGATCCGAATCGAATCCCACCGCCCTTCACCGTCATTCGTACCGTTGCAAATAGGTGTAAGTCTGATTCTCCGGCTGCACCCAGACATACCATCGCGCGCCAATCGGCCGGAAGCCGCGAACCGGTGCGGCGAACAAATTCGTCTGAGGATTGTAGGCCACGCCTGATCGTTCCTCCCCGGGGCCTCGATTCAACAGGACGTAGAGAATGCCGTTGTGAGTCACGGCTGGAAACTCGTCCCCCTTCAAACGTTTCCACGGCAATCCGCGAATCATCCGCGCCGGCCGACCGTTGGTTTTGAAGAGCCACTCCGAGCGTTGCATGTTCCAGCCATACGCCTGGACGAACTTGTCCACCGAGGCCATCGCGGCCTTTCCCTGCACATCCGGCGCCGTCATCGCGTCCCATTCCCGGGTGCAACCCGCCAGGACCAGCAGCCCCGCCGAGATAAACAGCGGAACCCACTTGCTCTTCATCGCGCACCATTCCGTGTGCATGACTCTTAGCTAGCACAGATCGAAACCAGACGTCCAGTGTCCGGCCAGCGCCCGGTCCGATATCCCGGCCTCTTGCGAAAACCAGAAGCTGAAGTTAGCGTAAGAAAATCCCAAGAGGTGCTACCCTAAAATCGGCTCCGCGAAGATCAACAAACCAACGTCAAAGGATTAGGCGATATGAAGACCAAGCTCTCCCCACCACTGACCTCCAGTCTGGCACTTGCGTTATCCGCGCTGCCGCCAGCCATCGTCCATGCCCAGTTTCCGATTGGTGCCCCGTGGGACACCGCCGCGGTTCAAACTATCGGTGGAGTCACCTACTTCACGTTTGGAGGCAGGCTCCCGAACTGTCACTGGATTGAAACCGGCCCGATGAGCACCAGTTCGAATGGCTTTTCACTGCCCGTCTGGGAAATGGTCGGTGACATCTGCCTCGATTGCGTTGATTGCTACAACCTCCAGACGAACTCCATCGTGCTCGGCAAGCTGCCTCCCGGCGAATATCGCATGCAGGCAACCTATTCCATGTTCCCCGGCTTGCCCCAGCCAGGCGATCCAGTGATTTACAACCAACCGTTCACCGCGCCACCGGAAGTTGAACCAACGCTCACCGTGGCTCGAGTCGGGTCCACCGTTGAAGTAACCGTGAAAGCTGCCCAAGCCGCGGAAATTGCCATCCAGACGTCGACGGATCTCCGCCGCTGGACCGCATGGCCGAACACCGTTCCGGTCAACGGACCGTTCACTTTCAGCGTCACCGCCACGAACCAATTTCAGTTTTTCCGCGCTGCCATCAACTCCGGAAGCGTGTTGCAGACCGTCAATGGCGGATTCGGGCTGCCGTTGTCGACCCGCGACTAGCGCTTCTTGTCCGGATACGGCGGAATCGCAGGGATCTTCACCGGATTCGCGGTGAGCGCCTTCTTAATCTCATCGATGGCGCGGGCGAGCTGGTCATCCGTGCCGGCGAATTCGCGCGCGGGATCGTTGTCCACCACGATGTCTGGATCGACGCCGTAGCCTTCCATGATCCATTCCTTCGCCTCGAGATCGAAGCGGCTGAACTCCGGACGATTCAATGTACCGCCATCCAGCAACGGCAGCGTGCCGCGAATGCCCACCACGCCGCCCCATGAGCGCTGTCCGATAATCGGCCCGAGCTTATGCTTACGGAAGCGGTAGCCAACGATGTCCCCATCGCTCGCTGAGTGTTGATCGATGAGCAGAACCTTCGGTCCAAGCACCTGGCCGCTCGGATCGACGTTCACGTTGCCATTGCGCGCGATGGTCCACATGGCCGGCTCGCGGCGGAGACGCTCGATAATCATCGGTGACACGTTGCCGCCGCCGTTGCCACGGCAATCCACGATCAGCGCCTCCTTGTGCAGTTGCGCGGTGTAGAACTTGGTAAACTCGTTCAAGCCAGTCTGCTGCATGTCCGGCACGTGGACGTAGCCAACCTTGCCGTCGGTGGCCTTCTCGACGGCGTCGATGTTGTCCAACACCCAGTTGAGGTAATAGAGCGGTTGCTCGGTCGCGACCGGAATCACGGTCTCCTCGCGCGCGCCGTCGTCTTTCGCCTCGCCATTCACGCGGAGCTTCACCTGCTTGCCAGCGGTGCCAACAAGCGCCGCGTAGAGGTCGGTCATGTCCTTGGTCGACTTGCCGTTGATGCCGACGATGAAGTCGCCCGCCTTCACGTTCACGCCGATCTCAGTAAGCGGTGAACGATACTTCGAATCCCAGTTGTGGCCGCGCAGGATACGATCGATGCGGTAGAAGCCGCTCGCGTCACGGCTAATCTTCGCGCCCAGCAGACCGAGCGGAATGCGCTCTGGCTTCGGCATGTCGCCATCGCCCACGTAGGCGTGACCGGCGTTCAACTCGCTGATCATCTCGCCAATGACGTAGGTGAGATCCGCACGATGTTGCACATGCGCAAGCAGCGGCTCGTAACGTTTGCGGATCGCCGGCCAGTCGACGTTGTGCAGGTTCGGCGCGTAGAAGAAATCGCGCATCTGCCGCCAGCATTCGGCGTAGATCTGATTCCACTCCGCATGACGGTCAAGCGTGACTTTAAGATCGGAGAGACTGAGTTTCTTGTCACCCACGTCGAGTTTCCCGGACGGCATGTCCACGATTGCGAAGTCGCCTCCAGTGCGGACGAGCATCTTTTTGCGATCAGCGGAAACGCGATAACCGTTCACGTCGCCCACTTCCGTTTCCTTCTCCTTCTCAATCTCGAAGACGAACAGCTTGCCTTTCTTCTGGTAGTAAAGCTTGTCGCCAACCGAGGTCAGATTGCCGTAGCTGGACGCGCCTGGCGCCAGCACGGCGATGCGTTGCTGGAGGCCGTCGGGGTCGATCTTTACCGTCACCTTGTCGGTCTTGTTGGTCTTCTCGGAATCCTTCTTCACGTCCGTTTTGTCGTCCGTCTTCGCGACCTCCTTTTTCTCGTCCTTGTCGTCCGCCTTCACATCTGGCGGCGCATTCTTCGGCTTCTCTTCCTTAATCTTCACCTCGTCCGACTTCGGCGCGAACGGCGATTTGGTGTCCCTCGCCAGCGTCACGAGATAAATGCGCTGCAGGTCGCTGTAGATGTGGTTCCACTCCGTCGAGCCGTAGGTCGGATTGAACGAGCGCTCGGACACAAAGAACAAATACTTGCCGTCGCTGCTGAACTCCGGCGAACCCACATCAAACCAGCCGTCCGTCACTTGAATCGTGTTCTTCGCTTCGAGACCGTAAATGTAAACGTTCGGGAATCGCCGTTGCTCCGGCTTCGTAAACGTCAGCCACTGACTGTCCGGTGACCAAGCGAAGTCGTGAATCTCCGATGACTCGGACTGCGTGACGGGCGTCACGGCCTTCGTCTCTACCGTGACGAACTGCAGCCGGTTCTTCTTATCGCCCCACACGAGATGCTTCGAGTCCGGCGACCAGAGCGGCGCGTACTTGTAAGTATCAGCCCCGCTCGTGAGCTGACGCGCTTCGCCCGAGCCATCCTGGGCGCGCACCCAAATCTCGTCTTCGCCCGACTGGTCGCTGACGTAGGCAACCCACCTTCCGTCTGGCGACCACGTCGCGTTGCGCTCATGCACTCCGGGCGATTGCGTCAGATTGCGCGTCGGCCCGTTTTTAGCCGGCACGCTGAACACATCTCCGCGCGCACCGATGACCGCGCGCGCACCGTCCGGCGCGATATCCCACGCTGTCGTCTCCTTTGACACATCCTTCAAACCGCCACGACCGATCGCAAAGTCCTCTTTGATCTCGATGCTAATCTTCTCCGCCTTCTCACTCCTAAGATCGAAACGATAAATGTAACCGCCATTCTCAAACACGATCGCATTGTCGCCGAGCGACGGGAACTTCACTGCGAACTCGGTGAACTTCGTGAGCTGTCGCGTCTCCTTCTTCTTCAAGTCGTAAACATAGAGATTGGCCTGGCGATTCTCGTCGCGCTCGGAGACGAAGTAGATGCGATCGCCCTTCCACATTGGGAAGATATCTTGTGCCGGATCGTCCGTGAGCTTCGTGGATTCCTTGGTCTCGAAATTATAGAGCCAGATTTCGTCCGCCTGCCCGCCGCGATACCGCTTCCAAGTGCGAAACTCGCGGAAGACGCGGTTGTAGGCGAGCTGCTTTCCATCCGGCGAAAAGCTGCACCAGCCGCCGCGTGGCAACGGGAGAATTTCCGGAATGCCGCCACTGATTTTCGCAATCGTCAGGTCACCCTTGAACGCATTCCACTGCGTGCGGCGCGAGCGATAGATGACGGTCTCATTGTCGCGCCAGGTCATCACGATGTTGTTCGGCCCCATGCGGTCGGAGACATCATCGCGGTCGAGCGTCGCCGTGTACGTCAGACGCTTCGGCGTGCCGCCGTCAGCGGGCATGACATAGACCTCCGTGTTGCCGTCATACTGGGCGGTGAAGGCGAGGTTCTTTCCGTCCGGCGAAAAGCGCGGGAACATCTCGTAGCTTTGCTCATCGCTGGTCAGTCGGCGCGCGAGTCCGCCCTTGGCCGACACGGTGTAGAGATCGCCCGCGTAACCAAAGACGAGTTTGTCGCCATGAATCGCAGGGAAACGCAGGAGACGGGCTTCGCTGGCAGGTGCAGCGTTGACGGTGTTCGCAACGAGCAAACCGAGAAGGAGGCTGAGTCCAAAAATCGAGTCAGTGATTCGTCGTGTCATGCGCCGGAACCTTAGTGGAAGCCCCGCCAAGCTCAAGGCTTTCGCTGTCAGAAAAATCACACTTGGTCGCCGCCATCATCATTCCATCGCGTCGTTGACCGAGGCCGCCCGGCATGGGTAGCGTCCACCCATGTTCCATCGCATCGCTTTCATCGTTTTCGCCACCCTGCTCTCCTCACCCGCCGCTCGCGCTGCCGATTCGTCGAAGCCGCTCCGGGCGCTGCTCATTACCGGTGGCTGCTGCCACAATTACACCTTCCAAAGCCAGGCGCTGACCAATGGCGTCGCCAAGCACGCAAAGGTGGAGTGGAAGATCGTCAACGAAGGCGGCACTGGAACGCGCGCGGAGATTCCGCTCTACGACGACCCGAACTGGGCGAAGGGCTTCGATGTCGTCGTGCATAACGAATGCTTCGCCGACACCAAGTCGCCGGATTACATGCGCAAAATCACCTCGGTGCACAAAGCCGGCACGCCCGCTGTGGTCATTCACTGCGCAATGCACACGTATCGCTCGGCGGAGATTGATGACTGGCGCGAATTCCTCGGCGTAACCAGCCGCCGTCACGATCACCAGAGCAATTATGCCGTGAAGAAGGTCGCGGAGCATCCGCTCCTGAAAGGCATTCCCGACAACTGGGTAACCGCCAAGGACGAGCTCTACATCATCGAGAAGCTCTGGCCGAATGCGAAGGCGCTTGCGACTTCCAAGAGCGAAGCGGACGGCAAGGAACATCCCGTCGCGTGGATCAATCATTATGGAAAGGCCCGCGTCTTTGGAACGACTTACGGTCATTCCGATGACACCTTCCGCGATCCCGTGTTCCTCGACTTGGTCTCGCAAGGGTTGCTCTGGTCCGCAGGGCGGATCAAGGACTAGCTCGCGGGCGGAACGGGCCGGCGAAACTCTTTTGCGAACGCGGTGTTGACCGAATGACAACACGCCAAACTCGAAAGGAATCATGAAACGCCACTTCCTGCCCATCACCGCCATTCTGCTGGTTATTGTCACTCTGCCGACCACGGCCCACGATACCAATGACGTACCACGGACGCGCCTGGAGGCGTTCGAAGCGACGACCGGGCGCGTCGTGATCAAGGGCACGGAGGAACTCGGCAGCATTGCCACCAAGAACGGAACGATTTTCGTAAAGGTCCACGAGTACCGCGACGTGCCGAGCAACCAGCGGCAATTCGGCATCGCCGTAGTAGTCCGACAAAGCGAATCGATGGAAGACACCACCACTGTGGACGAAGACGAGTTGGAAGCCCTGATCGCCGGCATCGACTACGTGAGCAAAGCCGACCCGTCCATCAGCTCGCTCAATCACTTCGAGGCGTTCTACGCGAGCCGGGCTGGACTGCGGGTCGCAAGCTACAGCAGCCGTCGCACGAGCAACGTCGAAGCCACGGTGACCAGTCATCGCCACCAACGGATCAAGACCTGGTTGAATATGAGCCAGCTGGCACAGTTCAAGAACCTCGTCGAACAGGCCCAGACCAAGATCGAGGCGATACGAAAGACGCGCTAAGCGGGATCAGCTTTCCACCCTCCGCCGTCCACCGCGCACCACCAGCCAAGTCAGCCCAATGGCGCAGACAGTGTAAATAACGGCGTTCGGGGTGCGCGCGGTCCACTTCGCCCATGGCCACGGAAACTCGAAGAAGGCGTAGTTCAGCCCAAAGTAGAGCCACGTGGTCAAAAGCAGAACGGGCCGGAGAAACTGCTGCGCTTCGGTCAACTTTTCCTGGCATCGCGCAAAAACGACCGCCGTCGCGAGACAAATTGCCAAGGGCAGGACGAGATAAATCACCCACCCCACCACGGGCTCCATTGCGTGCTGCTTGTAGACAAGTTCACGCAATGTCTTCCCCGCGATTGGCAACGCCGTAATGGGCAACATCACGAGCCACGGCCACCAGCGTCCACCGGCAATTGCCACCAGCGGGATGAATCCAAGCATCGGACCAAAGTCGTAGAGCAGATCGATCCAGTTCACGGAGAAGAACTCTGTGCCAACGAGCAGGCCGCAATGGACGATTATCAGCAGCCATTCGATCACAGGGGAAAACGTTGGTGGTGCCCCATCCTGCGCCGAGCTGATGCGTCGCCGGTTCAGCCACAGTCCGAGGCCCAGCGTCGCGCCCATCACCGCGCCAAAGGTTGTCTCCATGAAGTTCCACCAGTTGATCACCTTGTCGATCTCGGCCCACTCAGCGGATCGGAAGAACTCAAGATTCCACGCGTGATAAGCCTGCAAGCTTTGCCCGAGCGGAAAGCCGATCGCGCCGCCGAGAACGCCCCACAAACCCAACCTCCACGCCAGACCATCGCGCCGCTTCATGCCGAGATAGGTCAGCAACCCTACCAGCCCGAGCAGAAATCCACCCCACACTTCACGGCGCGGTTTCAACGCGGCGTTCGGTTCCCATTGCCAGCTGTCGGAGAAGTAAAGCTTCGGAAGAATACGATTCGCCGGATCGAACGGCTCGTTGAACAGCCAGATGCCGAACGAGCAAAGCCCCAGCACGCCAAGCCAGACGAGCAGCAGTTCGCCGACGCGATAACGCACGCCACTCAGCCCCATGCCGAGGAATGTGCCGCCGAAGCCAATCCAGAGTCCGCCCTCGATCGCGAGCCCGAGCATTCCCCAACGCAGCGCGGACCAGTTGCCAACCAGCTCGGCGTCGTGCGTAAGGCCGACGGTCTGGCCGTAAGTCATCGAGCCACCGAGTCCCATCGCCACTGTACACCACGCCACAGCGCGGGCGATTTGCCGAACATTCCCGGTAGGGCAGAAGATCAACGACATCACCAAACCCACAGCCAGCCCGGCCATCATCGCGCCCGTCTCATGGCCGTACTGTCCGCGAATGCCCCACGCCATGCCGCCCGCGAGTGCGCCAAAAAGCATCGGCTGCCAGAAGGGAACAGCGTAGGCTTCAAGCGCGCGAGGCTCAGTCATGGTGTGGACGAAGAGTGAGCAAGTGAAAAATCCCGCTCAAGCGAGAAGCCCCTTCAGGACGTGTCCATGCACATCCGTCAGGCGGAAATCGCGGCCCGCGTAGCGATAAGTCAGGCGTTCGTGGTCGAGGCCGAGCAGATGAAGCATCGTGGCGTGCAGGTCGTGGACGTGAACAGGATTCTCCGTCGCTCGGAACCCAAACTCATCCGTCGCGCCGTAAACCGTTCCACCCTTCACGCCGCCGCCCGCGAGCCAGACGGAGAACCCGTAGTGATTGTGATCGCGCCCGTTCAAGGCCGGTAACTCCGCCACCGGCGTGCGCCCAAATTCACCGCCCCACAGCACGAGGGTGTCGTCGAACAGACCACGCTGCTTCAAGTCCGCGAGGAACGCCGCGATCGGCTGGTCCCAGCTTCCGGCGAGCTTGCGATGTTCACCTTCGATGTTCTCGTGATTGTCCCATGGTTGCCCGGCGCCCGACCACACCTGCACGAAGCGGACGCCGCGTTCCAGCAGACGTCGCGTGATTAACAACTGTCGTCCATGCGTGCCGTTCCCGTACGCCTCACGCACGTAAGCCGGCTCGCTCGCGAAATCAAACGCGTCACTCGCCTCGGATTGCATGCGATAGGCGAGCTCGAACGTCGCGATGCGCGCATCCAGCGCCGCGTGACCACGCGCCGCGGCGTGGTCCTCGTTCATCTCGCGCAACAGATCGAGCTGCCGCCGCTGTTCGTCAAGGCCAAGACGCTTGTTGCGGATGTTCGCGATGAGCTTCTCGACGTCGGTGTGCTGCGAATCGATATACGTGCCCTGAAACGCGCCGGGCAGAAACGCCGAGCGCCAGTTCTGCGTCGAGACGATGGGATATCCCCCCGGACACAACACGATGAAGCCAGGCAGATTCTGATTCTCCGTCCCGAGACCGTAATTGATCCATGAGCCCATGCTTGGCCGCGGCAGCCGCGAATCACCGCAGTTCATCAGCATCAGCGACGGCTCGTGATTCGGCACCTCGGCCTGCATCGAGCGAATTACCGCCATGCTGTCGATGTGCGCCGCCGTCTTCTCGAACAGCTCGCTAACCTCGATGCCCGACTGCCCGTGCCGCTTGAACTTGAACGGCGACCGCATCGCCGCGCCAGTCTTGCGCTCGGTGCGAAGGTTGTTCAATGGCAGTGGCTGTCCGTGAAATTTTTCGAGCGCAGGCTTCGGATCAAACGTGTCCACCTGCGACGGACCGCCGTTCATGAACAGGTGAACGACGCGCTTCGCCTTCGGCGCGAAATGCGGAGCTCGCGGCGCAAGCGGCAACGTGGAGGTTCCGGCGGCGGTGGACGACGCCGTCAGGAGCCCGGTGCCGTTCATCAGCGACGCCAGCGCCATCATCCCGAAGCCGGTGCCGCAGCGCGCAAGCATTTCGCGGCGCGACAGCGGCGGTGGTTGGAATGGATGCGGGTTCATCGCGATTCGTTCAGTCCACAAAGGCAAATTCATTGCTCATCAGCAGGGCTTGGACGAAGTGTTGCCATAGCTTGTCGTCCGGTTTCGAGCCCAGAAACGTCCCCGCGCGCGCCAGCTCCTTCGGTGCTGGTTCGCGACTGAACGTCAGCCGGTAAATCTGGCGCACCTTGTCGGCGACTTCGCCAACTTTTGCCACTTCGACTCGACGCAACGTCGCCGCGGAGCACTCCGCGGCAAACTCGTTGTTCATCAGGTATAGTGCCTGCGGTGCGACTGTCGTCTGCGCGCGCTGTGGACAGCTCGCGGACGGACTCGGAAAATCAAACGTCGCGAAAACCGGCGGCAAATCGAGTCGGTCAACGAAAGTGTAAACGGTGCGCCGCGGCGTAGAGGCGCTGACCGGTGGACCACCGGCCTTTGATTCGAGCCGTCCGGACACCGCGAGCAACGAATCGCGCAGTGTCTCGAACTCATGTCGGCGCGGATTCATCCGCCACAACAAACGATTCTCCGGATCGATCTGTTGCGCCCGGCCGTTCGCCAGGTTTGCCGAGGCCTGTTGGTACACCGCCGAGTTCATGATCAGGCGGTGCAGATCCTTCACCCTCCATCCGCCGCGCACGAACTCGTTCGCGAGCCAGTCGAGCAACTCAGGATGCGAAGGCTTTTCGCCGCGGGTTCCAAAGTCGCTCGGCGTGGCCACCAGGCCGGCGCCGAAGTGATGAAGCCAGACGCGATTGACGAAGACACGCGCCGTCAGCGGATTCGCCGGGTCAACAATCGCCGCCGCGAGCTCACCCCGGCCGCTGCCGTGACGGAACGGCTTCTCGTTCCGGTCGAGCACCGACAGAAAGCGCCGCGTCACCGCATCGGTCGGGCGGTTGGGATTACCGCGGGCGAAGATGCGCGGCTCATAGGCCGCTGGAAGGTCGCGCATCACCATGGCGCGCGCCGGCGCCTCTGGCCCGCGCATCAGCCATTGCTCCAGATCGGTGATCAGCTTCTGGAACTCGCCCTGACTGGCGCGATCCGGAAGCAGCGAGAGGAAGCCCCAATCCATCTGAGCGGGAACATCGGGCGGCGCATCAGGACCGTAGAGCACGCGCCGCAGTTCGCGTTCAGCCTCACTCACGTCCGCAACACTCATCCGCGCATTCACGTTGGTGAAGAGTCGCGCGTAACGCTCAGCGACCTGCTTCATCGTGGCTGGCGCGCTAGGCTTCACCACAGCGTCGAGCACGAGCGGATTCAGCGTTCTTAAATCGGCGAGTTCCCGCACAACGCCGACAGCGAGCCTAGTGAAATTGGTTTCGTTTAGCGCGGCAAAGGCGTGCCACGGCGCCCAGATGGCATTCGTCGCCCCGGCACGATCGATGTGGAATCGCCAGCGCGAGATGACCGCCGGATTCACGTCCTCCTTGTCCGCAATGAGCATGAAACTCTCGGTCGCCGGCTGATTCCGCTGCGCGTACACGGCCATCAGATACTCCGCGATTCGCGTGCGCCCGCCGTGGACAATTTCCCGGTGCTGGCCTTCCACGAAATCCCGCAGGCGACGCTCCTTCTCCAGCAGCACGAGTTCGAACTCCTCGTAAGCTTCCGTCAACGCTGGCTCGCCAACGGCCGGCGGAATCATCGGCTCCGTGCTGCTGCGAAAGACGCCGTAGAGCGCGTAGTAATCCGCCATAGTCACAGGATCGAACTTGTGATCGTGACAACGCGCACAAGCGACGGTCAGCCCGAGCAAACCGCGGGTCACCACATCAATACGGTCATCGAGAATGTCGTGGAGGTTGTTCGAGAAATGGTCGCCGACCGTGATGAAGCCCATCGCCGCCAGCGCGCGCTGACCGTCCGGCATCGAATCCGCCGCGAGCTGCTCGCTCACGAAACGGTCGAACGGCTTGTCCTCGTTGAACGACCGGATCACATAGTCGCGATACGTCCATGCCCATGGATAAGTCTTCTCCTCAAAGAACACGTAGCCCTTGTTGTCCGCGTAGCGCGCCACGTCGAGCCAGTGTCGTCCCCAGCGTTCGCCATAGTGCGGCGACGCCAATAATCGCTCGACTAGATCCGCGAACGCCTGCTCGGTCGGTCGCGGGTCACGCAAGAAGGCATCCACTTCCGCCGGCGCCGGCGGAAGTCCGATGAGATCGAACGTCGCACGGCGAATCAACGTGCGACGTTCGGCGGCGGGAGATGGCACAAGCTTGTTTGCCTCCAGTCCGACGAGGATAAACTGATCCACTGGCGAACGCGCCCAGCGCGGGTTCTTCACCGTGGGAGGCGCTGCGGCGCGGACTGGCTGGAACGCCCAGTGGTTCGCGGCCTCGACGGAAGCTTTCTCCGCTCGCAAGGCCGACGGAAGCCCGAGCAGCAGCGAAAGGGCGACAAATGGAATGGCAAGCATTGCCCCGCCCTCCATGCTCATGCCCCAACCAACCGAGCGATGCTCGGCGCTCCGGACAAAAGCAGCGACTTGACGCGAAAGGACCATACTCGACAGAAACCAGTTCAAACAAATGTGAGGACGGCCAAACACTGGCAGACCCACGTTTGACCTGTCTATCGTGGAATATCGTCAACGAGGCAGAAATAAATCGTGGCGGATTTCCGAACCCGGCGACGTTATTATTCTGAACATGAGCGACACCGATCTGGAACTGCTCGCCCGCTACAGCCGAGACCGGGCCGACGAGGCCTTCGCGGAGCTGGTTCGCCGGCACCTCGATCTCGTCCACTCCGCCGCGCTACGACAGGTGCGCTCGCCGCAACTGGCCGAGGAAGTCGCCCAGTCCACCTTCCTCAAGCTCGCCCAACACGCGCGCCAGCTTGCGCCGGACACCATCCTCAGCGCGTGGCTTTATCAGGTCACGCGGCGCGAGGCGATTGACGTGGTGCGCCGCGAGGCCCGCCGCCAGTTGCGCGAACAAATCGCCACGGAGATGAATGCCATGAACGCCACCGCCGCCGACTGGACGCACATCGAACCGCGGCTCGACGAAGCCATGCACGCGCTCGACGAAACCGACCGCGCCGCCGTCCTGCTCCGCTACTTCGAGAACAAATCCCTGCGCGAAGTCGGCCAGGCCCTCGGCGCAAGCGAGAACGCCGCGCAAAAGCGCCTCACCCGCGCCGTTGAGCAATTGCGCGAGTTCTTTGCCAAACGCGGCGTGTCTGTTGGCGCAAGCGGAATGATTGCCGCCATCGCGGGGAATGCGGTTCAGGCCGCACCGATTCACCTTACCTTGGGCGTGGCAACGTCCCAATTCGCCGCATCCGCTACATTGGCCACTACCTCTTCAGGTGTGGCCTCAGCCTCGACACTTATTGGAATTATGACGACCACCACATTAAAAACCACAGTCACCGCCATCGCCCTCGCCGGACTCACCGCAGGCTTGCTCCTCCAACGCACTTCTATGCGACGCCTTCAAGCTGACAATGACGACCTGAGACGCCAACTCGTGGAGACATCTGGGCCCCTGGCCGAAGCCTCCAGCAATACCCTAACCGTCGCTGGTCTCCAGATCGATGAGGCGGAATTGAGCCGGCTGCGCGCCCAGCAAGCCGAGCTGCTCAGGCTTCGCGGTCAAGTCGGCCTGCTCAATCAGCGTCTGGCCGAGCAAACACCGCCTGTCGATCAACAGTCCAAGGTATGGCGAAACGGTGAGAGTCGGCGCGTGGATGATTTCCATGACGTCGGGGCGTTGACCGTCGAGGCATGTTTCGAGTCCGTCATGTGGGCGGTGAAGAACAACCCTCAACGACTGTTGGATCTCGTTCATCTCCCCGAAAATATCGCTGCTGACGCCACCGTCCGTGCGAGCGCCGGACCGGACCTGGCTAAAATGATTGCTCTCACGACCCTCTGGGGAGACATGCCGATGCAGGAGGTTTCGCTACGAGGAGGCGGAACTATCAAGTATGCCCGCAACGATGGCGACCAACAGACGATTATCCATGATGATCTGAAAAGTTTCTTTCTGGTGGGTCGACTCCAGAATGGGAGGGAATTGGAAATCCGCAACGGCATGTATTTTGGCGAATTTCCCGCGGGGTGGAAAATGATCATCCCGGATTTGAGCCCACCTACCGTTTCAAAAGCGGCCGAGTAGGTCTCGCAGCCTACTTCGGGGGCGTGTCCGGAAAAGATTTCGTTACACTTCTTCCAACGCCTTCGTCGCATCCCCGAACTTCGGCAAGCGCACGTTCATCTTGTCCATCATCGAGAGGTAGAGCCGACACATCTGGCGCTCGGGCTTCTCGCGATAATTCAGGATGCGCCCGCCCTTGATGCGACCGCCGGCGCCACCGAGCAGCACCACGGGGAGCTGATCGTTGTTGTGGTTGCCGGTCATCATGCTGGAGCAATACATCAACATCGTGTTGTCGAGCAGCGTGCGGTTGCCTTCCTGGATGGCGTCGAGCTTGCGC
>CAZBIC010000015.1:0-150523 GCA_964491875.1 uncultured Bifidobacterium sp.
GCAACCGCTGCCTTGAAGCCGACGCCGTTGATCTCGAGCTTCCTCACGAAACCCTCGCTCACGCCCTTGACCATGTTATTGATCAACGCACGGCTCAATCCGTGCAACGCACGTGATTGAGCGTCTTCGCCCGCCCGGCTGACGTTGATGGTGGTGCCTTCGACCTTAGCGGAAGTGCGGGATGGAAGCGCCCAGTTCAACTTGCCCTTGGGGCCTTCCACCAGAACGTTCTGGCCCTTCACTTCGACCTTCACCTTCGCGGGAATCGCGATGGGCTGTTTTCCAATACGTGACATAGCGTCGTAAATTCGTTGAAAGGTTTACCAGACGTAGCAAAGCAGCTCGCCACCCAGATTGTTCTTGCGAGCCTGAGTGCCGCTCATGACGCCTTGCGAGGTGGAGACGATGGCCGTGCCGAGACCGCCGCGGACGCGGGGGATTTCGGTGGCGCCCACATAACGACGAAGACCAGGGCTGCTGACCCGCTTAAGTCCCTCGATCACGCCCTTCTTGCCTTGGTACTTGAGCTGGATCTTCAGCTTCTTGATCGTCTTGCCGTCCACGCTCACGTCGCCAACGTAGCCTTCCTTTTTGAGGATGGCGGCGATGCTTTCCTTGACTTTGGAATGCGGCAATTCGATGGCCGGCAGCAACGCACGGTGTGCATTGCGAATCCGGGTCAACATGTCTGAAATCGGGTCCGTCATAGTCGTATCAAATCGTTAACTGTCGCCCGCGCTTACCAGCTGGCTTTGGTGACGCCTGGAATCAAACCGTTTAGCGCGCCTTCACGGAACGTCATACGAGAGCATCCGAACTTCCGGAGATAGCCATGGCGGCGGCCGCTCATCGAGCAGCGATTCACCACGCGGGTCGGGCTGGCATTCTTCGGAAGCTTTGTCAGGCCCACGTAGTCCTTCTTCTTCTTCAGCTCAGCGCGCAACGCGGCGTACTTCTTCACCGTGTTCGCTTTTTTCTTATTACGTTCCAACCAGGCTGTTTTGGCCATAAACTCTTCTCAATTACTTTCCAGTTTCTGAAAACGGCATGCCCATCAACTTCAACAAGTCAAAGGCTTCATCATCCGTCGGGGCGGAGGTCACAATCGTGATGTCCATGCCCTGCTGCCGCTTGATTTTCTCCAGTTCGATTTCCGGAAACACGGTCTGATCTGGAATGCCGAACGTGTAGTTGCCGCGACCGTCAAAACGGCGGGGCGAGATACCACGGAAATCACGAATACGAGGAAGCGTCGCCGCCACCAGGCGGTCAAAGAACTCATACATCGCCTCGCGACGCAGCGTGACGCGGCAGCCGATCGGCATGTTTTCGCGCAGCTTGAAATTCGCGATGCTCTTGCGCGACTTGCTGATGGCCGGCTTGCGACCAGTGATGGCCGCCAGATCCTTCGCCGCATCGTCAATGGCACCCTTTTCCAAGGAAGCGCTCACGCCCATGTTGACCACGATCTTCTCCAGTCGCGGAATCTGATGAACGTTCGTATAGCCGCGCTTTTGTTTCAACGCCGGCGCGACCTCATTGACGTACTTCTCGTAGAGTCTCGGTTTCATTTTGTTCTGGTCTCGGATTTTGCCGGGACGCTTGGCTCAACTCTTAAATCGTTAACGGTTTCAGGCTTTCGCGGGTTGCGTTCCACGCTTGCCGGCCTTGGCGTCAAAACGCTCGGCAAGCATCAGGTTCGAGATATGCACCGAACCTTCACGTTCTACAATGGCACCCTGCGGGTTCGCCTGATTCTTGCGGGTGTGGCGCTTGATCATTTTCACACCCTCGACAATCGCGCGTTCTTTCGAGCGCAGGACTTCGATGATTTTGCCGCGCTTGCCCTTTTCGGTGCCGGCGATGACGACCACTTCGTCACCCTTCTTCACGTGAAATTTCTGCATAAGCTTCAAATGACCTCCGGGGCCAGCGAAATGATCTTCATGAACTTCTTGTCGCGCAATTCGCGCGCCACAGGACCAAAGATGCGGGTGCCGCGGGGATTCTGTTCCTTGTCGATGATGACGATCGCATTCGCATCAAAGCGCAGGTAGGAACCGTCGCTACGGCGAATCGGGTGACGGGTGCGAACTATCACTGCGTCCACTACTTCGCCTTTCTTGACCGTGCCATCCGGCGCGGCTTCCTTGATGTGAGCCTTGATCACGTCACCTACGTGGGCATACATCTGGTTCTTTCCGATGACGCCGATCGCCGCGGCGCGCTTGGCACCGGTATTGTCGGCAACATCCAAAATTGAACGGATCTGTAGCATAAAATTATTCGGTTAAGCGCCAGGCATCAGACAGCCGCAGCATCGGGGTTGCGATCCACCACTTCCACCAGGCGCCAGCGCTTGGTCTTGGAAAGGGGACGGCATTCCTGGATTCGCACGCGATCGCCCACCTTGGCTTCGCTCTTCTCATCGTGCGCGTAAAATTTATTGTACTGTGTGATGACCTTCTTGAACTCGGGATGCGGGAAACGGCGCTCGACGCGCACCACGATGGTCTTGGTCATCTTGTTTGAAATGACTTCACCCACGCGTTCCTTCTTATGGCCGCGGACGGGAGCTGTGGCAGTGGCTGTATTCGTGTCAGACATAAGAAATCAATCAGGCCGCTTTGTTCCGGAGCTGGCTCATCCGCGTCTCAATCCGCGCGATATCCCGGCGCAGAGAGCGCAGGCGGGCGGGTTTCTCCAGCTGGCTGCTGGCCTGCTGGAGGCGCAGGTTGAACATCTCCTGACGCAGATCACGGCCCTTGGCCGCAAGCTCAGTCAGCGTCAAATCTTTGAGTTCCGCAATTTTCATAACATTCTCTCCACCGATCAGCCCATCTTGTGACGGGAAATGAACTTCGTCTTGATCGGGAGCTTGGTCGCCGCCAGACGCATCGATTCACGCGCCAGCGCTTCCGGCACACCGTCCACTTCAAACAACACGTTCGCCGGACGAATCACCGCCACCCACGATTCGAGAGGACCCTTGCCCTTGCCCATTCGAGTTTCGAGCGGCTTTTTGGTAAAGCTCTTCTGCGGGAAGATCCGAATCCAGACTTTGCCGCGACGCTTCATGTTGCGGTTAATCGCAACACGAGCCGCTTCAATTTGCTTCGTATCCAGCCAGCAACGTTCCAGCGACATCAGACCGTACTCACCAAACGCAACCGTGTTACCACGACTGGCCAGACCAGCGCGGTTACCGCGGTGCATTTTGCGGTACTTAACTCGTGACGGCATCAACGGCATATCAAATTCCTATTGGCTAAAAAGTTCTCGTTGAGTTTTCTCAGCTCTGCACAGCCACCGGCGCCTGGGCTTCAGGAGGCTTGGCCTTCGTCGGCTTGTTCTCACCCTTGCAGATCCAGCACTTGATTCCGAGCTTGCCGTAAACAGTAAGCGCCTCAGCGAAGCCGTAGTCGATGTTCGCACGGAGAGTGTGCAGCGGCACCCGACCTTCACGGTAGGACTCCACACGCGCCAACTCAGCTCCACCCAAACGCCCACCGCAGCGGATCTTGATGCCTTCCGCACCGAAATCCATCGCCGTCTGAATCGCCTTCTTCATGGCGCGACGGAAGGAAACCCGGCGCTCCAGCTGCAGGGCCACGTTTTCAGCCACGAGCTGCGCATCCGTTTCCGGCTGCTTGATCTCGAGGATGTCGACATAGATTTCCTTGCCGGTCAACTTGCTCAATTCTTCCTTGAGCTTGTCGATTTCGGAACCCTTGCGACCAATGACCACACCCGGACGAGCCGTGAGGATGGTAATGCGGCAACGAGTCGCGGCGCGCTCGATCAAAATCTTGGGAACACTGGCCGACTCGAGCTTCTTCTTCAGAATCTCGCGGATCTTGCGATCCTCGGCGAGAAGCTTGCCGAAATCTTTCTTGTCGGAGTACCACTTGGAACGCCAGTCACGGTTGACGGCGATACGAAGGCCAATTGGATTAGTCTTTTGACCCATAGATCAATTAATTATTGCTCTCCTCGTCCTGGCCATCCGTCAGCACAATTCTGATGTGGCAACCGCGCTTCAGGATCGGACCAGCCGAGCCGCGCGCCTTGGGTTGAAAACGCTTGTAAGTGGTGGCCGCCCCAGCGACCGCCTCGAGCACGATGAGATTTTCCGCCTTCGCGTTGTTATTGTTCTCCGCGTTGGCGATGGCGCTCTTCAGCGTCTTCGCCACCGCTCGCGCCGACTTGCGCGGAACAACCGCGAGCACCGCCTGGGCCTGCAACGCAGGCAATCCCTGAATCTGACGGACAACCTCCCGCATCTTCTGCGGAGACATCCGGAAATTTTTGTAGATGGCTTGAACTCGCATAAAACTATTTCGCTTCCGCCTTGGCCGTATGAGCGCCGTGTTTCTTGAACGTGCGCGTCAGGGAGAACTCACCCAGACGATGGCCGACCATATTTTCCGTCACGAACACCGGGTTGAAAACTTTGCCGTTGTGAACCGCAAAGGTCAGACCAACGAAATCAGGCGTAATCATCGACCGGCGGGACCACGTCTTGATCGGCGCCTTGGACTTTGTTTCCTTGGCCTTGGCGATCTTGTCCAGCAGGTGGAAATCTACAAACGGACCTTTTTTAATCGAGCGTCCCATAGTTCAAATCACTTAAGTTTCATCGGGCGACCGTCGCGGCGAACCAGAATGAAGCGGTTCGAGAACTTCGTGCGGCTTCGGGTCTTACCACCCTTGGCCACCTTGCCCCACGGCGACATCAACTGCTGCCAGCCGCCGCCAGACTTCGACTTACCGGCA
This sequence comes from uncultured Bifidobacterium sp., assembly GCA_964491875.1. Classification (GTDB taxonomy): domain Bacteria; phylum Verrucomicrobiota; class Verrucomicrobiia; order Limisphaerales; family JADJPG01; genus JADJPG01. Next base: position 4,777 of record CAZBIC010000015.1, read on the forward strand.
CCACCACCGTTCGGATGATCAACCGGGTTCTTGGAAACACCGCGGTTAATCGGGCGGATACCGCGATGACGGGAACGACCCGCCTTGCCGAGAATCACATTCTCATGCTCGATGTTTCCGACCTGCCCGATCGTCGCAAAGCAGTTTTCATTGATCTTGCGAATTTCACCCGAGGGCAGGCGAATCTGCGCGTAACCTTGGTCGCGAGACATCAATGTCGCCGCCGAACCAGCGCTGCGCACCATCTGAGCACCACGACCCGGAAAGATTTCAATGTTGTGAATCGGAAGGCCCACCGGAATCGTTTTCAGCGGGAGTGAGTTTCCCAAGTTGGGCTCAGCAGCCTCGCCACTCATCACCTTGGCACCCACCTGCAAGCCCACCGGGGCCACAATGTAGCGCTTCTCACCATCCACATACTGAAGGAGAGCCAGGCGAGCCGAACGACCCGGATCGTATTCGATCGCGGAAACCGTCGCTTCAACCCCGTGCTTGTTGCGCTTGAAATCAACGAGACGCAGCTTCTGCTTATGACCACCACCGATACCGCGAGCAGTCATGCGCCCGTAATGATTGCGCCCACCGGTTTTCTTGCGGATCGTAACCAGGCTCTTCTCCGGCTTCGTCTTCGTAATCTCGTCATACGACGCGATCGTTATGTATCGCGTCGAAGGCGTAAGCGGTCTAAATGTCTTAACTGGCATAAAGTCAAAAGCGTTACCAAGTCACAGCTTGGAGCGGCGCGGCCATCAGTCCTGTTCCCAGTCGGGAAGTCAGTTATCGGTCACACCGATTTGTTATGCTGTCCTTTACCCTGTAGGGGTAAGGGAGCGCAGAGGTTAGGCAAACAGAATTCAGGGTGCAACAAGTTTTTAGATTTTTTTTACTGGGTGATATCGGAGTAACCAAAACCCGCTCCGCTTCGACGGTTTTGCATGAAAATCAACGTCAGAAAACCCGCATGATTGCTGGCCGCCCGCCCATTCCGACCCGATCGGTTTCGATTCTTTCCATCGCTCAATCTTTCCTCGGAGTTCTTCGCTGTGCTGCTATTTTCCTCTGCATGCGTGCGTGGATTAAACCCAGTTTTGCGAGCATTTTAGCGTTTGCATTCATCCTGGCCGCACTAGTGCCTTGCGTTCGTGGAGAACTCTGGAGCACTGCTTATTATGCGGGCTGGATGCAGGGACAACTTCCTGCGTCGCGAGTCGATTTCACCGCGCTGAGCCACATCATTCACTTTTCCGTCCTCCCAAATCCCAACGGGTCGTTGAACAGCACCGACCACAGCCTTTTCCCTGCGAATAGCGCCGACTTGCTGACCCGCGCCCACGCCGCCGGACGTAAGGTCCTCATCTCCGTCGGCGGCGCGGACACTCAAGCCGCATTTCAGTCAGCGACCACTCCCACAACCGCGCCGTTCTTCATCAGCAACCTCGTCCAGTTTGCCAGAGCACGCGGCTACGACGGTATCGATATCGACTGGGAACCACTGGACGCCTCCGACGCACCACAATTCACCAACTTCGTTCGCTCGCTTCGTTCTGCCTTGAACAGTATCCAGCCGCGCCCGCTCCTCACCGCCGCCACCGCGTCCCAACCCGCCCTCTTCGCGCCTCTGAAGGATCAGTTCGACCAAATAAATCTCATGACCTACGACCTCTCCGGTCCATGGCCAGGCTGGATCACCTGGTTCAATGCCCCGATTTACAGCGGAAACACGCGATTTCAGAGCACCGGAGGGTTGGTTCCTTCCGCCGACGGAATGGTGAACGACTTCATCGCCGCCGGTGTGCCTCCAGCGAAGTTGGGCGTCGGCATTGCGTTCTACGGCGTAGTCTGGAGCGCCGGGACAGGCACAACCACCGGCGGCGCAGCCCAACCGCGGCAATCCTGGACCACAGCGCCATCCACCACGGCAATTCCGTTCGACACGATCATGTCGTCCTACTTCCAACCACAGCGTTACCGTTGGGACGCCGCAGCGCAGGCGGCGTATCTCACCATTGATGAAGCTGGCTCCGCGAATGACAAATTCATCTCCTTCGACGACGTCCGGGCGTGCCAATCAAAAGTCAGTTACGCGCGCAACCGCGGTCTCGGTGGCGTGATGATTTGGGAACTCGGCACTGGCTATCGCAACACGCAACCCGAAGGTCAGCGCGACCCACTGCTCCAAGCCATCAAACAGGCCCTCGCCCCAACCCGCCTGAATCCGCTGACTGTCACCAACGATCAAGTCAGCCTGAGCTTCACCAGCATGCCGCTCGCGCAATACCGCGTGCAGTGGACCACCAACGCTCTCGCCACCAACTGGTCGTCACTGCCCGGCACGCTTTCCAGCACGGGAGGCATCATTCAACTCCACGACCGCATCACTCCCCTACCCCGTTTCTATCGCGTAAAGACGCCGCCGTAAGCCGCGGATAATTCTCCCACCAGCACGACCGCCTCGTTACGTTCCCAGCCATGCGCGCTGTCATCCAACGTGTCTCTTCCGCCTCCGTTACTATTTCAGGCGTGGTCAAATCCTCCATCGGCTCGGGACTTCTCGTCCTGCTGGGCATTGAGAAAGACGATGGCGCGGACGACATCGAATGGCTCTGCGGCAAACTCGTTCGGCTCCGCGTCTTCAACGACGAACAGGGCGTGATGAATCGTTCCGTGCAGGAAAGCGGTGGAGACATTCTCGTCGTCAGCCAGTTCACGCTCTACGCCAGCACGAAGAAGGGCAATCGCCCGTCTTACATCCGCGCTGCGCGACCGGAGACCGCGATTCCGCTCTACGAAATGTTCCTCAACAAACTCGCCGCCGAACTCGGCAAGCCCGTTCCCTCCGGTGAATTCGGCGCCGACATGCAGGTCGCACTCGTGAACGACGGCCCTGTGACCATCCTCATCGACACCAAGGCGCGGGAGTAGGCGCGTGCTTTTTCATTTCGCCGAATTGCGCACTGCCGCGGCACCGTCCAACATTCGCCCGTTCATCAATCGAGATTTTATGAAGCTGACTCTGGAAAAAATCGCCCTGGCCATGACGGCCGCCTTCTTCAGCGCGACCGTACCCCTCGCCGCCGACAAACCCGCGGCGACCGAGACGCAATTCATCACCAATACGCGCCAGCTCATCTTCGAAGGCAAGCGTAGTGGCGAGGGCTACTACTCTCCCGACGGCAAGGCGCTCATCTTCCAGAGTGAACGCGAGCCGGAGAATCCGTTCTACCAAATCTACTTCCTCGATCTTGAAAGCGGCGACAGCCATCGCGTCTCGCCCGGCACCGGCAAGACGACCTGCGCCTACTTCAAGCCCGGCGCGGACGAAGTGCTCTTCGCCTCCACGCATCTCGATCCGGAAGCGAAGGCCAAGCAGAAGGCCGAGCTCGATTTCCGCGCGTCCGGCAAGCAGCGCCGTTACGCGTGGGACTACGACGAGCAGATGGACATCTTCACCGCGCGCCGCGACGGCTCGAATCTCCAGCGCCTCACCACCACGCCCGGCTACGACGCCGAGGGCGATTACTCGCCGGACGGTAAACTCATCGTCTTCTGCTCGCTGCGCGACGCGTATCCGACGAACAAACTTTCCGGCGATGATCTCAAGCGCCTCGAAACCGATCCGGCGTGGTTCGGTGAAATCTACGTGATGAACGCCGACGGCTCGAATCCGCGCCGGCTCACGCAATCGCCCGGCTACGACGGTGGACCGTTTTTCACACCCGATGGCCAGCGCATCGTCTGGCGGCGCTTCGATGACAAGGGCGTGAACGCCGACGTCTACACCATGAAGCTCGATGGCTCCGACGTGCGTCGCATCACGGATTTCGGAGCGATGTCGTGGGCGCCGTATTTCCATCCGTCCGGCGAGTATCTGATCTTCACGGCGAACAAACTCGGCTTCGCCAACTTCGAGCTCTTCCTCACCGACGCGAACGGCACGAAGGAACCGGTGCGCGTGACGTTTACCGACGGCTTCGATGGGCTACCGGTTTTCTCGCCCGATGGAATCAAACTCTGCTGGACCTCAGGCCGCACCGCCGATGGCAAATCGCAACTCTTCCTTGGCAACTGGAATCACGCCGCCGCCCTCACCGCGCTGAAGGCCGCGCCGCCGCGAGTCCAAGGCGGAGCGCCCATCGCCAGTAGCAGCGGACGTGAGTCCGCTCACTCTTCCACCTCGCAGCCAGATCAGAGTCTCCTCACGTCGACTTCTACCGCCGAGATCACCCAAGCCGATCTCCGCGCCCAAGTCGCTTACCTCGCTTCCGAGAAACTCGAGGGCCGCGCCACCGGCAGCGAAGGCGCAAAGCTCGCCGCGGATTTCATCGCCGACCAATTCAAGGCCGCCGGGCTCCAGCCCGCGCCCGGCAACAGTGGCTTCTTTCATCCGTTCGAGTTCAACGCCGGCGTCCGTGTCGTAACGAACGCGAACACGCTCACCGTTTCCGGCGAAAACCTCGCAGCTGTCTTCGGCGTGCAGAAAGATTTCCGCCCGCTCTCCTTCACAGCGAATGCCGAGGCCGAGGGCGAAGTCGTCTTCGTCGGCTACGGGCTTTCCGTCCCGGGCAAGCTCGGCGAAGGCTACGATTCCTACGACGGCGTCAACGTCTCGAACAAGATCGCGCTCGTGCTCCGCTACGTTCCCGAGGAGGTCGATGCGAAGCGTCGCGCGGAACTCAATCGCTACGCCGGCCTGCGCTACAAGGCCATGCTCGCGCGCGACCACGGCGCGAAGGCCGTGCTCTTCGTCACCGGACCGAACTCGCCGAACCCCGGCGAACTCGCTGGGCTGAACTTTGACAGCAGCCTCGCCGGCTCCGGCATCGTCGCCGCGTCCATCAGCAGCAACGTCGTCGCCGCGCTCTTCGCGGGCTCAGGCAAGGATCTCAAGGCGCTCCAGTCGCGGCTCGACAAGGAAGATCCTCACGCCGAAAGCGGCTTCACGCTCGCGAAGACTAAGGTGAAGATCACCACCGCGGTCGAGCACCTCAAGAAAACCGACCGCAACGTCGTGGCGCTGATTCCGCCCGGCGACACCGCGAAGCCCGCCGAATTCATTCTCGTCGGCGCGCACTACGATCACCTCGGCCACGGCGAATCCGGCGGCGCCATGCACCGCGCGGGCGAGGAGCACGCCATCCACTACGGCGCGGACGACAACGCCTCCGGCACCGCCGCCATTCTCGAACTCGCCGCCGCACTCGCGAAGGAACGCGCCGCCAAGCCCGAGAACTTCTCGCGCGGACTCATCTTCGCGCTCTGGTCAGGAGAAGAGATCGGCCTCATCGGCTCGTCGCACTTTGCCGAGCATCCGCCGGTCGCCCTCTCGAACATCGCCGCATATGTGAACTTCGACATGGTCGGCCGTCTGCGCGACAACAAGCTCAGCCTGCAAGGCGTCGGCTCCTCGAGCGCGTGGCGCAAGCTCATCGAGAAACGCAACGTCGCCGCCGGCTTCAACGTCGCGCTCCAGGAAGATCCCTACCTGCCCACCGACACCACGCCGTTCTACTCGAAGCGCGTGCCTGTGCTAAATTTTTTCACCGGCAGCCACGAGGATTACCATCGCCCCACTGACAAGCCCGACACGCTTAACTACGACGGCCTTGAACGCATCACGAAGTTCGCCCGCGCGCTCCTCACCGATCTCGCCAAAGGCCCGGAGCGCCCTGATTACCTCACCGTCGCCCGCACTGATTCCGGCGGTGGCAGTCGCGAGAATCTCCGCGCTTACCTGGGCACCATTCCCGACTACGCCACGGAAGTGCCCGGCGTGAAACTCTCCGGCGTGCGCGGCGGAGCTCCGGCGGAAAAGGCCGGCCTCAAAGGCGGCGACATCATCGTGGAATTCGGCGGCAAGAAGATCGCGAACATCTACGACTACACCTACGCGATGGACGCCGTGAAGATTGGCCAACCCGTGCAAGTCACCGTCCTCCGCGACGGCCAGCGCGTGACACTCACCGTCACGCCCGAGGCGAGGAAGTAAGCTCCGCACTTCATTTTCGTCGCAGCGAACGTGAGTCCGCTCTGATCGAATGGCTGAAAGCCCGACAGATGATAGCCCAGGGCAAAGCGAGTCCGCGAGCGACGCCCTGGGCTATCATCGTTCAGCAAACATCCTAAGCCCTGAAAGGGCGGCACAACCTCTGACCACACCCGTTTCAGCTTTCGAATAGAGTCCGTCAGATTGCGGCGCGCGGCCTCCTCATACTTCGCCGCGAGCAGGTCCGTTGTGTAGATGCGCTTGCGGTCGAGGAAACGCTGGAGAATCTCCGCGCGCTTGGGTTTGAACACCAGCCCGGGCACCCATCGGTATTCCTCGCGAATCTGCGCTTCATACTCCGAGAATCTCGGCTCGTCCTCGCCGAGGATGCTCAGGTCCACATCCACCAGCAGACCGGCATCCGGGCCAGCCTCGGTGCTGTGGGATTTCGTCGCCATCACCAGGCTGCCCACGGTCGCGGCGAGCTTGGATTGCCCTCCCGCTTCGAGGCATTTCACGGCCATCGCGGCGCTGCGCTCCTCGTTGTCGCCGGCCTTGGGATCGTAAACGGCATCGTGAAACCACAGCGCCAACTCCACCACCGCCGGGTCTTGGGCGAGATGCTTCGCGCCGTCGAACTCGGCCAGACATTCCGCAATGTGCTGCTGGTTGTGATAATGCCGCTGAGGTTCGGCGTAAGCTTGCGTCAACTTCTCATACCACGGCACCGCATCGCCACCGAGCCCGGAGGCCCGCCACAATTGCAGCCAACGCTCCTGTCCGGGCCAGTTCATGGGCGCGCCTTGATCAGATGCCGATAGACCGGCTCCGGCACATACTTCCTGGCCACGCGTTGCCAACCCTTCGGCCCGACCAATCCCTTTACCATGCTGCTACTCACCTCCGCGATGTCGCGTGGCGGCATGAGGAACACCGTGCAAATGTCCGAGTCGAGATCGCCATTGATGTTCCGCATCGTGCGCTCGTACTCGTAATCGCTCCCGGAGCGAATGCCGCGGAGAATGTGCGTGGCGCCGATCTGCTGCGCGTAATCGATCAGGTAAAGGTTCGAGAACGACGCGATTGATACATTCTGAATGCCCCTCAACGACTCTCGAAGCATCGCGAGCCTGTCCTCCAGCGGAAACGTGTAACGCTTCTCCGAATTGATGCCCACCGCTACGACCAACCGGTCAAAGAGAGCGACGCCCTGCTCCACCATCCAGAGATGGCCGATGGTCAACGGGTCAAAGCTCCCGGCGTAAACTCCCAAACGTTTCTTCGTTCTCACGAGGCGATGGTAGCAAGGGGAGCATCCGTGTCAGCAACACATGCAGTGAAGGCGCAAGTCGACGATGATTCTCCATTACCATTCTTTCGCACCCGCAATCTGCTTAAGTTCGGAGACAAGTAATGGAAGTTCTGAGCGCTTCATCGAAAACACCCGTGTTCTAAATCGACTATCCAATCGAAGCTCACGAATTGCACTTGCCTTACCACCATCAGTGATAAACACATCAGCAAAGGGTAGCGCACACGCTGCACGCGTCACATCATACTGGTCGCGAGGTTCGATTTTCTCGCGATGAAAAAACTGAATCGCTTCAAGTTCAGCCTTCACCTTCAAAGTTGGAATGAACTCCAGCATTTCGGTACGGAGCAAATGTAGAGCTGTCGTGATTTCCTTTAGGCGGAGCCTGTTCTCCTTCGCCATACAGAACACGACGAGCGATGGCCAATAAGCGGCCTTGGAATTATGTTCACTTCCGACCACCTCTGTTTTTCCGCTTAGTTCTACTTTCAACAACTCTGCCGCCAGCTTGTCCACGTAGCTTCTGGTTCGGCGTTGAACCAAAAAGCTGCGCATTGCCGCATCTCCTCTCTTGCCATCGCGAACCAAGCCGTTGATTTCATTCACGCCTTGCATCATCCATGCATTGTGGACATCCATCCCTTCTCGAATTTTCCTCAACTGCTCAATCGCGCCGGGAGTTCTTAGTGAACGCCAAAGCCCCTTCTGTAAAAAGTGAGACTCAACAACCTTTAATCCTCGAAGCCTGCAAACGATTTGCCACGCAATCAAGCGCGGCTCAGGTGCGAGCGACCATCCCGACGACAACCGCCACAACAGGTCATCAATCAAGATTGCTTCGTTATCTGGCAACGCACAGGTTTCGACCAAATGTTCCAACGACAAAGGACAGATGATTCTGCGCGATGAATGACCGCGAATAATTAAATCACGCAGTTCGTGCCATGGCTCGTTCTCAGGTTTTGGAAGAAAACGGCTAATTACGCATTGATCCAAATACACCAAGTGTCGACCTGTCTTGAGGTATTTACTCATCACTTCCTGCTCGCCATAGCCTGCCGCGCCTTCACGAGAAACCGATTCGCCGCTTCGTAATCCGGTCGCTCGGGGAGTTTCGTTTCGGCGAGGGCGCTTTCGAAGTCGCGGTGGAGTTCTTTGCGCCAGGCGTCTACTTCGGCCCACGGCAGGTCGCCGCGTTTGACGGCGAGCAGGCGGTCGCGATGCGCTTCCACGCGCACGGGCACACGGCCGTCGCGCAAGGTGGCCGCGCCGGTCAGCAGCAGACGCAACAGGTGCATGGCGTGTTTGCACCGGACTTCGCCGCGCGTGCGCAGGTCCTGCTCCATCTTCTTGAACTGGCTCATCGCGTAGCCATTGAAAGTCTGGAAAATCATCTGGCTCAGGAACGCGTCGCGCATGGCCAGCAGTTCGTCGCCGAGCGGCGTAACTTTTTCGACCATCGGCGAGTAGAGGCATTCGAGGATGTTCGGGTTGGCCTTGAGCGCCATGGTGAGGAATTTCTGCAGCTCCCAATAGCAGCTCTGCGCGGCGTTGTCCTCGAACTGCTCGGGCGCGCCGAAGAGCGACCATTGCAGGTCGGCAGGCGCGAGGTAGATGCCGCGGCGGTCGGTGTCCGAGCCGTCGGTATCGAGTCCATATGCGCGCGAGCCGACGACGCAGCGGTAGATGATGAAGGATTCGAGATCGAAGCCGGAGTCCGGCGGCCCTTCTTTCGAGGGCTCAACGGAGTTTCGCTCCACCCCAGCAGGGGCCTGGGCCGCCCCAAGCCGGTCCTTGAAGTGTTTCAGGACGTCGAGCTGATCGCGGGCGAGCGCGGCTTCGAAGCCGTCCGGGAAGCGCACGAGGAACTTCTCACCAGCCACCGCCGGCGTGCGCGTGACGACGCCGACCGCACCGCGCGGATGCACGAGCGAATCATTCGTGCCGCGCACTTCCACGAGCGAGACCACCTGGGTCCCGGCGAAGATGTTGTTCGGTTGGTGCGACATTCCAAGGCGCGAGTATTGCCCGTCCGCAGCACTTTGATAAGAAAACAATTCATGGCGGAGTGCTGCGACCAAGGTGATCCGCTTCACTGGAAAACTCGTGATGCCGAGCCGGCATAAGCCTCATGCCAAAATGATATTTCCGTTACGGAGGTTATTTGGTGAGACTGGGGGCCTGACGACATTGAAAATCGGAAAGACCATTTTAATTCTCGCTGCCGCCTGGCTGGCGGTGATTACCGCCGCGCATGGCGTGCTGAATCTCCGTTGGCTGGCAAAGCGGGATAGTTCCGCAGGACCACAGTCAGAGTTTGGCGTCGGCTTTCTGCCGGTGACCTGCCATCTCACCTGCCCGGTCACGGACTTCATCAACAAGAACGTGGAAGGCAAGGGGTTCTTCCAGCCGATGCGTTTCAGCGGATGGCCCGAGCTGAAAGAGATGTTCCTCGGCCGGCCACAGGACATGCCAGCCTCGTTCATTCTCGCGCCGATGGCGATCGCGCTGCGCGAACAGGGCGTGAAGATCAAGATCGTCTACCTCGGGCACCGCGATGGCTCGGCGGTGGTCGTGCATAAGGACTCAAAGATTTTCCAAACCACGGATCTACGCGGCAAGACGGTTGCGGTCCCCGGCCGATACGCGAACCAGCGCCTTATCATCTACCGCGAGTTGAAGAAGGTGGGGATGACGCTGGATGACATCCAGATTGTCGAAATGCCGCCACCCGACATGCCGGCGGCGTTGCTCTCGCGGTCAGTGGACGCGATCACGTCAGGCGAGCCGTTCATGGGGCAGGCTGAGTTGGATGGCTACGGACGCACGCTCTGGCAGGCCAAGGATGTGTGGCCGGGATTCATTTCCTGCGTGCTCGCTGTCCATGAGGACGCCATTCGCGATCATCGCCCGGAAATTCAGCGCCTGGTGAACGGTATCGCGGCCAGCGGGAAGTGGATCGACGCCAGCATGGAACACCGAATGGAAACCGCCCAGTTCGTCGCCACGAAGTATTACAATCAAAACCCCCGCCTGCTCAGCTACGTGCTCAGCAAACCGCCAGACCGCGTGACTTACAGCCGGCTTTCACCGCTGCGTACAGACTTCGAGGAGATTCAGCAGCTCGCCAAGGAATCCGGAATCCTTCAGGGAACCGTGCGGTTCGAAGATTACGTGGATGACACCTTCGCACCGGAAGCGAATGCAAAGCCCGCGCACGAGTTCGAGGTGAAGAAATGAGTCGCAAGCACCCGGCTCCAGCAACGCGTTCGTCCGGATTTGTTGCGATGGATCTCCTGTTGCCCTTGGGCGTCGCCGCACTGTTCCTCACTGCGTGGCATCTGGCGGTGAAGTTCTCGGGCTCCGACATTTTTCCCACGCCCTTGCAGGTTCTCGCCGGTCTCGTAGAACTGGCCCAGCAAGGCCTGCTCGTGAAATACGTCGTGGCTTCCCTGTTTCGAGTGAGCTGGGGCTTCGGGCTCGCAATGCTCGTCGGCGTTCCACTTGGCCTGGCGCTGGGCTGGTTTCGCTTCGCCTTCAAGGCTCTGAATCCGTTCATCCAGATTCTGCGACCCATCTCGCCAATCGCCTGGATTCCCGTGGCCATCTTGTGGTTCGGCGTCAAAGACACCGCTCCCATCTTCCTGATTTTTCTCGCCAGCGTATTTCCCATCACAGTTTCGGCCATGGCGGCCGTGATGAACATGCAACAGGTCTACTTGCGGGCCGCTCAGAACTTCGGCCTGAGCGGACTGCCGCTCTTCCGTCGTGTCATCCTTCCGGCATCGCTACCCCAAATCATCACGGGAATCCGCATCGCGCTCGGCGTGGCCTGGCTGGTGGTCGTGGCCGCCGAGATGATCGCCGTGAACTCTGGCCTCGGCTACCTGATCATCGACGCTCGCAACGCCGGCAAGCGCTACGATCTGGTCGTCGCGGGAATGGTCTTGATCGGGTTGATCGGACTCATCCTCGATCTGCTCGTGCGGCAATTGGAAAAATTTGACGAAGTTCGCTGGGGTTATGGACAAAGGTAAGCCGCTCATTCAAGTCCAGGACGCGTGGATGTCCTTCCCCGGGAAGGACGCCAATCCCATCCATGTGCTGGAGCGGGTTAGCTTCCAGGTGCGGCAGGGAGAGTTTGTCTGCATCGTAGGTCCCTCCGGTTGTGGGAAATCAACTTTGCTGAACATCCTCGGCGGCTTCCTGAAGGAGACGCGCGGTGAAATCGCCGTGGAAGGCGGACCGGTGACCGGGCCCGATCCGGGGCGCATCTTTGTGTTTCAGGAGAACGGCGTGTTCCCCTGGCTGACAGTTGAACATAATATCGGCTTTGGCCTTCTGCAACGGACGGAGGAGGAACGCCAGCGTCGCGTGACGCATTACATCCAGATGGTCGGCCTGACAGGATTTGAGAAATCGTATCCCCGCGAACTTTCTGGCGGCATGAGACAGCGCGTGGAAATCGCCCGCGCCCTGGCAGCCGAGGCCCGCGTGCTGTTCATGGACGAACCATTCGGGGCGCTGGACTTCCTCACGCGACTCAAGATGCGGCAGGATCTCGTGCGCATCTGGCAGGCCGAGCACAAAACAATTCTTTTCGTCACGCATGACATCGAAGAAGCCGTCCAGCTCGCGGACCGAGTTCTCGTGATGAGCCGGCGGCCGGCCACGATTCAGGAAGAAGTGCTGATTGATCTTCCCCGCCCGCGAGACCTTGATTCACCAGGCTATCTCGAGGCCCGGGACCGCATCTTCTCGATCATGGGCATGGATGCACACGGCGGCGGATCGGGCACTCCGCGATAGCAATCAATTCGGCACTTTGTGCTGAAGACAGGACTGCTGGGAGATTCAACCATTGACCGGCCCGGCGCCGATCGCTACGAACTCGCCATGCACCATGGACCGGTCACTCCAGAAATCGCGAAGGGCCTGCTGGCTCTCAAGAAACGGATTCGCGCCGCGAAGATTCCCGCCTCGAAACTCGACGAGTCGATTAACGTGGCGATCTGGAACATTCGCGAGTTCGGCAAGAAATCGCGCACCGACGCCGCCATCCATTACATCGCGGAGATTCTCGGCCAGTTCGATCTCATCGCGCTCGTCGAGTTGCGCGATGACCTGACGGATCTCGAACGGGCGTTGCGGTATCTCGGGCCGAGCTGGGATGTCGTTTACTCGGACTGGATCGATGACGACGGCGGCAACGCCGAGCGCACCGGGTTCCTCTATGACAAACGCGCCGTGACGTTCAACGGGCTCGCCGCCGAGGTGGATGCGCCGCGCGAGAAGCAGGCGACCGAGTATCTCGCCAAGCAATCGTTCTGGCGCGCGCCGTATCTCTGCTCGTTCCGCGCGGGCAACTTCGACTTCCTCGCGCTGGCCACGCACACGCGCTGGGGCGACAGCGCGAAGGGTCGGCAGGCCGAGTTGCAGATGCTGGCCGATTGGATCAAGAAACGGACGGACGCGAAGGCGCTGGAAGACACGGACCTGATCGTGATGGGCGATTTCAACATCCCGAAGATCGGCGACAAACTCTTCAACGCACTGACGAGCTGCGGTCTGATGATTCCCGAAGTGCTGCGGGAATTGAAATCAGGCGACCTGGTGGTGGGCGGCAGCAATCTCGGCAAGGACGCGCGCTACGATCAGATTCTGCATCTGCCAACGCACGAGAAGCGATTCAGCAACGGCGGCGGGGTGATGGATTTCCTGGGCGAAGGTGACGCGTTGCTCAAGGCGCTGTTCCCCGGCGCGAATTTCACCCGCGAACAATCGACTTACCAGCTCTCGGATCATTTCCCGGTGTGGGTGCAGATCAAGACGGACATCGAAGGCGATCGCCTCACGCAGATCGTGCAGAACAGCAAAAAGTAAGCGGACGCTTCTCAACGTCATCCGCGCGCATCAGGTCAGTCCATCGGCGACCACTTCGCACGTCCCGCGGCAGCGCGGAATACCAGGTAGAGCGCGGCCACCGCGACGGTTTCGCCGACGAGGAACAGCACAAACCATCCACCCGACCAAGCCCAGATGGAGAGCCCCGTCAGCGCGGCCGCCGCGACGAGAAACAGGATCATGTGCAAGCCGCGTCCCGCTGACTTCGCTTCGTCAGCCGGCTGACTGAAGGGAATGGCCGTGCCGTTCAAGCAGGGAACAATGAGGCAAAGCGGCATCGCAATCACGCCGGGCAGCAATAGCGCAAGGTGGGAGAACGAACCGCTCGCCACCCAGGTCAGCGTCGCGTAGAGCAACATGACCGGCACGGTGAGCAACAGCAGCACGGCGCGACGCAGCCCGCGATTGAGCGGCGCGGGGCCCGGCAGAGGCGCGGTGCGAAAGACGTCGGCTGCCTGCCATTGTTGCGAGTATTGGAGCAGGCTGATCCCAAGCAACGGCACGAGCCCGATGTAGGTTCCCGAAAACGCCGCTCCGAAGCTTCCCGCGTCTCCTTTTGTCCCGCGAACCAAGAATATCAACGGCATGACCAGCATCGGAGCGAGCCCGGGATACACGCGCAGTTTCACATCGCGATCCCGGACGAGATAAGCGGCCACGAGGACGAATGTGGCGCGGGAAACGGAGTCCTTCAGCCACCAGCTGAGCGGCGGCATCTGGCTCAACCGATCGAGCCAGCGGCGATTCGCGCGCGGACGTTCGGGAGGGCCGGACATTTCGTTGAGCCGCTGGAGGCCGGCACCGTAGTCATTGGCCAGTCGCCCGAATGCCGTCCACAAGACCAGTGCCGTCGCCACGACGCCAGTCGCCGCGAGCGCCCAAGCGATGCCGGAACTTCGTCCCATGAAGGCGATATCGAATCCCGCAAACCACGCCGGCGGCAACGCCCATACCCACCACGTCTCCGGGCTGATGGCCAGCTGACCGCGCAGTCGCATCATCACCTGCGGCACCAGTTGACCGGCCATCACCATGCCAATGGCCATCACCACCTGCGCAGTGGTCATCAAGGCATCCAGCCGTTCGCGACCGAACCAGCGCAGGCAGAGCTGATAAACGAGCACCACAGAACCAGTGCAGAACAACGCCAGCAGCACCGTGGAGAACAGGTGCGCCACGACGAACATCAGGCCACCGTCCCGCATCAGTGATCCTGCGATGATGCCCGCCAGATTGAAGGCGCAGGCGAGCCAGAGGGACACTTGCACCAGCACGCCGATCTTCGCCCAGAGCAGACTGCGGGGCGTCACGGGGCGATGCATCAAGATGTCCGCCTCCTCTTTGTTGAAGAGAACTTCGCCCGAGGACGACGCGACGAACATACCGACAAACATCAGCGTCATCGCGTGCAGATAAGCAGACAGCGCAAACAAGGGCTGTCCTAGGAACGTCAGCGCCAGGCAACCGAACAACGCGTACAAAACCAGCGTGGTGGCCAGCTTGGAGCCGACGGATTTCGGCGCCTTCTCCTTCTTCAATCCGCGCGCTCCCCTGCCCCGCAGGAACAGGGTAAGGAAGAGGCGTCGCAGCGTTTGCTCCGGCGACGGCGGGGGCGACGCAGGAGGCAGCGGCGGTGGCACGACAGGCGATTCGCTCATGACCGGAAGGTTTTGGCGAAATCCTCGGCGCGACGCTCCAGCTCCGAGCCGCCGGTGAGCTGGGTGAAGAGCCTTTCGAGTGTTCCGGATTGGTGCGAGGCGACGAGTTCATCGGGCTTGCCATCGACGAGCATCCGACCCTTGTCGATGATGATGACGCGATCGCACACGCGCTCGACGACGTCGAGGATGTGCGAGCTGTAGACGATGGTCTTGCCTTCGCGCGCGAGCGTTTGAATGAGCGTCTTGAATCCCACCGCGGCATTAGCGTCGAGCCCGTCCAGCGGCTCATCGAAGAAGACGACCGGCGGGTTGTGCAGGAGTGCAGCGGTAATGACGACCTTGCGCCGCATGCCTTTCGAATACGCACCGAGCAGCTTGTCCGTCAGCGTTTCGAAACTAAGATCGAAGAAGGCGATGAATTGCCGGATGCGTTCGCGGGCGGATTCGGAGGGGATCGCGTAAAGCGCCGCAACCATTTCGAGGTACTCGAGCCCGGTCAGCGATTCGAAGACCGCTCCGGACTCCGGCACGAAGCCGATCTTGCGTTTCACCTCCAGCGTGTCGCGTCGCAGATCGAGACCACAAATCGTTGCCGTGCCGTCGGTTGGCCCGATCATGCCCGTGAGCATCTTCAACGTCGTGGATTTGCCGGCGCCGTTCGGCCCGAGGAACCCAACGATCTGTCCGCCGGGAATTTCGAACGACAACGAATCGACAGCCGTCTGGGAACCAAAGCGTTTGGTCAGTTGGTGGAGGGAGATCATCGCTGGGAATGGCTGATACCATGCGCATCCGGATCACGCGATGAAAAATCCCGCTCCCCAAGCAGGCGATACCTGCCTCAAAGACCACTCATTAGAGGTCCGGGACGAATCATTCAGCTAAAGTTGGTGGCACGACGTCCGGGGCGATCCCCGCCGAATGTTACTTGTAGTCTATTGCATGTCGACCGACGCGCACTACGCTGTTTGTTTAGTGAGTATGGAACAAAGGAATATCGCCGAGCGATTTGGTGCATCAGTCAGACGGTTCCGGTTTAATTTGGGCATTTCCCAGGAGGAATTGGCCGAACGCGCCAACCTGCACCGGACTTATATCGCGGGGATCGAAGGCGGGGCGCGCAACCTCACGTTGAAGAGCATAGATAAGCTGGCCCGCGCGCTTCAGGTCTCCATTGCCACCCTCCTGCTCAGCAGCAACCAGCTCGGTGAGATTCTGCTCGTGGAGGACAACCCCGACGATGTAGACCTGACCTTGCAGGCCTTCAAGAAGGCGAAGCTGACGAATCCGGTCCAAATCGTCGGCGATGGCGCTGAAGCTCTGGATTACCTCTTTTGCACCGGGCACTTCACCGGCCGACGCATTGAAGATCGTCCTCATTTGGTGCTCTTGGATTTGGAACTACCCAAGATTGGCGGACTGGAAGTGTTGCGCCGTATCAAGACCGACGAACGGACGCGGTCCATTCCCGTGGCCGTACTGACCGCGTCCACCGACGACCAGAAACTCACTGAGTGCGAGCGGGCTGGAGCGCATACCTACATCGTCAAGCCAGTGGATTTCCACGGCTTGAGTCAAGCGACGCGCAGGCTGAATCTCGGCTGGGCGTTGCTGGAAACATCCGAGGCTCCACTCCGCGACGGTCGCGAAAACCCAACCAGTTGATTTCAGTCTAGGCATCCAAATCGGTCAGCGAGCGGGAAGTGGAAAGCGAACAGCCTATGCAACCCGAACAACAGTTGAAAGCCTCGCTCAAGGAGATCGGCGACCTCAAGGCCGCCTTGGACGAGCATGCCATCGTCGCCATCACCGATCCGCGGGGGAGGATCACCTACGTGAACGACAAGTTCTGCGCGATCTCGCAGTATCCGCGCGACGAACTCATCGGGCAGGACCATCGCGTCATCAATTCCGGTCACCACCCGAAGGAGTTCATCCAGGATCTGTGGTCTACCATTGGGCGCGGCAAAGTTTGGAAGGGCGAAATCAAGAACAGGGCCAAGGACGGATCGTTCTACTGGGTGGATACCACGATCGTCCCCTTCCTCAACGATGACGGCAAACCGCGACAGTACGTCGCCATCCGCGCCGACATCACCGAGCGCAAGCGCACAGAAGACCAGCTCCGGGCCTCGTTCAAGGAAATCAACGATCTGAAGGCTGCGTTGGACGAGCACGCGATCGTGGCCATCACCGATCCTCAGGGGAAGATCACTTATGTGAACGACAAGTTTTGCGCGATCTCCAAATACTCACGCAGCGAACTGATTGGGCAGGATCATCGCGTCATCAATTCCGCCCATCACCCGAAGGAATTCATCCAGGGTTTGTGGTCTACCATTGGCCGCGGCAAAGTTTGGAAGGGCGAAATCAAGAACAGGGCCAAGGACGGATCGTTCTACTGGGTGGATACCACGATCGTCCCCTTCCTCAACGATGACGGCAAACCGCGACAGTACGTCGCCATCCGCGCGGACATCACGGAACGCAAGAAAGCGGAGGAAAAGGTTCTCCAGCTAAACGCCCAACTGGAACAGCGCGTGGCCGAAAGGACAGCCGAGCTGGAAGCTTTCTCCTACTCCATCTCTCACGATCTCCGCGCGCCATTGCGAGCCATGGGCGGCTTCGCGCGGATGTTGCAGGAGGATTTCGGCGCGGAGCTTCCTCCGGAAGCCAGCCGGCTGCTGGAGCGCATCCACGTCAACGCGATGAAGATGGGACTGCTCATCGACGGCCTGCTGGCCTTCTCGCGGTTGAGCCGGCAGCCGCTGAACAAGAGCAAAATCTCGCCGGGGGCGGTGGTAAACCGTGTGCTGGAGGAGCTGCAGAGCGAGACCGAAGGACGGAACGTGAAAATCACCGTTGGCAACCTGCCCGCCTGCCAGGCGGACGCAACCCTGCTCCACCAAGTTTTCATGAACCTGATTTCAAATGCCTTGAAATACTCGCGGCGGCGGGACCCGGCGATCATCGAGATCGGGTCCGGCGAAGAAAACGGGCACTGCGTCTACTCCATCAAGGACAACGGCGCCGGGTTCGAAATGAAGTACGCGCACAATCTCTTCGGCGTGTTCCAGCGTCTGCACCGGGCGGAACAATTCGAAGGCACGGGCGTGGGTCTGGCGATCGTGCGTCGCATCATTCATCGACACGGCGGCCGCATCTGGGCGGTGGCCGAGCCGGAAAAGGGCGCCACTTTCCACTTTACCCTGGAAGGCGAGAACAACCATGTCTAACGAGGCAGTCGAAATCTTGCTGGTCGAGGACAGCCCCGACGACGTGGCGTTCCTGGTCCGCACGTTCAACAAAGCCAACCTCACGGCCCGCCTCCACGTGGTCGCCGATGGCAAGGAGGCGCTGGATTACATCTTCTGCACTGGCGACTACGCGACTCGCAACAACGGCAACCAGCCCAAGGTCATCTTCCTCGACATGAAAATGCCGAAGGTGGGAGGGCTGGAGGTGCTGCGACGTTTGAAATCGGACCCCACCACCCAGTCCATCCCAGTCGTTGCCTTGAGCTCCTCCAACGAGGAACGCGACTTAATCGAGAGTTACCGGTGTGGAGTGAACAGCTACATCGTAAAGCCGATGGACTTCGACCAATTCGCCAAGACGATCCGGTTGATGGGGCAATACTGGCTCGAGCTCAATCAGACGCCCAAACTCTGACTTATGGCCAAGCCCATCAAGCTGTTGCTGGTCGAAGATTCGCCAGACGACGCGGACCTGCTCCTGGCCGAGTTGCGCCGGGCCGGATTCGCCCCGGAGTGGAAGCGCGTGGACACCGAGCCGGATTACCTGGCGGAGATTGAGAATCGCCCCGACGTCATCCTTTCCGACTACTCCATGCCCCAGTTCAGCGGATTGCAGGCGGTGAAGCTCCTGCGCGAACGCGGGCTGGACATTCCATTCATCCTGATCTCCGGAACAGTGGGCGAGGACACCGCCGTCGAAGCCATGAAACACGGCGCGTCAGACTATTTGCTCAAGGACAGAATCGTACGCTTGGGAAACTCGATTAACCAGGCGCTGGCGCAAAAGCGCCTGCGGGATGCAGGCAAACGAGCGGACGACGAGATCCTGGAACAACTGCACGAGCTACGTCGCTGGCACGAGGCCACCCTCGGCCGCGAGGACCGCATCCTGGAACTGAAACGCGAGGTCAACGAACTGCTCGCCCAGCAGAATCAGCCGCCGCGCTACACCAGCATCAAATCGTCATGAAAACGCCGCTTCCCCCCGAAGAGCCCGACCGGCTTGAAGCGCTTCGCCGATTCAACGTGCTCGACACGCCGCCAGAACAATCTTTCGACGACCTCACCCTGATCGCCGCCGCGATCTGCCAGACTCCGATCGCGCTGGTTTCGCTCGTGGACGAAACGCGTCAGTGGTTCAAATCGAAAATCGGGACCAGCCTCTCTGGAACGTCGCGGGAAATTGCCTTCTGCTCTCACGCCATTCTCCATCGCGACGACGTGATGGAAGTCCACGATGCCCGCGGCGACGAGCGTTTCGTCAACAATCCCCTCGTGACCGAGGAGCCGCACATCCGCTTCTACGCCGGCGCGCCGCTGGTAACAGCCGATGGCCACGCGCTGGGAGCGTTGTGCGTGATGGATCGCCAGCCGCGAACGTTGAACCCCGACCAACTGGCCGCCTTGCGCGCCCTCAGCCGACACGTCGTCGCCCAACTGGAACTGCGTCGCCATGCGATTGCCGCGGCAGGTGAGATAACGGAACGCCGAAACGCCGAAAACCAGCTGCATCTTCAGAACGAAAAACTGTCGGCCAACAAGGACGAAGCCGAGCGACTGCTGAAGCTCGCGCAACGGACGCGTCACGCTCTGCTAAGCGTCCTCGAAGATGAGCGGCGAGCCGGGCAGAACCTGCGCGAGAGCGAGGAACGCTTCCGGCAGCTCGCTGAAAACATCGCGGAAGTCTTCTGGATCACCGATCCCGCGAAACAGCACATGCTATACGTCAGCCCGGCTTACGAACAGATTTGGGGCCGCACCTGCGACAGCATTTATGAGCGGCCGGAAAGCTGGCTGGACTCCATTCACCCAGACGACCGGCAGCACGTTCATGATGACGCCCTCTCCAAGCAGCCTGCCGGGCAATACGATGCGACCTACCGAATCGTCCGTCCCGATGGCACCGTGCGATGGATTCGCGACCGCGCTTTTCCCGTTCACGACGCTGCGGGCGTCGTATATCGCATCGCGGGCGTCGCGGCGGACATCACGGAGCAACGGTTGCTGGAGGCGCAACTCCGGCAGGCCCAGAAGATGGAGGCGTTGGGGACTCTTTCCGGAGGCATCGCGCACGACTTCAACAATATCCTCGGCGCCATCATCGGAAACGTCCACCTCCTGAGACTGGACATCGACTCCGCTCATCCCGCGGCGCAAAGCATCGGAGAAATCGAGCAGGCCAGCAATCGCGCCAAAGATCTCGTGCGCCAGATTCTGACCTTCAGCCGGCAGCAGCCGCAGGTGCGGCAGATCATTCCGCTGTCACCGATTATTGAGGAAGTCGTCCGACTGCTGCGAGCGACGATTCCAGCGGAGGTCGAGATCCTCAAAACCATCGCGCCCGATGTCCCGAACGTATTCGCCGATGGCACCCAGATTCACCAAGTCCTTCTCAATCTCTGCACGAACGCCTGGCACGCGATCGGAAAGGTGAACGGCAGGATCGAAATCCACCTGCGCGGGATGCTGGTGGAACGTGATGACTGCTCTGTGTTGCCGAAACTGCGTCGAGGCAGCTACGCCTGTCTGTGCATCAACGACAACGGACACGGAATGGATACCGCGATCCTGGAACGCATCTTCGAACCATTTTTCACCACCAAGGAACCGGGCCGCGGCACCGGCCTCGGGCTCTCCGTCGTGCATGGCATCATGCAAGGGCATGATGGAGTAATCCGCGTGACCAGCCAACCGGGCCAGGGAACAAGCTTCCAACTCTACTTTCCCGCCGTCGAAGGCGAAATGGAAACGCCCGACGCGGACTGGCGAAATGTCCGCGCGGGCAACGGCCAGCGCATCTTGTATCTCGACGACGAATCGCTTCTGTCCAATCTCGGCGTGCGGATGCTCCGGCGCCTCGGTTATCAGGCAGAGGGATTCACCAACCCGCTCGCCACGCTGGAAATGTTCGCAGCCAATCCGACCCGCTTCGACGTCGTTATCACCGATCTCCACATGCCGGGGATGTCGGGCATTGATTTCGCCCGTGGCATCCGTCGGATCTCCCCCGCCATTCCCATCATTCTGAGCTCGGGTTATTTGACAGAAGAAGTCACGGAGAAAGCCCGGAACGCAGGGATCACGCGCCTCCTGCAGAAGCCGAACACGATGCAAGACTTCAGCGAGTCACTCGGCCATGTGCTGCCCGCCAAACCTCCTACAACATGAGCATCGCCCGCATATTGCTGGTCGACGACGACGATGGTTTGAGAACGGCCTTGCGCCGTGCATTGGAGCGCGAAGGTTACGCGGTCGTCGAGGCCGGCAATGGCAAACACGCCCTCGACCGGCTGAAGGAAACGTCAGTCGACCTCGTGATCACCGACATCATCATGCCCGAGTCCGAAGGCATTGAGCTTGCGCTGACTCTTCACAGGACGCAGCCCCAACTTCCGGTGATTGCCATTTCCGGCGGCGGCAACTGGACGCCGGAATTTCACCTCTCGATCGCCAGACAAGCCGGCGCACTTCACGCATTTGAGAAACCGTTCGTCGTGGAAGAGCTCTTGCAACGAGTGGGCGAACTCCTCCAGAAACCGGGACAATTGGACTGAAGTCCTTCTTTCCCGACGGAACTCAAACGAACCGCACAACGGAGCCGCTCACCAATCCGTGACCTTGTAGTCCTTGAGGAACTTGCCCCAAATGTGCTCGCCCGTGTTGATGCCGGCGATGATGGGATCCACGATGCGCGCCGCACCATCGACGATATCGAGCGGCGGATGGAAGCGATGCTCCTTCACCTTGCGCTCGGCGATTTGCACCGGGTCTTCGTCCGTCACCCAGCCCGTGTCCACCGCGTTCATGTGAATGCCGTCCGCGTGGTAATCCGCCGCCGCGGTGCGCGTCATCATGTTCAACGCCGCCTTCGCCATGTTCGTGTGCGGATGGCGCGTGGTCTTGAACTTCCGGTAGAACTGCCCTTCCACCGCCGAGACATTGACGATGTGCTTGTCGCGTTCCGGCGTACGCATCATCAGCGGCTTCAGCCGTGCGTTGAGGATGAACGGTGCCACGGCGTTCACCAGCTGCACTTCGAGTAACTCCACGGCAGGCACCTCGTGCATGCGCATGCGCCACGAGTTGTGCTCACGCAGATCGATCTGCTGCAAATCCTGATCGAGCTGCCCCTGTGGAAAGAGCGCTTGTTGCGCGGCGAGTTCCTCCGGAAGCAACGGGACCTGGGAAAGCTCCGCGGCGTGAGTGAGCCCGGCGACTTCGGACATGCGCTTCTGCACGAGCGCGGCGTCCGCCTCCGGCAACATGTGGTAGCCGCGCAGACCTTCGTATTCGCCGAGCAGCTTCGCCGACTCCGCCGGGAGATCATGAAAGGAACCATTCTCCCGCTCCATCATGTGCACGTAGAAATCCGGCGGACGCCGCACCGTCTGGCACGCGTTGTTGATGATGAAGTCGAGGCGCGAATACTTCCGCACCATGTGCTGGCAGAAGGCCTCCACGCTCGGCGTGTGCCGGAGATCGAGCCCGAAGATCTCGAGCCGATGTCCCCATTCCTTAAAGTCCGGCTCCGCTGCGTAACGCACCGCCGAGTCGCGCGGGAAGCGAGTCGTCACGATCAGCTGTGCGCCGGCCCGCAGGAGCTTGATGCCCGCCTGGTAACCAATCTTCACCCGGCCACCCGTGAGCAGCGCGACGCGACCGCGCAAATCCGCCAGCTCGCTTCGCTTGCGCCAGTTCAGCTCCGCACAAATCGGACAGAGCTGATCGTAGAAATGGTGAATCTGCGAATAGTCCTTTTTGCAGACGTAACAGTTCTGCGGCTCGATCGCCTCGCGAAAATCCGGGTCCTGCGACACATCCTGCGGTTCGTTCTCCACCGGCGGAAAAAAATTCGGCGTGGTGAAGACTGGCTTGCGACGCAGCTCGCGAATCCCCGTCTGGTGCAGCTTCTGGTCGTCGGCGAGTTTCTTCTCCGCCTTGCGCTGACGCACTCTGGCCTTCACGACGCGTCGACGTTCGCTCACGTCCGGGCAGAAAATATCCCCGGCGGCGTTCACGAGCCGGCGCCGTTCGTCCTCGGTCAGGTCCGCGATCACGGTGCGGTTGGCCGCGGCGGTTTCCAGCAGCTCCAGCGCGGCGCGCAGGCGTTGCGTGAGCACGGAATTGTTCACTGTTGCGCCGCTGGCCGGCGCGGAATCCGTCGAGTTGTCAGGCATTTCGTTCAAAGCGCGCACGCTAGCAAAGCTCGCATTCAGGATGCGAACGAAATTCAGCGCGAAACGGTTCAGGTGAGCGGGACGCCGGAAGCGCTGTCGGGGCGGGCACTGGCCAACCGCCTCTTCGCCCGGGCGAAAAGAACCGTGGAGACGAGGTAAACAACACCGCCTGCCAGCGCGAGGGCAATGAGCCATGATTGATGAAAGCCGGCGCCGGCTTCCTCCAGCTTGTTGCCTTCGAGGATTTGAGGATCGAGCGCCAGCATGAGATAGCGAATGTAGCCCACAAGGAAGATGCCCATGACGGCGACGAAACAACCGAGGAACAGCCCCGCCAGCAGCGTCCCCGCGCGACGCTCGCCCAAGTAAACCAGACCTGCCCCCGGCAGAAACACATTCAACGCCGTGGCCATCCGGAGATTCTTCTGCGACGGCAGTGGCGGAGGTTGAGGGAACATTTCACGAAGAGTTTCGCCCCGCGCGTTTTACTTCGGAGCAGCCAGCGGGATCTCGAACTTCAAATCCTGCGGCTTGTAGCAGATCGCGCCCTGGCAGGCTTGGTAGCTTAGCGTCGCTGGAACGGAAGTAGGAATTTTAACCGCCGCGCTCAGTCCCAGCGGAAAGGAGATCTCGAAATGCTCCTCGAATACCGAAAGTGGCTTCTCCAAACCCTTCACCCGCTCGGATATTCCTTCCGGATACGAGATGTTACCCGCCTTCACCCCCGCCACGGTGCCGATCTTGATCACGGTGGGGATGAACTCAGGTTGAGACGGTTTGTTTGAATGAACGTGATAACCCTTCGCGAGTTTCACTTTCACTACCGCAGTGACGCGACCACCGGGCACCGCGTCGCCTTTCACCTGCACGGACTCGATTGTCGCCGCCTCACCGAGTTTCGCCTGAGCCATCGCCACCATTGGCAGGACGGCAATTCCCAACCAGCAAAGAAACGCTTTCATAAAGTGAATGCCGCGCGCGACGTCCTAGACTTACTTCGTCATCGGCCAACCTGCCTGGACCATCGCCTTGTAGCCACCGATGAGAGACGAAACATTCTTATAGCCCATGCGCTGGGCGACATCGCAGGTGAGCGCGGAACGAAAACCGCCGCCGCAATACATGATGATCTCGGCGTTTTTATCGGGATACTGTTTCTCGATGTCGCGCTCCAAAACGCCCTTGCCAAGATGCTTCGCTTCGGCGGCGTGACCAGCAGCCCATTCGCTGTCCTCGCGAACATCGATCAAGATGGCGTTCGGATTCTGCGCGAGCCGGGCACGAGCTGCGTCGAGGGTGATTTCCTTGATGCGTGGGCGGACTTCGTTGACGACTTTCAAAAATCCAGGCGAGTGATCCATATCCGCGACGATAGGTTGAGCCGCCGTTGGGTCAAACAGTTTTCCAGTTCACGCAAGAACCGGCGGTAGAGCCTGCACCCTGCTCCACCGCCGGTCAGCCAGCGAACTAGAACCAGCTCAAGTCCATCGTCACATCCGCGCGCTGCCACGCGGCATTAAACTCACGCCGCACCAGCTCGGCGCTCTCCACCTTTCCCTGACGTCGAAGGGATTGCTCCAGGCCAAACAAGCTCCAGGCGTTGCGCGGCCAGCGTTTCAAATCTTCGCGGAAGATCTTTTCTGCCTTCTTTCCTTCACCGGCCGCCAGCAACGCAGCGCCGAGCGATGGCCGCACCGGCAGAGGCCAGTAGGACGGCTCCATGTAGGGAATCGCGTCCTCCTTCGCCGCCGCCCGCTCGAAGCATTCGATCATCTTCGCAAAATCACGCTTCGAGCCCGCCACCTTGCCAGCCAGCCACTCCGCCGAGACTGCAAGCGTGTCAGCGACCGGAAACGCCGGACTGCTGAGCCGCCTGACCTCGTCACTCGCCGCAATGGCACCCAGAGCAAGCTGTTCGCGTTCTGCCGACGACGCATCGCCCTTCGCAGCGAAGGCAAGCCCGCGGGTGAAATGCCAGACCGCGCGGTCCACGAGGAAATCATTCGTATTCGGAGGCTGCGCGATGGCGAGAATCTCATCCCACTTGCCGAAGCGCGCCAGCGTGAGCCATGGCAAATGGCGGAGGCGCGGTGCTTCGAGAACCTTCTTCGGCCCACAGTAGTTCTCCACCGCGTACACGGCCGCCTGATTCGCGGTGCGCAACGCGTCCTTGCTTCGGCCCTCAAAGAGCTGCGCCCACCAGAGGAAGTGGATGTTGTGCGGATAATACACACCGGGATAGAAGCCTTGCGCCCGGCAGCTTTTGATGTAATCGCGATCAGACTTCACCGCGAGTTCGTTTGCCACCACGGCGTCTTGGTACTGGCCGACGCGCATGTAGATGTGTGCAGGCATGTGGACGAGGTGCCCGGCGGCCGGCGCATGGCGCAGCAGCCGATCGGCGGCCGGAATGCCGAGCTCGGGACTTGGCCCGGCCTCGACAGCGTGAATGTAGAAGTGATTCGCGCCGGGATGATTCGGGTTGCGCGCCATCACGTATCGCAACGCTCCCAGCACCTCCTCGGTCTCCGGCTTCGGCGTCCGGTCACGCGTCCAGTAGTCCCACGGCATGGTGTTCATCAGCGACTCCGCAAAGATCACCTGCGCATCAAGATCATCCGGATACTGCTGGACCAAGTCCCGCATCGCCGCGGCAAAAGCCTGGTCGAGCGCGAGCCGGTCATCTTGGTGCTGCGCCTGATAGCGTTTGGTCAGCGCTTCGATGTAGGCGCGTTCTTTGGCGGAAGCGTTCGCTTTGTTTGCCACGGCGCGCTGCAACGCGGTCCACGCCTGCGCCGTGTCATTCGCGTCCATCGGACGGTTCACGTGCGGTCCGAATCCATAAGCCACGCCCCAGTGCGCCATCGCGCAATTCGGATCGAGATGCGCCGCGGAACGGAATGAGCGGATGGCCTCCTTGTGATTAAAGCCGAAGAGCAGGCGTATGCCTTGATTGAAGTAGCGCTGCGCAGACTTCGACGACGTGGTCACCGGATGCTCGAGATCTCCGAGCTGGTTGAAGATCGGTCCAGGCAGTTTCTCGGTGGCCTGCAGACCGCCAGCGAGGCTGGCCGTTAACAATGCGATGGAGAGGATTCGTTTCATAGTGGTAGGTCGATTCAATGGTTCAGGAGAAAATTTCAAACGGAAGCCGGCAGCGCATCCACCGCCAAACACGCGTGGCAGACCGCTTCGACATGGCGATGATCCGTGCCGCAGCATCCGCCCACGACATTCAGGCGCGGCAGCAACTGACGCAGCGCGCGATACTCTTCGGCCAGCTCGACCGGATTTCCGATGTCGAGGTCCGGGCTGGAATCAAGTTCCGCGTGACTGCGCTTCGAGGCATTGGCGCGAATGCCGCGAATCCGCTCCCGCCAGCCGCCCGCACGCTCCAGCACGGAGGCGAAATGCGTCGGGTGCGCACAGTTGATCATGTAATACGCCGGCCACGCACGCGTCGCGCGATCGGTTTGCTCAATGGCGTCAGCCAGAGTCTGACCGGACGGCAGCCGGCCATCCAATTCGAGTGTGAACGAGATCGCCACCGGCATGTCCACGGCGCGCGCCGCCAGGGCAATCCCAATGGCCTCCTCCACATAATTTATGGTGAACGCGGCGACCATGTCGGCATTCGTTGTCGCAAAGACATCAACCTGCGGTGCGTGGTAATCGCACGCCTCCCGCACACTCATGCGCGCTTCCGCTCGATATCCGTCACCGCGTGGTCCGAGGTTTCCGCTGATCACAATGGGCGCTCCATCGTCCCCCACACTGGCGCGCACTTTCTCCAGCAACTCGATGCCTTGGCGATTCGCCTCCGCCAACGCAACAGCATCGTAGCCAAGCTTCGCGGCCCAATCGGGATTGGCACGCCATGTCGGGCTCTCCAACACAATGCCGACCCCTCGCGCCCGGGCGAGTTCCACGTAGCGCGTGAAATAGCGACTCAACGTCGCGATGCCCGCGGCGTCCTTCAGCAAATCGAACGCGGCGAAGTGCGGCAGCGTAATGCCCTCGTGAAAGACCAAGGTAGTTTCAAGCCCACCATCGGTGAGAAACAGACGGTCGGCCAGTTGCGGCAGTTGGTGGCGATATCGGCTCATCATGTCGTTTTCGTTTTCACCGGTCGCGAACGCCCGCTGCGTCACTCACGCAGCACGAGGCAGACACGATCGCTTCACCGAGGACATGCGCAAACGGCCGCCACCGTCGGCCAGAAATTTTTCAAACCACCTTCAACGAAGACTCGGCATCGCCGCATCGACCGCCGGAAAGAAAAACAACGATGCGCCAAATGCCGCGTCATCGGCCATCTCAACGATTCGGATCGCCAGGACGTTGCGACCGGGACGCAGGGCGCGGGTGGCGTCGCGAGTCGAAACCACCCATTGCTGACCGCCGCGGACTCCCCCGACCTCCCCCGCCAGCGGCACTCCATTAAACCAAACCTGACATCGCTTCGCCCCGCGGAGATTAACCACCAGCGGGTCCGACGGAACCTGGCCAAGATTAAACTCCGCGCGCCACCAAGCCGCCGCAGTTCCCTGGCCCATGGTCGTCGGCCATTCCGCGTCGTTAAACTCCAGCGCGGTCCATGTCGCCGCAGGTTCCAGCGAAGTTCCGCGCCACCTCAAATCTCCGACCGCCTGCAATCCAGCCGTCAGCCCGGTGGTTTCGCTCAACGAATGCAGGGTATTCAATGTTGCTGAATCGCCGGGGAGGATGGAAAGCACGTGAAAGTGCATGCGCAGCGCCTCGGGAATCCGCCCCGCCCGCCCGTAAAGCAATCCGAGATTGCGCGCGTTCACCAAAGTCTGCTCGTGCGTTTCGCCGAGCACGCGACGCTGCCAGTCGTACACGTCGCGGAACATCGCTTCCGCCCGGTCCACGTTGCGCCAATGGTCGTAGTAATAAACCGCAAGGAACGCCCGCGCCCGAATCGTGAGAGGGTGATCCGCGCCGCGCCGTTCGTGCATGAGATCCAGTATCCGCAGCAGAACCTTTTCGCCCTCCTCGAACACGCCGCCGCGCACCGTGCCACGCTTGCGCCCGACGAGATACATCACGCCGAGCACATCGGCATCGGAGACGCCTTCGACGCCGTTCATATCGCTGAACGTTTCCTCCGCCTCCCGTTCCCAGTCCGCAATGCGGCCGAAGTTGTAATAGGTCCACGCCAGTCGCTGGCCCGCGTGAATCGACATCGGATGCTTGCGTCCAAGTCGCGCACGGGCCATGGCAGTCGTCGCCTCCAGATCCGCCAGAGCCTTCAACGAGTCGCCGGCGCGGTGACGCGAGAACGCTGCTTCCACCGCTGTCCGAATCGCGTCCGGCGCGCTGGGACCATGCAACCGAGCGAACAGCCCGCGCGCCGATTCGTAGTGACGGGCCGCTGATTCATGTGCGGCGAGATTCTGGTAGGCGCGACCAAGCGTCTCATGAATCGCCGCCGCCACCGCGGGGTTGTTGGTCAACCCGTCTTCAAGTTGGCGCGAAGCGCGGTCCAGAACGGATCGCAACGTCAGCTCGCGCTCCGGTTCACGTCCAGGATCAGCGACGCCCAGCAGATCCTCGTTGAGAAAACGCGTCACCGCCCGCGCCGTGGCCGCCTCGTCATCCGCGAGCCGGCGCAACCGTTCGAGCTCCACGCGCTGGCGCTGCTCGTTCTCCAGCAATTGCTCGGCAGTGCGCTCCGCCATCGTTGCGCGCCATGCCAGCGAAACACTGAGCACCGTCGCGGCTGTCATGGCAATCAGGACAATCGCCGCAGCGCCGACCGCCAGCCGGTGGCGACGCAGGAATTTTCGGACCCGATAGAGTGCGCCAGGTGCCGCGGCCTCGACCGGTTCATCCGCCAGATGCCGCCGGATGTCCGCCGCCAGCGCCGCTGCGGAGGGATAACGTCGCTCGCGATCCTTTTCGAGACAGCGGAGTACAATCCAGTCGAGATCCCCCGTCAATTGACGGCCAAGCAGCACCGTCGTGGTTCGCCGGCACGATGACGATTCGTTCTGCTCCAGGATCGGCAGAGATCGCCAACGCAAGGACGGTCTCAATGGTTCCTCCTCGCAGATGCGACGCCGCCAGACATCGAGCGCCGACGCGTCGAGCTCGCGGGCATCCAGCGGCGTCCGGCCAATCAAGAGTTCATGCAAGAGAACGCCGAGCGAATAGATGTCCGTGCGGATGTCGACGTCGCGACCGAGCATTCGCGCCTGTTCCGGGCTCATGTAGGCCGGAGTGCCCAGCAGCTCAAACGCTCGTGTCACGCCCGGCGCGGTGCCGGATTCCGGTTGCGTCGCCTTCGCGACACCGAAGTCGATCACCTTTGGCACCACCCGTTGGTCCTGGCGGAAAACGAGGACGTTCGAGGGCTTTAGGTCACGGTGAATGACACCCTTCTGGTGCGCGTGCTGCAGGGCATCACATACCTCACAGAACAGGAGCAATCGCTCGCGCACCGAATAGCGTTCGTCATCACAGAATCGCGTGAGCGGCGGCCCGGGGACGAGTTCCATGACGAAGAACGGCTTGCCATCCTCCGTGGCACCGGCGTCGAACACGCGCGCGATATTCGGATGGTCCATTAGCGCGAGCACCTGGCGCTCAGCCTCAAAACGCGCAATTACTTGGCGCGACTCCACACCCGGCTTGAGAACCTTCAACGCGACCCGACGGCGCACCGGCTCGGATTGTTCGGCGAGATAGACGACGCCGAATCCGCCTTCACCGAGCCGTTCGATGATACGGTAACGGCCAATCTGCCGGGGAACCTCCGGTTCCGCAGCGGGCTGCATTTCGCCCGCCACACCGCCGAGGAATTTGCCTGCCGAGACGCCCAGCAAGTCCATCACGCGCCGGAGCAACGCATCGTCCGCGCCACATTGATCGCGAAGAAACGCCACGCGCCGGGCTTCAGGTTGATCCAAAGCCAGCTCGAACAACTCACGCTCGCGAGAGACGGGTTGAGACATGTGAAAAGAGTTTCAAATGGATCATGCGCAAACGACGGTGCGCGTCGGCCAACAAAGTTGGATTCCTTCAGCCGGCGCGAGATTTCTCGATTTCTCGGAACAACCAGGCGCGCGCATACGCCCACAGACGGCCCGCACTGCGTTCCGACAAGCCGAGCAACGTCGCCGCCTCGCGCTGTTCCAGTCCGGCAAAGAACCGGAGCTTCACCAACTCCGCCGCCTGAGAATCATGAGCCGCAAGACTTTCGAGGGCTTCGTGAACGAGCAGCAGGCTTTCGTCGTCCGCCTCGGTGGCGAGCTCAAGCGACTCGAGATCGACGCGTTCCGCGCCGCTGCCGCGTTTCTGGCTCAATTTGCGGCGCGCCGCTTCGACGAGGATGCGGCGCATCGCCTCCGCCGCCGCACCGAAGAAATGCGCCCGGTTGCTCCACAAGCGTTCGCCGTCATCGCCAAGCAATCGCAGCCACGCTTCATGCACCAGAGCCGTCGCCTGCAACGTCTGACCAGGCCGCTCTCGGGCAAGCTGCTGTGTCGCCAGCCGCCGCAACTCATCGTAAACGAGCGGCAGCAGCTGCTCCGTCGAGCCCGGCTGACCCGTCGACAACGCGTCGAGAATGCGCGTGACTTCACTCATCGCTGACCACACTAGCCAGCCGAACCAAGCAGAAAAGCCCCTTTTCGATCCGATTCGTTTCACCACAGGCACCAGCCGCTCATCGCCGCCATGCTTGACTCCGCCCGGCAATTCCCTGAAATGCCCGGCAATCACTGAGTATGAAAAAATGGAAACTGGCCGGCATTAACTTCGATCACTTTCACATGGGCGACCTCCTCCGCTACGCCCACGAACATCCCAACGTCGAGATCGTCGGCATCTCGGACGAGCAACCCACGCGCATGGAGGAAGCCATCAGCAAAGGTCTCGTCTCCCGCGACCGCGCGTTCACGGACTACCGCCAGTGCCTCGAGAAGACCAATCCGGACATCGTCATCCTCTGCCCCGCCGCCTCGAAGCACGGCGAGTGGGTGAAGAAGGTCGCGCCGTATGGCGTGCATCTCATGGTCGAGAAACCCTTCGCCGCGTCGCTCAAGGAAGCCGACGCCATGGTCGCCGCCATGCCGAAGAACAAGACGCTGATGATCAATTGGCCGCTGCAATGGGTCGGTTCACATCGCAAGGCGAACGAACTCGTCGAGGCCGGCCACATCGGCGACGTGATCAACGTCTGGCACTTCGGCGGCAACCGCGGCCCGCTCTGGCACGGCGCCGACAAGGACGAGAAGACCGCCGCACAAGTCGCGAAGGAAAAGCCGAAGTCGTGGTTCTACAAAAAAGCACACGGCGGCGGATCGTTGCTCGATTACCTCGGCTACGGCACCACGCTCGGCACCTGGTATCAGGGCGGACGCCGTCCGCTCGAAGTCACCGCCACCGTCGATGAACCCAAGGGCCTCGAAGTCGACGAGCACAGCATCGTCGTGGCGCGCTACGCGCATGGCCTGTCGAAGTTCGAGACGCGCTGGGGGACGTTCAGTGATCCGTGGATTCTCCAGCCGCAACCCCGCTGCGGCTTCATCATCGCCGGCACGGAAGGCACCATCTCCAGCTACGACTACGACGATTACGTGACCGTGCAGACGCGCAAAAAACCGGAGCCGCATCGCCTGCCCGCGCCCGCGCCGAAAGCGCCGAACCAGAATCCGGTGCAATACCTGATGGACTGCCTGAGCAAAGGCAAGTCGCTGCAAGGCCCGGTGAGCATCCGGATTAGTCGCATCGGCCAGGAGATCGTCGATGCCGCCGTGCGCAGCGCGAAGTCGAAGAAGACGGTGAAGCTGGCGTAGCCGCCCGCGACGGGGCGTTGCCTCCCCCTTTTGCGCCAGCCGTTTGCCGGGACAGCCGTTTGAATCGTATGAAAACGAAATGGACCTTCGCTCGCCACGGATTGTCGGCCGCCTTTATTGCCGCCGGGATTCAATCAACGGAAGCCGCGGGCATTTATCGCGACGGCTTTGGCGCACGGGCTCTTGCGCTCGGCGGGGCGGACGTCGCGTGGGCCGAGGGACCGCTCGCCGCCTTCGGCAGCAATCCCGCCGGTCTCACCAGCCTCGAGGGTCATTCGCTTGAGCTGGGCGGAGTCGCCGCGATTCCCACCGGCAGATTTCGGAACGCCGCGGACAACCACAGTTCACTTCAGACTTCGTTCGGTGGCTGGCCGGAGATTGCATTCGGCATGCGCGCCGCGAATTGCCCGGCTCGCGTTTTCGCCGGCATCGCCCCGGAAGCCGCGCTCGCGTCCGAGTGGCGCTACATCGATCCGCCCGGTGGTGCGGACGGAAACACCTCCTACGGCCTGCAACGTCACGAATCGGAAATCACCGTGCTGCGCGCGGGCGTCGGTGCGGCAATTGATCTCACACCGCAGATCAGCTTCGGTGCGACCGTCGGTGCGATCTACAACGAGAACCGCCTGCACGCGCCCTACATTTTCCAGACGCAACCCGCGCTGGCCGGCGTCAAGACGCTGCTGGATCTCGAGACGGCGGGCTGGGGAGTGAACGCGCAGTTCGGCGTGATGCTGCGCCCGCGAAAGGATCTTCAATTCGGTCTCACCTACAAAACGCGCGCCGTGGTGAACAGCGAAGGCGACGCCTCGGGCAATGCCGGCGTCCAGCTGGCGAACATCGGCCTCGGTGCCGCGCGGCCGGACTTCCACTATGATGCCGAAGTCGTGAACGCGTTTCCGCAGATGGTCAGCGGCGGCGTTTCGTGGCAGGCGTGCCCACGTTTCCGGCTGGCGGCGCAACTCGACTGGATCGATTGGAGCGGCGCGTTCGATGACCTGCACGTGAAGCTGCGCAACGGAAACAACACCGATCTTAACGGCGTGGTCGGCTCGGACGACATGGACGACTTCGTGCCGCTGGACTGGAAGGATCAAGTCGTGGTCCGTATCGGCGGCGAACTGACCGTGACGGATTCACTCCAACTTCGCGGCGGCTACAGCTACGGCCGCAGCCCGGTTCCGGACGGCACCTTGACGCCGCTCACCGCCGTGATCATGGAACATTCCGTAACGACCGGCGCGGGCTGGCAAAGTGGCCGATGGTCCGTGGACTTCGCCTATCAATGGAGCCTGCCGAACACCCAGCGCGTCGGCACCAGCGAACTGCGATCTGGCGAATACGACAACAGCGCGACGCGCATCGGCGTGCACTGGCTGGGCCTGACTACCGGCGTGCGGTTTTAATCGGAGCCCGGCTCACATCTTCGCGCCGCGGAGTGGCTTGTCGCGAGGCTGACGATCCTGATCAGCCGGACCGTCACTGCGATCGAACCGCTGACCGGGCTCGAGGTGAATCACAAAGTCTTCGATGTTGCCAGCGAGCCGGCCGACAATCAGCCCTTCATTCAGCCAGTCCTTGCTAGGGTTCTTTGCGGAGATTCTGTAACCGTTCACCCGCAGGCTCAAGCTGAGGGAAGCCGAAGGCACGCCGTGGAACTCGAAGTTACCTTCATCATCCGCGCGGGATTCCTGGTTGTCCCACGCATCCTCCAAGCTCAAATAGACGCGCGTGCGATTGGGTAACGGTTTGCCATCCGCTGTCACGATTCTTCCCTTCAAGGTGAAGGCCGGAACGACCTTCAAATCGCCAAGGTTCACCGTTGAACCGTCGAGTCCGGTCGCAAGCTTCTGCGGCGAAAGCGCCACGCCAAGCTCCTGCATCTCCTTCATCTTGGTGTAGAGAACAAATCGATTGTTGGGCGGAATGTTCGGCAGGCTGAAACGCCCGTCGGAATCCGTCGCGACATCAAAGCCGCGCAGGAACACCTCCGACGAGCGGTCCTCCGTGTTCATCGAAACGGACGCGCCCGCGACCGGCTGGCCGTTGTTCAACAACCGGCCCGTCACCGCGACGCCTTCCGTCATGCGGATCAAATGAGCCTTCCCGACATCGAGCCACATCTTGCGCTTGGCCACCGAACGCGCCGTGATGTCCACGGTGATCGCATCCAGACCGTTCGTGCAATCGAGGAAGAACTCGCCATTCTCATCCGTCACCGCCATCGGGTCGACCTTTCCGGTCGTGCTGCTCGAATAGGAGTACTGGCCGTAGCGTGTACCTTGCACATCGATTCGCGCGCCGGCCACCGGCTTGCCCAACGGATCGATCAACTTCGCCGACACGCGGTTCTCGATTGGCATGTTCGTCATCTTGAGCGGCTTCAAGCTCAGGTGCGCGCCGCCGAAGAGCGGGTCCACGTCGCGAATGAAATCCGGCCGGTAACCCTTCGCGAGCACGAGCAGCCGGAACATCAGCTTCGAATCCACCGGCTCAATGAGAAACTTCCCCTCGGCATCCGTCCGCGCGCGTTTCACACAATCCGGATAACACGTCGGACACAACACCGCCGGACCTTCGCGCGGCGCGGCGGAATAGACGAACACCCACGCGTTACTGACCGGACCCGCGGCGGACCCGATCACGCCCTCGATGCGCCCCGGCTCCTCCGCTGCCCGCGCCGTCAATGCCACCAGCAGTCCGAGCAACAGTTGAATGACATGTCGTTTCGTCTTCATGGAATTTCCTATCGCTAGTTCTTCGCCGCCATCAGTCGTTTCATGGATGCCGCCAGACGCTTGCCGTCGAAGTCGCGACCCTTCACCCGCCCTTCAACGTCCAGCAACAGCACGGTCGGCAACGTGTCCACCTTCCAGCGCGCCGTCACCTCCACCAATGGCAATCCCTCCAATCGCGTATGGATCCAGCCTGCGCCAAGATTCTTCACGCCCTCCCGCGCGTCCTCGATCTGCGAATCCAGATTCACCGTCACCCACGTCGGCTTCTGCGCGCCTCCCATCGAGGCTGCCGCCGCGCGCAACTCTTCCAGCTTCGCCGCGGAACCCGTCGCCCACTTTCCCCAGAAACAAATCACCACCGGACGTCCGCGCAGGCTGAGCAGATTGAACGTTTTACCATTGAGTTGATCGGCGGCGAAATCCATCGGCGGCGTCTTGATTCCCGGAGTGCTCGCAATCTCCATCTCGAGCGTCCCCAAGTCGAACTCCTGCCCGACCGGCCCCGTGGGAATAATCACCTCGCGCTTGATCGATCCGATGACTTCCTGCGAGCGCTCATAGCGCTGACGAACGCTGCCGGTCATGGGCTTCGTGGACTGAATCAAGAGCTCGTACTTCCCCGGCGGCACATCATCGACCCGGAAGTTGCCGTCTTTGTCGAACACCAGTTCGAACTGCTGGCGCTTCTGTTCGTACTCCATCATCGCCTTGGATTTGCCGTGCGCCCGGCGAGCCTTCTCGAACTCAGCCTGATCAGCGTAGGCGAAATAATTCGGCCCGGGCGGTGGCGGTGGAAGTTTGACGGAGAGGAGATGATGATCGTTCTTCCAATCCACTTCGCCATCCGCGTCGACATGCCCCACCACAGTCCGCCCTCCAAACGTGTAATCGATCTCCTTCCTTTCCCCGGGCTTGATGACCAGCAGCTGACGGTGACTCTCGGCCACCGTATGTCCCATGATGAGATTAACCTGACGATACAGCAGATAGTCGCCGGGCGGGACATTGGTGAAAGTGAAGCGCCCCTCGGAATCGGTCATCCCTGACAGACCAATCTGAAAGCCTTCGTTGGCTTCCCACAGCACCGGAGCTTTCAAGTTTACCCGTTGCTTCGACAAGGGTTTACCGCCAGCCCGCACGGTCCCGCTCAGTGCCGCGTACGGATTCAACTTCACCGTTGCGGTCTCCTTGAGTTGATCCGTGGGAACAGCGGCGAATCCACTGGAATGGATAACCACCAGCCGCTGGCGGGCTTGAACCGAGTCGAACGAGAACTTTCCATCCGGACCGGTCTTGACCCGCGTCATGCCCGCGCTGAGATACGAATCCTCAAAAAAGTTCCGTTCAGAGTGCAGATACAAGTTGTTGTTCTCCGGCACGACCGTCACCCGCGCATCCGCCGCAGGCTGACTATCCGGCTGCAGAACCACTCCAGTCGGCGCCTTCGACTTGATCAGCGCCGCCGACAACTCCACATCGCCTTCCTCAAAGTCCAAACCTTCCGACATCCAAGACTGATAACCCTCCGCCCGAACGTCGATTCGATAACCGGTGCCCCAGCCCTCCCGCAAGTCAGAGCGCCGAATCTCCCCCTTCCAGAAACCATTCGTCCCCTGCCAGCTTGAGTCGCTGCCACCGTTCCCCGGCTGAGTTTCCCTCCGCACCGCGAAGACACGCAACGGCGCCTTCGTCTCCGCATCGACGGCTTTCACCGCAACGGCGATCTCGCTCAAAGGATCCTTCCGCAACCTCACCACATGCTCGCCGCTCTGGAACGACACACGCGCCATGCGCGGCTGATGATTTGTTGTGACGACGACCACCACCAGCGTTTGCCGCGGCGCATTGGTCCAAGTCACGCGCCCGTCGGAATCCGTGGTGCCCTTCCAGTTCAGCAAGTGGCCGCGATTGCGATACTCCGGCAAAGTGACGCCGGCACCGGCCAACGGTTCATCCTTCTCGCCGAGCACGCGCAATCGCAATGGCTGGGCCAGCGACAAGACAATCTTCACCTCAGCCATGTCTGCAGCCACCGTTGCGATCGCCGAGTTCAATGCGTAACCCTCCGCCTCCGCCGTAATCACATACTGCGCGCCTGTTCGATGCGGGAATTCAAACCGACCCTGCGCGTCGTTGGTGACTTGATGCCCGGGCAGGTTCCATGAGTAACCCGCTCGTTCCTTGACCACCGCCTTCGCCACTGGTTTCCCCGCTTCATCCACGACGATGCCGCGGATGCTCACGCCGTCCTTCAAGACGAGAACAGCGTTCGTCTCCCGCAATGCTTTCACGTCGAGCGGCTCACCCGGTTCCACCGGAAATCGAGGATCAACATTCGGCGCGACAAACGACATTCGGCCTCCTCCCGCGCGAACGACATCCACCGTCACCTGCCGAATGTCCGCTGGGAACCCGTGGAACTGCCATAAGCCTCGTGCGTCCGTCGAAACGCCGTTCTTATCATCACGCAACAGAGCCGAATACTCCTGCTCCCGGGTTTCCGTCGCGTTGTAGTTGAAAGCCCCGGCACCCGTCCCCCACGGCACCACGAGAATGCCCGCGACGGGTTGTCCCCTCTCGTCCTTCACAAACCCGCCGATGGTCAGCCCACGATCCAGCCGCACCGTGTACTCGGACGGTAAGGAACCGCGAATCGATCCCGGCTGCGGCTGCGACATCTGCGGCGCCTGCCACGTCACATGACGCGTCGGGTAGACGGCATTGCTGACCGAAAGCATGAAGTAGTTGAACGCGATGGCCACCGCCGGAATGCGCAACGTCGATACGCCCTGCTCATCCGTGACGAACTGCCATTCGTTGGATGAAACTCGCTCCGGCGCCGGCATCAGCATCGGGATCTGGACCACCGTTTTGGGGAGCGGCTTTCCAGAGACTGCATCAACGACCTTCACCACCATCGTGAAATCATTCGTCAATGCACCCTTGGGCAGTTCTGGAAAATGTACCTGCCCAAACGCGGAAACGGCGACGAACAGGCCCGTCACCAACGAGATGAATCGAGACATGGGCGATTGGACGGAGGTCGAGTTCATGGTGCTCCTTGCAAATTGCAGCACCCAGTCGGGCACGCCGAAAACACCGCGGACGTTTCGATTGCGGCCGGTCTCCGGACTCCTGCGAGAATGAGGCATACGTTCTCCAAACTGGGTTTAACGAAACGACGTTTGCCCCGTGAAACGCCCCAGGCAAGGAAAAGTTCCGGCGAAATTGTAAAATCCCGGCGGCGCGCAGTCGGACCAGAAAAGAAAACGGGCGAAGCAGTTAAACCGCTTCGCCCGTCGAACAGCCAGAAACCTTCAGCTCAGTTCTTCGCCGCGAGCACCTGCTCCAGCAGCTCATTCATCCGCTTCAGCATCACGCGCGGATCATCAAGCAATCCGGCGGAGACGCGCGCGTTATCGAGGATTTGTTCCGCGACCTTCCCCGCCAGTGTCGCATCCGTCTGGCGCATGCGATGGAGTCGCGTAATCAGGTTGTGACGCGGGTTCAGCTCCAGATCGTGTTTGAACTGCGACTGCGATTCGTCCTCCCGCTTCATCGCCTTCAGAATGCGCCGCATGCTCGCGGTCATGAACTTGTCACTGTCCATCAGCACCGCAGGGCTTTCCACCAGGCGCTGTGAAGAACGCACTTCACCCACGCGATCGCCGAGCACCGTCTTCATCCACGCCGCGAGATCCTTCGCCTCGTCGTCGGTCAGCGCGCCTTCCTTCTTCTCCGTGTCGGCGAGGTTCAAGTCCGCCTTCTCGGCTGCCTTCACATCCTTGCCTTCGAACGTGTGCAGATGATCCATCACGAATTCATCCCACGGATCAAACAGGAACAGCACTTCGTACTTCCGCGACTGGAACACTTCGTAATACGGGCTCGCCTCGGCCGCTTCGCGATTCGGCGCGAGCAGAAAGTAAATCTCCTTCTGATCGGACGGCATCCGCTTCACGTAATCCGCGAGCGACGTTCGTTTACCCTTATCCGTCATTGACGACTCGTAGCGCAGCAGCTTGCCAATGGCGTCGCGGTGCGTGAAGTCGCTGGCGATGCCTTCCTTCAGGTAACGGTTGAACTCGTCGTAAAACTTGTCGTAGGCGGCGGCGTCCTTCTCCGACAGTTCGTCGAGGAACTTCAGGAAGCGTCCGCTGATCACCTTGTTCAGCTTCTGAATGAGCGACGTGTCCTGCATCGTCTCGCGTGAGATGTTCAGCGGGATGTCCTCGCTGTCCACCACGCCGCGGAGGAAGCGCAGCCATTCCGGCAGCAGCCCCTTCGCCTTCGCCTGAATGAGCACCTTGCGGCAATAGAGATTCACCTCGGATTCCACGCGCGTCATGCCCATCGTCTCCATGTTGCGCTTCGGCACGAAGAGCAGCGTCTGGATGGCCAGCGGCGCGTCCGCCGAGAAATGCAGGCGCAGCAACGGCTCGTCTTGATCGTGCCCGATGAAGCGGTAAAACTCGTTGTATTCCTCTTCCTTGATCTCGTTCTTGCTCCGCGCCCAGATGGCCTGAACCGTGTTCAGCCGGTTGCCGCCGAGCTCAATCGGGAACGGCACGAAGCTGGAGTAACGCTTGATGATGCGTTCCAGCGTCGTCGTCGCAGCGAACTCCTTCGCGTCGTCCTTCAGTTCGAGAACGATCTTCGTGCCGCGCGGCAGATCGGCGGCGGGCTCGATCTCGTAGCCACCCATGCCTTCGCTTGTCCAGCGCCAGCCCGATTCGTCCGGCTGCGCTGAGCGGCTGAAGACCGTGACCTTCTTCGCCGCCATGAACGCCGAGTAAAAGCCCACGCCGAACTGCCCGATCAATTTCGCGTCCGGCTTCTTGTCCGTCGCGAGCTGTTTCAAGAATGCCTTCGTGCCGGAGTGCGCGATGGTGCCGAGGTTCTCCACCATCTCGCCGTGCGTCATGCCGACGCCGGTGTCCGTGATGGTGATGGTGTTTTCCTTCTCGTCCGCCGCGATGGAGATGCCCAGCGCGACATCGGATTGATACGGCGTCTCGCCGGACGATTGCTTGAAACGCAGCTTCTCGCACGCGTCCGCCGCGTTGGAGATCAGTTCGCGAACGAAGATCTCTTTGTCCGTGTAAAGCGAATGGATGACGATATCCAGCAACTGCTGAATCTCAGCCTGAAAATGATGTTTCTCGGTCGTACTCATAAAATTCAATTAGCGAAAAAGTTGGCGAACCGTCAAGAGGAGGAGTTTAGCCACGGACGGAACCGGGATGGAATACAGAACTAAACTTCCTCCCGACCATCTATTGCTACCCGTTCGCAACCCGGCATCGCGGAGCGATGCCATGACGGTAGCCGTGGACTTTAGTCCACGGTTTGGTCGGATGAGGCTCCGTCGCGTAGCGACGGCTGACCTCATCCCACAATCGCGGAATCAAAAACGTATCGTTCGTCGAACTCAATCCCATGCCGTTCTAGCAAAGCCCGATACTCCTCCTCGAACGTCCTGCCTTGATGATGATGACGTTGGCCGGCGACATACTCCGCAACCTCCGGCACATGCGACTTGCTCACGGTGAATGCCCCGTAACCATCCTGCCAGCCAAAGCCGCGCATTCCGGGCAGCGTTTCCTTGATCCACGCTGAAGAACCGCCCTTGATCAATTGCACCGCCTTGCTCACGGCCAGCGCTGTGGAATTCCCAGCAGCAGATGAACGTGGTTTTCGATTCCGCCGATCATCAACGGTTTCATTTCGTTCTCGCGGGCGATGCCGCCGAGGTAAGACCAGAGGCGTTGTTCGTGCTCTGGAACAATCCATGTCTCGCGGTTCTTCGTGGAGAAGACGACGTGGTAATGAAGAGCGGTGAAGGTATTCGCCATGGTGGATGAGTGGTTGTTGTGGTTTGTTCGATCCCCCGTTTAATTTCAAGTCCGCCGTGTGTCAGGCGTCGCTACGCGACGCGGCCATCTTGGTCCTCCCACCGTGGGCTAAAAGCCCACGGCTACCATCATTCGGTCGCTCCGCGACCAAGAGCGGAAGGAAGCCTCAGCTTCCGAAGCGGTCGTTTTCGAGCATTGAGCATTGGTCACTGGTCATTAGGGCTTCGCCCGTCGTCAATGTCCCGGCTGATGTTCCTGAATGTATTCCTGCTTCAGGCCCAGCTTCTCCGGCGCGTGCAGGACCAGCATCTTCATGCGGATGTCTTCCGGCACGTCCTTCGACGTGAGCTTGGAGACGATGACCATGAGGATGATCGCCAGCGGCACCGCCCAGATGGCAGGTTGCTCGCAGAGGATGCGCAGGAGCGGATGCGCGGCCCAGAAATCGTTCAGCGGTTTGAAGAGGGCGAAAAGTTCACCGGTCTTGCCCGGCGCGCTGGCCAACGTGCTGAAGCTCGTGAGCGAGATGCCAATCAACGCGCTCAGGCCGCCAGCCAACATGCCGGTGGCCGCACCTTTCATGGTGAGCTTGCGCCACCAGACGGCCATGAAGAGCAGCGGGAAGTAGCTCGCCGCCGCGATGGCGAACGCCTGGCCGACCATGAAGTTGATCTCCAGCGGTTCCACGAAGCTGCCAAGCAACACCGCCACGCCGCCGATGAGCACGGCGCACCACTTGAACATCTTCATTCGCTGTTCCGCCGACGCCTTGGGATTGAGCATGCGGCCATAGACATCGTGCGCGAGCGCACCGGTCATGGAAACGAGCAGTCCGCTGAAGGTGCTCATGAACGCCGCGAACGCACCGGCGCAGGTGATGCCGCTGAGGATCGATCCGAGCACGCCGTAGCGCTCGCTGATGATGCGCGGGAGTTCGAGCACGATCTTGTCCGTGCCTTTCGCACCGACGCCGGAGTAGAGCTCGGGCAGCAGGTTGCGTCCGATGACGCCGAACACGGGCGGGAAGACGTAGAAGACGCCGATGAGAATCATCACCCACATGGTGGTGCGCTTGGCCGCGACGCCGTCCGGGTTCGTGTAGAAGCGCACGAGGATGTGGGGCAACCCCGCCGTGCCGCACACAATGGCGATGATGAGCGAGTAGGTGTAGAGGAGGGCGTAGGGTTTGGCTCTCAAATCGGCTTCCCGTAATACTTCGACCGCTTCGGCAGGAACCGCTTTGATCGTAAACGGCTCGTCCTTAAGAATTACCACGCCTCTCGCCGCCAAGAAGCCCTCAAAAGTAACCGGCCCCAGACTGAGGTTTGAGTAAGTGAATTTGTTGGTGCCATCCATTCCGGTGGCAGAAATCTTATGACCGGAAAGCGATTTTGCTCTCAGGGAAGTTCCCCCTTCGGTTCCGGACCAGTACGCTTTGAGCATCGTATCGAGATCGAAGAACCCTCCTTCGGGATTGATCACGAACGATTCCTGTCCTTTCGCGCGGGTGAAGTCCTTTGCAATTTGTTCATGCCAAACGTCCGCAGCCCTTTGTCCTAATCGCTGAACAATATCCGATGTCCGTATGACATCGTATTCAACTGCAACTCCGCTCCGCAGTCGAACAACGGTATTGGTATTCCCGGCGAATGCAGCCTTGGCGGCTTTGGTGGTGAGCGGGCCGAAGGGGTTGAGCCAGGTGGCGTCGGCGGGGGCTTTTTCGGGAAGAGGTTTTCTGAACGCAACAACTTGTTTCTCGGGATCCATCTCTTGTGCGATCGCCGTAGAAGCCTTTTTGCCAACAACCATCAGTTGGTCACCATAATGTCCATACACCGCCATCAGCACGAAGATGGGCACGGAGATGGCGAACATCTTGATCCAATACTGAAACGCCTGCACCAGCGTGATGCCTTTCATTCCGCCCAGCGCCACGTTGAGCGTGATGACCGCGCCCACCAGCACCACGCCCGCCCAATACGGCAGGCCGGGGAAGATGTAGGCCAGCGTCGTCCCCGCG
The DNA here is from genome assembly GCA_964491875.1 of uncultured Bifidobacterium sp. GTDB lineage: Bacteria > Verrucomicrobiota > Verrucomicrobiia > Limisphaerales > JADJPG01 > JADJPG01. The sequence goes on from CAZBIC010000015.1 coordinate 47,506, forward strand.
CCCTTCATCTGCGGCATGGTGTAGAAGAATCCGATGAAGAGCACGAACACCACGGCGATCTTGCGGAAGAGTGGCGAGTCGAACCGGCCTTCGGCGAAGTCTGGAATCGTGTAGGCGCCGAACCGGCGCAGCGGTCCGGCGATGAACAGGAGCAGGAACAGATAGCCGCACGCGTAACAGACCGGATACCAGAGCGCGTCGTAGCCGCTGCTCATCACCATGCCGGCCACGCCCATGAAGCTGGCGGCGCTGAGGTATTCGCCGGAGATGGCGCTGGCGTTCCAGCCCACGCTCACGCTGCGGCCCGCGACGAAGAAATCGCTGGCGGTCTTGGAGGTCTTGGCGGAGCGAAAGCCCATCCAGATCGTCACGAATACCGTGACGGCGCTGAAGGCGAGGATGTAGGGATCGATGTTCATGCGCGTCCTCTATTTCGCTTCGTCGCGGGAGACTTCAGCGACTTCAGCCTCTTCGAGCGCAATGGAGCGCCGGATGAACACCCAGGCGATGACCCAAACGAAGGGGAAGAATAGTACGCCAAGCAGCAGCCAGGTGAGGGTGAAACCACCAACCCGCGTAGCCATCAGCTCGGGAAAGAAATAGTTCAGCAGCGGCAGGCCAAGCAGCGCGACGAGAAAAGTGCCGGCGCAGGCGATGGAGAGCTTGAGCTGGCGTTCCATGAGGCTGTGAAGGAACGCCTCGCTGTGCATGTCCGGCTTTTCGGTCGGCTGGGAGTCCATAAGTCCGAGGTGTGTAGCAAAGGCGGAAGGCAGGGGCAACCTCGGAGTCGATCCTGATGTCCTTGTAATGAGTCACCAACCCTGATCGAACTTAATGTGCCGAGAAACCTCTCAGAAAAAGTATCGCCCGCGATTCCTGCCATCCTCTTCACCAACGAAGCATGGCTTTCAACCGCAATCCAGCCGTTCCGTTCATGTCACGAAATCGGGTTTAATTCGGGCAATCGGCCACGCTCTACTTTGCGACAGTCCCTTTCGTTTCTCGTTCTTCATTTGCCTGATTCAGACTGACGCTGAGGCCAACGAGTCCGGTAAATACGAACAAGTCCGACGCGATTGCTCCGAAAACGAAAAAGAAGAAAATGGTCTTCGCGATAAAATAGGTCAAAAGGAACAGATTAACCCGCTTGAAGATTCCTTCCCCTTTATTTCGGTTGCGCCATAGGACCCTAAATCCCGCGAAAAGAAACGCGCTGAAAGCCAGAATTCCCCAGATTCCAAACGGGATCATGATTGAACGCCAGCCACTGTGATAATCACCCGCAAGAATCATCATTTCGTAGTCTTGAGCGAGCCCCATGCGAAAGGCCTCCTGCTCCAGCCGATACGTTGTCTGGCTTGCCGTGTATCCTTTCCCCAGCCAGAAGTGGTTCGCGATTTCCGGCTCCAGCTGCTTCCACATGTCCTCGCGCCATTTTGTGGAACCTTCAGCGTCCATGCGGGCGATATTGCTTACCGGAATAAAAGGCAGAACAGTTAGACTGCGTTGTACCGCCATCGGCATCCAGCCTGCCGTAAGATACAACGCAACCAATCCTGCCGCTGACGCAACAATCAAGGCCGGAAAAAGTTTCGTGCGAAGTAACCCCTCATTCCAGAACTGGATAAGGAATAACAACCCGAACAGACCAAGCGTGGAACGGAAGCCACCCAGCAGGCTTACGCCAACCACCAGAATCAACCCAGCCATCCGCCACGGACGTGTCCAGTCCAGCAAACCCCGCACTCCCCAGCGGATAAAGAAGAACGGCACCAACGCCTGACCAACGCCGGCAAAGCCGCTGAACCGAGAAATGTTTGCAGCCATGTAGTCTGTTGAGTAGTCCTTGGCCACAAGATGCATTGCAAAATCCGTTGGAAAAATGGCGTAAAGAAAATAGGCTGCCGGTCCTGCTACATACGCCAGCGTACTGACCATCGTGGTCATTCCTGACGCAAAATGGAGCACTCCATAGAAACCCGCCCTTACCGCTGGGAGAGGCCGGACACTCAGCGCAAAGTAGCCGAGGATGGCAAACCAAATCAGGTAGTATTTCTTGCCACCGATGACGTTTCCTCCCATTGACCGCAGCCCAACACCTCCGGTTGCCTGGGCGGTAACAAACACCACCGCCGCTAGGAAAAGGAGCGCCCACGTCACAAATGGAACCGAGGTCAGCTTGAAATTCGGGTCCAAAAAACGATTAAGGACAGTCAACCCCAAGCTGATCAGCGCCATCAACATCCAGAGGTACGGCTGACCCGGAAGGAAGAAAACGATGACCGACGCATTCCATGCGATCACCAAGACTGGATGATGCCACTTCAACATCCAGGGCAGCACAAGCACCGACACCACCAGGCCTACAACGGCGACAGACTCAATCTCAGTGGGATCAGCCAGCAGATAGCCAATAATGGCAGCGAGCGCCAGAATGACCGCCAGAATAACAAGGCGTTGAGGTGCGACGAATGAATTGGTCATTGCTTGTACCGACTACACGACATCATCGACATAATTGCCATCCGTATTAGATGCAGGAAGTAAAGCATTGTATGCCTGAAAGAATGATTTTGTCATTTTTTCCACCGATAGCTTGTTGCGGATCTCAGCAAGGCTTGCCGGATTAACCTCGCCCTTCCCGAACAAAGGGTGCTGGAGCGACATGTTGAGCGAGTGAACCAATCCCTCCACGCTGCCGCTCTCAAACAGGAAGCCGTTGCCACACGGAAAAACATAATCAGGAACTCCGCCTATATTGCTGGCGACGATCGGCACACCGGCGAGGGCAGCTTCCTTAACCGCCATCGGGCCGGTATCGGCTCTCGTCGGGCAAACGAAAATAGTTGCCTTCCCAAGCTCTTCAGCAACCTCCCCGGGCATCAGATTCGTTCGGAAGGAAATTCTGCTCCAGATCTGCGGCGAGGTGGTTGAGCGCATCCTGCGAATAAGCTCCGGATCAGTCCCGCCGATGACAAGAAGCTCCCAATTAACATTAGGATCCAGCTGATTCAGTGCTTGCAAAAGAATGTCTCCGCCTTTTCTCGGCCCCAACAGTCCATTGAACAAGAACCGGGTTACCTTTGGTTTTGGCCTGCGTTCCACGCTTCGGAAAATCGGGTCCGGCACCAAATCTATGTGGCGAACCTCTGGGCCAGGGAAACGCTCGCGAACAAATCTCACAGAAAAACGCGACTCCGCGGAGACCATTCGAGCTTTGGGAATAGTTCTTCGTTCGAGAAACGCCGCGAATCGTTCGTACGCTGGGATAGTCATCAATTCCGCCATCCATGTAGCGAGTCCTTGAATGGTGATCAGACATGGCGTTTTCAGACGGTTGGCCACGGCGGCGGCACCATTTTCGGTCCCCCAAGCATGAAGGATATCCGGCTTGATCATCCGCAGTCGACGACGAACTAGAAATGTATCGTACCAGAACAGTGAAGGCGCACGAAGGCCTCCAATCGTCTTAATCAAGTGGTAGGTGACATTCCCGGAGGTAAATTCAATTGTCCGGGGCAAATCCTTCCGAAGCACAATGATGTGGATCTCCACATCTTCTAGAGGTTTTATGCATTCAATCAAGACCCGTTGCCAGGTGGCCGGGTGCAGTTTCGGCATTCCCCTCACATCTGCCGGCGCGTCAGGCGACCATTCGATGGGATAGTAGGAGAACCATGCAATTTTCATGCGCCTCACGTCTCGAACTGTTTGATTGATACATGCCCAACACTACTAAAATTGCGCAAGGCTGGCCTCGGAAATCGAAGGATTATGGCTGAAGCCGCTTGGATTCGAAAATTCGGGAGGTTTCGCTTTGTCATAATCACGAGCGAAGTCGGTTGGAGGCCAAGATCCGTCACGAAACAGTGTAGGGAGAATGAAAACACCTCCAAAGCTCCCTGCGCATCCTCTCTGCATTAAACTCGGTCTGAGCGCAGTCCAATATCGCCTTTCGGAATCGTTCCCTCGGATTGGGGATTTGAAGAGACTCCGCGATTTGTCTGGAAAGAATCGAGATGTCCGATGTGTCCATTGAGAAACCAAGCGCGTACTTTCGGGCCTGCCGGATCGCGCTGCTTTCGGGATGGCCCACAACTAGTAGAGGAAGCCCTGCGCCTAGGTAGGTGCCAAATTTGTTTGGAAAACTGAAACGGTTATAACGCGGATTTAGGTCTTCCGCATCCATCACTACCAAGCCCCATTGGCACTGACTCAATGCTTCGTGAAACAGCTCTTCCTTCAAGTTGCCGTGCTCATGCATCCAGTCCGGATCAAACCACGATTCCGTCCGATGTGAAGTGGCTCCGAAGAATTCCAGCCGCAGCGGCCTGGCAAGCTTTCGACGGGCGGCTCGCATCGCTCGCACGCATAGCTCGAACGTTTCACGGGCGACGATGCTGCCGGCATATGCAATCCGAATCTCGGGAGAGTCGTCAGTCGTCGAGCTGGCCAGCGCTTCGATTTGTGCGGGTTCCAATCCTGAATGAACGACAATGGAATCGAGCCGACCCGTCCGAGCGGCCAAATCCTCCTGCATGGGATAGGAGATGGCATCGCATGTCGAACTCGATCGATAGAGCGATTCGACGATTCCAACAATGCGACTAGCTCCCGTAGGCCCAAATCGAGAGCGGCTGGTGTTGTGGTCCTGATAGTCCCAGACCGACGTGTGGCACCGGTGGGTTTCCACGAGTTTGGCCTCATGCACGGGAGGGATCGCCCAACCGTGAAGATTTGTCCAAATTTGTTCAGGCCTGACTTGCGAAACCGTCTTCAGCAAATGACGAGTGGCCAGCGGAACCCAAGCCTTGGACAATATCCAGGCCTTGGCCCCCGCCAGTCGCCGGTTTGGATACAGCCGCAGGGGAATGCGACAGCAAAAGTGTTCGCGAACAGGTTGGACCGAAGCTGACCCACGGTTGGGAAAACAACTCCACCACCAAATCTGCTCAGGTGGATAATCCTTCAACATTTGCCTGAAAAGCGCGGCTCCACCGTCAGGCGCATTGGGCGGGAACTCGGCAACCACCAGCAATGATGGAAATCTCTCACTTCGATGCATCATTCGGGAATACTGACAGCTTGGGTTGCAAAGTGTTGAAAGGATAGTCATTCGAGTTCCACTTAGGCAAGCCGATCTGTTGTGCTTCACGCCGAGGAATTGGCGTCGGCGAATCAACTCGACAATTGCCACCCTGTTCTCCGCCGAGTATCGTCTGTTTTCATGACACGCTCGCAGCGATTCAAGATATGGGTGTGGGACGCGTGCCGCGCCCTGTCTCCGAAATTGGAACACCAGTTGAAGTGCCGCTTCTCCAAGTCATACTGGGCCAACTGGAATGAACGCACGCGACAGGTCATCGCTTGTCCGGACAACGCCTTTATTCCCCGAGTGAAAGATGCGGGCCGCATTGTCGACGGAGTGCAAATCATGCACAACGGACTGAAGGTTTGTACCGGGAGCTACTATGGGAAGGAGCCGGTTAAACTCCTCCAAAAAAATCTCGGCGTGCATGAACCTCAGGAGGAGCGCGTTTTCCAGGAAGTTCTCAAGCAGGTACCGCCAGGTTCCGTCATCATCGAACTCGGAGCCTACTGGAGCTTCTACTCAATGTGGTTTTGTAGCGCGGTGCCCGGAGGACGGGCGTTCATGGTTGAGCCCATGCCCGAGAATTTGAACTTCGGTAAGAAGAATTTCGCTTTGAACAGCCTTCAAGGCCATTTCACTCATGGATGGGTGGGGGCCAGCTCTAGCATCGCGGCAGACGGCATCCCGGTGGTTTGCGTCGACGACCTGATCGCAAAGCATGGACTGGAACAAATCGGAATCCTGCACAGCGACATTCAAGGATTCGAACTAGACATGCTCAAGGGTGGTGAAAAAGCTTTGAACGAACATAAAGTCTCCTACTCCTTTGTTTCAACCCATTCTGAGGATCTGCACATCGCCTGCGATCAGTTCCTTCTGAAAAAGGGTTACATCCAGGTGGCCTCCATTCGACCTTTGGAGAGCTACTCTATGGACGGGATACTGGTTCACCGGGCGCCGCACACTCCGCCACTGCCCCACATCGCGGTCTCACGCAAGTCTGTTGCATGACTTACAGTCGCATCGGAGCTAACTGGCATTTCCCCGACGACTCCCATAAAGTCTGTGAAGCCATGCAAGCTGCTTGGGTGTTCGATTCCTTATTTCCTCGCGTGTTAGTTCATCCAAGCCTATCTGCAACAAGAGCAGCCCACCCACCCCGCAGATAACCACACCACAGGCCATCAACCGAGTCAGAGGGTCTAGCGATTGTGAGAACCACCCTGCAAACGCCCCCACGGGTACTAGCATTACGGCTAATTGAAACGTAGGTCTCATCCAGCCCCAGGCCACCTCCCGGCAGCTCACTGCAAAAAACTTGCTCGTGCGACGGATGCTGTAAGAAAAACTAAAAAGCAGACTGCCGAGGATGGATATCCCCAACATTGCCGTTATGCCTCCATGCCGTAAAACCAATAATGCAATGCCCACGAAGAAGAATCCCTCCAAAAAATACAGGTAGCGCAAAAAGCGAAACTCCTTTGTCAATCCCACCAATCCCGTATGACTGCGGACCGAAACCAGAATGGGCAGCCAGAAAGCGAGCAACCAATCGTTCCAAACTGGCCAGGAGATTCGCCCGCTGGTCCACCACTCAACGAACGGTTGATTGCACACCGCCAGCCCCACTCCTCCGATGACGCTCAAAGAGCCGGACAGTACGGTCATGGAACGGAAGCGAACCAAAAGCCGCTGCCGTTCGCCTCTCACTATCATCTCGGCAAACGGGCTACAGGCGGAGTCAAAAATCTTGAATGCCGCCTGTGTAAGGAGGGTGAACACCCTGGTGCAAACTGACCATGCAGCCGCCGTGGGCAAGTCTACCATTCGCGCGATCAGGATGGTTTGACTCGCGTTTACCAACTGATTCCCCAAAGAATAGAGCAGCATATCCTTTCCGAATGCAAAGAGCTCGCGAAATCGATCCCACCCGGGGCGCCCCCACAAATTCCCCTGCGGCAGCAATTTCAGTCGGACACAGGCAATGATCGCGACAATGGGTCCGATAACCTGCCCCACAACGGACCCCCATAGCATGCTGAACACACCCTCCCCAGATGCAAATCCCCACCAGAGCACAATGAACCCGAGGCCAAACAGCAATGCTTGGGACCAATTGACAAGATCTGATCGTTGATGCGCCGCGAGAATTAGGGATGCCATACGCAAGGCAAGCCCACCTCCGGTCAAAGCCGCCTGACCGATCAGCAACCAGAGAAATCTACTCGATAGGCCCTCTGGAATCCGCAGCAGAGGACCGAGCAAAAAAGCCAGACCGACTCCGGATACTATTACCAGAAGGCCCTGTGCCAGGTTCACCAGAATACCCGTAAGAATAGTACTTCCGTAAACCGTCTCACTCCTGCGATCCTTGAAATCAATCAGGACGCGCATCACTGCTCCTCCCATACCCAAATCCAACAAGGCAATATAGCCGACCAGTTGGCTAGTCATGGCCCAAAGGGCGAATTCCTCCGTGGACAGGTAACGCAACGCCAAAGGTACGGAGCCCAGGGTGTAAGCGACATTCGCCGCGAGCAACACATACCCCGATATCAGGGATCTCGCGTAATATCTCAATCGGGCCATGGCTTACCGATCAATTGCTCCTTTGATGTGCATATCTGGTTCATCAGGGTCTTAGAAAATCCCACGGCAAACTCGAGAAACCTTTATTTTTTTGATGATGGCCTTTTGACACTGTGGATAAAATTCCGTTCGTTTCAGGAGTCTCAAAACTTCGCGAATGATAAAAACGAACTCCTCAGAACTCGTCCCTTCAAATCATCGTTCTAGCCCAAGCGTCCGCCGCGAGAATTTGGTCAAGCGTCGGATGCTCCACCACTTGATGCCGGTTCATCACGTCGGCCACCAAAGTGGGAATTCGATCGAACGTGATCTGCCGATTGCAAAACGCCTCCACCGCCACTTCGTTCGCGGCATTGAAGACCGCCGGCAGCGTTCCGCCGACATCCCCTGCCCTGCGCGCGAGTCCCAACGCCGGAAAACGATCCGTGTCCGGTTCCTCGAACGTGAGACTCCCAATCTTCGCGAAGTTCGTCTGCACGCGGTCGCTGCCCACGCGGGCCGGATACGTCAGCGCATATTGAATCGGCAGACACATGTCCGGCGTCGACATCTGGGCGATGATCGATCCGTCCACGAATTCCACCATCGAATGCACGATGCTCTGCGGATGCACCACCACGCCCACGCGATCCATCTCGATGTTGAACAACCATTGCGCCTCGATCATCTCGAGGCCCTTGTTGAAGAGCGTCGCCGAATCGATCGTAATCTTGCGGCCCATCACCCACGACGGATGCTTCAGCGCGCGCTCCACCGTGATTTCCGGAAACTTCTCCTTCGGCCACGCCGCGCGATCGCGAAACGGCCCGCCGCTCGCCGTCAGCCAGAGCTTGCGCACCGAGGACGGCGGCTTGCCATCGAGGCACTGGAAGATCGCTGAGTGCTCGCTGTCCACCGCCAGCACTTTCACGCCGTGCTTCTCCGCCTCGCGCATCACGATCTCGCCCGCCATCACGAGAATTTCTTTGGAGGCAACGGCGATGTCCTTGCCCGCGCGAATCGCCGCGAGCGCCGGCTGAAGTCCCGCCGTTCCGACAATCGCGATCAGCACGATGTCCGCCCCCGGCATGGTCGCCAGCTTGATCAAGCCTTCATTGCCTGAGTGAACCTCCGCCGCCGTGCCGAGCGCATTGGCGAGTTCCTTCGCCTTGGCCAGATCCGAGATCGATACCGCCGCCGGCCGATGCTTGCGGGTTTGTTCAAGCAGCAGCTCCGCGTTGTTTCCGGCCGCCAGTCCGACGAGGCGAATCTGGTCCGGCAAATCTTCAGCCACCTTGATGGTGCTGGTGCCAATGCTGCCCGTGCTGCCGAGGAGGACGACGTTCTTCATGGCGCAATGGACTGAACCACCGACTTTGTGCCGGGATTGGTCAGGACGTGACGGAGATACAAATACATGAGCGGCGCATTGAACAACAAACTATCGAGCAAGTCGAGAATGCCGCCGATGCCGGGAAAGAACTTGCCGGAATCTTTCACGCCCGCCTCGCGCTTGAAGATCGACTCGATCAAATCCCCCACCACCGCCGCCGTGCTCAGCAACACGCCGAGGATCACCGCATGCACCCAGGTCATCCCCGGCAGATGCGGGCCGGCCAGATGCGCGAAGAGCAAGCTCGCGCCAGTGGATACCACAATCGCGCCACCAAATCCCTCCCACGTTTTGCCGGGGCTGATGCGCGGAATCATCTTGTGTTTGCCGATCAGCGAGCCAACCGCATACGCCCCCGTGTCGCTGAACTTCGTCACGAGAATGAAGTAGAGGATGTAGAACTTCCCGTCGCCCGCGAGCGTCGGAAACAGGTAAATCTTCTGCAAGAAATTCAACAGCCACGCCACGTACATCAGCCCGAACAACGTCGTGGAGATCGCGAGGATTCCCTTCGTGTTGCTCTTGGAGAGGAACTGAAGGAAGCACAAGCCCAGCACAAACAGAATGAGGAAGACCGTTTCGAAATCGTTCACCCGCGCCGGCGTGCCGTGAATGCCGAGCATTCCCTCAAGATGCAGGAAGGTTCCAATCAGCAATGCGGCGCCGCCAAACACGCCCCAGCCTTTGAAGCACACCATTCCCTCCTTCTCCACCAGCCCGTAGAACTCCAGCAAGCCGACGATCGCGAGCGTCACCAGCACCAGCATGAACACGACGTCCGAGATCAGCTTGCTCCCGGAAAACAACGCGGCCAGCACGATTCCCCAAAGCACCAGCGTGCTCGAAAGTCGTCGCACGAAAACCTTCGCCTTGGAGGGCGGCGGTGCGGGCGTGGAAGCAGGTTCAGACATGGCGCAAGACGTTAGCCATCGCGTTCCTTGTGTCTAGCCAGAGTTTCATGGCTGCCGCACGCCGATCAACGGCTCGCGAGCGGAGCGTCGAACTCCGTTTCGGCGTCCCGAAACTGGTGAGGCGCTGAGGACGCCGATTCGATGGTCAGCGTTCCACGCTCAAGGCGCGGACTCCCCCAGCAACTTCGCCAGCGTCGGCTCAATCGCCGCAGCGAGAACTTCGTAGCCCTTCGCAGTCGGATGCAGAAAGTCGTACATCAATTCCTTCGAGATCGTTCCGTCGGCGCCAATGAACTTCCCGCCGACATCCAGATACGCCACGCCGTTGTGCCCGTCGTACTTCGCGATGAGCTGGTTAATCTCCGCAATCTTCGCGCGCGATGCATCGGGTCTCGCGGAGCGGGGTAAAATACCGAGCAACAGAATCTTCGACTGCGGCTGCTTCTTGCGGATGAGATCGCAGATCGCTCGAATCGCACCCGCGATGTCGGGCGCGGAATTCTTCCCCGTATTGTTCGTCCCGATCAGCAGCACCACCACCTTCGCCGCCGCGCCGTCCAGCTCACCGTGTTCGATGCGCCAGAGCGTGTTCTCCGTGTAATCGTAGCCGAAGCCAAGATTCGCCGCGTTGCGCTTGCCGTAATACCTCTCCCAAACCTCCTTGCCCGGCTGCGGCCGATCGTGTGGCTCGCCTCCGAACATCTGCGTGATCGAATCGCCGATGAACACCAGCGTCGGCTTGCGCTCGTTCACCAGCTTCGTCACCGCGTCGTGGCGCTTCGCCCAATCGTAGATCGGCCAGTCGCGATCCTGGGTCACAGCAACAAACGCGGAAGCGGGCCTGGCTGCGCCCACCAAAGGAGCAAACTCCACGCTGGCCAGTTCGCCCTTGTCCTTCCGATCCGGCGTGAACACTCGCGCCTTCACCACCCCGCCCTGCGGCAACGCAATCGGCGCCAGGTAAGGGCCCGACCTCGGCCCCGGATCCGAACCATCAATCGAATAGCGAATCACGCCATCCAATGTCGTGCAGGTGATCGTTATCTCTCCACGAGCGTCCCGGCGAATCTCCGGCTTCGACAAGGCCGTGGCGAGAGCTTGAGCGTCAACCTGCAGAATTCCAGTCAGCGCAACCAGAAGTCCTCCGAGAAATTTGGCAATGGTCATGACCGAAGGATGGCGCAGCGTTGCGCTTCAAATCAACGAACTACTTCTTCCCCAGCGCCTCCCGAATCGCCGCCAGCAAACGCGGCTCCGCGCCGGGCGCGAGCCACCACCAATCGCCGAGATTCGGATCCTTCTCGGCGATGTGTTTCTCGGTCGGGATGTAACCCGTCGCGCCTTCGCCGTAACCCGCGACCACCACAAACGAATCGGGCCGCTCACGCTGCGCGGCGATTTGATACTCCACGTAAGCCTCGCCGGGCAGCACGAGCAATTGCGCCGCGCCAAGATCGAGCGACGGAATCGCGATGCGATGCCCCGCATCCGCGCGCTTGCGCCAGCTCAAGGCCAGCGCGGCGAGGCATTGCTGGAACGGTTTCGTCTCCATCGCCAGCTTCTTCTCCAAATCCGCCACAGTGAAACCTGGTCCATCGCGCGGCTCCAACCGGACGGGCGTGGAACGAAAACTCACCGTCGTCAGCGGATGCCGCTTCGTATCGCGCCACGCCGAGACCATCGCTTGAGACAGGCGATCCGCCAGCACCGCGCGGTTCGCCCGGTCGCCCGTGTTGTATTTGCCGGCGGTGACGTTGCCGCTGCAGCCCGAGAAATAAATCTGCTTCACGCCCGGCAAATCCCGCTGACGCCGCGCGCGGGCGATGCCGGGAAAATCCGCCGAGACTTCGCCGCTGCCGTAGTAGCTCATCGGATGCACTGCGTAGCCGCTCAGCGCAGCGACAGCTTCCTCGCCATTCCAGAAGCTCAGCGTCTTGAGCCACGGATCAATCAAACCTTCGTCCGCTTCGATGGCGAACGCATTGCGCGTGCTGCTCGTGCGGTCGAATCGAACCGAGCCATCCGGCATCCCGTAGCGCCGGTTCGACGCCACGAGCTCGACCTTGGCTTGCCCGACCCCGACGTGCGTCACCGGTTGCGCGGATTTCAAACCCGCCCTCAACGCCGCCGCCACGCCTTGCACCGCGCGTTCGTGAAACTCCAGGTCGCAGACCGTTCCCGCCAGCTTGCGCGCCCGCAAGATTCGCTCCGCCTCCAAATCCGCCACCGGCGCATCATGCTGGTGAATCGCGCAGACCATGACGCGTTCAGCCTTCGTCCCTGCGGCTTCCGCCAAAACCTCCTGCCAGCGGGTCAGCGCATCATTCCGAATCTCGCACCAATCCACCGCTACAAACACCACCGGCGCTCCCGCCCCCATCAGCACGATCCCGTTCGCGAACAACGGATCCACCACCGACTTCGAGAGCCACGCGCCGCCCATCATGCCGTGGCCCATCGGCACGGTGACGTCGGCGGAGAAGGTCGCGAGACGGAACGCGGGAGACTGGGCGAAGGAAAGGTACGGGAACGAAAAGCCGCCAGCGGCCAGCAGGGCGATGCGCTGGATGGCAGAGCGGCGGGGAAGTTTCACAGAAGCACCACTTCAAATGACGAACTCCGCCTCCACCGGACGACGCCAATGCGGGGAGAGTGCCCTGCCACTCTTGGGAAACATCCTTCGCCGTTCTTCAAGCAACGGCAGCACCTGCGCCAGCGTCATGGGGCTGCGACGAGAAATGAAGTCCGGCGAATCGGGCAGGTCGAGCTCAGGCACCGCGGCAGGACGATCATTCAGGACATATCCTGATTCAGGGAGCGATGGCTCTGGCGATTCTTTCATACAAGTCCCGATTGCCGTATTTCTCGAACAACTGTCTCCAATTCTCCTGCCTCAGGTCCACCCGATTGGCAAGGAGCAGATTCACCACATCGTCCATGTCTTTCAGCATGCGGTGCCGGAGTCCCTGCTTGAGGACATGGAGTTTCAACGCGATGAGATGCTCCAAGGAAGGAAACCGCGCCTGCGATGTGCCAGTATTCTGCACCGCTGATGCGGCAAACATTACATCAAACGTCGAGTCGTTAACGAACATTAGATCAACATCGGTCCCGCCGGGTTCAGCGGTGAACTGAGCAAAATTGTCATGCTCGTAGGCAATCCCATATCCCTGCGCCGCCAGCACAATCTTCCACGCCTCTCGATCCGCCCTTCGCACCAAGTAATCCAAATCGAAGGTGTCGCGCGGATAGCCGTGAGCAATGACCGCCATGCCGCCAATGATCAAGAACGGCAGCTCAGCATTCTTGGAGCAGGCGGCAATGATCTGAGCGGGTGTCATCGGTGGCTTACTTCGCCAAGTTTTCAATTATTCTTCGCCAACCCCTCCGTATGCCCGAGGTTCTTCACGGGCTTGAAGATCTCCTGCACTTCCGCGAGCAACTGCTGGTCGATCGGTTCCGCCGCCCACTTCGCCCAGTTGCGGATGTTCTCCGGGTTCGCGCTGCCGGCCACGGTCGTCGTGATGTCCGGGTGCGCGAGGCTGAACTGCAGCGCGAGCTTCGCGATGTCCACGCCCCTCTTCGCACAATGCGCGGCAGCGGCGCGCGCGGCGACCTTCACGTTTTCAGGTTCCTTGAGCCAGGCGGGCAGCGGCGCGTTCGTGAGCAGGCGTGCGCTGAACGGCCCGGCGTTCATCGCGCCCACGCCCTTCGACTTCAGATACGGCACGATCTCGTCGGCGAAGCGCGTGTTCTGGAGCGTGTATTGATTGTAGCTCAGCGCGCAATCGACACTCGTCTGGTCGAGGATGAACTTGAAAATCTTCATCGGGTACCCGCTGAACCCGATGAACCGCACCTTGCCCGCCTGCTGAATCTTGCGCAGCGCCGGGATGGTCTCATCGACGATCTGCTGCATCTCCACGAACTCGATGTCGTGACACAGCATGATGTCCAGATGGTCGGTGCCGAGCCGGTGCAGGGTCACGTCCACGCTCTCGGCCACACGCTTCGCGCTGAAGTCGAAGTGCTGGAGATCGTAGCGGCCGAGCTTCGAGCACAGCGTGTAGCTGTCGCGCGGAACGCCCTTGAGCGCGACGCCGAGCAAGACTTCGCTCATGCCGCGTCCGTAGAACGGCGAGGTGTCGATGAAGTTCAGGCCGCAATCGAGCGCGACGCGGACGCTCTTCAGCGCTTCGTCCATCGTGACGCTGCGAAACTCCTGCCCGAGCGACGACGCGCCGAAGCTGAGGATGGGGAGGTGGAGGCCGGTTTTACCAAGGAGGCGGGTTTGCATCGGATGGAGGAGTAATCAGTGAATCAGTAGGTCAGTAATCAGTCGTGAACGCGGCGGTTCTGCTTCCTCTCCATGCGAGGCACGAGCGGGGAGAGGATTGAGGAGAGGGGAGATCCCAATCGAGACATTCCTCCTCCCCCCAGCCCTCTCCTCCATCAGATGGAAGAGAGGGAGTGGAGCCGGTCGTCGCGTCGTTTGCAGAACACAGTTCATCGCTCGTCCGTTCAACCAATGAACAACGGCTTCATGTGACGGTCGAAAATATTCTCGGTCACGTTCTTCGCCACGATGGCTTCGTTCGATTTCAGCAAGCCCGTGTAACGCGCGCCCGCCTTGGCCGCGAGCTTGAACGACACGTGCAGCAACTGCCGGAAGCTCGCGTTGAACTCCACATGACCGGGGATGTGCCGCAGCGCATTCGCGAATTGTTCCCCGCGCCAGCCGTTCACCGCCGCCGCTGACGGCAGCTTCGCCTTGTCGATGTCGATCACGCTCGCGTAGGGCGCGCAGAGTTCGTCCACATGTTCCAGCGCGTAGGTGTAAATCTCCTTCGACAGCGCCAGCCCTTCGCCGCCCGCTTCCGCGAGGCCAATGAGCTCTTCGAGCCACGTCGTGCCGGCGGTCTTGAGATGCAGGCCCGCGCCGGTGCGTTGCAACGCGCGGCGGATGATCGGGTAGAGCGAGAACTTGTCGCTGCCGCTGTGGACGGAGAGCTTGAGGTTCGCCGGCAGACCGTAGCGCGCGACGGCGTGCGCGATGACGGCAAGGTCGTCGTTGAACTCCTTCTCGAACTGCGCGAGATCGCCGACGTAATCCACGCCCTTGTTGAAACGACCGGTGAACTTCGGCGCGATGGTCTGCGCCTTCACGCCTTCATCCGCGAGCGCGGCGAGAATGATGAGCAACTCCGGCGGCGTCTGCGGCGCATCGGTTTCGTCCATCGACACCTCGGCGATGAACTTGTCCTCCCCGCCCTTCTTCGCCGCGATGTGACGGTAAATCTTCCCGGCATCCTGCACCGCGAGCAGATACTTCCCCGCGACGCGCGCGACCTCGGCCCCGGTGATTTGGAACGGCTGCGCAATGCCCGCGATGCTCACGCTGCCGGTGAGTTCCGGATGCCGCGCCACGAACGCGTTCACCGCATCGGCGGACGCGGGTTTGCCGATGCTGTCCGCGACGTCGATGGTGAAGAAGTCCGAGCACGGGAGAAAGCGCTCCACCGTTTCGAGCCGGATATGATCGGCATCGACATGCCAGCCGCCGGTCCAGCCCTGGGACTTCACCGCGGCCTGCGCGGCGTCGAACACGCTCTGCGGCTCCGACCCGATGAAAGTGTGTTCGCGGTTGGATTTGTTCCACACGGGCGCGACGTGGACGCCGTGTTTGGCGAGGAGTTGAAACGCGTGAAGCTGGGCCTTCGCCTGATGCGCGAAGCGGTCGCCCACGCCGAATGAGAAACGTTCGAGAGTCAACACAGTGGGGCGAGCGTGGCGGAAATGTGAGGAAAGTGCAATTGCAGGCGCGACCGCCTATAGACAAAAAAATACCGCCGACTTTCGTCGGCGGTAATTACAAAAACCTTGCGCGAAAATGCTTAGCTCAACTTGCGACGGGCAAGCCCAAGCCCAGCCACCGCCAAACCAATCAAAGCCAAGGTAGAACCACCATCGGGAACATTGGTTCCGGTCCCGCTACCGAAAAGCTTGAAGTTCGACAAACCGCCTCCCCCTCCGTTGCCGAAGGCAGATCCATCATAACTCCATGTTCCAGACGTCGCCCCATCTGCGATATGCCAAACAAAATGGTCAGGGGTCCTAGATGAGCCACCTCCACCAACGTGCATGGAAATTGCAGCGTCGGCATACTGCGTCCAAAATGACGCATCAATCGCCCAAGTGCCGGTAATCTTTTTATCGGAATCGTTCCCCCATTTGTCGCCAGCGCTCAGAGCAATCGTAAGAAGACCAACGGTAAAGCTTCCGGTCGCATTATTACCTCGTTCCATTGATGCCACCTCAGTCCACGGAGCCAAGGAGCCGAATCCACCATTGACATCAGCAACAGTTGCATTGCCTTCGCCCCCAAATCCTGCGGTCGCGTCAGTGAGTGAAGCCGTTCTTTGAGTCGGAGGACCAGCTCCGATTGTAATTGTAGCCGCGTATGCACTGACCGTCAGGCCGGCGACCAGCGCCCCCGCCAATGTAATTGTTTTGAGTTTCATAGTTTCTAATTTTAGTCTAGCAAGACGAACTTCGTCTTCCTTCTTCAAAGCAACATCCATGCGAACGATCGCAAAAAATGTTTCCCCTCAGGAAGACGAATCTCAAGTAACTTAAATAAAGCGATTTACAACGATAGAAAGCCTTACATTTTAATCTCAATAGACCATCCTTAATGAATCAATTCGACAATTGTAAGGAAATCCGACGTTTTCAGTAGTTAGAAAGAACTAGATTTTAAGGAACAACTTCCTCCGAAGCATCCAAAACAGAATCAGCCAGAACACCAGCAGCACGACGGTGCCTTGGAGAATCGGGGCGAAGGTTTCGCCGAAGAGTTTGAAGGCGTTCGGGCCGAAATGCGTTTTGAAGGAGCTGGCGATGAAGCCATCCCACAGGTGCGCGATGCAGTAGGCGGCGATGGAGTTCATGCCGATGACCACGAGCGGAAACGACCAGCCCTTCCATCCGCGCGCATCGACGACGGCGTAGAACCCGGCCATGAACAGGAAGCACAGTCCGCCGCTGAAGAGCGCCCAACTCGGCGTCCAGATGCGTTTCACGATCGGGCAGACGCCGAGCAGGTGCAGCGCGGTGCCGAGCGCGAGGCACACGGCGGAGGCGAGCAGCAGGCGCTTGAGCTTGGTCTTGTGCGGCAGGTCGCTCTTGAGCCAGCCGCCGGCGAGCAGGCCGAGCAGCATGGTGCCGAGTGTGGGGATGAAGCTGAGCGTGAGATAGCCGCCGCCGTTCGCGACGAACTCCTTGGCGCGCGGGAAGAGGTTGAGGAACCATTGGTCGAACGCCGCACCAAGGTTGGCGTTCTTGTTCCAGTGCGCCGCGAAGCCGCTGGCGTGATGCGCCCAGTCCGGCGGCACGCCGACCTTCGCGTAGTCGAAGTCCGGTCCGGCCACCGGATACAGCGCCCACGCCAGCCAGTAGCCAAAGAGCACGACGACGAGAGCGCCGAATTGCACCCTCGGCTTCGTGAGTCCCAGCGCGAACAGAAACGGGTAGCCGAGGCCGATTTGCGTGAGGGTGTCTTCGAAGGTCCAGTTCGTTTGCGGGCGTCCGACGGAGCGCAGGAAGACGCCGAGCAGGATCAAAATCAGCGAGCGCCAGAGGGCGTGGCCGGTCATGGCGAAGGCGGATTGGCCCTTCGCTGCGCGGCTGGCGATGGAGAACGGCAAGGCCACGCCGACGAGGAACGAGAAAGACGGTTGAATCATGTCGTGCAGCGAGCAGCCAACCCAATCGACGTGGCTGGTGTGGAAATCGAGGAACTTCCAGAACGCGCTGTCCGGATAGGCCGCCGCCACGCGGCCGACGTGCAGCACTTCAGCCATCATGAGGAACATGACGAAGCCGCGGTAGGCGTCCATCGAGGTTAGGCGGGCGGGCGCGGCTAAAGAGGAAGGCTGAGTCTTCATCAGGAAGCTTTGGCTTTTCGCGCGACGCGTTTGGCGAAGCTCTCGACACGGATGACGCCGCGCTTGTGCAGGCCGCGCGCGATGACTTCGTGCTCATCACGCGCTTCGACGTGAAAGGTGATGCTCGTGCCTTCGGAAGCGACAACGCGCGCGAGGCAGGTGACGTTCGCGCCCATTGGCGTCGGAGCGAGGTGACGAATCTCGATCTCCGCCCCGACGGTGCGTTCGTTCGCGTCGAGGAACGGATACATCGCTTCACGCGCCGTGCGTTCGAGAAGTCCGATGAGTCGCGGCGTGCTGAGCACGGCGGGCATGCCGTCCGTGGCGAAATCGATGACGTGTTCCTGCGCGACGGTGAACTTCAGCTCGCCGGTGGTGCCGACTTTCGGACGGGATTTCATCGGGCGGATTTGAGCAGTGGCCCGGACGAAGGACAAACAGGAAATGCAACGGCCCGGTATTGCCAACGCCGCCCTGCTCTCTTCACTATGCGGCCATGTTCTCCATCACTGCCAGTCACGTCAGTCGTGTCCCTTTCGTTTCGGTGCTGGTCGCATTGATTTCTCTCTGCTCAGCACGCGCTGCGTCGGATGCCGTTCAGCCCATCAGTCTCACGGTGGCGACGTTCAATCTCCGCTTCGCCAGCGACAAGGGACCGAACGCATGGCCGGACCGACGTCCCGTCATGAAAGCGTGCTTCAAGCAGATGGCGGCGGACGTCATCGGAACGCAGGAAGGTGTTTATTCCCAGCTCCGGGATATCGCCGCCGATTTGCCAGACTACGAATGGATCGGCACCGGACGCGATGGTGGCAGCCTCGGCGAATTCATGGCGATTTTCTACCGCAAGGCGCGGCTCGAGCCGTTGGAGTTCGATCACTTCTGGCTGTCCGACACACCGAACGTCATCGCGTCGACAAACTGGGGCAACACGAACCGGCGCATGACGACGTGGGTGCGTTTTCGCGAACGGAAAACGGGACGCGAGTTCGTCGTCTTTAACACGCATCTGGATCACGCCGTGGTCGCGGCGCGGGAAAAAGGTGCAGCGTTGATTCGTCAGCGCATCGAACAACTCACCAACGGTCTGCCCGTATTGTTGATCGGCGACTTCAATGCCGAACCCGGCAAGGAGAAGACCTACAGCTCGCTGGTGAGCGACGGCTTTCTGAGCGACGCGTGGACGACGGCGGCGAAGCGCAAGAACGACGGCATCGAAACCTTCCACAACTTCAAGGGGCCGCGCCAGGGTCCGTACCGCATCGATTGGATTCTCACGCGCGGGCCTTGGGAAGTGCCCGAGGCGGAGGTGTTCATCTTCTCGCGACGAAACCAGTTTCCCAGCGATCACCATCCCGTCGTCGCCCGGCTCAGATTGCGTTGAGTCCCGCGCCCGCGAGCTAGCCGAAAACCCTTTCGCTGCGCGGAGGCAGCTGCTACAACGCGCCCATGTCTTCCGCAATGAAGCTGGGATTTCTGGGCGCAGGAAAGATGGCGTCCGCCCTCGCCAAAGGATTCATTCACGCCGGTCTCGCGACGAGTGATTCCATCATCGCCAGCGATCCCTACGAAGCCGCGCGCGCGAGTATCGCGAAGGATGCGGGCATCCGCACGACGGCTTCCAATCTGGACGTCCTCAATGCGTCCGAGGTCATCATCCTGGCCGTGAAACCGGATCAGGTGAGCGCCGTCCTCGCGGAAGCTCAGCCTCATTTCACAGGCAAGCACCTGCTCATTTCGATCGCTGCCGGCGTCACGCTCGCCCGCATGGAATCAGCGTTGCCCGCCGGCGCGAAGGTCGTTCGCGTGATGCCGAATACTCCGGCACTCGTCGGCGCATCGGCGTCGGGCTTCGCACTCGGCAAAGAAGCGGGCCCGGAGGAAGCACACCTGGTTCAGAAACTGTTGTCGGCTGTGGGCACGGCGTATCAGGTGAAGGAATCGTTGCTGGATGCGGTGACCGGATTGAGCGGCAGTGGTCCCGCGTATGTGTTCCTGATGATCGAGGCGTTGAGCGACGGCGGCGTGGCAGCTGGGCTCCCGCGCGACATCGCGACCAAGCTCGCCGCGCAAACGTTGCTCGGCAGCGCAAAGCTGTTGCTCGAAACCGGTCAACATCCCGGCGCGCTTAAGGACATGGTGACCAGTCCCGGCGGCACGACGATTGATGGACTGCATGAATTGGAGAAGGGCGGACTCCGCGCCGCGTTGATCAACGCAGTTCGCGCCGCCGCCGAGAAATCGAAGAAGCTCGGCCAGGGTTGAACGTATCATGAGCTTTCCACCTCCCAGCCCGAAGCAGGCAAACATCATCTGGCTCGCGCTCACCGGAATCGCCATCGCCACGTTGGTCCTCCTGGTGGTCGCGTTGATCTGGGGCGCGGGGCAGGCGCTGCAGATCCTGTCACCCGTCATTTGGCCGCTCGCCATTGCCGGTGTGATCGCCTATCTGCTCGATCCGGTGGTGGACAAACTGGAGACGCGTGGCATCCCTCGTACCCGCGCGATCATCATGGTTTTTGCCTGCGCCGTGGTGCTGATGCTGGGATTGCTCGGCAGCGTGGTGCCGCAGATCGTGACGGAGACTCGCAGCCTCGTACAGCAACTCCCTGATTACACCCGGAAACTTGAAGCGAAGGTCACTGGCTGGCTAGATAGTAAACCTAAGATACTAGATCGCTTTATCGGTCGCAAAAGCAGCGCACCCGTAGATTTCTCAACAAACTCGGTCGTGCCGACGAACCCGGCACCAAATATCACCGTAGCGACCAACTTGCTTATCAACCCCGAATCCAGAGGTGAAAGACCAGAGAAAAGGACCTTAATAACCCTCGTAACCGAATTACTCGGAACAGATGCGGGAAAATCAGCTGCAAACTGGTTCAAAAACTCAGCCCCGAAGTTTGGTGAGTGGGCAACGAATCAAATCTCCCGCGTCGCGTCGTTCTTTGGCTTGCTCGCCGGCCTCGCGCTCGTTCCCGTTTACGCGTTTTACTTCCTGCTGGAAAAACGTGGCATCGAAACGCACTGGACGGATTACCTGCCGGTGAAGAAATCCGGCTTCAAGAACGAGCTCATCTTCATCATCAAATCGATCAACGATCACTTGATTTCCTTCTTCCGCGGCCAGGTGCTCGTCGCGATCTGCGATGGCGTTTGCTACACGATCGGTTTTCTCCTCATCGGCCTACCATACGCGGTATTGCTGGGCGCGATGGCCATCGTGCTCACCATGATTCCCTTCCTCGGCGCCATCGCGACTTGTGCCGCGGCATTGGTGATCGCATTCGTGCAATTCGGGGACTGGCAGCATCCGCTGCTCGTGCTCGCCGTGTTCGCGGTCGTGCAGTCTCTGGAAGGATTCGTGATTCAGCCCAAGATCATGGGCGACCGAACTGGGTTGCATCCGTTGACCATCATCATCGCGGTGATGGTGGGAACCAGCGTGCTTGGAGGCATCCTCGGCGGCATTCTTGCGATTCCAATGACCGCCGCCGGAAAAGTGCTGATGCTTCGCTACGTCTGGAAGCAACGCGAAGCGTAGGCTCCACGCCGCAACTGCAGTTCGTCACTTCCCGAAGAATTCCCGCACCTTCGCCACCACGTAGTCCACTTGCTCGTCCGTGAGCTCAGGATACATGGGCAGGGGCAGGATTCGCTTCGAGACCGCTTCGGCCACTGGAAAATCTCCCTCGCGATATCCGAGATCCGCATAGACCGTCTGCAAGTGCAACGGGCGAGGATAGTAAATGATCGTCGGCACGCCCCGCTCCGCAAGGAACTGCTGAAGCTCATCACGGCGGTCAGAAAGGAACGCGTAAACGTGGAAGACGTGGTTGTTCCCCGGCGCAGTCACCGGGAGATCCAGCGGAAGGCCGGCGAAACCATCCGAGTAGCGTTTCGCAATCGCGGCGCGGCGCGCGTTCCACGCGTTCAGATGCGGCAGCTTGACCCGCAGAATCGCGGCCTGAATTTCATCCAGACGCGAATTAAAGCCGTGCAAGTCGTGAAAGTAACGGCGCTCGATGCCATGCACGCGCAGCATCTTCAGACGTTTCGCCAACACCTCGTCGTTCGTCACGATCATGCCGCCGTCGCCGTCTGCACCGAGGTTCTTCGTCGGATAGAAGCTGAAGCAGCCGAGCCGTCCAATCCCACCGACCGGCTGGCCATTGAAGGTCGCGCCGATCGCCTGCGCACAATCTTCGACGATTTGAATTCCGCGCGGTTCAGCGAGCGCCTTGAGCGCGTCAAGCGGCGCCGCCTGACCGAAGAGATGAACCGGAATGATCGCCTTGGTCCGAGGTGTCAGCTTCTTCGCGACATCCTGATGATCAATCAAGAACGTGCGCGGATCGACGTCCGCAAAGGCCACGCGCGCGCCCATCTGATGAATTGATTCCGCCGGGGCGATGTAGGTGAATGGCGTGGTGATGACCTCGTCACCCGGGCCGATCTCCAGCGCCCGCAAGGCCAGCGTAAGCGCATCCGAACCGGAATTCACACCGATGCCGAAACGGGACCCCGTATAGGCCGCCACCTCCTGCTCGAAGGCGGTGACGTTCGGACCGAGGATGTAATGCGCGCCGGCGAGGACCTTCTCCACCGCCGGAAGGAGTTCGTTTTTGAGCGTGTGGTACTGCGCGGCGAGATTCAGAAAGGGAACTTGCACAGAATGGAAATGGTCGTTGGGTTGCGGAACAGAAATTATTTCGCCGGCTGAAACTGCGCCTTGGCTTCCGGCATACGCTTCTTCAGATCCTTGATCCGAACTTCGTCGAGCGGATGCGTGCGCAGGAAGGACGGTGTTCCCCCGCCACCACTCTGCTTGTTGACGGCAGCGAACCGTTCCCAGAATGCCACTGACGCCTCTGGATCGTAGCCCGCTTTCGCCATGTAGATCAGCCCGCGCCAGTCCGCCTCAGATTCCTGCTGGCGACTGTGCGGGAGCAGAAAGCCCACCTGTGTTCCTGCGCCATAAAGCTGACTAAACGCCTGCGTCCATTTCGGATTCTTCGCGTCCACGTATGCGCCCAGGCCCTGACCAAACGCATCGACGGCAATGCCCTGACTGACGCGCTCGCGGCCATGCTGCAACGTAGCGTGCGCCACTTCGTGTCCCATCACCGCGGCCAGACCGGCATCGTCCTTCGTGATCGGCAGAATGCCGGTGTAGATACCAATCTTCCCGCCGGGCAGACAGAAGGCGTTCGCCTCCTTGCTCTCGAACACCACGAACTCCCACTGAGCGCCGGGCAGATTGACGACCGACGAGATTCGTTTACCCACACGTTGGACGAGCGCATTTGCCGCCGGATCTTTGCTGATCGGCGTCTCCTTCTTCATCTGCTCAAAGCTCGAAAGCCCAAGCGCAGTGATTTCACCTTCGGAGACCAACAGGAACTGACGGCGACCTGTCTCCGGATTGGTGATGCAACCCACGACAACACCAATCACCACCGTCAACAGCACGGCGGTAACTGCGAAATTGAAACGTTTCATGACTCGATCAAAACAGAGTCGACCGGAGCCGACAAGTGGAGGTTTGTACGTTCGAGAGCGCCGCGCGCGGCTTTTGACGTTGGCGGAGGTTGGCATTTCCGCTACTCGTTGGGGAAACGACTGAACGCATTTTGATCATGAAAGTGAATCTCGCCTACGGCCAGGGATATCTCCCGGTGGAATTTCCGAAAGACCGCACCACCGTCATCGCCCCAAACCATACGGCCGGCCTGAAGGACGAGCGCGCCGCCATCATCAATGCGCTGGAGAATCCGATCGGCTCAAAGCCGCTGAAAGAGCTCATCAAGCCCGGCGACAAGGTTTGCATTTCCTTTACCGACATCACGCGTGCGACTCCCAACGACCGGCTGATTCCCTGGCTGCTCCAGCACCTGAGTCACGTCCCGCGCGAGAACATCACGTTGCTGAACCAGCTCGGCACGCACCGCCCAAACACCACGGCTGAGCTGGAGAAGATGCTCACCCCGGAAGTCGTGCGAGATTATCGTGTGCTCAATCACGAACCCGAAAACCACGACGCGCACGTCCAGCTCGGAACCACGCGAACCGGCGTGCCGGCGCTGATCAACCGGCACGTCGTGGAAGCCGATGTCCGGATTATCACCGGCTTCATCGAGCCGCACTTCTTCGCGGGCTTCAGCGGCGGCATCAAGGGCATCTGCCCCGGCACGGCAGCGCTGGAAACCGTGATGAGCAATCACGGCGTGCAGAACATCGGCGATCCGAGTGCAACCTTCGGCATTAACGAAGGAAATCCTCTCTGGGAGGAATTGCGCGACATCGCCCTCCGCGTCGGCCCGAGCTTTGTCCTAAACGTGACGCTGAACGAAGAACGGAAAATCACCAACGTCTTCGCGGGCGACATCATCAAGGCCCACAAAGTCGGCACGGAATTCGTCCGCAAGTCCGCGATGCAGAAAGTCGAAGCGCCGTTCGACGTGGTGGTGACCACGAACAGCGGCTACCCGCTCGACATGAATCTTTATCAGGGCGTGAAAGGAATGAGCGCGGGGGCGCGTGTCATCAAACCGGGCGGAACACTCATCCTCGCCGCCGAATGCCGCGAAGGTGTTCCCGCAAAAAGTCCGCTCGATCAACTACTGCGCAGCGCGAAGAGTCCGGAGGAGATTTTGACCATGCTGGCCACGCCAGGATTTGTTCGACCTGAACAGTGGCAGGCGCAGATTCAGGCGTTGGTGCAGCGCAAGGCGCGGGTGCTGATTCATAGCTCGCTGCCGGATGAAGTGGTTCGCGCGTGTCATCTCACGCCATGTCCCGACATCGGCGCGGAGGTGAAGAGCTGCCTGGAGAAGCTGGGGCCGGATGCACGCGTCGCCGTGCTGCCGCAAGGTCCGCTGACGATCCCTTATCTCGGCTGAGTTCGGTGCCGCAATCAGTCGGCGTCCCAAACTTCAGGCCGCGATCTGGTAAGCCTTGATTTTGTTGTAGAGCGTCTGACGACCGATCCCGAGGCGCTTGGCCGTCTCCAGCTTGTTGCCACCGGTCTCGCGGAGAACTTCCACAATCTTGTTCCGCTCCATCGCTTCCATGAGCGTGAGATTGTCAGAGCTTGGATCGCCAGGACCGCCGGCTGTTTCGCTCACGGAAAGATCGGTTGGTTCGACGAGCTGACCTTCACACATCAGCACGGTGCGTTGAATCTCGTTTTGGAGCTGGCGGACATTGCCCGGCCAGTCGTAGCGACGGAGACGTTCGCAGGCTTCGTTGGTAAAATCGCTGAGCACACGGTTCGCCTGTGCGGCAAAACGCTTCAGGAACGCACGGGCCAGCGGCAGAATATCGTCACGCCGATCGCGCAGCGGCGGCAGATGAATTTTGATGGCGCTGATGCGGTAATAAAGGTCCTCGCGCAGCTTGCCGTCCTTGATCGCATCTTCAGGAATGCGATTCGTCGCGGCGATGATACGGCAGTCGGTCTTGAAACTCGTGCGCCCGCCCACTGGACGAACTTCCTTTTCCTGCAATACGCGCAGCAGCTTGCTCTGCGTATCGATGGGCATCTCGGACAATTCATCCAGCAGCAACGTCCCGCCCTCCGCCTGACGAAACAAGCCTTTGCGATCTTCGGTCGCACCGGTGAAGGAGCCCTTCACCGAGCCGAACAGCTCGCTCTCAATCAATTCACGAGGCAACGCCGCGCAGTTGATTTTGATGAACGGACCTTTATCGCGCTTGCTCAGCGTGTGGATCATGTCCGCCACGACTTCCTTTCCGGTGCCGCTCTCGCCAGTGATGAGCACGGAGACATCGCTCGGGGCTACGCGCTCGATGGTCTTCATCACAGACTTCATCAAGGCGGACTGGAAAATCGGGGAGGAATCACCACTCATGCGCTTGAGCGCATCGATGAGCTTGATGTTCTCCTGCGACTGCTGCTTCCGTTCGAGCGCGCGTTCGACGAGGTTGAAGATGCCGTCGTTGTGCGGCTTGGTTTGAAAGTGAAACGCGCCGCGCTTGGTCGCCTCGACCGCGTAGTCGAGCGTGCCAAAGCCGGTGAGCACAATCGCCTCCGTGTCGGGCCATTGCGCCTTGAGGGCGGTGAGCAGTTCGAGACCGTCGGCATCCGGAAGCTTCAGGTCCAGCAACGCCACGTCGGGCTGTGGTCCGGCAAAGGCCGCCTTGAGGCTGGCGCCGTCCGACGCCTCCATCACCTCGTAGCCGCGCGCTTTGAAACAATCAGCCAGCAACGAGCGGAGCTCCTGCTGATCGTCTACCAACAAAATTTTGTGCTTCATGATAAACTTCATCACCGCTTACGGCGGCTGGCACGAACGAACGTTCTGAACATTTCCAGGTGTTCGGCGTGCCGCGCGAACAGCCTTTCCGGGTGGAACTGCACTGCCAGGAGATAAGGCAGCTTGCCTTTGGCTTCCGGCGCCAGTTCCATGCCCTCAACGATCCCATCACCACTCACCGCCGTGACATGCAAGGCACGGGCCACCCTGGCCACCGCCTGATGATGTGAACTGTTCACACCGAGGCGTCCACCGCCGGCAATCCGCGACATCAATGAACCCGGCACACATTCAACCTCATGGACCAACTGATCCTTGAGATCCGACCGGTTATGCTCCATCGCCCGCGGTATCTGGAGAGGAATATCGGCAAACAGACTGCCTCCTAAAGCGACATTTAGAATTTGATGTCCACGACAAATACAGAACAGGGATTTTCGCTGCCGAAAGACTTCTTTGATTATTAAAATCTCAAAGGAATCCCGCTCCGCGTGGGCGCGCTGCACCGTCTTCTCCACGTCCACTGGCAGGTCCTCCGTGTACAATTTTGGGTCAATATCATCCCCGCCGGTCAGCAGGACGCCATCCGCACGCTTCACGGCTTCCCGAACGAAAGCCCGATCCGGCTGGCACGGAAGAATCCAAGGCATACCTCCGGCCGCTGCAATGGCTCGCGGATAATTCATGGAGAGA
Source organism: uncultured Bifidobacterium sp. (assembly GCA_964491875.1). Lineage (GTDB taxonomy): Bacteria > Verrucomicrobiota > Verrucomicrobiia > Limisphaerales > JADJPG01 > JADJPG01. The sequence continues at coordinate 74,388 of CAZBIC010000015.1, forward strand.
CCGATGGAAAAGTCTCCGAACTCCGACCCCTTGTCGTCCGTGCTGGGAGAAATCAAAATGATGGGTTTGGTCGCCATAAACTCGTAGTTCTCAATTCCGCGGCGCGATCGCGCGACTGAATGAACCTTCGGCGGAAAAACCAAACCGATCAACCGCGACTACAACTCTGCTTCCGGGAACAATTCATGAATTCGCTTCTCGATGCGTTGAACCTCCTCAGGACGCACGAGTCGGCGCGGCACGCGGCGACGAACTCCATCCAGCAGCTCCATCCAGTCCTCCAGCAACGGCTGCTCAAGTTCCTGCCACTCATCGAAACGCTTCTCGCGCATGTAGAACGTCCACTGGTTTCCAATGCGATGGGCGTACATCTGAAACTTCACGCCCTCATCGTTCGTCTTCGTCCAGCTGATTTCGCCTTTGGCCATGGTGATGAAGTAGTATCGGAAATTACGCCGCCGGAGGCTCGGGCATCTCAACGCTGGCCACGGCCATCGCGGCAATGCCTTCTTCACGACCGACGAAGCCAAGGTGTTCATTGGTCGTGGCCTTGATGCCGACACGGTTGATGTTCAAACCTAGCGCGCCGGCAATGTTCGCCTTCATCGCCTGAAGATGCGGAGCGATCTTCGGCTGCTGCGCGATCAACGTAGCGTCAATATTCACGATGCGTCCTTCGCGAAAACTCACCTGCCGCGCTGCTTCCTGTAGGAACACCTTGCTCGGAGCCCCGCGCCAGCGCGGGTCGGTGTTGGGGAAAAAATGGCCGATGTCCGCCTCGCCCAGCGCGCCGAGAACGGCATCACAAATCGCGTGCATCAACACGTCGGCGTCAGAATGCCCATCGAGTCCCTTCGCGTGCGGAATCTCCACTCCGCCGAGGACCAATTTTCGACCTTCCACCAGCTGGTGAACGTCATAGCCAATGCCGACATGATTCATGCGCCAAGACTATAGGGAGCCGATTCCGCCGACCAAGCGAATTGTGCGCGCCGCAGCGAGCTTCCATGCGCGGCAATTCGGTCAGAGAAAAACTTTGGCGGTCCGACGAGGAGTCGTCATCATAGGGCCAGTCATCGCATCCAGCGCCGTGGAAGAGCCTGGCGCTGGCGACTGACTGATCAAACACATGTCCGGACCGACACCTGAAATAAGAAACAAACGCCCGTTCGGCTGGTACTTCGGGCTGGCCATTCTCCTGATTACGCTGGGTGTTTTCGTAGGGGTCGCGGGAATTTACCTCGTCGCCAAAAACAAGCAACGCTACCGCATTCCCACACCGAATCTCCCGCCCGTGACGAACACACACCCGACAGCGGCTGTTGGGAAGGACTGGACGAACGGAATGGTGTGGATTCCCGGCGGCAAATTTTGGATGGGCTCTGACGAAGGACAAGAAGATGAGCGTCCTCTGCATGAGGTGACCGTGGACGGCTTCTGGATCGATCGCACCGAGGTGACCAACGAACAGTTCGCGCGCTTCGTGGAAGCCACCGGCTACATCACCATCGCCGAGCGCCCGCCCAGCGCGAAGGATTATCCCGATGTTCCTCCAGAACGATTGGTCGCCGGCTCAGTCGTGTTCTCACCGCCGCCGGATGTAGTCTCGTTTGAAAATCCCTACATCTGGTGGGAATACCGCGCCGGCGCAAACTGGCGGCATCCCGAGGGACCAGGCTCCAATCTGAAAGGCCGCGAGAAACACCCCGTCGTCCACATCTGCTGGGAGGATGCTCAAGCCTACGCGCGTTGGGCCGGCAAACGTTTGCCTACGGAAGCGGAATGGGAATACGCCGCTCGCGGCGGTCTGGATCGCGAACCGTACTGCTGGGGCAAAGACCAGGTTCCGAAGGGAAAATGGTGCGCGAACATCTGGCAGGGACGTTTCCCGAATGAGAACACATTGAACGATGGGTTCCGCACCACCTCGCCCGTGGGATCCTATCGGCCGAACGGCTATGGCTTGCTCGACATGTCGGGCAACGTCTGGGAATGGTGCCAGGACTGGTATCTGCCGGACTACTACGCCTCAGCCCCGACAAAGAATCCGCCGGGACCAAACTCCAGTTTCGATCCAAACGAACCCGGCGTGGCGAAACGTGTCCAGCGCGGCGGTTCATTCCTGTGCAGCGATCTTTACTGCGTCGGCTACAGGCCCAGCGCGCGCATGAAAGCCTCGCCCGACACCGGACTATCGCACTCCGGTTTCCGCTGCGTGCGCAACGGATAACCGCGCGCCTACTGCGCGCCGCCGGGGGAGTTGACCGTCAACACGGCGATCGCACTGATGCGTCCCACCGGGAGCGCTGCATTCCGACAAATCACCCGATACTGACCTGCGTCGTTTGTGCGCACGTCCGTCAGGGTGAAGGTGGCAGTCGCCGAATTAACGGTGTTGCTCGCGAGCGAAACAAAGCCCCGTCTCCACTCGAAGCCAAACGGAAGTGGATTCCCTGTCACCGACACCGTGAATGTCACGCTATCGCCCACGTTCACGGTTTGGGATACCGGCTGCAAAACGAACACCGGCGGAATGGCCACCGCGAGCTGGGCCGGTCGACTTTCGACTGAACCATTCGCGTCGGAAACCACAACCGAGTAGGCTCCCTCCAGTTCCATCGAGACAGGCCCCACCGACAGCGTCGCACCCATCGCACCGTCCAGCGCAACACCGTTCTTCCTCCACTGATAACTCAGCTGTCCCCCTCCCACAGCATCGACGCTGAACTGAGCCACGCCGTTCGAGGCGACCAATTGATTCGTCGGATGCCGCGTGATCACCGGTGCCGTCAACGCCGTCAACTCAGCCGCATCGCTCGTCGCCGCGTCCCGATAATCCGCCACCACCGCGTGGTAGCTTCCAACGTCGGCCGGCTTCACCTCCGGAATGGTCAACGTCGCGTTCGTCGCTCCAATCACCCGGCGGTTCCCACGATACCATTGATACCGCAGCGGACCGGAACCGCGCGCTGAAATCTGAAACGTCGCCGAGTTTCCGGCAAAGACCGTCGCAGGCCGGGGCTGGGAAGTGATGCTGAGTCCGCTCGTGCGGAGCCGGAAGAAACCGGCGTCGGGCGTGACTTGAAGATCAAAAGTGAAACTGAGCAACTCGCCGTGGTTCACCACTCCATCGCTCACCCGATGCCACACGGGAGCCAGCGCATCATCTGAATACTCCAGAAAGAAACCGTCGGACGCCGCCGGCCACCACACCGTCATCAACGAGCCATTGCGCGTCACTGTGATGGGCGGCTGGAGCATCTTCAATTCAGGCATGAAATAGGAATCCGGAATCGGCGGCAGACCAAGCAAGGCGAGAGCGAGATTGCCACCATCACCTCCGCGAATGGGCTGCGGCGTCACCGCGTAATCCGCGCGGTTCGTCCCCGGATCCCCGCGATTGGTGAAGAGCGAATACAGATCCGCGCCCGGCGTCACTTCCGGTCCCCAAAGGAAAAACGGAATCGTGTAATTCATGATGTGATACGACTCCGTGTGCGCATTGGGAATCACTCCGCCTCCGCCGTGATCCGCGGCGATGATCACCGCCGTCTTGCCGTCCAGCAGTGGATTCGCGCGAATCGCATCGAGCACTCTGCCCACCTGAAAATCCACCAGCCGCACCGCATTACTCCAGTTCACACTGCCCCAGCCGGAGGCGTGTCCCGTCAAATCCGGCTCGGCAATATGAATGAAGCTGTATTGTTTCGGCTCCGCGCCGCTCAAATTAGCGATGAGCTCGTTCACCTCGTTGGAGATGCTCGCGCCGGAAATGTCCGCGATGGCGGCAAAATCAATTTTATCCCGCCCATCATCTTCACCGAACAAATCGAACGCTCCGTTGAACTCGTTGTAACTCCGGTCACAAATGGCGAGCCGGGTCTTGCCTGTGTAAAGAGCCGTGGCCAACCCATGATCATGCGCCACATCGAAGAAGCTCGCCTTGTACGCAACGTTTGAATTGCCCGAGTTGTGGAACGTGTCATTCGCCCCGGGGAAGTTATTGCTGTAGCCGTGATGCGCCGTCGCTGGCGCGTCAGCAGGACGCGAAACCGGCCGCGCCGTAAACATCGTCGCATGATTCGGAACCGTCTCCGAGAAGTCATAGTCGCATCGCGCGTTCATCGTGAACGCGCCTTCGTTCATCAGCCGGACGAAGTTCGGGAACTGGTCCGGCGCATTCGTGACGTAGAATTCGAGATACTTCGCGCCCAGGCCGTCCAGACTCATGTGGACCACATGCGAAACCGTCGCCGCGTGACCCGCGCCGAACAAACACGCAAGGGCGAGAACTCCACGCGCGAAGAATTTCCAAAGGGTCGAACCAGGAAAGGGAGGATGATGCTTCATACGGCAGATCAGTGTGCGTGAAGTGACCAATCCGTGAGGGAGCAGGTTACAACCTTGCGACAGAAATGCGAGAATTGAGCTGTAAAATCAGGCCAAGAACGACACCCAGCCCGCTGGATTAAGAGAGGATTAAGGCCGCATTAAGCGACAATGAAGAAACAGCTTCTTGCCCAGCCATCACTTCGGCGATCTGGCGAGGATGGCTTTCACCTGCTCCTCCGCCCGGGCCTTCTGTTCGGCGGTCAACTTTTTCTCCATCGACTCTTTCAGCGGCAGCGACTGCTGGTGCCCGCGGGTCGCCGCCAGCGAGATCCACTTGTAAGCCTCCACTGGATCCGCCGCCACACCGTCGCCATCCGCGTAGCACAATCCCAGCGCGTGTTCCGCCTGCGGCTCGCGTTGCTCGGCCGCCTTGCGATACCACTTCACCGCCTCGACGGCGCTCTTAGCCACCCCCTGCCCCGACTCGTAGAGATTGCCCAAATTGAACTGGGCGGAAGCGTGTCCCTGATCCGCCGCCTTGCGGAACCACTGGGCGGCCTCCGCAAAATCCTGTTTCACCCCGTTCCCCGTATCGAGCAACACGCCGAGATTGAACTGCGCCATCAACTCACCCTGCACCGCCGCTTTCCGAAACCAAACCGCAGCCTCAGTGAAATTGGTCACGCCCGGACGCGTCAGCAGAACCGCATAATGATACTGGGCTTTCGCATGGCCGCGATCCGCCGCCTTACGAAACCAGGCTTGCGCCTCCTCGACCGATGCGGGAACTCCCCGTCCCTGCTCGCACAATGTTCCCAGATTATACTGCGCGACCGCATCACCCTGTACCGCCGCCCGGCGAAACCACTTCGCCGCCTCGGCAAAATCCTGCGCCAGCTGCCGGCCCTGCACGTGCAGCGTGCCGAGCTTGAGCTGGCTCTCCGCCATGCCCTGCTCCGCCGCCTTTCGATACCACACCACCGCCTGCACCAAGTCCGCCGGCACGCCGCTGCCGGATTCATAGATCACTCCAAGATTATGCTGCGCTTGCGCCACGCCTTTCTCCGCCAGCGGCCGGAACCATTTCATCGCCTGCGCGAAATCCTTCGCCACGCCCTGACCCGACGCATAGTCAAACGCGAGGTTCAATTGAGCCTGCAAATTGCCCTGCTCCGCCGCCTTGCGATACCACGCCACCGCCTGCGCAACGTCCTTCGCCACGCCCCGGCCCTGCGCAAGCAGGCTTCCGAAACGCAACTGCGCCTCGGCGTTCCCATGCTCAGCCGAGAGTCGAAACCACTTGGCCGCCTCGCCTGGATTGGCAGGCACTCCGGTCGCTCCGCGCTCCAGCAGCAAGCCGAGATTCAGCTGCGCGACCGGTTCATCGCGATCTGCCGCGAAACGAAACCAGCGGGCGGCATCGGTTGCATTTGTCGCCGTGCCCTGTCCCTTCAAGGTCATCAGTCCCACCTGGACTTGCGAGGCGACGATTCCCTGGCTGGCTGCTTTGCGATGCCACTTAAACGCCTCCGCGTCGTTCTTCGGAACTCCCCGACCTTCGGCGAACGCACTGCCCAACTGGCTTTGGGCCACGATGTGACCCTGCTCCGCCGCCAGCCGGAACCATTTGGTCGCCTCGGCAAAATCTTGGTTCACGCCCACGCCCATCAGGTACGCCTGACCGAGTTTCAACTGCGCTTCAGGATGTCCGTTGGTCGCCGCGGACCGATACCATTTCGTCGCCTCAGTAAAATCAATCGGGACGCCATCGCCTCGTGAATGCGCGAATCCGAGCCGGTAACGATCCTCCAGATCCCCTCGGGCGGCATTACGCTGCCAGCCGGCGATCAACTGCGGCTTGTTCATCCGCGCGACCAGTTCGTCCAGTGCGGATTCAGCCTCGGTCCGGCCTCCAGCCAGCGACGCGCTGAACCACAGGTAAGCCTCCGGCAAATCCTCCGCGACACCCGGCGCGCCCGCCGAAAGGATCTGCGCAAGCGTCCACTGCGAATTCAAATCTCCGCGCTGCGCCGCTTGTCGAAACCATTTCACCGCCTCCACTGGATCCGCTTTGCCCGTCGCGCCGTTCATCAAGAGCATCGCGAGATTATATTGCGCGGAAGAATCCCCGAGCTCAGCTGCGATCCGAAACCATTTGGCGCTCTCCGCATAATCCTGCGTCACACCGGCGCCCTGCACGTAGAAGACGGCGAGATTGAAGGCCGCCGCGGCGTTGGTCTGCTCAGCCGCGCGCCGCAACCATTCGACCGACTTCGCCATGTCTTTCGGCACCTCGCGACCGGCGGCATACATCATGCCCAGCTTGAATTGCGCAGTAGAATCTCCCTTTTCCGCCGCCGCGACTGCGGCATCCAATGCCGCGTTCACCGGAGGCTTTGGAACCGCGGGTGGCGGCTGCGCTGGTAAACCCGCAGGAGGCTTCGGCGCAGTGACGACGGCGTTGGTTGCCGCGTTCGGGACATTTGTCTTTGCAATCGTCGGCGCGGCGGGAGCAGCGGCTGAAGCGTCTGGGGAGACATTTGCGACCGGAGCGGCGTTGGTCAACCGGGCGATGTTCGTGATCGCGGGGAGAGGCGGTTTCGGGACGGCTTGCGCACCGACAGCAGGAGCCGGCGGAAGCGGAGCAGGCGTTGCCGGCGGTTTGACGACCGGAGTCGGAGCCGCAGGCGCTGGCGTCGGAGCGGGATTGGTTTGCGCGGTTGATCTGGTACCTGCGAGCGCGAGGAATAAGGCGAGCAGGCTCAGGCTGGCGCTGACCCGGAAGCACTCCGCTCCCAGTCGCTTCACAAAGCAGTTTCGGCTCGCGCGGCAAACGATCATCTCACCTGTGTTCGGTGTTTTCGGGGCGAACGTCAATGGCTCATTGCAGGAAGCCTTGCGCGTCCGCGGCACAACATTTCTGCCCACGAACGAATTTCAGTGCTCCGCGGCATCGGCCTTCGGTTCCGGCAACCAGCGCGTGAGGATCGCACCAATCAACGCATACCCACCGGCCACGCAGGCGCCCACGATGGCGATGCGCGCTGGATCGGGCTTGTCGGAAGCGGAGAGCGTAATCGTCAGCCACGCCGCCGCCGTGCCGATGACGCGCCCACCAATGTTCGCCGCGAAGCTTTCACCAGTGCCACGCAAGTGAACAGGGAACACGAGAGGGATGTAATTTCCCCAGAAGCTGAATTGCGCGACCGTCAGCAACCCCGCGACGAAGATGCCTGCCTTGATGAGCATCAGGCTGTCGACATTCGGCAACGCGGTGCCAATCCACCAGAACAGAAACGGCACATAAAACAGCGCGGGGATCTGGAAGACTCTCAGCAACGTACGGCGGCTCAGGATGCGCACCGCCAGGAAGGCGAGGATGACACGACCGGTGAGGCCACCGATCTCCTGCCAGAAGCTCACGTTCGCCACCGCCGCATCGCTGGCATTGCCGGCCGCCTGGCGGCGAAGTTTCTCGGCCGCAGGAGCGGGCTGGCCTTTCGCAATCGCATCCTCCGCCGCGGTTTTTCCCGCCGCTTTGGCAGTCGCGATGATCGCCACATGCCCACCCTCAGCCGGCGTCCCGAGACGCTGCGCACCGATGATTTGTGGCAATTGCTGAATCGCGCCAAACGCGATCCCGTAACTCGCCGCAAACACCAGCGTCGTGGCGATCGTCGTGCGACGCAGTTCCGGACTGAAGAGTTCCGCAATGCTCGGACGACGCAATTTGCCCGACGCCTTCTTCTGAGCCCACACCGGCGACTCCGGCAAGAACGGGCGGATGAGGATCAAGGGCAACGCGGGAACAACACCGGAGATGAGGGTGTAGCGCCACGCTTCATGCACGCCGTGAATCGCGGGCAGTGAGAGCGCCCATTTGGCGGCGAGAATGTTCGCCGCAGCGACCAGCAGACCACCAATCGAGGAAAATGCCTGAGTGTAACCAAGCACCTGTTCGCGCTGCCGAGGATTCGCAAAGATCTCCGCCAACCACGCGACGGCGGCCACGAACTCCACGCACACGCCAATGAAGACAAGGCAGCGAAAGAACAAGAGTTGCGGAAGTGTAGTCGCGAATCCTGCAGCGCACGCGGCGAACGCGTAGAGAAGGATACTGAAGGTCAGCACGCGACGCCGACCCAGAAGGTCCGTCAGGTAGCCACCCAATAATCCAAATACGCCGCCCGCCAGTGCTGGAACAAAGAACAACAAGCGCGCCCATTGCACGTAGTTCTTGCCACCCGGCGCCCACGAGGCAGCGGCGTCGGCCTGAGGCATTCCACCCGCCACCAATTCCTGCACCAGCGGCGCACTGAGGGCGGCGATGGCGGGCTTGATGATGAGCGGCAGCATCAGCAGTTCGTAGATGTCGAACGCGAATCCGATGGAGGCAATGATGCAAATGAGCCACTGCGTCGAAGTCAGGCGGCTGGCAGCCGGAGGCGCGGAATTCATGGACGAAATGTTTGTCACCCGGCCCGGACATCGACAAGCAATTTATACGTGTTCGTATCAAAATGGATTCCATCGCTCCGGCCCATGCGAATTCGGTCTCTTTGACGGAATCGCAGTCTTGATTCCAGTCGTGTCCATCCACTTCCTTTCCGTGTGCCAACGCGGGCGTCCCAATATCAGGCAGACTGGCAGAACTAAGAAACGACGGAGCGAATCCTTCTCAATCCGTGGGCGGCTCACCGACACTCCTGAGCGCCTCCGTCCGACACATTTGCAGGGGATCTCCTCGATCGCGATGCCCGCCCGTTGACGGACTTCTCACCGCTGCGAACCGGAGTTCCGTCGCCAGCCATGGAATCCAGTTTGCTTAATGGTCATAGAAAGTTCGTCTTATGAAAAAGAACCATCCATGGCAAACCACACCTGACCTTACCGCTCATTGCCGGTTGTTCCTGACGCTCCTCGCCGGGGGCAGCACGGCATTCACCCTCCAGGCCGCGACCATCGAAAACATCGTGGCGCCGGGTACACCGTTCTCCATCACGGCCCTGAACTCCGCAGGGCAGACCGCTGGTTACTACTCACTTTCCGAGTTTGCTCAACGCGCCTTCATCTGGGAAAACGGCGCGGCGACAGACCTCGGCACGCTTGGAGGCAGTTTCTCCATCGCCAATGGCCTGAACAGCGCGGGAACTACGGTCGGCTTTTCCGCCGCTCTGTCAGACAGCGAGTTTCACGCCTTCAGCTACGCGGGCGCGGGACTGGTCGATTTGGAAACGCTGGGCGGCTCGTTCAGCTCCGCTGTAGCGGTCAGCGATAGTGGTTACATCACCGGTGATTCCAACCTCCGGATCGATTCCTCCATCTTTCATGCGTTCGTCATCAGGCCCGACGGCACGATTCTGGACCTTGGAACGCTGGGAGGAACGTCGAGCTCCGCCTACGGCGTAAACAACTCCGGCTGGGTGGTCGGCAGCTCGACCGTTGCCGACAACTCGTCGCTCCACGCGTTTCTGCACAACGGAACCTCCATGCTCGATCTCGACACGCTCGGTGGTTCCGCCAGCGTGGCAGTGGACGTGAACGACCTCGGACAAGTCACCGGCGATTCAACCACAGCGGAAGAACAGAACCGGGCCTTCCTCTACTCAGACGGTACCATGGTTAATCTGGGAACGCTCGGAGGAACCTACAGCACTGCCGTAGCGCTGAACGAGAGCGGTGTGGTAATCGGAAACTCCACCACCGCCGATGACGCGGAGACCCACGCATTCGTGTATCAGAACGGAGTTATGATTGACCTGGGCTCACTAGGCGGCGGTTCGAGCAGCGCGAAGGCTATCAACAACCGCGGGCAAGTCGTCGGCAACTCCGCTGATGCCAACGCACAAACTCGGGCATTTGTTTGGGAGAACGGCGTCATGACTGATCTGAATTCTCTCCTGCCAGTCGACAGCGGCTGGGAACTCACCAGCGCGCGCTTCATTAACGATCGCCAGCAAGTGGTCGGCGAAGGACTCTACCAAGGCCAGAGCTCGTGGTATCTGCTCACCCTCAGCTCCGGACAGGAGGAAAACCACCCGCCCGTCGCGAAGGCGGGCGATGACCAGACCCTCATGTGCAATGGCCTCGCCCATCTCGACGGCTCTGCGTCAAGCGATCCGGACGGCGACACCCTGTCGTTCGAATGGCGCAAAGGCGACGTGGTGCTGGGTAATAACGCGGTCATCGATCTCGAGATGTCGCCGGGGTCTCACACCCTGACCTTGGTCGTCACCGACGCACGCGGACTTTCCGCTGAAGACAGCGTCGTTGTCACCGTCACCACCGATAAGGTGGCGCCGGTCGTGGTTTGTCTGGACGGGAAGACAGCCCCGGCCAACCATCGTGGCCGCGCGGTGGTCCCGGACTTCCTCACCGACCTCAAGGTCTCCGACAATTGCACAGCCGCCTCGGCGCTGGTGAAACGGCAAAGCCCATCCGCGGGCACAACGGTGAAGTTGGGGACGCATGTCGTCACCGTCACCGTGACAGACGCTTCCGGTAACGTCGCGACTTGTTCCACTACTTTCGCGGTGGTGGATACCACGTCGCCAGTCGTGCGTTATCCGGAAGAAGTCTTCCGCCGTGCTCGCACCGACTGCCAGGCGGCTGTCCCCGACCTCACACGTCGCGTCAACGCGACTGACAACGTCACCCCGTCGAATCAACTGGACCTGACCCAGGACCCCGCTGCCGACACGTTGGTCGACGTCGGAACTCACACCGTCCGCGTGACCGTGACGGATCTCGCCGGAAACGCCACCGTCTGCGAAATCAAACTCATCGTTGCCGACGTGGTTGCGCCCGTCGTAAAATCGGTTTCAGCCAGCTCAAGTGTTCTGACTCCAGTGGACGGACGCATGGTTCCCATCACCATCACCGTGGATGCGAAGGACAACTGCGACCCGAGCCCCAAGGCCAAAATCATCTCTGTGGTCAGCAGCCAGCCGACCACGGGACCGAACGACACTACGACTCCGGACTGGGTGGTCACCGGTGACCTCAGCCTGGAACTCCGGGCCGAGAACTCCGCGACAAGAACCGCACGCGTCTACTTTGTGCTCGTGGCCGTTTCGGATGAATCCGGAAACACGACCTATCGCGCAGTCTGGATTCGCGTGCCGAGAAGCTGACGCGCAGCGCGATTGAAACGAACCAATAAAAGATTCAGCCCTCCGAATTGGAGGGCTGAAGTCTTTTCGGACCTGAAAAAGAGCGACTCGATGAAGGACAATCAAACCGCTTCCGCGCGATCTTCCCCGACATCCGCCAGCGAAATGATCGTGGTATCTCCCAGCGGCGCGCCCGGAGTTTCCAGAGCCTTCTTGAAGGAAGTCGTCTCGTCTGCCCGGCGCTTCAATCGAAACTCTCCTTCCGGACTTCGTTCCACCCAACCTTCGATCTCCATGCGGCGCAGAATCGCCTGCACCCAGTTGGGATCGCGACAAAAGTCCTCCTCCTCGCCGCCGCGCAGGACAATCTCTTCCAACGACACAAAACGGTGAGGACACCTCTTGAGGAACTCGAACAAGTGAGATTCTTCGTTGCTCATAAATACGACATCATTGATCAACAATAGTTTTGTTTCCGCAGTGCCGGCCTGATCACTGAAGTCACCGTTCGCCTGTCCTCTGTCCACTTCCTGAGCACTGGCTCACTATGACTGGGACAACATTTCCGACACTGCGAAGCGGAAACCCGCATGGCAGCCTGCCAGTGGGCATTTCAGCAACAACCGACAATTCGCAATTGGCAAGTGGGATGCCAGCTGACGAATCTGGCAGCAACTTCCGTAGGGGAACTGTAGCGGGGGAACATTTAAACGTCGCAGATGGTCACGCCTTGCTTGAGCGAAGCGATGACATCCGAGCGCTTGGGAATGAACTCCTGAGCCACGTGCCCCTTATAGCCGGTCTCGACAATCGCCTTCATGATCGCCGGATAGTTTAGCTCCTGCGAATCGTCGATCTCATTACGACCCGGCACGCCGCCGGTGTGGTAGTGGGCGATGTAAGGATGGCTCTTCTTGATGGTCGCGATCACGTCGCCCTCCATGATCTGCATGTGGTAGATGTCGTAGAGCAGTTTGAAGTGGTCCGAGCCCACCTTCTTGCAAAGGTCCACGCCCCACGCCGTGTGGTCGCACATGTAGTCAGGATGATTCACCTTGCTGTTCAGCAACTCCATCACCGCGACCACATTGTTCTTCTCGCAAACGGGCATGATGCGCTTCAGGCCAATCGCGCAATTCTCCATGCCCTTCTCGTCAGACATTCCCTTCCGGTTTCCCGAGAAGCAGATGATGTTCTTGAAGCCGGCCGCAGCGACCTTGGGCGCGTATTCTTCGTAGAACGCCACAATCTTATCATGGTTCTCGATACGGTTCAGCCCTTGAGTGATGCCGCCGGGAACTCCGCTCACCATCGCGCAGCTCAGCCCGTATTTCTTGAGCGTCGGAAAATCGCCGATCTCCAGCAGCTCAATCGACGAGAGGCCCATCTCCTTGCCGGCCTTGCACAAATCCTCAAGGCTCACCTTCGGATAGCACCATTTGCAGACCGAGTGATTGATGCGGCCCTTCAGCGAAGCGCCTGCCGCAGCATCCGCGGCCATCAAACGCTGACCGAGTGAGGTCGCGAGGGCAGCCGACGCCGCGCCTCCGGCAATGCGACCAAGGGCGGACCGGCGAGTAAGGGAAGTGTTCATGGTTTGAAAAGCGTTATGTGTATGTGGGTCAGTGCGTGGCGTCATTACTCCGCAAACCGTGGACTGCGTCAAATGACAACACGCTGAATCTTCGCGGCCGTTCAACCCATCCGCTGAAGCGCCGCGTCCAGTCGATGAAGCGTCTTCTCTTTGCCGATGATCGCGATGAGGTGATACAAGCTCGGACCGGAAGTGTTGCCCGTGCACGCCAGCCGCGTGGGATGCACCAATACGCCGTTCTTCACCCCCAACTCCTTCGCTGTGGCGGCGAGAGCGGCGCCGACACTGTCAGCGTCAAACGAACTGAGATTCGCAAACGCCTCCCGCAACTTCGCGACCCTCGGTTTGTTCTCAGGCACGAAATCCTTCTTTGCCGCTTCAGCGTCATAAACCACTTCGTCTCGAAAATAGAACCCGGCGTACGTGGGCAATTCGCCGAACGTCTTCACCTTGCCCTTGCAGGTATCCAACGCCGACTTCACATAATCGACCGGATACTTGTTCGTATCCACGCCCGCCTTCGCCAGCGCGTGGACTCCCAGCTCCCGGAATCGATCGTCCGTGATGTCGCGCAAATACTCGCCGTTCAGCCAGTTCAACTTCTCCAGATCGAACTTCGCGTTGTGCCGGAGAATCTGCGGCAGATCGAACAGCTCGACGACTTCGTTCATCGCCATTTTCTCGCGATTGTTTTTAGGCGACCAGCCGAGCAGGCAGAGGTAATTCAAGACCGCCTCCGGCGCGTAGCCATTCTCGGAGTAATGCGCGAGGGACGCCCCCGTGTCGCGCTTGCTCATCTTGCTGCCGTCCTGATTCAAGATCAGCGGAATGTGCGCGTAATGCGGGGGCTTCACTCCAAACGCGTTAAAGAGCGCGATGTGCTTCGCCGTGTTGCTCAAGTGATCTTCCCCGCGGATGACATGAGTGATGCCCATTTCCAGATCATCAATCACGTTCACAAAATGAAACACCGGTTGGCCATCCGAACGCACAATGACAAAGTCAGGGTCCACCGCCTCACGATCCGTCAGCTCCCGTTTCACATCCCCGACCACCAGATCCGGAATCAAGATCGCTTCGCGCTGCATCTTGAATTTGATCGCGCCGTCATGCTCGTAAGCAAGCCCCCGGGACAACAACGCCTCCACGCGACGCTGGTAATTCTCGCGTCGCTGGCTTTGGAAATACGGCCCGCGATCGCCCTTGCTCGGCCCCGTCGCGTCACCCGAGATTGGACCCTCGTCCCACTCCAGCCCCAGCCAGCGCAGCCCCTGCAAAATGACGTCCACCGCCTCCTGAGAATTGCGCGCCGCATCCGTATCCTCGATTCTCAGCACGAATGTTCCGCCGGTGTGCCGCGCATAAAGCCAGTTGAACAACGCAGTGCGGGCACCGCCGATGTGGAGGTATCCGGTCGGACTTGGAGCGAAACGGACGCGAACTTTCATGTCAGATGATTTAATGTTCAAAACGAGGCACTTCGAATTTGAGAACGCACGATAGCGCCCGTGAACAAACGGTGGCAAGCCTCCCGCACCGAAGAAACTTCCCTGCGAAAACTGACCGCGCGACGCTCCATTCCAAAATAAAAGTTGCGCTACTTCAATTTCGCAACCTATAGTCCCGAACCTTGATCGCGGGGTGGAGCAGCCTGGTAGCTCGTCAGGCTCATAACCTGAAGGCCGTGGGTTCAAATCCCACCCCCGCAACCAATTTCCGGCCCTGAAATGAAAATTTCAGGGCCTTCTCGTTTAATTCATCAGAAACCGACGGGTTGAGCTCTTTCCACCGGGCTAAGCCCTCAGGCGATGGCAAAACGTCAGTGATCGCAAGTGCAAGCATACTCCGCGCGTTTGCATCCACCACAGTGGTTCAAGTCGAGCTTGAACCGGAGGTTCAAAGGCTTCGCGTCGGCGGTCTGCTTGAATTGAACCACCACGTTGTAACCGTCCCCGCCGGGCAGCTTTGTCTTGCTCACCAGTGAATCGCCCTTCTTTTCAAATTCGACCTTCACCTTGCCCGACTTCGCATCGGCAATCACCGTGACATTCTGCGTGGTGGCGGCGACCGGCTTCAGGTCGTGGTTGTAAAAATGGATGGTGACGCTGCGATCCTTCTCCACGACGAACTCAGCATGTGGTTCCGTCTTGTCCAGCAACCGACCACCCTTCGGCGTAGCCTTGTGGGCATGGTCGTGCTTGTCCGATGCAGCGGCAGTGAATAACCCGACGCACAGTGCGCCGGCCAGAGTGAGGAGACGGAGGGTAGTTTTCATTCTATTTGTTTATTGATTGGGGAGCCTGTGTTGATTCCTGTTCAGCCGACTTGGAAAACCTTCCCTCCAACCACTCGTAAAGCGTCGGCAGCAGCACGAGCGTGAGGAACGTGGAAGAAATAATGCCGCCGATGACCACGGTAGCGAGCGGGCGTTGCACTTCCGCGCCTGCACCGCTTGCAATCGCCATTGGCACGAAGCCAAGACTCGCGACGAGCGCTGTCATCAACTTCGGTCGAAGCCGCAGCAGCGAACCGTCCCACACGGCGGTGCGCAGATCTGCGCCGCGTTCACGGAGCTGGTTGAAGAACGTGACAATCATCAAGCCGTTGAGCACCGCAATGCCGCTCAAGGCAATGAATCCAACCGCCGCGCTGATGCTGAACGGCAAATCGCGCAGCCAGAGGGCAAATACACCGCCAGTGGCCGCCAGCGGCACGCACAAGCTGATGAGCAACGTCTGACGCACACTGCGGAAAGTGAACCAAATCAGCATGAGAATCAGCGCGAGCGCCGCGGGCACGACCACCGTGAGGCGCTTCTTCGCTTCGATGAGGTTCTTGAACTGCCCGCCGAACTCCACCGCGTAGCCGGCGGGAAGTTCGAGTCCGCCCGCGATCTTTTCCTGCGCTTCACGCACGAAGCTTTCGATGTCGCGCCCGCGCAAATTCACGAGCACTGCAGCGCGGCGTTGACCGTACTCGCGGGTGATGGCCGCGACGGTCTCGCCCATGCGCAGCTCCGCCACGCTGCCCAGCGGCAGCAATCCGCCTTCGCCCACGCGAACAGGCAGGCGTTTCAACTCCTCCACACGATTGCGGTTACGTTCTGCGAGCCGCACTGTCACCGGCGAGCGCCGATTGCCTTCGACAATCGCGCCCAACTCATCGCCTGCGAGCGCGTGTTTCACCACGCTGTTGATCTCGGCCGCGTGCAGATTGTAACGCCCCATCGCATCGCGACGCGGAATGATTTCCAGCAAGGGAGTCTTGCCAAGGGCATCGAACTGCACGTCTGCCGCACCTGGGATCTTTTCAAGAATCTCCTTCGCCTTGGTTCCCAGTTCCTGCATCACACCAAAATCATCGCCGACGATCTTCACCGCCAGATCAGCGCGCGTGCCTTCCAGAATCTCATTGAAACGCATCTCGATGGGCTGGCTGAACAAGTGCGCCTCACCCGGCACATGCAGACCCAGCTCGCGCGTCATGAGATTGGCCAGTTCATCCTTCGTCACCGGGCGGCCATTGACCGTTCGCCACTCCTTCCTCGGTTTGAGCATCATGTAAGTGTCAGCCACGTTCACCCCCATCGGATCAGTCGCGATCTCCGCCGTGCCCAGCCGCGCAAAGGTGTAGAGCACTTCCGGGAACTTCTGCAGGATCACCTTCTCGCCGCGCTTCTGCATTTCGATACTTTCGTCGATGCCGATGCTCGTCACGCGAATGAAGTGCGTGGCAAACGAACCCTCATCAAGCTGAGGCACGAACTCCGCACCCAGCCGCTGATACGTCACAAGCGCCAGCGCGAACAATCCGACGCCGACCGCCACGACCACCACGCGGTTGCGCAATGCGAAACCCAGCACCGGTCGATAAACAACCTTCGCGAGCCGCACGAGCCAGGTGTCATCTTCCTCACTGTGGAATCCGGGGGCCGAACTCGCCCCTTCCGGAGCGGGAGATTTCCTGCCGCCTCCCAGCCACGCCACGCACAACGCGGGCATTAACGACAGGGCAATGACCAGCGAACCCACGAGCGCAAAGATCACCGTAATGGCCATCGGCCGGAACATTTTCCCTTCGATGCCGGTCAGAGCGAGGATTGGCACATAGACCACCGTGATGATGAGCACGCCAAAGAACATCGGGTTCACGACCTCCCGCGCGCCAGCGAGCACTTCGTTTACCCGCTCGACCAGCGTCAGTCGACGACCCAGCGCGCGCTGACGATCCATCAGGTGGCGGAGAATGTTTTCGACCATCACCACTGAGCCGTCCACGATGAGACCGAAGTCGATCGCTCCCAGGCTCATCAGGTTTCCCGAGACCCTGCCCTGCACCATGCCAGTCATCGCAAACAGCAAAGACAGCGGAATAGCCAGCGCGACGATGACGGCGGCGCGCCAGTTGCCGAGCATCAGGAAAAGGATCACCACCACCATTACCGCTCCCTCGAACAAACTTTTCTCGACGGTCCAGATCGTCGAATCGACCAACACCGTGCGGTCATAGACCGGCTTGATGACCACGCCGTCCGGGAGCTTGGTCTGGATCTCCTTCAAGCGCTCGCCGACCGCGCGCGCGACGATCCGGCTGTTGTCACCCGCGAGCATCAATGCCGCGCCGAGCACCACCTCCTCACCGTTGTAAGTCGCCGCGCCCGTCCGCACTGCGCGGCCAATCGCCACCTCCGCGACATCACGCACCAGAATGGGCGCCACACCCGCGCCGAACTTCAGCGGGAGAGCGGCAATCTCTTCCAGCGACTGCACGCGGCCCGCCGCACGGATGGAGACCGATTCTCCACCCACCTGAATCACGCTGCCGCCAGCATTCTCCAGGTTCTCGGCAATGACGGCGGCCACTTCGCCGAAGGTCAGTCCGACGCTGCGCAACTTCTGAGGGTCCGGCTGGACCACGAATTGTTTGTCGTATCCGCCGCTGGCGTTGACCTCCGCGAGCCCGGGCGTGGAGCGCAGGCGGGGCTTCACCAGAAGATCGTGAATCTGCTTCAGCTCCATTAACTGCGCATCCCGGGTCGGCGGCTTGTTCGTGGCGGCCGAGTCATACTCGACCACGTAGTAAAAAATTTCCCCAAGTCCCGTGCTGATTGGCGCGAGCTTCGGAGCGACCCCGGATGGCAATTCCTCCATCGCATTCTGCAACCGCTCGCTGACGAGTTGCCGCGCGCGATAGATGTCCGTGCCGTCCTTGAAGACAAGCGTCACCTGCGACAATCCAAATCGCGACAGCGAACGCAGCTCCGTCACGCCCGCGATTCCGCCCATCTCCGTCTCAATCGGAAAGGTGACCAGCTTTTCAATCTCCTCCGGCGCGAGTGCCGGAACCTGGGTGTTGATTTGGACCTGGACGTTGGTGATATCCGGAACCGCGTCAATCGGCAGCCGCAGCGCCGACCACACGCCCACGCCGGCGAGAATAAACGTCGCGAAGAAAATTAAACTCCGCTGACGAACGGAGAGTTCAAGAAGACGGTTCAGCATGGCTCAGCCCTTCCCCTTCTTCGGTGGCGCGGGACAACAACCCTGGCCGCCCTTTTGCGCACGCAATTCGACGAGCCAGAGATCCATCGCGCCGCGGGTCACCACGCGATCGCCCGCCAGCAGGCCATCCGTGATTTCGATTAACCCCTCCGAATTCGCCCCCAACTCGACCCAGGTGAGCAAGAAGGCATCACCGTTAACGGCATACACCAGGTTTCCGGTCGAACCGTGGATGACCGCCTCGCGCGGCACCACGAGCACCTCTCTTTCACCCGGCACCGACAGAGTGACATCAGCGAACTCTCCGGAAATCAGCGCAGACAAGTCGCCACGAAGCGCAACGATGATTTCCGCGTCATCGTCCATCAGCGGCCTGGTGATTTGCTGAACTTCACCAGTGACCAACGAACCAGAGCGGGTCACGAGTCGGGCTGGCAGTCCGGGGCGCAAAACGTTCGCGTCGTTCGTGGATACCGTGCCCAAGACCAGCAACCCGGCGGGATTCACCCCATCCGCTGCGCCGAACACCCGGCCCACGAACCGCACTTCACGGGGCAACTTCCGTTCGCTGACTTCCACCGTCTGAATGCCCAGCAACTTGCTCGTCTCCTCCAACAACATGATGCCTTTGCCGTCTTTGTGCGTCGCTCCACTGAACGATTCGGCATCGTCGCCATGACTGTGACCATGACCGCCACCGTGGCCATGATCCGCCTCGCCATGATGATGATCGTGACCATCACCTTCCTTGTGTCCGCAACCCGCCAGCGCGAGAACCAGCGTGAACACGAAGGCCGAAATGGTCGTGAGAGAGGGTTTCATTTCGTGTTCTCCTTTGCAACCACGCCCACCGGCAACAGAGGCAGGCCGGTCAGAAGTTCGAGTTGTCCCGCCGCCTCGACCGCTTCCTTGCGGGCGTCGAGCAGCGCCTCGACGGCCTCGACGTATTGCCGCTGCAACTCGACGTAGGTGGCCAACGGCACCGCACCGAGCCGGTAGTGGCGGTCGGCCAGCTCCGCCGCCTCCTGGAAATGCGGAATGGCGTCAGGCCGCAATTTGGCCAGCACACCCAGAGCGTGCTCATACTTGTGCCGGTAGTCGGCCACGTCGCGTTCCAGGCGGCGGCGCGCGGATTCGAGGGCAGCCTCCGCCTGCATGCGGCGGGCCTCCGCCGTATCCACCCTCGCGCGGTTGTCCTGCCAGAGAGGCAGCGGGAGGGAAACGGCCAGGCCGATGATGCGTTCGCGACCACCGGCGCGTTCCTCGCTGATGGCCGGCCCGACGGAAAAGGATGGGAACCGCTCATTGCGCGCCAGCGCCACTTTGAATCCCTGCTGCTCGAGCTCCGCGATCCGCAGCCGCAGATCGAAATTGTTGGTCGCAGCGGCGGCATAAGCCTCCTCCAGTCCCGGCGGTGGAGGAAACTGCGGCGGTGCCTTCGCCACCTGCACCGGCACGTTCGGCGACTGCCCGCGCCAGTAATTCAATTCGATGCTCAGGTGCTCGACATCGTGCTCGGCCTCGGCGGCGGTATGCTCGGCCTTCACCGAGGAAGCTTCAATGACCCGCGTTTCGAGCAGCGGCGTCAGCCCGGCAGGATCGCGGGCGACCAGCGTATCGCGCAATTCATTCAACCGTCCGGCGACCACACGGGTGGCGGCTGCGCGCTGCTGCGCCACGGCCAGTGCATGGGCCAGCGAGCGCACCCGGCCCGCCAACGCGGATCGGAATTGCGCAAGCCCCAGCTGGGCGAGTTCGAGATCCCGGTTGGCAATGGCCTTCCGCAGTCCCACGCGCCCCGGCCACTCGAATGGCTGCATCAGGGACGCCGACCACGCGATGCCTTCCTCCGAAAGTCCGCCACCACGCACTGACTTCTGACCGATGCCGACGCTCAATTCAGGATTTCCGAGAGAACCCGCCGATCGACGACCAGCCCTCGCGGCGGCAATCTCCGCCTCGTAGAATTTGACTTCGGGGTTTCGCTCCAGGGCTTCTGTCACGATGGCTTCAATCGAACGCTCCACCTCTGGCGCAGCAGGTGTGGAGGGCGTTTCGGCGGCATTCGCCCCGAACCCGGTCATCAACACCACGATTGAGGCGCACGCAGACCAGCACGGCGACTTAAAGAAAACTGTCAGCTTCATAATTCAGATCTACAACAGACCATTTCGGCACAGCACAACGGAACAGGGGACATCCGGACACGCCGGAGCGCGTCGGAACACGAGGGGAGTTCTCAGCAAAGGCGAGAACGATTAGGAAGAGGCAGAAGGAGCGCGAGGAGGGAGAGCAGCGCGGTAAATGAATTGCCAGGAGACCGGTAGGTCTGGCGGCGCGGCAGTCAGGATGCCGAGACACACTTCAGCAGGAAGCGGGAGCGGCGCGGAAGCGGAACAAAAATCTGCGGCGGGCAGAATCGCCATTGCGGCCACCGGAACAATCTCCTGCTGGCGCGGTGACTGGTACTTCGCGAATTCGACGGCGCAACACGTGTCGTCATCCCCACAGGGTTCGCCGGAGTCTTCCGTGGAATGATGTTCGTCCGTGGAACAGCTGAAAAGTTCGAGATCGGTGAGGGCCTCGATGCGACAATGGGACATCAGCGGCACCCAGGCGAGTGCCAGCAGCAAAACCATCCATGTCCTCAACGTCCGCACGATCTGTAGATGCTTCATGGCTGGAGATTGTTCAATGACAACTTTCGTTGTCTCCAGACAGGAGATGCTATCGGAGGATCGTTTGGAGCGCTTGATGGGGAATTCGCGCATGCGCTCCCAGCGCGGGACTACACGCTCTTTGGTCGGAGCAGGATTGCCTTCTTGCTGGTGCCCTCGACCTCAACGCTGTGGGTCTCGACCGCCGGATCATCGCGCAGCGCATTGTGAACGATTCGGCGTTCGAAGGCGTTCATGGGCTCGAGCTCCACCACATCGCCCCACTTCCGAACCTTATCCGCAGCTTCTTGCGCGCGCTTGAGCAGCTCTTCACGAGCCTGCAGGCGATAGCCACCCACATCGACGGTAACCTTGGGCGCGTTGTTGTCGGCCTGAAAGAGCAGCCGGTTCAACAAATACTGGAGGTCGGCGAGAGTCTGGCCCTGACGGCCAATGAGCCGGCCGGAATCGTCCGTCTTCACATCGAGCAGCAAGCCTTCCTCGTGTTGGTGCTCCTCGATCTGAACCTGATAACCCATGTGATTGAGCAGTTGCTCAAGCGTCTCTTTCGGTGTGGCGGACATAATTTACTCAGGAGAAATGATGAGAGCCACGATGGCTTACTTTTTCTTTTTCGGAGCCAGCGAAGCAGCGGGAGCGGCGGTCGCGGGAGCGGTGTCATCCGCAGTTCGGGTCAGCTTCATCTGGGCAATGCTCAGCAAGTTTTGCACGGTCCAGTAGAGCGTCAAGCCCGCCGAGTAATTGTAGAGCATGAAGAGGAAGATCAGCGGGAAATACTTCATGATCTTCTGCTGGGCCGGATCCATGCCGGGCGAAGGCGGCGTGAGGCTGGCCTGCCACAGCATCGTTCCACCCATCAGCAGCGGAAGAGGGTTCACGTTGAAATCGATGCCGGGGATCGTGAAAATCGTGTCCGGTCGGGAGAGATCGTAAGCCCAGAGGAAAGAGGCACCACGGAGCTCAATCGCGCTTTGCACCATCTGGAAGAAGCCGATGAACACCGGGATCTGAAGCAGCAACGGAAGACAGCCGCCGAGGGGGCTGACTTTGTTCTCCTTCATGAACTCCATCATCTTCTTGTTCATCTTGGCCGGGTCATCCTTGAACTTTTCCTGGATGGCCTTCATCTGCGGCTGCAGCTTCTGCATGCGCTTCATCGAGCGCGTGCTCGCGGCGGTCAGCGGCCAGAAGAGGAGCTTGATGATGACAGTGATCGCGATGATGGCCAGGCCGTAGCTCAAACCGAGTGCATTGAGGCCGTTCATCGAAAGGAGGAGCAGGCGCGAGAAATAACCGAAGAAGCCGCCGTAGCCCATCACCGAATCGAGGCCGTTGTTCAGCTGCGCCGCGATGCGTTCCAGAGTGCGGTATTCCTTCGGTCCAGCAAACAGCAGGAAGCGTTGCTCCAGCACCTGTCCGGCGGCGAGATTGGTTTCCGCGTAGTGAATGTTGATCTGGTAAGCCGATTGGTTGGGGCGCGAACCGGGAATGGCCGCGAGCTCTTGAGCGCTCGGAGACGGCAGGCGAAAGCGGGTTGCGGACACTTCAACGCCCGGCGTGGTGGGCATCACCGCGAGGAAGAAGAACTGGTTGTGCGCGGCCGTCCACGAAATGTTGCCCGCCTGGCGGTACTCCGACCGCGGCGTACCCGGGAAGCAACCGAGCGTCTTGTTCTCGAAGTAGCTGTAATCCGCCTTGTGATCGCTGCGCGCGGCGACATCGTACCAGTGCATGCCCACCAGCATTTCGTCATCTTGCGCATTCAACGGCGTGGCCGCGCCGGCGACCCATTTCTGCGACGGCAGCGCGACCGGTTGCGCCGAGCGGTTCTCGATGCGAGCGCGGGCATTGACGAGGTAATTCGAACCAAGCTCGAACTCTTTCACCACGAACAGACCGTTGGTCAGGAGCTTCTCCGCTCGAACGCCTGAGACAGTTCGAGCGGCGTTGGTTCCATCCGCCCACGTCCCGGTGAACTTGGAGATCTTGTAAACACTGTCGCCCGCGAGCGCTTCACTGCCAGCCAGAGCCAGCACGGGCTGCTGCGCTTGCGCGTTCAAGGTCGCAACGCGATTCGAGAGAATGGAGGACTTGCTGCCGCGCGCGACGGATTCGGGATACTTCAGGAGTTCCACCACCTTCAATCCGCCGCCATGGGAAGTAAACGTGTAGCGGGCGACTTCATTCGTGAGAACAACCAGCTCCTCGGGCGCGCCGGGCGTGGGAGCCGTCCACGGCACCGCGGGACCGCGCGGCGCTTCCAGCGCAGTCGTGGCGTTCGTCGCCGGGATGGTATTGGTGAGCGACGCAACGGTGTTGGTCCTCACGATTGGCTTCGGTGGATAAAGCACCGGGACGACCTGTGCCCAAAGGACGAACAGGACGAAGCAGATGCTGAGAACGATGACAGACTTACGATCCATTACGGCGGGAAGTCAGAGGTGAAAGGGAGGAGTTAAGGGAAATCGAACGTGGAGGAACCGGATCAAATCCGAATCCCGCCCACGGATGGCAACGGCACAATCGTCGACCGGCGAGAACCGCACCACGGCAGGCACCATGGACGCGCACGGCCTCGATGGCGTATTGGGAACAGGTGGGTTCGTAGCGGCAGCCAAATCCCATGGGAGCGAATATGGCCGTGAGGATCGGCGAGACGACGACCTGATACACGCGCAACGCCCGCGTCAGAAGATATTGGAAAGGATTCACTTTTCAGACACACCAGTCACCTCAGAGTCGGCGCGAATCAATCGAGCTTTCGTCAGGGCCAGCAGAAAATCCGTTTGGACCTCGGAGAATGCCTTCCCGACAATGGAACCCCGAGCCACCAACACCAAGTCGACGGGTTTGGTCAGGCAGCGTTGATTGAGGCGAAACGCCTCGCGGAGCAATCGACGCGCACGAGAACGAATGACAGCGTGCCCAATCTTTCGGCCGGTAATGACTCCCAAACGCGAAAGGTCCGTAGGGGGAAGATCCACCCAGTTCAAAATCAGACAGCCTTGCGCCAAACGCCGGCCCTGCACCTTGGCCCGGGCGAAATCACGCCCTTGCTTGATGCGACGCTCCCTGGGCAATCCCAACGGTGCAGGCGAGGAAGCGTCCATGAACGGAGCTGGATCAGACTGGAGTGAGGCGCTTGCGGCCCACCCGGCGGCGGTTGCGCAGCGTGGCCTTGCCGCTCTTGGTGGAGTTACGATTCAGGAAACCGTGCTGACGTTTGCGCCGGATTTTCGATGGCTGATATTGTCGTTTCATGTCTGTCTTCGATCTAAACTTTTTACCGGCTTCGCAAAAAATCCGTCAGTCTTTTGGAGCACTGCGGGACCTTCCTGCGCCACGGGAGGCGAGAGAGTAGCAGTGAACAAAGGTGTGTCAAGCATCGGCCCGGAGACAAATCGGTCCGGATTGCGATTGTCCAGATTCCCGGAAGCAGGGCGAAGCGCTCGCCTGCCAGCCGCTTCGGACGCGGACGGCAAGGGCTGCTGGATTTCCAAACCAGTCGTTGTCACGTCGGACAATGGCGTGTATAGAGGCTCGAACAATTTATGGCCGAAGTTCCTCGCATCTTGTACTGCCACTGCGCCTACGCCCAGGTGGTTCCGGCGGAAGTAAAGACTGCCGTCCTGCGCAAGCTCTGCGACGCCGGCGTGGCCTTTGACGCCGTGCCAGACCTTTGCGAGATGTCCGCGAGACAGGATCCTAATCTGCAAAACCTCGTTTCCGGTGGCTGCGTGAAGATCGCAGCCTGTTATCCGCGCGCAGTGAAGTGGCTGTTTGCAGCCGCCAAGGCTCCACTTCCTCCGGACGGCGCGGAGGTTCTGAACATGCGGGTCCAGACTGCGGAGGAGATTGTCACTGCGTTGCTCAATCCCGGGCTGCAGCCGAATGTGCCGCAGGGAAAAGTGACTGCCGAAGATGCCCCGCAACCCGTCGCTGCCACGTAACACAACCCGCCCCGGAACATTTCACCTCGAACCCGCACTCTCATGGCAGTCAAAGACCAATACTCCTTGCGAGTCGTCCTCTATGATGGGGACGGCGCCCAGCCCATCCCAGCATCCGACCGGTTCGATGCGACCACCGCGCTTCTTGAGAAGGGGTTTTCCGTCACCCAAGCCAAACCGGGCCAAACGGTAAGCCCGATTGGCTCCGCGCCCCTGCTGCTGCTGGGACGTTTCGCGAACACTGATGCTCCCGAGATTGCCGGAACGGTTCCGGGCTCACGGGTCGTCTCCCGAAACATCCTCGGCGTGGACGCGGCGGGAATCAGCGCGCTTTCCGAAGCGGCAAGCCTGGAGCTGCAGGCCGCGCGGTCCGGCGAGTGGAAACCGTGGTTCCCGGTCATCGATTACGATCGCTGCACGAATTGCATGCAGTGTCTGAGCTTCTGCCTGTTCGGAGTTTACGGGGTGGACGACGCCCAAAAAATTCAGGTCCAGAACAACGACAATTGCAAAACGAACTGCCCGGCCTGTTCCCGCGTTTGCCCGGAAGCGGCGATCATGTTCCCCAAATACAAGGCGGGACCGATCAACGGAGACGTGGTCAGCAATTCGGATTTGAACCGGGAGAAGATGAAGATCGATATCTCCGCCCTGCTGGGTGGTGATGTTTACTCGATGCTGCGCGAACGGAGCGAGAAAGCGCAAAGCCGGTTCAGTAAAGAACGCGATGCGGACAAGGCGCTGAAGGAACGCCAAAAGTGCCTCGTGAAGCTCGCGCAAAGTGGGGATATCCCGCCCGAAGTCCTCATGAGCCTGCCGTCTCCGGACGAAATCGCGCGCCGAGCCGAAGAGGCAAAAGCAAAGGCGGCGGCAGCGTTGGCCCATCAGCCGCCGCCCGCGTAAGCTCGCCCCGTTTTCCGATCCAGTTTCAACGCCAGAGGCTTCCGTTCAGGGAAGACTACCTTCGCAAACGGAGATTGCCGATAACCTCCCCATGTGCGACTGTCAGCAATCAATGTCCATGAGCGTGCGCAATCACTGCGTACGCGGGGCGTCGCTCTCTCGATCAAAAAGCAGTGCGAGCAAAGAAGCTGAAGTGCATGAGGCGTTGGCGATAAAAAACTTACAAACACGAGTTCGAGTCGTATCAAAGAACCAAGACGTATAAAGGAGTAAAAGTCGTACCATGCCACTCGGAATTCCATCGAGCGTTGGCCGCGCCACGCCCCAAACAGATTTTTCGCCAAAACCCTTCCGCCGTGCAATGGCGACTCTCGCCTGCATCGCTTTCAGTCTGGGCGTTTTCCTCACGACTTACACGCGCGCAGCAGCTCAGACTTATTTGTTGAGCGAAGGCTTTGAAGGACCCGGCTACGAAAACTCCGGCTGGATCGTCCCGCCGAACAGCACCTCCGCTCCCGAACCAGACCACACGGGAACAGTTCTGCTCGGAAACCAATCGCTGCGCTGCAACGGCGTCTCCTTCATCCAACGCCCGTTCGAGCGGGAAGATCCTTTCTTTTGTTACCTCCGTGTCCGTTGGGCGGCGTGGTCGGACTACAAGTTCGTGGTCGACTGGTTGGACAACACCCAAGGCTCCACCGCCACGTTGCTGACCAGTTTCGGCAACAAGCTCGAAATCAAGCACGGCTCCGTCAGCGTGCCCGGCACCACCACCATTGCCCTCAATACCACCTACCACGTCTGGATCGAGTGGACGAAAGGCTCGGGTAGCGATGGCACCATGAAACTCTTCGTCTCGACCGACGGAACCAAACCCACAGTGCCCGAAGTATCCATCACCACCGGCAACGGTGTCGCTTCCGCTGCGTTCGATGTCGGTCCGTTCGGCGCCGGTGTGGATGTCGTCTACGATTCGATCCTGATCGATGACGAACCGATTGGAAGCAATCCCGGTGGCAACGCACCGCCCTCGATTTCGGGCATCGCGAATCAGTCCACTCCCGAAAATACCTCCACCGCTCCCATCGCGTTTACCGTCGGCGACCCGGAGACGAATGCGGTGGATCTGACTGTCACCGGCAGTTCGTCAAACCAAGACGTCATTCCGAACGCGAACATTGTATTCGGCGGGTCCGAATCGAACCGCACCGTCACTTTGACTCCGGCTCCCAACCAGTCAGGAGTGGCGACGATCACCGTGACGGTCAGCGACGGCACCGCGTCCTCCTCCACCAGTTTTCCGATCACAGTGGGAACCTTCAACAGCCCCCCTTCCATCTCCTCCATCGCCAACCAATCCACCGTTCAAAACACGTCCACTCCGGCCATCGGATTCGTCGTCGACGACGCGCAAACCAACGCGGATAGCTTGGACCTCGACGGCAACTCCTCCAACACGACTCTCGTTCCGACAAGCAACATCGCCTTTGGCGGTGCAGGCACGAATCGAACCGTGACCATCACCCCCGCCCCTGGAGAAACCGGAACCGCAACCATCACCGTGTTCGTCAACGATGGCCAGTTGACCAATTCCACCTCGTTCATCCTGACTGTCAGCACGGTGAACACGCCGCCCACCATCACTGCAATCAGCGGACAAACCATCGCGCAAGACTCCGTTCTGGGACCAATTGGTTTCACCGTCAGCGACATCGAAACAGCGGCATCCGCCCTGATTCTCACCAAGGCGTCGTCGAATCCGGATCTCATCCCCCCTGCGAACATCATTCTCGGCGGAAGCGCCGAGAGCCGGACCGTCACCATCACCCCGGCCAGCGGCCAGTCCGGCACCAGCACCATTACCCTGATGGTGAATGACGGCGAACTCACCGTGTCGCGGAACTTCCTCGTGACCGTGATCCCAAACAGCACCGGTACCCCGGGCGGATTGCTTTTCGAGGAAGGATTCGAAGGACCGGGCTACGAGAATAGCGGCTGGACTGAACTCGGCCTGCCGGACCCCAATTACACAAATCAGATCCTCCGCGGCTCGGAATCATTGAACCTGACCGGCAGCGAATTCATCTACCGCACATTCGTGGCGACCAACAATTTCGACCTCTACATGCGCGCGCATTGGAACGCCTGGGTCGACTACATCAGCTTCATCTACTTCGAAACGGCAGACTTCCAGGCAGCGGGCAGCCTGTTCGCCGATAATAATCTGCTCCAGATCAATCACGGCAGCGCGAGTGTCATTGGCAGCACCGACATCCAACTCGACACGACTTATCACATCTGGCTGGAGTGGCTGCGTGGTGACGGCACCAACGGAACCCTGAACCTCTACGTCTCGACCAACGTCATCAAACCCACTCTGCCGGAAGCAAGCATTTCGACCGGCAACGGCGGCGCCATCGAACGCATCTATTTCGGTTCCTTCAGTGCGGGCTTCGATGTCGTGATCGATTCGCTCTTCATTGACGACCAACCGATCGGGAGCAATCCGGAAGGAAACCTGCCGCCGAGCATTTCCTCAATCACCGATCAGACGGTCGACGAAGACGCTTCCACGACCACCATTCCATTTTCCATAGGCGATCTCGAAAGCTCCGCCGCCAGCCTGACTCTCGCTGGTTTCTCCTCGGACACCAACCTCGTTCCGCGAGCGAACATCGTCTTCGGCGGGTCCGAGTCGAACCGCACGGTCGTGGTCACACCCGCGCCCAATCAATTCGGCACCACCACCATCACCATTCAAGTCCGCGACAACGCGCTCACCACCAACACCACGTTCCTGCTCACCGTCAACCCTCTGAATGACGCGCCGCAAATCAGCTTGCCCGGGAGCCCGGTGAATTTCGTCGAAGGTTCGATTCCCGTCGTCCTCAACTCCAACGCGACTGTCATCGACATCGATTCGGCATCCTTCGGCGGTGGCCAGTTGACGATCAGTATTTCTGAAAACGGCGTTCCAGAAGACCGCCTCTCCATTCGCAACCAAGGAGTAGGCCCCGGAGAGATTGAAGTCAGCGGCATTGGCATCGCCTACGAAGGCGTGGGCATCGGCACGTTCTCCGGCGGAACCAACGGCTCCACTCCATTGGTGATTTCGTTTAACGCCAGCGCCACGCCACAAGCCGCCCAGGCCCTGCTGCGCAACATTACATTCGAAAGTGTTTCCGCCATGCCATCCCCCTTGCCTCGCACCATCTCGGTCGTCGCGGCGGACGGCCCGAGCGGAACCAGCGCGCCCGCCACCATGGTTGTCAATGTCACCGGTGTGGCAGCAAATCCCACGGTCACGTGGCCCTCCCCGACACCGATCATCTACGGCACTCCTCTGTCAGAGCTTCAACTGACTGCCACCGCCGATGTTTCCGGAACCTTCAGCTACCTCCCGCCCGGCGGAACCGTCTTGAGCGTCGGAACCGAGCAACCGCTCTCGGTCATCTTTACGCCGACTGACAGCGTCAACTTCAACTCCATCACCACGAGCGTCCCGCTGACCGTCACTCCAGCCCCGCTGCTCGTCAGCGCCAACGCAACCAACCGCGCCTACGGCACCGCCAATCCGACCTTCACCGCGACGTTCACTGGCTTCGTCAACGGCGACGACGAGGCCGACCTCGACACACCCGTCACCTTCTCCACCACCGCCGACGCCACCAGTCCCATCGGCTCCTACGACATCGTACCCGCAGGCGCCACCGACCTGAACTACTCCGTCTCCTTCACCAACGCACTGCTCTCCGTCACGCCCGCTGCACTACTTGTCACTGCCAACGCCACCAACCGCGCCTACGGCGACACCAACCCAATCTTCACTGCCACCATCTCCGGCTTCGTCAATGGCGATGACGACACGGATTTGCTTGGCGCCCTGGCCTTCGCGACGCTGGCCGAGACCAACAGCCCCGTCGGCCCATACGCCGTCACACCCGCGGGACTGACCTCCACCAACTACACCATCACCTTCGCTGACGGCACACTCACCGTCACCGCCTTCGCCCTTCTCGTCACCGCAGACAACCAGAGCAAACTCTACGGCGCCGACTTGCCCGCCCTCACCGGAACGATCCTCGGCGTGCAGAACGCAGACGACATCACCGCCAACTTCTCCACCGTTGCCACTGCCGCCAGCGATGTCGGGCTCTACCTCATCACCCCCGTCCTGAACGATCCCAACAATCTCCTGACCAACTACACGGTCACGATCGTCAACGGCACCTTGACCAATCTTCCCGCCCCGCTGCTCGTCACTGCCAACAACACCAACCGCGCCTATGGCGACACCAACCCAATCTTCACCGCCACCATCTCCGGCTTCGTCAATGGCGATGACGAAACGGACCTGCTTGGCGCCTTGACCGTCACAACGCTCGCTGAGACCAACAGCCCCATCGGCCCATACGCCGTCACGCCCGCGGGCCTGACCTCCACCAACTACACCATCACCTTTGCTGACGGCACCCTCACCGTCACCGCCTTCGCCCTTCTCGTCACCGCAGACAACCAGAGCAAACTTTACGGCGCCGACTTGCCCGCCCTCACCGGAACGATCCTCGGCGTGCAGAACGCAGACGACATCACCGCCAACTTCTCCACCGTTGCCACTGCCGCCAGCGATGTCGGGCTCTACCTCATCACCCCCGTCCTGAACGATCCCAACAATCTCCTGACCAACTACACGGTCACGATCGTCAACGGCACCTTGACCAATCTTCCCGCCCCGCTGCTCGTCACTGCCAACGCCACCAACCGCGTTTACGGCACGGCCAACCCGGCCTTCACCGCGACGATGACCGGCTTCGTCAATGGCGACGACGAGGCCGACCTCGACACACCCGTCACCTTCTCCACCACCGCCGACGCCACCAGTCCCATCGGCTCCTACGACATCGTACCCGCAGGCGCCACCGACCTGAACTACTCCGTCTCCTTCACCAACGCACTGCTCTCCGTCAACCCCGCTGGACCGCTCACCTTGACCCTAGTCTCAGCAGATGCCGCCGGGAACGTGACACTGCGAGTCACCAGCGACCCCGGCCAGCGCGTCAAGATTCAGGCCTCCACCGACCTCGCCAATTGGGATGATCTCGCAACGCTGAACAACGTCACCGGCACCATCGACTACACCGATCCGGCGGCTCCCGAGCGGCCGAAAAGATTCTACCGCGCGGTGCTCTCGCCCGGTTCGCCGGAATAACTACGTCTCCCTTTCTCTGGCGGCAGGTTATGCCTGCCGCCATTTTCTTTTTTGCAACGCCAGAGCCGGCTCATATCCTTGCCTTCAAGACAAACGCTCTATGGCCAAATCACCTGAACTCACGCTCAAGGAAGGCGACAAAGCGCCCACCTTCAACGCTGCCACCAGCGGCGGTGGAAAAATCTCGCTCGGCGATCTGAAGGGGAAACATGTCATCCTCTACTTTTACCCGAAGGACGACACGCCGGGTTGCACCAAGGAGGCGTGCGCTTTCCGCGACCACTTCGCCGACTTCAAGAAACGCGGTGCCATCGTGCTCGGAGTCAGCACGGACCCTGTGAAGTCGCACGACAAGTTCGTCGAGAAATACAAGCTGCCGTTCATCCTGCTCGCTGACGAAGATCACAAAATCGTCGAAGCCTATGGTGTCTGGGGACAGAAAACCTTCATGGGCCGGAAATACATGGGCACTCATCGCGTCACCTTCCTTATTGGTCCCGACGGCAAGATTCAGAAAATCTGGCCGACCGTGAAACCCGAGGAACACGCAGAAGAAGTCCTCTCTGCGCTGGACGCCAAATAGCTCCAACTCTCGATTCCAAAAAACGAAACCGCCGCAAGCATCACTGCCTGCGGCGGTTTGGTTTTAAAGAACCCCTCGCGTCTCAGCGACGGAATTGCATGGGCGCAGCACCCGGCATCTCGTGGGCGCAAGGCTGGTTAATCGGCGCGTCCGGCGTGCGATCGTTGGAAAACACAAGGCTGTTCGCCAGCAGATAAGCCTCCACTTCCTCACCGCTGATGTCCGGCAGCATCTTGCCGTTCACCTCGACACACGGGCTGAGCATCTGACCGCTCTTCTCGATCATCTCCGCTCGTTGCACGGGATCATTGATGATGTCGCGGTCTTCGAAAGGCAGGTCATACTTTCGCATGATGGCGCGCACACCCTGGCTCCAGCCGCAGGTCGGTTTCAAATAAGCGATAATCTTTGGCTTTGTCATATTGCAGCCAATTTTGAGCACGCCACCCGGCACGTCAAGTCTGCGGCAGGTTTCTTTTGACGCCTAATTTCCCGTCCGCCGACTTTCAAGTTGCCCATACTCAGCCCCTCGTCGTTAACTGCGCCATGCCGTTGCAAGTCCTAATCGCGCCCGACAAGTTCAAGGGCACGCTGACCGCCCATCAGGCTGCCGAGGCCATTGCCCGCGGCTGGAAATCAGTGCGTCCCACCGACGTTCTTGCGCTGCTCCCCATGAGCGATGGCGGCGACGGTTTCGGCGAAATCATCAGCGAGCTCATCGGCGCGCAGCCGCAGACTACCGAGACCGTCGACGCCGCCCGCCGCCCTCTCGACGCCATCTGGTGGTGGCACGAGGAATCGAAGACCGCGATCGTCGAGTCCGCCCGCGTCATCGGACTCGCCATGTTGCCGCGCGGAAAATATCACCCGTTCGAACTCGACACCTTCGGGCTAGGCGCAGTGCTGAGCGATGCTGCCAATCATGGCGCGAAGAACAGCATCGTCGGCATTGGCGGGAGCGCGACCAACGACGGCGGCTTCGGCATGGCCCGCGCGCTCGGCTGGCAGTTCTTCAACAGCCACGAGGAAGACATCACCCGCTGGACCGAGCTGCATCACCTCTCCTTAATCCGGCCTCCAGCCGAAGTGCGACTGTTCGAAAACCTCACCGTCGCCGTAGACGTGCAGAACCCGCTCCTCGGCCCTTCCGGAAGCAGCCGGGTGTATGGACCACAGAAAGGCCTCACAGAATTCGACCTCGCGGAACGTTGCCTCGGCAAGCTCGCCGCCGTGATGGAATCCGAGCTGAAGATTTCCCACGCCAACACGCCCGGCGCCGGCGCCGCGGGCGGACTCGGCTACGGCTTGATGAGTTTCCTCGGAGCGAAGATGGAGCCCGGCATCGACATCTTCGAACGCCACGCCCGACTCTCTGAGCGCGTCCAGCAATCGCAGCTTGTCATCACCGGTGAAGGCGCGCTCGACGCGCAGACGCTGATGGGAAAAGGTGTCGGTGAGATTGCGAACGTCTGTCAGAAGCACGCGGTTCCCTGCCTTGGAATCGCTGGGTTCGTCCCGGATCCGGAACAGGCGAAGACCAAGTTTGCCGGGACGTGGGCATTGACACCGCATTTCACCGACAAGGAATCCGCGATGCACGAACCCGCGCATTGGCTCGAGCGTCTCGCGGCTAAAGCTGCCCAGGAATGGCGCTGAGCCCGCGGCTCAGTGCATCTCCACGTCGCAGGTGCCGATGCCGCCGCGGTAGAAGTTGAACTGCACGTTCGGATGTTCCGCGAGCAGTGACATCGGGACGGACGTATCCACGATTCGATTCGCAATCATCCACGTCGTGAGCCGCTGGCCGAACGGATTGTCGTGTTTACCCGCGTGCCAGATGGAAACCTTCTCCGCCTTCCACGTCTCGACGGGCCCGACACTGATCGCCTTCGTCGGCACCATCGAAATGTTGCCGCCGCCGGAGGTGCGCGCGTTCTGCGCAATGGTGAGCGGATGCAAATCCACCACGCGCGTCGCCAGCTTGCGATACTCAGCCGCGCTCGGCGGCGCCTTCTTGAACTTCCCACGGCGCGGCAGCGGATCGTTGAACGCCCAGTGCTTCACGTCGCCCTGACCGCCCTGCATCACCGCGCAACGCACGCCATTCCAGCTCTCACGATACGCCTTCGTATCGGCCTTCGGAAAATGCAGTTGCACATCGGGCATGCGCAGCTCTTTGCGAATGCGGTTGAAACACATCTC
This sequence comes from uncultured Bifidobacterium sp., assembly GCA_964491875.1. Classification (GTDB taxonomy): domain Bacteria; phylum Verrucomicrobiota; class Verrucomicrobiia; order Limisphaerales; family JADJPG01; genus JADJPG01. The sequence continues at coordinate 108,452 of CAZBIC010000015.1, forward strand.
GCGATCCGCGCGCTCGAACGACAGCGGATGCGACGCCGGAACTTCGCGACCGGTCGCCACATCGAACCACTCGTCCATGCCCCAGAAGTGCGCCGAACGCAGGCTGAGACCGAGTTCATTCACGAGTCGCGCAACGAGCGGCAACTGCTCCGTCGGCCCGATGGGACCGCAGATGCCGACCGGATTATCCGGCGTCGATTGCTTCCAAGCCGCAATGTATTCCAAGGCCTCGGCCAGATAGAAATCTTCCAGCGTGTCGTAAAAAACGACTTTGAAGCCGGGCCGCGAGAGCTTGAGCATCCGCTCCGGCGTGAGTCGCGCGGCGGCCTGGATGATGTCGTCGTCGAGCGTGGTGTAATCCCACCAGTCGGGAGAGATGGAGCTGAGTTTGCGAGGCATAGATTCAGGAGTCAGGAATCAGGTGTCAGTCAGGAGCGGCAGCTTGAGCGAATCTTCGTACGCCGTATTCACGAGGCAGTTCTTCTTCAGCACCTCGGCCAGCGGATCGATTTCCGTCGCGCTGAAGCCGAGGTGCGAGTGGCGTCGCCAGCCTTCGGCGTGCCGGAAGCGGCGCGACATCTTGCCGACCGCCGCAGACATCTCGTCCATCGCAATGAGATAGGAATCCATGCCCTGACTCGCATCAAGCCAAGCCTTCTGGCTGACGTGCGCCGCGAGCGATTCGCGCTTCGTGGCGTGGACGCTGGCGGTGTTCACGAACAAGCCCGGCACAATGCGCCGACGCAAACCATCGCGCAGGCCATGCGGCATGGCGTGGTAAACTGTCACATCGCCATCAACCGGGCCGCGAGCGGGCGTGGTCTGGAAGTTTGGCATGCCGCGCGTGAACGCTGCGGTGACCGCGAGTCGCGAGGTGTTCATGTGATCCTCCATGTAATCTTGCGGCGAGTGCGTGAGCACGACCGAAGGTTTCACGTCGCGAATCACCGCCGCCAGCCGGCGCAGCGTTTTCACTTCGTAGAGAATCTCCAGGTCATCGCACATTGGAGGATGCCAGTGCGCGCCGAGAATCTTCGCCGCGCACTTTGCCTCGGCACGGCGCACGGTTCGCGTGCGTGCGGCGCTCATGCTCATGCTGCCGCAGTTGCCAGTGGAAAGATTGAGGTAATGAATCTCCCAGCCCGCGGCCTTGAGCAGCAGAAGCGTTCCCGCCATGCAGAACTCGATGTCGTCCGGATGCGCGGCGATGGCGAGAGCGGAAGGCATGGTGGATTACAGGTAGGTCTGAGTTTCAGCGGCAACCGACATAATGACCAATGTGCAATGACGCAATGACCGGGGAGCGCGCGATCATTCGACATTCACTGGTCATTGAACATTGCGTCATTGGTCATTCCTCAATGCTTCTTGTGCGCGTGGCGCTCGGAGGAGTTGTCCGCCGCGAAGATGACTTCGTGCGTGCGCAACGCGTGAGCGAGGCTGGTGAGCGGCATTTCGTGACCGGCGTTGAGCGCGGTGAAGAACGCCTCGAACTGCGTTTGATACGGATGGTCCGAGACATCGCCGGAATCGAGCATCTTCATCGAGAGCTCGCTCCACTGGCCCTTGTTCAGGCCGCCGAGCTGAGTCGAGTGAAACTTGTTGTCGAGCAGGCTGCCCTCGCTGCCCACGAGATGAACGTGGAAATAATACGGCTGCAAACAGTCGATCACCGACGCGCACTTGCCTACGCGACCGTCCTTGAACTTCAGGATCGTGACGCTCGTGGTCGGGTACTCGTACTTCGCGAAGTCGCGATTTGTGGAATGCGTCGAGTAGGAGCTGACGGTCTCCACGTCCGAGCCCATGCAGAGCAGGAGCGCGTCGAGGGCGTGGCAACCGGCCGAGAGCAGGCTGCTGCCGCCCGCGTCCTTGCGGGTGTTCCAGCGGAACTGTCCATACCAAGGCCCGATGCCGTGATAGTAATCCACTTCGCCGTAATGAATCTTGCCGAGCAGACCCTTGTCGATCACCGCCTTCGTCGCGAGGAACTGGCTGGAGAAGCGGCACTCGAAGCAGACGCACGTCTTCACCCCGGCGTCCTGCACGGCGGTCTGAATCGCGAGGCAATCCTGCCAGTTGAGCGCGAGCGGCTTCTCAATGATGAGATGCTTACCCGCCTTCGCCGCCGCTACCGCGTGCTTTGCGTGGTCCTGCGGATAGCTGCAAATCGAAACGACATGGATGTCCGGATCCTTGAGCATCTCCTCGACGCTGCTGAGGCACTTGATGTTACCGCCGTGCCGTGCGCTGACTTCGGCGGAGTTCAGCGGGCGCGCGGAACAAACCGCAGTGACCTGTGCGTGCGGCGTGGCGTTGATGGCGGCGATGTGAGCGGTGGCAACCCAGCCGTAGCCGATGATGCCGACGTTGTAGCGTTTCGAACTCATAAGAAATCCGGGAGCGATGATTGATGCCGATGCCAAACCTTCCCGCCGGCAAAGTCAAAGTAAAACCAGCCCGCAGCCGCTTCTGAGCTCACGAATGCCGTTTTCCGCTTTGCACTTTGGAGACGCGCTTTCTACTCTCACCAGCATGTCAGATTTTAACGTGAAATACGTGGCGCACCTCGCCCGACTCAGCCTCACGCCGGAGGAGGAACAAAAGTTCGGCGCGCAACTCGGCCAGGTGCTCGGCTACATTGAGAAGCTCAAGGAAGTCGACGTGAGCCATGTCGAGCCCACCGCGCACGCCGTGCCGCTGGTCAACGTCACCCGCCCCGATGTCGTCCGCCCGTCGCTTCCGAACGAAGACGCGTTGCGCAACGCGCCGCTGAAATCGAACGGACTGTTCGTCGTGCCCAAGATCGTCGAGTAACGACGGCGTTCCCTCACTCCCTTTCCCATGCTGAACAGCCTCACCATTTCCGAACTCGTCGCTCGGCTCGCGAAACGCGAAACCTCCGCACGCCACGTCACCCAGGCGTGCCTCGATCAAATCTCGCGCGTCGATGGAAACATTCACGCGTTCCTCAGCTATGACGCGCCCGACGCCTTGGCTCAAGCCGACGCTGCCGACAAAGCGCTCGCGTCCGGCACGACCCACGCGCAACGTCCCCTGCTCGGCGTTCCCATCGCGCTGAAGGACGTACTCGCCGTGAAGAACCAGCCGCTCGGCTGCGCGTCGAAGATTCTCACGAAGTTCACCTCGCCCTACGACGCCACCGTCGTCGAGAAACTGAAAGCGGCTGGCGCCATCGTCTTCGGGCGATTGAACATGGACGAGTTCGCGATGGGCAGCTCGACGGAGAACTCTGCCTTCGTGACAACACGCAACCCGTGGGACACCGCGCGCATTCCCGGCGGTTCGTCCGGCGGATCCGCCGCTGCGGTCGCGGCTGATGAATGTCTGGCCACGCTCGGCAGCGACACCGGCGGATCAATCCGCCAGCCCGCGGCGCTCTGCGGCTGCGTCGGACTCAAGCCCACTTACGGACGCGTCTCTCGCTACGGCCTCGTCGCCTTTGCCTCGTCGCTCGATCAAATCGGTCCGTTCACCAAGGACATCCGCGACGCGGCCACGATACTCAATGTCATCAGTGGACGCGACGAGCGCGATTCCACCAGCGTGCCCGAGCCGGTGCCTGACTACACCGCTGCGCTGACCGGCAACATCAAGGGACTCAGGATCGGTCTGCCGAAGGAATACTTCATCGGCGGTCTCGATAAGGAAGTGACGGATGCCGTCAATGCCGCGGTGAAGCAGTTGGAGAAACTCGGCGCGGAGATCGTCGAAATTTCCCTACCGCACACCGATTACGCCGTCGCTGTTTACTACATCATCGCGACAGCCGAAGCCTCCGCGAACCTCGCGCGCTTTGACGGCATTCGTTACGGTCTGCGCGTGGATGGGGCGGACCCAATTGAACTCTACAGCAAGACCCGCGGCGCGGGCTTCGGACCGGAAGTGAAGCGCCGCATCATTCTCGGCACCTACGTGCTGAGCAGCGGTTACTACGACGCGTATTACCTCCGCGCGCAAAAGGTCCGCACGCTGATCCGTCAGGATTTCTTGAAAGCGTTTGAGAAGGTCGACCTCGTCGTCACGCCCACCACGCCGACGCCGGCATTCAAGGCAGGTGAGAAGTCTGATGACCCGATGCAGATGTATCTCTCCGACATCTTCACCATCTCGTGCAATCTCGCCGGCATTCCGGGCGTGAGCCTGCCGTGCGGATTCTCGACCAACCCGAAACTCCCCATCGGCCTGCAACTGCTTGGGAAGCCGTTCGGCGAAGAAACTCTCCTCCGTGCCGCGCACGCTTACGAGCAATCCACGGCGTGGCACAAGGAACGTCCGAAACTCTAAACTGATCCGTTCCCGTTTATGGCCACGTACGTCTACGAAACGATCCCGCAGAACGCGAAACAGAAGCCGCGTCGCTTCGAAGTGGTGCAGAAGATGAGCGATCCCGCGCTCACGAAAGATCCCGAGACCGGCGAACCCATCCGCCGTGTCATCGTCGGCGGCAGCGGTTGGGTCACGCACGGCGCCAGCATCCTTTCGATGAAAGTTCCGCGCGGGCGGAAGTAGGTTCTTCGCGCGCTTTTTCTTGTGAAGATTGCTCTCGCCTCCGACCACGCCGGCTTCGAATACAAGGAGGCGATTCGCGAATGGCTGCTCGCGCGCGGTCACGACGTAAAGGACTTCGGCACCTTCAGCAATCAATCCGTCGACTACCCTGACTTCATCCGTCCCGCGGCGGAGGCGGTTGCTCGTGGCGAATACGAACGCGGCATCGTCCTCGGCGGTTCCGGCAACGGCGAAGCCATCGTGGCGAACAAGGTGCGCGGCGTCCGCTGTGGGCTGTGCTGGAACGAGGAATCCGCCCGTCTGAACCGGCAGCACAACGACGGCAATGTGCTGGCACTGGGGCAACGAATGATGTCGCGTGAACTGGCTCTTCGCATCGTGGAGATTTGGCTGACGACTCCCTTCGAAGGCGGACGACACCTCCCGCGCATCCGTAAGATCGAAGGCTGAGCAGGCGCTACGGCTTCGCGGCTTCCAGGATTTTCACCGCATCATCCACCGGCTCGTACCCTAGCAACCGCTGCGCATTGCTGATGTCCCAGCACCGCCCGGTGTTGCTTGAAATGCCGAAGAAGACGCCGAACGGCAGCTCCGTTTGCACAGACTTCACGAGCAGTTGAACCAAATCCCGCGGGCTGCACCATTCACGCTGAATATCACCGGGCGTGCGCAACAGCTCGCTGTCGTATGGCTGAAACCAGCACAGCCGGATGACGACCATGGACATGCCGTGCTTGTCCGAGTAGTGGCGGGCGAGTGCTTCGCCGAACAACTTCGTGCAGGCGTAGACGGTCGATGGCCTCGCGAGCATGTCGGTCGTCACCAGATCGCCCTTGGGATAGTTCAGCACCGTCTGTCCCGTGCTCGTGAAGACGACCTTCTTGACGCCCGCTTGCCTCGCCGCCTCGAACGCGTTGTAGACTCCTTCAAGATTCATCGGCAGCAGGCACGTGTGAAAATCGGCTTCATCCGAAATCGCCGCGAGATGAATCATTGCCTTCACGCCGGCACACGCTAGACGAATGGCATCGAGGTCCCGGATGTCGGCCAGCACAAACTCGTCATCACCATCCAGCGTGATCGACTTTAGCGGCTGGGCATCGAGCAGACGCAGCGCGTAATGTTCGCGCAACAACGGCACGATCTCCTTGCCCACCCGTCCACCCGGGCCCGTCACCAAAATGCGGTCTCGCATATCACGCCGGCCAGACGGCGCGATAAAAGAACGCCGCCGCCACGCCACCGATCACCGGACCCACAATCGGAATCCACGCGTAGCCCCAATCGGATCCACCCTTGCCGGAGATCGGCAACAGCGCGTAGGCGAGCCGCGGGCCCAAATCACGCGCCGGATTGATCGCGTAACCGGTCGGGCCTCCCAGCGAGATGCCGATGGCAAGCACGATGAAGCCGACGAGCAACGGACCGAAGCCTTCCTTAAAGCCGCTGCCAGCGACAAGATTCGCCGGCGTCAGAATCGCCAGCACGCCGAGCACGAGCACAAACGTCCCGATGATTTCACAGATGAGGTTCGATAACGGATTCCGAATTGCCGGAGCGGTGCAGAACACGCCGAGCTTGCTCGCAGGGTCCGCTGTCTCGCGCCAGTGCGGCAGATATGCGAGCCACACCAACACGGCGCCCGTGAACGCTCCCGCCATCTGCGCCGCGATGTAGCCCGCGACGTCCGCCGCCGCGAACTTTCCAATCGCCGCCATCGCCAGCGTCACGGCGGGATTGAAATGTCCGCCGCTGAACGAACCGAAGCAGTACACGGCGAGCGTCACCGCCAAGCCCCAGCCCGTGGCTACCACCATCCAGCCCGCGTTCTGCGCCTTGGATTTGTTCAGCGCCACGTTCGCCACCACGCCGTCGCCGAGGAGAATCAGCAACGCCGTGCCGAGATATTCCGCCAGTAGTTTACTCATGATGAAATCAAATGCCGCACGAACACACCGCACTCATTGCGCCGTCCAACCGCCATCGATCAACACGTCCGTTCCAGTGATGAACCCGGACTCGTCCGAACAGAGATACACTGCGAGCTTGCCGATCTCCTCGACATTGCCCCAGCGACCCGCCGGAATCTTCGAGATGAACTGCGCGTTCGCCTCCGGGTTCTGGAGAATCGGCGTGTTCATCTCCGTCGCGAACGGTCCGGGACTGATGCCGTTCACCGTGATCTTCTCCGGTGCCAGCTCCAGCGCGAGCGCCTTGGTGAAGCCGAGCAACCCCGCCTTGCTCGCGCAATAGGCCGTCCGCTGCGGCAAGGCGATGTGGCTCATGATCGAGGTCATGTTGAGGATGCGTCCGTAGCCTCGCCCTTTCATCTGCGGCACGAACGCACGACAGAGCAGAAAGACGCTGGTGAGATTCGTGTCCTGCACGGCGCGCCACTCGTCGAGCGTGAACTCCGTGACCGGCTTGCGGATGTTGATGCCGGCATTGTTGATGAGAATCTGCGCCGGACCGACCAGCGCTGAGACATTGTCCGGGAGGCGTTTCACCTGTTCCTCGTGCGTCACGTCCGCGACCAACACGTGAGCTTCACCACCGCGTTGACGACACTCCGCCGCGACGGCTTCGAGTTGCTCGCGATTCCGTGAGACGAGGACGACCTTGACGCCCGCTTCCGCCAGCGAAAGGGCCATGGCCTTGCCCAGGCCTTTGCTCGCGCCGGTGATGACCGCCACTTTCCCGGCCAGTTTCTTTTCGCTCATGAGGTCAGGGAAGCGGCTTCAGTTTGATGTTCTTGAACCAGCACGGGCTGCCGTGATCCTGGAGACCAATGTAGCCGCGCTGCGGATGGTCTTTGTAGGCGACGTCGAACTTGTGCGCGCTGCCATCCGGACGTTTGTTCGCTTCCAGAAACAAATCGAAATCACCGCGCGTCACCGGCTCGCCGTTCAACACCACTTCGACGCGATTGCTGATGCACGCAATCTCCATCTGGTTCCAGTCGCCCACCGGCTTCATCGCGTTCTTCACCGGCTTCACGAGATCGTAAAGCGAGCCAGTGTCGTGGAAACCCGCCTCCTTCGTGTCATCAATCGCAATCTCGATTCCATTGAACCCGACGTCCTTGCCGGGCCGAGGCTCCAGCGACGCCGTACGCACGAACACGCCGCTGTTGCACTTCGCGCTGATCTTGAAGTCGAGCTTGAGCACGAAGTTCGCCCACTGCTGCGTGTGCACGAGCATGTAGTGCCCGCTCTTGTGCGGCTGCAAACTCCCCTGCTCCACCGAAGTCTTGCTCGGCTTGCGATCACTCGTCATCCAGCCCGCCGTCGATTTTCCATCGAAGATCAGCAGCCAGCCATCGCGAGCTTCCGCTTCGGACAATTCGTTGTCCGCCGCAATCGCCCGTGGCGCGACGAGCGCGATGCCTGTGACCAGAACCAGCCCGCAAAAGCGTCGTGTCTGCCGGAACGCGCTGGATACCAAACGCCGAGAGTTCATGTTCGAGACCATTTGTGCTCCTGCCATAGTTGGGACGCCTCTTTATTCCGGCACCGCCCGGAACTGGCAAGGTCAAAGCACCCCGAACCAAAACTAGGACGCCTTCCGGCAGCTCGGACGCACCATCGACAGCGGCCGGCGGAGATGCGTGATCACCCATTCCTGCGCCTCGACGCGATCCGCCATCGACCCGCCTTCCAGGTAAAGGTTGTTTTCGTGGTAGACCACCCGCGCCTCCCCGAAGATGCCCAGCAGGACGCTCTTTTCCTTTTCAGCAAACTCCGCAATTCGATTCTTCATGCCCGCCAGTCTGGACCAGACCGTCAGACATCCGCAGGGGCACCCAAAAGTTTCCGTAAATTCGCCGAGAAAAAGCGCGGCGAACGCCGGCCACGGAAAGCCGTGGACCTACACCAACTCCAGACCGCGCATCGTGCCGGTGGAGGAGGCGAACTTGTCCGTCTCCAGGCCCATGCGTTGCAGCATCGAGACAAAGAGATTCGGCAGCGGATAATTGTGCTGGGTGTCGAACGCCAAATGCTGGCCGTGCTTGAACCCGCCGCCAGCGAAGATCGTCGGCATGTTCGTCGTGACATGGGTGTTCGCGTTGCCGAGGTTCGACCCGTAGAGAATCATCGTGCGATCCAGCAACGTGTCGCCGTCTTCCTTGACCGCCTGCAATTCGCTGAACAGCTCGGCCAACAGCTTCATGTGCCACTCGTCAATGTTCTTCAACTGCGCGAGCTTCTCCTTCGATTTGCCGTGGTGCGAAAGGTTGTGATATCCGTCGCTTGTCTTCACTTCACCGAACTCGATGGCCGGAGAATTCACGCTATCGAGCAGCAGCGACACGGAGCGCGTGGAATCCGTCTCAAACGCCATCCGCGCCATGTCATACATCAGCTTCACCTTGTCCATGTACGCCTTCGGACTCGCCGGATCGAGCGGCACCGGCGCGCTGACTTTCGGCTTCGGGCGATCCTCCCATTCACGCGACATCTGCATCCGTTGCTCCAGGTCACGCACGCTGGTGAAGTATTGATCCAGCCGGTCGCGATCGCGCGCGCCGACCTTGCGTTGCAAATCCTTCGCCTGCCCGGCAACCGCATCGAGAATGCTCTGTCCCGTCTCCAGCTTGCGCACCTGCGCTTCTGTCTCGGACTTCGTGCCTTGCAGGAACATGCGGGCGAACACATCCGCCGCCTTTTCCTCACACGGAATCAGCACGCCTGAACCGGTCCACGACAGCGATCGAATGCCTTGCTGAACGTTCACGCCGAGCGTGAGCGACGGAAACCGCGTGAGATGCCCGATGCGTTCGCTGATGTATTGATCGAGCGAAATGGTGTTCCTGAAGCCAGCACTGCCCGGATGCGGTGCAGCGGTGAGAAAGCAATTGTCCGCCGGATGCCCGCCATCGACCTCCGGATGCGACACGCCGCTGAAGACTGTGAACCGATTCTGATGCGACTTGAGCAGTTCGAGGTAAGGAGACATCGCGTAGCCACTGCCGGCGTTCTTCGGGAAGAAATGTTCCGGCAGCAGACCCAGGTTGTTGCAGATGCCGAAGAACCGGCGCGGCTTTCCACCCGGCGTCGCCGCTGCATCCTTCAAGGCCGACTTCATCACACCCGCGAACGCCGGAGTCATCGCGTCCAGCAACGGCAGCGAAAGGGCGATGCCCGCACCGCGGAGGAAGTTACGCCGGGAAAGCGCAGGGCGAGTCGAGACAAAAGGGGCATTCATAGGCTGTTCAGGTTTGTCGCTCCATTAAGGACGGTGGGCAAGGCGCAATTGTTGAGAAAAAGTTGAGGGCCCGTCCGGAAGCTACGAGGGGACGCCCGCCTACTCCGGAAAAAAAGCGCGAAACTTTTCTCCCCCTCTTCTTAAGAAGTGGATATGCGCAAATTGCACCCATCAACACAATCGCCAGCCACCCAGGCACGAAGCCCTCATTCCGTCCAGCCCATGAAAACCCGCCTTCTCCTCAGCCTTGCCGCAACGATCCTTCTCGCGTCTGCCACGCCAGAGACTTTCTCCCAAGGCAGCGCGTTCACCTATCAAGGACGCCTAGACACCTTTGGTGCGCCAGCGAATGGGTTGTACGACTTCTTATTCAGGCTTCACGATGCCCCCGTCGATGGCACGACCTTCAGTCCCGCCGTCCAGAATAGCCAGGTTCGAATCACGAACGGTTTATTCACCGCATGGCTCGCTTTTGGCGCGAACGCCTTCAACGGGCAGGAGCGCTGGCTGAGTATCTCCGTGCGCACCAATGGCAGCGTCAGCTACAGCCCTCTCACCCCACGCCAGCTTGTGACACCCGCGCCTTACGCAATTCATTCCGGCAGCGCGACCGTCGCCTCCGGATTGACCGGTAGCGTCACGGTACCAGGCACAATTACCGCGCTCGGATTCGTCGGTAACGGCGCCGGACTGACGAACCTTGGCACCAGCTCCGTCCGCCTGAACTCACTCGCCGCCGCGGACGGCACGCCCGCAAACGCGGTGTTTGTCGATGACGCCGGTCGCGTCGGCATGGGCACCACTCAACCCAGTGTCCGACTCTCGCTGGGCAGCGACGTCGGCGTGGAGAAACTCGCTGTCGCGGATGGACCCCCAGGTCGCACCACCGGTTTTGGCGTCACGAACAACCTCTTTCGCTTCCACCTCGGCGACAAGGCGAACTGGTTCTCCTTCTTCATCGACGCCAGCGCTCCCAATCCACTGCTCACTCTCAGCAAGGCTGGGCAGATTGAAAACTTCGACAACTCGGGCAACAAGCGAGTGGAGATCGGCGGCACCGCGAACAACTCGCGCCATGGCTCGGTGAGCGTCCACGACAGCAGCGGCATCGCGCGTGCATCCATGTCCGTCGACGCCGCCGGTAAAGGCCGGATCGTCTGCGACTACATCCAGATCAATGGCGGTGCGGACATCGCGGAGCCCTTCGAAGTGCGACATGACTCAACGATTCAGCCCGGGATGGTCGTGGCCATCGATCCGGAACGTCCGGGCGAACTGCGCCTCACTACCCGCGCGTACGATCCCACGGTCGCCGGCATCATCAGCGGCGCGAACGGAATTCTCCCCGGTCTCATGCTGCAGCAGAAAGGCACGCTCGCCACCGGCAAACATCCCGTCGCGCTCACCGGACGCGTCTGGTGCCACGTCGACGCCGATGCCGGAGGAGCCATTCAGCCCGGAGATCTCCTGACGACATCCGACGAACCGGGCCACGCGATGAAGGCTGTAGATCGCCAGCGCGCACCCGGTGCCATTATCGGCAAGGCGATGACGCCGCTCGCCAGCGGCAAAGGTCTCGTGCTCGTGTTGGTCAGCCTGCAATAGCGTCACACTCAACTTCACACCGCCATGAAGATAAATCTCCTTTCGGACGCCTTTAAGTGGTGGAGAACGCGTCGCCTCCTCACCATCGCCTCCGCCCTCGCGCTGCTGTTCACGCTGCCCGGCGCGCAGGGCCTCGATTGCACCACCTTCAAAGTCTGGTCCTTCAACATCCGCTACAACTACGGCGGGGTGTGCTTCAGTGATTGCGAGAACGAGTGGTATCGATCCGGCGGCCGGATTGCCCGGCGCGACGTTGTCGAGAGCTACATGAAAGCGTTCTCGCCGGATATCTTCGGCCTCCAAGAAGTGCGGGATCCCGTCCCTCTGTCCGGCACCCGCGCCTCCCAACTGAACGACGTTGCGAGCTGGTTTCCGAATCACGATCTCTACGCCCGCGACCGTGGCGATGGTGAGCACTGCGCCATCTTCTACCGCACGACGCGCTTCGCCCGCATGAACGCCGGCACTTTTTGGATCAGCTGCTTTCCTGATGTCCCGGAAACGAAGTATCCACTTGATGACGCAGGCGGCCACTCCCAACGCATTGTCTCCTGGGTGCAACTGTTTGACGCACTGACCAGCACCACCGTGTTCGTTTTCAACACTCATTGGTCACACATCTACAGCCAGTCGCAATCCTACGCCGCGGCCTTGCTGCGGCAACGCGCCTACCAGATCGCCGGTGGCCAACCCGTGATCATCCTCGGCGACATGAACTGCGCCGAAAACAGTAATCCTTTCAAGATCCTCACTGCGGAAGCGAACTACGCAGGAAGCGAGGAATGCATCATTCAACCCGTCGCCGTCCCGCGAACCAGTCTTCAACTCGCAAACAGTTTCCGTCAGGCCAATCCAGCGGTCTCGGCCGATGAAGGCACCTTCCACAACTTCACCGGTAATACTGGCGGCGACCGGATCGATCACGTCCTTCACACCACCAACGACTTCGTCGCTCAGTTCGGAACCATCCGCCGCGATTCGTATCCAGGCCATTGCAGTGACACCACGTGCTACCCCTCCGATCATTTCGCCCTGGAAATTCTTTTCAGGCCGTTGCTGACGTCAGTGTTCGTGAAATTCAGTGCCAGTGAAATCAATTGCGAGGTCGGTAGCGCACTGTCGCCGTTCAACACCATTGAGGAAGGACTCAGCACCGTGAAGTCCGGCGGCACCATCGTCCTCGCGGCAACCTCGAAAAACTCCAGCATGCTGATTAACCCCAGCCGCGGCCCCGTCACGATTACGTCCGCCGGCGGAACCTCCGTCCTCGGCAAATGATCCCGCGCCTCATGAAACCTCTCCTCCTCCTGCTCGTCACCGGTTTCGCCGCTCACGCGCAGACCTACTCAATCCCTTGGTCGAAGATCGCGGGTGGTGGCGGCACCAGCACTGGGGCTGTCTTCGCGGTTCACGGAACCATCGGTCAACACGATGCCGATGGACCGTTCACCAACAATACCTACTCGGTCACTGGCGGCTTCTGGATTCTACCTGTCGCGGTTCAAGCGTCCGGCGCCCCCACGTTGAGCATCGCTCCGGGCGCGCCCGGACAAGCCGTCATCTCCTGGACACCGGCCACACCCGGTTACCTGCTGCAAGAGTCGACCAGCCTCAACCCAACGGAGTGGTTGAACGCTCCAAGCGGCTCCTCGAATCCCGCCATCGTCCCCGCTGGTCCTACTGCCAAGTTCTACCGTCTGCACAAACCGTAAGGATCGCCGGGACGTTTAGCTGCGACTTGGCCCTCAGTATCCGTCCCCAGTCCGAGCCACCGCGATTATCGCTCCGCTGGCGCGAATGAAATGTTCCCCAGCACCGCCGCTTGAACCGACGGAGGTCCATCCACCGGAACGAACGGTCCAAAGTGCTGATCGTTCGCGAGCGTCACGATTGTCGAAGCGTCACGAGTCAGCCTCGTCGGCGGCGTGAAGGTGGTTTGGTAACGCGCGCCGCGGCTCACGCGGACGTCGTCCACCGAACCGCGCCAGTAGATTAGTGGGTAGGAGAAGTTGTAGGTATTGAAAGCGCCGTTCGGTCGCGCGCCGATGAACAGCGATTTGTCCGAACTCAGCCGGGCGCCAGCCACATTCGTGGACGCCGAAGCGTGGCCATCCACATATAGAGTCAAACGCTGACCGTCATAAACTCCGGCGAGGTGCGTCCAACGTCCGGTCACCAAACGATCCTTCGACCGGATACCGAGGGCCGGCTTCAAGTTCGAGACACGTCGGTCGGTCACCGTCGACGCATCCGTTTGCACACGGAACTGCGGGGTGCCAGCGACCTCCAAGCTGAACCCGCCGATCTTGATGTTCGAGAAGATCGCGCCATTGGTGTCGCCCGCGGACTTCACCCACGCTTCCACCGTGAATGGTCCGTCGGGCAGATCGAGTTGGTGGCGGGCAATTTCCAGACATGCATTCGTGCCATTGAGCACGAGGCATTGATTGGTCTTCACCGCGGGCCAACCACCCGGCGGCGGCTGCAACAGGGACGGCGCGCGGATGCTTCGGGCGGGCAAGGCGAGACGCGCCTCTGGCGTGAGCACATCGAAGCGCAGTTCAAACTCCGGCGCCTCGAAGCCGTCGAGCTTGTTGGTGGATTCGCGCGCGCAGAGAAACTCGAAGACTTTTCCCTCCTCCGGCTCGAGCCGGGAATGCCGATGGTCCGGCGCAAGCGTCCACGTCTTGTCGGCCTTGGGCAGAAGCGTGACTTCGATGGGCAGTGCACACGGATTTGTCACGGCGATGCGGCAGACTGCGGTGGCGGAGCCGTCGAGCTTCACCGCGATGGGCGGCGAGATGAATTCCTGCAGCAGATACCGCGCAGCCTCGACTTCAAGGTGGCGTTGCGGCGTGAACTGCCGCGGATCGAAAACGCCGCCGACGGGGATCGAAGCCATTGAGAAGCTGTTACTACGGACAGTCACCACGTTGAACTGGTGCAGCAGACCGAAATACTCGTATTGCATGCCGGGCGTCAGCGAACCGCCGGTGGTCGCGAGCGCGTAATAGCCAATGCCGTCGCGCACGCCGTCGTAGCGCATCTGGTGGATGTGCCCGGCAATCACCGCGCGGACGTTGCCGTTCTTCACGAGGAGCTGGTGAACTTCGTCCCAGTTGCTGCCGGGATAGCGTTCCCCCCACCAATACGGGTGATGCAAAAACACGAAGACGTGCTGGAGCCGCTTCATCTTCTGAAGCTCGGCAGCGATCCAGTTCAGCTGCGTCTTGCTGATCTGTTGCTGCTCGCGATCGCCGAAGTTTCGCTCGCGCCCGTCGGCATGACCTTCGTCCGAGAAGATCACCATGAAGCCCGTGTTCTTGTGCTCGAACCAATACCAGAGCGGGCCGAAATGTTTCTCGTAACTCTCCTCGTGCTCGCGGGCCGGTTTGGGCTCGAAATTCTTCCCGTCCTTGCGCCGCCAGTAGATGTCGTGGTTTCCGGCGACGGGGAACCACGGCATCTTGAGCTTGCCCATCGTGGACTGATATTCCTCCATCTGCTTCATCCACTCGCTCGTCTGGTTGTAGCCGTTCACCAGATCGCCCACGGTCATTACCAAATCGGGATCGAGCAGGTTTGCATCCTCGACCGCGCGCGCGAGCACCTTAATGCCCTCCGCCGGACCGCCCGTCCGATCGCCGAAGACGATGAAATGAAACACGTCGTCGTCCTTGGGAAGCGGCAGGATCTTCGGCGAGGTGCGCGAAGTATGGATGTGCGGCGGCTCGGCGGCGTTCAACGAAACAAAAGCGGACAGCAGGAACGCGATAGCGACGGAAAGGTGGCGACGATTCACGTTCAGAAAGTGCTGAACATCCACCCGCCCCACAAGCGCGAAGAGGTAAAAGCTTCGCGTCGATTGCATCGTACTGCCGGAGTCACTTGTTCCGGAAGAGATCGCTCTGCACCAGTTCGTGGATGAGGCTGCGCACGCCGTAATGACTGGAACTGGCACGGTCGAGCATCGCCTCGATGTGCGACCGATCCGCGAAACCGACCGGAGCGCCAGTCGCGTAAACGGTGAACTGACGGGCGAGGTTGCGGGCGATCTGTTTCTCGTCGGAGAGAAGCAGCTGTTTGAATTCACGGATGTCGCTGAACTTCCGGCCATCCGGCAGATCGCCGCTGGCATCCACCGGCAACGCCCACCGAAACGAAAACTTCTGACCGCTTTTGGCGAGGCCCTTGGCCAGTTCGCCCCCCGCCTCGGAACGATACCGTTCACGCCAGCCGCCCATGACGTCGAAACTCTCCAGCGCGAAGCCCGGCGGATCGATCTTCGCGTGGCATGCATTGCAGGACTCCTGCGTGCGATGTTTCTCCAACTGCTGGCGAATCGTCGCCGCGCCACGGATGTCCGGCTCCACCGCAGGAACGCTCGGCGGTGGCGCAGGTGGTTTCTGGCCGAGAATGCGTTCCATGATCCACGCGCCGCGCACAACGGGCGACGTGGTTGTACCGTTCGCGGTCACCTTCAACACGCTCGCTTGCGTCATCAACCCTCCGCGCACACTGTCATTCGGCAGCCTGGTTTTTTTCAACGCCACGCCTTGCACCACGGGCAATCCGTAGTGACTCGCGAGCTTCTCGTTCAGCATTGCAAAGTCCGACGCCACCAGATTTCGCGCCGGCAGATCGTCCCGAAGCAGTTCCGCGAAGAAGGCCCGCGTCTCGGCGAGGGCAGACTCGGTGAGCAAATCGTCTAGGTAATAATCGGAGTAGAGTTCCGCGTCGGGCGCCGTCGCCTGCATCTTCCGGAGATCGAGCCAGTAATCGAGAAACGCTTCGACGAACTGCTGCGACTTAGGACTGCCCAGCAATCGCTCCGTCTGCGCGCGCAACACCTCAGGTCGACGCAACTCGCCGTTATCCGCGCATCGGCGCAGCTCGGCATCTGGCGCGGAGTTCCAGAGGAAGAACGACAGTCGAGCAGCCAGCGCATGGTCGTCGAGACGTCCAGGTTTCTCCACCAGGCTGATGAACTCTGGCGAACACAACACGGCGGTGTAGCCGGCAATCATCGCGTCGGTGAAGCTGTTCCCTTTCTCCATCGCCGTGCGCACGACCGGCAGGAAGCGTTTCACCTCAGCGTTGCCGACCGGACGGCGATACGCTTCGCGAACGAAGTTCTTCAGCAACCGCTCGGCATCGACCATCGGCGCCTGGGAGATTACTCCAACCCCGGCGGGCGGCGCGAAACGACGCTCCCCGAAACGATTCGTCGCACCGGCTTTGTCGTCGGAAACGCGGCTCGCGACCGGCAGTTTGCCAAAAAGAAGCTCGCGACCTGCCGTCGGCCATTGGTCGAAGATCGGGCCCTCCACTTCCATCCAGCGGAACACCACGCCCGGCTGGCCGTCCTTTTCCGCGAGCGGATTCTGCCAGCGCCCCGCGCCAGGTCGCGAACGAAAGAGGCGTCCGGCGTCGGGACGAATCATTTCGCCGGCGAGCAAATGAACATCGAGTTCGTACACCACCGGATCCGGCGTGATGTCGAAATCGCCGAGATGCCGGAGCAATCGCGGCGGCGTTTCGGCCGTGATGGTGATCGGCTCATCGCGGCGGCCCTTGGCAATGTTGTCGAGATCGGGAATGAACCACTTGTTGCTCTGGCCCGGCCCGACCCACACGGAGTAGGCGTTGAAGCGCAGCTTGTAGCGGCCGGCGACCGGCGCCTTGAACTGATTCCACTTCGGCTCAATCGGCTCGTAGGCACTCGCGACCACACCAACGCCTTCCAGTTCGCGCTCACTCGCGTTCGTGCTGTTGAGCGGCGCCTTGCCGGAACGAACATCCGGCTGTCCCTCGAACCCGAGGACAGGAAACGTGGCGCGTTCCGGCGCGGTGTTGAACACCGAGAACTTCATCGGCCCGGTGAAGCTCCGCTGGTCGCGGGTGTAGTAGCGTTTCGTCGCCGTCTCCGGTCGTTCGGCGGCGGGAATCATCGCCTGGCGCAGCGCGTAATCGGCCGCGCCGAGATAGCGCGCCATCTGCACGTGCGAAACGTCGAGAGCATCGCCGACCTTGTTGAAACGAAACGCCTCGCCGTCCTCGGGCAGCGAATCGCGAATCTGCAACCACGGCGCACGCAACAAATCACGCAGCGCGTTCTCGTACTCGTAGCGGTTCAACCGCCGTCGCGTCGCCCGACCTTCCTGCGCGATGCGCTTCTCATCTGCCGTGATCAGCGCACTGCCAAGAGACGCGAGAAATCCATCGCGCTCGCCTGACTCGGGCTGGGTGTTCTTCTTCGGTGGCATTTCTCCGGCCTGAACGCGATCAAACGCTTTGACCCACTTGGAGAAATTGGTCCGGTTCGCGAGATCGAATTTCAACGCCGAGAGATCCAGTCCCCCTTTCTTCATCTCCGCGTCGTGACATTCGAGGCAGTGCTTCTGGAGATATGGCTGCAGCTTCGGCGCGGCCGCGGCGGACGACAGAAACGCAGCCACTCCGCACAACGTGAAGAACCACGTGAAGAAATTTCGGCTGGCCATGGTGGTAAAGGGCGTCATTCGGGCGTGAACAGTGGACGAAAGAAAACCCTCACCGCTTCAAGCGATGAAGGTTTGAAATCGAACTGACCGTTGCGCGGAGCCTGCATGACGCAGGCAACCCGCCTACTTCGCGAAGACCGTTTCGTCTGCGTGCCGGGAATGGCCGTTGGTGTGACCGTTCGTGCCGTTCACATGGCCATTGGTGTGGCCGTTGTTCTTGGCGTTCGCGCGGTCGAGAATCTTCTTGTAGGTCGCCAGCGCGAGCAGCGGCCAGGCGTTCCGATACATGTCGTACTTTAGGTAAAACACTTTCGGGAAACCGGTCCCGGTCGTTTCGAGTTCGCTCCAGGAGCCGTCCGCGTTTTGCGTGCGAGCGAGATACTCGATGCCGCGGCGGATGCTCTCACGGTTCGGATCGTCGAACGCGCACAAGCCCATGAGCGCCCACGCGGTTTGCGACGCGGTGCTCGGGCCTTTGCCCTTGAAGACCGGATCGTCGTAGGTGTTGCAACGTTCGCCCCAGCCACCGTCTTCGTTCTGCACGCTTTCCAGCCAATCGCGGGCCTTGAGCAACCAGCGCTGGTTCATGTTGATGTTCAGCGCGCGCAGACCACGCAGCACCTGCCACGTGCCGTAGATGTAATTCACGCCCCAGCGTCCATACCACGAGCCGTCTTCTTCCTGATGATCGCGGATGAATTGCAGCGCCTTGATCACTTGCGGATGCGTGACGGACCAACCTTCGTAGCCGAGCAGTTCGAGGATGCGCGCCGTGATGTCGGCGCACTCGGGATCGAGCATCGCGTTATGGTCGGCGAACGGAACCTTCTCGAGCACGCTCTTCGTGCAGTCCTTGTCGAAGGCCGCCCAGCCGCCGTCCTTGCATTGGAAGGTCATCATCCAACGCATGCCGCGATTGAAGCACTCATCGCGCTTGGCGCGGTTGTCGGTCGGAATCTGGCGGAGTGCCAGCAACACCATCGCGGTGTCGTCCACGTCCGGGTTCCACTTGTTTTCGTATTCGAACACCCAGCCGCTCGGCTCGACGTTGACCGGGTTCTTGTAGTACCAGTCGCCGCGGAACCGGATTTCCTTCTCCATCAACCAGTCGGCGCATTGCTTCATGCGCGGATGGTCGGCGGGAATGCCGGATTCACGGAGGCAGATGGCGACGATGGCGGTGTCCCACACCGGCGAGAAGCACGGCTCGATGCGAACGGTGTCCTTCTCTTCGTGTTCGAGATTCTTCAGCTCGCGCCGGGCGCGGATGACTTGCGGATGGTCATCGGGATATCCGAGCGCCTTGAGCGCGATCAGGGCGTTGAGCATCGCCGGGAAAATCGCGGCGAGACCGTTCGAGCCCTCGAAGCGTTCGAGCATCCACTGCTCGGCTTTCTTGAGCGCGAGCTTGCGGAACGGGCGGAGATTGTTGTTCTCAACAAACTTGTGGAGCTTGTCGAGCCACAGGAAGAAATTGCGCCAAGTGAAACGTTCCGGGTCGGGACGCAAGGCGAGGTCACGTTCGTGGAAGCCTTCCGGATACAGCTCGTCGAGCGTGATCGGGCAGTTTTGCGGACGCGTCGGCTTGTAGTGATTGATGATGGCCAACGGGACGATCATGGACCGGCTCCAGTTGCTCATCTCGTTGAAGTTCACGTAAAACCATTTACCGATGAGGATGACCTCGCTCGGGATGGTCGGAACGTAATCCCACGGATACAGGCCGAGCAGCGCGAGATACAGCTTCGAGAAGGTGTTCATCCGCGGCACACCGCCGAGGCTCAGCGCCATTTCGCGGGCCTTTAGCATGCGCGGGTCGGTGACGGACACGCCGGCGAGCTTGAGTGCGAGGTAAGCCTTGCAGGTGGCGTTCACCTCCGCCGGGCCGCCGAAATAGATGTTCCAGCCGCCGTCAGGCAGCTGCATGGAGAAGATGTGATTAACCGCCTTGCGCTGCCATTCCGGGTCCACGCTGCCATCCCAGTGATGGAAGCAAACCATATCCGAAACGAGCGTCGAATCGACCAAAAGCTCGCCAACCCAGAACCCTTCCGGCTTCTGAACGCTCAGGAGATAGTCTTGTGACCGCTTGAGGGCGGTTTCGAGGGCTTTTCTGTGGCTGGACGACTCTCTGGATGCTGCCGGCTGGCCATTCAGCCGGTTCCCTTCATTCACTGTCAGTGACATTGAGGGAAGTGTGCAAAATGGGGCTTCGAAGTGTCCAGCGCTAATTCGGTTCATGCGGCCTCGACAATTGTGGCAACGGCACTTGCGCAAGATGTCGAGCCGTGCTTACGCTCACCCGCCTACACCATCGTCAGTCATTCGCCCATGAAATCTCTCGCCATGCGCGCCGCTGTCCTCCTCGCCGGGACCATTCTCAGCAGTCTCGTTGGCCCGTCCGCCGCCCACGCCCAGTTCCCCGGCCAGACGACTTACTGCAACCCCATCGACATCGACTACAAATACAACTTCGAGCAACAGGCGCGCGGCATCTCGTTCCGCTCCGGCGCGGACCCGGTTATCGTCAACCACAAGGGCGAATACTTCCTCTTCGTGACCATCTCCGGCGGCTGGTGGCACTCGAAGGACTTGGTCAACTGGCGCTTCATCAAACCCGACGTTTCGCCGCATCCATGGCCGAAGGAAGACATGTGTGCTCCGGCTGCTCTCTCGGTCGGCGGCAAGCTCTACCTCTTCCAATCCACCTTTGGCCAGCGGCCCATCTGGGTTTCGGACGCTCCGGAGACCGGACGCCTCGAACACTTCAATCCCCTGCTCCCGCAAGTCCCCGGCGCACAAGGTCCGTGGGATCCAGACATCTTCCACGACCCCGACACGAAGCGCTGGTTCATGTATTTCGGCTCGTCGAACCTGTATCCGCTCTACGGCGTCGAGCTCGACCCGACCAACAAACTCACCTACCTCGGCAACGCCTACGAGCTCTTCAAGCTCCAGCCCGAGCGCCACGGCTGGGAACGTTTCGGTCCGAATCACACCAGCCCGATCACGCCCTTCATGGAAGGCGCGTCCATGACCAAGCATCGCGGCAAATACTATCTGCAATACGGCGCGCCCGGCACCGAATACAACGTCTATGCGAACGGCACCTACGTCGGCGACGGCCCGCTCGGTCCGTTCACCTACGCGCCAAACAATCCCGTCTCCTACAAGCCCGGCGGCTTCGTCACCGGCGCGGGTCACGGGAACACCTTCCGGGATAATCACGGCAACTATTGGAACACCGGCACGCCCTGGCTTGCGGTGAACTTCGACTTCGAGCGGCGCATCGCCATGTTCCCGACCGCGTTCGACGACGAAGGTCTGATGCACGCCACCACGCGCTTCGGCGATCTGCCGCACCGCCTGCCCACGAAGAAATGGCAGCGCGCCGAAGAACTTTTCACCGGCTGGATGCTTCTCTCCTACCGCAAGCCCGTCACGTCGTCGTCCTTCCGCGACGTCTTCGCCGCCGCGAATGTCACCGACGAAAACATCCGCAGCTTCTGGGTCGCAGGCTCGAACAAGCCCGGCGAATGGCTCACCGTCGATCTCGGACGCGCGTCGGATGTCCGCGCCGTGCAGGTGAACTTCACCGACTACAAGTCCGGCATCTACTCAAACTGGGCGAACGTTTACACGCAGTTCAAACTCCACGCCTCCACCGATGGCACGAACTGGATCACCATCGCCGACCTCACCAACGAAAAGCGCGATCGCCCCAACGCCTACCTCGAACTCAAGCAACCTGTCACGGCGCGCTACATCAAATACGAGCACGTCTATGTCGCGTCACCGAATCTCGCCATCAGCGACCTCCGCGTCTTCGGCCACGGCGGCGGCGAAGCACCGCGCACGCCGGCGAACCTGCAAATCCGCCGCGACGGCAACGATCCGCGCAATGCGTTCATCAGTTGGGAAGACGTGCCCGGTGCCGTCGGCTACAACATCCTCTGGGGCCTGACCACCGAAAAGGGCGACAAGCTCTACCAATGCTACCAAGTCTTCGCCGACCAGCGTCCCACGCTCGAACTCCGCGCCCTGAACATCGACCAGCCCTACAGCTTCGCCATCGAAGCCTTCAACGAGAGTGGCGTGTCGAAGCCGAGCAAGGTGGTGAGAATTTCCAGACCCTGACTGCCGTCATCCCTGGAACAAAGGCGCCAAGAAGTAACCGACCAACTAATCAGCGCGATTTGACAACGCTTGCTGACGCGGTTTACGTTCATATCACGCCAAGTAAGCCCATGAAAAATCTGAACTTTCTCTCGATTAGGTTTTGGGTCCTCGTCCTCAATCTCTTTTTCTCGCCCTTTGGTTTTGGAGCGACGATTCCAAACACTCTTCTGCATATCTTGGAACACCCAGGAACCAACTCGCAGACGGGAGCCAGCTTCGGTTACCGTGTGGCCGCCAGCGAAGAGCTTATTGCAGTTGGTTCCCCCGGAGCGTCCCTGAGCAATCGTCGATCAGGAACGGTCAGTATTTTCAGCCTTGAAAGCGGCACCTTGCTTCACTCCCTAACTAATCCCGGGCCAGCCGATAGCTTCAGCTTTGGAACTGCTGTAGCGATTTTCGGAAAAACCGTGGTCGTGGGTTCGTACGGCGATAGCCGGGCTGGAAGAAATTCAGGAGCAGTTTTTGTTTACGATCTAGCCAGCCTCACTCCGACAGAGCCGTCATTGACGCTGACGAATCCGACGCCGCTCGAGGATGAATATTTTGGTGTCGCCCTAGCGATCTCCGGCACCAGAATCCTCATTGGGGCCGGCTCAGAGAGCTCAGGAGTGCTCCGGGCGGGAGCAGCATATCTGTATGATCTGAACCATTCTACTCCGTCGATTCCCATCGCATTTGTCCCGAATCCCTCTCCCTCGACGGATGCAGGCTTCGGCTACGCCGTCGCCTTTGCAGGCACAAAAGGGATTGTCGGACGCAGTCGATCCCTGGGAGGTCAGTTGGGATCGGGCCGGTTCTACGTGTATGAAATGGGACCATCGGTTCACGCCGCGCCCAATCAGACCTTGGCAAATCTCAATGGCACACTGCTCGGAACGGGTGAAGGTCTCGCCACCCACGGAACAACTGCGGTCTTGGGCTCCCGAGTCGGTGCGCGGGTTTATGACCTGACGACCATTTTTCCCTCACCAAATCCGATCGCCACGCTCACAAATCCGGCCGCGGGGACTCAAGCAACTCTGAATGGCACATTCGGATCCGCGGTGGCCATTTGGGGAAACCGTGTTCTCGTAAGCGAACCGCTTTTCGCCCACCTGACGAATGGCACTGGAACTTTTGATGTAGGTCGGGTGTATTCCTACGAACTGCCGCCACACGGCACCATCTCCGCTCTCGGACCCACTCAGATTCTCACCAACCTGCATGACAGATACGGCGACCGTTTCGGGCTGGATCTCGCCGCATCGAGTTCCAAGAATGTAGTGGGGATGCCCGGCGCTGACCTGGCTTATGTGTATGAAAGTGGATCAGTGACTCCCTCACAAACGCTGACGTCATTCAATCCTTCGACCGGGGACAACTTTGGAAGATCTGCCGCAATCTCAGGAAATCGAGTGATTGTGGGTGCGCCCGCGGACGATTCGGGGGCTGAAGATGCAGGATTCGCCTACGTTTACGATTTGGAATCTGCCACCCCAAATCGACCGGTCGTCTCCATTCCAGATCCCAACCTCAAAGCGTTCGATTACTTTGGCCGGGCCGTGGCGATATCGGGTAACCGAATCGCTGTTGGAGCTCCCGGCGCAGATACCGGCGGACCAGATGCTGGCCTCGCATTTGTGTATGAGTTCAACTCGCCGACATCCGCGGTCCCGATACTTACATTGACCAACCCGTTCCCATATCGAAGCACTGGTTTTGGAGGCGGAGTCGCATTGAATGGAAGTCGCCTCGTGATCGGATCGCCAATAGGAGCCAACGGCGGCGACGCCTACGTCTACGACTTGAGCTCGAGCACGCCTGCCACACGCGTTGGCAGGGTATCCTCCGCTCACGACGGGCGGTTCGGCCAAACTCTCGCCATTTCTGATTCAAGAATTGTCGTCGGAGCCTTCTTCGAGGCAGCAGCAGCCGGACGAGTTTACATCTACGACTACTCGGCCAGCCTAAAGACAAATCCGACCGTGGTGTTGGAGAACCCCCTCCCAGGTGCAAGTCAATGGTTCGGCCGAGCAGTATCCGAGTTTGGATCACAATTGGTGATTGGGGCGAGTGGCTTGTACTCCGACAAAGGGCATGCCCATCTTTTTGACCTTGCGTCAAACACCGCCACCAACCCCGTGATTTCATTCGTGAATCCCTCCTCCTCAAACTACGATCTTTTCGGAAGTTCAGTCGCAATCTACGGCTCGATCGTAGCAATCGGGACGATGCGCCAACAGGATCCGATCGACGCAGGAGAGGTCTTCCTCTACGATCTCTCAGGCCTCAATCCTTCGTCACCCATCGCAACACTGAAACACCCGCAACCTTATTCGCGAGATTCATTCGGAGCCTCGCCCGTCGTCGGTTCTATAATAAGCATGAATGAAAGCTTTATCGTGATCGGGGCTCCGCAACGCGACACCATCGCGTTTGATCGAGGCGCGACCTACGTATTCGGTCTCCAACCTTCCCTCGCAATGACGCGCGTTTCGTCCGAATCAGCCTCGCTTTCATGGTTTCCTCGTACCTCTGCGGGATTCATGCTTCAGAAATCCACCACCCTCTCGCCTTCCAGTTGGGAGAATTGTGTGAGCGGTGAAACGAACCCAGTAGTGATCCCTTTCACCGGAAATTCACAGCATTATCGCCTTCTACAGCAACCTTAAGGCAGCCGTCTGGCCTCTCGGATTATCAACGGAACTTGGGGGGCGATGAAGGATTCGAACCCCCGACCTTCTCCATGTTATGGAGCTGCGCTACCGCTGCGCCAATCGCCCACAAAGTTATAGACTCAGTTCTTGGAAGTCAGTTGCTCTCCCATTTCCGCTTTGCCACCTCCGGTTTTCAACCGGAACAGCGCAGAACGCAAGTTCAGGATTAAAGAAATCATTCGCGAAGGCAGGATTCCAAGCGCCCCCAAGTGTAGCTTCAGCTTGATCGCGACCTTCCCCTTCAATCCCAACGCCACAAAATACCTTGGAACGAGAACCTTTTCGAAGCCATTCCGCCGCTTGAACTCGGTCAATGAACTCCCCGTCTTATTCCCATACGTATACTTCCCGTAGAGCAAGTGGGACAGCTTCCTTTCCTCGCAGACCTTTACGGCACGGGCGAGCAAAGCATTACCCGGTCGCTTGTCGTAGTGAAGGTCGCTGGTGATGATGTTCAAGATGCTGGCTCCGCCGTCGAGAAACACCAACTTCAAGTATCCGATCAGTTCATTCCCGGCGTAGGCACCGATGAACCGACTGCGCTCCGGGAACGTTGATACTTCTTTCCGTATCGTTTCCCGATCCTTCCCATGATGTGAAAAGGCTCGTCCTTGTTTCGTCCGTATCTTGCTGAACAACTCCACGACGCCACTCAAAAACTCCTCATCAAACTCCACGCATTTAATCACGACCCCCAACCGCTCAGCTCTTGCCACCTCCTGACGCGCCTTGCGCGACAACCGTTTCTCCCACCAGTCGGCATAGTCAATAATGGGAATGGCGGCGACGTTGTCCCACTCGAAATGAAAGGGATGTTTTGGCTTTGGATCAGAGACCTTCTGGGAGAAAGCGAAGATATCCGCATCCAGCTTGGACTCCTTGATCTTTTTCATGGTGAGCGCGGGATTCGTGACGACCTCGCCCTCCAGCCAGTTCTCCTCATGAACACTCGCAACCTTGATCCATTTGCCGGAGACAACGATGGAGCATCCATCAATCATAGCGGAATCCCCTTTTCTCCGTGTTTGACCTGCCATAGTGCCCTGTATTTTTTATTGAACCGCGCAGCGCCACTAAAGAACCACGTCACGCCCGCAAAGCAAATTCCAATCGCAGGAAAACGCCATCGACGATTCCTTCGGGTAAATGCAATTGCCTGTTTTCGGGAACCTCCTGAATGCTTGCTTCGCGTTCCGTCCGTGCTCGGAACACCCAACTCACCGAGCGCGAGGGACAGCCTCTAAATCCGACGCAGCGGTAACCTTCTGCGCAAAGGTTTGGCAAGCTGAGGCAACCTGCCCAAAGCCTTCAACTAAAACACACTACGAGACCTGACCGCCAACCATGGCGACAATCTCTACCAATGCGACTAAGTCTTCGCCGACGCACGTCCCACGCTCGAACTCCGCGCCCTGAACATCGACCAAAACTACAGCTTCGCCATCGAAGCGTTCAATGAGAGCGGCGTGTCGAATATGGGCAACGTGGTGAGGACCCTGACGCAGTAAACCGGTAGGAAAGGCACCAGAAAACGATCACCGGATTAGGAGACGTTTCACGGAACGTCACCGGCGAATCCTCAGATACCACCGACTTTCGACCAGCGCATCCATCGGCATGCGCATTGGAGTTCAACCATAAGTCCAGATCCGGACCTGTTTGAGCGGCGGATCCCCGATGGGCATAGACCAAGCAAGGCCCCTATCGCAAAGCCTAACGATCTCGCGGCATTTCCGATTCCAGAGTGTTCTTCCCAAAATTTTGAAAATGCTTTTGAAACGGCTCTAAGGCCTCGTCCGCCAATTTGTTTAGATAGTAGTTTCGAGTTGTTGTCCACGTCTTGCTCATGACCTCCCTACCTATCGACCCCAAGTAGGACATAGTGCCTGATCCACCGCTGCGACTGTAGCTCCAAACTTTGTCTGCGGATCGCGTGATTGGACTAAAGGTATACAAACCTTTGCCAGTTTCTTCCCATTTTGCGTAACCCGATTTGACACCTCGAAAAAAACTATCGTCCTTGTAAACCCAGAAAGACAGTTTCCACCATGTGGCACTATGAGCTAATCTGCCAGTAGCATTACGCATTTGGCTAGCGGCCCAGTACCTTCCTTTGGCGATGGCAAACTGACCAAAAGCCGAACCTGCTGCGCTCAGACCGGATGACAGGGCAGCTTTCCCAGGATCCTCACCTTGAATCTTAGCATGAACCGCTCCCTCCGCAGACCCGCCCGCACCTTTTACAGCGGCACTCGCTACTGCTTCTTTCCATTCTTTAATCTTGTCTCCAACTGCAGCATGACCAGCCGCCTCCGTTCCAAACTGGATTACCGCGGAAGCAACCGCCATCAATGCTGCCTTTCCGGGATCTTCGCCTTTCGCTGCTGCAACAGCTACTCGGAGAGCAATGCCCCATATGCCACCAACGGAGCCAAGCGCACCAGAAATAGCACCCTGAAGAGCTCCTTGACCAATATCGCCTCCTTGTATCGCTGCCATGACGGCTCCAATAGCAGCTCCGACAATAGCTGCTTTGACCGCAGCAATAACAAGTGCCACGACAACAGAAACAATTTCATGTCCGTCTGGGTCAATGTATTTGAACGGGTTGTTATTGGCGTAGGAGTAGGCATTTAACTGTTGGGAATCGGTGGGATCGGGAACTATGGTGTCAGGCTGGATGAAACGACCGAGTTCAGGATCGAAATATCGAGAGCCGTAGAAATATAGCCCAACTTCCTCATCAAAAACCTGCCCGGTGTAGCGATGAGTCACACTCACCGAAGTTTCGTTGAATCTTTGGTTACCGAACGAAGAGTACTCATAGTGTTGAATCCGGTTCGCGGATCGATCGAGCACAATACTGGAGGATCCAAGATGATCCTGAACGTAGTAGAAGAAGGAGGCTCCGACGCTTTGCGCCCGTACTTCCGTCGGCGTGGTGGTCAACACTAGAACGACCATCATGAAGACCGACAGAGCCTTACTCCAGACCGGCAGGCGATACCAGCGCCGTTCGCGTGCCGTCAGCGTTAAATCCCAGAGATCGACAGGGTCTCGCTCCACCGTGGCCAGACGCTGGCAGGGAGCAGCCGAGACGTGCGCACCACACCACTCCAAGACGGCAACTATCCTAGCCAAGGTTCCAAGCCCCCATCGTCCGGAAATCGGAACAGTCCCGGCTTCCAAACGGCGGCGAACGCTTACACAAAGCACCAGAATCATCAACAACGTGCCGAGCAGCACGGTCTTCGGAGTCCGATCCTCCGCGAACGGCCACGTAGTGGCAGCGTCCAGCGCTTCACTGGCTTGGGCCCACCAAGTTCGCGGCGCCCACATATTGGCATATGAGCTACTGGCCTCCGGTTGGAAGGTAGCCACACGTATGTCCCCGGCAAAAACATGGCAGAGTTCTTGGCCGCTCTTGTCCTCATATAGCGCACCAATCCAAATCTGATAACTTCCAGAGGACGCACCATCCCGGTAGAGCCGCGTACCGTCGTCCGCATAGCCGAAGTAGGTCACCACATTGTTGGAGTTGACTTCAATGAGACGGTTTTCCGGATCATAGATCAGGGTCTGGGATCCGCGCTGGATCATATTTCCGTTATTGTCGTACGAATAAGCCTTGCCATGCGCCAGTGTCACCGCATGTGGCTTCAGTGAGGTATACTGGTAATGGTTGGTACTAGTTTCGGAGAGCCGGCGAATATTGCCCAAGGCATCAAAGGAATTGGTAAATGTGCCGCGGGCATTCGAGTAGGAAACCAGCCGGTGCAAGTCATCATATAGGGCATTGGTTATTCCCCCCGAAGCAAAGCCGGAATAACCTGACACCCCTTCCGAAACCTGCTTGACGTTTGAGGCCTTGTCGAAGGCATAGGTGAGGTCCTGATGATAGCCGCCGCCCGGTTTGCTGACCTTCTTGCTCAATAACCGCTTTGAATTGTCGTAGAATGAATAGGAATGGGTGACGTTTCCACTGTGCGTTTTGTAGCGCACCGGCTGGCCGAACTCATTGAGGGCGTCCAACTGGTAAAACGTCTCTGAGCCGGTGCCAGTACCCTGCAGGCTCTTTACCGTATAGAGCACTCCATTGGTATAGCGATACCCCATGCGAACCGTGGTGTTTCCCGGATAGACTACTTCGACCGGTTGATCTCCATCGTTATACGATGTCGCAGTGGTATAAGCGCTTGATGCGATATTCAGGAAACGGGTGAGATTGGTCGCGCGCCCCCTTTGGTCAAAGCCGGTTCTCACCCAGCCTTCCTTATCCACGTAGCCCGTCATCGCCCCTTTCCAGCCAGTGAACCCGGCGACGTTAGTATCGTAGGCGTACAGCGTTGTACTACTGAGCACGCTGGATGCGTCGTAAACATCCTTCTTGGTCATACGGCCAAGTGCATCATTGAAATAGAATGCAATCTTCTGGCCCTTGGCATCGACCTGATTGGTCATTCGCCCAGCCTTGTCGTAGGCATAGGTCCAGGTTCCCATGTTCGGGTCCGTAATGCTGGTTTTGCGCCCGAGAGAGTCATAAACAATCCGGGTGATGTTGTTGGAATGATCCGAGACGTTGGTCAGATTCCCAACCGGATCATACTTGAAGGTCGTGACAATATTTCCACCGCTGAAGACGTTTACGATGCTGGTTACGCGACCGAAGGCGTCGTAAAAGGACTTGGTGGTTTTACCTTCGGCATCAGTCACTGTCTTGACCCAAGGGTTTGTTCCATCGCTGTACCGATTTGTAACGGAACCGACCGGAGAGCCCGAATCTCCCCAAGTTTCCACTACATTGGTGACCTTACCCGCTGAGCTAAAGTTGCCCAACATTGCAGGTATCTCTTCAAACGGGCGTCCGATGGGATCGAATTCTGTGTAGGTACCAATCCGGCTTCCACCAGAAGTCAAGCCAAACGCCGAACCCGTTGCAAAATAGGGCACCGTGCCAAACGCGGTCTCTCCTCGCCCGTCGAAAAACACGTCAGAAACCCGCCAGACACCGTTGGTTTCCGACTCGGTGCGGGTCTGAATGCCCCGCCCCAAGCCGTCGGTGTATACGTAATGTTCAAGGCCGTTTGCAGTATCATTTGGATCATAAGTGCGTTGCCGGATGTAATTGGTAGTAAGTCCGGTGCTTGGGGAGGTGCCCAGTAGTGAATAGTCCGTCTTGGTGCGCCAAAGGGACGGAGAGCTCGTCGAATTGGTCGATACCAGCGTTTGAGTTGGACGGAAGAATACATCGAAATCTGAAGATGCAGTCATCCCGTTGGGATCCTTTTTCCAAGTGGCCGCACCGGACCTGACATCCGTGAGCATCTCGTTGGTAAAGGTAGCGGTAATGGTTTTAACCGGAAAGGTTTTGGTGGAATCGTAGGTAGTTGTGGTCGTGATGCCGGCGGCGTCTGTGGCCTGAGACGGGTTACCCACCGCATCATAGCTGACAATCGAGTTCGTCACGTAACCGCCCGTTGCATCCAACCAACCCTTTGTCTCCGTCAGGTTCCCGCGAGCATCATACTTGAAAACAGACTGGCGAAGCGCTGGCGTTCCCGAAGCGGACTTGGAAATCGTAATAGCCAGCGGCTTGTTATAGATGGTGCCGATGTTGGTATAGGTGGTGATGGTGTAGAGCGAATCAGATGAATCGCTGTCCGTTGGTACGTGGGTGGCAAAACTCGACAGCGTGACTTCTCCCATATCTTCACTCAGCTCGACGTTGCCGGTGTTGGTGTTATAGGTCAGCCTCTGCGCGGTGGCCCTGTAGTTTCCCAATCCCTCATAAACCATCTGAATTGTCTGTGAGACGTACGGGAAATACCACCCGTTAGCGTGCAGCTTGGACTCTTCAACCTTGTTCAAAGTCAATCGATAGAGCGCGTTGTCTGTTCCATAAACCTCAACACGATAGGGTATTCCCTTTTTGGCAATGGAGCTCTGATCCTGATACTCCCCGTTGGCACTTTCATCACGTCCACCACTTTGATGGAAGTAGGTGATGGTCTTGGCGCCCAACGGATCGGTTACGGTCGCCTGGTTAAAGCCACGAAACTCGCGTTTGGCAGCATCATAAAATCCACCTTTGTAACTGTAGGCGGTTGTGTAGCTGGAACCCAACCCGTCGTGGGAAGTAACGCTGGAAACGGTCCACACCGGGAAACTGAGCTTGCTCAGCGCATTTGTCTGCCACGGATCCATCCCCGGCGCCACATCCTTGTCCCGGTTGTCATACTGAGTGGATGATGTGTAAGCTACCGTCACCATGCCGCCCAGGCCATTATGGATCGCATTGATGAGGTCCGGCGCCGGCCCCTTATTCAATTGAACGATCCATTGAGTGTAAGGCGTGTCGTTCGTTCGCATGACACGATCAACCAGTCCGTCTCCGTTGATGTCGCAGAGGACCGTGGTGCTGTCGGCGTCATTGTCGTAACCGTACGGGCTTCCCCAGCCATCCCCGCTTTCTCCATACAGGGCCAGGTGGCCCCAGTTAAAGCGGTTGGAGATAAAGCCGGAGCCGGTATTAATCTGCACCAGGAAATTGGTATAATTCGGCCCGTAGCCATTCCGCATGATACGATCCGCCAGTCCGTCCCCATTGATATCTTGAATCACCATGCGGGTGTCGTTGTCATTGTCCGCACTCGTCAAACTGGCCCACGAGCTGTTGGTATTCCAATAGATGCTGTACAAACCACCCCAAGGTTCCCGAGGCTCGAAACCCGCACCGTTGTTGAGCTGCACCTGAAAGTTAATGTACGGGGAATCCTTCTTCCGCATGACACGATCTGGTAACCCATCGCCATTGATATCATACATCCCCACATAGGTATCTCCGGTAGAGTCGGTGGCGTAGATGCTTCTCCATTCCACCGCGGATGACTCAGCATCGACCCCCATCCAATCCATTTGGCCTGTGAACCCGTTGCCAGTATTGAGTTGAACGCGGAAGCGATCATAGCCTGTCCCTTGACTGCTTTCTTTGCGCATGACCCGGTCCGGCAACCCATCGCCGTTGATATCGAAGAAATCGGTTTTGCCAGAAACCCCATAGCGAATCGACATCCAGTTCTGATCCGTGGCATCATTCGTCACCCGACCCCAAGTATAGTTAGTAGAAGTGAATCCATTAGTAGCTGTCGGTCGCCCATTGTTGAATTGAACAAAGAAATTAGTGTATGGACTCGCGTACTTCCGCATGACACGGTCTGGATAACTGTCACCGTTGATGTCGACTAAATCCACATGCCGAGCAGTGTCTCCGTCAGTAGCCCGAACGGATGCCCACGGAGTATTTGTGTCTCCCTGAGAATTGATGGGGCCCATGGCGGAAAGCGGAGCAAATCCACTCCCGGTGTTTCTTTGGACGACAAAGTAATTGGTGTATGGATAGTCATATTTTCTCATTACCCGGTCAGGAAGGCCATCCCCATCAATATCTAACAAATCCACATCATCATCGCCGTTGCTCTGAACTGTGCCGGTCATGCTGAACCAGCGATCATCACTTTGGCTTGCTCCCTGCCCTTGAACACCCGGCCATCCAATTGGGGCATCGAATTCGAACGGCTTGACCTGATAATTGAAACGCTGGGCCGGAAGGTAGCTTGTATTGTCAGTGCCAAATACAGTGGCGGATGCCAACAATGAGCGAAAGGTGGATGGGGAATTCGTATAGGCAAGGGAATAGCGACGAACCAGCGACCCGTTGGCCTTAACGATCACATTGGTCAAGAGCTTGGTTGTCTCAACACGGAATCCTGGCTGTAACGAGATCGTTTTATCTTGGCGCGCTGTCAACTCGAAGTCTACGGTGTTGCGCGCGGTTATCGACCCGTCGTTAATGTTTCCGTTGTAGGATATGTTGCTGAGATAAAGCAGGTTTGCATCCTTGGTGTAGGTGATGACGGTCTCATTTCCGTTAACATCAACGACGCGATCCAGCGCCCATCGGAATACCGCCATTCCCTGATTGGGAGCATACCAGCCAGTCTTCGGATTCTCCATTCGACTGGAACTCGTTTGTCCGAAGTAAAAGGAATTACCGCCCTTGTCAGTGACAACCCAGTGCGGATTAGCAGTATTCGTGGTATACCGGAACTTAAGAAAAGTACTATCAATCTCGGCGCGATAATCTGCATACCCCGAGCCATCCGCAACTTTGACAAGGGTGGAATTCACACCGCCAAAATTCACGACGATGCCTTTTGCGTCATCATACTGATTTAACGCGCCAGTAGCACCCCATTTAACCGGCACCCCGTAACGGGTATCCCGTTGGATGAATCCAATGTCGAGATTCCAACCGACGCCGCACCAACCGTTGCCGGCGGCAGAATTATAAACAACCGCAAGAGTCGGCTGAGCGCCTTGCCGACCTGGAGCAACGGCAATTGGAATGGAATAAGTAAACCGGCCGGTGATGAGGTCTGTCTGGAAGTTAAAAGGGTTCGAAATCGGCTGCCCGCCGATTGTCGAACCAGGACTCCCCGCCGATGAAGCAACAGCACCGCTCGACTGCGTTAAACCCGGCATCTCCGCCGCAACGAAGCACAGTGCAGTTAAGGCTATCTTCATCAACCCAGACCGAGATGCTTTAATCATAATTATTTGTTCCTCTTGATTCAATTCTGCCGATCAGACATTCAGCATTCCCGACGACATCATGATACTTAGATACTCTCTTCAGATACCCAGAGATACTTCGTCCAAGACACCACCCTTCGACTAGCGCAAGCCTACGACTCACACGCAGAGTAGAAGGACCGCGCCCGACCTAACCGACCCGACACAGCAACCACAACCGAAGCCTAGGCGGCATCTGAATAACTCTTAGACAGAGCGTTGAGAACTAATTGCCGTTATCAACCACGGACATTTGTTATGCATCGCGGACATGTCAAAGTCCGTGACCTGAGCCAAATCTCTTGGAGTGACTCCAAAGCGTTTTTTAATGACAGCACAAAAGTGCGATGGCTGCCTAAATCCCAGCTTAAACGTTACCTCCTTTATCGAATCTCCAGCCACTAAGAATCGATGTGCATCCACAGCACGAAGCTCATCCATCCATTCCTGTGGAGCCATTCCTACCGCATCGTGAAAATATCTCCTCAAGTGTCGATCACTGACCTGAATCAACTTCGCCATTTCGGCAGCCCGATAGTGGGCGAGGCGCGCTTGTTCTTCCCAATTCGTAATCCGATCCAATCGACTGCTCATTCCGTTGTCCCCTTCTGATTTCCGTATCCCTTTGGTGATCCAGACACAGAGCCGTGACGACTCTACAAATTCGTTTAGGATGTATCCTCACCATATCGCTCAGGCGTAGCAGGCACATGAACGATGCCATTTTTCTACGACTGAACAAAGGGTCCGTCAACCATCGAACACCCGAATCCGAACAATTACGGAACAGCCGCGCAAATGATTTGCAACTGAGCGTAAACGTCGACCGTAGCATCAGAACAGTTGCAGCCTATTTCCTCAGCACTGACTCAAATGAAGACACTCCATCTCCACTGTTGGACAGTGCGATGGCTGGTTTCCGCGCAGTTAGGGCTCCGGTGTCTCACCATGTCCAACAACCAGACAAAAGTGGAGGAATCTGGACGGCCGCGATCGGTCCGATCAGCGATTCAGTGCTGCAACTCGCCGGAGCGCGACCACGATAACCTGAATGTGTCCCATTGATGGAATTTGCTCACACCGCAATGCCCGTCGGTATGCATGTGGTGTCCAGAAACGGGAATGAACAGGACACAATTGCGGCGTAGAGGAAGGGCGGAGTTGCGAACTTGATCTTCCGAATGGTCCCGCTCATTGAACGTCGTTCGGCAATCTCCATTCACCAGCGATCGGTTCGCGACTTCGATTGACCCGGCGCACGACGATCCGTAGCCTCACAACACATGGATTCGTTCCGCAGCCTACAAACCTGAAGCCCACTGACTCCCATGCCACAATTCACCGTCAATCCCCAGCGCCTGGACCCTTACAAGAACTTCAAGTTCCGGATTAAATGGGACGGACGCTACGTCGCTGGCGTCAGCAAGATCAGCGGGCTGAAACGCACCACGGAAGTCGTCACGCATCGCGAGGGCGGCGATCCCAGCACCAGCCACAAATCACCCGGGCTCACCCAGTATGAACCCATCGTGCTGGAGCGCGGGCTCACGCATGATTTGGAATTCGAGAAGTGGGCAAACGCGGTGTGGAATCGCAACGCAGGAGCCGGAGCCGAGGTGGCACTCGCGAATTTCCGGAAGGACGTGATTCTGGAATTCTACAACGAAGCCGGCCAGCTCGCCCTCGCCTACAAGATCTACCGCTGCTGGGTGTCCGAATATCAAGCGCTGCCGGACCTCGATGCGAACGCGAACGCCGTGGCCCTCGAACGCCTCAAGCTGGAAAACGAAGGCTGGGAACGCGACACGGAGGTTACGGAGCCGGCGGAGCCGCGAGCGATAAAGCGAAGGAAGATTAAGTAATCACCTCGATCTGTAGTTGAAACGTGAAAAGAGGCTTTCTCTGATTGCCCTGCCATACCTAAAGGGACTCGCTTGGCACAACTAAATTCCCAGTCATAAATGGCTATCTATTTCGCTGGCTTTGCAATCTGAACAAACTACTTCCCGTTTCGATTTCGGCACGCCATTCGCTCCGAATTCTCGCGGCGGGATGAGATGCAGTAAGGCAGGTCTATTTCGTTCTTACAGTGGCAACCGTAGCGAAATTGAATGATTGAGGATTTGCATCCCAAGTGCCCGGCAGGATGCCATTTAAAGGGCGTCGTTCACCATCCTCGGTGATATAAATGATGCAAATGAAGCTATTAAAATGTTTTGTAGTAAGAGTTTTGCTGGCGCTCATTCCAATGGGCGTCTGCTGTTTTTCCGTGGCCGGGGCGGTGCTCCAAAATCAGTTCAGCGATACCGAAGCGGGATTGCCCGGAGTGATCTCCGGCCTCGGTGTTTGGGGAGATTTTGATTCCGACGGTGATTTGGATGCTTTTATCGCAGGGACGACAAATGGTTTTGTTTCGGGATACATCGCTCGAGTTTATCGAAATGACCACGGTGCTTTCCTCGACATCAACGCTGCATTTCGAACAGTAAGATATTTTTCAGGAGCGTGGGGGGACTATGACAATGACGGAGACCTTGACCTCGCTCTGGCCGGATTCGACCCCTCGACAACAAACGAATTAACCACCATCTACCAGAATAATGGCGGTGATTTTGCAGAAGTTTCGGTTGGGTTGCCGGTCGGATCAGGAGGAGACGTTGCCTGGGGCGATTTTGACAATGATGGCACCCGCGATCTGGTATTAACCGCCAACCTCGCAAATACCAACATGGGTGGGGTGCCTCGCGTGTACTGGAACAACGCCGGCAGATTCTACGAATATACATTCTTGCCGCGCGGGGTGGGACGCGGGGTGGTCGCGTGTGGGGACTACGACAATGATGGAAATCTTGACCTCCTCATGGCTGGTTTTATTACAGGAGATCAGGTTTGTCGGATACTGCGGAACACTGGGAATAGAAGCTTCGAATATATTAACGCGGGGCTTCAGGGGATATCGGGGGGCGCAATTGCATGGGGCGACTATGACCGTGATGGCAGACTCGACATTCTGCTCGCAGGAGACACGGCAATTTCCAATCGCAGTGCGACTGTCTGTCGCATTTATCGCAATGAGGGGAATGGTGTCTTCACAGACATAAAAGCGGGACTGCCCGATCTGAATTCATGTTCGGCTGCCTGGGGTGACTATAACAATGACGGATGGCTAGACATCTTAATGTCCGGCGGAGGCGCGGGAGAAGGTGGTCGATTGACTCGGGTCTATCGCAATGACCACGGTTCGTTCACTAACTATGCAGACGTCCAAGGCGCATGGTTTGGTTCAGTTGATTGGGGTGATTACGACAACGACGGGCATTTGGACTTTCTGCTAACTGGCTACGCATATACCCCCGTGTATTCAGCCATCACCCGCATCTATCGCAATATGGGTGCATTACCAAATCGTCCGCCTTCTCAACCACGCAACTTGAACGCATGGTTGGTCGGGACCAACGTGTTGCTAGCATGGGATGCAGCCTCGGACGATCATACGCTACCTTCCAATTTGTCCTATGACTGTTCGATTCGAAACTTTTCCCGTCCCGCGAATTCCTTGACTCCACAGGCCAAATCAGATGGACGTCGCCTCGTTTCGGCCCCCGGCAATTATTACAACAGTAGCTTCGGATGGTTAACCAGTTTGACAAATGGTCAGTTGATTTCATGGACCGTCCAAGCATTGGATTCCTCCTACCTCGGCGGTGAGTTTGCAGCCGAGCATTCGTTCATTTATCCACCTCCACTTTGGCAGGGTCCAGCTGCAACGATCAGCAAATCTGGAAGTGGACGTGTTGAAATAATCGTTTCCAACTCACCACCGATGGATTGGCAGCTATTTGGTTCAACGAATTTTCAGTCATGGTTTTCGATTGGCACTACGGGCAGACATGAAGGCGGCTTAATCCGATTCGAAGATTCCCACTCTTCGAATTTGCAGAAACGCTTCTACCAATTAAAGCGGCAATAGACGCATCTGAAGAATGTCGTTCTACGTCCAACTGCCACGCGGAAGCCATTCAGTGGCGCAAAGTGCGGGATGTTTTACATAACATTTCCTTCCCATACTTAGTATGGCGCGCATCGTTTTCGGCACGCAATTGGCTACGCATTCTCCCGGTAAGAAGAGACGTAGCCAAACATCGAACAGAAAGAGAAAGAGAGTTATGATCAGCATTGAGTTTACGCGCGCCCGCGCCCAGGCCACGCGCGATACGCAGGCCAGCCTCGCCGCCGCTCCCACCAGCTGGACGTGGAGCCAGAAGACCGTCATTCAATGGGACGCGGAGATTGCCTCCCTCGACCAGTTCGTGGCGGATGAAAGCGCCAAACGCACGCAGTGGCGCAACGCCGCCGAGTCCTGGCAGGCGGCGCTTGATGGCATTCAGACACTCACGCGCCAGGTGGCCAGCATCGGGCGAATCCATTTCCGCAATGACGCGGTGAAACTCGCCTTGTTTGAAGCGTTGCGCACGGATGCGCGGGATCGGGCCGGCGTGTATGAGCAGGGACTGGCCGCGCGGGATGCGTGGCAGGAAGCGGACCCGGCGTGGACCGTGTCCGCGGGCGTTTCGGTCGGCACCTTGAGTTCTGCACTCGCGGATGCGCTCGCGAAACAGGCGGCGCACAGCGCGAAGTTCACCGCGTGGCGTCGCGCCGCCGCTGCACTCACCAACACAGCCCAGCAGGTGG
Source organism: uncultured Bifidobacterium sp. (assembly GCA_964491875.1). Lineage (GTDB taxonomy): Bacteria > Verrucomicrobiota > Verrucomicrobiia > Limisphaerales > JADJPG01 > JADJPG01. The sequence continues at coordinate 146,496 of CAZBIC010000015.1, forward strand.
ATGCGGATTGCGTGGCCTGGTACGCGGAGTCCACCCGGCGCTTCCCGGAAGGAACGTCGGATGGAGATTTCATTCGATCGACCGTACCCAGAACCACCCGCTCGGAATCAGCGGTGGGCCAGGCGGAGATCTCCAATCTGTCGGTCAACGCCGGCACGATTCAATTCGACGCGGCGGCCAGCGGCGCCACGCGGTTCACCTATTTACAACAAGCACCCGGCTCGCCCGCATTCGTGGTTGTGCAGGCGGATTCTCCGGAATCCAGCTTCACGCTCATGGGACAGCCGGTGGGCGTGCATCGCTTCAAGGTGGTGGGCAGCAATTCCAATGGCAGCGGTCCTGAAAGCGCGGTGGCCGAAGCGACAGTGAGCATCGCCGCGGCTGCGTAAATCGACACTGTCCAGCGACATCGCGCCGGGCGTGCATACTCCCGCGTCCACGGCGCCCTCGCCGCCCCTTCTCGCCATACGGAGGGGGCGGTTTTGCTTTTCCGCTGAGCACGGCGCAAAAGACCGTGACAGCGAAGGCGTGACTTAGGCAGCATCCCGCAACCGTAACCGGCGCGTTCCGCGCCACTGCTGACCCATGAATCGCCTTCTCTCGCTGCTGCCCCTCGGATGCGTGTCCCTCACTCTCGCCCTGCCCTGCGCCCTTCAGGGCGCGGAGGCCACCACATCCCGCATTCCGTGGACGAACACCCACCTCGTCGGCACGCCCGAGACGCCGCCGCCGTTCATCGCCGTGCCGGCGTATCCGAATCTCAAGCCGAAGAATCCCATCGCGGTGATGCGCGAGCCGGGCGCGAACCGCGTGCTGTATCTGGAGAACTACGGCTACGACACGTTGCGCGGCGTGCTGCGGCGCTTCGAGGCGAAGCCCGACGTGAGCGAGGCCGAGGTGTTGCTGGAGCTGAAGGATCATGTTTACAGCCTCACGTTTCATCCGAACTTCGCGAAGAACCGGTTCATCTACTTCGGCGTGAACGGACCGAGTCAGGGCAAGGGCAAGCACACTAAGATTCTCCGCTACACCTTCAGCGAGAATCTCAAACGCATCCTGCCCGACTCGCTGATCACGGTGATCGAATGGCCGGGCAACGGTCACAACGGCGGCGACTGCGCGTTCGGCAAGGACGGCATGCTCTACGTCACGTCCGGCGACGGCACGTCCGCCATGGACCGTGACAATGTGGGCCAGGATTTGTCCTCGATGCGCGGCAAGGTGCTCCGCATCGACGTCGATAGCGCGCCCGAGGGGAAAACTTACATCGTGCCGGCAGACAATCCGTTCGTCGCGCTCACGAACGCGCGTCCGGAGATTTGGGCTTACGGCCTGCGGAATCCGTGGCGCATCACGAGCGATTTGCAGAGCGGACAAATCTGGGTGGGCGAGAACGGCCAGGACTTGCGCGAATACGCGCACCTGCTCGGGCGCGGCGAGAATTACGGCTGGAGCGCCTACGAAGGCAGCCGCCCGATGTTCAAGGAGCGCCTGAAAGGTCCGTCGCCGTTCACGCTGCCGACCATTGAGCATGATCACGGCGAGTATCGTTCGCTCACCGGCGGCGTGGTCTATCGCGGTCGCGCGTTCCCCGATCTCAACGGCGCCTACATCTACGGCGATTATTCCACCGGCCGCATCCACGCGATGTTGCACGACGGCACGAAGGTCATCTGGCACAAGGAACTCTCCGACACACCGCTGATGATCGTCGGCTTCGGCTTCGACCCGGACGGCGAGGTGCTGATCGCGGACTACAACGGCGGCATCTATCGACTCGCGACCTACGTTCAGCCGCCGAACGCCCAACCCTTCGCGCGCAAGCTGAGCGAGACCGGACTTTTCGCCGACGTGGCGACCGAGAAGCCCGCGCCCGGCGTCGTGGGCTACGAGATCAACCATCCCGGCTGGCACGACGGCGCGAAGGGCAAGCACTGGCTCGCCGCGCCGTCCGAAGCGAAGCTGCATCCCTCCGAAGGCGGCCAATGGGGCACCGACAACGGCCTCGTGCTCGTGCAAACGCTCGCGCTCGACACTAGCGCGGGGCCACGTCGCACCGAGACGCGCCTGCTCCTGAAGCGCGACAACGACTGGACCGCCTACACCTATCTGTGGAACGACGCGCAGACGGACGCCGAGCTCGCGCCCGCGAAAGGCATGCGCACGACGTTGAATTTGCCCGGAGGCCCGCGCTCATGGCTCGTGCCCAGCCGCTCAGATTGTCTCGTCTGCCATTCTCGCGCCGCGAGCTTCGCGCTGTCGCTGAACACACGGCAGTTGAACCGCCCCGCTTCCAGTGAACCTTCGGCAAACCAAATCGCGCATCTGGAGAAGCAGGAACTTCTGCGCAGTGCGTCATGGATTTCCAACAAGCTCGACACCGCGCCGCGCTTCCCAAGCCTCAGTGACACCAACGCGACGCTCGAAGCGCGTGTCCGTTCCTACCTCGCCGTGAATTGCGCGCACTGCCACGTGCATGAAGGCGGCGGCAATTCCGCGATGGACCTCGCTGCCGGAACCTCGCTCAAAAACACGCGGCTGATCGACCAAATCCCGCAACACGGAACCCTGAACCTCAAGAACGCCCGTATCGTCGCGCCCGGTTCGCCTTCACGTTCGGTGCTCGTCACACGCACCGCGCTACGCATCCCCGGCCAAATGCCGCCGCTGGGAACCATCCGCCCGGACACCGAGGCCACGAAGCTCTTCATGCAATGGATCGCTTCGTTGAAGACCGAGACGCAGTAGCCTGCAACTTCGTGGGCGAAGCAGTGTCCTGAACGAGGATGTCGGGCGCAAAGCTACGTCACTGGTTCTTCGTCCTCAGCGGAGTGATTCCGCTCTTCGCGCTGCTGGCTTCACCGCCGCAGACGATGCTGCTCATCTACACGCTCTTCGTCGCCGCCGTGTTGCTTCGCGAGAGAATCCAGATTGATTCGTTCCAGTCAGAGACTCGCGGCGTCGCCGTGCTTGGAGTCTCGGTGCTGCTATCCGGCCTCGTCGGCGAAACGCTCGCGTGGGCGAACAACTATCTCGCCCGGACCGATCCTCCGATTCTATTTCACCCACAGCTCATCCCAGATCTAATTCTTGGCGTGGGCTTTTACGGCGGCTGGGGCGTCGCCTGGATGATTATCACGCGCCGGTTCGCCTTCACCTTCCGCGAAGTGTTCTGCACGACCGGAGTGATGGGCATCGCCGTGGAAAACAATCTCGCTGTGTTGAAGGCGATCGTCGCTTCACTGTTCGCGAATCCGCTCCACGCCGCACTGCTCGGCGTCTACGTCTTCGCGGTCTACGGCTCGATGGCAGCGATACCCTTTGTGGTCATGGATCGCGCGATCCGTTCTCCTCGCCAGCGCCATCACTGGAGCAAGTATCCCCTCGCCATCGTCCTGATGTTCATTTGCGCCTGGCTGCTGACAGTGCTAGTCCACGTGGCCGCGAAGCCGCTGGGGCTCATTCCACCGAAACGCTCCATCGTGGAACATCCGTTCTTCTGACATGAGTCCCAAGTGAAACGTCCTGAGCAGCGCAGCTCTAAATCTACGCAAACGCCGCCCTCCAACAAGCGGTCCCCGGCCCGCGTCACCGTCCGCCCCTCACTGCCAAAAGGGTTTGATAGCAGGAGCCAGCTGACCTTGGTCGCTTCACTTCAAATCGCAATCGACAGATGGTCACGGGCGCGGTTTGGAGCAGTGGGCAACTTCGCTGGAGATCTGGACTGCGGAGGCAGGATTCCGATTTGGCTGCAAGGTCCGCAAGTCCGGCGACGTTTTGATTCTCCCGGCGTGCATCCGCAGCGGGAACATGTTCCCGCAGTCCATACCTCTCCATCTCCTGCACGCGCTTTCATTCTCACCGCTGATACACCGCCTACCGTTCTCTGGACCCATTCATTACACAAAAAAGCCCGGCCGGGCATTGCTGCCCGGCCGGGTGTTGAGTTCGGAGGATTGGGTTTTAAGTCAGAGGGCGACGCTTACTTGTCGTCGGCCTTCTTCTTGTCCCAGTGGTCCTTGGCCTTG
>CAZBIC010000016.1:0-146325 GCA_964491875.1 uncultured Bifidobacterium sp.
ACCCACCAAGTGAAGTTGAGCATCAGCTTGTGGAAGACGCGTTCGAGGAAGGCGAGGTCGCCGGGATCGTCTGCGTTCGCCGCGCGGCGTTGCTTGCGGTCCATCTGGAAGACCCGCCACGTGGCCCAAGCGTGGACAGGCGGGTTCACGTCGCCGAAGGCCCATTCGTAGGCGGGGAGCTGGCCGTTCGGGTGCATGTACCATTCGCGAGTGAGCAGGACGAGTTGCGACTTGGCAAACTCGGGATCGATCATGGCGAGCGGGATGCAGTGGAACGCGAGATCCCACGCGGCGTACCACGGATACTCCCACTTGTCCGGCATGGAGATGATGTCGGCGTTGTTGAGGTGCGACCATTCGCGATTGCGACCGTGCTTGCGTTCATCCGGTGGCGGTGGCTGGCCTTCGTCGCCGCGAATCCACTCGGGCACATCGTAGTAGAAGAATTGCTTCGACCAAATCATGCCCGCGAGCGCCTGACGTTGGACGAGTCGCGCGTCGGGGTCAGTGATGTCGCGCTGGAGGTCGGCGTAGAACTCATCCGCTTCGAGGCGGCGCTGGGCGAGGATGGTGTCGAAGTCAGCAAACGCATGTAGCCGCTGAGGTGACGAAGCGGATGTCGGTTCACCGCACTTTGCAGCTGTCCGCCTCCTTACGTCGGCGGCTACCAGTCGAAGGCGCACTTGCGCCGAACTTCCGGCTGGCACGGTGAGTTGATAGTGCGCGGCGAGCTTGGTTCCCGTTCGCTTGGAGTTCACCGCGTCTTCACGACCTGAGATGACGTGCTCGTGGAAGGCGTCCTTGAAGTAACCTGGAGCATCCGATTCCCCGTGGTGACGGCGGACGTTCGTTTCGTTCTCTGTGAACAGGAGCACAGAATTCCCGTCGCAGTGGAGTTCGTAATCGCCCAACTCATCGTGCGAGGCGTGTGCGGTGCCGTCGCCTCTGGCCTGAAGCTGGGGACGTGGACCGTTCTTCCGCCACGACCACGTGTTGCGAAACCAAAGCTGTGGCAGCACATGGATCGTCGCTTCCTCGGGACCGCGATTGTGGACCGTGACGAGCATGAGGATGTCGTCGGGACCGGCCTTAGCGTATTCGACGAACACATCCCAGTAGCGGTCATCGTCGAAGATGCCGGTGTCGAGCAACTCGAACTCGGGTTGGTGAGGATCGCTTTTGCGCCGAGCGTTCTCTTCCACCAGTTGCGCGTAGGGAAACTCCCGCCGCGGATACTTGTAGAGCATCTTCAGGTAGGAATGCGTCGGCGTGGCGTCGAGGTAGCAGTAAAACTCCTTCGCGTCCTCACCGTGATTGCCCTCGGAGTTCGTCAGGCCGAAGAGGCGTTCCTTGAGAATCGGATCGCGCCCGTTCCACAGCGCCAGCGCGAGACAAAGGCGTGACTGGTCGTCACTGATTCCAGCGATGCCATCCTCACCCCAGCGATAAGCTCGGCTGCGGGCGTGATCGTGCGGGAAGTATTCCCAGGCATTGCCGTGTGGTGAATAATCCTCGCGCACGGTGCCCCATTGACGTTCGGAGAGGTATGGGCCCCAGCGTTTCCAATCTTGCTGGCCGGCTTTGAATTCGTTGAGGCGTCGCTGCTCGGCTTTCGAGTCTGTCGTGATCTTCATGAAGTGTGAGGTCTAGGGAGTCGCCGCCGCCCAACCCAGCTTGGGCGCCGAATAGATGGAAAGGAATACCGCGTCGGATTCGGATTCGTTCCGCGCGCCGTGGACTTGATCGCAGTCGGCGACATCCACCTGGCCAGCTCGAATCGTCTTCTTGCGGCCGCCGCCCAAGTAGTAAGTCAGTTCGCCGCGCATCATGATCCATGTGTCCTGTCCGTCAGGATGGGTGTGCGCCGGGACTTCCTGACCAGGACGAACACCCCAGACGGCGATGCTCGAATGGTTGGTGAGAAGAATCTCAGTGACGGTAGCCTTGTCGTTGGAGAATCGGACGCACGATTCAACGTCGAACGTGCGCGTATCCGGCTTCGGTAAGTTGGTATTCATGATCGAGTTTTAGCTGGCAACCAACTCACGCGTCGACACCTTGCCGCTTCGGCGAACGCTTGTTCGTGACGGATGCGTTTTCTTAGGTTCGCGTAGGACGACTTGATCGAGCCACAAGGCTTCTGCCACCGACCACGCCTGCCACGGGCAACCGCGAGGGGTGTGCGGCGCATCGGCATCGGCAATCTCGGAGATGTGACCGAGACCGGCGACGTTGAGATGTTCGAGCAAGGGCTGGAGGTATTCGCGCCTGGCCTCGTGCAGCGCGGCCGGCGTTTGTTTGTGAACCCATGTCCACGCATCAACAAACGCTCCGATCAGCCACGGCCAGACCGTGCCTTGGTGATACGCGCCGTCGCGTTCGCGAACGCCGCCTTCGTAACGGGGCGCATAACCCGGTTCACCCGGCGCCAGCGAGCGCAAACCGAGCGGCGTCCAGAGGTGATCCTTCACTGCTTCGACGATGAGGAACGTGCGATTGTCTTGGATGAGCCGAAGTGGAAGTCCGCCGACGGCGATGATTTGATTCGGACGAAACGAGGCATCGACGACGCCGGGTTGATGGTTCACGTCCACCACGTCGTAGAGGATCTTGCGCTCAGGATTCCAGAAGCGCGCATCGAATGAGCGTCGTCCGCGCTCGAACGGTTCTTTCCAACGCTCGTCGTGCTGGCTGGCAATCCAGAGCGCATTCAGCCAGAGCGCCTGCACTTCGACGGGTTTGCCGATGCGCGGCGTGACCACCCAGTCGCCGACCTTCGCGTCCATCCACGTGAGCTGGGCGCCCGGTTCGCCGCAGGCGAGAAGTCCATCGGTGTCAGCGCGAATGCCGAAACGCGTCCCGCGCGTGTAGCCATCGAGGATCGCAGCGATGGCGGTGAGGAGCTTCTTCCGGTCGCCATTGAGGGCGAGGCGCTGCTTCTGTGCCGCCGCGAGGAACACGTGCACGGCGATGACAAACCAGAGGGAAGCATCGACCGAGTTATATTCGGGCTTGCTGCCTTGATCCGGAAACCGGTTCGGCAACATTCCCTCGGAAACGGATTTTGCCCAAGTGAGAAGGATCTCTCTCGCTTCATCGAGCCGCCCGGTGGACAGGCACAGCCCACGCAGGGAGATGAGCGTATCGCGGCCCCAATCGGTGAACCACGGATATCCGGCGACGATGGTCTTGCTTTGAGCCGAGTTGGAGTTCGCGGCTCCGCTGCGTTGGACGATGTAGGCATCCGCCGCACGGTGCAGTTGCGAGGGGAATGCTGCACGGCGGGTTTGTTCAGCGCTGCGCAGCTTGTTCAAGAGGTCAAGAGGCTGCACGCGTGCCGGAAGAGTCTCGGCGGCGTAGGTGGACGTGGTGAACACCAGCGCTGCCTTTCCGTCGGCGAGGTTCCAGGACAGGATGCCCGGCGCCGCGAGATCCTCCTCGCAATCGAGTCCGCGGGCGCGTTCGTCGTCGTAGAGGAAATTGTAATACCAATGCGGGTCGTGGAAGTAATCGCCGTTGGTCAGCGCGGTTACGCCGGGGACATCAGTGTAGGGCTGCCACGAAACGCGATCGGTTTTGACCGTGGCGTCGAAACGAAAGGCGGGATTGCTCTTGTGCAGCGAATGGTAATCGCGACCGGACAGCAACGGGCGGACGAAGAGCCGAGCGTCTTTGCTTGGCCCGAGGAGCTTCCACGAAAGGCACGTCATCGGCTGCCACTTCGGCACGAAGAGCTCGAACTCGATTCGCGTGCCGTCTTCCAGCTTGAAGATCCAATGAGGCCAGGGCTCCCATCCGAAGGCTTCGATACGCGTGGCGCCATCTCCACCGATGACATCCGGCGCGTAACGCTGGGAAGTGATGGCGAAACGTCCATTGGCCGTCTCGACCCAGGCATCGAAGCCATTCACCAACACCATGCGCCCGGTCGGCGGTGTGGTCGCAGTGAGGAGCAGCGCATGATAGCGCCGAGTGCGGAAGCCGGTGGAGGTGCCGCTGGCGAAACCACCGAGGCCGTCGGCCTCGAGCCATTCTGCGGACGAAGTAAGGGTGCCGTCATTCATTCTCCGTGTAGGTCGGAGACGACTCGGCACCCTTACATCGATTCTCAATTAGTCCCAATGCTGCCCCGCAAACGGTAACATTTGACGATCCCGGCCGCTGGCACGGTGATGGTGTGCTCGGTGGCCGTATCGACAACGGTTGCCTGGGTTGGTGTCCATTTTACTGCTCCGAGTGCAGAGGTTTCCTCGAGGACAAAACCCGTGCTGGCCACGGGCCATGAGAGAATCACCGTGCCGCTCGCGCCAGCCCGGATTCTCAACAGTGGGGACCCTTGGGTCTGGACCACGGTGATGCCGTGCCAGAAGCCCGGCTCCACGGCGAACCGGCTGTTGTCGGACTTGAGCACGGGCGCGGCTTCGGGTTGGCCGACAGTTGCGCTCATCTGGAACCGTCGGTTGGCGCTCGCGCTCTTCAACCCGCCACCGGCGATGACGGTAGACTTGATGCTGAATCGTCCACCTTGCTGGGCGTGTGTAATCGCAGGACTGGCTGCGGTGATCAAGCCCGCGAGTGTCAGCGAGGCGAGGAGTGAGATGATTTTCATACGATGATGTTTGTGGTCTGTTCGTATGTCGGGGCATCACGGGCGGAGGTAGAAGTAGAAGGAGCGGGCCGGCTTGTAATGGCGGGTGCTGTTCACCAGTTCGCCCGAAAAGACGCGCCCACCCCACAACAGCATTTCCAAGCCAGTCCAAACTGCGGCGTGGTGCGTGCGGCTTTGTTCGATGCCACCGTAGGCCGCCCAGGTGTTCTGGTCGGGGTCGAAGACAGCCGACTGGCTGTTCAAGGACATGCCGTCGGCCTGCCTGCCTCCGAAGACATACATCTTCGTGCCGTCCCAGATTAGCGAGTGTCCTTCACGACCACTGGGCGGATTGTTGGTTGGGGTGGGGGTCCACGAATCGGTGGCTGGGTTGTAGCGGCCGCCGTCCGAAGGATAACTGCCAAAATTGCCGCCGCCGCCCCAGACGATCATTTCCTTGCCCGTCCAGACAGTCGTAGGCGCGCGCCGGCCTGACGGAGCGTTGACGGTCGACATCGGCGTCCAGGTGTTGCTGGCCGGATTGAAGCGGGCACCGTCGGAAAAGCTCAGGCCAAGTGAATCTCCACCCCAGACAATCATTTCACTGCCGGCCCATTGCAGTGCGAAGGTCAGACGTGCGGACGGAGCACCCTGCATGTTCAAATTTATCCAAGTGTCCGTCGTCGGGTTGTAGCGAGCGCCATTCCACCGAACACCGATGCCGTTCAAACCACCTAGGAGAATCATCTCCTTGCCCGTCCAGACGGCTTGGGCGCCGCGGCGCGCCAGAGGGGCGTTCGTAGCAGTGATGCTGGTCCAGGTGTCGGTGATGGGGTTGTAACGGGCGCCGTCATCCAGATCGCCAGCCCCAGATGAACCGCCCCAGACGATCATTTCGGTGCCTGTCCACACGGCGACATGTTGCGACCGTCCACTGGGAGCACCTGCCGCTGGCAGCTTGGTCCAGATGCTCTTGACTGGTTCGTAGCGATAACCGCTTTGCAAATAGACGCCGTTTTCATCCTGGCCGCCCCAGACGATCATCTCCTTGCCCGTCCACACTGTGGTGAAATTGATTCGCTCGGCGGAATCCGCGGTTGGGATTGTCGGCACCCAGGCATCCGACGTGGGATTGTAAAGCCCGCCATCGAGTTTGCCGCCGCCCCAGATCAGCATGCTGCTGCCGGTCCAAAACGCGGAGTGGCTATGGCGAACAGTCGGCTGGTCCACAGCTGAGATTGGTGTCCACGTGTTGGCGGTCGGATTATAGCTGGCGCCAGGGACCGTGCTGGAATCCACGGCGTCGCCCCAAATAATCATTCGCGAACCCGTCCAGATCGCAGAATGCCGTGAACGTGGCATGGGAGCGCCCGTCATCGAAATGGCAGCCCAAGTATTGTTGGCCGGATTGTAGCGATGCCCGGTGACGGAGAGGATTGTCTCCTGCTTGAATGAGACGTCGCCGAACAACCAAGGCTCAGGAACCGCGATGACGATCTGTTGCTGGCCGCCGAAGACGATCATGCTTGAGCCATCCCATATTGCCGAATGGAACGCCCTTGCGGATGGCGCATTGTTCGTTGTGATGGTCGTCCAGCTGTTGTTCGCCGGATTGTATCGTCCACCTGTCTCGACAGCGACCTCGGGGTAGTGCACAACACGATTGGTGGTGAAAGTCATTTGACCATTTTGGAAGATCCCGTCGCTAGTAGCGTAATTGGTCGTGGGGGTTTTCACGGAACCTCCCCAGATGATCATGCCCGTGCCATCCCACACCGCGGTGTGCGCGTGGCGGGCGGATGGCGCATTGGCCGATGCCAGCGGCGTCCAGGTGTTGCTGGTGGGATTATACCGTGCACCTGAGTTTACTTCTTTGCCGGTCGAATCATCGCCACCCCAAACGATCATCTCCGTGCCCGTCCAGGTTGCGGAATGCCGCGCGCGCGCCGTGGGAGCATTGGGCGAGGCGATGGCGGTCCAGGTGTTGTTCGCCGGGTTGTATCGCGCGCCGGTCGCCGTTACGGCAAAACTGCCGGCCAGCTGACCGCCCCAAATGATCATCTCAGAACCGGTCCAGACTGCGGAGTTCAACAGACGCTTGGCCGGAGCGTTGTTGGTGGTAATCGCCATCCATGTGCCGGAAGCAGGATTGTAGCGCGCACCCAGACTCTCACCTCCACCCCAGACAATCATCTCTGTTCCCGTCCACACAGCGCTGGCATTCAGCGATACCGGTACATTAGGCGCGGGCGCGGGCGCAGGGTTGCCGGATCGCCAGGCTTCCTGCACGAGGTCGATTTTGGAAAGCAACACAAAGCCCGCATTCAACAACTCCGGGCGGTTCATCGATTCCGAGAGAATGACGCCACCGCTCGCGATGGGGCTCTGGCCGCTGCTGATGAGATTCGCATACGCCGCACCGCTGCCCAGTTTGTCTGCGGTCACCGCGCCGCCGCCGAGTTGCTGCGAACCGACGGAGCCGTTCGCCAGCTGAGTGCTGCCGACCGCGCCGGCCGCAATGTGCGTGGTGTTGACCGCACCAGCGGAGAGATGATTGGCGCCAATCGCACCGTCGGCAATCTGTGTCCCGCCGATTGAACCCACGGCTATCTTGGAGCCGTTCACTGCGCCATTCGCCAGCTTGTCCGAAGTGATGGCGCCATCCGCGACCGACTTCGACATGCTCGCGTGCAACGCGTAGGGCGTGGCGGTAAGCGGCGTGCGGGGCGAGAGGACGACCGAACTGTCGCCATTCGAGGAGCGCACCCAAATTTCCAACCAGCGGGCGTCTCCATTGAACGCGGCGTCACCGTAGTCAAGCCGGACCGTGAAGAGGCCGTTGGTCACGGCGACTTCTTCCAGCGTATTGACCGGGCCGACCTGGGCGCCTTCGGTTGCCGAATCAAACATCAGTATCTCAAACTCGTATTCGCCGTTGGCGGGCTGACCGCCGTCGTGAAGTTTGCCCTGAAAGGTAAAGCTGGTGCCAAGCGGTGCGGCACTAACCACGCCAAGCCATAACGTAAAGAGCAGGGCGACGCTCCACTGAAGTGTCCAAGAGTTGTTGTTAACGACTGGGGTTCCGTATCTGTTTTTCATCATGCCGATAGCACTAACACGGCAAGATGGTGGGACGGTATCGGCCTAAGGTCGCAGTTACTCGCAATGGGACTTCAGTCATCTGAGACTTTGGTCGTAGCTGGCTGGAAAGATGTCGAGCTGACCGCGAGAAAGGAGCCGTCTCGGGGCGTCAACCACCCGTTTCAAAACCCGGATACAGCGTCATTCCGCCGTCCACGAAAAGCGTGGTTCCGTGGACGTAGTCGCTCGCATCGCTGGCCAGCCACACACAGGCGCGGCCGATGTCGTCCGGTTCGCCGATGCGCTTGTAGGGAACGAGCTTCATCAGTTCGCGGTACGCTTCGGGCGTGCCCCAGGCCTCCATGTTGATGGGTGTGCGGATGGCGCCGGGAGCGACGCTGTTCACGCGGATGCGATGAGGCGCGACTTCCTGCGCGATGCTTTTCATCATCAGCATCACACCGCCCTTGCTCGCGGCGTAGTTGACGTGGCCTGCCCATGGGATGACTTCGTGGACGCTCGACATGCAGATGATCTTCCCGGCAGCGCAACTGACCTCCTTGCGCACGCCGCGACGCTTGAACTCGCGGATGGCTTCGCGTGAGCAGAGAAATTGGCCGGTCAGGTTCACATCGAGGACGAACTGCCAGTCGGCCAATGTCATCTGGTCGATGGGTGCGTCCTTTTGGAGCCCTGCATTGTTGACGAGGATGTCGATGGTGCCGAACTCCTGAATCATCCGTTTGAACATGGCTTGAACTTCGGCTTCGCTCGCCACGTTGGCGCGATGAGCGTAGGCCATCGACCCGCACCGCATCGCTTCCCTAACGACGTGTTCCGCGGCGTCGGGACGTGAAACGTAGTTAACCACCACGTCGGCACCGGCATGAGCCAACGCGAGAGCGACGGCCTGGCCGATGCCCGAGTTCGCACCCGTGACGAGCGCCTTCTGGCCTTTGAGCGCTTTGACTACCGGACACGCCGGCATCACGGCTTCGGGCAGGTTCTCGTCACGCAGATGCTCGCGCATCAAACGTTCGTGAGCGGGAGACATGAGATTTGATGTGCGTTCGTGGAGTCGTGGAGATTCGAGTGTTTCGTTCATTGGTCAGAGGCTGTGGTTTGGTGGCATGATTTTCTCGATTGTGCAGGGGTGGGTCGGACGAAGACTCGTGACCTTACAACTTGCCGGAATACATGGCCTCAAACTTTCCTTGTAAGGATCTCGCTTCAGCAACGACCTAGCGGTAGTGAGCCGCTCTGTGCAGCTCGCCTGAACTGAATCGATGCGACAAAACCGGTGAACCTTGTGAATGCCAACTCTTCAGTCGAACCGTTGCCCACGCCTGTGGATGTGCCGCCAAACGCCCAGCCCGCGCCAAGTGAGCGAATCGCCGCGGCCGATCCGGAACGCTGGGTCGAGGAATACGGAGACTATCTGTTCAAGTTCGCCATGGCCCGGTTGCGCGATGCCGGTGCGACCGAGGATTTGGTGCAGGACACGTTCCTGGCTGCGCTCAAGGGCCGACAGAACTTTGAGGGCCGAAGCGCGGAACGAAGCTGGCTCACGGGCATTTTGAAGCACAAGATTCTCGATCGCTTCCGGAAGGCTGGTCGTGAGACGGCCTTCACGGACCTCCAGTTCTACTCGGACGAAGAGAGCGAGCGATTCGTGGCGGATGGTCCATTCGCCGGGGCGTGGATTCACGAGCTGGGTCCGACGGAGTGGGACGCTCCTGGAGCGAGCCTCGACAAGGAGGCGTTTTGGAAAACCTTCGCCGACTGCAACGGCAAGCTGCCGAAGAACGTCGCGACGGTGTTCACGCTGCGCGAGGTTGACGGAATCGAGAGTCGTGAAATCTGCGCGTTGCTCAACATCTCCGAGAACAATCTCTGGGTGATGCTGCACCGGGCGCGCATGGCGTTGCGGCGCTGCATTGAGACCAACTGGTTCGGGAAACAGGTTTGAAAGGAAGTTTATGGAACGACTCAAACAACAGGCTTTGTTGTGGCTGTGGCGGCAGGTGCCCAATTGCGCGGAGATGTCGCGCCTGTCATCGCGGATTCTCGATGAGCCTCCGTCGCTGAAGCTGCGATTTCAAATGTGGCTGCATCACCTGATTTGTGTCTGGTGCAAGCGGTACACAAGGCAACTGGCGTTCCTTCGGCGAGCAGCCGTGAGTTTTCGTCATGACCTCGCGACGGTTCCCTCGCGGAACCTGACCGCCGCGGCCCGCCAGCGAATCATCACCCGGCTCCGCTCCGAGTGCGGTCACTGAGACTCGCGACGTGACTGTAAGGTCGGGTCTTCGAGCTCGACCAAGATTGGAGCAGTTGTTCGCCAAACGATCATGCAAATCATTCGTCGCATCGTCGGAAGCTTGAAAACGGCGGCGCGAAATCTTTCGCCGACCTGCCGCGACGCGAGCCGTCTGCAATCCGAGCAGTTCGATCACTTAATCCCGGCATCACAGCGCGTTGGACTGCGGATTCACCTGCTGCTCTGCCGCTGGTGCCGTCGATATGGCAGGCAACTGGACTTCCTCCGCAAGGCCGTGCGGGCTCAAGACGAGAATTCACGTCTGCCGGAAAATGCGACGCTGTCGAGCGATGCCCGCGAGCGGATGAAGCGCGCCGTTCGAGAGCACGAGCACCGTTCGTGAGTCGTTTGTAAGGTTCCGCGATCGCAGGCGACTCATCCTCGCAATGGTTGCGCTCACGCAGACAAACGTTTTCGGAATTTCAGCTGACCGTCACCCGGTTGCCACAAGGCCCGGCGCAACATGGAGGCGCTGTGACACCCAACAACCCATCAATGTCCGGCTCAAGCGCACAGCGCGTCGCGCCGGATTCCCAGCACCCCATGAACTCCATGATTGAAACGGCTCGTCTGCTGACGACCTCCGTCCCCGTTTACTCCGTTCGCCTGGCCAGCGACTCTGCCGAGGTGCGCGCCGTCCAGGCCCTGCGCTATCGTGTCTTCAATCTCGAACTCAACGAAGGGCTCGCGGATTCCCATGCGACCGGTCTTGATGCCGATGCGTTCGACGAGGTTTGTGACCATCTGGTCGTGGAACATTCTCCAACCGGTGAGTTGGTTGGAACCTATCGTCTGCAAACAGGTCGCACAGCAGGGGCGCGACTTGGTTATTACAGCGAACAGGAGTTTGATTTCGCGCCGTATGAGCCCATCCGGAACGAATTAATCGAACTCGGACGTGCCTGCGTGGAGCAGCGGCACCGCAATCTTCATGTGCTCGGGCTGCTTTGGAAGGGAATTGCCGGCTACGCCCGTGCCCGCGGTGGGCGGTATCTCTGCGGTTGCAGTTCCATCACCTCGCAGGATGCCGCGCTGGGTGCCTCAGCCTACACCGAACTGATGCGTCACCATCTGGCGCCGATGGAACTTCGCACCCGTCCAACGCCGAGGTTCGAGTGTCCGATGGATCGCCTGGCTGAAGATGCTCCGAAAATTCCGAAGCTCCTGCGTGCCTACCTCTCGATTGGTGCGAAGATTTGCGGCCCACCCGCTTTGGATCGGGAATTCAAGACGATCGATTTTCTGACCTTGCTCGACCTTGAATCACTTCCCGCCACGGCGCGCGCCCGGTTCCTCGGATGAAAGCTGCGACATCCAACGCGTTGCTGCCCGTGGTAGCCGATACGGCGAGATCAACCCGACGAATCGCATCGACGTTGCAATCGACCTGGCGAGCGCTGTGGCTCGGAGGGGAAATTCTTCTCGCCACGTTTCGCTTTGGTTGGGCGTCGATTCTTTATGGGGGAGCTGCGCCCCTGCGCGTCCGCGCAAGATGTCTTCAAGCCAGCTGTCGGCGGATCCTTCGAGTCTTCGATGCCGATGTTCGTGTCAGTGGGATGCCGCCGAATCGCGGTCTGCTGGTGTGCAATCACCTGAGCTACCTGGATATCCTTGTCATTGGCGCAACGACGCCGTGTGTCTTTATTTCGAAAAGCGACGTGCGTCGCTGGCCGGTATTCGGCTGGTTTGCCGCATGGGCCGGAACGCTGTTCGTGCGACGTGAGCGACGGACGGATGCTGCGCGAATGACGGAAGAAATTCGAACGGCGCTCAGCCAGGAGATTCTCGTCGTGCTGTTCCCGGAAGGCACTTCGACGGGTGGCACCGCGGTTCTTCCATTCAAGTCAGCGCTGCTTGGCGCTGTCGAGGCGACAGACCATCCAATCGCACCAGCGGCGATTGCTTACCATTTGGACGACGGAGATGCGGCGGAGGAGGTTTGCTACTGGAAGGACATGACGCTTTTTCCGCACCTGTGGAATCTGCTGGGAAAGCGCTCGCTGAATGCCGGTCTCGAATTTGGTTTGGCCAAGGCAGTCAGCCGTGAAGACCGCAAGACCACCGCGCTTCGTCTGCATTCTGAAGTGCTCGAATTGAAACGCTCCCTCGACGCGACATTCCAATCATGAAGATCCTCATTACCTGCGGTCCAAGCTACGAACCCATCGACGGCGCACGGCGCATGACCAACATGTCGACGGGTAAACTTGGCGTGACGCTTGCCAATAATTTCGCAGAAGCGGGCCATGAAGTCATCTGCCTCAAAGGGGAAGGCAGCACCTATCCAGATGCGGTCATCGCCGGGCGCACGATTCCGTTCAGCACGAATGATGATTTGGCGGAAAAGCTGGCGGCGATCTCGGGGAGCGAAGCGGTGGATGCCGTCCTTCACGCGGCGGCATTGTGTGATTATCGCGTCGAGGAAGTGAGGAATGATTCCGGTGACCGGTTGATTTCGCAAAAATTCGCGACGCGGAGTGGACGGCTTCACCTGATACTTGCCCCGGCGACAAAAGTCCTGCCCCGGTTGCGCGCGATGTTTCCCAAGGCGGCGATTGTGGGCTGGAAGTATGAACTCGCGGGAACTAGCGCCGACGCATTCGAGAGGGCGTGGCGCCAGCTTCGTGACGGCGGGACGGACGCCTGTGTCCTCAATGGCGCTGCGTATGGCGATGGGTTCGCGCTGTGCCGCCGCGATGGGAGTGTCCAGACTTCCGCTGACAGCGCCGATCTGTGCCGAGAGCTGGAACTTCTCCTGACGGCCCGCCTTTCCGAAGATTCGACCGACCGGCAGGCTCTTCAACATTCGTTGTAAGGTTTCCAACAGCGGCGCGACCCACCTTCAGCCGCGGCCAGTGTCGCAAGAGTGATTCGAGCGTTATCAGCCAGCGGCACACAACACCGCTGACTTGATGAAACCGAACCGAATACTCGCCGCGCTCCTTGTATCCCTTGCCTGCTGCCAGACTGCCCTCGCGGCGCCTGCGGATTTCACCGTTGAATCGCCTGCCGACGGGAAGATTTTCAAACTCGCTGAGGCACGCGGCAAGTTCGTCGCGCTGCACTTCCTGTTGAAGACGGAATGTCCGTTCTGCCTCAAGCACACCCGCGATTACGCCCAGAAGTCCGCATCGATGCCCGATGTGGTCCACGTTTTCCTGAAGCCGGACAATGCGGAGGAGATCAAGGCCTGGTCCTCGAAGGCGAATCGAGGCGACGCATCTCCGGATGTGAGCATCTATCGCGATGCCGACGCGAAACTGGCCGACGCGTTCGCCATCCCTGGCGGCTACATGTTCCACGGCGAATCAGTGCACTATCCGGCGCTGGTGCTGTTGAATCCGGCGGGCAAGGAAGTCTTTCGTTACGTCGGCAAGAGCAACTCGGATCGTTTCGGCGCGGAGCAATTCGTTGCCAAGTTGGCGGAGCTAAAGGCTCAGAGCGTTGCAGCTGTGAAGCACTACAACCTTGGCTCCGACAACGTCGCGTTGAGCGGATACGATCCTGTTGGTTACTTCACGGCGATGAAGGCGTTGAAGGGCCAGCCAGGAATCAAGGCGTCGCACGGAGGTGTCACGTATCACTTTGCGACAGACGAGAACCGGAAGCTCTTCGTCGCTGCGCCGGAGAAGTACCTTCCGACCTACGGCGGCTGGTGCGCGACGGCGATGGCAAAGGGCGAGAAAGTGGAGATAGATCCCACCAATTTCAAGGTCACCAACGGCCGGTTGTTTCTCTTCTTCAAGGCGTTCTACGCGAACGCGATCAAGGACTGGAACAAGGACGAACCGAACCTCACCACCAAAGCCGACGCCAACTGGAGAAAGATTTCCGGCGAGTAGGTAACTCAACTCAGCGCCATCTCCCATGAAACTCTGCAAACGTCACAACGTCGTCAGTTGGATTCTCCAACTCATCGCCGCGGCCATTCTCGCGCAAACTTTGTTCTTCAAGTTCAGCGGTGCGCCGGAATCGAAGTTCATCTTCACCACGCTCGGCGTGGAGCCGTGGGGACGCGTGGCCACTGGACTGGCAGAACTCGTTGCCGTGCTGCTGCTGCTTACAACGCGGTTCGCGGTCATCGGCGCGGGGCTCGCGATGGCGCTGATGTTTGGTGCCATCGGTTCGCACCTGACCAAACTCGGCATCGTCGTGCAAAACGACGGCGGATTGTTGTTCGCGCTCGCGGTGACCGTGCTTGCCTCCAGCGCTGTCGTGCTGTTTCTGCGACGGCGGCAACTGCCGTCCTTTGGTGCTCGCATCGCATCGTCAGCGCCGTCGGCGTGCGCCACCAAAGGATGTTCTCAATGAACTTCTCCGCCTGACCACCATGACCTCCTCTGTCACCGCAGCTGCGTCGTCGCTTGCAAAGTCAGACTTCAATCCCACCGGTGCATTTCCGAACGGTCGCTGGTCACCTTCTCCCAATCAGCCCTCCAACTTCATGACTCCCGACGATTCATTCGAAGACGCGCGTCGCATCGTGGACGCTGCTGTCGCCATTCTGGCGCAAGGTGAGGAACTGCTCGCTGACGTTTCGGTTGACACCTACACCCGCCGCCTTCCGCTCGCGTTCAACGCCTGCATCGGCGGCCATTACCGCCATTGCTTGGATCACTTCACGAGCCTGCTGCGCGGCTTCGATGCCGACACGGTGGACTACGATCATCGCGAGCGCGATGTGCGCATTGAATCGAATCCGGCCTTCGCTCTCGAATTGACCCGCCAGATGCGGGCGCAACTCGAGTCCATTCCAATTAGCTCTCTGGAGGCAACCGTGCGCGCGCGGTGTGAGGTGAGTTACGCCCACGGTGACTCGCCGGTCACAGGATCGACGTTCGGCCGCGAAATGGTTTATGCGATCGCGCATGCCATCCATCACTACGCGCTCATCGCCGTGATGGCGCGGTTGATGGGGGCGACGCTTCCAGAGCACTTCGGCATTGCGCCGTCTACAGTTGCACACAACTCGAAGCAGAAGGTGCAATGAATCCCTTCCAGCCAGAGTGGTTGCCGTTTGGTTTCGATGGTTGGCCACCGGTAGCACAGGCCGTGACGCTGGGGTTGCTGACTTTTGTTCAAGAGGATGTTCCGACCGTCAGTAGCGCGTTGCTGGCTGCTGCCGGCACGCTTTCCTGGACGACGAGTTTCCTCGGAGTCTTCCTCGGTATTTGGGTAGGCGACGCCTTGCTTTACCTGCTCGCCCGGCGTGTCGGTCGCCCGCTGCTTCAACGCTCCTGGTCGAAACGGTTCTTCGATGCCGACGCAGTGGCGCGCAGTGAACGCTGGTTCAGCGAGAAGGGAACGTGGTTGCTGGTCAGCAGCCGTTTCGTTCCGGGCACGCGCCTTCCCACTTATTTGGCGGCGGGATTCCTGCGACTGCCGTTCAGCCGCTTCCTCGCCGTGACCGGCGTCGCGGTTGCCTTCTGGACGGTTGGAATTTTCCTGCTGGCGAGGTGGCTCGGTCCGGAGCTGATTCGCTGGCTTGAGCGTTGGAACTCGAGCGGATGGTTTTTCGTCTTGGCGATTGTCGCGGTTGTCTTCGCCGTTCGTATGGCGACCAAACTTGCCGACGTCAGATTCCGTCGGCGAGCTGGTGCGATGTTCGGTCGTTGGAGGCGTTGGGAGTTCTGGCCTGCGTGGCTGTTCTATGTACCCGTCGGTTTGAACTACGTCCGTCTCGCGTTGAAGTATCGCGGATTCACGATTCCGACGGCGGCGAATCCGGGGATCTTTTCCGGAGGCTTCGTGGGCGAATCAAAGATTGCGACACTCAACGACCTTTCTCGCACCAGTCCCGAGTTTACCGCCGAGGCGTTTCTGTTGCCGAGTGGACCGAGTGTAATCGATCGGAATATGGCGCTCGCGAGGATTCTCAGAGAGCATGACATCAAGTATCCGTTTATCCTGAAACCCGATGTTGGGCAGCGCGGGGTCGGGGTGAAGCTGATTCGAACGCCAGAGCAGGGCGGGGCGTACCTGCGCGGAACCAGTGCTCCATTGCTCATCCAGCACTATGCGCCGGGGCCGCATGAGATAGGCGTGTTCTACTATCGCTTTCCGCAAGAGCGACGCGGGCGAATCTTCGCCATCACGGAGAAAATTTTCCCGACGATCACCGGCGATGGTCGGCAAACGATTGAAGACCTCGTATGGAACGATCCGCGCGCGCGATACGTGGCTGAGACTTATCTGCGTCGCCTCGGCGTGGGACGCCCTCACGTTCTGGCACGTGGTGAGACCCTGCGGTTGGTTGAAGCGGGCAACCACGCTCAAGGGTGTATTTTTCGCGACGGGATGCACCTTTGGTCCGAGGCGCTGGAACAGCGCATTGATGAAATCTCACGACGGCTCAACGGCTTTTGGATCGGCCGCTACGACATTCGTTATTCATCTTCCACTGAACTGCGCGCCGGGCGTGATTTCCAAATCATCGAACTGAACGGTGCAGCGTCCGAAGCCACGAGCATCTACGACGCCCGCAATTCTTTGTTCGCCGCCTACCGAAAGCTCTTCCAACAATGGGAACTGGTCTTCGCCATCGGTGCTGAGAACCGAAGGAGAGGACAGTTGCCAACTGCTCCCTTGCTGCTGTGGCGAAAATGGCGCGAGACCGGCAGGCTGATAGCGACCTATCCGTTGGCGGATTGAACGCATGTGCACCGTCACCTTTCTTCCACGCCGTCGCGGATATCTCTTGGGAATGAACCGCGACGAAAAGCTCACGCGGCCGGTTGCGAACCCACCGAAGTTTCAGTCGGTCGGTGGTCGGCAGGCGTTGTTTCCGAGTGAACCCAGCGGAGGCACTTGGATTGGTGTCAACGATGCCGGAGTCACTTTCGCTTTGATCAATTGGTATGCCATCAAGGAGAAAGTCAGTGGCGAAGCGACCAGCCGGGGCGAAGTTGTGCGCCATCTATTGGCAGCTGCAACCGAGACGGAAGCGGCCGATTTTTTTGGAAGCCTTCACCTGCGTGCCACCAACCCCTTTCGTGTCATTGGGGCTTTTCCTACGCCGGGCACGATCATTGAGTGGAGATGGAACCTTTCAGGCCTGAGCTGGCGCCGGCACGACTGGAAAGCGGGAACCTGGATTTCCTCGGGTTACGATGAGCCCGGCGCCCAGCGAACTCGCGGTGCCGCATTCCGGAAAGCGCTGTTGGCGTCAACTGCAGGACGCCGGGATTGGTTGCGCCGACTTCATCAGTCCCATGGTTCAGAATGCGGTCCTTACTCCCACTGCATGCACCGTCCCGACGCAGCGACAGTTAGCTACACCGAAGTGCAGGTCGGCCCGCAGATTGCGACACTCCGCTACTATGCGGGAACTCCCTGTTCAACGCTCGAGCTAACCGAGAATTACCATGATATCGCCGTACCCAGACGGACTGGAGCGGACAAGTTCGATTCGAGGGGTAAGTCTGATCCAATACTCGCAGAGGAGTGAACGATTAGCGGGAGGGTAGGAACGAAGTAGGGAAGGAGTTGGACCAGCTGTCGGGACTCTGTGAGCGGCACTGATGTAACTGTCGGAAAAACACCGCTTCGACGTCCTTTTTCAAAGGTGATCGGAACTACTCTGCTTAACCGGTCTTAACTCCCCCACTTTGGGTCGCTGACAGATGTGCTGGCACGAGCGCGCTGAAAAATGGTTTTTCCGAGGTCGGGGCCAAGCTGCAAAAGCCGACGGCGGGCAGCCGACGGGCTATCGTCGGACAGCCCAGATGTTCCGGTAATAGATCGGGTTGCCGTGATCCTGGAGCTGGATGGGGCCGCCGATCGGAGTCACGGTGTTGATCCCGCTGGAGGTGGTGGTGCTGTTGACTTCGACTTGGTCATGGATGAGCACGCCGTTGTGCTTCACGGTCATCACAGCGTTTTTGATTTTCTTCCCGCCTTCATCGAAGGTCGCGGCGGTGAAATCCACGTCGTAGGTCTGCCACACCAGCGGCGGGAAACACATGTTCACCGCGGGTTTGTGCTTGGTGTAGATGCCGCCGCACTCGTTGTTCTCGCCCTTGAGTCCGAAGCTGTCGAGCACCTGCACTTCGTAGCGGTCCTGGAAATAGACGCCGCTGTTGCCGCGATCCTGGCCGCGACCGTAGGGCTTGAACGGCAGGAGGAATTCCAGATGCAACGTGAAGTTGGTGAAGATGTCTTTCGACGTGGTGCCGGATTGGAGAAAGCCGCGGCCATCGATCCGGCCGTTGCGCCAGCCGTCGGCGTTCGTGCCGTCGAAGAGAATGTTCGCACCTGCCGGCGCCTTCGCTCCAAGCGTGGGACTGCTGCGGCTGACTTTCTTCATTTGATAAACGTCGCCCTGATCCGTCTTGGTGGTGAGGACGCCTTGAGCGATCGAGTACGTCCAGCCGGTGGCGGCATTGGTGAACAGGATGGCCGCACCGCTGCGACGACCTTCGACTTCTGTCTTCGGCGATTTGTCCCAGCCCGCGCCGGGCAGTCCGCCTTTGTGAATTACCACGCGGAACCGGTCGTCGCCCAGCGCGATGACCTGTGCGCCGCCCCAGTCGTTGGCGTATTCGCCCTGGTCCGCATAATCCTGTCCGGCGCTCTCGACGGTGAGGAAGGCTTGGGACCGCAGCTTGGCCGCCGCCGCCGCCTTCTTCGCCGCTTCCTCCATCGAGACCCATGCATCCTCAGCTTTTTTCAATTCCGCTGCATTCAATCCGAACGCCATGAGCACACCCTTCGCCATCAGCTTGTCGCCTTCGATGGCCATGTGAACGCCGTCGCTGGTGAGCACCTTCTGGCCGGGCTTGTTCTCGGCCTTGATGCGTTCTTGGAACATCGCGTTCAGATCCGCGAGCGGCAATTTCTTCTCCCGGGCCAGTGTTCGCAGGTAATCGTTGTAGGGCGCGAGCTTTGCGTTCTCGGCGCTGGCCAGATTTTCGTGAATCACGGTCGCCGTCAGCAGCACGACCTTGATTCCAGCCGCCTCGGCTTTCTCCACGATGGCGGCGATGTTCTTCTTGTAAGTACCCCGGGCCGCTCCGTTGGTTCCGAAATCGCCGGCGGCCAGCGCGGCTTCATCCAGCGCGACACCGTTCTTCCCGTGCCAAACGTCATTCACCCCGCAGCTGAGCGTCATCCACCGAGGCTTCTTCGCGATCACATCACGTTCCAGTCGCCCGAGCATGTTATCGGACTTGTGCCCGCCGATGCCGGCCGGCACGGCCGCGGCCTTGACCCCGTTCGCTTCGAGCCCGGCCATCACCAGGCGCACATAGCCCACCGGGTTGCCCCAGCCACCCTGCGTGATCGAGTCGCCAAGGAACGCGATCTTCTCTCCGCTTTTGATGGCGATCTCGGCTGAGACAGCTTGGGCGAACGCGAGGGCGACGACGGCCGCGGAGGCAAAGCACCGGGCGGCTCGATAGTGAGGAAATAATGAGGTCATGGTTTCGATTGTGAGAATGGTTTGGGTTCCGACACGCCGCGCTGGCGAGAGAATGGCTTTGGCGACTGGATCATTTTGCGGTGAGCAGAGAGCCAGCGGCAGCGAACGTCAAGTCATCGATTCGGGCTTCAATTGGAGCAGGCGCGTCCCAGTCTTTTCGCGTCCCCGTGCCACTACTCCAGCAGAATACTACAGAGGTAAGCGGGTGAGCCGAGGCTATCCTGAACTCAGGAATACTGGTTGACCACAGATTGAACCAAGTCACAACTTTGTCCTCATGAAGCCAATCACACGCCGACGGTTCATCGCGTCCTCATCTAAGGCGGCGGCAGTGATCGCGACCGGTTCCTCGGTAGTTGGTTTTCCTGCCATCACGAGAGCGCAGAGTCCGGGTGACCAGATTGTCCTCGCGCTCATTGGTGCAGGCGGGCGCGCGGCGTCTCATTCGAGCGGGATGTCGCGGTTGCCGGGAGTGGAATTCAAGTACGTCTGCGACGTCTGGAAAGATCGCGGCGCGGGCATCATGAAGGATCTGACCGCCGTCCAAAAGCGCGCACCACAACGCATCTCGGACATGCGCGCTGCGTTGGACGACAAGGATGTGAACGCCGTGGTCATCGCCACGCCGGAGCATTGGCACGCGCTGGCCACCGTCTGGGCCTGTCAGGCGGGCAAGGACGTGTACGTGGAGAAGAACCCGTCCAACGCTATCTGGGAGGGACGCAAGATGATCGAGGCGGCGCGGAAGTATCAGCGCATTGTGCAGGTGGGTTTCCAGAATCGCAGTGGCCCCTACGCGGCCTCGGCGCGGGATTACATCGCCAGCGGCAAGCTCGGTCGCATCGTCCACGTGAAGGTTTACAACATGCTCGACGGCTCCAAATGGGAACCCAAGCCCGACAGCGCCCCTCCCGCCGGTCTGGACTGGGACGCGTGGCTCGGACCCGCGCCCGAGGTGCCTTACAATCCGGGACGACACCTGAACTGGCATCCGTGGTGGGATTACAAGGGCGGCACGCTGGCGGACGACGCCAGCCATCAACTCGACCTGACCCGCATGGCGCTGGGCGATCCGCCGCATCCAAAGTCCGTGCTCTGCATCGGCGGCAACTACGCCTTCCAGTCCAAGCGCGAGGTGCCGGAGTTCCAGTGCATCACTTACGACTACGGCGATTTCGTCATGACCTGCGAGAGCGGCAACGCGACGAACTATCTGCGCAAGTTCCCGGGCGAAGTTCGCTTTGGCGACAAATGGCCACACTGGCCGACCTCCGCCACCCGGGTCGAGATCTACGGCACGAAGGCGATGATGTATCTCGGCCGCCACGGCTGCGGCTGGCAGGTCGTGGTGGAAGGCGGGAAGGTGGTCGATCAGGACAAGGGCTACTTCCCGGACAAATGGCATCAGCCGAACTTCATCGATTGCCTGCGTTCACGGAAGCAGCCGAACGCCGACATTGAGCAGGCTCATCGCAGCGCCAGTCTCGTTCATCTTGCGAATACCTCCTATCGCGTTGGGCAAAAACAACTGATGTTCGATGGCGCCACCGAACGATTCACGAACAGCGAAGCCGCCAACGCGCTCCTCAAGCCGGCGTATCGGAAGGACTACCGGATTCCGGATGTGGTCTGAAGGGAAGTCCCGTTAGCTATCGAGACAGCCCAAGCCGAATCCCGAACGGTAATGAGAATTGCCATTCATGGGCACGGGGCAGCTCGAAGCGATAACCAACCGGAACGGAACGTTGACGCAAGTTTGCGGTATGGTTTTGAACGCTCAACAATGTTGGGACCGCAGTGATGCCTGGCGGTTCAACAGGCACTTGTCTTTGCCGTGGTTTTGCGGCCAACTTTTTCCATGACCACATTCTGGCGATATCCGACTCTTCCTCCATCCTTCCCTCTACTGATTCTTGCGCTGACCGTTTGTCTGGGGACTGCCCGGGCTGAGACCGGTTGGCCTAATTGGCGCGGACTAAACGGCAACGGGAGCGTCGCTTCCGGCACTTTTCCAGTAAAATGGAACGCCAGTAGTGTCGCTTGGAAGGTCGCGCTGCCGGGCAAGGGAACGTCGACTCCCATCGTCCATCAGGACCGCATCTATGTGACGGCGCCCGCCCAAGGACAGGATGCGCTGCTTGCTTTCGATCTCACTGGTCGCAGCCTCTGGGAGGTGAAGCTTGGAACCGAAGATCCACCCAAGCACCGCACATTGGCATCCAGCGGCAACGCCTCACCCGTGACGGACGGCAAGTCGATCTTTGTTTATTTCAAGAGCGGCAACTTTGCTGCGGTGGCCCTCGACGGCACCGTCCGCTGGAAGATTAACCTCGTCGAGCGCTTCGGCCGCGACGATCTGTTCTGGGACCAAGGCAGCTCGCCCATGTTGACTGAGGAGCATGTCATCATGGCGCGTCTGCATGGCGGGGAATCGTGGATTGCCGCGTTCGACAAGGGCACGGGAGAACTCCGGTGGAAGCAGGCTCGCAACTACGATGCCCCCGCCGAGAACGACAATGGTTACACCACGCCCGTCTTGTTCGATCATGCCGGCAAAAAAGCGCTGCTCGTCTGGGGCGCCGATCACCTGACAGCGCACGATGCCACCAACGGCAAGGTGTTCTGGTCCTGCGGCGGCTTCAATCCGGAGGGCACAGGTTATTGGCCCGCGATTGCCACGCCCGCCATCGCGGGCAACATCGCCGTGGTGCCGGTGGGACGCGACGATCGCACCGGGCAGGCGCGTCTGCACGGAATTCGTCTCGGCGGCAGTGGCGACGTGAGCGCCACGCATCGCGTCTGGAAGCGGGAAGACCTCGGCGTGTTCGTGACTTCGCCCACTGTTTACAAGGGACACGTCTATTTGTTGCGACACAAGGGACAGGTCGTCTGCCTCGACCCGACGAACGGCAGAACCATCTGGACTGGCTCCTTTCCTGAACACCGCGCGCCTTACTACTCCTCGCCGGTGGTGGCGAACGGAGTCCTGTTCGCCGCGCGCGAAGATGGCACCGTTTTCAGCGCTAGGGTGGAGGAGAAGTTTGAACTCCTGGGCGAAAACCCGATGGGTGAACGCGTGATCGCCTCCCCAGTGCCCGGCTCCAACCGCCTTTTCATCCGCGGCGACAAACATCTGTTCTGCGTGGGAAAATAGAGACTTCGGAACGGCCCCGGATTTGCAGAACATTTCATTCCATTCCGACCACCGACCGCATTCGTGGCGTCACGAGCTGTTGGTAGTGCGTAGTGGCGGCACCAGGAGCAGACTTCCTCGCAGAGGAAAACGGTGGGTGGTTCGGCGGGTTCGACTATCGCCGCTGCGAATACTAGGGGAGCGATGCCGCCGCTGGCTGGAACCTTTACACCATGGAGACCGGTTGGATTTCGCGCGAGATACTCTCCTTGCTCGCGTTGCGACCCATGAACAGTGCGTTCTGGGAGTTGACGGCCAGCCGCACGTCCCGCGTCACGTCAAAGTCTGGCGCGAATGCTTGCTGCCGGACGAAGATCTTTCCGCCCAGTAGACCGCACGTTCCACGGACCCTGAAATCGACGACCACGTGGTCACTGCCCTCCTCGCGGAAGACTTATTGCGAAAACATATCGAAATGACCACTAATCAAGAATCGAATGAAACCGATCACTTCAGTCTTGTTCTCCCGTCTGGTCGTCCTCCTGTCGCTTGCCGGTATTTTTCTTCCAGCTTCCGGGCATGGCCTGACCCTGGAATTGCAACGCCGCGATCCTGTTACCGGCGCGATTACCCTTCAGAAGGAGGAGGTCGATCCCAGGCGAGTCGGGGTCATCGCCGTGGATGTCTGGAACTTTCACTGGTGCAAGACGGCGACGATGCGCGTGGATGCGTTCGTGCCGCGGATGAACAAGGCGCTTGAGGCCGCCCGCGAGCTGGGGATGACGATCATGTTGGGCCCGAGTGACGTGGTGGAGAACTACGCGGGCTACCCGCAGCGTGAGGCGATCTTCGTCCTGCCCAAAGTCACAGTCCCCAAAGTGATGGACGTGACGTGTCCGCCGGTGCCGGACGCCGGCGGCTGCGCCTGCGGCCGCGAGCGGTGCGCGGTGAACTACGGCTGGGACGGCATGCATCCGGCGCTGGTGATCGGCCCTGACGACCTGATGCCCGATACGCAGGCCGAGGTTTACGCCATCTGCCAAAAATATGGGCTGACGCATTTGATCTACGTCGGGTTTCACACGCAGGTTTGCCTGCTGGGCAAGCCGATGGGGCTGCGGGCGATGAAAGCGGCGGGCCTCAATTGCGTGCTCGCGCGGGACATGACCGATGCCCATCCAGGGTATGACCCCTCGCGCAACTTCACTCCGGACCTCAATACGGACCAGGTGGTGGAACATTTCGAGAAACACCTCGCGCCCACGATTCATTTCGAACAGGAGCTGACCCGACTGGGGAAATGGGATTCAAAATGGGTCTTGGACCCGGTGCGCATCGCACCGTGGGGCACGTCGATGCGCCCGCATTTGTTCGAGCAACCCATCACCGTGACGCTCACAGCTCCGCTGAATCCCGACGCAGAGATTCGTTACACGCTGGATGGCTCGAAGCCTTCGCCCAACTCGACTCTCTACACGAAACCAATCGTGCTCACCGACACCACCCGTCTGCGCGTCTCGGCGTTCCGCGACGGGCGGGCAGTTTGCCTGGAGTCGGAAGGATCGTTCGCGCGCATGAGCCCGATGCCACCGTCACCGGATATCGCGATCGGCGATCTGAAGCCGGTGCGCAATGTTGGCTTTGGCCACACCTACGGCGGCGATGTTCGCTACTCCGGCCACACGAAACCTCCGCAAAAGAACAAGTCGAACCTGGGCCAGCCCTTGAAGGTCAACCGAAAGACCTACGACGTGGGCATGGGCGTCCATGCTCCGTGCGCGCTGATGTATGAGCTCAAGCCCGAGTACCAACGATTCGTCGCGCTAGCGGGTGCGGATGAAAACCTGGTTGGCATCAGCAATGGCTCGAACCTCGCCCTGCACCCGAGCGTGGTCTTCAAGGTGTTCATCGACGGGAAGGAAGCCGCCGCCAGTCCCGTGATGCGCGTGCTGTCGCCAGCGTGGCGCTTTGATTTGCGGATTCCGGAGGGCGCAAAGTTCATCAGCCTAATCGCAATGGATGCCGGCAACGGATCTCGCGAAGACTTCGCCAACTGGGCTAACGCTGGATTCGTTGTCGGAAAGTGAGACCTCGCTGTGGCCGCAGGGAAACCGGTCGTTGGCCTGCGCACAGCGAGTCACGCGTTTCAGGCGACACCGGCCAGCGCGGTCTTCACGTATTGGAACGATATTGATTCAGAAGTGCTCGTCGGTCGCTACGCCAACAAGTCTCCGGCCGAAACAGCCCTGCCTTGCAGGTTTTCTGAAATGCGATCATCGTGGGGACGCTGATCAAAACTCCGATGACGCAACCCAGAAATGTGGCGATGATCCTGGACGGGGGACTGGCAACCGAACTGGAAGCCCGCGGTTGCGATATCTCCGGCTCACTCTGGTCGGCCCGCGTGCTGCGCACGGCGCCGGAGACCATCGAGCAGCTCCACTATGACTTCTACGCCGCCGGCGCCGATTGCGCGATCACCGCGAGTTACCAGGCGAGCTATGAGGGCTTCGCGGGCATCGGGCTGGACGCCGACGAGATGACGCGACTGCTGCGGCTCTCCGTCGAGCTCGCTCGATCGGCTCGGTCGCGATACCAGCGAAGCCACCCGGAAGACCGCCGCGAGCTTTTCGTCGCGGCCTCGATCGGCCCCTATGGCGCGATCTTGCATGACGGCTCCGAGTATCGCGGCGACTACGGTCTGCCGGCGGCGCAGTTGGTCGCCTTTCATGAGCGTCGCTTCGAGGTGCTCGCATCCGCTGGCGCCGACTTTCTCGCCTGCGAGACGATCCCGGTTCTGGAGGAGGCCCGCGCCTACGTGGAGCTGCTTGCGCGGCATCCGGAGTCGCAAGCCTGGCTCAGCTTCACGTCGCCGGACGGCGTGCATACCTCCCACGGCGAGCCGCTGGTCGAGTGCGCGCGCCTCATTGATCCCGTGCCGAACGTCTTCGCCGTCGGCGTGAACTGCGTGAAGCCTGAGATCGTCAGCGATGCGATCCGCTCGCTCGCGTCCGGAACGGGCAAGCCCATCGTCGTCTATCCGAACTCCGGCGAGTGCTGGAATGCTGGCGACGAATCCTGGCATGGCGGACCGGGACACGGCCTCGCGGCGCTCGCGCCCGCATGGAGCCGCGCAGGGGCACGGCATATCGGCGGTTGCTGCCGCGTCGGGCCAGGCCAGATAGCGCAGTTGAAGGCGGTCTTGCGACCGCCCGATGTCCTGCGGTAGCTCAGTGACGATCGGCTCCCGACTCAGAATCCCAGGTGATCGGGTGCAGGTTGCCTGCGTCGGTAGTTCGTTGACGAGTCTCTTTACCGGCCGGTACCGCGTGTAACTCTAATGAAATGCTCCTTCTACAATGCGACTACTCCGAAATTGCCCAAAGCAACGGAACTCAAGTTTGGAACTTGGTGGAGCAAGAGATTCTGCCGCCGTGAGCCCGAAAATTCGGTTCTCTGCTCAACCGAGTAATTATGGAGTAGCCGTCGAGTGGTACCGGTGTAATGAGGGAGTAAATGGAGCCAGCTGTCGGGATTGAACCGACGACCGACGGTTTACAAAACCGTTGCTCTACCGCTGAGCTAAGCTGGCGTCCCACTGCCTAATCACAACAATCACCAACAGAATCAAGCCTTTCGGCAAGCGCGTTTTTTATAGCCCAATGGACGGGGAGATGCAAGAAGATGACTTTAGATGAACCGTTTTGGGCAAATCTTGGGCAAATGTTCTGGACCTCAAAAAGACCCGTTCCAGATGTGTCGTGCCGATGTGCTATCTTCGCTCAATGCTAGAGCAGTCTCCAACGATCCTCGTTGACGATCCGTGGTACATATCGCCGTCTGAACTCGCTGCCGCCGTTCCTTACCCTCCATCCATACGTTTCCGCAGTATCACCGCTGCAATCACGGAGGCTGGTTTCCGAGCGGGACGAATACAGCAGCACGATTTCTTTGACATGTGGAGCGCCACATTCCACGCGCCACAGAGCCTAAGCGGGGCCACCAAGCAGGTGAGGAAGGTCTTGCTGAAAAAGTTTCGCTGGGCCGCGTTGCCCATCACAACCGACATGTTCATCGTGAGCGTGGAGGGCCGGAGAGGTGTAGTTGCGTTTGCCCTGCCACCACAGGTGTAGTTATCCCGATGTATGACCACAACTTTTCAGCCGACGATTTGATTCCGCCACCGGATGACGACATCGAACCTGAGCAGTTGGTTGCTGATTGGGTTGCCATGCGCGACCGCGAACGGGAGCAAGCTAACGAGCTTGAATTGCGCCTCCGAGACGCGGGATTCGCTGAGGCGACCATTTCCGAGCAACCCGGAGGACTGTGGCGGTTCGACCTAGTATTTCGAGGGCGGGACGACGACGGAAGCGCGGCGTTTGGCTTCCTCGAAAGCCTGCTCGCAGAATCGGGCTTGGTGAGCATCGAGGAAAGTCTGGAGATGCAAATCGAACGCGGCCTGGCTATTGCGTCGTTCCTCTGCTCATCAACGGGCGCGGTATTTTCCGAAGCAAGCCGGTAGTGCCCCGGCTTCCTATATGGGAATTGAGAGGTGTGCCTCACCCAACACCTTCGTCACATGAGATGTCCGTGCTCACTGGGCGCGGCTATCGACGGGCAATGCAATACTGGCGTAACCGGACATACGTCCCGGCTTTCTTCAGCCTGGGAAACGGCAGTCGAGGCAGAATCCTTTGACCACTTCGGATTTTCCGACGCCATCATACGGCGCGGCCAGGGCATCGACTTCCTTGCAGGCATCCTCGTAGGTTGCGGCGTTCAGAGACGACTTCGGCGTGTTGGTCGGCGCATCCCACCGGTCACAATCGAACCAGCCGACCAGATAAATGCCATGCGTCCAACCGTTCTGAACTAGATAGCCGGCGACAAGCTGGGTTTCGATGGCAGTGCGCACCTCCTTGTGCCAGCAGCCTTTGACCTCAATGATAATGGTTACTGCTGTGAGCGCCTGCGCATTTGCACCTTTCACGAGGGCCGTCACCACGATGTCCGTTTTCTGGCCGCGTCGCGGTTGGACTTCCCGCCCGATGACGACCCCGGTTTTGGTTCCGATGTCCGAATCAATCCACGCTGCCACCCGGTCAGACAGGTCTTCCTCATCCTTGGGGCGAAAGTTTCTCCTTTGATTGCCTGAACCATCGTAGTTCCAGAGAACCGCAGCATCCGGCAGTTCACTCCTCACCAGCTTTTCCTGATACCGACGCAGCGATTCCATCACGACTTCAAGCAGGTCATCCGCATCCTCAACTACCCGTGCGGCAGGATTCTTCAACAGGCTGCCAATGATTTCAGGCGCAGGTGGTTGCCACGCCTTGCGTCGCTTCAAGCGCAGGGCTTCGTAATAGCGCCGCCGAAGCCAGATGCGCTGCGACGGAAGGGCCGACGACAATTGCATCAACTGATGACATGCTTCCGCCGTTCCACGCGCGGTTAGCACGCCAATGAATTCACCTTTGAAGTTCACCACCATCCTCCGGGGGCTGACCTCGCCTGCCTGGTGTGGAGGGTCTTCTTCTGGCGGAAAAACCGCATTCAGCAGTTGATACAGTTCAGAAAGTTGTTGTTCTGAAGCGACGGGGAGCAAGGTTTTCTTGGCCTGATAGTCCATGCCGTAGGCAATCCTGCCCATGACATGTTCAGCGAGTGCGCGCTCCTTTTGTAGCAATGGCCATACAATGTCCCAAGTTTGCGTTACCAGTTGTCCAAGCGCGACGCACGACACGCCCTTCGTGCGCTCCAGTTTGGCAGTGTCGTGTTCAATGCCCGGAGGCAGGAGAGTTTTTGCGCACTCAACAGCGGCGGACGAGTCAACTTCGGCCAGGAAAGACAACGTGGATTCGATGCTGCTGAGTTTCAGAGTGTCCGACTGAATCAAATCCACCAGAGTCTTTGACAGCCGTTCATCCCAGCACAGTTCATAAGCCCGCAAGGCGAGTATCTGGCCGTGACGTTCGTCGTCATCCCGGACTTCGCGGAGCAGTCCTTTGATGCAGCGGTCAGGAGAAAGCCCGTAAGCCAGAGCCACCATTCTCTGATGTTCCTCCTCGCCATTGTTGAAGCGGCCCGTGATCGCGTCGATCCATTTCGTGCCCACAGCGGTTCGGAGTTCGGCGTCCGTGTCAATTTCGTCGCTCAACAAGGCAATGGCCAGATAGCCAGGGTCGGAGAAATTTGTCCGCTTACCGAGGGCAGCGTAGCCGTCATCGTGCTCAATCAGGAAACATCGTGCCGCATGGCGGATTTGACTTCGCCGGTTTTCATCTGCCGCCTTCCATCCATCAAACGTGGTGATGTCATATCGGTCTCCGCTGCCGAAAGAACCGTTTTCCTTGAGTCGAAGGTCATCGCAGAGGTTCATCCAACAGGCCGACTTACCTTGATCGATCCGAACCAAATCTTCCTGGATGAGTGATTCCGGGTCGGGCAACTCCTTCCTGAGCCGCTGCATCTGCGCACGTCGCCGTTCTTCTCGAAGCCAGTCCGCCTTGAGCTTTCGTGCTTCCGGCTCGTCCAGGTCGTAAGCGCGCAGCCACGCAAAGCGTGATTTCAATTCTGGCACCGATTCGATTCGGGCCAGCAACTCGTCCCAACAGGCCGCAGCCGCCTCCGGGTGGGCCAGCAAACGAATGGTCTCCGCCCAGACATCGCGGCGATCCACGGCGGCGACACCGATTTGCGTCAATGCCCACGGCAAATCTGCCGCGACAAGGAGCTTGCTGGCGCTCCAGACCAGACGCCGGGTGTCCCCGATGGTTGTCTTGGGGGAGTTGAGAATCGCCGCCACGTAACTCAGGCGCACGTTGCTGTTGTCCTGTAACAACCTTTTGAACTCGGCGTCATCACCCTCGCCAAAATCCAGATGATGCTGTGACTTTTGCCGCCATACTTCGACCGCCAGTTCGGCAGTGTCTGGGTCGTCAAGCTGCTGCATCGCTTCCGTCATCGTCTTGTCCGCAAGCTTGTCGAAGTAGCTCAGCGAATCGAAGCAATCCTCCCATTCCACAAGTTTGGAGAGCAGCCCCTTGAGGTCGCCCGTTCTGATATGCTTGGGCAGGTGGTATCGGAGCAGGCTGTGATATGCGCCGAAGAAATGGTCGTCCTTTGGCGGCGTGATGTACGGAAGAGCCTCGGTGACGGACCAGACAATCGGCACCAGCACCTGCAACGCACAGCCCTTGATGGTATCATCGTCGTCCGGCCCAATTTCGCCTTTGGCCAGCGGTATCAACTCGTGTGCCCGGTTGGTGGGAGTCAATTCTTCTAGGCTGTGCGCCAGAAAGTGCCGTAAAGCACCGTCACGATCCGTGCGGAGCAAGTTCAGAAAATCAGTCATCAACTCGGACAGCTTACAGTCGCCAGCAATCTCAATGGCCATGTGTCGCGTCACGTAGTTGAGCGTGGGATCATTGATGTAACGCCAAAGCTGATTGGCCAAACCGGGATGGTTCAATCCACTGTAGAACTTCCGCATGTCACCCCCATCAAACGCATCCTCCCGTCTAGCGCGTTCCAGCAGCGCAGTGACCAACTGCTCCTTGTGTTGCGCCTGAATGCGGCTCACATCGCTGCGCAGCAGCACTTCGGGTTCACGGGCCATGACGAACTCCAGAAAGTCATCCCTCATCGCCGCCAGCCAAGATGCGGTTTCGGATAATTGCGGCACCACATGCTCGATCTGTCCGTCGCGTTGGCACAAAGCACTCGTGACTTGAATCAAGGGCAGACCCCGCAGTCCCTGCGCAGCCAGGCATTCTGCAAAAGTCTGATGGGCGAAGCCAAACCTTTCCGGTCCACGCGCTGAAAACAAGGCGGTGGAAAGGGCTGCATAAACCAAATGCTTCTCGGATGGCGCGTCGATGATTTGTTCGACCAATAGATCAGTGGGTTCGGCGGCATCTTTGTCGCCCACGTAAACGGCAGACTTGCCGCACACCATGATCAACACCGCCATTCGCGTGGCCATCTGGTGAACCTGGGCGGACGGAAACGGGTTGGGCGCGGGCTGTTGATAATGGAGCGCGGCAAGGCGATTGGAATCATGCTCCTCGCACAACCGTTTACATCCTGAATCATAGAGGTCAAAATGCGTCCCCGGAAAAGTTCCCCGCAAGCTGAATTCCCGGAGCAGAAACATCAGTGTGGTTGGACGTGATGCCAAGCCGGCGACGTTTTGGGTGTACACTTCCGACATGAACTTGTCGGCATCCAGATTCCATGTTTGTGACGCCAGCCGGGCGTCCTGATGGCGCAGAGGACAGAGTTCAAACACGGCGTTGTCATCCGGCACGTTCCATAGTCCGAGGAGTTGCTTTCCCGCCGCCAACGACCACTCCGCTGTCCGGCAAACCAGAATCACTTGCAGACGCTGGAGCGGCAGGTCACGCAACTCTGCGGTGAGGTAAGGAATGAAGTTCGGAACGCGGATCAACCCTTCGTCAATGCCGTCAACGACCAGCGTGAGTTTAGAGTCGGATTTCAACCAGGTCTTCCACTTGGCCGTCTCGAAAGTCTTTCGGTGGAAAACCTGCTCCGTGGGTATGTCGCGAAAGTTGATCCAGAGAGGGTTCTGATCAGCGCCGGGACGGGAGGTGATTTCCTGCCGCGCCAACTCGATGGCCTTGGATTTCCCCATGCCCGGTTCCCCGCACAGGACGAGACAAGGCTTGTCGAGCAATTGCTCCAGACTCAACACATTCGGATTCAAAATCCTCCCGAAGTCGTGTTCCGGGTCGGACAGAAAGTCCCGGCCGGAATCGCCGCAGTTGATGGCCTGTCCCATCGGACACCAGAAACGCTTCCACGGAATGATTGGTGATGTCTTCGGCATCTTCGCACATCTCGAATACCAGACCGCGCGTCTCGCAACAAGGAGGCGGTTGAGTTTTCGAGTTGGCAACTGGGCCTTTGCCATCGAACCCTAGTTTCGTTCCGACTCTGCCGCTGGATCATAAAAAGCAGAGACGGCATTACATCACCGCCGTCCGTGCTCACATCATGGGGAGGCGCGGTGAACGGGTGATGGAGTTTCTGAAAGTGACTCATCAAGGAATTCCTGACTACCAATGACGCATGGTTCTGATCGGCCTGCTGGCATTCTCGACTTGATTTCAACAGCGTTATTCGTCGAGTCCCTCCGATGATCTGTGGCGTAATTATTCCCGTCCGCAGAGCTGGTTTGGCGTGTTGAGAGGAGGTGCTTTGTTGCCAGTGCGCTGTGCTTGTGGTTTGAGAAGCTGTTGAGTTGAATCGTGAAACGCCAATCCCGGCAATGCGTGGGCAACACTTCGGCTACTCACCAATGGATTGAGCTATTGACGCTCGACACGCCGCCTGATTCCATCCGCAGCATAACGCCAAGCTGCATGGAGCATCGCCGAATGAGTTGGAGTAAGGTGAAGCAGCGTAAAGGATTCGTCTTTATTGCCGGGGCTTTGCTTTGTCTGGCCTTCACGTTCCCTCTGGCGGCGCAAACCGATCCTCGCCTTGGCGATCTTAACCGCGACGGGACTCTGACCACCCTCGATTACTCATGGCTCCTGAACCACATCAATTACACCAACGGTATCAGACCCGTGGGAACGACCGGCCTGTTGACCAATTCTCTTCTCCCATTTGCCGATGTGACCGGTGATGGCGTGCTCGATGCAAATGATCTTCACACTCTCGTCGATGGCATCCTTGGTAAGCCGTTCGCCCCGCTCCCTCGTCCCGTCGCGTTCTTCCCCACGCACGAGAGCTTCACTGACCAGATCGATTCCATTGCCGTGCGCTTCAATCAGTCATTGCTCGCTGCCAGCCTCACGAGCAGCAATCTGATTCTCCGCTACTCCGGTTCAAACGCCGTTCTCGAAGCCGACAACGCCGCCAGTTCCGACGACACTTACATCACCTTCGGCACCCTTCAATACTACGGCACCAGCAACGCCATCGTCAGGATCTTCGGCACCAATTTGCCGCCCGGAGCGTATCGCGCCACCATCCGGCCACCGATTACCAACGCGACGGCGAACGCCTCGATGAACCGTCCATACTCCTGGGAATTCAAGACCCTCGGCGATCTGGATACCGATGGCGACGGCATCCCCGACCGCATCGAGAAGTTTCTCACGGGCTACAATACCAACAATCCGATCTCCTTCGCCGACGGCATTCGCGATGGCGACCGGGATTACGACAACGACGACCTGAGCAACTCCAATGAAGTCTTCCGCGCCACCAGCATCACGAACGGGGACACTGACGGCGATGGCTGGGCGGATGGTGTGGAAGTGGCGGACACGAGCGCGATCACTCCGCTTGGAAAAGACCCGCGCAATCCTCTATCCCATCCCGATTGGAGCATCGTCGCCGCGCCGTCCGTGGACGTGCTGCGCCCCGGAACTGATGAAGCACCCAGCCTCGGCAACAGCCTGATTGTTGCCCGGCCATTGATAGAGATCTTGCGTCCAGGCCAGGACGAGGCGCTGTCCGCCGCCAACATCGGCATCGTGATCGCAAAACCACCGATTGAAATCCTCCGTCCCGATGTGGATGAAACACAGGGACTTGCCGTGGGCAGCATTCTTGCACGGCCGCCGGTAGAAGTGCGTCTGCCGTCCACCAATGAACTTTCTGCCACCGGCACTATTGTTGCCGTGCCGCCCATCCACGTGACGAACGGGCCACCCACCACGTTTAGCCCTTGAAACATTTTCCCCCCCAGAACCAACAGCAGAGTACAACTATGAAAACTCTTCGATTCGACACTCTCGTTTTGCTACTTGTCGCCTTGGGAATTATTCAGACTACATCCGCCCAGACTTTCGACTCTGGCAGTGATGGACACATGGGTAATCTCGACATCCCGGCAAACACAGTTACCAACATTGTGATGCCAGCCGACGGCATTTTCCATTACCGCTCTATCACCATCAACAGCGGTGCGGTTGTAACTTTCCGGCGGAACCCAATTAACACACCTGTGTACCTGCTTGCCCAAAGCAATGTGGTAATCAACGGGATCATAGATGTATCTGGGACGCCGCCGAGCGGCATCAATCCAGGAGTGGG
Source organism: uncultured Bifidobacterium sp. (assembly GCA_964491875.1). Classification (GTDB taxonomy): domain Bacteria; phylum Verrucomicrobiota; class Verrucomicrobiia; order Limisphaerales; family JADJPG01; genus JADJPG01. The sequence goes on from CAZBIC010000016.1 coordinate 33,614, forward strand.
TGGCCCAGGCGGATTTGATGGAGGTTACGGAGGAATCAGCCAGAAGATTCAAGGGGCTGGCAAAGGGCCAGGAGGCGGCAGGGGCAACAATGTTTCTGCGAATTTTTCGTATGGCAATGCCCTCTGCTCACCACTCGTGGGCGGTTCAGGAGGCTCCGGCAGCATAACTGATGACGGAGCCCCTGGCCTTGGCGGTGGCGGTGGCGGTGGGGCTATCCTCGTGGCATCCAGCATTGGAATCAACTTAGGAAACAATGGTGCCATAAAATCGCTGGGAAGCCTCACGAGCGCGGACGCGGGGAGTGGGTGTGGTGGCGCCATCCGGCTCGTCGCCCCATCTATTACAGGCAACGGCACTGTTAGCGTGTCAGGGCAGTACGCAGTTTACTACGGCACGTCGCAAGGTGGTCGCATACGAATCGATTCATTTGAACGAGTGCCGGGAGCCAGCTTGTCTTATGGCACTGTCAACGCCGTAAGTTTCACACGCGGTTCGCAAATGTTCACATTCCCGACCAATAGCGGCGTGTTGGAAATAACGCGCATAGAAGCGGCTGGAGTAGTTACGAACGTCTCCTCTACCGCTCCTGCTATCATCGGGCTGCCAGCAGGACAGAATGTATCGAATGCGGTTGTCCGCGTAGTAGCGATTGGATCTTTCTACGATGCCACAAATGTTCCCATCAGCGTAGTGGTGACACCTGACAACGGATCAGCAGCCGCCTTCAATAGCAGTATCACGCTCTTTGGGGGCCGAGGATCAAATGATGTGACCGTCACCATCCCTTCCGGCACCGTCAGTGCCATCCACGCCTGGACGCGGCAGTAATCGCAATATTCCCGTAGTCATGCGCTCCTTGCATTCATCGCGCCCACGTGCCAGTTCATTGGCCTCGTGCCTCTCGTGGGTGTTGAGTTGTGGTCTGCTTGGTGGAATCGCCCGCGCCCAGCCAGTGGTCGGCATCACGGATGGCGTCGGTTATCCCGGCAAAGTAGCTGCGATTTATTCCTACCAGTCCAGCACCTCGAACGTCATGGCGGTGCAGTTCGACGTGCAATATGACACCGCCCGGTTGCGGTTGCTGGAAGTGAAACCCACCTCTCATTCCTCTGGCATCGCAGTGAAATCCGCCCGGCAGGCCGGTGGTGCGGAGAGAATCGTCCTGTATTCCCTGCGTGATCCAATGCGGGTGCCGGGCCGGATCGCTTTCGCCCGGCTGTCGTTTGAGGTTCTGCCAGAAGTGCGGACAGATTCCGGGCCGGTCACTCCATTCGGAATCATCTCGGCGCAGACGGACGCCACCCCGGCTCCTGATGTGACGGCGAACGCCGGGGTGATTTACATCCAGCCGGTTTATCGCCGCACCAACGGCGTGGTGGACTTCTTCCTGTCATCACAGACTAACTCCACTTACGACATCGAGGCGACGACGAATTTTGTCCAATGGGTGACGATCACGAACCTAACTGCAACGAACGCTTTCATGGATCTGGTGGATGGTGATGCGACGAATTATCCCCATCGCTTCTATCGTAGCATGACAGTGCCGTAGGGTGAGAGCATCTCTTGATTTCCATCGGCTCTCGGCTGTCGCCGTAGATCAACCTACACACAAGCGCCGGGTGCAGTCGGGAGGGTTGTCGATGCTGAAACCGCCGTGCCAATCCGAGGCGCACGTATTATGAGACCGTTCATCGCCAGAGGAATCGGCATCCCTGCCGAGGGACTCCCAGCGACAACAGTCTCGTCAGACGAGAGTGGGCGCTTCAATCTCGCACCAGCCACCCATACACAGATCGCCTTCACGGCAGTCCGAAGTACTCGAACACCGCTTTTGATCGACCATAAATCAGGTGCTCGAACATCTGTGCCCGTTCGCACACAGCGTTCATTGACGTGAAGTCGCGACTGAGGAATTCCAGCAGTTCGATTGGCTCGTACTGGACCTGCACCTGTGGGCTGTCGTCTACTTTGATGGCGATCATGGACTTCATGCAGCACATGGTCATTGTCCTGAGCGTGTCCACATCGAGACTGCAAAAATACAGCCAGTAAGGCCACGCATCATGGAAAGCGGAGTAGAAGCGGCGTATCTCCGGGATAGTGTGGATTTCTCTCGGGTCGTCGTCGTAGCCGTCCACACAGAGCACCATGCTGCCCATCATCTCGCGGAGACGACGGCCGGTGGGCAACTTGTCCGGCGCGTGCAGCTTCAAGAAATGGGAAAAGTCGCCGCGCTCCACTTTTGACCGGCTGAACTGGTAGAAAATCAAGTCGCTGCCCATTGCCATTCGAGTTTACACGGGCTGCGCTCCGACGCGACCCGATTCATCTGCCGTAGCATTGGAAGGGTCTTTCGCTCTGCGCGCTGATTCTATAGCCTCTAACACAGATGAACGTGGTCACTATCGCCATCGCCGATCTCTTCGATTTCGACGGTCAGACGGCTCCAGCCGTCCGGCCTGGCGATGAGGTCATTTCGGCGATGGTCAAACGTCAGTTCGCATTCCTGCCCCAACCGCTCCAGATCAAGATTTCGGACACGTCGGTCACTGTATCATTTCCAATGGAATCTGTGACTGCACACCAAGAAGCCTCGCGGCTTGCCGAGCGGGCCGGAAAGCAGGCGGCAGCGGGTGAGTTTACCAAGGCGATTTCAGTCCTGAAGCGCGTCCTCGATCTGCAACCCGCCTTTCATCAGGCCCGCCGCGATCTCGCTATGTCCTGCATGGAAGTTGGAGACATCGAAGGCGCGAAAAATCACCTCATTGAGGTATTGCGTTTGAATCCCGGCGACGCATGGAGTTGGGTAGTGCTGGGGAATATCTACGCCAAGGAGCCAAAGGATTGGCCGACCGCCGAGAAATTTCTACGTCGCGCCTTGGAAATCACGCCTGACGACCCGTGGGCATTGAATGGTCTTGCGACCATCGCGGGACAACGCGGCCAGACGAACGAGGCCGTGCGGTTGTTCCGTCAGGCGAGTAAATCCAACCCTGAACTACCCAACGCACATTACGGCCTGGGAGTTGCCTATCACCGCAGCAATCAACCAGACCTCGCCCTCGCGGCCTTGGACGATCTCTTCGCAAAAGCCAGGATGCAGGATGCCCGTTCGCGTCCAGTTTTCGAGCAGGCTCGAAACCTATACGCAGAACTTCAAAGCGCACGAGCGGAACGAGATCATCCCGAGGCATTCAAGGTGGTCGAGAACCTGCGGGCGGAGTTGGAACAAACATCCGGGTACTCGGTGCGGATTACTGAGGGCGAGTTCAAAGACACCACCGCCGCCGTCATCCAAATGGCATGGAAGCAGAATAGCGACTTCCATCTAATTACCTTGCGAAAGTCCCTGCCCGAATTCCTGCGGGTACACTTTCTGGCCCACGAACTGATTCACTTGCAACTGGAGACGGAAGCGCGAAGCGCCAACAAGAACCGATTCTTCATCACGACGGACAAGACAGAGTCGGCTGCCGCGCAGCGAATCCAAGGCAATCTCCGAAAGTTTCAGAAGCGTGGCTACTCCGAGGCCGCAATCCAGGATCTGGTCAAGCTGTGGGTACGCGGGACGGCAAATTTCCTCTTCAACTGTCCGCTCGACATGATTATCGAGACGCGACTCCGGGAACGAATGCCGGTGCTTGCAGCCGCTCAGTTTGTTTCGGCACGGATGACGACATTCGAGGCGTTGAAATCGAACACCAACACGGAAGTCCGCGAGACAACTCCGCCGTTGGTCATGCGAGCCTCCCTGGCGCTCAACGGCGCTTACGCGCTTTTTCTGGACCACTTGTTTCGGGGTGCGACGAGTTACGCCGCTAATTATCAGCGCGAGGAGTCTTTCGCTCTCGCTCAGCGAATCTTCCGGCATTGGCAGAGCCGATCTCCAACCATCGTCCCAGGTGACGAGTATGTGTTGGTTGCTGAGTTCGCCGACATGCTTGGCCTGCGTGGCTGGTTCGACTGGCGTATCGATCCGGGCACACACGAGGTCACTGCAACGCCGCCAAAAGAAGGAACCACCAACCTGGAACTGCTGCGAACGAAGCAGCCAGCGGCTGTCCACTACCTTCTGGACGCACTGAAGCGATACGACAAGCTAACGGTGGAAAAGATTCGCGAAATTGCTTTCGAGATCGGGATGATTGGTCAGAACGGCTTGGACTACGCCTCGCCGGACCACAAATACGTTCTGAAGTCGCTGCCTGACGAGAAGTTCAGTGGACTGCACCTGATGTGCCTAATGTTCGCTGGCTTCAAACGCATCGCGCCGGAGCACGATCTGCACATGGACTTGGAGGAGCCGTTCCTCACCGCGCTGGAGATGTTTCAGCACGGGGCGAAGGGCAGTGAGGAGTAACGCCGGACAAATTCTTCTTGCGGAGCGATTCGGAGAGGGTCGGATTCAAGGTCAAGCTGACCGTCGCGGTTTCATTCCACACCCTCACCCCGCGATTCCTGCGACCATGTTTTCACGCGCTGGACGCAGGCGGGCATCTCATCCCTCAACTGGTAAACCCAAAACCGCATGACATCCCACCCCAGTTCGATCAGGCGCATGTTACGGAGTTGGTCGCGGCGAAGCAGTTCGCCATTCCAGTCCCGGTGATACCGTTCCCCATCGACCTCGATGTTTAGCTTCTTGCCGCCACTGTAGAGCGCGAAATCCAACAGAAACTTCTCCTCGGCGTATTGAGGAATTGGACGAAGCCCCGCTTCCCACAACTGCCGATAGAACACACGCTCCCAATCTGAGACAAGCTCGGGCCTGGCAACCTTCGGGTAATCAGGACCAGAGACCGTCCCGGCTGCACTGCCGGAGTGTTGATTTGGGTTCCGACCAAGGTTCTCGACGTAATTGGCGAAAGCCGCCAAGTAGGTGACACCAGCGTTCTTCGCTGCGGCAGGATCGCCGACGACGATCAATGCCGCCCTGGCACGGGTGATTGCCACGTTGAACAGGTTGTCGCTTCGTTTCAGGAAGCCGACTGCACCATCAGCGATACCCTTGGAAACCACCGGCGAAAAAATTATCACGTCCCGCTCATCTCCTTGGAATTTGTGAACAGTGTCGATCAGCAGCTCCAACTTGTTAAGCAGCAGGCTGGCATGTGGGTGCGCGTTGACCAGGTCGCGTATCCGGTTTGCCTGAGCGCGGAATGGAGTGACTACGCCAACTGTGCCGTTGTAACCCTGCTGGATGCCCAACCGCTCCAACTCTCTCACTACGGCCTTGGCCTCTATTTCGTTGAGTGCGCCGCTTCCGGGGCGAACCACCCCGCCCTGCACTGGCACCCACCGCACCGTTGGCGTATCTGGCGCAGGACGGCGCAGGCGATCATAATTGGTCGCGATTCGGAGCCGCCCTTCGTAGAAGTGTTGGTTTGAAAACTCAATAATATCGGCGTGCGAACGATGATGATCGCGCAGCATGACGATGTCCTCTTGACCACACAGGGGACTGGCGAGATCAAAAAGCGAGTTCTCGGAATAAGCCCACTTCGCGCAGCCTTCATCCAAACCATGCTTGTGCAAAAGTTCCCGGTCGCGTCGTGGAGGAATGGCGCTGATGTGGCGCAGTTGTTTCGGATCACCGATGATGACCGCTGCCTTTGCCCGGAACAGCAAGGGCAGTGCAGAGGCAATATCGCACTGGCTGGCCTCGTCGATTACGACCAGATCAAAAAAGCCAGGTTCGAGCGGAACTCGTCCCCTCGTGGAAAGTGACGTAACGGCCCAGCACGAAAGCATGTTCACCAACGAAGGGAACAACTTGTAGTATTGGGCGAAGACATGCCGTCCCGCCCGTTGATTGGCGTCATCGCTTTGAACCAGCAGCCGCAGCACAGCGGAAAACTCACCGAGCAGGTGCCGATCATCTGCCGACAAGCGCGCTGGAGCGAGGCGCAGCCAGTATTCCCAAAGCCGCAGGGAAGCCGTGGCCAGCTTTTCTCGCTGTTGGGCGATGTTCTGCCAGATGTCTTCCAGTTTAGTGGCACTCGATAGCATCCCCAGCTTGTGGGAGTATTCACCAATTTGCCTGATGGCCTGAATCCGGCTCTCGACATCGGTCAAAAAATCATGCCAAGCCTGGATTTCTGAATCGAGATTAGGTCGTGCTGGTTGCGGCAAGCCAAGGTCAGTGAAAGCTACTTGGACCGTATCGTTGGCAGCGCTCACCTGGTCGAAGCGTTTGGCACGGTGGGCAAACCAGAACAGCCGCGTCAAAAAATCCTGCTGCTTGAGAGTGGCGGCATTGACGACGGTCCTCAGTTTATCCAAGCCCTTCTGGGCAGCCGCGACATCGACCGTGCGGAATGACTGAAAAAGAGGGGCACCTAGTTGGCCGCGCAGCGGCTCCACTTTCTGTTCTAGCAGATCAAGATCGTTTCGTAGATTGATCGTCCCTTGTGCAGACTTTTGCAGTTCCGCGATCTTCGCCATAGTCTGACCGAAGTCCTTCTCTGCCTCCTGATGGTTGAAGTGATCCTCCTGCGTGGCCCGACTAGCCAAAAGCGCGGTCAGATATTCCGTGAGCTTCGATTGATACTCGCCCCGCCCAAGGCGCAGGAGAATTGGACGTGGACCCAGATTGTTCACCCTGGCTTCAACGACATCCACGGCCTTGTTGTTCTTGCTGGCGAACAACACACGCTTCCCCAACTTGGCCGCGTTGATAAGTAGGGACGACACGACCTGCGACTTGCCCGTCCCCGGAGGTCCGGTAATGACTGTCAGTGGTCGCGTCAGAGCATGGCTGATTGCCTCCCGCTGCTCACTATTCAAGGGCAGCGGCTCCAACAGCGTGATGACTTCCGCAGTAGGCGCTGGTGGCAACACAGATTTGTGACCCAGCCACATTCCCAAAACCGTTGACTTGTATTGCTCCTCGGAGACCTCCTGAAGTTTGGTCAACTCCTGTTCGAGACCCTTGGTGTAGGGCGATCTTTCACAGCCGAATACAACACAGCGGTTGTAGATACCTTCAGCGTCCAGCTTGGAGAGTGGTTCACCACCCGACATCTGGCTTGGGTTGATCGGTTCCTTCCAGTCCCAGTCCTCTCGAATCTGGACAAGCCGACCAACCACTTCATCGAAATCCGGTGCGGCAGATTCGCCAAGCCCAAGTTCCTCCGCCAGCTTCGCAGCCTCTTCCATTACGAATGCGTCGTTGCCGATGGCGAGACTCTTGATCACAGAGAAGTTGATCGTTGGCGTCTCCTCTGACAGCACCGGCATCTGCCCTGGACGAAGGGCCTCATCATTGAATCCAAATAGGAACACCGGCTCTAGGAAAAATCCCTCCCAGCCGTTGGCTGACTTGTGCTTTCTCAGTCTGACCGGGTAGCCGATGTAGGGCACCTTCCGCTCCCGGTCACTTCGCAGCCGGTGAAACAGATTATCGACTCCTTGGAATGCCGTGACTGGCTGGTCAGTCACAATGCCGGGAATCTCGGGCAGTTCGACGTAATCAAGAGCGTATTGAGAACGCGCAAAAATCCGCACTCCGGCCTCGTCATCCAGACTGAGGCATTCCAGGTAATACCGGCACAATCGGCCCAGCGCGGTCATTTGCTTCGGGGCCTGCTGGGCGTGCGTAGAGTTTGGCGCTGATTTTTCGACGATGAACCATCGGTAAGCGTTATCCTGACGGGTCAGCCCTCGATTCTGGAGCTTCCATAGCATCGAATTTACCTCGGTCTTGTCGGCGTTCAGACGATTTGCGACCTCGCGCCCTTTGAGACCAGGCTGGCCTTTCAACACATTCAGGATGTCGCTTTCAGATGGCATGTGATTCGCCAGTATCGCCTTATGGATTCCCAAATCCGTGTCGGGTTACACCGGCAGGCGGCGTGTCCAAGTCACGTCCAGCCCGATATTGATCCAATTCAATCTCCAGGAATGTGATCGCCGCCTGCGCGTTCCCGTGGTGGTGAAAAATCGTTCGCATGTGCCTGTTCTCGAATGGGGCTTGTGCTGTGGAACCTCCGAACTCACCGGTGTTGCAGAGGATCACATGCTGGAACATGTGGTAGTGGAGAGCTGCGACCATCGTGTCGAACCTTTGCACTCCGTTGTTCAGAGCGGGCACGACCCAACTATCGGACAGGTTCCGAAGATCGCTTGCCAAGGCAAGGTCGGTAGCATCATAGCAAATCGATCCCGTAAATGTCCAAATAGGCGCAGAAAAACCCTGAGCATGAAGTTGAATTAAATGCTGACACGGCCTCCACCGCATCAAATGCGGGACATCGGATTCCGCAGGAGCCAAATGCCATTTGCCCTGCTTAACTCGTTCCAAACGTAGCCCCCCGGAACTTGATTCTGTCGGTAAGAGCCAGACGCCTGCGTTTACAAGCGGCTGAACTGGGTCATTCAACAGACGGTGGTAGATCAAACCTGCGAAGACCATGCAACGGTGCTGCCGGGCAAACGGAATTAAGAACGTGTCAACATCATCAACATGCACAGAAAGTTCTGGGAGAACCAGCAAGTCTAACCGCCCGCCACGGGATTGATGCGTTTCCCGCAGCCTGAGCATTGATGCAAGGGCAGCCAGTGCCGAGGAAAGGTGCTCCCGCTGATTCTCGCGGTTTGCTTGAAGTCCCAACTCGGGGTCGCCAATCACGTTTCTGTTGAGATCGCCAAGAAGCGTTTGGTGTCCTGGAATAACTGTCTGAACGACCGCGACCCTAAACGGTAGATTGGCTGAGTCCGCAGAGCCGTGCGCTTTGAAAGCCCTCAACGTCACTGCATGTGTAATGATTGGCGTGTGTGAACTCTTTCCGTGGACTTGCTTCAGGAACTCTAGTCGCTGATTAACACATTTGAGCACCGCTTCCTTGGAGGGGTTTTCGCTAAGGCCAGTCTCATCAGCCTCAAGTGCGAAGCCTGGCCATGCCAGAAGTCTGGACAACAGGGCGCAGAACCAGCTTGAGACCGGCAGCCAGTCTGGACCCAAACCCAATCGTCCATTGAACAAACCGTAACGCCTTCGATACCAATGGGAGCGATAGGGTTGGTATCGCGGAAATCCAGGCTTTCTCTGCGAATGTGTCGTCGCAGTAAAATCCAGACGCCCCACGACCAGTGCCCGGAGGATTTGACCGGCCCGGAATCTCCATTGGTCGCTCTGCTGTAACCATGAAGGCGTAGCATAGGCAGGAACGTCGGAGAATGCCGGGATGTTCCGCTGAACCGTGAACCGTCCCTCCAAGAATTGCGGCCCGTTCGTTCTAAGTGAATCCCAATCAGCCGTGATATTCACTGTCCACGGTGTCATCTGTCCCTCGAACTGCGGATCTTGCTGAAGTATCTGGCTGAGAAACTTCAGGGCTAGGAATTCGTGCTGGAACGGATTTATTGGACTGGCCGACACCTGCGCGACTGAGCGCGTCACTTGGCTGCCAACAACCGGCGGAGACACTGGCACCTCCAGTGCCTGAGAGATGCCGATGCCATAAGCGGCAAAAAGATGACGAAAATGTTCCTGGGCTGTAGGTTCGAGAAAAACCCATAGGCGCTCCGCCGAGCCGACATCTTCTTCGAGCAATATCTTTACTACATCTGCGCTCCGGTTGTCACCGAGTGGATCATTGAGCCATCCCGCCAGCCGATAGAGCGACGAAGTTTCCTCGTTATCGAAGCAGCCTGCTGCAAGAGCGAACTGGACAATCTCTCCAGCGGTCTTGACTGGAATGCCGCCATGCAAAAACTCATGGAGAACGAGATAATGTCGCCATTCAGGACGTTTGCTCTTCTTTCCATCAATGCCCGATACTCGGCCCGTCGCTGCTAGGAGCAGCAACGCCTGCTGCACCAAATACCACGGCATTTGCGCTCGCGCCCCAACGACCTCCGCTGCAAGTGTGGCAAACAGTTGTTGCACTTTTTGAGGATCGGCCGTTGCCGGTAATTGAGAACGTTCAACACTCAGACCAAGCTCTGTGGCTGCGGCCTTGAACAGCTCAGCCGCGCAGTATTCAGCTACACGTCTTGCGCTTCCTCTGCTTTTTGCCTCGATGATGTGGGGTCGAATGAGGTCGATGATCTTTTGTGCCGCTGCGGGATCAGCATTAAGTTCGAGTGAAATGCGGAGGAGGCGCACGTTGGATGGATCTTTGGCCCATCGCCAAATTAGGCGTTGCGCAAAGTAGGCGGCTCGATGGTCGAGATGTGCTCTGGACGGAATTGGTCCTGAGTGGCCAGCTTTTGCCTCGGGGGCCATGACGCGCATTGCGCGGAAAGTTTTCTTGAAGCGGTTGGCCGAAAATCGCGCAACGGTTTCATCCTTCACATCGCGGACTGCCGAGAAAAATGGATCTCCATCCGCTGGCGTATCCCGCTCTCCATTTACCAAAGGCGACTCTTCTGGTTCGGCTGCAAAAAGCCCTTCGATCATGGTCAATGTTTCACCTCCTCCAGCAAGGTCGATTGCACCAGAAACGCGATGCTGAATCGTTGTCATCGTATCCGAGAATACAATGACGCGAGACGCCTCGTTCCTGCCCAGAAGAACGTCAGTTTTGTTCTCGTTAATCAACATCCCTGTTGCGTGCTGGCTCGCAAGCGTTTGGAGGATGGCCGTCACCTGCTGTTTGAGCGATTCTGAATCAATCGACTTTTCCGCAGGAAGCCTCAGAACGAGTCGGATGTCATCAACGTAGCGACAATAATCCACGATGCTCCACCCAGTTCTCTGAGATTGGTGCCGTAAACCCCACACAGCTTGATCAAGGTCGAGGAGGAACAGATTGGCGAAGAAGCCACTGGCAGCGAGGCCCTGGGGCAGTGCCATTTCCTCAAACTGCTCGATTTTCGGCGATTGGTTTGAGGCGTATTCTCTGGCCTTCACCACATCCCATTTGTGCCATCGCCAGCAAAACAAGTTCTGAAAAGCTCGGAAGAATGCGTCGTCTGCCCGGCCGCGAAACAACTTGGTAACTTTCTCGAAGAGAGCCAGAGGTCGAACGCGGTCGTAGAATTGGGATAAGTCTGCTTGAACGATTGCCCAGTTCCCTTCGCCTTGAAAATCCTCACGCACGATCTCGTCCGGGCGTCGGATGAACTCTCGGTAGTCATCAAAATGCCCTCGATAATAGACTGCGTTACCCCACCGGCAACGAAGCGCGTCAGGCTTTTGGTCGCACAACAGTCGATGACCATAACTGACCATGCCTTTTGTTCTGCATTCGTGCAGCGGCCAGGTGGGATTCCCCTGTGCGGTCTCGACCACATCGGCCATACAGAGGAGAAAGGCGGTTGCCAGTGTCTGGTCACGGATCGGCAGATGGGCGAGTGGGCGAAGTTTTTGACGTTCGCCCTTCTTCGGACACCACTCACCGTTGCGAATCTCCCAAGGAGTGCTCTTCGGTGCCAAAACGAGGCGGGCCAAACTCGGGCTGATAGACTGGTGATCCTTCAACTCATCCTGTAAGTGTCGAATAGTGAGGGGCAGCCGGGCGTTGGATAAGTCGAGTTCAAGCACATCGGCATACCAGTTGTGTGCTCGCACGTAATCGTGGGCCTTCTTCCAAGCCTGCACCAAGACATATTCCTGCCGAAGCATGTCGAGGGCAGGTGTGAGGTTCAACGGAGGCACGGTTGGTAGCCCATGTCGGAACAGTTACTCCACCACCGCCTTCAGCAGCGCCTCGCGGGAATCGGTGTAATAGAGAATGTTGATCTTCGTGATGAGGTCGTCGGGCAGATCATTAAGCTGCTTGCGAGCCGACACCGGCACCAGAAGCGTGCTCGCGCCTTTCTCAATGGCCAGTTCGGCTACGCTGACGGCGTTGTGAATTGGGTCGATGGAGCCGCCAAGGTTCAGATTACCGACGATTACCAAACCGCCCTTGATGCTCTTTTGCAGCAAGGCGCTGCACAGCGACAACAGCACGCCGAGGCCGGTTGCGTTCCCGCTCTTAGAGGTGTCAAACGCACGGAGCTGGACGGAGAACTCGTGCTCACGCGGATCGCGGTCGCCCGTAAGTTGCTTGGAGCGTGTATAAAGATTCTGCTCGGCGTAGCGCACGCTTTCTGAAAACGGCGCGGGGGCCGGGCGGTTCAGGATACGCACGCCGGAACCAGGGCCTTCGGTCACCTCAATTCGGTAGAGTCCGGGATTTTCATCCAGACCGCCAGGGCTGATTGCCCAGATCTGGCCGGGCGGTAGCGGGTCGGAGCCGATGCTGTCTTCGCTCTGCAATTCGGGCGTCACCACAAACTTCTCCACGCCATCCTGGCCGAGTGTGTAGCTGAAGTGCGTGTTGCGAAACTCCGCCGAGCCAATTCGCTTCTGCTGTTCCTTCACGCGGCGGCGGCATTCCAGCGCCAGTCGCACCGCCCACTCAAGAGCTTCGTCTGGAATGGGCGCGTCCGGTTTCGGATAGAGCAATTTCAGCAAGCCGCTGATGGTCTTCTGCACGGCCCAGGTGTCGCGCCCGCTCAAGGCTCCGCCGAAGAACACGCGGCCCTGAAGTGCGTTCAGGCGCGTCTGCTTGCGCAAGTGTGTCCAGCACTCGGACAGAAAATCGCTGACCAGGCCAAAGTGACTGGTGAAGAGCTGCGCGGAAACCTTGGGCACATCCCAGCCCGGTACGTAGGCATGAATGCGATCCTGCAAGGCAGTGTCGTCTCGCATCTCGGGCGGCAGTGGGCCAAACAAGTGTCCGATCTTCTGCTGGTGCTGCACATCCACGTCGAAGTTGCCGACCATCACGACACAGCCATCGGCACGGATGCTTTCTTTCCCCCGGCTGAACTCCCCGGACTCCATGTAGCCCTTCATGATGTTTACGCCGTCCTTCTGGTCGAAGGAGACGCCGGAGATTTCATCGAAGCAGACCACGTCATACTGACAGACCAGGCCCCGCTGTCCGTTCGCCATGTTCACGAACATCCGCGCCACGGTGGTTTTGCCGCCCGACACCAGATGCGCGTAGGGCGACACCTGCTGAAAGAGGTGGCTTTTGCCCGTGCCGCGAGGCCCCAGTTCAACCATGTTGAAGTTGCGCTCGACGAACGGAACCATGCGCAACAAGACAACATCCTGCTGGCGCGGCGTCAGTGCATCCGGCTCCAGGCCAATGCTCCGAATCAAAAACTTCTTCCACTCCTCCAGGTTGAACAGTTCACGACCCCGCGCCAGCGGTTCAAGAGCGTCACGCCTGGAAAGTTGGATCTCCCTAATCGTCTCGATGCCAAATGGCCTGCCAGATTGTTCCTGCGCGATGGTTGCATCGTAGGTGAGTTCGACTTCGGCGTAAAAGCCGCCGGTCAGCATCCGGTCATGATCCTGAACGAGCCGTGGTGAAATCCTGACATCGCGCAAGCGCAGGCTGGGCAGCTCGGCCAGGTAGGAATCGGTCTTCGAGTCGAGCCGGGCAGTGATAATGTCGATGATGCGAATCGCTCCCGTCTCTCGGGCCTTGGACTTAAACAACTCCTCCTCGCCAGGTCGTACCGTGCGGTCGGCCAACTGGCGCTGCACCACCTGCAAGCCTTCCTCGATCTCCTTCTCATCGGTCGATGAGCAGTAGCGGCCAAGCAGAAACTCCGCGACGTAGGTCGGTACGGGATATTGGCCCTTAAACTTCCTGACCAAATCTTTGCGCACCACGTAGCCGTCAAAAGCCTTGGCTGCGAGTTTGTCGATGGCATCAAGTTCCATAAGCTTCCTATTCTCCGATGGTCGTCGGGTATTTGCTGACCACGTTGCCGTTACTGTCCACCAGCACCACAGTCGCCTTGCTGCCCGCATTGCGGTCGTCAGACACGAGCAACGAAGTCTGGCCGTCCGCTTCAATTTCCTTTGGCTTGCTGACGAGCGACGAAGATGGGTCGGCGATGGAGCGAATGTCGGCAATTAAGCCTGCTGCCGAACCGCTGGCGTGAATGCGGCATCGGAGCTGACTCCACTTCACTGAAGAAATCACGACTTCGGTTGCCACCGTTTCCGCCGCGCCAATCATCAGTTCCGGCACGAGGCATTCCTGCAAGCTCAAGCCGCCGTGCGAATACTCGATGCTGGTTTTGAATGAGCCGACACCCGGCGGCACGGCGAAGTGAGTGGTGCGCGCCCAATGCCACGGCACCGAAGGATGCTCGCTGTGAACGCCATCCTTGATATGAGCACAACGACCCCAGCGCGTCTCGGCCAGGTACTTGGGGAGGTCGATCTTCGGCAATCCCCCCGGCATCAGCAGCCAGCCGTGGTCCGTGACGACTTTCACCTTCTTCCAGCCACCTGCCAGTAGAATCGCGATGATCTCGCAAAGCCCGTTCACCTCGGTCTGGATTCGCCTAGCCAGCTTCCAACCCTCCTTGTGACCGGTGCTGTCGATGCTCCCGTATTCGATCCACGCGACACCATCCGGCTGCCCCACCTTCTTGTCATCGAGAACCTGGCAGCCGCGCTCTTCCAGCAACTGCCGAAAGCGATCTACCGTCACATCTTTGCCCGTGTCCCGAACCTTCGGTCTGAACTCCTGGCAGGTTTCATCTCCCGTAAACAGGTTGGCGATGGGCGACGCGGCAGGCTTCGCCGTTGGCGTCACACTCGGCAATGCCGTCCACCGCCAGCTCAACTCTGCTTGTAGTCCGCGTTCGACAAGTTGGTGCTTCAACTTCTGCGCGAGATCGAAGCGCAGCCCATCGGCGAACAAAATCACCGTGCCCTTTGCCGTGTCCGAAATTGTCGTTGGATCGCGTGAGGTGATCGTGGCGCAGCTTGTCTTCACCAGCTTTTGGAAGGCGAGCGCGGCGGCTTCCAGCCACGGCAGGTAAACCGACCGGAGCGTTCCTTGAACAGCCTCGATGTCCTCGCGCTTCTCCACGAGCGCCATCGCGTCCAGCGCGGCGGCGTCCACCGTCCAGCCTGCATTCACATACGCAGTAACGAGATCATCCAGTGCTCCACCTGACACTGGCTTGGTGCAAATCTCAGCGATCACCATCAGGTGCTTCAGGGCGAGCGCCATCGGAGCCAGACCCACTTCAGCCCAGACCCAGCTCCGCCGTTTGCCGTGGACCTCTTCCAGTTCTTTGAGTTTCCCGATGGCCCAAGGTGCGGGCTTTCCTTCACACGCCTTCAGGGCGTTCCTGAGCGCGACCTCATGCGTTTCGTTGGTCTGCGGCCAGACCTCATCGCTTTCGTTGAGGAACAGGTCGCCACCCTCCTGCGGCTTGGCCCTCCGCAGCCAGCCCGGCAAATTCATGTAGCGCCTCGGCGCTTCGCGGAATCGATCCCAGACCTGTTTCCAGTTACCCTGACGCGATCCCATCAACTCCGCCGCTCGCAGCGGGCCGTCCTTCACGGGATGAAACGAGAACTTGTCCTTGCACGAATGGCAGAAGGCTTCCCACTGCTCCGTGCTCATCCGGCTCCGCGCGGCCTGCGGCTCGTTCAGCCACGCCAGGATTTCACGCACCGGGTCCGGTGATAGCAGCGCGTGAAAGTCTGTTGCTTCGAGCCGGTGTCCGGCCAGATCCTGCACCCGCGTTTCAGCGAGCTTCACGAGGGCCGTCTTCATCGCGTCGAGCGTCGCGTTGTCCCGCGCCACATCGAGGCCCATGCCACCATCCGCTGACTGGAGAAACGCCAGCACCGTCCAGTCCTTGTGATTCACCTGCGACCAGAACGCCCCGCGATATTGCAGCTCTGCCAGCGGCATCAACGCCGCCGGACACTCCGACACCGCCCGCAATTCCTGACGGCTCACGCCTGGCAGATAGAGGATGGGGATCGTGTTGTCGGGCCACTGCGCTTCCGGCAGCGTCCGGGCCATCATGCAGCGCAGCCACACCCCAGGACCGGTTCTGCTCTTTGCATCATACGTTCCGAGTGTGAGTAGATGCGGCACGCGCTCGTGCAACAACGGCATCAGCGCCTCCCACTGCCGCTCCTTGTCCGGCCACAACACGACCGCAGGCGCAACCTGATCGTCCCGGTTGTATTCACCGGCGCGAGTCACGGACTGGATGAGCGCATCAAGCAGAGTCATAGGCAAAACCACGGCAGCGCCGTGACCTTCTCGTGCAGTTGCATTGGGCGCGGACAGCGGCACACGATGTATGCCTGCTTGGCCAGCTTCGGGTGCTCCTCCATGAAGGTCAGCAGATGCCGCGCATCCTGTACGCTCGGCTTCTCGCTCCACTTCACCTCGATGGGCGTCAGCGTGCCGCCGCGTTCGACGATGAAATCCACCTCGGCTCCGTCCTTGGTCCGCATGTGATACAGCTTGCCCTCGCCGAGATATTGCAGCCGCTTCCACAACTCGATGCCGACCCACTGCTCGAAGAACGGCCCCGGATTTGTCTTCACCACGTCGGGTGTCGCCGTAAGTCCAGCGGCGGCGTGCCGGACGCCCAGGTCGAAGAACAGAAACTTTGGCGTCGAGAGCAGGGTCTTGCGCGAACTCCGGGAAAAGGCTTCCACTCGAAAGCCCACGAACATGTCCTCCAGCAACTGGTAATGACTCTTCACTGTGGGCTGTGACACACCGCTCTCCTGTGAAATCGCGGCGAAGTTCACGATCTGCCCCGACTCCGCCGCCGCCAGGTGCATGAAGCGTACGAACGCGCCCCAGTCCTTCACCAGCGCCTCGCGCCGCACTTCCTCCTCCAGATGCACAAAGGCGAAAGACCGCAGCAATTCGGCCCGGTCGGCTTCCGGCGCGGCCACCACGCCGGGAAGGTCGCCAAACGCCAGCCGCGTCAATAAGTCGGAGGCCGGGAACGGATTCGTGTGCTTCTCGCCTTTGTTCCAGGCAAAGAGCAGCGGTGACACTGCGTGCGCCGATGGAGGCTGCTCCGGTGGGTGCTCCACCATCGTCAGCGGCAGCATCCGGTGATAGAAGCTCCGCCCCGGCAACAGATTCGCCCCCATGCGCCGGAGCTTCCGCGCCGAACTGCCGCACAGCACAAATCGCCATCGGTTCTTGTCCCCGTCATACAGGTGCTGCACTGCGTCGAAGATCGACGGCGCGGATTGCGCCTCGTCTACAAATACGAACTGCCCCTTCTTATTCGCGGGCAGCGCCCGGCATTCCTGGGCAAAGGCTCCTGCGTCGGCCAGATGCCGCGTCCGTTCTTGCGGGTCCGCCAGATCGAACACCAGCGTCTCGGGCGGCAACATGGCCCGCAGCAAGGTGGACTTGCCCGTCTGCCGCGCCCCGAAGATCAGGTGGACATACGGGCGCGCGAGCTTCTCTTCCAGCGTCGCGGCATACCAGCGGTCAAACATACATCTCTTTATTTTCAGACGAGGAATCTAAAGTCAAGTTCACGAACGCTCTCGTATCATTGAGTCATTCGCGCTAGTCGCCACACAGTGTGCCGGGAGGATTCATGCTTCCTTCTTTCAGCTTCCAAACAGTCCCAACTGATCAGTGTCCGCAGCGGGTTCCTGGCTTACCGTGAATTCAGGCTCGAACAAAAACTCCGAGTCGGGGTTGTGCTGCTTGAACCGGCGCTGCGCCAGTTCGTGGGTCCGCACGGCGTAGCAGTAAACGCAGCCGTGCGGACAGGTATCGTATTCGCCGATGTCGCGGGAAGCGAAACACCCGCACTCCTTCCGGTTGCCCTTCAGGCTGGCGCGGATGCGACCGCCGCCGACACGTTCCAGCCGCTGCGCATCCACGCACCGCGCATCTCCTGCGCCTTCCACCAGGTATTCCCGCTGCGAGCAGATGGTGAGTTGCATCCCGTGCTCGCGAGCGATCCCTGCCAGCTTCGTCGCCAGGCTTTTCTTCTCCTCCAGCGAAGGATCAGTCCAGATGAAGCCGTGTTCTTCTGCGGCAGCCTCCATGTTCCTGAGCGTCTTGGCGTAAGCGTGGACGAAGGAGATGACGACTTCATCCGTCACCCCAGACAGGGATTTGGCCAATTCTTCAAAGCGGCGCAGATGGAAGTCCACCGGCGTCAAAGAGGAGATGATGATCGTGTCGTAGCGCCACACGCAGGTTGCCGCGCCGTAGGTTTCAGCCACCCGCTTCAGGTTTTCCACCGACCGCTCTGCGTTGACCACTGCTTTCTCCAACTCCCGTGGATAGCCATTGATGGTGTGCTGAATGATGAAGGGGAAATTCCGGGACTGAACCTCGGACAGGTGTGGAATGAACGGCCCGATGTTCTTCGTCCAGAAGACAAATCCGTCCACATCCTCGCGGGAAAGACTGACGTGAATAGCCCGGCGGTTGTAGGGGTTCAGCATTTTGCAGAAGCCTGCCCGCAGACGACGCACGAACCACTCCCCGTAAAAAGTGGGAATGTCCGTTTTGTAGCTGGCGGAAATGATCATCTCTTTACCGCGATCAAGTTAGTGCAGTTCAAATTGAAGTTCGGATAGCGCCCCAACGATTGGTCACCAAACTTGGTGAGATACTCTTCAAGGTCAGACACCTGTTCCGACAATGGCAAACCGATCACTTCGGACCGCTGCTGTTTTACGTCCAGGTCTTGTCGTGTTGCCGCCCTGCTCAAAAGCTTATTCATGTCCCACATGTTGTTATCCACGATTATGAACATCGCACCGCGTGGAGCAGCGTTGAAGATCGTGTCCAACAAGCGTTGAGCAGCTCCGTCCTCTGGAAGCTCCGACAGCAGATAGCTGAGTGTAAACAAGTTCGCTTCGCTCATTGCTTGGAGCAGCTCGGCGCTCGGCGTGGTTGCGAGGTCGGAAGTCCAGACTTTACATCGAGGCCACGGCTGCGGGCTGAAGTGTGGAAGAAGGCTCTCCTTGATAGCCAGCAAACTCGTTCTCCACGTGGAATTGTTGTCCACCAAGCCAAACGAGAGCGTGGTCGTGCGCTCTGACCCAAACCAGAGTTTGCTGATGCCCAGCAAATCACTCCCTGGCCCACAGCCCAGGCTGACGATTTTTAACACGGGTTGATTGTAGAGCCGCAGGCAGGCTACTCGACCGTCTTGAAGTTCGTGAATGCAGGAGGCTCGCCCACCAGCGTATTTGAAAAGGTAGGCAAAGTGGCTCTCCGGCTTGCTGTAGTCGATTTGTCGTCGGGAACGCAAATCGTTTAGGCCCTCCGACAAACGATCCAACGCTAATTTTATCAGAGCGTCACGTTCTTCCTCAGTTCCAGGAATCGTTTCGTAAACTCGATCCAGGGCGCTCTTGATGACCGTGAAGCATGTCATGCAAATTCAAACCTCCGGTCATTTCTTTATCCCGATTCTGTAGGCGAGATCTGCATGAAGTTTCGGTGAACCGAACTTGTCGTAATACTCCTTCAAATCGGTCTTTTCCTCAGCCAGCGGCATTTTCATCGTGCCCTCAAACTTTTCCCGTAGCGTCACATTGTGCTTCGCCGCCAGCCCATCGAACCACGACACGAATTCGGAATGATTGTTGTCGATGAAAATCATGGCGGCCCCAGCGGGCAAGCTGCTGAAGAGAGTATCGAAATAATCGACAGCATCTTTTCGGAGCGCATACACCTCGGACATGAAATAGACCAAAGTGAAAATGTCCGATTTGAAGTGCTTTTGGAACGATTTGTAACTGTCGGGCTTCGTCACGTCGAATGGTTGGAACACAACCGAGAGCTTGAGGGATGAGCCGAGTTTGGTGTCTACATCCATCCACGACTCGCCCCAAGCAGGATCGCGGTCCACAAGGAGGCACTTGATCTCGGGTTTGTGGCCGTGTGTCTGGCAAAACTTCAAGACACCCAAAAAATCACTGCCAGGGCCGCCACCTACTGTCGTGATCGTGAGTTTGTCCTTCTTGAAGAATGGAAGGATTGCGGTGGAACTTTTTAAGACGGAGTAAACGTAGTTGGCGTGCGATGTCGTGTATCTAAAGATGTAGGCGAAGCGCCTGACGGGATCGCTGTAATCGAGACAGCCCTTTGCACGCAAGTTCTTGTATTCGTTGCTCAAGTCCGTAAGCGCCTTTTTGATCGCTTTGTCTTTGTCAGCGTCACTGCCAGGAATCTGTGCATACGCCTCGTCGAGGACTGTTTTGATGAGTTTGAAACAATTCATTTGGCCTCCATAAAATGTTCATTTCGCCTTCCGCTTCTCTTCCAGCGTCAAATGCCGGTCGTTGTCGCGCTCGTCGCCCCACGGCGAGCCGGGCGGATTCTTGCCGCGATCTTTGCCCCACTTGATGTTCGGAGTTTTGCGCAGGACTCCGGCCTCGATGAACGGGCGGATGTTCAGGCGCACGCCGTCGTTCAGGTCGGGATGCCAGCCGATGGGCTGCTGCTCCAGTGGCTTCCAGCGCACAAAAATGTCGTGCGGCGTTTCGCCTTCGAGGATGAGCTTCAGCTTATCCTGGAGTTGGCGGGCCTTGAGGAGGCGGTCGTCTGCGCCGCTTTCCTGCTGGGCCACGGCGTCCTGCTGTTTCTTGATCCACTCGCCAAGGTAGGTGTATGTGAGCTTCTCCAGCAGCTTGTGATCGAGCCGGTGATAATTCACCAAGGCGCTGAAGCCATCCTTCCGGCCATCCCAAATCTGGAAGATGAACGGGCGATGATGGAACAGCTTGTAGTGCTGCTCGAAGAATCCGTTGCGCAGCCAGTCCTCCAACGTGCTGCCTGCGTAATCCACCGAGGCCAGCAATTCATCCTGCCGGGTCGGACTCCACTGCTTGCCGTAGGCCGCGATGAGCAGCTCGCGCACGCGGTCGGCGGCGGGCTGCTCGCCGCGCACGGACGGGATGCAGACGATGCCGTCGCCGTCCACGAACTTTTCCAGGCCATCGGGCGGCACGGGCGGAGCGCCGGAGACGGTCTGGCCGGTCTGACGCGGCCAGCGATAGCCGAGCAACCGTGCCACGCCCACCTGCAACGGCGCGGTGGAATCCACCGGATGCCCGGCGAACAACCACTGCGTCACGTCGTTAGAAGAAGGCTCGGGCAAACCGTTCGGATACTTTTCCGCCGCCACGCGCTGCCAGTGAGCAAGATTGAAGGGCACCTTTACGAGTGAGGCGTTCGTTACCTTTACGGCACGATCAACCAGTCTTAACTCCTTCGCATACTCTGGCGAACAACAGTAAGCCCAAATCGCAGGGAGCAGTTTGCTATCCGCTGGCAAAATGACTGCTGCGTTTTGCTCGAAAATTTCGCCGCAGTAGAGAGCACACCGAACTTCTCGCACTCTAAGGAACGCCACACCCCACCTGCCGAAAGCTTCGACGCCTTGCACCCGCGCCTGCGAGTCGTTTTGAAGTCTTCCACTTCCTTGCTCCCACCTAATTAGATGTTCCCGGCCCGCGAAAATACTCTCACCTTCTGGGGGCGATAGACACGTCTCCCAAGTCTTGGAGATGTGAGGAAGTTCCCAGAACGCAACCATGTAATATGGATTGTCGCCTGTTTGAATTCCTACAAGGCCCTTTGCATGTTTGCTGAGTAAGACATCGTCAGCACTAGCCGTGAGTTTGAGACGGTGATCCGGGTTCTTGAACTGCCAGGCTTGGCTCAGGACCGATATTGTGCCGCGCCGGAGTTCGTCTTGTTTTTCAGGGATGGTTGGACACGGCAAAGCATCCAGCGCGGACATGTTTTGCCCGGCCGCCGGTTGAGCTTTGCTGAGAACCACCAAGACGGCTGACGGCCCACGATCACGGAAAGCCTGCCAAGCCTCCTCACCAAGTGTTGCCAAGCAGTCGATGGCAGACCCCGTCAACAACCCGCGTCTGAAATCACGGTAGCTTCCGAGAAAAAGCCAACCCTGTGGCGCAACCACAGCAGTGCTACCACCATGCTGGCAAAATTCGAGGCAGCGAGTTATGAAGCAAGTCGCAAGATCCGCTTTGCCGTCTGCATAGAGTCGTTCGCAATGGTCTTTGAGGGTATCCCCCTGCTTGCCGCGCCCGAGGTAGGGAACATTGGTTAGAACCAAGCCGTAGCTTGCAGACATCAAATTCGCTGCACTCGCCATCCCCCGCGCCGCGACGCCAATTTCGTTCAGGTCATCGTTCTTCTTGGCCCTCTCCGATTGGAGCGCCTTGGTCAGCAGCGGCTGGAGTTCGGCAAAGCTGGCTGTCACCAAATCACCCTGCGAGAGCTGGCGCGGGTTGATGAGGCTGCCCAGCTCCGGCGCTTTCTGGAATAGGTCGTAAAGTTGTTCCAGGCCGCTGCGCAGGCGGGTGTCGCCATTGGCCAGCGCCAGCCAGTCATCCTTGCGGGCGTTCACGCCCAGCCCGGAGCACGCGATGTTCATCGGTGGCAGCGGGCGGAAGCTGTCCGTGAATTTCCACGCCGTCAGAGCCAGCGCGAACGCCGCAATCTGCGTGCAGCGCGGGTCGAGTTCCAGCCCGTGCAGGTTCTCGCGCAGCACCGCATCGCAGGCGTCCTGCGCCGTGAGCTTTTCATCCGCCATCCGCAGCCGCACCAGGATGTCGAACGCCGCGATGAGCATGTGCCCGCTGCCACAGCAGGGATCGAGCAGCTTGAATTCCTTCAGGGCTTTCGGCCAGCCAGGGAAAGCGCCAGCGGCGGGACGCCAGGGGCCGTTCTCACCATCGCGCACGAAGCGCAGATATTCCCAGTTCAGCCCCGGCAGCGCGACGAGCTTCCGGCAGTCGTCCTCGGTCTGGCATTTGTCCCAGTCCGCCTTCGGAATTTTGTCCTCGGAGATCAGTCGTGCTGCCCACCACGCGCCGATGGTGTTGTGCAGGAGGAAGAGCACCATGTAGTGCTCGGTGAAGAGCTGCGTGACGGCGGGCAGGGTTTCGCCCGTGATTTTGTCGCCGGACTTGTTGACCTCGTCTTTGCGCTCCGCCTGCCAGAACTGATAGACCCAGCCCAGGCTGTCCTCCGCTGTGAACACTTCTGGCACGAGATCGGTGACGAGCTTTTCCAGCGCCCGCTTGTGCTCAGGCGCGAAGCTGACCTGGAGCACTGGATCATCAGGCCGGAAAATCTGCGGCAACATCCGGGCGGCGTAACGACCCGCGAGCGACCAGCCATCCGCCGCACCTTCACCCACCGCAAGTTCCTCGCACTCCGCCAGCGTAACCGCCACGCCATCCGGGTGCATGAGCAGATGGTTCTCCGCCAGGAAACGGGCGAACAACATCCGGTGCCAGTGCTCATACGCGCACTCATGGAGCAGACGGCGAATGGGCTGCGCCCCCGTCTTCGGATCGCGCTGGTCGCCAAGCTGCCGTCCATGCGCCCGCAGCCGATTGCGCAACTGCCTCTCCTCCGCGCTGAGATGCGACCCCGGCTCCGCACTGCCGACATGCAACCGCTCCAGCGCGACCTTCGCAGCAGCCTCTGCCTGCCGCCGCGCCGCTTTGACGGTGTTCTCCAAACGATTCCGAAGTTCTGAGGGAAGGACGGGCATGTCTCAATAGGGGTAAACTTCCAGAACTCGGTGCCAAAACTCCTTGTTCTTCAGGTTAATCGGGAATTCGTAATCTCCCTCCAGCTTCGCAATAAGGTCAGTTTGCGATTTGTCTCTGAGGAATTGATCAAGTTCGCGCAGGGCGTCCCGCGCTTTCGCTACACGAATATGCTCTGGGTTCGGCGTGTAATGATCGTTGTATACGATCACCTCTTGGCGCTGTTCAGCCTCACGAACGTCCTCCCGTTCGTCCCTGTCAGCCCAGTGGCAGAATTCGTCACGGCGTTCACAAAAAATTGCTGAAATGGTTGCACGGCGGACTTTCCCGAAGGCGGTCTTCAAAAGTGCAACGAGCTTCTCAAACTGTTCCTGGCTGGAGGAATACTTGCGATCTACGAGCCTGACCTGGTCGCTGTCTTTGCACTTTTCCAGGTCATCAATCTGGTTTCTCAAGGTCCTTGCCTCTTTCTCCTTGTTGCCGACCTCCGTCATCGCAGCTTGATACTTTTCTTCCACTGCTTTCAAACTCTCCGCAGGCACGCTGCTCGGCCCTTCCAAGGAACTCAAAACGTCGGCTAGGCCATTTAGGAATGAGTCGCGTTTCACATTCCATGTCGGTGTGGGCACGGAGGCTCCAAGCGTGCTCTGCACTTTGTCGCGTAACTCGTCCAAGTAGCTGGCACTGGTCACGTCACCAGCTTGGGTTACTGCCAGCGTGGCCTTGAGCTTCCCTTTATCCAACGGAGGAACAACGATGGGAAAGCTGGGCAAGTCCATGCCCCACACCGCCCCCAGTTCACACAAGCAAAAGTGACTGGCGAAAAAGTTCTCGCTCAGAAGCAGGATAACCAGTCTTGGTTTCTGAATTTGCTGCCGCAGATACTCAATGAAACTGGATGTCCCGGCAGGAATGCCTTTTCCCTCCAATGTGGTGCAGAGGATCTTGTTTGGACTCACATCGCAGCCCGATGTAAGCAAATCCGCCAGTTTATCGGCCAGCGCCTTGTCTTTGGAGGCGTGGCTCAGGAAGATTTCTTTCTGCTGCATCGTGGAGGTGGTAGTTCAGCTTTTTTTGGCGTCCTTGTTCTCAGCCTTAGCCGAGGTGGGGATGTACTTCTCATGCGCCTTCGTCAGGTAGCTCAGAGCTGAAGCGCGGTCAGCCTCGTAGTCGAGTTGCCGCTTGAAGAAGTTGAGCCTCGCTTTGCACTCCTGAAGAAGCTGGCCCCACGTCTTTGCCCACACCGTGATCCGCAATTCCGCGTCGTCGAACACCAGCCCAGCCGGACGCTCGCGCTGATTCGCCTTGCGCCGCGCCTCCTCCGTCATCTCGTTGGAGATCGCCCAAAAGACCCACTTCGTCTTGGTGTCCCGGAATCGTTCGTCCTTGGCGACGGCTATCGCGTAATCCTCGACTTGACCGAGAACCTTGGTGCAAATCTTCTTTCTTGGACGCTTCAACTCCACGACCAGGTGTTCGCGTTCATCGGCTCGTGGTTGGGGCACCGTGCGAGCCAAGAGGAGGTCGATCCGTCCAGTTGAGCCGTCTTCAAGTATAACCGGAGCATCATCGTCCAAAGGCTTGCGCATCACGTCCAGGTGCTTCACCAGGACTTCGTTGAGGGTATCCTCGTTGCTGGTCAGGTGAAACTCTTCGCCGAAGATCCATGTTTCCTTGGCCAAGACCTGATGGAGTTGATCGCGTTCCAGCAACTGCTGCTTGGACTCCTTGTCGAACAGCATCAGCTCCAGGCCGCGCACAAAATCGAGCCGGTTGGCCACCAGCTTCGCGGAGGCGATGATGGCCGACAGCGTGGTCTTTTGCAGCAGCTCGGCGAGGTCATCCTGATGTTCCTTGGGCAGATTGAGGACATCCTGAAAGATGCGTTGCAGCGTCTCCGGGTTCTCCTTGAGCGCCTGTTTAACGAGATTGAAGGTGAACCGCTTGCTCGTCGTGCTGGAGTCGTCGAAGTCAGACAAGTAGGAATTGATGTTGACCGCCACCACGTCGAATACTTGACGCTCGGCCTCCTCCACCTTGTCCTTCGGATCTCCCTCGTATGGGTAAATCTTTGTGTCTTTCCACTCTTGCAACAGCGCAGCGGCATTCTCCACCGCCCGGAGCCGAAAGTGTTCGCGTAGCTTGCCCTTGGCGGCTTGCACGAGCGCGGCGACATCCTTATGAAGCTCCTCCAACGTCAGGAGGCCCTCTTTGTCCAGCTCGCGGATGTGATCGCATTTGAGGTAGGCCGTAAAATTGAATCCAGGGGCTTGGATGCCCGGCGATACCTCATGCAACGAAATGCCCGACGAGTCGCACAGGTGCAGGGCGCGGTCCTGTGGCTCCTTCCATTCGATGACGGTCAGATCAGCAGTCGTCGTCTTCCCATCAGACAAATTGATTTCCCCGAGCGGCAGATTATCGAACCGATAACGAGCCAGCGCTGGATCGATGATGGTTCCGTTGTAGTCGATCTTGATGCCGGGATATTCACTTAGATAGACGGCGAAATAGTTCGTGAACTCCTGTGGTGCCTTGTCGGAAGTAAGCGACGTAAAATTCTTGCTGATGTTCGTGACGGTGACTTCGGTACCCGTGGCAGGATCTTTAACCGGAACCGGGTCGCTCGACTCGAATGACTCCAAGTCGTGAGCCATTCCCGTGATGGTGTAGCCAATGACTGATCCGTTCTGCCGTGCGCGGGTATTCCATTGCACTAGTGACCCGAGCGCAAACGCCTTGAACCGCCCCTTGCCGGACTTACCGTGAAGGCTACGACCTCCATTCGAGCGAGCCTTTTTGGTTTTCCACGATCCTCCGAGACTGCCGAACAATGACTCGGCTTCGTCGTAGGGTATTCCAGTGCCGTTGTCTGAGACTCGTATCGCGTCCAACGTGTCCAGCCGGTTGAAATCAAAGCGGATTGCGATCTTGTTTGCGTCGGCGTCGAGGCTGTTCCAAACAAGCTCCGCAATGGAGGCGATGGGGCGCTTCGTAGCGGCAAGCGTCCCAATGTGGTCACCCTTTACGTTTACCGGGATCTTTTTCATAGCCCGACCGGGCCGTCCTTGAGTTTCTCCTGCACCTGTTGTTTCACGTTGGCCAACCAACCTTCGAGTTCGGCTTCGCTGCGAATGGTAGCCGAGGGCAACGTGATGTAAACGACCTTTGGTTCGATGAGCTTGGCCGCGTCCCGCAGTGCCTTCTGGAATCGCTGCGGCAGGGCATCGCACCGGGCCTGCCACATGTCGAGACTCATGGCTTCCAAGCTTGCGGTGACCTCAGCTTCAGTTCCGACCGCAATGCCAGGCACCTTGGTCAGTTCATTTTGATCGAGGAGTGATTGGCGCTGTTCTTCGGTGAGCTTTGGCCAGGCATCCGACTTTTTCAGGGCATCCGTGCCTTCGGAGTGGAGCCGCTGATAGAGGGAACGGTGGGCGGTCAGTTTCTCTCGGAGAAGCTGCGTGAGCTTGTCGCACAACGGCGCAACTGGGTCTGGATCGGCGAGAAGCTGGCGCTCATTCAGAATGGTCTGCGACTGCTGCCGGGCTTCCTCTGCTTCCGGCAAGTCGTCCGCGTGCGCGGCCAGCTTATTCAAGCTACTCCAGCGCGGCAGACGATCCTGAATGGCTTTGGCCGTCTTCGCCCATTCAGCGAGCTGCTGGGTTACGACATCACGGTGGTCGTAAAGCTTGACCAGTTGGTCATTGCCCGTGAGCGCCTTGATTTCCTTCACCACCGCGACCTCCGGCTTTTCGGGACGAGGCGCATCACCACCGGCAGACTCGGCTAGCTCAATGGCCTTGAGCACGAAGGCCGGTGCGACCGCTGCCTCTTCGCCCGGTTTGCAGCCGATACCCGCAGCCTGGAACAGCTTTCGGATGGCGAGCTTCTGCGCGGCGGAAATGGTAACGTGCTCGGTGCGGAAGTCGCAGATGCCGATCTTGGCGTGGTCGAGCTGTCTGGGATCAAACGGCTGCCCGTTCTGGGTCACGCGCAGGTGGCCGGTAACCGACAGCAACGCCAGCGCACCGTCAATCGCATCGCCGGGCCAGCCGAATTGGCCGGAGGAAAACTGCTTGCGGATTTCACTACCACGCTTGCCCGCGTTGACGAAGGCGAGAACAGCGGAGCACACCGGATGCTTGTCCGTGTCACCTTTGAAGCCGAGAGCCTCCAGCGCGTTGCCGTCTCCCTTTTTGGCCCGCTCGACGACTTTCTCCCAGCGCGGATCGTCCGCGACATCGAACTGAGGATAGAGACGAGTCAGCGCGTTCCGGGATGCTTCCTCGACGCGGTCCTGCATAAAGATACCGGCAATCTCGTTGCCCCCAGCCATGAAGACCCGTGTGCCGTGAATGATTTCCTGGACGATGCCCTTGAGCTTCGCCTCGGCAACGGCCTTGCGCGTCTCGATGGCGGCGCGGGCCTCCAGACCTTCTGGCGTGGAGGGCAGGCCCTTGATGTTCAGCGTTTCCTCGGCGGCTTTAAGACTGGCGACGCACTTCTTCAAGTCGTCCGCCGACCGGCGCGGGATGTAAACGAAAACGAGCGGGCTGTCCGTACCGGCTTTCTGTGCTTCAGCAACGATGGATTTTTCATCGACGGTCCAACCATCACGCACCCACACGGGCACACCCTGGCCGGTGGGGATCGGAGTTTCCGCGCTGGTGAACAGCTCAACCTTGCGGGCGACCTTGCTGTTACCCTGGATGACTTTGAGATTCTTCAGCTCACCGCACTCAGCACGCAACAAATCGGCCCGTTCGCTGGCGATGCGAGCGTCGTCGTTGACGATGCGGTTGTAGTTCTTCTTGAACTCCGCATCCCAGCTCGCGCTCTCCGGTGTCTGAAGACGATACTCCTCGTCCACGACCATGATGTGTCCGGCCTGCGCGAGTGACTGGAGCAGTTCGGGAACTTTCTTCCGCAACTCGGCGCTGCCCGCCTTCAAATCTTCGACGAGGAGATCGGCCAGGGTTTCCGCCGTGGCGCGGATGCCGAGATCCGCTCCAGTTTCACGCGGCAGCTTGTTGATCAGGAACACCAGCGAGCAGATGCGGGCGCTCAGTTTTCCGTCCGCACTGCCGTCGTCCAGCTTGCGGATCATTTCGTCGATCTTGGGCTGGAGCACGCCGGTCTGCAAAAGGTCGGTGGACTTGACCTGATAAATGAAATCACCGCCGACGACGGTTTCAGCGGAACGGTCGGAATAGGCGCGGACAGACTCGTAAACGATGCCAAGCTGGTTGCGCAGTTGCGCGGCGGTGCCCGCGACATCAACGGCGCGGAGCACGCGCTCCCAGAAACGCCGCCGGACGGGCAGCAAGGGATAGTCCGGGATGTGCGCGGCGTTGTCCTCAGTGCGATACTCGATCTTCGTGCCGCGCAAATGCCGGGTGATCTCGCCCTCGTGCGATGAGATGATCTGTTTGATGGCGTTGGCCTTGTCCGGCTTCTTCGCGGTAATGACTTTGCGGATGACCGCCTCGACATCCGTGTCGCTCAGTTGAATGGGCACGCGGAACCGGTCGCGCAATTTTTGAAGCTGCGGTGTACCGCTCAAGGCTGATTGCCCGGTGGCGACGATGAGCATCCGGCTGTTGAGCTGCTTGCTGCACGCCTCGACGACCTCCTGAATTTGGAGGCTGCGGTCGGAATCATCACCGATGAACTGCTGGACTTCATCCAGCACGACAAGCGTGCAAGGCAGTTGCCCATTGACTGAGATGGCCTCGCGGATCGCCTGGAGCATGTCGTCGATGGTGATGTCCTTGACGTTAGGGAACTGCTGCGCGAGTGACTTGGAGATGTCGCTCACCGAGGTTCCAAGGCCCTCTTCGACGAGCGCCTTGTGCAGCACAGTCGAAACCCAGAGATTGTTCAGCTCCCTCGTGAAATCCCGCCCGCCGCTCTCGACCTTGGATTTCACCGCGTCTAACTTTCCGTTCTCACGCAGCCACAACACGAAGCGGGCGACAGGAAACTTCGGCGGCAGGCCAACTGATTTGAAGAGGATGTTCAGCAGCGACAGTCGCACGTTGTCGCCAAGTTCGCCGCGCAGGGTGCCGGAGGCGGCGTGAAGACCACCCAACCGCTTGCCCGACGTGGTGAGTTCCTTGAGCAAGTCGGCGACCTCAGAGGACAGGTTGGTAAGACCCCGCGCCCTGGCCTTGTCTTCGTCGAACTCAAAGTCGTTCCACAGGTAGCGGAGGATTTTCCCTAGGTGGGACTTACCGGAGCCGTAGAATCCGCTGACCCACACGGCGGGTTGCTCGGGACGCTCCAGGCTCGCCAAGTAGCTGCGGAGAATCTTCTCCAGGCCCTTGGCGTATTCGCCTTCGCAAACGAAGGTCGTCAGCTCGAAGCGCAGCGTCTTCAGCTCCTCCGGCGTCACTGCATCCTTCACGAACGCCACGCCGTTGTTCAGCAACTGGAGCTTGTTGGGACTGGTCAGAAACAGGTCGCCGATCTTCATGCTTTGGTGATTCCTTCTTCTGCGGTGACAGGGACAGCCAGATAGTTCCATCCCTCGCGGGCGTCAAGAAAACGATATGTGTTGTTTTCGTGTTCACCCGGAAAGAACACGACCAGGCGTCCACGGATGAGAGCCTCGACCTGTGCGACTAATTCGGAAACGCGCAGAAAACCAAAGAGGCTGGCCACGCCGTAAACGGCGACCACGGTAGAATCATCGACCTTCGGCGAGGTGAGCGCGTCGGTTACTTGCTGCACCACGACCTCCTTGAAGTCGTCCGTGGCCGGGGACTGGCTCTCCAGGTGTTCCGGGTTCTCGAAATAGCCGTCGCGGTAGTCATGCTTTGCCAGCCAGTGTGCAAAGGCGTCGGTGAGGTCGAGCGCCACCCAGCCGTGCTTGGCCCGCTTGGTGGAGATTTCAAACTCCTCCAACCGCTTGCGCAGCCGCCGCTCTTCTGCCTTGTTGTAAACCGCGAACCAGACTTTTTGCGGACCGGCCAGGCTGCGTTCCCACGGCAGCGAAACGCGGGTATCGTAGCTCTGGATCAATCTTTCAATTTGTCCCATGCGAAAGCTGGATTTCCTTGGTTGTCAGCAGTTGATGGAAATTGACCTCGAAAATGTTCCCCACGCCTTTGAAGTCAAGCCAGCCGCGCTTCGCGGCTTGTTGTGCATGAGTAATCACTTGATCTCGGGGAATGTCGAGCAGCCGCGCCCACGGGCTTTCCAGGAGGAGCTGGCCGCGCAAGCCGCACAAATACCCGAGGGCCAGCGCGTAGGCGGCAGTCGCCGAAGTAATCTGCGGTTTCGTGCGAACTTTCTGAATCTTGCCGCTGAAAAATCCTGCGTGCGTCCAGGAAGCGGAAACATTCTGCGCCAGACTACGCAGCGTGGATTCGCTGAAGCGTCCGGGCTGCTGCTGGTTGAAGAACGCCATGAAGTCTCCGCTGTTCACGGATTCGCCCGGCTTGAGTTGTAAAACTTTGTCTGCCGAGACGCGGAGCAGCGGGTCGCGGGAAAAGGCACATAGCAACGCCAGCATGGGCCGCGCGGCTGAATCGGCGGTCCAGAAGAAGCGCATTAACCGGAAAACCACGACGCTGCTGTCGATGCCATAGAGGTCAGCCAGGTGCCGGGCAGTCAGCCAGCGGTTGGAGGTTGTGCGCTTGCCCAGCACGTTTTCCTCGACGACAAGGCGGTTGAAGTCGTCACGCTTGGCCTCGCGAGGAGCGGCAGCCAGCAGCGCCGTCAGGTCGGTCAGCATCATAGTGCGGGCCGCATGAGCGCCGGACTGGCCGGTCTTGAAACCGAACAGCGGTTGGAGTTCGCCCAGGCTGCCTGGGCTGATGCTCAAACCAATTTTAGCATGTGAAGCGTGCTTCATCGTTAATGGCCGCGCATCCGCAACTTCCGTGACGCGACGGGTTCCCCACGGCAGCCGGGGAGTCGATGCCAACTGGCACGGCTCGGACAGATTCTTGGTCGGTTTCGTCGCGTCCATTTTCCCGGCCACGACGCAGTCCTTTTGCCCTCTCCCATGAAAAACAAGGAAGACCCAGAGGCACTGCGGCGCGTTCGGCGAGATTAACGTCCAGACGGAGCCAGCGGCAAGGAGTCTGTGGAACGGGAACCAGTCGGAATTTTGAAGTTTGGATCGCGGATAATCGCGGCCCGTTGAGCGCCTGCTAACTAACGCATCTGGATTGCGAGATTGAGAATCCCCAATCAGCGGCCTTCGGCGCTGCGACCACCAATGGAATGCCGTGGCCAACCCTCAATTTGAGACGATCTTTACGCGGTAAAAGCGCCCTTGAGCGGTCGTGTTAACATCACTGAGAGTGATTTGGCCACCATTGCCAGACATTGTTTGGGCAACCGCCCAGAGAGCGTCACCGAACGAATTCTTAAACTCCAACAGATAATTGTATCCAACCTGACTCGGAACCGAAATGGAGAAAGTGTTACCAGTGAGGCGAGGATTGCTTGCAATCACGGAAGCCGGAGGTAAACGCGGGCCAACTATAAACGAAATGGATCGCGCCACGCTACTCCGATGTCGATCCCAGCCGATTTCGAGAGTGAAATTGATTACATGACCTGGCGGCGTTGAACTGGACACCGCGAAATCATAGTCTGACGATGTGGTGCCCGATTGCCCCGGTTCCAAATCTGGAAAGACCTCCACTAAGTCCGTAACGGTAACGTAAGGATCTGAAGTGCTCAGTATCGCGTCCACGTTCTCTGCCATCATGGAACCGTCATTCCGCACGGTCACCACCAAATCAATCTCCTCTCCAGGGTTAATAACGTTGTTGCTGTTTCCTATGCCTCCCCCGACGCCGTCATGCACCTCGCTGGAGACGTAAACGAGAGATATGGAGCCTCCACTGCCCACAGTCAGTGAAAAGGCCCGTGTCACGCTGCCTTGATCGGAGGCGATCTCCAAATTGAAGTTGATGACGTGTCCTGCCGGTGTCGAACTTGAAACCGTAAAATCGAAGTCACTGCCGGTGTCAATCGCTCCAACGGCGATGGTGCCAAAAGTAACACTAGGGTCGGTGATGGTCACGTAAGTATCGGAGGTCGATAGAATGGCATTAACCCCAGTGGCAGTTGCGGTCCCGTCATTGCGCAAGTCAACTTCTAGATCAATTTCTTCTCCCGGATCGACTATGCCATTGCCGTTGCCCACACCCGCTCCGGCGATGCCGTCGATGATCTCGCTGCTTACATACGTCAATGCCAAGCCACCTCCAGTGCCCACCGTCACCCTTGTTGGACCTGAGCTTCCGATATTGTTGTTTTCGTTCGATTCTGAAACCAGTTGATCGGAGTCAATGAAGACTGTGACATAGTATTCTCCAGGCGGAATCGAAGCAGGCACCGTGATGAGGTCGTCGTAAGACAGAATATCGCCAACTCCCAACAGATACATCGGACCATAGTAACCAATCTGGTAGGTGGTTCCATAGGCGCTGGTAGCTAAGAATATCTTCGTATTATGGACAGGTTGGCTGACAACTCCGCCATTGTTCTTTTCTTTCCAATCTACGCGAATAGTGCCTCCGGCAGCGACGCTCGCTGGCGATACCACCACCGGCTCCACAATGGTCAAATCGGGTTGCCCGCCACCGTTTATCAAAGCATTCACGTCTGCTCGTATCCCAGGGAGTTGAGCGTAAAGAGTGTTTCCGGGGCAGACCGTTGTTGTGCAGGCAAACGTCGAAGGACTTGCATCTTTGTGCCCACAGATATTTGAGAGTGTTAAGCGCGTACCCGAATGATAGGAAGCGGCGAGGGGGTCAATACCTCGCTGCCCGGCTTTCCACGCAAAGATCTGTTTCAGACTGTTGAGGGCTGCGGCGGTTGGCGAGACAGACGTGAACGTACCCAACATGCAAACCCCCATCGTCCCCCCGTTTTGACAGGAGAAGTGTGCGCCAATCACGTTATCTCCACCGGCACGCCCCTCATAGATGACGCCATTCGGGTCAATCAGATAGTTGTAGCCGATGTCGCCCCATCCACCATCCCGGACAAACGTATGTTCGTTCCAAATCGCGCGGACCACAGCAGCCCAATCAGCACTTGAATTCGCACCATCAGAATGATGCACCACAAGATGAGTCACCGTGGTGTACTGCGGTGCCCAGGCCGGAGAGTTTTGTCCTTGAGGACAACCCCAACTAGTTCGAGATAGAACAGAAGGCTTTGGGAAAGCATCGGCGAGATCCGGGGAATCGGCCTTCAGTGTTAGAACGGACGAGGAGGCCGCATCCTTACCCCCGTGACAGGCATCTTTGTGGTCTAATTGCGTGGCAGAGACCTCAAGACAAACAAAGAGAGTTGCCGATAAGATCACTGCCAATTGAAGTTTCTTCATAAGTCGCCGTTGAAAAGGGAAGCATTGCTCCATACCTGATTGAAGGACTTCCAAAAGCTTATTGCAACACGGTATTTGAAGCCACTGCCGAACGGATCTGTGGCACTTATGACACGGATGTCTCGCCAACAAACCCGAGGACGGTTTACGGCCGGTCGCGCCGACGCATCGGACACGGACATTCGCGACGCTCTGACGCTTCATGATTTCTGTTTACCAGGCTGGCCGGGCGATGGGTCGCTGATCACCTGAGCCTTGCTGACGAATACCACGGGAACGATAAAATACACGGACACCGTAGCGACCAGTCAGCAGCGGAGATTCTACCGGGCGTTGTCGGTGCCGTAGCCGAATTCAGCGGCGTGCTCCTTCATTGCCCAGAGAATGGACACCATCCCTGGGTGTTCCGGTGCGACGCGTCAAATTGGATAGGTATACTGCTGGAACGGATCGGCATCTTTCCCAATGACATTCCAATCGAAGTCGTACCGTTCATTCGCTGGCCAGTTCGGAAATTTGACCCGCAGGTAGCCGCCAATACCCGACTCCAAACCGTCGTTTGATTCCGCAGCGATATACTCATCCCTTGGGGAGAATTCCTCGGTGTGGAACTGGGCAGCCAGCAGCGCACACAGTCCGGCAAAGGCGTCAGTCATGTGCTCGAAGGTCGCCTGAAAGAATGCGTTGTGCCGGTCGTGCTTTGTCGCATGGTATGCTTCATACCAAGGCAGCGTTTGAGCTAGCGGCGGCTGGTTCGCCCAGTTTGCAAATGGAATTCGCGTGCTTTTGATGCCGTGCCAGAAGGGCAGCTTGATTTCGTATTGGGAAAGACGATGGGTCGCGTCAACTTTTCGGTAATCGCCCATGTTCCACCATCCCGGACGACTGTAACCGTTTTCGGTCAGGATCGCTTTGCAGTTGGCCTCGACCTCGACACAAATGCGCAGCAGCAATTCGTGGATGCGATAGGAGTAACATGAGAGGTTGGCATCGGCCGGTTCGACGTAATCGAACAGTTCTTGAACGTCCTTCAAGAGGAGAAGGGAGGCGCGGATGTAATGCTCCGGGGATTTGGCATAGAGTGGGTGCCGGACATATCTGCCGTTTCCACTGTTGGCGTAACTTCCATCAACCAACTGGCGACAAGTGCGTCGGTACGGGCGTTGTATGGGCATATTTCCTTTCTATGGGATGTGTTCGTCCAGCTTATGCGCAGAGTCAGTTGGCTTGCAACTTGACCAAAAGGTTACTGCAAGCAACGGGCCACCAATGATGAGGAATTCCATCTCGGCTGAGGTCTGTGAACTTGGTCTTGGGTCACGGGAGTTCAAGAAACACGCCTTCGTCAACGGTCTTGCTCATCGGCTTACCGTGAACTACCGCCTCGATCTTCAATTGCTTCCTCAGTCCGTACGCCGGGTCGGTCCAGGCAATGTCATTGCCTGCGTAAACCGCGAGTCGGTCGTTCCTCACCAAAGCTGACAGCCGCTGGGTAACGTCCACGCTCTTATCAGCAGTTCCCCACATCGCCTTTGTAATCTGTAATGACGTGGGCCGCCCGCCCAGTTTCCTGTTTTGGTCAATGACCTGCGCGACGTACCCATTGAGTTTGTTTGGGTCAATCGTGCTCGAAATGCCCAAGATCTTTTGGGCTTCCCTGACAATCTGGTTCACCTGTGGCGCGGTGTCCAGCGGAGTAAGCGCCAGATTGCTCAGGGGGCCGGAGAATTTGTCCAATGGAAGGGTGGATGCCTTTAGCGTGGCCATCGGTTTGGAATGCCCCCATCGCGCACCCAGTTCTGCCAGGACATAAAACGAGTCGATGCTGATGTCCGAGAGGATGCCAATCACATAGTCAGCGTCGCGGAGTTCCTCTCGTAGCTGTGCATCAATGTTGACCCCGGATTGAAGACGGAACCCGTCAACGCTTGTGCAACGTATGTGCTCAGCGGCTAGGTTGCACCCATACTGAACAAGCGATGTCACCGCCTTGGCCAGTCCCTTGTCGGAGTGCGAGTGGCTGATGAAAAGGCGTATCTTCATAATCCCATCGGGGCAGTGTCGTGGTTCTTTTCAACTCCATATCCTGATGTCGGCGAACCTGACGGAATTCGATTCCGAATCAAGTCCAAATGCCCGATGGATATGGCGTGCGCTGTCCACCTAAACGGTCATGCACCGGGTGTGGACATTTTGATCTAGGCGGGTCGAAGCCCTCCTTTACCAAAGGCTTTCAACTCGGCGGCGATAGCCAGTAGTTCCGCGTGGTCGAAGGCTGCGATGGCCTCGAATCCTCCATCCTCATCGGGACCGTAGTTGTTCTCTGCGTTGACCAATCTGATTGCGTTCTGCTCGGCCTGCCCGGCGTGCGTAGCTTTAACCAGGACAGTGAACGAATAGAGACACGCTCGATCCCAAATAATTACCCAGTGGGCTCGCATGGTGTCAGAATTCAGGTAGTTGGCGGAATTGGATCTTGATTTCTTCATCGTGCAAGGGAGTTCAGCAGTTGTTTGTTACGAGGGGTGCGCTCGGTGCTTCCGTTGATTCTGAAATGGAACAAAGCCGGGGCAGAACGATACAACGATGGCTGTTCGTACCGCCCACGGCTGAAAGGTGATGTCGCTCGAAGGTGCAACTTACGGTAACTGCCAGTCTGCGAGGTATCGTTCGACTACGGCGACATCCTCTGGTGCCACCTCCACAACTTTTTCGACCCACTGAAAACAACCCGCCTTCTGGTCATTGCAATAGTCGTCGATTCGGAAACCGAGATGCCCGTTACCTTCATCTGCTTTCCTCTCATCGATTGTCGTGTCCCATTCCCACTCACCGCGCGGATGTTTCTCGAATCCCTCGGACATGTGAAATTGCATGGCTATGTCGTACGCCGATAGAGAACTCTCGGCCTCTACGAGCAGTGTG
Source organism: uncultured Bifidobacterium sp. (assembly GCA_964491875.1). GTDB lineage: Bacteria > Verrucomicrobiota > Verrucomicrobiia > Limisphaerales > JADJPG01 > JADJPG01. The sequence goes on from CAZBIC010000016.1 coordinate 70,220, forward strand.
CTGAAATGCTCGATTGGTTCAGTCACGCTCCATGAGCGGGTGCCGAGCGTCGCCAGGTAGGTTTTGAGGTTTTGTGAGATGCTGTCGTCTTGCTGTGGGACCGGAACGACGGCGGGATCGACGGGTTCGGCGGCAGTGGCGATGGTTTTTGGACGGGTGGCGAGCCTGGCTGCCAGTGCCCTCCCCAGAGCCGATGTCGTTCCGGGGTTGTTTTGAACACGACGCGCCAAGGCTTCCTCCGCATCAAAGCGAGACATTTTTGCCAGGAGACCTGGCAACTCGGCCAGAGTGTAGGCTTCGATGGCCGTGTAACGGTCATCACTGCTGCTTTCCTTCGCATCTTCGGCTGCCTTGACGGCTTTTCGCTTGGCCTCCCCGGCGCTTACGGCTTTGACCAGCTTTATCATACGGCAGTTGGTCGCTTGTTTCTGGACGATGACCCAGTAATTCTGCGCGGTCATAGGGTTGAATTTGTCAGTTTGTTCGGATGTCGATTTCTTCATATCGGTGGTGCTTTTTTGAGTGTGGTTTCTTGATGAATCGGTGGGCTGCACGTTCAGGTCGTGATGTGGGTAGGCGGTTGCACTACCAGTTCAGCAGGTAACGCTCGATGGTCGCCACATCCTCTGGTCGAACCTCAACCAAACCCTCAATCCAATACTCGCAACCTTCATCAACCGGCGCGCAACCTTCGATCCGGAAACCGAAACATTCCTTACCGTCCATTATCCAATCTCCGGATGGCGGCGTCTCGAACGCTTCAGGTATGTGGAGCTTCATAGCCTCCTCCTGGGCCGTATGAACATTTTCAGCCCGCACCAGGCCCGTCGAATAATCGTCCCGATAGGAAGCGCCGCCGTCCGGGTCTGGTTGGCGTATGGCGAACTTTACGATGTAAGTTTTTAGCTGAGGTGATTCGCGATCCGCCTCAGAATCCCCCTCTGAGGTTGTTTTCTCAGCTTGGACCTCAGCCAATTTGGATTTCTGAAAACGCTTCCAAGGTTGCTGTGTGAGACTGCTAGATGTTTTGACAGGATGAACGTCGTCGTGTGTTTTCATAATCTCTCGACCAGTTTGTTGTTTCGTGGTGTCCGTGATTTCTTCACGGCTTTTCATTGCAACTACTCAGAACAGCTTTTCCCGAGTGGTGGCTGAACTTTTTTTGAACCGGGCGGATTTGAACCGAAAGCACCTGAACTTGAAGAAACCGCAATGAAGGAGCAGAGCCGTAAGGGGCAGTTCTAGTACTTATATTTCCGAGAACTGCGCTGCGTGGTGTGTAGACGAACCCAGGAGGATACAATCTTGGTGAACCTGTCAGACAGTCGCAGTGGGGGAAGCTGGCCGCAGCGTTCCCGATCTACTCGTCACCAATCTCACAGATCGCCCGTCCTCTTTCTCGATGCCGACTCGGGCAACACCGATTCTGAAAGGCTGAAAGGGGGTACAGCAAGCCGGGGAACTGGCTCAGAGATATTTAGGCGGCACTATTGACGCAACTTGGCACCGAACGCGTGTAGTTACGGCATGACCATTATCGCGCCTCCCTCCAATGCGCCCCAAGTTCACGGTGCGCCATCAGTCGAGTCTGTCACTGTAAGCTCCCTCGATCCGATGGATGAACGAATCCGCCGGGAAGTTCATGGTTCGGAACCAATTCGTATTTGGACACTGCTCAATCGCTTGGCGGAGGAGAAAGCACCCCCTAGCCGCCATGAGCTGCGGCGGCGCAAACTGGAGCTATGGCAGCAGGTGAACCGACTCTTGAGGCGGAAGTTACTTTTCCGGGCAGGGCGTCACGCTGTTACCACGACCAAGCCAAGCGGCAGTTCACATACTTCCGACCAGCCTACCAAGCGTCGAGGGAAAAGGACTTCTGTAGTCCTTCGTGCCGGAAGATCTGCTGGCAGTACGGTTACAGGAACGCGGCGGCTAGAAGGCGACAATTCGATTGAGGAACCTGGAAATCAGATTACTACGGTCCAATGCCAGAACTGCGACACCAATCTCGCTGCCAAAAGCGCAGTGCCCTTGAGCCCGGAAGAACGGGCGAACGCAGCCCGCGCACTGGCCAAGCAGCGTTGGCAGCGAAAACCGAAAAAATGGAGCGGTTGGTTGGACGAAAGAACCAGAATTTGGCGCGGTCGCCGCGTTGTCGTCGATGGCCAAGTCTGGTTCGCCTACGGCTGCTTGCGAAACAAGCTCATCATCAGTTTGGATGACGGACAATTGCTCGGTTGGCCCGGCGAGGACGACCTGCGCTGGCGAGTGGTTCCAGCGCATACGGCCACTGTCTGGCGCGATCCGCACGCGCAGGCGCTTGGTCGTTTAAAACGTGGAACGAAAGAAAAGATCTCGCCAGCGAAGGCAAAAGCCGCGCGAATAAATGGGGCTGGCCGACAACCTGCAACCTGCAACGGCTTGTGACATGCAGAGGCAAAATTTGTATCTCCCCCGCTGAACCTCGGCTCGGCAGTTGGCGCACAACGCCCCAGTAGCCTTCGGCATATCGCCTGGTGCTAATCATCTTGTAGCAGACTGGGATGGTTCCAAAGCGGGAACTGACAGCTCAGTTCACTGAGACGATTGGCCAGTCTTTGATGCACTTTTGGCCGTCCTATGGTCGTCGAGGATCTTTTGCAAGATGGCTCGCGCTTCCCCTGTCATTTTGACGAAGAATTCCTCGGGAACGGTCGCGAATGTCTGAGTCAAGTAATTGTCAATCTTCTCATAATAGTAGTCGAAGTCACCGATTGGCGAGGGGTTGGCCGGTTGGCCCTGCTTGGCAAACTCTTTGGCTTGCCCGATGGTCATGTGTGGTCCGATGCAGCCGTCCCGGAGGCCAGACTCCAACTTCTCTTCATCAACCCCGCTCAGAAGATACAGGGCATCCTGTGACACCGGCAAAAGCGAACAGTTCGTCGTTTTTGACAAAACACTATTGCGGGCGATTCGCATCAACTTTTCAGCGGATCGCAAATGCAGGCGTACCCAACCACTTTCAAACATCACCTTCCATTGGCCGTGGCTGAGCCTCTCTTTTGCGGCGATGAGTTCCCGTCCGGTCGCAATTATGGAATCGACCGATTGGGCGGCTTTTTGGTTGATACGATTTACCCAATAATGCGCGCTCGACTCGTCCGGTGTCGCACTTGGTGTTACTTGGTCGGCGCAGACGCTGCCCGCTTTTAGGTCGTCACTCTCTCGTTTCTCTTTGGTGGTCGAAATTCTGGCGTGGTCCGCTTTGGGGACGGCCTGAACCGCGACGGCATCCGTCGAGCCAACAGGGGCACATTTCTGAAGAATTGGCTCAATCTTTCCGGTTGGCCAATCCAGGACTTTTTGCGCAAAGAGGTCCATGTTCCCAGCGAGCGCCAGATACATCCCGCTCTTTGCCAACTCTGTGAGGCACCTCAAGAACTCCGGCGATGTCTCTGGCGTGCTGGTAATTACGTGCAATAAGTTCGCGAGCTGCGCGCGTTTTGATTTGGTGAGCGGGTAGCCTGGCCGGAGGATGGCGGTGTATTTCGCTGGCAGCTCGCAGCGGCCGCTCGGTGCTGAGGCAGGCTGTTCCACTGTCACTGGCGGTATGGCAGCGTTGATCTCGTAGTTTTTCGACGGATGTGATTGGCCAGGTCTGCGGGATTTGCTCTCAGGCAGGGTTACCTTTTTCGTTTTCATACAGCTAAGAACTGATTTCGTCGGGTGGCAATACCAACTTTCTTCCAACGGCTTCCTCTACTACGAACTGTCGAAACCCGACCGACGCGTCCTCTTTGAATTCTTCCGGTTTTCCCGGAGCCTTTCCCTCTTGGTGTGACGCAGCCTGCGGTGCCACATCGGCTCTCTTCCAATGCCGGTTCCGGTATCCCTGAAGGTCATGTTCCCGACCGCTTTGCGACGGCGCAGCGTGACCAGATGGTCAAAAAGCTTGAAGCCGCGAAAGATATTCTCGGTGAGGTCATCAATGAGGCCGTGCAGAAGATGTCTGAGGCTGGTGACATAGGCAGGGTTCCAAGTTGCAGAGTCCAATCTGGCTGACGGACGGCTCATGGCGTGCGCGACGATCAATCCGATTGGCACGACCTTTTCCAGGTAGATCAGGCAACGTTCCAGTGCCGCCGCTCCCGGCACCTCGAACACCTTAACGTCCGGGAAATAGTCCCGGCTCAGGAAGTCGCCGTGCTTCTCCAGACCATCCTGCATGGCCTCGTAGAGCATTTCAGCGATGAACTCTCCGTTGTCTTCCACCGAGGAATTGCCGACTGCATGGACGTGCGGCAGCAGAAAAGTGCCGCGCATGGGTACGATGCTGAACGCCCCTTCCAGTTTGAGGCGATAACCATCAAGAATCTGCGGATACATGGCTTCCACGGCCTGCTGGCCGACGAGCCAGAGAACGCGAGCTTCCTCCATCCCGGCCCATGACTGATCGCCGGTCTCATCAGCAAAGGCAACGGGATGCCGGTCGTAGTACCCGCCGTACAGGCCGGACGAGTTGAATCTGCCCTTGATGTAGGCAAGGTCATCGCGGTCGAGCGTCTTGAAGGCGCATTTGGAGTTGGCCGAATTGGCAGTGTAGGAGAGTGTGAAAGACCACCATCTTTTGGCGCGACGAAATGCGCCGGAAAGTTTTCCGAAGGCTGCGACCTGAACTTTCAGGACATCATTCCACAAACAGAGCGAACAGAGGTCTGTCCGGTGGCAACGCCGGGAGTTAGATGCACTCGACCACAGCCCACAACGGACGAGTTTGTCTACCACGGGATGCTGAGTGAAAACCATCGGTACGATGTGCGGGGTCCAGCCGATATTGCGCTGTAGTTTGCGAAAGTACCCGTCCTCACCGTTGGCGGCGATATGAGTGATTTTGGAGGCGATGATTTCGAGATGCTTGGGGATGGGTGGAGCGAACCGACGCCGGTGAAAATGGAGGTAATCGAAGTCTTGATAGTACAGAGCACGATTTGAGTTCCATTGCCGGAAGCCTGGATCATCAGCGTATCGCTCGGACAAGTAATTGTCGTAGGCATTGGCTTCGCAGCTTGCTTTCGCGTTGTCATCACGCAGTTCCTGGGCACGAGTCCATCGGTCTTCAGTACGCAAGCAAGCCGGTACGCGTGGCCGAGACATGACGGAGTCAGCAGGATAGTGAGTTGGGGTCATGTGATGAGAGCCAGATGAAAGAGGGGAAATGAAGTAACGTATTCACTCATTACAAGGGCAGCGGTGGTCGAAGCGGAACGGAGATTAGGGTGGGCGGCTGAAAAGCGGAGCGACGCGCCTCCGGTCCCGGTGAAGGGTGCCGCCCACCCAGATTCAATGAATTGTTGCATCGCGTCTTCTGCGGCTTTTCACACCGCGTTCGCGAACCGAGCACCTATGCGGTGGTTGGTCGCAAGTTAACTACGCGAGGAAGAACAGAATTCCGTGGATGAGAGCCCCAGCGGTGTGAAGATAAGTAAGTGGCTGATTTCCGTCTACGAAACCGAAAACCGTAATAAATCTAGTACTTAATATCCGGTGGGTGAGGTTATTGATTGGGACTAGTACTAGATTCTGCTGCTATCGATGATGAGGTGTAGGTGTTCACCAATTACTTCGCACAGCCATTACTCGGCTCGGCTTCGCGCTCAATCGAACGGACAACGGTCCAAAGGTGTACGGAAGTGCCTGTCACGTGTTAGCCCCCAAGTCGTCTGTGGTCATAGACCACAAACTGTCGCTGTGGCCGCATTTCGCGCCCGGCGGCTGGAGCAACTGGGCCAGCTCGTCCAACTTGAAGAAGTCACGTGCTTCGATCCGGGCGCACGTTGGTAACTACGTCAACACGGGCAGGGCGCTGTAGTTTGTCTACTTTTTGAACAGTTGGAGGCATCCCGTCCAAGCAGACCTCATCGCACAAAAATTTTCTGTTCTTACGCTCGATGAAAACAAATCGAGCCAATGAAACCCCGTTACCTAAACCATATTATCAGGACGGAGCTTGCACCATCTACCACGGCGATTGTCGCAAGTTGCTGCCCTTGCTGCCCCCTGGACTCACGGCGACAGACGTGCCGTACAATCAACACATGCGATACGAAGATTTCAAAGACAACCTGCCGCTCGATGAATATCACGCGATGCTTCGCACCGCCTGCCGCAAGCCCTGCGTTTTGATCCACTATCCGGAGCAAATGTTTGACATCGCCATTAACGTCTTTGGCCAGCGACCTGAAAAGGTCATGGCCTGGGTATATCCTGCCAATACGGCCCGACAATTTCGCCTAGCCTGCTGGTGGGGCATCAAGCCCGATTTTCGGAGAGCGCGTCAGCCTTATCGCAACCCAAAGGACAAACGCATCGCGGCGCGCATCGCCCGTGGAGAACAGGCCCAGGCATACGACTGGATGGAGGTGAATCTCGTGAAGAACGTCACAAAGGGAAAGAATGGTTGGAGTCATCCATGCCCAATCCCGGTGGCGGTCATGCAGCGAATAATTGAAGTTACTGAGGCTAGATTAGTCATCGACCCTTTCGCCGGGAGCGGTTCGACCCTGATCGCCGCAAAACGGTTGGGCGTACCGAGCGTCGGTATCGAGATGAGCGAAAAGTACTGCGAAATCGCGGCCCGCCGCTGTGAACAGGAGCGGGGACGTGGCTGGCTATTGGAGGCGTCCCCAAGCTGCCAAGTTTCGCTGTTTGGTGCTCATAAGTGAAAGATTCCCTTGTGTCGTGGTCCCCAATAATACCATGCGTATTCGGTCGCATCAGTTCCGCTGCCCGTGAAGGATGGCCGCTGTGAAAGGACAAAAAGAGCAGATGGTTCATTGGCTTGAAACCAAGCTTTCCGCTTTTTGCTTCCGAGGAAGTTTATTCGGAGAAGGAGGAAGACCTCATCTGCGTGGAGGACAGCGTGTGCGGCAAATTCCATCGCCGAGCTGTAGGGCGGATTGGTAACGATACAATCTGAAATCTCTGTATCCGCCAGGAAGTCGTATCCTGAGTTAAGATCGTTTCCACCCGCTTCCAACCCTGCTTCGACCATCCATCTGATAAGCCTTCCATCGCCAGAGGCTGGCTCCCAGATATACTTGCCTTTGGGCAGGTATGGAATGAGGGGTTCGAACGCGCTTTCTGGCGTTGGGTAGAAGTCTGATTGAATTCGTATGGCACCGCGATTTGTTGCGCTCATGCCATTGGAGAACAGAATTCTTGGGCTTTCTGACTCCGAGAATTTCTAGTACTTAAGTTCCTGAATCACTGCCGAAGAGGTCTTCCGCAGCCAGTAGTCGTATGGAGCTTTCCCTCACCGCGGCGGAAGTGGCACTCTATCTCCCGCTAACGGCAGTCCTCGCACCGGCCGATGGACGAGTGGACGGCGCACAACTCTACGTCCTCCTCCGGTGCAAGTAGCATCCGCTTGAAATTGTCCTCATCCGTGGTCATCTCCGGTAACATGCGTACGGCTCGCCATTAGGGCCGCCCATCCACCGCCAGCCGCGAGCGGTGCAGACGACTCCCTCCTTACAGGTAACGTCAATCCTGTCCATACCTTCGTAGATATGGTAGGACAGGCCCAAAGGGTGGAGTATTTCGTGGCAAAAATCATCGAAGGTGAAGGACTGCTTGCCGCCCAGCCACTCCTCGATTACGAGCTGGCAACGTTCCTGGAGGACGGCCAGGCGGCCGATTTTCAACTGCGCCACGTGGTCGAACGACCACTCCTCCTCGGCATAGACAGCGGCGCAAATCTCGCGCAACTCGGCCTCTTGCTGGCGCAGCCACCGAGTGGTCCGCTCGCCTGCTTCTTCCAAGGAGCCACCACCCAATCGGGCCTGCCTGCTCTCGGTTCGCAGCCGATGCACCATCTCGGTGGACAGCCTCTCATTTTCCTTTCCGTCCAGCCGGTAAAAGCACCGATCGCAGTAGGGCAGGCGCACGGCCGTGGAAGCGGACTTCACGACAACGCACTCCACGTACCCGCACCGCAAGCAGCCGGGGAGCGACAGGAGCAGCCCCTTAAATTCGTCTTCGTCGGCCATAGGTCAATCCGGCCTGGGGCGACATTGGAGCCGCATGAGCACCGACACCGGCTGGTCGGTGAAGCCCACCCACGAGCCACCGCACTCCGGGCATTTGTTGATCCTGTCCGCCTCCATGCAGTCGCGGTAACACCATTCCTCATACCCGCACGGGCAGCGTACCCGGCGGATAGATTCTGCGTCAGCGTGGCCGAGGTGCGCGCACTTCTTGTCGTTGCAATGAACGTCAATCCCCTCCATCCCCGGTGATGATTCGCTGGTCATGTGGTGCTATTTATTCACGGTGGAAAATGTCCATCTCCGTCATTTGAAAACTGGTCTTGATGGAAAATCTGCAACTGTACAGCAGGTCGCGTACGATCAGTCGTCCGTATCCATCACGTCCGCTGCGAAAACGGCCGCCCAGATTGCCCGGCCCTAGCCTCGCGACCAGAGTGTGCGGCGTTGATTTCCAGTAGCGCACCTCGTGGTCCTCAGATTTAAGTGATGTTTCATATCGAAGTGTCGTCCAGTAGCACAGGAGGAGGATCAGAAGGGAGGCGGCGTCGGAAGACCACCGTTGGAGCAAAGTCGCCGCCTTGATTGTCTGGGTGTTCTATTGTCGCGATTGCATCCCTGATAAAACTCAAGTGAATATCGATGTTGAAATCGGCGGCTTCGCCTTTCGCGTTGTTCTGGCTGACGATGATGATTCCGTCCGCACAACACTCGATGGTCACCCGTTTGAAGGCGTCCATGAGTTCGCCATTGGTGAACGACTCACGCGCCGCCAGCCAGGACTCAATTCTGCGCCGGTAGCGGGCGGCCAAGCCATCGTCCAATCGCAGTTGCTGCCGCCAAGCCCGCTGCTCGCGGAGGAATTGCGGCCTCATGTGGCGGATGAAGCATTCCTTCAACTGGTGGTCAGTGCCATCTTCCGGCACAGTTCGCAATTGGGGATTCATGTCAGTTTTTCAAGTCATCGGGCGGTTAATCGTAAGTGGCTACTTCGAGCACTGAGTTCGCCTCGGCCAACCGCTCGCAATGAACGTCCTTTCCTATGACAGGTCGTTTCATGGGTCAAAAAACGCCCTCCAGGGCAGCCGGAGGCAGCCCCACAGCCAGTCCCCTAATCAATGCAAAATACCAATCCAGTTTGTCGTGGAACAAACCCGGCGACTCCACCAGCGGGCCGGTCTGGACAATGCGTCCGCCCTCGTGGCGGATCGGAATCATGGCGTGGTAGACGCCATCATCGTTTACGGCCCGCTCCAAAACACTGACGCCCTGCACCGTAATGGCCTCGCTCCGGCAGGGGTCTTCGCCGGCACGGGGCCGGTCGGCCCCTGTAGGAGCCACCCACGATTCCGCGACGAGGAACAGAACAACCGGCAGCTTTCTGTTCCTGCGGAGAAACCCGCCAAGCTCCCGCAGCGTCTCCCGCTGGTGCTCCAGGCTATAGAACACGATGTCAACGTCTTCATAATCCACGCCGTACTTGCGGTCGAAACGGATGGAAGTGAAACGGCTGGCTGTAAGTAGTCTGCCGGGAGCGTCCGCGAGCGGACGAAAATAAAAGACGAAAAGTTTCTTCCTGAAACTGCTCTGTCCGATGGCGGCTCGGGCGTACTGGAGAGCCGGTCGGGCCAACATCTCCCATTCTTGTTTCGTCATGGATTTTTCCTCCTCGCCATAAGTCTGGTCAGGTGCATCTTGGCGCGGCTTTCGACGTATTTGCTGCCCGCCTTGCAGAGGGCATCCACTTCCAGCGGCTGCGCCAACGCGTCCGCGTCGCTGGCAACAGGTAGCAGCGTCTCCCAGACGGTCAGGCCGAAGCCACAGGCTGGTTCGGTGATGACGAGATAGGGTATGACGCGGCTAGGTGGCGGTGGCGTCTCTGCCTCCAGCTTTCTGCTTGGTAATCTCGCCTCTTGCAGCCGAAGTTTTAATCTGACAGATGGTGATTGTTTGTCGTTGTGTTGTTGCATTTGTTCAGGAGTTCGTTGGTTGGTCTTGATTGTTGTCCATGCCTGATGAACGAGGCGGCGCGGCTGTGGAAAACAGGCGTGGACAGAACTACCCATCCGCCCGGAAGGGCGTCCCGCGCCATCAAAGTTTGAATTCGCTGTCATGCTTCACGTGCAATTGCCACACCGTGTCTCTGGTCCCTAGAACGGAAAAATTCCGCGCAGTTCCGAAAAATGTTTCTCGTGACGAAATCCGAGGTAGTGCTGCTCCTGACTCAGCAACCACGACGGACCGACGTGCGTAGTTTCAGTACGATGCTTTGAGGCTGTAGATGGCCTGAAATACTGGCGTGGGTCGGGTAGATCAGGGGATTCGTCGCAGGCCGAATCGCGCAGGAACGGCTCGTTCGGTACAGATCGCGGGTAAGAACTGTACTTAGAACTGCGTCGCAAGCATCTTTTGTCGAAGAATTTTGAGGTTATTTCAGACCTCACGTATCTCGCTCAAAACGCGTTACTTGCATTGCTTGGGAGGCGCATCGGGTTTTTCGAGCAGTGCCAGCCGTCAGATGCTTGAGGAATAAACTTCGGCCTCCTTGGCATTCCGTTACCGAGAGACCATCTAGTACTTAATTTTCCTTTCCTGCGCAGTTCAGGAACACCAAATAGCAGGGGTGAATTTGCATTCCGTTTCAGTACTTAAATCCTGATGCCTGGCCGTAATCATCACGGCCACATTGCGGGCGTAACGGCAGGAAGCTGCGCCAAGATTTCAGTACTGTATCTTGGGGCAGACGAATGAATTCGGCCTCAGCGGACATTCAAGCAGAGGCTGTTTCAAGTTTGGCTAGAGCGTGTGCTGAAAGTAAGGGAGTCGAAGAACGCTCGGATTTGAGCCATGCTAAAGAAGACTTTTCGACCCCAGCGAATGTGTGGAATGCGCCGTTCCTGTTGCTGCTGGCGTAACCAGCGTAGTGACCGCTTGAGCCCAAGCTCGACCTGGAGCAATTCCAGTAACCGGACGGCATCGACCAGATTGTCTGGCGCTGGCATCATCGCAGACTGTTGACGGCTGCCGTTCGGAAGTCTGGGCCACACCGTTAATTTTTTGCCGACCATGCCTAGCACTTGAGTTGGGCAAAATAATTCGCGCCTGCCAATCTTGATGATCGGGACTGCTCGCTTGTGTTCCCGCAACCAGCGACGGCTGGGTCGCGACCGTTCATCTGGCCAGACCCGACTTAGCAGGGTTCGACCATCGACAAGCTCTGTTATGGGCGACAGAGCGACTTGGCTTACGTTCTTTGGAGATGCAGCGTGTTTCATGCTGCATCTGTAGAACTGCCTTTTTCATCGAGTTAACCCGCATTCTGCACGACATCATTCTATGCGACCCCTGGCATCTGGATGATTCGGGCGTCGAGGTCGCTCGGTTTTAACGCCCAGAAATCCTTGGCGTCATCCGGCGAAACTAGCCCCTTGTAATGCTCGTGCAAAACATCGGGGAGATGCCCGGCCCACTTCGCGGTCTTGTGTTCGTTTTCATGGAACGCGTAGTGAAAACTGATTGCGGTGTGCCGGACTACATCTTGGGGCCACGGTTTGAGAGCTTCGTCGCCTTTCCTTGGATAACTGCCTCTGAACCCGGCCAGACGCCGAAGCGTATCGAAGTCCCGTCGCCAGTTCTTGGGCGCGATGGGCTTTCCCTGACATCCCTGCAACCAATCCACCGCATTGTTGTGAAGCTCCACTATCCGCCGCTTGCGGCGTTTCGCCACGAGTCCGTCCACTCTGATCAGTTTTTGCTTGAGGTCGATCTGGTCCCACTGGAGGCGCGTCAGTTCCTTGGGGCGCAGCGCCGAAAACACAGCCAGAACGACGTATGGCAAGAGCTTCCCGTTCTTGCGACCCGCCGCTGTCCGCAGTAGTGATTTTACTTCAGATAGAGTTAGGATTTCTGGTTCCTTGTCGTCAGTTTCCGCCTTCTCGATGTCGCCGACGGGATTCAGGGAGATGTACTTCTTTTTCACGCACCACGAAAAAAACGTATGCAGCACGCGACGGTTCCCGTTGGTGGTGTACGCGGAATTGCCGGGCCTAGTGATTAGCGGTTCAAGGTCGGCGGAGGCCAGGGAGTTTAACGTGCGATTGCCGAACCTCTCCTGGAGCGGCGACAATCGGCTTTCGTAGTCTTCCAACGTCCGTGGCCGGAGCCTCTTTTCCGTCTTCTTGGTGATGAATTCGGCACACGCATTCGCCACTGTTGTGTCCGTGATCGGAACGGGATGCCGTTGGAAGTATTCATCAACGATTTGGGTGAGACGTACCCGCTGCAACTGGGAGTGGTTCGTAAACACAGATTCGGCCTCGGCAAGTTGGTCGTCCGTCAGGCGGGTCTTTTTTAGGCTCACGGTGACGCGGACGTTGAGGGCTTCGATTTCGAGTTCAGCCCTGCGACCGACCGCCGCCGCGTAATCCTTCTTATTTTCCCGAAGCCTGCGGCCATCGGGCATCCGGCCTTGAATTCGCCAAACCTGCTCACCGCTGGGGTTGGTGAACGATTTGATGCTGAAACGTTCTTTCGCGCTCATGTCCGGCAAGAACAGATTTTTTCGTCGTTCTTGCCGGAGGGTGGGCAAATCGCTGGGCAAATCGGTCCAGCGACAAAAGGCACCCGGATTCGATTGGAGAATTCGAGGAAAAGGCAGGACGGCGGAAGTCATTCCACCGCAGCTTAAAGGACGATTCAGAATAAATTCCGACCCAAAACCAGTCGTCAGAGCTGAGCGGACGGGCCACGTTTTACAAAACCGTTGCTCTACCGCTGAGCTAAGCTGGCGTCACTTTCGCAGAGTTGTATCGGCTGGGATTCGAGTTGAGTCAACGAAACGCTCGCTTCCACGAGACTTGCGACGAGCGGAATACTCCGCTCAGACCAAATCTTGGCAAGTCATTTGTCGCATCCGCGCGCGTATCGCGTAGAGACGTCAGAGCGTGCGCGACGCGATGGCGGCCGGCGAGAAGTCGTCCGCGTGGTAGGAGCTGCGGACCATCGGGCCGCTGGCGACGTGGATGAAGCCCATTGCCCGGGCGCGCGCACCGTATTCGTCGAACTTCGCCGGAGGGATGAATGCAGCCACGGGCAGGTGCTTGAGCGTCGGTTGAAGATACTGGCCGAGCGTGAGGATGTCGCACTTCGCTTCCCGTAAATCCGCGAGGGCGGTCAGAAGTTCCTCCTCCGTTTCGCCGAGGCCGAGCATGATGCCGCTCTTGGTGTAAATCTCGTCGCCGCGCTTGTCCTTCACTTTGCGCAGCACGCTGAGCGAACGGTCGTAGGTGGCTCGGGAGCGGACTTCCGGCGTGAGACGGCGGACGGTTTCGAGGTTGTGATTGTAGACGTGGGGATTCGCCGAGAGGACGGCGTCGATGGCGAAGTCCTTGTCGAGGAAGTCGGGCACGAGCACTTCGATGACGATGCCAGGATTCGCGGCGCGCACGGCTTCGATGGTCTGGCGGAAATGTTCCGCGCCTCCGTCGGCGATGTCATCGCGGGCGACGGCGGTGATCACGACGTGCTTGAGGTTCATCCGCCGCGTGGCTTCGGCGACGCGTTGAGGTTCGTCGGCTTCGAGCGCGAGCGGTTTGGCGGTGCTGACGGCGCAGAAGCCGCAGGCGCGCGTGCAGCGGTCGCCAGCGATCATGAAGGTCGCCGTGCCTTTGCTCCAGCATTCCCAATGGTTCGGGCACTTCGCGCTTTCGCAGACGGTGTGCAGGCGCAGGCCGTCGAGCAGGTTGCGCGTCTGGCCGAAGGTGTCGGTGGTCGGCAGCTTCAGGCGCAACCATTCGGGAATGCGCGGGCGAGGCTTTTGGGGAACTTCAATGGCGCTCATCGGTACGGTTACTTCTTATCAAAACCTTGTTCCTTCCACCATTCCTCCAGCTCGTCGGGGCCAAAGTCGGCGAGGATCTTCCCATCCACGTCGATGACGGGCGCGTAGTCCTGGTTCGACAGCTTCACCATCTCGGTCATCGCAGCGTCGTCTTCGAGCACGTCGAGCGTTTCATAGCTGACGCCGTGTTGGTCGAGCCACTTCTCGGCTTTGACGCACCACGGGCAGAAGGTCTTGATGAAGAGCCGGACGTTGTTTGGTTTCACGATGGGAATCAATTATTCGGTCAGAAAGGTGTCGCTGTGCTCGTAGCACGGGGCGCAGCAGCAGAGCAGGGTGAGGGGCGTGGTGCCGGTGTTCCAGAGCTTGTGCTTCTTGCCGGGCGGAATGGCGATGCTGTCGCCGGCCTTCACTTCGGCCACGTCATCCTCGATGCGCATGCGGCCCTGGCCGGAGGTGATGAAGTAAATCTCCTCGGTCTTCGCGTGGTAGTGCTCCTGGGTGCTGGCGCCCACGGGCAGGCGCGCTTCGGCGAGACTCTGGTTGCGGATCGAGGAATTCCGATACGCCAGCAGTTCGCGAATCTCCGATCCGTCCTTCGTGATGAAGGGCGGCGCGGCATTCAGGTTCACAATTTCCATAACAAGTCATGGATGCTGGAGAAAACGCACGTCAGGGAAAAGAGAAAACTCGCGCGTCTGGAAGCCGTTTTGTTCGCCGTCTGAGCTCGTTCCGCGCGCGCCGGAGCGATGGATGTCATCGAACCGTCCGTGGCTGAATCGTCGTTTGACACTCCCATGGGGCGCCTCTATAAAGCCTTCACTTTGGTTAACAAAAACAAAAACTGACTATACTTATGGCCATCTCTGTTGGAACAAAAGCGCCGGATTTCACCCTCAAGTCCAAGACCGCAACGGGCCTCGTGGATGTGAAACTGAGCGAAAACTTTGGCAGCAAGAACACCGTGGTGCTGTTCTTTCCGCTCGCGTTTACCAGCGTCTGCACGCAGGAAATGTGCGACATCACCGCGGGCTTGAACGCCTACAGCGGCATGAACGCGGACGTCATCGCCATCAGCGTGGACAGCCCGTTCGCGCAGGAAGCCTGGGCCACGAAGGAGAAGATCGGCATCAAGATCGTCAGCGATCTGAACAAGGAAACCACCAAGGCTTACGGCGTGTTGTTCCCGATGCTCGCCGGCGTGGGTGATACCTCCGCGCGCGCGGCATTCGTCATCGACAAGGCCGGTGTCATTCAATACAGCGAGCAGACGCCGACGCCGAAGGATTTGCCGAATTTCGCCGCGATCAAGGACACGCTTGCGAAGTTGAAGTAATCCGGGCGGACCATTCTTTTGCAGCAGGCGATGGCGGCAACGCTGTCGCCTGTTTGCTTTTACGGCTGGAGCAGTTCGACCTCGATGAGCTTGATCGAGGTGGACTGATGCGTCGTCGTCGTGACGGTGTTGACGATCGGCGGCGGACCGTTCGTCGTGGAGGGTGTGGACGGCGGCGCGTTGGTGTCACCTTCGAGTTCCACGATTTCAACGGCGTTGGTTCCGGAAGGTGTTCCTGAAGTTGAACGAACGCGGCGAGTCGTGGTCGTCTTGGCGGTGATCGACTGCTGGTAAACCGTTTCGATGGCGAGCGTGTGCTCCGGCGAATACCAGCTTCGGCCGGTGATTTCGCTGTCTTCGAGGCTCTTGTTCGAAGGTGCCTTCACGACGGGTCGGACGGTTGGCGCGTTGGTGTCGCCGGGCTTCGGTTGCGACGGTGCTGGTGGCGGTGCCGGCTTGAATTCACCGGTGAAATCCAGACGCGCGCAGTTCGTTCCCATGCGTTGCTGCCAGCCCACGAACTTGTAGGTAAACGTCGACGGGAAGGGGCTTCCGCTCGGGCCGGCGTTGGCCGGGCGATCCACCGTCCACGTGTCGCCGATCTTCACCGGCGTTTTCGGTAACATGCCCATCTCGACGACTTCGCGGTAGAATTGCTGGTTGAAGCAGCGTCCGATGACGCTCGCCGCGACTCCGCGAATGTTCCCGCCGCCGGACTGGCGATCATTCAAGTCCCGCACGTTGTCGATGCGCGTCACCTTGTTGTCGGGCGAGAGGCGGAAGAGGAGCTTGAGCCCCACGAAGCGGCGGAGGCGCTGGACGAGCGGCGTGTCCTCGACCTGCATCACCTGGTTGCCGGAATCGTAGCTCATCGTGATGCTGTCATCGCGGCCCGTCTGCATTTGCACCGCGAGAATCTCCATCTGCAAGACGCGGCTGCCGTCCGGCGCCACGTTTGTGACGGAAAAGGCGAGGTCCTGGCCGACGGACGTTTCGGTCTGTATGAGTTGCGTGGTGTTCTTGCGCGGCACCTGGGTGCTGTTCACGGATTCGACGCGGAAGATGTAGCGTTTCCCTTCCTGCCAGCGCGCTGTCATGGTCACCGCCGGATCGGAGGATTTGCCGGTGATGGGCGCCTCGTGGCGCGAAGAGCGGTTGCATCCCACACCCGCGCAGGCCAGCGCGAGGGCGAGCACGGCATATTTGAAACAGTTGGACGTTAAACTCATGAAGACTCCGATTGCTTTGACGTAGCGTGCGTCCTGACGGTTACGTCTTTCAAGGCGGTATGTGTAAAAATCCCGTCGCCGCCCGGCTGCTGCGGACACTGATTTTGCCTTGGCCGGCCGGCGGTCTTCCGCGCATGCTCCGGGCCAATGACGATTCCAACAACAGAACACAAGACGACCCGCCGGGTTGCAGCCTGGCTCCGGCTGAACGTGGCCGTGGCGTGGATCGGCTGCGCAGCCCTCTCCTGCGCCGCGGAGAAGGCGACGGGCGACAAGTCCTCCGCGAAACCTGCACCGTCCGTCACCGCGAGCACGAACGCTACGGTGAAAAGCCTGTTCGACGGCAAGACGCTGACGGGATGGAAGGTCACGGACTTTGCCGGACATGGCGAAGTGCTGGTGAAGGACGGAACGATCGTGCTCGAAACCGGTCAGATGACGGGCATCACGTTGACCAATGCAAACGATCTGCCGCGCATGAATTACGAGCTCACGCTCGACGCAATGCGCGTGGAAGGCAGCGACTTCTTCTGCGGCCTGACGTTTCCCGTGGGCAACGATCCGTGCAGTCTGATCGTCGGTGGCTGGGGCGGCGGCGTTGTGGGTTTGTCGAGCATTGACTCGCAGGACGCCGCGAGCAACGAGACCACGAAGTACATGTCCTTCAAGAGCGGTCGCTGGTACGCGATTCGACTGCGCGTGACGCCGGGCAAGATCGAGGCCTGGATCGATGAGGACAAAGTCATCGATGTCTCCACCGAAGGTCACACCCTTTCGATCCGGCTTGAAGTCGAGGAATCCAAACCGCTCGGCATCGCATCGTGGTCCACCACGGCGGCCTTGCGAAACATCAAAGTGCGCAAGTTGTAGTTCCACTGCGGGGTGGTGCGCGACGAAGTTGGGTGGGCCAAGTTCCGCTTGCGGTGTTCGGGGCGGCTTCTAAGGTTGGCGTGCGCCGGAATCGGCGTCTGACCTGTTGAGAAGCAAAGTATGAACGCCGAGAAACTTCGTTCGCTGCAAATTGAACCGGAGGCCAAGTCGCGCTCGCAAAGCGTGGTGTGGATCATCTTCCTCGTGGTGGCGGTCATCTCCGCCGTGGTGGGATACCGGGCGTGGCCGCGACAGGAGGGCGAGCGGCGGATGCCGGGTGTAGCGACTTCCAGCAAGACGGAGAAGCCAGCCACGGGTGCTTCTGCAGCGGCAGCGGTGTCTTCCTCTTCTTCCTCCACCTCCAACCAGATCGCGTCTGCGGCTTCGGTGGCATCGTCGTCGCAGGTTTCGGGTTCGGTGTTGACGGTGAGCGGTTACATTGTGAATCGCGAGCGCATCGAGATCAGCCCGCGTTTTCTCGGGCAGGTGAAATGGATCGGCGTGCGGAAGGGGGATTACGTGACGAACGGCCAGGTGCTCGTCCGGCTCGATAACTCGGAGTACGCCGCGCGCGTGAAGGAGGCCGAAGGGCGGCTGGCGAATGCGCGCACGGCGGTGGAGAAGGCTGAGATTGATTTCAACCGGGCGACGAAACTCATCGCGGACAAAATCGAGACGCAGCAAGCGCTGGACGATGCGCGGATTCGGCTGGATTCCTCCCGAGCGTCGGTGCGTGAGGCGGAGGCTGGGCTGGAGCTGGCGAAGACTTATCTGGACTGGACGGTGATCCGCTCGCCGATCGATGGCGTGGTGCTGGAGAAACTGGCGGACGCCAGCGAGCTGGTGACGCCGCAGAGTTTCGGCGGAACGCGTGGTCCGAGCACGGCGCTGGTGGCGATTGCCGATCCGAAGGATTTGCAGGTGGAGATCGATTTGAACGAGGCGGACCTGGCGAAGGTGTATCGCAATCAACCGTGCAAGGTGAGTCCGGAGGCGTATCCCGACAAATCGTACGATGGCTACGTGGCGGAGATCGCGCCGGAGGCGAACCGGCAGAAGGGGACGTTGCAGGTGAAGGTGCAGATCCGGAACCCGGACGAGTTCCTCACGCCGGAGCTGAGCGCAAAGGTGGATTTCATCGGCAAGCAGGTGGAGAAGGGGAATCGCTGAGGGCTGGAACGTTTTGACGGAAAAAGAAAAAGCGCCGGGCGAACCCGGCGCTTTTCTATTCAGACGAGGTGCAGCTTAGAATTTGTAATTCGTGTAAACGCCGAGCTGGTTGTTGGAGTATTCGACGGCGCTGTTGTCCGAGCTCTTGGTGCGGAACTGGTAGAAAACGCCGGCGTTGCAACGCTCGGTGAATTCGCAGTCGAACGCGGGACGAATCCAGAAGTAATCATCCGTGCGATCCGCGCCAGCGGTTCCGCCGGTGTTGCTGTAGTCGGAGTTTTCGTAGCCGGTGGCGATGGAGGCGGTGTATTTTTCGAACAGACGCTGGCGCACCGAGGTGCGGAAACCGGTGGCGGTGTAGGTCTGGCCGGCGGTGGAGTAGGACGGGAAGTCGCGGCGATAAGCCTCGGCGGAGACAAAGGTGTTTTCGAGCGGGCGCCATGAACCGGCGAGGTTAAAGACGAGGGTGGGGCCCTTGTCATCCCCGTCCTGGAACTGCGAGAAGAAGAGGCCGAGGGAGCCGCTGACCTCGAGTTTTTCGCTGACGTCGTAAGCAGAGCGAACGGCGACTTGCTGGAAGGCCTGGTTCGGCGTGTCGACGACATCCTGAACGGAAGGTGAGGTGTGCCCGACGATGTCGCGCCAGCCGACGATGACGCCGGCACCGAGGGTTAGTTTCTCAGTCTGCTTGTAATTGCCCCAGCCTTCGATTTCCCACTGGTTGATGGTGTTGAGGCGGGTGTCGGCACCTTTGATGACGCGGTCCGTGGAATCGATCAGCATCTGGCGGCCGTTCAATTCAGCAGACGTCTTCTCGCTGAACTCGTACATCGAGGTCAGCTTGGTGACGAAGGATTCCTGTTCGACAAACGCCGAGGCTTCGATCTGTTTGCCGTTGGCGATTTCGTAGGATTGTCCGATGCCGAGGGTGAGCTTGGACATCTTCCAGCCCGCGTTGAAATCCACCATGTGATCGAGCGAGTTGTATTCGCTGTACTTGGTGTAGAACGCGGCGGTGGGAGTGTAGTCGAGAGTGACGTAGTTGCCCTTGTCGCGGAATTCGCCAGCGCCAAACAATGCGCCGGGCGAAATGCGCCAGACGAAATCTTCCAGCTCGGGTCCATCCTTGAGGGTCAGGTTGTCATCGTAATACGCGCTGACGTTCAAGTGCGGGCGCACGCTCACCGGGCCGAGGCTGAGATACTTGGCGAGCGATTCCTCGCTTTCGTTCTCAAACACGTTCTGCGGCGCGGAGTCCAGATTCGCGACCTGCGCGGTGGCAGTGGGAACCAGGGCTGTAATTGCAGCGGAGATGGTGATGAAGTTAACGGCGGTTCGAATAGACTTATCCATGTCGGTTCGTTTCATGGCCGGTTTGTAAGCTGACTCCCTGCCAAGTAGCAAGACTTAGTAAAATTAGCCCAATGTCGGGTCAAACACGGACAAAAGGCGCCTTCTGAATGCAGGATGCTGGTGAAAAAATTCCGTCGACCGGCAAGCTTGACTCGGCACGAAGTGAGGCGCAAACAGGTTGCATGCACCGGCTTAACCTTCCTTGTCTCACGCTTTGCGCCGCGGCTTTGCTCGCCGAATCTTCCGGACGGGCGGCGTCATCAACGGTGACGGTTCGGGTCTTTGCCGGAGAGTTTGATCGCCAGAATGTCGCCGTCTCGTCACTGCATCCCGGAATTTCAAACGCCCCCGCCGTCGTCGTGAAGCGTGCCGGCGCCGTGGTGCCATCGCAGTTGGGCGAAGGCGGGTTGGTGCATTTCGTCGTCGAGAAACTCGCCGCCGGTGCGTCTGCAGATTTCGAGATCGCGTCGGCTTCGACTTCCACCGCCGCAGCCGTGCAGGCCGGAGTGAAGGTGGAACGGGCGGGAACGACCCTTGCGTTTCGCGCTGGCGATGTGGCGGCGAACTCGCGGCCGTGGATGGCGTATCAGGCGGAGCCGGGAGATTTTCCGCGGGCGGACATCAAGCCGATCTTTAAACGGGGCGGTTACCTGCATCCGATTGCGACGCCTTCGGGCAAAGTCGTGACGGACGATTTTCCTCCCAACCATGTGCATCATCACGGTGTGTGGTGGGCGTGGACGAGCACGGTGTTTGACGGTCGCAAGCCGGACTTCTGGAACATGGGCGACGGCAAGGGGCGGGTGGAATTTGAGTCCGTGGACCGCACATGGAGCGGCGCGGTGCATGGGGGATTTCGCGCGCGTCACCGCTACGTGGATTTGACGAGCGGCCAGCCGGTGACGGTGTTGAACGAGACGTGGCGGGTCACGGCATTCGCGCCGAAAGCCGGTTCGCGGCACTGGATTTTCGATCTCGTCACCGAACATCGGTGCGCGACGGACAAGGAATTGAAGCTGCCGGAGTATCGCTATGGCGGGGTGGGCTTGCGCGGGAATTGGGCGTGGAACGGCGAGGGCAAGGCGCTCTTCCTCACGTCAGAAGGCGAGACGGATCGGGTGAAAGGCAACACGACCCGTGGCCGCTGGTGTGACATGGGTGGAATGCTGGACGGCGAACGTGTCGGCATCGCCATCTTGTGTCATCCGGATAATTTCCGCGCGCCGCAGCCGATGCGATTGCATCCCACGGAACCGTTCTTCAACTTCGCGCCGCAACAAGCCGGCGACATGGCGATCAAACCCGGAGAAAAATTTGTCGCGCAGTATCGATTTGTTGTTCACGACGGCGCGCCGGACAAGGCGGAGTTGGATCGCTTGTGGAACGACTACGCGAATCCGCCCGTGGTGACAGTGGTCGGGAACTAAGAAGATGCTCCCTCAAAACGAAGCGGCCTCGGGAAGGTCGGCTTCGGGTTCCGTCGCGGGAGAAGCGGTTTGCTGGAGGTTGCCCTGGAGCGCGCGGAGAATGGCCCAGTGAACCTCGGTGCCACTGGCGGGCTTTGCAAAGAACCCGGCGACTCCGGCGGCCAGACACTCGTCACGTTCTTCGATTGCGGCGGCGGGTGCCAGCGCGACCACCGGAAGGGTTGTCGCCTCCGGGGTCGAACGAAGATCAGCGATGGCGCTCAGGCCGTCGGTATCGGGCAGGCGCGTGCTTAGGACCAACGCGTCGGGTTCTTCGCACGCCGCGGCTTCGAGTGCCTCGACGCCAGTGGAGTATTCGAGCACGAGGCAGTGGAAGCGCGACAGGCTTTCCGCGAGGGAGCGGCGGGTGGCCGGATCGTTGTCGGCGAGAATGATGGTCAGACGGGAGCCGTTTGGGGCGGCAGCGTCCGACGGCTGGTCTTGCAGTGAACAGGCCCCGAAGGGAGAGAGATTGCCATTCATATGGTCGTGAACGGTGCGGCATCGAATCACTTGAGGAACTTTTTTGTCGGGCCTTTTGCGGATGAGAGGGAGAAACCACGGATGAACACCGACAAACACCGATGAAGGCGGAGTAGACACAAATTCCCCGAATTAGGATTTCTCCCTTCGTGCCAATTCGTGAAATGCGTGTCTCATTCCTAATTCGTGTTTGCCGGAGTTTATCTGCGGTTGAATTCGAGTCCTATCAAACCGCTCCCGTTTGGAGCCCGGAAAAATGGCTTGGCAAGCCAGCCGCGGCCTTTGAATGTTTGCCGCAATGCAATCAACGACTCTTTCCTCCAACCGCCGCGATTTCGTGAAAACCCTTTCCGCCGCCACCGCCGCGCTCGCTGTGGCTGGGCCGGCCTTCGCGCAGCCGGCACCGAAACGGAACATCAAGCTCGGGCTCGATAACTTCGCCGTGCGCGCCATGGGCTGGAAGGCGCCGCAGCTCATCGACTACGCAGCGAAGCTCAAGACCGATTCGCTCTTCATTACGGACTTCGACGCTTTCGAGAATTTCGAGGACGGCTATCTCGCCGGCTTGAAGAGCAAGGCCGCGGACCACGGTCTGCAAATCCAGCTCGGCACCTGGAGCATCTGCCCGACCTCGAAGAGCTACAGAAACAAATGGGGAAACGCCGAGGAACATCTCGCGCTCGGCCTGCGCATGGCGAAGGCGCTCGGTTCGCCCGTGCTGCGCGTGGTGCTCGGCAACGGCGACGACCGTAAGACCGACGGCGGCATCGAGGCGCGCATCGAGGACACGGTGAAGGTTTGCAAGAGCCAACGCAGTCGCGCGATGGACGCCGGTGTGAAGATCGCGGTGGAGAATCACGCAGGCGACATGCAGGCGTGGGAACTCGTGACGCTCATCGAGGCGGCGGGCAAGGATTACGTCGGCGCGAACATGGACTCCGGCAACGCGACGTGGACGATGGAAGATCCGCTGGCGAGCCTCGAAACGCTCGCGCCCTACGTGCTCACCACGAGCCTGCGCGATTCAGCGATTTGGGAATCCGCGAACGGCGCCACCGTGCAATGGACGGCGATGGGCGAGGGGACGATGGACCTGAAGACTTACTTCGCGCGCTTCGCGGAGCTGTGTCCGAACGTGCCGGTCCACATCGAAACCATCTCCGGCTTCAACCGTGAGCTGCCGTATCTCAAGGCGGATTTCTGGAAGGTGTGGCCGAAGGCGAAGGCGTCTGATTTTGCGCGCTTCGTGGCGCTGGCGAAGAAAGGGAAGCCACGCGACACGTGGAAGGCTCCCGCCGGCGTGGATCGCAAAGTGGCCGAGCAGGAATATCAGAAGGGCGACATCGAGCGGAGCATTGAGTATTGCAAGAAGGAGCTCGGGCTGGGGCTGAAGGGGTGATCGGAACCCATGCTTAGCCTCGTATGCAGCCCAAGGAACTCACGGGATGGCTGGTCTTGCTGATCATTTGGATCGGATTGATTTGGATCGGTGGCGGGGTCAGAAACTTAGGCGAGGTTGCGACAGCGTATGCGCCTTACTTTTCAGACTACCCTGCACTTCGTGCCGCTACGATTGCTTTTCAAATCCTTGGTGGGGCTGGCATCGCTACTTGGGCTTATACAGCTTGGCTTCTTTATCGCCGGGAACGCGGTACGTTGGCGCGAGCCAAAATCACATTGTTGGCCGGGGCGTCGCTTCGAATCGCCGCGGCTTTTAGCATCCCGTTGTTTGCGGAATTGCCGCGAGAGTTATCGGACCCAATGATGCAACAGGCTGTGATGATGGGCTTATTTGTGGCGGTGTTTACGGGAGTTTGGCATCAGTATTTGGTGCGATCTCGGAAGGTAAGAGAAATCTTTGACAGTCATTGAAGATCAGTTTGCATGCATACCACCTTCATGCACGAAGCCATCCGGCTCTCGCTCGAAAAGATGCGCGCTGGTTGCGGCGGGCCGTTCGGTGCGGTGGTTGTGAAGGATGGCAAAATCATCGGGCGCGGCTGGAACCAGGTGACCTCCTCGAACGATCCCACGGCGCACGCCGAGGTCGTGGCCATTCGCGAGGCGTGTGCGGCGTTGAACTCGTTCCGGCTGGAAGGCTGCGAACTCTACTCCAGTTGCGAGCCGTGTCCCATGTGTCTCGCGGCCATCTACTGGGCGCGCCTCGACCGGCTCTATTTCGCGGCGTCGCGCGGGGATGCCGCCGCCGTCGGATTCGATGACGAATGGCTCTACACGGAGATTCCCAAGGCCGTACAGGACCGGAACCTGCCGACCACGCAGCTGCTTCGCGACGAGGCGCTACCCGCGTTTCAGGAGTGGCTGACGCTTCCCGGCCGCATTGAGTATTGAAGCTCTTCGCAGTTTTCCCGGCTAAACCTTCCCTCCGTTGCCTTCCCGGGTCGCAGAGCGACCAGTCGACGGTAGCCGTGGGCTTCAGCCCACGGTGCGGAGAATTGATATCAACGCGTCGCGGAGCGACGCTTGAAATCCAGCCAAGTTGGAGAGCCCGTTCAGTCGTCGCTCCGCGACTCAAGACTCTCGTTGGCTCCAGTTCCGTGGACTGAAGTCCACGGCTACCCTCGTTGCCTCGCTCCGCGAGGCCAGGGCCGCCGGGGCCACCCAACTGCTTGCCAGAACCTGAGATTGAGATTGAACAGGCGCCGCTCCCTGATGTCTCATCTGTGTCCCGACGGTTGTTTGTTCGTGCGGTTGTCCGAGTTGTAAGTCGTATCATGAATGTCTTCAGACTGGTGCTGTGTCTGACCGGTTTGGCTGTGTATCTTCTCGCGAAGCAGTTCCTGCCATCCACCGAAGTCTCCGAACCCTCCCCGGCCACGGCGGTCTCGCCAAAGCCCGCGACGGTGGAGTGGCTTCCGGTCACGCCCGTGACACCCAGCCTCCCAATTACTCCGCGCGCTGAGGTGTTGACGGTGGTGCCGACGGTGGTGGGCCTGAAGAAGACTGCCGAGCAGTAACGCTTTCTACAGTTCGCGGCTTTTCGTGGCGGAAAGGGAATCTCCAAGGATGGACGAACCGCGATGACGCTTTTCAAGCCACGGCTGTCGCGCACGGCCCGGGTTCCGTAGCAATCCGTGCCGTCCGTGATGACCGTGGCTGAAGTTTTCTCCCGCTAAAATTCACCGCGGTTTTACGGCCGCGCGGAAATCTCCAGCATCCGCTCAATCGGCAGGCGCGCGCGCTGGATGATCTCCGGGCTCAACTCCACGCGCGGCCCGAGGTTCTCCATGCAATCGAGCACTTTCTCCAGCGTGTTCATCTTCATGAACCGGCACTCGTTGCAGCGACAGTTGTCCGTTGGCGCGGGGATGAACTGCTTGTCGGGACATTCTTTCTGCAACCGGTGCAACATGCCAGCCTCGGTCGCGATGATGATCTGCGGCGACTTGGCCTGCTTGCAGTAGGTGACCATCTTCTCCGTCGAGCAAACTTCGTCCGCGAGCATGCGCACGGCCTTCGGGCATTCAGGATGCGCGACGAGCGGCGCGTTCGGGAACTCGCGGCGGATGCGCGAGATGCTGGCGTGGGTCCACTCGACGTGGACGTAACAGTTGCCCTTCCACAACGTCATCGGGCGACCGGTCTGCTCCATCACCCACGAGCCGAGGTTTTCGTCCGGCACGAAAAGCAGGTCGCGATCTTTTGGCGCGGCATTGACGATCTTCACTGCGTTGCCGCTGGTGCAGATGACGTCGCTGAGCGCCTTCACCTCCGCGCTGCAATTGATGTAGGTGACGGTGTAGAAATTGGGGTTCGTATCCTGCAGCGCCTTGAGCTTGGGGCCGGGGCAGCTGGATTCGAGCGAGCAACCGGCGTCCTTGTCCGGCAGCACGACGATTTTGTTCGGGTTCAGAATCTTCGCCGTTTCCGCCATGAAGTGGACGCCGCAGAAGACGATGACATCCGCGCTGGTCTTGGCCGCCTGTTGCGCGAGGCCGAGGGAATCACCGACGTAATCCGCGATGTCCTGGATTTCGCCGACCTGATAATTGTGCGCGAGGATGACGGCGTTGAGCTTCTTCTTCAGCGCGAGAATCTCGCGGGAGAGCGCGTCGAACTGCGCGGGCGGCATCGGCTTGCGGACTTGAAAACGGTCCACGCCGGGCTGGATCTCGGTGACATCGATCATGGTGGCAGCGTATCGCCCTGAATCCGGCGAGTCAAACCGCGGGCTTCCGAGCCGAGCCAGCAACCTCCCGGCGCCACGGCGGATGAAATCTCGTTTGCGCTTTCAGTGGCGACGTACAAGATCGACTCCAGCCCGGCTTCGAGTCCGGGCGTAAAAACTATTGCCGTGAAGATTCTGATCCTCGCCCTGATTTGCAGTGTCATTCCGATTTTCTTCGGATTCGTCTTCCTGCACGGAACGAAGAACCGCCTGGCCTCGTTGCGAGAGCGTTGTCGGGTGGCGCCGGACCGAGCTCGGGCGATCGCGGAATACGAATCTGCCCGCGTGGCGTTTCCGGCGAGCCTGATTGCGCGCTGGTTCGGGTTTGGACCGGTCGATTCGGTCGCGCAGAATAATTCTTCCAACGCGCCGCGAGCGTCGTAGCCTTCGGGCATGCCCGCACCCGTTGTCACTGTCGCGCAAATGCGCGAGTGGGAAAAGGTCACCTGGACTTCCGGCGTCACGGAAGATGCTGTGATGCGCACGGCTGGCGCGCTGGTGGCGCGTTGGGCGGAGCAGATGTCGAAGGAGAACGATCTCGTCCTGTTCCTCGCTGGCAAGGGTCACAACGGCGATGACGCCGCGTACGGGTGCGAGTTCATTCGAGGTCGGAGGGGAGAGTTGATCCGAGTAGTCGATCCGGAAGATTGCCTGCGTCAGTTGCCGGCGCTGCTGGAACGCAAGCCCGCGCTGATCGTCGATGGCTTGTTCGGTATTGGCTTGAACCGCCCGCTGTCCGGGGCGTGGATGAACCTCATCGAACGCATCAATGAATCGGGCGTCCCAATTCTCGCAGTGGATGTCCCCAGCGGTTTGAACTCCGACACCGGCTTGCCGCTCGACGTGGCGATTCGCGCGGAACGCACCGTGACCTTTGGCGCGGTGAAACAAGGATTGCTCAAGACCACTGCCGTTGGCTTCGTCGGGAAGCTCGAAGTCGCGAGCGACATCGGGCTGCTGCCTTATCCTTTTACGACGGACATCAACGTGACGGCCGCCGGGGATTTCGCCGGCTTTCCGCCGAAGCGTCCCATCGCCGGGCACAAGGGTACCTTTGGACACGTGGCGATTGTCGCCGGCAGTCCGGGTTATCACGGTGCGGCGGTTTTGGCGGCGCGTGGAGCGCAGCGGGCGCAGCCGGGATTAATCACCGTCATCGCCCATGAGGCGGTCAGGATGCCCATCGCAGCACAATTGCAGGCCGCGATGGTTTACGCGGGACCGGAGGATTTCATGTTGCCAGATTCGTGCAGTGCGATCGTTGTCGGTCCCGGGCTGGCGTTCTCCGAATTGTCAGATCGCTTCAAGCGCTCCATCCGCCGTCTCTGGCAGGATTCGCCGTTACCGATCGTAGCGGATGCCAGCGCGCTGGACTGGCTTCCGGACGGGCCGTGTCCGACGGACGCCCTGCGCGTCATGACGCCTCATCCCGGTGAAGCGGCGCGGTTGCTGCAATGCTCGGTCGCCGAAGTGCAGCGGGACCGCGTGATGGCGGTGCGCGAGCTCTCGCGGCGCTGGGGCAATGCCATCGTGGTGCTCAAAGGTCATCAGACGATGATGGGCCGGGGACGCGAGGAGATTTACGTGAACAACTCCGGGAACCCGCACCTGGCTCAAGGTGGCAGCGGCGATTTGCTGGCCGGGTATCTGGGCGGGTTGCTGGCGCAGTCCGCCTTGCAGAAGGATCCCGTGTTCACGGTGCGATTTGGCGTCTGGCAACACGGCGCTGCGGCGGATGTGTTGCTGGCTCGACGGCCTAATTTTTCCATCGAAGAGCTGGCGGATGAACTTGGTCTCGTGCGGTCGTGAGAAGGCTTTTGCGCTGGCGTGTTCAATTGATGCCGGTTGCCGAGGAAATTTCCTTCCTTTGCCCCATACCCTTTGCTATCCAACCCGCATGATTCGCCGGTTCGCTCTTGTGTTGGCTGTGGTTGTTTTGTCTGTCGGTGCGGTTCTTTGCGCACGGGCGGCGACGTTTGCCCTGACCGACGGAACAACTCTCGAAGGGGACCCGATTTCCCCCAACGCACAGGGCTTGGTGGTGAGAAAGGCGGACGGCAGCTTTGCCAACCGTGTCGGGTGGACGAATTTTACCCAGGAAGCCCTCAAGGAGTTCCTGAAGCTCCAGCCCAAGTCCAAGGCGTTTGTTGAACCTTATCTCGAAGAGGACGAAGCCGACGCTGAGAAGGCGGCCGCGCCCGTCATCAAACTGAAGGATCATCCCCGGATGGAACGCCCGGATCCGAAGGCTGGAATGGGGTCGCTGTTTTCCTCCACGCTGACGCTGGTGTTGTTGCTCCTGGTTTACGCCGGAAACATCTATGCGGGCTTCGAGATCGGAATCTTCCGCAATTACCATCCTGGCATGGTGGCGGGCATTGCAGCGGTGGCGCCGGTGATCGGCCCGGTGATTTTCCTCTGTCTGCCGACGAGAATTCAGAAGAGCCTCGACGAATTGGGCGCGGAATCCATGGCCGAACACGGCGGCGAAGTGACGCAGCTTTCCTACGTGCATCCCGGCTCGAAGGCGCCGACCCCCGAGGAACAAGCGGCGCAGGAAGCGGCCGCCGCCCAGGCCCAGGTCACTGTGTATCAGCGCGGCAAGACCACCTTCAACCGGCGCTTCTTCGAAACCAAATTCTCCGGCTTCCTCAAAGCTGTGCCGGGCGACGCGGAGAAGGACAAGGAGATCTACGTGAAGTCCGCCCGTGGCGAGTATGTCACCACGCACCTCACCCGCGTGGAAGCCAATGAAGTCATTGTGCAGGTCCAGAAGGGCGGCGCGACTGCCGACGTCATTGTGCCGTTCGGCGAGATCGTGGAAATCCAGGTTCGTCCCCGCGGTTCCTGAACCATTCAAACTTTCGTACCATGAGCCAGACCGAGCTGAAGAATATCAAGTATCACACCATCCTGCTGTTCGGCGCGCCCGGATCCGGCAAGGGCACCCAGGGCAAGATTCTCGGCTCCATCCCGAACCTCTTCCACTTCGCTTGCGGCGATGCCTTCCGCAACCTGCGCATTGAAGACCGCATGGGCCGGCTCTTCATCGAATACTCCAGCAAGGGCCAGCTCGTGCCCGACGAGCCGACCATTGAGCTCTGGGCCAAGAACATCAAGGCCAGCACGCTCGATGGCGAATTCAATCCTGCCCACGACACGCTCGTGCTCGACGGCATCCCGCGTAACGCGCACCAGGCCGAGATGCTCAAGGACACGCTCGATGTCCGCGCCGTGTTCTTCCTGCACTGCTCCGACCAGAGCAAGATGATCGAACGCCTCCAGCGCCGCGCGCTCCGTGAAAACCGTCTCGATGACGCGAACCTCGAAGTCATCAAGAAGCGCCTCGAAACTTACGAGCGCGAAACCAAGCAGGTGCTTGATTTCTACGGCCCCGAGCTGGTTCACACCATCGACGCCACCCAATCGCCGCTGAACGTTCTGCGCGAGATTCTCAACATCATCGCGCAGATCAAGTGGTGAACTCCACCGCTCGCGGTCGTTGAATCGACGGACGCCGTCCGATGCCTCCACTCCGAATCATCTTCATGGGCACTGCGGACCTCGCGTGCGCCAGCCTGCGCGCGCTCTGTCGCGAGAAATCCCTCCAGGTCATCGCCGTCGTCTCCCAGCCGGACAAACCGAAGGGACGCGACATGAAGCTTCAGCCCACGCCCGTGAAGGAACTCGCACTGGCGGAAGGTTTGCCGGTGCTCCAACCGCGCCGCGCCCGGGACGAAGACTTCATCGCGCAACTGCGCTCTCTCCAGCCGGACCTCATCGTCGTGGCTGCCTACGGACAAATCCTCCCGCAATCGTTGCTCGATATCCCGCGCCTCGGCTGCCTGAACATCCACACCTCGCTGCTCCCGAAGTATCGCGGCGCCGCGCCGATTCAATGGGCGATTCTCGACGGCGACGCGGAGACCGGAGTCACCATCATGAAGATGGACGCGGGTCTCGATACCGGGCCGATGGTCAGCACGACGCGGACGGCAATTCTCCCGGAAGACAACGCGCAGACCTTGCACGACCGGCTGGCGCAGCTCGGCGGTGAGCTGCTCATCAAGACGATTCCCGATTACGCCGCGGGCAAGCTCGTTCCCACGCCGCAGCCGGTTGAAGGCGCCACCTACGCGCGGAAGATTTCGAAGGAAGACGGGCTCATCGACTGGTCGCAACCTGCGCGCGTGCTGTGGAATCGCGTGCGTGGCTTCACGCCCTGGCCGGGAGCATACACACACCTGAAATCCGACGGCGCGACGCGGCTGCTGAAGATCTGGCTGGCCGAAGTGGAGCCGAATCGATCGGGCGTGCCCGGTGAGATTCTTCACGCGGACAAGAACGGCGTCGTGATCGCGTGCGGCGAACAAGCGTTACGCGTCACCCAGCTCCAGCGCGAAGGCGGTCGACGCTTGAGCGCGCAGGAATTTCTGGCCGGTAATCCGCTGGCGTTGGGCACGCGATTGGGCGCGTAGCCGTGCCTGATAACGCGGAAGACGATTATTTTGGTGAAGTTGTAATTCCCCGCCCGATTACCAAAACCCGCGCTGGACAGCTCGATCAAGGTCGATATCTTCGAAATATGAACCGAGAGGTTTCCTCCGCGATTAACTGTAGGCTGCGGTTCAATCTGAGCTGGGAGTAGGCACCTATGTCAGCACCTCACGTAGACACCCTTATCCAACAGGTCCAACACGGAACCGAGTTGGATGCATGTGAAGCGTCCAAGCTGCTTGCGGACGTTCCGGGTGAGTATGTGGTTACGGAATTGAGCCGCGTCCTGCGCTTCGCCGAGAACCCTTATTCCAGAGAGGCGGCAGCGTATGCGTTGAGTTGGCATCGCGACTCCATTGCTCTAGTGCCGCTGCTGGAATGCGCCGGTGATCCGCGAGAGCAAGATGTGATTCGGGGCCAGGCGATCGAAGGGTTGGCGATGCATTTGGGAGACGACGGCGGTAGGCCCGAGGTTCGTCTGAAAACGGAGGACTTGATGATTAGCCTGCTGCAGTCGCCGTCGCTGGTTCTCCGATTCTGGTCTTGCTACGGTCTGGGTGTGCTCAAGTGCGAGCGTGCAGTGCCTTTCCTGAGCGAGCTTAGCAAACCAGGCCCCGACGTTTGCCCAGGCTGGTGGTATATCCATGAGGAAGCTGAGGACGCATTGGAACGGATCGCTGGCAGAGCGGGTGCAGATAGGATTCCCGTGCATTCGAGAAACGCGACCGGGCCACAATGAGAGTGTTCCATCACGGCAGTTACCGACAGCCCGACGTTGCTGCTGAGGCTGCGGTTGAGCGTTCGCTCGAGCAGGCGCTTCGCCTCTTTGCCGGCATCCACGGCGATGAGGGCTTTCTTGGCATAGAGTTGAGTGAGCATGTGATTTTGCAGTTCCGTAGCGAGGAGGGTGTTTTCTACACCGAGGTTTTGGATACACGCTCACGGAAGATCGAGCACTGCCTTCTCTCGACGCCGCTGGCGGAGGAGGTCATTCGAGTCGCATATGCAGGTGGAGATTTTCGGCGCGTGCCCACCGAGTCATTTGTTCAGTGGAAGCATGGTTGTCTATGATCAGACAGCACGACTTAAACGAACGGGTTGAGTCAGTTTGGACGGTCCACTTTTTCGGGTGGAGGGCATGTCTCAAAGGCACTCAGCCAGCCTTGCCTCCCTCCGCCACTTGCGCCACGCTGCGGGCGTGAACTCCTCGTCTGTCTCCTCCATCCTGTTCGCCTTTCTGCTGTTGTTCACGCCGCTGGCCCGTGCGGCGGATGCCACGGCGATTCAGGCGGCTGTTCGCGCGGTGCTCGATGAGCAGGAGAAGGATTGGAACGCGGGCAACATCGAGCGCTTCATGCGCGGGTATCATCAGGCGCCCACGACCCGTTTCGCGTCAGGTGGCAATTTCACGCTGGGCTGGCAATCCGTGATGGAACGTTACCAGCGCACCTATGCGGACAAGGCCGCGATGGGCAAACTGACCTTCTCGGACCTCGACATCACGGTGGCGTCTGAAGACACCGCGCTTGCGTTCGGTCGCTGGCATTTGAAGCGCGAGAAGGATGAGCCCTCCGGTCTCTTCACGTTGCTCTTCCGCAAAACGGCGGACGGCTGGAAGATTGTTCACGACCACACCTCTGCCGCGGAAAAGAAATGAGCGACCAGCCGACATCGCCCGGGTTCAACGCGCCGCTTCCATCGCGCCGGGATTTCCTCTGGCGTTTCGGCGGCGGGCTCGGTGGCGTGGCGATGGTTCATCTCCTCGGTCAACACGGATTGCTTGCGGCGGATTCGTTGTTGAAGCCGCGCGCGGATTTGAACGGCGGCATTCATCATCGCGCGAAGGTGAAGCGCATCATCCAGCTCTTCATGAACGGCGGTGTCAGCCAGATGGACACCTTCGATTACAAGCCCGAGCTCGCGCGGCGCCATGGACAGAAGTTCGAAGTGCCGGGCCAGCGCGTCGAGGCGGCGACGAGTGTGCCGGGCGAGGTGCTGAAGAGCCCGTTCGAGTTCAAGCAACACGGCCAGTGCGGGCGCTGGGTCAGCTCGATGTATCCGCACGTGGCGACTTGCGTGGACGACCTCGCCTTCCTCATGGCGGTGGCGTCGAAGACGAATGTCCACGGGCCGGCGAGTTACATGATGAACACCGGGTTTCTCCTGCCCGGCTTCCCGTGCCTCGGCGCGTGGGTGTCGTACGCGCTGGGCGGCCTGACGGAGAATCTTCCGACGTTCGTCGTGCTGCCGGACTCGAAGGGGCTGCCGTATAACCAAAAAGGCAACTTCTCCTCGGGCTTCCTCCCGGTGTCGCACCAGGGAACGATCATCAAGCCCAGTGCGCCGAATCCCATTCACGATCTCTTCCCGCCCGCGTCGGCGAAATACATCACGAAGGAAAGTGAGCGCGATGGTCTGATGCTGTTGAACAAGTTCAACCGCCGGCATCTGGAACGTTCCTCGGGCGATTCGCGTCTCGAATCACGCATCGCCTCTTACGAGCTCGCCGCGAAGCTTCAGCTCAGCGCGCCGGAGACGCTCGATCTCTCCGGCGAGACGGAAGTGACGCGCAAGCTTTACGGCCTCGACGAGAAGGTGACGGAAGATTTCGGCCGCAGCTGCCTGCTCGCCCGGCGGATGATCGAGCGCGGCGTTCGCTTCGTGCAGGTTTGGAGCGGGCAGGGCGGGCCGACGGGTAATTGGGACAACCACGCGAACATCCAGAAGGAACTTCCGCCGATGACGGCTACGACGGACAAGCCCGTGGCGGCGTTAATCAAGGATTTGAAATCGCGCGGGCTCTTCGAAGACACGTTGCTGATCTGGAGCACGGAGTTCGGTCGGATGCCGTTCAGCCAGGGCAGCACGGGTCGCGATCACAATGGCGGCACCTCGGTGTCATGGCTGGCGGGCGCGGGCATCAAACCCGGCGTGGCGTATGGCGAGAGCGATGAATGGTCGTGGAAGGCGAAGTTCGGTCGCGCCTACTGCTACGATCTCCACGCGACGATTCTGCATCTGCTCGGCATCGATCACGAGAAGTTGACCTTCCGCCACAACGGCGCGAATCGTCGTCTCACCGACGTGCATGGCGATGTGATTCAGGATGTGCTGGTGTAACGCGTGCGTCGAGTAGGCGCGGGTAAGGCCTATCTGCGAATCACAGTCCGTTGCCGCCGGATCCTCTCAGCTACTTCTTCGGCGCGAACCATTGTCGGTCCGCGGTGTAGACGATGGCCGTTTCCATCAGGATGCCTCGGCCGGAGCCGTCCTGATCATGAAAGCATTGGCATGCAGCGATGACGCGCCCCTTGCCGTGAGTGTATTCGACATAGGTCGGCTTGTTCATCAGCGGTTTTCCGGCCTCCATTTCCGTCGCGAGAACCAGCGCATCCGATGGCGTGCCCTCCAAGTATCCGTGGCTGGCGTAGCTCGCGTGAATGGGCTGTCCGCCGAGCGGGTCCACCAGGGGATGATTCGTCAGGATGATCGAATTCTCCTTCGCGCCGTGACGCGCCATGCGCACGCCGCGGGGCAGGGGAAGGTTTGAGTTCTCGGCGCCATTCAGCTCCAGCAGCAGCGTCCCGCCACCAGTCACATAGCGATCAAATGCCTCGGTGTTCTCCATGTATTGCCCATAGAAGTCGTCCTTCCGCTGCGAGCCGGGAATGATGATCGTGCGATACTTGGACAGGTCCGTGGAACTGATCTCGGCCGAGGTCTTCACGTCGAACTTGTATCCGAGCTCCGTCAGCGAATCTTCGAAGTCCGGCTTGCGATTCCACGAACGGTTGTTGCGGAAGATGAGGAAGTTGGTCAGCCCGGCGGCCGGCTTGACCGTGGTCGTGGCCGGCGACGCTTTATCCTGTGACCCGGATTTCGCGGGCGCATCCGCGGCGCTGGAAATTGAAGCGAGAGCGAGCAGGGCAAGCGGGAGAAGGATTCGGCGATGGAAGCGCGGGGCGATAATCGAGGCGAGATTCATGTGCAGCGTGGTTTGATTTTCCACAACGCGAGTGAATGGACTCAAACACTCCGCTGTTCGACTCGCAGCCTCGCCCCTGGGCGTCCTTCGTCGCAAGCGTGCAATTGTCAATTGTGCTGGCTTGGATTGTAAAGCGGCGGGAATCGAAGGGGCGGGCGTTTTGGTCAGCGGCGTGAAATCAGTCGGAAAATTTTTATCGAGGCGGATGTCCTTCGGGCGGGGATTCGATCGTTGTAGAGGTGAAATGCAGTGAAACCTGAACTGAACCAAAGATACACAAGCCTATGAAAATGAAGAACCTCATCCTCGTCGCAACCTTGTTGCTGTGCAGCGCTGTCATCACCTCGGCGGGAGAACCGCCAAAACCCAAGCCCGCCTCGGCTGAATTCGAGCGCATGAAATCCCTCGTGGGAACGTGGAAAGGGACGGTCGACATGGGGGAGGGGCCGATTGAGATGGTGTCGAACTACCGGCTCATGGCGGGCGGCACCGTGCTGGAAGAGAAGGTGTTCGCCGGCACGCCGAACGAGATGACGACGATGTATTACGACAAGGACGGCAAACTCGCGCTGACCCATTACTGCGTGATGGGCAACCGGCCGGGCATGGTGCTCGAATCCGCGGATGCGAAGACGATGAAGTTCGCTTTCGACAAAACGTGCGGCATCAACCCGAAGAAGGAGTCGCACATGCACGCGTTGACGCTGCGGTTTGATGACGCGGATACGATCACCGCGAGCTGCAAGGCGTTCATGGACGGTAAGGAGATGCCGGAGAAGCCCACGACGATGAAGCGGGTGAAGAGCTGACGGCTTTCGCCAACGCGAAGAGAACCACGTCGTGATGCCTGCGAGGCGTCACGACGTTTTGCTTTTCCGAATCGTTTTCGGATCGCGTGTGAGGCTGAGTGCGAACTTTGGTCAAACTTGAGGTGGACATGGGAACCGCCGACAGGTGTTGTGTCCGTGTTCGGTGACCGAGATCACGATGATGAAACTGAGGACATTACTCCCGGCGAGCCTGTTGTTTTTGGTGAAGGGTGAGGCGTGGGCAGGGATGACCACCTACGACCTGAACGATGTGGTTCGACTGCGCGTGGAAGACGTCTCGTTCTTTGCGGTCCTCATTCTGGTGTCCGGGCTGGGGATTCGCTTGCTGTGGAATCACGTCGCCAAGGGACTGCCCATTCTCCCGAAGATGAGTTACACGAGGGCGCTCTGTCTCACGGCGCTCTTGAGCCTCATGATGCTTCTCGTGCTCTCCATGATCTCTGGCGCGCGGGAATTGCTCACGCCAGGCGCGTGGCGTCGACAGGGCAGCGCGTATCAACTCAATGATTCAGCGAGCGACCCGCTCCGGCGACAGAGCATGGAGGGACTGCGCACCGCATTGAGCGATTACGCGCGCGCTCATGACGGCCAGTTTCCGACACATGATTTTGTTCCGGAGATTCCCGAGAAAATCTGGCAGGCGCCGGACCAGAAGGGGACGCGATACGTCTACGTCGGAGGAGCAGCCCAGCGCGACGGTGACAAAATTATTGCCTGCGAGCCGGTGAGTTTTGGGGACGAACGCTGGGTGCTTACGGCGAAGGGTGAGCTCCGGAAAATGCGGACGCCGGACATTCGCCGGGCGCTCGGAACACCTTAACTGCCATGAAGAACAAGGCTGTCCGGATAGCAGTGTGGCTCCTGATCCTCTTCCTCGCGTGGATGGCGTTGAACTCGTGGTCGCTCGCAGCACCTCGCATTGCTTTCAGTCTGATCGTGGGCTGGTTGGGCTTTCTCGCGCGCGTGATTCCGGCCATGGAGGTCAATTGGAGCGGAATTGGGATGGCGTTGGTCTGCTCGGTTTTGATCGTCGCAGGGCTGCATTCCCTGGCGGTCTGGATTTTTGGCCACGTCACTCGCACTCTGAAGCAAACGCCCGCTTCAAACTGGCGATGGAGTTGGAGTGTCTCTCTTTATCTCGGTCTCTGGCTGGTCTTCATGGCGATCATGGGAGCGGTCGGAGTAGCGCATCAAGTCGGCTGGCTTGTTCGCGCGAAGGAACCGCTGATGGTACAACGCAAGTTTCGGGGAGCCGAGCGGATTGATTTGCAGCAATTCGCGCTGGAATTGTACACCGCCGCGGATGCCAATGGATGGAAAGCTGACTTCATCCGCAAGGACTTCGCGGCGCTTTCTTCAAGGTTTACTCGGAGACCGGCCTTGGAGGACTACCATATGTTGCCGTTGGGCGGCGAGCAGGGCGAGGTGACTTCGGTTGTGGTATTTCCGCGGGATCCGGCGGCATTTACGGCGACAGGATTCGTTCAGGTGTCGCGCCAAAGCCAGGCTGACTTTCATCCAGCGCTGGCGCTTCGGTCGCTGCTGATGACCGGACGCGCTTCGTTACCGTCTTCGCTAAAGGTTCGCTGAACTCAGCAGCTGACCAGCGAGCCGGCGCGAACCTTTCCATTGCACCGCGCGTCGGTGGTCACTACAACTTCCACGCAATGAACCTCGCTGCGGACCGCCGCAACTGAAGAACTGGATGGACTCGCAACCGCCCAAGTATCGCCGCGAATTTTTCAAGAGCCCGCACCATGTGTGGCTTGGGTTGCTCACGCTTGGCGCCGGGCTGATCGTCGGGGCCGATTACCGAATCGCCTTGCTGGCGGCGCCGGCGGCGTATGCGCTCGGCTGGGTGTATTTGCCGGACATGGGATTCTTCCGTCGCTGGGTGGACCGACGCCGGCAATCCGCGCAACAAGCCATCGGACTGGCGGAGGCGGCGGAGTTTCTCAGGAAGCGGGACGAATTGCTGGCCAAACTTTCCACTCCGCGTCGCCAGCATTACCACGCCCTGACGGCGGTCTGCCGCGACATCGAGCAGGCGAGCGGCGAGCAATCGATGGCGCCGGGCGAGCCGCAATCCGATCCGCGCTTGCGGAAGCTGGACGAGTTGATGTGGACGCATCTCCGCATGCTGACGATCGAGGAGTCGCTGGATCGGTTTCTCGAAACGGAACGTCGCGACAACGTGCCCGCGTTGCTGCAGGAAGCGGAGGAGGAAGCGGCGGCGTTGTCCGCGGAGCACGACGCGTTGAAGGCGAAGGGGACGAGCACCTCGCTGCTGGAGCCGAAGGAACGATTGCTGGCCTCGCGGCTCGAACGACTCAATGTGCTGCGCAAGCGGGCGGAACGAATTGAGCAAACGCAGGCGAATATGCAGCTTGTGATCGCCGAGCAGGAACGACTCGAGCAGCAGATTAAACTGATCCGCGCGGACGCCATCGCGAGCAAGAATACGGAGACACTCACGGCGCGAATCGACGCCACGGTGGAGCATCTCGACCAGACGAACAAGTGGCTGGCCGAGATGGATGAGTTCAAGGATCTCGTCGGCGAAATGCCGGTGACGCCGGTGCGGCTCGGTTATGAATCCACGGCGGTCGGTGTACCGCCGCGTTTGCCGAATACGCCCGGGCGGGTGCGCGAAGGAAGGTAGTTCGTGACGCGTGATGCGTGAGGAGGAAAAGCCATGAGCAAGCAGGGAACTGAACCAGCGAAGAATGAGGCGAAGTCTGATGCGGTAAGCGAGACGACGCGGCTGCCCTTGCGCGGCTGGGCGCTCGAAATGGCGCGGCGCTGGAACGGCGGCACCTATTCGCTCTTCGTGCTGCACGGAAACATCTTTGATGTCTTCCCGGTGCAGAACGGCGCGAAGCTCAGCTACGTGCCGCTGAAGGCGTTCCTCTCGAAGCGACTGTTTCCCGATCGCGGCTTCTTGTTGTTCTACGACATCGGTGACGGACTGAGCTTCGGCTCGGCCGACATGCAGAAGCGGTTCTTCGAATGGCTTGCGATTTACGATGAGGTGGAGGGCACCAGTTATCATCAGCACGGACCGCCGCGGGAATTCACGAAGCTCGCGCCGTTGCTCCGACGATTCTTCCTGCGCGCGGCGGATGACAAGAAGGAGCGTCATGGTGTGACGCTCATCATTGATTTCCCAGAGAAGGTAATACCGGCGACGGAGGAGGCGGGCGCGAGTTTGGACGAACGCATGGCGCTGGTAACGTTGCTGAAGTGGGCGGCGTCGCCGGAGTTGCGTCAACTCGATGTCGGCATTGTCCTCGTGACGGAATCGGCGGCGGAACTACACGCGGACCTCTTGCAGAATCCGCACGTGGCGCAGGTGCGCATCGATCTGCCAGATGCAGAGGAACGATTGCGGTTCCTGCAATCGGGCTGGGCCGAGCACATGGCGGATGGCAGGGCGGTGAACGAGTGGAGCGATTTGTCGGTCCCGGATCTCGCGACGCGCACGGCGGGTTTGAATCTCCTGCGCGTGCAGCATCTGCTGGCCGAAGCGGTGCGCAATGGCGCGCGCGTGACGCCGGAGAATGTCGCGGCGAGCAAGAAGCGTTTGATCGAGGAGTTTTGCCAGGGACTCGTGCGTTTCAAGGACCCGAAGCCGGGCGTCACGCTGGACGCCGTCGCGATTCATCACGCCGCGAAGAAGAAGCTGCGCGAGTTGG
Organism: uncultured Bifidobacterium sp.; assembly: GCA_964491875.1. GTDB lineage: Bacteria > Verrucomicrobiota > Verrucomicrobiia > Limisphaerales > JADJPG01 > JADJPG01. The sequence continues at coordinate 109,186 of CAZBIC010000016.1, forward strand.
CGTGGCTGATCAAGAACGGCAAGACGGACGTGCTGGAACGCGGCATTCTCGTGCCGGGCCGCGTCGGCGTCGGCAAGACGTTCCTCATCGATTGCTTTGCGAGCGAATGTGCGCTGCCGGTGATGGAGGTCGGCGAGTTCCGTTCAAAATGGGTCGGGGACACGGAGCGCCAGCAGATGCGCATCCTGATGACGATTCGCGCTCTGGGTCCGGTGGTGGTGGTGGTGGACGAGGCGGATGCGGTCTTCGGCGGGCGCGATGGCGGCGGTGACGACAGCGGTGTGTCGAGCCGTGTCTTCGCGGCGTTCGCGGCGCACATCGGTGACTCCAGCCTGCGCGGGCGCGAACTCTGGGTGGCGATGACGTCGCGGCCCGACTTGCTCGCCATCGACATGAAACGTCAGGGCCGATTCGGTCTGTGCGTGCCGCTCTTTCCCGCGCAGGGGCCGGACGATGTCATCGAAATCTTCACGGTACTGGCGCGCATCAAGAAGATCACGCTGGCCGAGGGTATCATCGCCTACATCCGCACGAAGCTCGGCGAACTGCCGCTGACGGGCAGCGATGTGGACGCGATTCTGGTGCGCGCGAAGGAGCGCGCTGTCTTGGCAAAGCGCGATCAGGATGTGCAGGTGACGGATCTGGAGGAGGCGGTGCAGTCGTTCATCGATCCGCTCGACCCGGACTTGCTCGCGTTGCAGGAGCTGGCGGCGGTGCTGGCGTGTTCAGACCGACGTTATCTTCCCGGGCGTTATCAGGATGCAGACCGTTCGAAGCTGCTGGAGGAATTCGCGCGGCTGAAGGCGCGGGCAGGGCGGCGGTAAATCCTGATGCCGGTAAGATGCCGGTAACGCGAACTTCGTGAGACTCTGGGCTGAATGATGTCATTGGAGGTAGGTCGGGCATCTCGCATGACCCAGTCCTACGAAGAGATGTGCGCTGGAAACCCACGCTTGATGTGTCCAAATGTCTGGTGTTCGCGTCGGAGAACTTCGGGACAGGCCGCAACATTCACTCTTGTTCGACAGGGATGAAGACCAAACCATCATGTGGTTCTTTGGTCAAAACACGCTTCGCTACATCATCAATGAGTAGCGCCCACGGCCATTCTTTAACTCGAAATACATGAACATCCGGCGGCACTTCGCTGGCCTTGACGGCCAATTTGAAGACGGACTTCTTGTCCCGAGAACGAACAGTTTTCTTTTCGGAGATCGCTTTCAGCATTTGCAGAACATTTATGACGCGAAAATCCGGACGAAGAGTCTCACCATTCCTTCCCGTAATTCCAACGGGAAGTAATTCAATGTCGTGCGGGGCAACTTCCTTTAATGCACTGCCAAGACGATTGGAAACAATCTTCCAGCCGTTGCCATTTACAACCACATCAAAGTCGAGATCGTCGGACAAACTTCGCTCTACAATCAATTTCACCCCTGAAGGGAGTAACCCCAATTGTCTTCCTTCACTTAGTGTCAAAGTTGAAAAGCCAGTGTAGGGCTTCCCTTCCAAGTGCGCTCGACGAATTGCTTCATCCACGCCTGGGATTTCAAGGAAGTCTAGCTCTACGGCCTTTCCGATTCGACCCTCGGCAGCAAATCCTAAGGTATAAAAACGTCTAGTGATCATGGTACAGGGTAAAGGTCACTTGATTCATAAGGTCTTATCAAAGACTGTTCTAGTGGCGTCCCGTCTTCAATTCGGGATGTCTTGCCGCGTCGTTCAGGTTTGAGGCCTTCTTGCCTTGAGTGCGTTCCTCTGCCGGCAAGATGCCGGCAGCACGTTACTCCACCTGGATAATGCGGAAAAAGCACTGGGTGTCGGCAGGCGGCGAGACAACCGTGGCAGTCGAGGAATCGCACGCTTTGATGTCGGCGGAGTAATCCGTCCATTCCGCGCTCGCGCCCGGTTTCATCTGCACGCGGTAGGTGCTACCTGCGGTGGAGAACCAGTTCAAGGTCACGGTGTTTTCGGACGCAGCGACGAAGCGGAGGGTCGGAGGTGACGGAACCGGATCTCCAAGCGCGATGTCGTCCACACGGAACTTCTTGAACTCGCGCACTTCGAGAAACTTCGCTTCGATGCCGTCGCCGTAATAGCGATTGGTGCCGTTGTCGCTGACAATTTGGAAGATGTTGGTGGCGGTCCATGGGCCTGGATAAACCTCCACAATGCCTTCGGCGTTCAGGCGGCTGAGATCGGCGGTGTGTTCGATCGGTTGATTGGTGGGATTGCCGGTCCATGTGAAAAGCCGGAAGTTTCCAGGCGGCGGCAGATTGCCCTCGCTGTCGGGCGCGCCAGGTGGGCCGGCGATAATGAGGTAGTTCGTCCCTTGATATCCTTCGATGCTGCGGATGGCGCGTCCGCCGAGGTTCAGCTCGATGGGCGCTCCGAACTGCGCGGAGCCTCGACCGCTGCGCTTGGTGGTGAGCTTGCCGAAGTTCAGCACCGGAACGACGAGTGCGTTGACACGGTTCGTCGGCGGGACGAGCGGCGCGCGGAAGGCGACGTAGAGATTCGAGGTGTTGTTCACGCCGGGCGCCATGGCGAGACCCTCAATGTTGAAGCCGGCGCCGGAGCGATCCTTGGGATCGACGCCTTCGGACGAGCTCTCGGCGAGACCGTAGTAATTCGCGCCCTTGCCGTGGCGGTTGTTGGAATCCCAGTCGATGAGATCGAATTGGAGGTAATCGTAATGCGTGAGCAGCTTGAGCTGCGAATTGGTGCCGGTGCCGGAGATGTCCGTGGCGAAGAGCCGGGCGCGATTGGTTCGCACAGTGGCGTTGAAGGCGTGCGAGTGGGAACCGACCCAGTAGATGCGGTTGCCGACGCGAGTGGAGCCCTCGATGTCCACTTCACGTGGCGTGCCGTCGGGGTAGTAATCCGTGATGTGCAGAAAGGGGTTCATGTCCTTCACGGCGACGGGGCCTCCAGAGCGCGTGCGGCTGTAGTAACGCAGAATCTGGTTTTCATCGTCGCCGATGATCATCCAGTTCGCATCGATGGGAATGGCGGTGGAGGAATCGCTGACGCCGCTGTGCCATTTCGCGCCGAGCCGACCTTGTTCAGAGGCCGCGTAGGCGAGGAATCCACGTCGCGAGTAAATGCCGTCGCTCACCGTGATCGCGAATTCGGAATAGCCGGCGCCAATCGGTTCCAGCGAGAGCCGCCATTGACCGGGGGCGTAATTGGTGAGCGTGAGATTGGCGTCGGGCACGACATTCTGATTCGTGCTGGTGGCACTGACGACGAGTGAGGCGAGCGGCGAATCGTCATCGCTGATCGTGAACGTCACGGTTTCGTTCTCGGGATCACCGATGACACCGGAGAGCGGCGTGAGCGGGTTTGGCGTGATGGTGGGCGGCTTCTTGTTGACCACGCCGGGAGTCATCACGTTGCCGGTGGGTGTGTTGCCGCTGACGTTGTCGAAGTCGAAATCGAGCGAGTTGCCGTTGGTTCCAGCGAGGTCGCCCACGTACCAAGAAGCTTTCGAGAGCGGTGCGTTGCTGCCGGGGAAACGGCCCGCGGCATCCGGGGTGAAGTTGCGTTGCGTCAAATCCACTTTGCCGTAGACCTCGTCGTTGTTTCCGCCATCGGTCCAGCCGATCGCGTCGACGATGTAGGCGGTGCGTGGAAGGCCTTCGAGCGTGCCGTTGTCGCCGTTGTCGAGGTCGTCGCCTTCTTCGAGTTCCTCACGGCAGCCGAGGAGCAGAATTGAGCCACTGCCATTATCGAACGCTCCGCCGCTCTCGGCGAGTTGAGGCGCGAGCAGGACGGTGGTTCCCGGCGAGAAGAGATAGGGATGTCCCGGCGCGGCGACAATGAGCAGGCCGTTGGTGCCGATGATCTGGCCGTTCAGGTCCACGATCGTATCGAGCCGACCTGGCGCGCTGGACGAATTTCCCTGAACCGCGACGAGGAAGAGATTTGTCAGCCGTTTGTTGGCGGGGCCACGGATCTCGACGAACTCGTAGGGTGCATCTTCACCGGGAGGATTGACCTTCGCTTCGCTGAGCAGGACGACGTTGGTGTCGGTGATGGCAACGTCGACCGGAAGGATCAATGTCTCCGCTGAGAAACGTGCATCGAGCGAGTCGGAGACGGCATGGGAAATCCGCGCGAAGGAACGGGAAGGTCCGGCGGCGCCATCGTCGACGGCGCGCACCATGATCTTCTTCGGCGAGGTGGTGGTGAGAGCGAGCGTGCCGGCGGAACCGAAGGTCTTGCCGTTGTCGGTGCTGACCTGCAGTGGGTCTTCGGCGGAGATGGTAATCGAGACGGCACCGGTGGCGCGAAGCGAAAGGTTGAGCGTGTAGTAATCCTTCGCGCCGATCTCTGAGACCTGCGTGTTTGTGCCCGTCTGTCGCAGAATGACCGACGGTGTGACGGCGGCCTTGAAGTTCGGTCCTCCAATGTGATTTAGCGCGGCCTTGGAACGGTTCAGCGGAGTGGTGTTGGTTCCCACCGTGAGCGAGGTCGAATTCTTGCCGAGAAAGAAGTTCGGCGGCTTGCCGGAGAGATTCGCGCTGGCGACCCAATTCGTCGCCGCCCAATCGGTGGTGTTGCCGTTCCGACCGACATAGCCGGGCGTGAACGGAACGGACACGACAGTGTTGCCGGCCGTGGCTTGATTGCCGGGCGCGGTGTCACGCCGGAAGTTGATCTTGCCGTAGGCGATGTCGCCGTCGCCATCGCTGTCGAGCACGCCCACGGAATCGAGGATGACCCAGCTGACGACATTGGTGCCATCGAGCGTGCCGTCGTCGTTCGCATCGATGTCATCGCCGACTTCAGGTTCCACGTCGGATTGGATCAGGAAGAACGTCGCGGAGGCGTTTTCGAGCTCCGTCAGATCGTCCTCACCTTCGTGTTCGAGTGAGCTCGACGAACCGGAACCCCAGCCGGAGCCGTTATCGGAATTCGTCACGACCGTGCTGTAGAGGATTGATTTGTAGCGATGATTCTTCTGGAGGAGAACGAGGTAACCGTTCTGGCCGAAGCGCAGCCCGGAGAGTTCGAACCGGTTCTGAATCGTGCCGGGATCGTCATCCTCATCACCCTCGACGCCGAGGAGGTAAGTGCCGTCGGGAAGCACGAGGTTTGGCGGGCCGCGGAGCTCGATCAATTCGTTGGTGGTGTCGCCGAAGGTTGGTTTGAAGAGAAGTTCGCTGATGAAAACATTTGTGAGCGACGGGCTCGCTGATGCAGCGAGTGGAAGGGCCAGCAGGGCAAGCGAGAGCAGGGACGATAACCGGATGGCGCAGCGCAAGACGACAGAACGAAGCAGCATGGAAAGCGGGTCCAACATGATTTTGCTCGCTCAAGCTACGGCAAGGCCACGGCGTGGTCAAAGCACGAAACCCGCGATGTTTGGCGCCGCTGTTTGCTCGCCAGCGATTGGGCTGGTGATACGCTGTGCGCATGTCGATGCACTTAAATGAACTCGGCCAGCCGATTGGCGCTCCGTTGCCCGGGTGGAACGCGCCACCGGTCCCGCCGGGGGAATCGATGTCGGGACGGCGTTGCCGACTGGAGCCCGCGAACCTCTCGCGACACGCGGCGGAGTTGTTCGACGCTTGCGCGAGCGACAAGACCGGTGCGATGTGGACCTACCTGCCGTACGGTCCATTCGATTCGCTGGCGAGCTTTGAGGACTGGTTTAAGACACTCGCCGCAGGACCGGACCCGATGCCGTTTGCAATCGTCGATTCGACGACGAATCGCGTTGTCGGGCTCGCCGCCTACCTGCGCATCACACCGGCGGCGGGTTCCATCGAAGTCGGTCACGTGATTTACTCGCCGCAGCTCCAGCGCGGGACGATCGCCACGGAGGCGATGTATCTGATGATGAAACGGGCGTTCGACCTCGGCTACCGCCGCTACGAATGGAAGTGCGATACGTTCAACGCGAAGTCCCGCGCAGCGGCGCAGCGGCTCGGGTTTTCGTTCGAAGGCATCTTCCGGCAAGCCATCGTTTACAAGGACCGCACCCGCGACACGTCGTGGTTCTCCGTGATCGATTCGGAATGGCCGGCGTTGCGGGCGGCGTTTGAGCGTTGGCTGAATCCGGCAAACTTCGACGAGCGCGGCGAGCAGCGGATGCGTCTCAGCGATCTGACCGCGCCGCTGTTGAAAGCTCGCGGCTGATTTCGGAACGTGCGCCTCTACGACGCTCATAATCATCTGCAAGACTCACGACTCGGCAGCGATGTCGATGCGCTGATCGCGATCGCCCGCGCTGAAGGCGTCGCGCGCATGGTGGTGAACGGTTCGTGTGAAGAGGATTGGCCGGCGGTGCTGACACTGGCGCGACGATTCCCGGAAGTGATTCCGTCGTTCGGATATCATCCGTGGTATGTGCACGAGCGAACGGCGAACTGGCGCGAGGTTCTCACCCGGATGGTTGACGAAGTTCCGTCCGCTGTTGGTGAGATTGGGCTGGATCGGTGGATTGAGAATTACGATCTGCCGGCGCAGGAGGAAGTGTTCATCTGGCAGTTGCGTTTCGCGGCGGAGCGGGATCTGCCGGTGAGCATTCACTGCCTGCAAGCCTGGGGGCGGATGTTCGAACTGCTGAGGGAGAACCCGCGTCCGAGTTGCGGTTTCGTGCTGCATTCGTTCGGTGGCTCGCGCGAAATGATCGAGCCGCTTGCGAAGCTGGGTGCTTACTTCTCGTTGCCGGGCTACTTCGCGCACGCGCGGAAGGAACGTCAGCGGGAAACGTTTCGTCACGTGCCGTCGGAGCGGTTGCTCATCGAAACCGATGCGCCGGATCAGTTGTTGCCGGAGGAACGGATACGCCATCCCTTGATTGATCCGGCAACGGGCAAGTCGGTGAATCACCCGGCGAACCTGCGTGCGGTCTACGACTTCGCGGCGGAGTTGGTGAGCGACTCCGTCGAATCCGTCGCGGTTCGCGTGGAGCAAAACTTTCAGCGTCTCTTCCACCGTTTCTTCAACACGCCATGAATACGTTCGATCAATTTCTCATCGCCTGGTTCGGGTTCACGAGCCTGATGGCGTTTGTGCTGTTCGGTTACGACAAGCTCAAGGCGGGTGGTTCCAGTGACCGGGTTCCGGAGCGGCATCTCATCGTCGTCTCGGCGATGGGCGGCTGGCTGGGCGGGTTGTTGGCGATGCTGTTCTTTCGCCACAAAACTGTGAAGGTGAGTTTTCAGCTCAAGTTCGCCGTCGCGTTCGTCGTCTGGGCATTTCTCGTTTACGGCTGCTGGATGGCGCGTCGGTAGGTGACCCGTCTGCTTGCGCGGTTTCCCGTAGGCGGAATGGACGTCATGGAGGTTCCCGTTTCAGCCGAAAACTGGTATACGTCGTAACCGTCTATGACCCGTCCTGAAACCGATCCTGTGGAACCGAATGCCCCGGCGCCGCTGGGACAATTTCCCACCACGCATTGGACGTTGGTCACGCGGGTGCGCGAGGGCGGGGAGATTCGACAGGCCGCGCTGGAGGAGTTGTGCGGGCTTTACTGGTATCCCATCTATGTATTCCTGCGGCGACGCGGTTATCCCCAGCATGACGCGGAGGATTTGACGCAAGGTTTCTTCGTAAAGTTGCTGGGCGACGAGACGTTCGATGCCGCGCAGGCGGAGAAGGGCCGGCTTCGGACGTTTCTCTTGTCCGCACTGGAAAGACATCTCGCAGATCAGAATCGCCGTCAAAGTGCGCTGAAGCGTGGCGCCGGTTGGCAGATCATCGCCTTCGAAGAGCTGGATGCCGAGCGACGCTACAATCTGGAACCGCTCGACCATCGCGATCCCGAATGGTTGTTCACCCGCGCGTGGACACAGTTGCTGCTGGAAAGCGTGCGTCAGAAGATGCGCGAGACGTTCGAGGAGACCGGACGCGCCGGAGTGTACGAAGCGTTGCTGCCGTTCCTCATCATGGAAGACGCGCCTCCGTCGTATCGCGAGGTTGCCGAGAAGCTTGATTCCAGTGAGACGGCGGTGCGACTGCTCGTGTTCCGGATGCGCAGTCGGTTTCGCGAACTGTTGCGCGAAGAGGTGGCGCGGACGGTCAACGCGCCGGAGGACGTTGAGGGCGAGATGGAGTGGATCAAGTCGATGCTCGCGCAATGAAGCCTTATTCCCCATCGCGAGGCCCCTGGCAACCGCCGTCGCTGGAGGAGATGCAGACGTTGCTGCCGCAGTTTCAGTTTCTCTCGCTGATCGGTCGCGGCGGGATGGGCGCTGTGTATCAGGCGCGACAGCTTTCGTTAAACCGGACGGTGGCGATCAAGGTTCTGCCCGCCGCGCTGGTCAGCGAGGCTGAGTCGGATTTCGCGGAGCGCTTCCGGCTGGAGGCGAAGACGATGGCGAAGCTCTCGCATCCGGGCATCGTGAGCGTGTTCGATTCCGGCGAGGCGGGCGGGTTGCTCTACATCGTGATGGAGTACGTCGATGGCACGGACGTGGCGCGGATGATTCAGAGCGAGGGAAAATTGCCGCCGGAACGGGCGATCGCGTTGCTCGCGGAAGTGTGCGACGCGCTGCACTACGCGCATCAGAACGGCGTCATCCATCGCGATCTCAAACCGGCGAACCTGCTCGTCACGCGCGAGGGTCGCGTGAAGATCGCGGACTTCGGTCTGGCGAAGCACAACGACGAAGCATTGCTGGGGCTGACGAAAACCAACGTTGCCATCGGCACGCCGGACTTTCTCGCGCCGGAAGCGTGGACGCCGGGCACGCCGCTGGATGCGCGGGCGGATGTTTATGCGCTCGGCGTGACGCTGTATCAGATGCTGACGGGCGAAGTGCCGCGCGGCTTGTGGAAGATGCCGAGTGTGAAGGTGGGCACAGACCCGCGTTTCGATGCGATAGTCGACCGCGCGATGCAACCTGAACGAGAGGCGCGCTACCAGTCATCGATCGAATTGCGCCGCGACCTTGAGCGGATTCAGGCGGAGCCGGTCGAGGATGGTAGGGCGCGTCGCTCCGCGCCCTACCTGTCGTCATCAGTACGACGTGGCATTCTGGCGGGAACGGTCGTCGCCTTGTTTGCTTTGATTGCCGCGCTCATTGTCTTTTGGCCGCGTGTGACGAATCAAAACCCATCGCAGCTGACCGGCTTGAGATCCACGAGTTCGCCTGCCCGCCCCACGCCGACGGTGCGAGACGCCGCGCGCTGGCTCGTGCAGGTGCGGGCGGACTTTAGGATCGTCAGTAACGGTCAGGAATTTTCGATACACTCGGAAGTGGACATTCCCGAGGGCGATTTTCAGATCGTGAATCTGAACTTCGACCGCTGGAAATCGTCTCCGCCGGAACCGCCACCGCCGGAGAATGAGTTTCAGGTGCTGCACGCCGTGAAAACTCTTCGCCACGCCTATCTGCGTTTGCCGGGAATCACGGACGTTGCCCTGACGTTCCTTGCCGGCAATCCAAATCTCAAATCCCTCACCATCTCCGGCTCCAAGCAGGTGACTGATGACGTGCTTGTTCATCTCGCTGGATTGAAAAGACTGGATTCACTGGCCATCACCCACGCCCCGCAGCTCACGGGTCGGGATTTCTCAAAGGCTGCCTGGCTCGCGAGCATCCAGGAGGTGGACTTCCTTTACGCCAAGCTCGGTGACGAGGCGATTCGAGTGTTGGCTACATGTCCCCGGATCAAGGCGGTCAGAGTGGAAGGAACGGCCATTACCGCCGATGGGTTGCGTGCTCTTGCACCCGTGCGCAGCATTGTCGAATTGAGGATAGGCAATTGCCGGAAACTTTCTGAACAGGATTTCGTGGAACTGTTGCCGGAATTCAGCCGCCTGAAGAAACTTGACCTCGCTGCCTCGCCGATTCGGACGGAAACAGCCAGGGCACTCGCTGCGCTCACCAACCTCGTCGATCTGAACCTGACGGGCACAAGGATAGGAGACGAGGGACTGGCTGTGCTCTCGGGCTTGGATAGGCTCAAGGTAGTCCATCTCTTCAATACCCGTGTCACTGGCGAAGGAATCGCCGAGTTCGAACGGGCGCATCCGCAGTGCAAGGTTGAGCGGTAGGTCCGGTTAACGCGTCGCTCCGCGGGCTGAGCGACGCGCCTTACATTCTGCACTCCTGATGGATTTGGATTCGTTGCCCGGCGTCTCGGCTCTTCTGTCGCGAAAATAGTTTCACTTTCCGGTGAAACAAGTCCCTCCCGCCTGCGAAAGAACTTAGTGAAAGAACCCGTTTCGTTGCTATACAACCTATGAACACGCTCCGCCTCATCGTCGCCTGTGCCGCCCTCGGCAGCTTGACCACCATTCCAGCCTTTGCCCAAGGCACCGCCTTTACCTATCAGGGCGTGCTCAGCCAGAGCGGCGCAGCCGTCAACGGTTCCAACGACCTCACCTTCACGCTCTTCAACGCGCCGAGTGGCGGCGCTACCGTGGGCACGAGCAACGTGGTGAATGACCTGGTCATGAGCAATGGGCTGTTCGCTGTGACGCTCGACTTCGGGGCGGGCGCGTTTGATGGGGCGCCGCGCTGGTTGCAAATCGCCGCGCGGCCCGGCGCGAGCACGGGCGGTTACACGAACCTCGCCCCGCGCACGTCCATCACGGCCACGCCGTATGCGATTTACGCGGGCGGGGTGAGTGCGGCGGGCTTGGTTGGCACGCTGCCGGCCAGCGCTCTGGCTGGCGTCAACGGCGGCGGATTGATCGGTCTGAATGCCACCAATCTCGTCGGCACCGTGTCCACCGCTCGGCTCTCCACGAATGTCGCCTTGCGCGCGGGAGGAAACTCGTTCGGGGGGAACCAGTCTTTCAGCGGCGGGGAACTTTCCCTGGCGGGAACATCGACCTTTGAATTCGGCGCGGGCGTGGCCGGCAAGGAACCCAATGCGGGCAGGATTGGCTACGAGACATTTACGCCGGGTGCGCTGGATATCGTCGGCGCAGGCACCAACTCGGGCGGCCGCATCGTTCAACTTTGGGACCAGGTCCATGTGGGTTCCTACAACTTTGATGTTACGCCGAAGCTGATCCGTTTTGGGGACGGAGATTTTGTGTCCATTGGAGAGAGCAATGAAGATGATCGGATGGAACTGACCGCCGGGAAATTCGTCTTTAACAATGGGAGAGTCGGTATCGGCGTCACGAACCCTGCCACCAAGCTCACGGTCTCTGAGGGTGCTTATGGCATCGAGCACACCGACGGGACCCGCCGATTGAGCACCTACGTTGATGAAAGCGGGTGCTACTTTGGAACGGTCAGCACCGATCCGTTGTTCTTTTACGTCAATGACGGAGCCGCCAACATGATGGTGAACACCAACGGCCGGGTCGGCATCGGCACCTTGAACCCTGCAGCCACGTTGACCGTGCAACAGTCGGGTTATGGCATCGAACACACCGATGGACCTCGCCGGTTCGCGACCTACGTTGATGCCACCGGCTGTTACATCGGAACTCGGAGCGTCGATCCGCTGCTGTTTTACGTGAATGATGGTGCGGCCAGCATGGTGATTGCCACCAACGGCAACGTTGGCATCGGAGTCGATCCGACCGCCCGATTGGATGTGGGCGGAACGGTCAGGGCAACCAGCTTCATGGGTGATGGCAGCGGTTTGACCGGGATCGCGGCCGCCAGCGTGAGTGGCACCTTGGGAGCCGCTCAGATTCCCAACTTGGATGCCGTCAAGATTACCGCCGGAACCGTGGCCGACGCGCGGCTCTCCGCCAACGTGGCGTTGCGGGCGGGCGGGAATACGTTCAGCGGCCAGCAAATCGTCACCGGCGGCAACGTCGGCATTGGCACGACAGCGCCTGGCTTTCCGCTCAACTTTGCGAATGCCGTGGGCGACAAGATCGCGCTGTTTAACAACGTGGCCGGCCAGGCCAGTTTTGGTTTCGGCATTCAAAGCTCCTTGCTGCAAATCCACACCGCGGATGTCGGCTCGGATGTCGCGTTCGGTTACGGCACGTCGGCGGCCATGACCGAAACCATGCGAGTCAAGGGCAACGGCCGGGTCGGCATCGGCACGGCTGCCCCGATGAGCTCGATCGGTTATCCGGGCGGTTGGAACGGGCTCCACACGAGTTCTCCCGGTGGCAGCGCCCTCAACATCATCCAAGGGACATTTTCATCGCGGTTACACCTGCGGACGGATAACAACATCACGAATGTTGCCCAGGACTTCGTCATGGCCAATGGCGCGAACCAGATTGACTTCACTTGGCTGGGAAGCGGGCTGGGCAATCGACTCCGCGCCATGACCATTGACACCAATGGAAATGTCGGCGTCGCGGGTGAGGTCACCACCACCGCCGTCAACATCACCAGCGACCGCAACGCGAAGGAACAGTTCAAGCCGGTGAATGCGCGCGAAGTGCTCGACAAGGTTGCAGCGCTCCCCATCACCGAGTGGCAATACAAGACGCAGTCTGACGCGCGGCACATCGGCCCGATGGCGCAGGACTTCCGCGCCGCCTTTGGCGTGGGTCGCGATGAGAAGCACATCACCAGCGTGGACGCCGACGGCGTGGCGCTGGCGGCCATCCAGGGTTTGAACGAGGTCGTGCGGGAGCAACGCGCCGCCATCGAAAAGCTGGAGGCACGGAACCAGGAACTCGAAGAACGCCTGGCCAGTCGGCTCGCGGCGCTGGAGAAGCTGCTCGAACCATCCTCGCGCGCCGGGCGGCCCTGATCCCGGGAGAACCAATCATCGTTCACTCGAACCCCACGATTCCATGAAACGACTCAATGTGTCTCCCGCGCTTGGCTTGCTATCCTTGTTGCTATCATTTCCGCAGGCGCGGGGCCAAACTTGTTCTGTTTATACGAATACAGGGGGCGTGAATCTTTGGCCTAATGGAAGAATCCCCTTTGTGTTTCATCCCACGTTCCGCATCTCGAGCAGGCCCACGGCGCGAGAGGCCACAAAGGACTGGATGAAAAGCGGAGGAGCCGTCGCGTTTGTTGAGTATTCGTTTCCCTACACCGGCGGCGGTCCCTACATCCAGATCAAGCCTTCTCCCGACGGCGGGAATCGCAGCGAACTGGGGCCGAGGATTCCAACGGAAATGGAGGTCAACATCAATCTGGCCGTCAATGCGCGCAGCCATGTGGTGCATGAACTCGGCCATGCCATCGGGTATCCGCACGAGCAGTCTCGTCCAGACCGGGACGCGTATGTGCACGTTCAGACGAACAACATTCAATCTGGAAAATTCTATGACGCGAACTTTGCCGTGGTGTCGTGGGAATGCTGGCCTCCGGGCGCCATTCTCACCCCATACGACTACGGCTCCATCATGCACTACGACTGGTGTCTGGGCAGCACCGTCGGCTGCGGGAGCGGCACCAAGGGGGTAACCGACACCATGTTTGCCGTGAATCCCTCCGTGCAATACACCATGGGCGACTGGATCGGAAACGACGGTGCCAGCATGTCCGAGCTCGACAAGCAACGGATTCAAAGAGTGTACGGCAAGGCGATTTGGGTGGACGTGAATGGACCCTGCATTTTCGAGAATGGCGGGTTCAATTGCGATTTCCCCGCGGTGGCCGGGCCATACAAATCCGTCACCAGCGCCGTCGCGGCGGTGCCGGCCTTTTCCGATCCGCCCACGACACTCATGATCAAAACGGGCACCTACCCGCACGATGAAAGCCAGACACTGCGCATTGATAAACCGGTGAAGCTCGTGGCTTGGGAATACGGGGTCCGGATTGAATGAGCCCGAAGGGAATCTCCATGAGAAATATCCTGTCCCTTGCCGCTTCATTGATCCTTCAGATTGTCCTCGCCAGTCCGGCTTCCGCCCAATCCTATTCCATCAACAAGTTCGTCATCGCCGGGGGCGGAGCATTGAACAGCACCGGGGGCGTCTATGCCATCAGCGGCTCCATCGGTCAGCACGATGTGGGCGGGCCGTTGAGCGGAAGCCCCTACTTGCTGGTCGGCGGATTCTGGGCGCTGCCCATCGCGATACAAACTCCCAACGCGCCACTCCTCAGTGTGGAACAACTCGCGGGCAGCAGCGTGCGCGTCTATTGGCCGCTGCCTGCCACGGGTTTTGTTCTCGATGAGGCCACCTCGCTCGTTTCTCCGCCGGCGACGAACGCGTGGACCCAAGTCGCCTTTCCCTACCAAACCAACGCCACGCACATTTCGATCACCAGCGCCGCTGCTGCGAACCGCTACTACCGACTGCGAAAGCAATAGGCTCGCTGCACCGTGTCCGGCCGCTCGTAGAATGCCGCTCACTCAGGACTTGTCTTTCGCTGCTGAAATTCGTCGGGCCTTCCGCCATCCTCCGTCAATGAACGACAAGCAACGAGTGCCAACGGACGGTGGTCAGGGGCTCACGCACAATCCGTTCGCGAACCTGAACGACGCCGGGTTGCCGCCGGGACCTCCGGAGACTGCGAGCGATGAGTCGGCGACCCCGGCGACTGGAAATCGCGAGTCGAAGCGCGGCAAGAATCGAGGGCGCGTGGACATCATCCGCCAGACGGCGCATCGCGGCGGCAAGACGGTGACGGTGGTGACGGGCTTTGTCGGCATCGGCCTGCCGGAGAAGGAACGTCTCGCGAAAGCGATGCAGCAGGCGTGCGGCTCGGGCGGCACGGTGAAGGAAGGGCGCATCGAGATTCAAGGCGACCGGCGTGAAGTGGTGGCGCGCATTCTGACGGAAGCGGGCTTTCGTCCTGTGTTCGCGGGAGGTTGACGTGGCGCGTCGCCCGAATGTTTTCCAGGCCCGCCGCGAAGCCCACGCGAAGGCTAAGGCGCGCGAGGATGCCTTTCATCACAACGTGTACGTGGTGCTGCTGGACCCGGCTGTGGGCCGGTTGCGCAAGGTTCAGCGCGAGAACCCGCTCAGGCTCGACGACAAGCCATGCGTTTACGTCGGGATGACTGGGCTGTCGCCGGAGGAACGATTCGCGAATCACAAGGCGGGCATCAAGGGCGCCTATGTCGTGAAACGTTACGGCGTGCGGCTGATGCCGGAACTCTTCGAGCACTTAAACCCCATGCCGTTCGATGCGGCGGCGATCATGGAGCGCGATCTGGCGGAGGATTTGCGCCGGCAGGGCTACACGGTGACGGGCGGGCATTGAGAATTCTGCGGTCCAGTCGTCGTTCCGTCCTTGTTTCCGCGACTGCTGGTCTTCAATCATCGCGCCCAGCTCCTCGGACCTTCGACAGCGCAGGACGGAGCTGCCAATTCAATCTATGAACCTCTGCAATCTGTTTGCCCGATCCCAATTCGCGCTCGCTCTCGTTGCGTTTCTTGCGGCGGTCGCAGTCGTGTCGGCGGGTGAAGATTTTCCGTTTTCATTCGCGGTCACAGTGAGCAAGGGCGACAGGCCGATCTCGAAAGGAGTTCGCCTGGCCGACGGTCATCTGCGGACCAATGGCAATCTCCTGGCGGCGGTGAACTTCGGGAGCGCCACCAACACGTCGCGCGGGCCGGGTGCAGCAATTCAGTTTGTGGGCACGGATGTTTCCAATCCGTCCGGGACCAACTGGTCCACGGTCGGGCCGAATGTGGATACCAACTTGAACAGCAGCCCAACCGGTTTTGACCCGCTCTTTCATTCGGAAATTTACGGCCCGTCGCTCGTGACACTCACTTACAGCAACCTGAATCCGACACGCGTTTACGTCGTGCAGATACTGCATGGCGAACCGCGCGATTGCTGCCAGGGTACTTTCGCTGACAACACGTTTACGACTCAGGACGGGAACGGTGACTCAGGACCGACTGTTGCGGTGCCGGAGTTTCAACTCGGCAACGGCGTCGCGAATGAGAACCCGGCGAACAGCAATGACTTTGCGGTAGTCACGGCGGAGTTCACGGGGATCGAATCCTTCACCTACGTGATGCGGGAAGCGGTGTTCGGCACGCGCGGGCCTTCCATCGCCGGCTTTCAGCTGCGCGAACTGGCGTTGGAACCGGCAATCGTGGTCACGGTGAACCAGGGTGACAGTCCGATTGGCAATCGCCCGATCGACGGCCACTTGCTTACGAACGGGACATTGCTGGTCGCTGTGAACTTCGGCACCAACGCCAGCGTGACCCGGGGTCCGGGATCGGGCGTTCTTTTCGTGGGCACGAATTCGGCGAATCCTGCTGGCGCGAACTGGTCGGTGACCGGACCGGAGGTTGACTCGGACCTCAGTGGTTCTGGAGCGGATCCCTTGTTCTTCTCCGAGAATTTTGGACCGGAGCCCGTCAGCCTGACGTACTCAAACTTGAACCCCGCGACGGAGTATCTCGTGCAGTTTCTTCACGGCGAGCCGCGTGACTGCTGTTCGGGATTGTTTTCGAGCAACCAGTTCACCACGGTCATCGGCAACGGAAACTCCGGCCCCACGGTCAACGTTCCCACGTTCCAGCTCGGCAACGACGTCGCCGACGAGGATCCGCCGAACAGCAACGATCTCGCAATCGTCACGATGCGATTCTCCGGCCTCAAATCGATTACCTACCTCATGCGCAACTCCACGAACGCCTCGCGTGGCCCATCCATTGCAGGGTTCCAGGTGCGCGCATTGGGTTCAGCCGTTTCGACCCTCGCCGATTCCGGTCCGGGCTCGTTGCGCGATGTGATTGCTGGCCCGCCCTTCGGTGGTGTCGTGACCTTTGGCAGTCACCTCTCGGGAAAAACGCTGATGTTGACCAATGGACCGCTGAGCCTCCCGAGCGGCATCACGCTCGACGCCTCGGCGCTGCCGGGCGGACTACGGTTCGACGGCAACGGCGCCAGCCAGTTGCTTTACATCGGGACGAACGTGACCGCCACGTTGAACTCGATTACACTCACGAACGGATACTCGGTCGGTTCCAACGGTTTTGGATATGGAGGAGCCATTGTCAATTGGGGCACGCTGACGCTGAATCAGTGTGTGGTGGCTGGAAACCGAGTTCGCCTCAGCGACGTAGGTGTTGCCTATGGGGGAGCGATAATTTTTGGAGGAGGAGTATTTAATTTTGGGACGCTGATGGTTAACGAATGTGCTTTCTTCGATAATACGGCCAGCGGCCGATTGCCGGAGAGCCGGGTCGGTGGAGGTGCCCTTGCCAGTGCGGGATCGATGACGATTAACCGGAGCACCTTCTCAAGGAATCGTTCCTACGTCATTGGCACCAGCGAGGTCAACGCTTCGGGCGGTGCAATCTTCAGCGCAGGCCCGGCAACGATAAACCAATGCACATTCTACGGGAACGTCGCAAGCGTTACTGCCTCAGACGGAAGTGTTGCTCAGGGAGGTGCGATCTTCAGTCAGGACATTTTGGTGGTCAATCACAGCACGCTGTCCGGTAATTCTGCGTTCGATGCCTTGAGTGTTGGTGCGCTGAGTAGTGGAGGGGGAATCGCTAACGGCGGTTTACTGACCCTCTCCAACTCGATTGTCGCTGGCAATTCTGCAGATTCAGCCGAGAACATTGCTTATACCTACACCGAGCTCGGCACCAATCTTCTCTCTGGCGATCCGGGGCTCGCACCGCTTGGGAATTACGGCGGTCCGACGCAGACCATGCCGCCGCTGGCGAGCTCTCTGGTAATCGATGCCGGCGGCGACCTTGGGACCAACAACTTCGCCACCGATCAACGTGGATTATCGCGAATCGTCGGTGGGCAGGTGGATATAGGCGCAGTCGAGGCTCAGTCCTACTTGTCCAGCGCACCTTACAGTCTCGTTGTACCCGCGAGCACCACCGTGGCCGCCGGGACGAACCTGACGCTGTCCGTCGGCGCGCTCGGCACCACTCCGTTCCAATACCAATGGTTCTTCAACAAGAAGGCATTGCCCGGTGCGACGAACGTGGCGCATACGATCACCAATATCCAAACGAAGCACGCCGGTGCCTACACGGTTCGCGTCCAGAACGAGCTGGGTGCGGTCACCAGCGGCGTGGCGACGGTGAAAGTGCTGCTCGCTCCCCGCATCAAGACGTTGTCGAAATCGCAGACCGTCCTCGCCGGCAAACGCGCGAGCCTGAAGGTCTCCGCCACCGGCGCCAAGCCCTTGCGCTATCAGTGGCGGAAGTATGGATCTGTCGTCCCCGGCGCGACCAATGCCACGTTGACCCTCCCTGTCGCAGCGCCAGCCGACGAAGGCGCTTACTCGGTCTATGTGTGGAACGACGCGGGCGAAGTGCTCAGCACGAACCCCTACCTCGCCGTTCCGCCGCTCCAGATCACTTCGCAGCCGCGCAATCTCACTGCGAACGCCGGCAGCCGCGTGACGTTGAGCGTGCGTGCCACGACGCGGTATCCGCTTTCGTACCAGTGGAAGCAGGATGACATCGCGCTGCCCGGCGCGACGAACTCGACCTTCGTCATCCCCAATGCCCAGCCCGTTCATCGCGGGACGTACACCGTCACGCTCACGAATGCCGTCGGCGAACTCACCACCACCGGCGCGGTTCTCAGCGTCACCGTGCTGCCGGTGCGCATCACCTCGCAGCCGCGCAGCGTGAATGCGAAGGAAGGTAGCAAGGCGATCTTCTCCGTGACTGCCGCGGGGAGTCCGCCGTTCTCCTATCAATGGCGTCTCGCGGAAGTGGACATCGACGGCGCTACGAATGCCTCGTTCGTGATCACGAACGTGCAAGCTGGCAACGCCGGCGTTTACTCCGTTGTCGTTCGCAATGCCGAAAGCGAAGCGACGAGCCTGAACGCGCTCTTGAATGTTCTCACCGCTGCGCCGGCGATTGTCGCCGCCTCAGCCGATGCAGGTTCGGCAGGAGCCCGCCTGTCCGTTTCCACGGCGCCCGACGGGCTGCGCCGCATCACGATCCTCGTGCCAGCCGGCGGTCGATATGTCTTGGAAGCCAGCAGTAATTTGGTCGCTTGGGAGACGCTCCTTGAGTCAACGAGCGAGGATGCTTATGGCTCAGTGACCTTCATTGACGGTGCGACGACCCAGCATTCTCAGCGGTTCTACCGTTTGCGCCCAGCAATGGAGCCAACTCCCTTTCATGATCGAGAAGGGGTTCGTAAATAAGAACTCCGCTGGCAGGGCTACCCGGTGACGGGCGGGCACTGAACTCCGCCACGATCACCCTTCGGTGTTTTACCCATGACGCCCGAAGGGCAGGGGATGTTACCGTTCGAGGGCATGGCCGTGCAGTAAACCCATTTATGAACTGGAGCCCATTGAACCTTACGGTTCGCGTCGGTTGCAGTCTCGCTTACGAAACCACTGTGCCGACGCCGGTGCTGTTCGTCCTCCGTCCGCGGCTCGAGGGCCGCGTGTACGTGATGCAGGAAAAACTCTCGTTCGGCATCGGTCTGCCGTCCTACGAGTTTCAGGACAGCCACGGAAACATCACGTATCGCTCGACGCTCATGCCGGGCCGGAACGAAATCCGTCACGATGCCCTCGTCGCCGTTTCGTCGCTGCCAGACAGCCGGGAGATTACGGGCCAGGTCCTTCCCGTGGGACAACTGCCGTTCGAGTTGCTGCGCTACACTCTGCCGAGCCGTTACTGCGATTCGGACAAGCTGATGAATTTCGCGTGGCAACAGTTCGGGCAGGTTCCTCACGGCCTGCCGCGCGTGCAGGCCATCTGCGACTGGGTTCACAACAACATCGAGTATCGCTTCGGCTCGGGGCGGCCCGACCTCTCGGCCTCCGAAGTGATCGCTCGTCGTCACGGCGTCTGTCGCGACTTCGCCCACGCCGCCATCGCGCTGTGCCGCGCCTTCAATCTCCCCGCGCGCTACGTCACCGGTCACCTGCCCGACATCGGCTACGTCGATCCCGGCACGCCGATGGATTTCCACGCTTACTGCGAAGTGTATCTCGGTCAGGAATGGCTCACGTTCGATCCGCGCTACAACGTCCCGCGCATTGGCCGCGTGAAAATGGCCCACGGAGCGGACGCGGTGGACGGCGCGTTCGCCACGATATACGGCGAGGCCAACCTCGCTTACTTCGAGGTTTGGGCTTATCAGGTGAATCCTCAGCAAGTCTCCGTGGGCGACCCCATCGATCTCTCCAAACGCCTCGATGGCAATGTGACGCTACGTTGGAACTAGGAGCAGTCACGAACACTCGTTGCGAGGTAGCCGTCGACGTGAGGAGGCGGATTCGGCTGGCGAGCCATCCATCCGCTTTCTCACGTCGGTGGCTACGCTCGTTGCCAAAACTTCCCCCTCGCCTTGAAGCGCGCCTTGCCGATATTCTCCGCGCCCTGATTCGCTGTTGCAGGTGGAAAGTTGCAGGTTGCAGGTTCTCCCGAACGCTCGCGCCACGGAACTTTCAACCTTCAACTTGCGACCCGTAACTTTGACTTTGCCATGATGACCAGCTCGCAAATCCGCCAGTCGTTCCTCGACTTCTTCAAGTCGAAGCAACACACCATCGTCCCCTCGTCCTCGCTTATGCCGGACAGCCCGAACCTGCTGTTCACCAACGCCGGCATGAACCAGTTCGTGCCCATCTTCCTCGGCCAGACGAAGTGCCCCTACACGCCGGGACGCGCGGCGGACACGCAGAAGTGCATCCGCGCCGGCGGCAAGCACAATGACCTCGATGACGTCGGGCTCGACACCTATCACCACACGTTCTTCGAGATGCTCGGCAACTGGAGCTTCGGCGATTACTTCAAGAAGGACGCCATCGCCTGGGCATGGGAACTCGTCATCGAAGTTTGGAAGTTCCCGCCGCACCGCATCTACGCCACCATCTATCAGCCGGACAAGTCGAAGAACGATCCCGCCGAGCGCGATGAGGAAGCGTGGAACTTTTGGGCCGAGAAATTCCGCAGCGTGGGGCTCGATCCGGACATCCACATCGTCAACGGCAACAAGAAGGATAATTTCTGGATGATGGGCGAGACCGGCCCGTGCGGTCCCTGCACCGAGATTCACGTCGATCTCCGTCCCGGCCCGGCGCAGACCGATCTGGAAGCGCAGAAGTCCGGCCGCCTGCTCGTCAACGGCTCCGACGCGCGCTGCATCGAGATCTGGAACAACGTCTTCATCCAATACAACGCGAACCCGGACGGCACCTTCACGGCGCTGCCCGCGCAGCATGTCGATACCGGAATGGGCTTCGAGCGCGTCACCAGCATCATTCAGGGCACGAAAGGCCTGACGGATTTCCAGAACGCGAAGATCTCCAACTACGAGACCGACGTGTTCCGCCCGATCTTCGACGCCATCGAGAAGTTGAGCGGGAAGAAGTATGGTTCCACGCTGCCGAAGGCCGGCAGCACCGGCGACACCGAGCAGGAGAAGGTGGACGTGGCCTTCCGCGTCATCGCCGACCACATCCGCACGCTGAGCTTCGCCATCGCGGACGGCATCCAGCCCGGCAACACCGACCGCAATTACGTCCTCCGCCGCATCCTGCGCCGCGCCGTGCGCTACGGCCGCACGCTCGGTTTCCACGAACCGTTCTTCTACAAGCTGGTGGACGTGCTCGCGGAAAAGATGGGCGATGTGTTCCCGGAGATCCGCGCGAAGAAGAACCACGTCGAGGAAGTCATCCAACGCGAGGAAGAGGCGTTTAATAAGACGTTGGATAAGGGAATTCAACTGTTCCATGACGGCGTTGTGAATCTTGTGGGGTTCTCGACAGGAGAGGCCGCCGACCTCTCGAAGATCAAAGTCACGTTCGAATCCGACGGAGTATCCAAGACTATTGGGGGTGTCCCAGTTCCGCCTTTTCCAGCCGAAGCTGCGTTCAAACTTTACGACACCTATGGCTTTCCGCTGGATCTCACCGAGTTGATGGCTCGCGAACGCGGCATGACCGTGGATACGGTAGGCTTCGAGAAGCTAATGGAAGAGCAGCGGAAGCGGTCGCGCGGGGCAATTGTTCGGGAAGTCATTTCACTCTCTCAAATCGAAACTACCACGCCCACGAAGTTCGTCGGTTTCGACAGCCTCACTGTTCCAGCCAAAGTTCTCGAAGTCGTTTCGCTGAAGGACAAGACCGCCGTCATCCTCGACTCCACCGCCTGCTACGCCGAGATGGGCGGCCAGGTCGGCGACACCGGCGAGTTGACCGGCAGCGGCCAGCTCTGGCGCGTGACCAACACCCAGAAGTCCGGCAACACTTTCCTGCACTTCGTCGAGGGCGGCGATGCTCCGGCGATTGGCGCGGGTGTCACGCTCGCCGTCGAGAAGCCGCGTCGCGATGCGATTCAACGCCACCACACCGTCACGCACTTGCTCCACTGGGCGCTCCACGAAGTCGTGAGCAAGGAAGCCTCGCAGAAAGGTTCCTTCGTCGGTCCGGACAAACTGACCTTCGACTTCAACAGCGCCGCGCTCACGCCCGAGCAGGTCGCGGACATCGAGAAACTCGTCAACCAACGCATCCTCGAAAACGCCGGCGTCTCGTGGACGGAAGTCCCGCACTCCGAAGTGAAGAATCGTCCGGACGTGATGCAATTCTTCGGCGACAAATACGGCGACACCGTGCGCGTCGTGCAGATCGGCGGCGCGGCGAACAAACTCGACGGTTACTCGATGGAACTCTGCGGTGGCACGCACACGCGCGCGACGGGCGAGATCGGCTTGTTCCGCATCGTCAGCGAGGCCGCCGTGGCCGCCGGCGTGCGCCGCATCGAAGCCGTCGCCGGCCTCACGGCTTACGACGTGATGAAGCTCGACCGCGAATTGATCAAGGCCGTCGCCGGCAAGGTGAACTCGCCGATTCACGAGCTGGAGAAGAAGATTGAATCGCTCCTCGCGCAGCAGAAGGCGCTCGAACAGGAAGTCCGCATCGCGATGCAGCGCAACGCCTCGAACGCCGCGAGCGAATTGCTCAAGTCGGTGCAGACAGTCAACGGCATCCCGCTCATCACGCACAATCTCGGCGATGCGACCGGCGATTTCCTCCAGGCCATCGCGGACGCGCTGAAGGGCCGGTTCAAGGGCGTGGTCGTGCTGGGCGGCGGCTCCGAGGCGTCCGTCGCGCTCGTCGCCACGGTGTCGGCGGATTTCACGGCGAAGGTGCAGGCCGGGAAAATCATCCAGGCGATCGCGCCGATCGTCGGCGGTAAAGGCGGCGGCAAACCCTACAACGCCCGCGGCGGCGGCAAGGACGTCGCGAAGCTCGACGAAGCGCTGGCAAAGGTGAAGAGCTTGCTGGGTTGATGCCCGAAGGCGCGTTGACGGTGAATATTCCCGCCACTAGCATTGCGTCGTGAGCGGCGAGAACAAGATCAGCTATTCTGCTGGTGAGTCGAGTGAGGTGGGCGAGTTGCGCGATTTGCCCGCACGCCGGACTCCGTTGGCGGATGAGCAACCCAGCCCGGAGCAGATTGCCATCTACCGTTCGATGACCGGTCAGCGACGGCTGGAAATTGCGGAACAGCTTTTCTGGACCGCGCGCGAGCTCAAGACGGCCGGCGTGAGGTTTCAGCATCCTGACTGGACGGAGGAAGAGGTGCTTGCCGAGGTAAACCGCATTTTCCTCCATGCCGCAGACTGAGCTTTTCCTGATCTTCCTGCGCCTCTTCAATCGGGCGGGATTCCGTTATGTCATCGGAGGAAGCGTGGCGTCGATTTTCTATGGCGAACCCCGCATGACGGATGATGTGGATCTTGTGGTGTTCCTCAACGACGCGGACATCCAACGGTTGCCGGAGGTTTTTCCTCGAGCCGAGTTTTACCTGCCACCAGAAGAGGTGATCAGGGCGGAGGTCGCCCGTCCGCAGCGCGGTCACTTCAACATCATTCACTCCGCAACCAGCTTCAAAGCGGACGTGTACCCGACGGGCCGGGATGAATTGAACGCTTGGGCATTTCGCAACAAACGCTCAGTTCCGTTTCAGGGAGAGACACTCGTGCTGGCTCCGCCCGAATACGTCATCGTGCGCAAGCTGGAGTATTTCCGTGAAGGCGGTTCAGGCAAGCATCTTCGCGACATCCGGGGAATCCTCAATGTGTCGCGCGAGCAGATGGACCGGACTGCACTCGACGAATGGATCAGCCAGCGCGGGTTGCAAGCAGAGTGGCAACGGGTGTCAACTTGAGCACGTTGCGTCCCCGTTTTGATTACGGCGTGGCTGACAGTGTGCGCACGCCATCGTTCAGTTCATAAACCGCCCGCACTTCCGCTTCCGTCAGCGGACGGTTGAACACGGCCACGTCATCCATCCAGCCGATGTAGCTCAGGCCGAGCGTGAGGGCGCTCTGGCGTTCGTCCCAGTTGAACGGCATGGGCCAGTTCGCAAAGATGCCCTGGTCTTTTCCATCGAGATACAAGCGTCCCCAGCCGTCGTTCTTTCCCGAGTTGATGTTGCTGAAGCAGAAGACGACGTGCGTCCAGCCATCGTGAGTGAACGGCGGTTGATACACCGGAACCATCGGGCGTTTCTTGTCGGGAATGGCTTCCCAGCCGCGATTGGTCGGGTTCCAGGATTTCTTCATCGGCAGGATGGCGTAGCGAAAGTGGCGTGGCGTGTGGTCCTTGCTGAACTCGATGAACATGTTGCCCTCGTCCCAGCCCTGGGCGACGAACTGGAGTGGATCGCAGTAACCCGGCTGGAGATCCTTGTCGGGATTCAGCCGCAGCCAGAGTGAAACGGCGCCACTCCAGCCGTTGGTATTGTAGCCGAGGTTTTTCTCGCCCTTGAAGAAGACGGTGGGACGCATCTTCTGTGTGAAGTGCAGCGCGTCGCCATGACGCCCCGCGCTCTTGGCGTGGACGACGACGTTGCTGTCGGGCAAACCTGCTCTGGCTTGGGAACGGTTTCCGGTGGGAGCGGTGTAGAGCGTTGGGTCGCCGACGGCGAAGTCTGCGTCCAGGCGGCCATCGAACGAAGCGTGGAGCAGCAACGAGTGGCGCAGTGCGGAGTGGGAACTTTGCCGCGTGGCCGTCTGGCACCCGACGACGGTCATCATCGCGGCGATGAGCAGGGCGAAGCGAACTGGAGGCATGGGAGGAAATTAGATACGCGTGATGCCGACGGCAAGCGGGACGGTGCCTGATGGGGAAATCGAGGCAGATGGCTTTCACAAAATGGTTCTTGTCTCCGCCGTGTTCCAACGTAGCCTCTCAAGACTTTTTGTAGTCCTTTAACGCACTTTTATGCTCAAAGCCGGAATCGTCGGTCTGCCCAACGTGGGCAAGTCCACCCTGTTCAATGCCGTGACCCGCACCCGAAAGGCGGAGGCGGCGAATTATCCTTTCTGCACGATCGACCCCAACGTCGGCATCGTCACGGTGCCGGATGCGCGGCTTGAAGTGTTGAAGAACATTGCCAAGACGCAGGTCACCATTCCGGCGGCGATTGAGTTTGTGGACATCGCCGGCCTCGTGAAGGGCGCCAGCGCGGGCGAAGGCCTCGGTAACAAGTTCCTCACCCACATCCGCGAGGTGGACGCCATCGTGCAGGTCGTGCGCTGCTTCGACGATGCGGATATTCATCACGTCGCCGGCAGCGTGGACCCGGTGCGCGACATCGAAGTGATCAACACGGAGCTGGTGCTTTGCGACCTCGATGCAGTGAAAAAGAAGCGCACGAGCATCGCGAAGGATGCGAAGCGCGGCGACAAGGAAGCCATCGCGCAGGATGCGGTGCTGGCGAAGATCGAGCCGGTGCTGGACGCGGGCAAGCCGGCGTTGACGATTCAGCTCACTCCGGAAGAGCGGGCAATTTCGAAGCAGTTCTATTTGCTCACGGACAAGCCGACGATTTTCGCGTGCAACGTGAAGGAAGGCGACTTGGCGACGGCGGACAAGAATCCGTATGTGCTGAAGGTCCGCGAGTATGTGAAGAGTCATCTGGCGTGTGAAGCGGTGGTGATCAGCGCGCAGATTGAGAGCGATTTGATCGACCTGTCGGCCGAAGAGGCGAAGGCGTTCTTGAAGGAGTTGGGCGTGGAGGAAAGCGGCGTGGGTTCGCTGATTCGCGCGACGTATCATCTGCTCGGCTTGCGCACCTACTTCACGGCTGGCGAAAAGGAAGTGCGCGCCTGGACGATTCACGTTGGCGACACTGCGCCGAAGGCGGCGGGCGTGATTCACTCGGATTTCGAGCGCGGTTTCATCAAGGCGGAGACTGTCGCTTATGACGATCTCGTGAAGTGCGGCAGCGTGGCGGCGGCGCGGGAGAAGGGCCTCTACCGGATGGAAGGCAAAGAATACGTCGTGGAAGACGGCGACGTGTTGCTCTTCAAGTTCAACGTGTAGGCCGGTCGGTTCGAGCGCTGGCTTGCTGCTTGTGCAGCGCAGGTCTGCTTAATCCGCGTCGGATTGCGGAACGCTTTCCATAAGCTTCACGCTATGCACGATGCCGAACCGTGTGGCGCCGGCTTTCACCAGCGTGGCAATTTCCGGGAGGGTGAAGGATTGATGGTCGACTTTTAGGCCGATGTCGGTTCCAGCGGCGTCGCGCACCAGTTTAACTAGTTCGCTCGTGGAGGTGGCATCTGATCCTCCGCCGAGGGTGATGCCCTTGAGGGGGGCTTCGACGGCGAGCTTGGAGGCGCGGCGAATTTCATCGCCCGTCAGAAGCATTACATCCAGGTACAAGCTCACGGGCCGCTCGTCGGCAGCTTCCGCGATGTCGCGCAGTTCGCGCAGTACATGGGCATCATCGCCGTCTTTCAACCGGCCAATGTTAAGGGAAACTTCGATAAAATGGGCGCCGCTATCGATTGCGATTTCGGTTTCGTAGCGCTTCGCATCAGCGTCGCCAGCTCCCAGCGGGAACCCAATGGCACAGGTCACCTTCACTTCGGAGTCTTCGAGCCAATGCGCCGCCTGGGCGACGCGTGAGCTGTTCAGGCAGATGCTGCCGAAACCATGAGTGCGGGCTTCGCGACAAAGGGTCTCAATGTTCGCGCGAGTAGCATCGGCGCTGCGAAGGGTGTGTTCGATGAGTCGGGCAAGTTCTTTGCGGACAGGAAGTCGAGCCATGAGGAGTATCGGGAAGTGTGCGGTGGTGAAATTAGAGGATGTGGTTCAGTCAGACTCCGATGGGATGCCAAGCGGTCTTGTATTCGATGGTATCCAGAATCCAATACGGATTCTCAGCCTTCTCAGAATACCAGTCGGCGTCGGTCATTTCCCGGTGAATGTAACGTTTGAGGTTCGACGACTGGCCGGCTCGAAAAAGCGCGCTGGTCGACGGATCGTTTGATGCATCCACGATCGCGTTGATGTCCAAGTGGCTGGCGAAGTGGGGTGCGAGTTCCAGGCGCTTTCCGGACAGTAAATTGACAACGCCCGGTGGAATGTCGCTGGTGGCGAACACCTCGGCGAAGGTCAAGGCGGGAAGGGGATGTTTTTCCGAAACAAGCACCACGGCTGTGTTGCCGCTCAAAACGACCGTAGAAATCAGGGAAACCAGAGCCAGTAATGAAGGTTGGTTCGGAGCAATAATGGCAACTACGCCGGAGGGCTCAGGGACCGTGAAATTGAAGTGCGATGAGGCGACGGGATTGGTGCTGCTGAAGATGGCTCCATATTTGTCAGCCCACCCGGCGTAGTGCACCAAGCACTCTATGCAGCAATTCACCTCAGTTTGCGCCTGGGTTGGGGGAATTCCGGTCGACCGGGCGATTTCCTCCGCCAGCTCAAATTGCCTCTGCTGCGCCATCTCTGCGGCGCGGTAGAGAATCTGGCTGCGCAAGTATGGAGTGCGTTTGGACCAGCCGTCCGACGAACTGCGAGCCGCTGTCACAGCGTCTCTCAGGTCTTTTCGTGAGGCCCAGCTGTAGTTGTCCAGTGCGACGCTCTTGGGCGCAGTTGCTGGAAGGGATCTCCCGCTTTCACTCCGGACGAACGCTCCTGAGATGAACAGCTTGTAGGTCTTTCGAACTTTCGTATCGCGCAACTTCATCAGGTGCGGGGAGATTAGGTGCGGGAAGGGGAGTCGATCAAGATAGACCTTCGGAATGTCCGACGAGTGGTGTGGTGTGCGTCAAGCGTTGGCATTCAGGCTGTCGGAACTCCAATTCCCCCGGTTGATTGGGTGTTGCGTTGGTTTTCTGAGTGTGGGCTGATGTTCTGGTCGACTGAGGCAAAATAAAAGAGAAAACCGTTGACACTCACAGGTAACTTTTCTACTTTCTGCGCCCAGTCATTGGGCCGGAAAGAGTAAAAGACCGTGAGCCCTATTGGCTTTTCATGGTGGAAAAGCCGGGGTTCGTGGTGTTTTGTCGTTTGGTCCGGGCATTTGGTTAAGTCCGGCTTCCGCCCATGTAGCTCAGTTGGCAGAGCACGTCCTTGGTAAGGACGAGGTCATCGGTTCGATCCCGATCATGGGCTCCAGACTGCTAGTAACGAACGATTAAACGAAAACACAACTAAACGAACGCAGGAGATAGCAATGGCAAAAGAGAATTTTCAACGCACGAAACCGCACGTTAACGTCGGAACGATTGGTCACGTCGACCATGGTAAGTCCACACTGACGGCGGCGATCGTCGAAGTGCAGCATCGCAAGGGCATGGCTCCGGCGATCAGCTATGCTGATATTACCAAGGGCGGTACTGTTCGTGACGAAACCAAGACGGTCACCATCGCGGTGTCTCACGTCGAATACGAGAGCCCAAATCGCCATTACGCCCACGTTGACTGCCCTGGCCATGCTGATTATGTGAAGAACATGATCACGGGTGCTGCGCAGATGGACGGCGCGATTCTGGTTGTCAGCGCTGCTGACGGTCCAATGCCTCAGACCCGGGAGCACATTCTGCTCGCTCGTCAGGTTGGTGTTCCTGCAATCGTTGTCTTCCTGAACAAGGTTGACCTCGTTGATGACAAGGAGCTTCTTGACCTTGTTGACATGGAAATCCGTGACCTGCTCACGAAGTACGGTTTCCCTGGTGACACAACCCCGATCGTTCGTGGTAGCGCGACGGCGGCGATGGCTGCGAAGCCGGAAGGCGAGAAGGCGATTGCTGAATTGCTCGAAGCGATTGATACGTTCATCCCGCTGCCTACTCGCGAAGTCGACAAGCCGTTCCTGATGTGCGTTGAGGACGTGTTCAACATTGAAGGTCGCGGAACGGTCGTGACTGGTCGTGTTGAGCGTGGTGTCTTGAATCGCATGGACGAAGTCGAAATTGTTGGTCTTGGTGAGACTCGCAAGACCACGGCGACTGACATCGAAATGTTCCGCAAGTTGCTCGACAAGGCTGAAGCTGGCGACAACGTCGGTATTCTTCTGCGTGGCACGAAGAAGGAAGAAGTTGAGCGTGGAATGGTGCTCGCAAAGCCGGGTTCCATCAAGCCGCACACCAAGTTCAAGGCTGAGGTTTATGTCCTCTCCAAGGATGAAGGTGGACGTCATACGCCGTTCTTCAACAAATATCGTCCTCAATTCTACTTCCGTACCTCGGATGTCACTGGTAACGTGACTCTCCCGGCTGGTGTGGAAATGGTGATGCCGGGTGACAATGTCTCGGTTGAAGTTGAAGTGATTGCTCCGGTCGCCATGGAAAAGGGTCAGCGCTTCGCGATTCGCGAAGGTGGCCGAACCATTGGTGCTGGTCGCGTCGCTGAAGTTGTTTCCTAATACTCTTCTGCAATTGTGGGAGGGCGGAGGCGCAAGCCTCCGCACTCCTTTTTGCTCTCGAAGAATCGAGACATTGAAATGAAACACGGCGGTCAGTACGGCGTTAGCTCAATTGGTAGAGTAGCGGTCTCCAAAACCGTTGGTTGGGGGTTCGAGTCCCTCACGCCGTGCCAGCTCGGCCAATCGGCTCCAGAAGCCGGAGGGGTGGCAGAGTGGTCTATCGCGGCGGTCTTGAAAACCGCTTTGGCTTAACCGCCAACGGGGGTTCGAATCCCTCCCCCTCCGCCAAATAAACATGAAAGATTATACGCAAATCCTAATCTGGGCGGGCATCTTTGGCTTCGTCTTCATTGTGCTGTGGCTCACTGGCAATTTGGTGAAGCTCCGCAATTACGTGCTGGAAACCCGCGAGGAGTTGCGGAAGTGCACGTGGCCGACGGTGGATGAATTGAAAGGTTCGACGGTCCTTGTCGCGATTTCAATCGTTCTTCTGGGAGTATTTACGGTGATCGTCGATTACGCCCTGGTCCTGTTCGTGAACTGGATGGCGAGAATTTAACGGACGAAAGCAATCGCATCATGCAAAGCCAGTGGTTTGTCATTCATACGCTGTCGGGCCAGGAGCAGAAGGTCAAAGACAGCATCGAGAAACGCCTCAAGGCTGAGGAGATGGGGGAGTACATCAAGGAAGTGCTCGTGCCCATGGAAAAGGTGGCAGAAGTCCGTGGTGGAAAAAAGACGGTCAGCACTCGCAAGCTTCACCCTGGCTATGTCTACATTGACATGGCGTTGCTGGATGAAAGCCGCCGTGTTCTCGACAAGCCTTGGTATTTCATTCGTGAAACCCCTGGCATTATTGGGTTTGTTGGCGGCGAGCGTCCGATTGCGGTGACGCCGGATGAAATTGCCGTCATTAAGGCAACGGTTTCGGAGTCCGAAGACACCGAGCGTCCCAAGGTCAATTTCCAGGTGGGTGAAACCATCAAGATTAACGACGGTCCGTTCCTGAACTTCAGCGGTGTTATTGAGGAAATCGAACCTGAGCGCGGCAAGCTGAAAGTTACCGTCAATATTTTTGGCCGGAATACTCCTGTGGAATTGGAGTATTGGCAGGTCGAGAAGGCCTGAGCAGGCTCTTCACAAGAGGCGAATTTCGCAGAACGTTTTCAACACAATTTGAGTTATGGCTAAGAAAGTTACTGGACAGATTAAGTTGCAGATTCCCGGTGGACAGGCGAACCCCGCACCGCCGGTCGGTCCCGCCCTCGGTCAGCAGGGCGTGAACATCATGGCGTTCTGCAAAGAATTTAACGCTGCGACGAAGAATTCAGCCGGATTGGTGATTCCGGTTGTGATCACGGTGTATCAAGACAAGTCTTTCACCTTCATCACCAAGTCCCCGCCGGCTTCTGTACTTCTGAAGAAGGCGGCCGGCATTGCTTCTGGATCCAAGACACCGAACAAGGATAAAGTCGGCAAGGTCACCAAGAAGCAGGTGATGGAGATCGTGAAGATGAAGTTCAACGATATGAACGCAACCAACGAGGAGGCTGCGTTCCGGATTGTTTCGGGCACCGCCCGGAGCATGGGAATCGAAGTCCTCGGCTAACCAAACCTAAACGCGGGAGAGCCACGGCTCGTTTGCACCGCTCAATAAAATGCCCAGCAAAAGATACAAAAAAGCATTGGAACAGGTGGATGCGACGAAGTCGTATTCGCTGAAGTCCGCCGTCGAAGTCCTCGCCAAGTTTCCGAAGGCCAAGTTCAACGAGACTGTTGACCTGGCGTTTCGTCTCGGGGTTGATCCGAAGCAATCGGATCAAATGGTGCGTGGCACTGTTCCGCTTCCTCACGGCAGCGGCAAGACGGTCAAAGTGCTCGTTTTCGCGAAGAACGGTCCTGCTGCCGATGCTGCCAAGGCGGCCGGTGCGGAATTCGTTGGCTTCGACGACATGATCAAGAAGTGCGTCGAAGGCTGGACTGATTTCGATGTCGCGATCGCGACTCCCGACGCGATGAGTGAAGTGCGTAAGCTGGGTAAGGTTCTCGGTCCCCGTGGCCTGATGCCGAATCCGAAGACTGGCACCGTGACTGACGACACTGCGAAAGCTGTGAAGGAAGTGAAAGCCGGCCGTGTCGAGTTCAAGATCGACAAGGCTGGAAACATTCATGTTCCCGTCGGCAAGGCGTCGTTCAATATCCAACAGTTGGAAGAAAACGCCCGCGCGGTGATCGAAGCGGTTGCGAAGGCTCGTCCTTCCACCACCAAGGGTGATTACCTGCAAAGCTGCACGTTGTCTGCCACGATGAGTCCGCCGGTGCGAGTTGACCTCAAGGAATTCGCCGCCATCAAGTAAACCTTTATCTGCTCAATATCATGCGCGCCGAAAAACAGAACATTTCCGCCGAGTATATCGCCCGGCTCAACGCCTCCCCATTCTTCATTGTGGTCGACTATCAAGGCCTGAAGGTCGGGCCCATCACGGAACTCCGCAAGCGCCTCTTCAAGGTGGGTGCGGAAATGCACGTGGTGAAGAACTCGATCTTCCGCATTGCGGCCAAGGAAGCCGGTGTGGCTGACTTGACCGGAACCTTGGCTGGCCAGCTGGCTGTGGTGACGGGCCGTCAGGACGTCTCCGCTGCCGCGAAGGTTCTCAAGACGTTTTCCTCCGAGTTCGAGAAGCCGAAGCTGAAGTTCGGTTATCTGAACAGTCAGCGGATGGAGAGCCAGGATATCATTACCCTGGCTGACCTCCCGAGCATCGAAGTCCTGCGTGCGAAGCTGCTGGGCTTGATCAATACTCCGGCGACCACTCTCGCCCGGATCATCAACACGCCTGCGACCCAGCTGGCGCAAGTCATCAAGGCCAAATCCGAGAAGGCCTGAACCAATTTGGCGTCCGGCGGAGTCGGGGCATCGTATGAAATGCCCGGCCCGCCGGTGCCTCAGTTTTCCTGTTCGCCTGCTGGCGGATGGGAGCAACAAACAACAAACAACAAATAGAGTGAATCGTCGGTTCGCGGCTGCGAACTCAAATCTGCCGGGGCTCCGGTGGGCGACGAGACTGAAAGGTAAAAATGGCTGACATCGCCAGCATTGTAGATCAACTGAGCAAATTGACCGTGGTTGAAGCCGCGGATCTCGTGAAGAAACTCGAAGAAGCCTGGGGCGTCACTGCCGCTGCTCCTGTGGCTGTTGCCGCTGCTGGTGGTGCTGCCGCCGGTGCTGCTGCTCCTGCTGCTGAAGCCAAGGATGCCTTCGACGTGATTCTTGAATCCGTCCCCGCCGACAAGAAGATCGCTGTGATCAAAGTCGTGCGCGAAGTGAAGGCTGGACTCGGTCTGGCAGAAGCCAAGGCCCTTGTCGAAGGTGCTCCGAAGCCCGTGCTCGAAGGTGCCAATAAGGCCGATTCCGACGCTGCCAAGAAGAAGCTCGAGGAAGCCGGCGCGAAGGTTACCCTCAAGTAAGTTTGAATACGCCGGGGCGGTGAGCTGTCTCACCGCCCTTGGCGAATTCAATTTTCCTTTGCAGACGGAAGTCGTCTCGGGAGAGTTGGAAATGCGGTGAGCCAGCCGCGAGACAGCAAAAACTACGGATACTGATAAGAGCGGACACAATTTTGGATTTCGGCAAGTTTCCCGCAAACGCGGGGCACTTGCCTTCTGTCGTTTCAGATAATTAACGGTCTGGCGGGTGCCAGCCAAACTCGAAAAGAAAATGCCATCGCGAGCCAACGAACGTATCAACTTCGGGAAAATCAAAGAGATCATCGCTCCGCCGAATCTCATCGAATTGCAGACGAATTCCTACGTGGAGTTTCTGCAGCTTGAGACTGCGCCAACCAAGCGCAAGAACGTCGGTCTGCAGGCCGTGTTCAAGGAAGTTTTTCCGATTGAAAGTTACGATGGCAAGGTTGTCCTCGACTATCATAGCTACGACATTGGCGAGCCCAAGAATGACTGGCTGGAGTGCTTGCGCGAAGGCATTACGTTTGGCGCTCCGCTTTACGTCACCTTCCTGTTGAAGGAAGAAAAGGGCACGAAGGAAGAGAAAGTGTTCATGGGCGAGCTGCCGCTCATGACTCCTCAGGGCACGTTCGTCATCAACGGCGCCGAGCGCGTGATTGTCAGCCAGCTGCATCGTTCCCCGGGCCTCGCGTTCGAAGCGACCCAGCATCCGAACGGCAAGATGCTCCACAGCTTCCGCATTATCCCGGATCGCGGTTCCTGGTACGAAGCGCAGTTCGACACGAGCGATCTTCTTTACGTGTATCTCGACCGTAAGAAACGCCGCCGGAAATTTCTCACAACGACCTTCTTCCGTGCGCTCAACTTCCTCGATACGGATGACAAGAAGAAGGGCACTGGCTCTGATGCGGACATCCTCAAGATGTTCTATGACATCGAAGACATCAGCGTGAAGGAAGCTGAGAAGCTCGAAGACATTGGAAACAAGGTCCTTATCGAGGACGCCATCGATCCCGACAAGGGTGTCGTGGTGGCCCGTGCATTCGAGCCGCTCTCCAAGGCGGTCGTCAAGCAGATCGCCGAACTCGGTGTCAACAAGATCAAGGTCGTGGATACCACTGCGGATGATGGCATCATCATCAAGTGCATGAAGAAGGATCCGACCAAGGACGAAGAGGAAGCGTTGAAGGATATCTATCGCCGCCTCCGCCCTGGGGATCCGCCGACGGCAGCCAACGCTCGTGCGTTGATCAAGCGCCTGTTCTTCGATCCGAAGCGCTACGATCTCGGGCGCGTCGGTCGTTACAAGATCAACCAGAAGCTCGGTCACGACGACAAGAACGACTCGCGCATTCTGACCAAGCAGGACTTGATCTCCGCGACCAAGTATCTCCTCCGCCTGAAGAAGGGCGAGGGTTCGCTGGACGACATCGATCACTTGGGCAGCCGCCGCATTCGTACGGTGGGTGAATTGCTCGCCAACCAGTGCCGTGTCGGTCTGGCGCGCACTGAGCGTCTGGTGAAGGAGCGCATGACGCTCTTCGATCAGGGTCTCGAAACGATGACTCCGCAGAAGCTGATCAATCCGAAGGCGTTGAGCGCGGTCATTCGCGACTTCTTCGGTCGCAGCCAGCTCTCGCAGTTCATGGATCAGATTAATCCGCTCGCGGAACTGACCCACAAGCGCCGCTTGTCGGCTCTCGGGCCTGGCGGTCTCTCACGTGATCGTGCCGGCTTCGAAGTCCGTGACGTGCATCCGTCGCACTACGGCCGTATTTGCCCGGTTGAAACTCCTGAAGGCCCGAACATCGGTCTGATCGCCTCGCTGGCGACCTTCGCCCGCGTCAATGACTTCGGCTTCCTCGAAACGCCTTACCGCAAGGCCGAGAAGGGCCGTGTCACTACGCATCTCGATTACCTCACAGCAGATCGCGAAGAGAACTACATCGTTGCTCAGGCGAATGCTCAGATCGACGACAAGGGTCACTTCACGACCAAGACTGTCACATGCCGTTGCAAAGGTGACTTCATCGATGTTGAGCCTGAGAAGGTCGACTACATGGACGTCTCGCCGAAGCAGCTTGTGTCCGTTGCTGCATCGTTGATTCCGTTCTTGGAGCACGACGACGCGAACCGCGCGTTGATGGGTTCCAACATGCAACGCCAGGCCGTGCCGCTGCTCATCACCGAGGCGCCGCTGGTGGCGACAGGCTTGGAAGAGCGGGTTGCCCGGGATTCACGCGCCGTGCTGGTTGCGGAAGAGGCCGGCAAGGTCGCATCCGTCACTGGCAGCCAGATTATTATCACCGAGAAGGGTGACCTTCCCGAGGGCAAGAAGAAGATCAAACACGATCCGGCCAACGGCGTTTTCGTGTATCCGGTGCGCAAATTCATGCGCTCGAATGCGGCCACCTGCATCAACCAGAAGATTCTGGTCGAGAAGGGTGACAGCATCAAGAAGGGCCAGGTCATCGCGGACGGTCCTTGCACGCAAGGCGGAGAGCTCGCTCTCGGTCGTAACGTGCTGGTCGCGTTCATGCCTTGGAACGGTTACAACTTCGAGGATGCGATCCTGATCAGCGAACGCATTGTTAAAGACGACATCTTCACCAGCATTCACATCGACGAGTTCGAAGTGGGCGCGCGCGACACGAAGCTCGGGCCTGAAGAAATTACTCGCGACATCCCGAACCTCGGCGATGAAGCACTCAAGAACCTCGGTACGGACGGCGTCATTCGCGTCGGTGCGGAAGTGAAGCCGGGCGACATTCTCGTCGGCAAAATCACGCCGAAATCCGAAACGGAACTCGCTCCGGAAGAACGGTTGCTTCGCGCCATCTTCGGTGAAAAGGCCGCGGACGTGAAGGACACGTCGCTGAAGGTTCCTTCGGGCACCTACGGCATCGTCATGGACGTCAAGGTTTCCTCGAAGAAGGAACGCGACGCTCGCGATGAAAAGCCGGTGGTGACTTCTGACGTCAAGAAGGCTTCCAAGCAGGTTCAGGAAGAATACAAATCGAAGATGGACGAGTTGCGCGAGCAGTTGACCGAAGCGCTCTCGAACATTTTGCTCGGTGAAAAGATTCCGCTCGATGTCGTGAACAGCGAGACGGGTGAGATCATCATTCCTGCGAACCGCAAGATTACAAAGACGCTGCTGCGCAAGTTGGCGCAGGTGTACGATCGCATCGAGATCGACCCGTCGCCGATTCGTAACAAGATCAACGAAATCATCGGGCAGTTTAAGAAGAAGTTCGATGAACTCCAGATGCAGCACGACCAGGAAGTCGAACGCGCGGAAGCGGGCGACGAGGTCGATGTTGGAATCATCAAGCAGGTGAAGGTCTACATCGCCTCGAAGCGCAAGCTCTCGGTCGGTGACAAGATGGCCGGTCGCCACGGTAACAAAGGTGTCGTCGCGAAGATCGTTGCCGAAGAGGACATGCCGTTCCTCGACAACGGAACCCCGGTCGACATCGTGCTGAACCCGCTGGGCGTGCCCTCGCGCATGAACGTCGGACAGGTCTTGGAAACGCACTTGGGCTGGGCGGCGAAGCTGCTTGGCTTGAAGTTCGCCACACCGGTCTTTGACGGCATCAAGGAAAAGGATATCCGCGGATATCTCAAGGAAGCCGAGCTTCCGGAGCATGCGAAGATCAAGTTGAACGATGGTCGCACGGGCGATTCGTTCGACCAGGAAATCGTCGTTGGCTACATCTACATGATGAAGCTGGGCCATTTGGTGGCGGACAAGATTCACGCCCGTGCTGTCGGTCCCTACTCGCTCGTTACCCAGCAACCGCTGGGCGGCAAGGCGCAGTATGGCGGTCAGCGTTTCGGCGAAATGGAAGTGTGGGCGATGGAAGCCTACGGTGCAGCCTACACGTTGCAGGAACTTCTCACCGTCAAATCGGACGACGTTCAAGGCCGCACGCGCATTTACGAGAGCATCGTGAAGGGCGACAACTGCCTCGAAGCCGGCATTCCGGAATCCTTCAACGTTTTGGTGAAGGAAATGCAGTCGCTCGGTCTCGATGTGAAGGTTGGTTATTCCAACCCTGTCGATCAGCCCGCGACCCCGCAAACGGCGTTGGCCAACCTCGGTAACTAGTTCTCAGGCGGACAAAGAAAAATCGTTGAACCTATGATCAACACGAAAGAATCCACTCGCGAATTGCTCGGCCTCGACAAGGTTAACCAGGTTGACCATGTCGCCATTGCCGTCG
>CAZBIC010000017.1:0-142216 GCA_964491875.1 uncultured Bifidobacterium sp.
AGCTTCTTCCAGATCCAAATCGCCAGCATCTCGCTGGTTGGATTCTCCAAACCAGGAATCTCGTTCAGGTAGTAATGGTCCAGCTTCGCCCAGATGGGTTTGAACGCCGCCGAAATATCCGCGTAATCCATCACCCAGCCCAGTTTCGGATCGCACGGCCCCGCCACCGCGATCTCCACGCTGAAGCTGTGCCCGTGCAGGCGGCGGCACTTGTGAGTCTTGGGCAATAGCGGGAGCAGATGCGCCGCCTCGAACTGAAATGTTTTCCGAAGTTCCATGTGTTTAATCTTATTGTTCCCAGCCAATCCACTCCACCAAATCACTCAAAGCCGGACGGCCATCGTGTCGCCACGTGAGCGGCGGATTTTGCATCTGACCCAGCGGACAAATCCGCGTCGCGCCCCAGCTCCCAAAACGAGTCGCCAACTCTCGCGCGCGATCATCGGGCGCGGCGATCCCCACCGTCGACACCTGTCCCCGCACGACGTCCGCCTGACGCAATGCTTCATCGAGGTTCGGAACCGCCTTCACATAGATGAACCGGTTCAGGCACGACACTTGAAACTGCGCATCAGCCTCGTAAACCACTGTCCACGCGGTGGAACCCTCGCTCGCCCATACTTGCGTTTCCGTTACCGCCACGGCCCGCACCCGATAGAAGTCCCGGCGGGAAGTGATCGTCGCGCTCAGCTCCACGGAAATCTCCCCACGCGGTTCATCGCGCTCACACCGGGTCAACTCCTCCGCCAGCTTTTCCGCAAACATCTCCGGCGAGACCGCGCCACCAGTCTCCGCATAAATCAGATGGGGCGACAGACACCCCAGTTGGTTCCACGCAATGACATCCTCCGCCGCGCGGGCCACAATCTTCTTCACGCCAAATCCGGACAACACATCGCGTGTGACGTAGCCGAAACTCACCCGGTGACCGTAACCGAGGAAACGCACGCTCCGCGGCAGCCGCCGCTGAATGTCAGCGAGCGTTTCATCAGAGCCCGTCGCGGTGACACAGCTGGCTTCAGCAAACAGCGCGGCTTCAAGCGCCGCATCGCCTCCACGCCATTCGGCAATCTCCAGACAAGAAGCCAGTTTGGCATCCGCCTCATACAACGAATGCGCGAACAGTCGCGGAAGAAACGACGCACCACGGCCGCACTTAACGAACTGCGCGGAGCGGGTCAACAATCCCAGCACGATGCTCAGCAATGTCGGGTTCGGAATATTGCCCGCGGCGATGTGCACGAGAAGTTCCGGACCGCGAACCATTGCCGCTCGCTGCACCTTCCCTTCAGCCGCAGTTGCACACATTTCATCGAGCCGATGCGCATGCCCCAGTTCCTGGACGAGGAGGGCGTGAAGGTTCTCCCGCGTCAGTTCCTGGAAAAAAGAATCCAGCCCGCGCACCAGCGTGGCGTGTGAAAAACCAGTCGCCGCTGGACCTTGGTCGAGCGCCAGCTTGCGGAACGGGTAATCCGGCTGCAGCCAGTTCTCAGCGAGGTCACTGATCAATTTGACCAACTGGGCCGTCGTGCGGGAGGCCAGGTATTGTTCGCGATTCCGCTTCAGGGTCACGCAGGCGTCCGCGATCGTCTGCGGGGAAAGCTCCGCTCCCGGCGGCAGATCGACGATGAAGTAATTGGGCAGGTTCATGGTGCCGAAGTTTTGACATCCTCGGTAACAGGGTGTTCACGCCGCTGCACCGCCTGCAATGCCGGAAGTCCTACCAGCGAAATCATCAGGAAGCACGCCAGCATCGCGTATGTCCCGTAGAAACTCTCAGGCTGGGCGGCCCGCGCCCCGAAGCCCTCAACAATGTGCCCGATGATCCAGTGCGAGAGATTGCCCAGCAATCCACCGACCGTAATCCACAGTCCGAACGCCCGCCCGCGCACCGAGTCATGCACCGCCAGCATTACGCCCGCCTCCACAATCGGATAGCTCGCCATGAAGAAGAATCCGTAAGCCATCAATACAAAGAAGAACAGATGGCTTTTGGAGCCCGGCAAATGGGGAAACAGAGCAATGATGATCGCCGCGATCAAATGCACAGCGCACGCCCAACGCTTCCGTCCACGATCGCTCAAGTGACCAAACAGTGGATTGCTGATCACGGTCGCCAGAAAAATCCCGCTCAATGCCACTCCCGTTTCCTTCACCGAAAAGCCGTGGGCATTTTGCAGAAACAACGAACCCAAACTCCCCATGCTGCTCCCCGTAAAGTCCCGCAGGCAAAACGCCAGCGCCGCCGCGACAAAGAATCCGGCCGCGGCCGGACTGCCGAACAACTTCTCCGAACGCTTCCGCTCATGCGGCACGGTCACAATGGTCGGCGTGTCGTCCGCCAACCACTGAAACAATACAGCGCATACCACTCCGAGAATTCCCATCTCGAGCACCGGCGTCCGCCAGTCCCCTGATTGCGCGGCACGCCAGCCGGAATAGATCGGTCCAAAGAAAAATCCCGCGCCCGCGCCAATGCCAATCAACCCAAGAGCGCGGCCGGTGTTTACCGGATAGAGCCGCGCGATCAACGCCGTCGCCGCAGGATGAAAGAAACTCCCTCCGAAACCCGCGACCACCACCGACGCCAGCGCCAGCGGATACGACGGCGCGAGCGCGAGACCGATGAAGCCAAGGCCGTTGATCGCGAGGCCGAGACCGAGAAGTTTCTTCCGACTAAAGCGATCCGCCAACACACCCATTGGATAGCTCGGCAGGAAATACGAGAGCATCATCAGCGTCACCATGAAGGTCGCCGACCCTACGCTGTCCAGGTGGAAGCTTTTCTGAATCGGAAGATACAGCGGCATCAGCGCAACCTGATAGAGATGCGTGAACGCGTGCAGCACCGAAACCAGGGTCAGCGTGCGAACTTTATGTGAGGAATCGTGACTCATCCGATTAACGACCGATCGACATCAAGGAACATCCGCGCGCTTCAGCCGTTGCCGCGCGCCCGATCAGTTCAAAACCTTCTCCGCGACGAACCGCCAGGTCTTCGGTTTGCACGGCAGAGACCGACCAAAGGTTGGCGAGATCAATGATGCGCACCAACCCAGTCTCGCCCTCGGCCACTTCCCGACCGGTTTCTGGAGAAATGATCAACGCACGTGCCCATGGAGGGAAATGGAACACGCGCACACCATTCCCAGCGGTGCGCGGAACGTCGTAGGCTTGGGAACTCAATTCACTCATCCCGTATTCGCAAATGATCGACTCAGCCGAAACTCCCAGCCGATCGTGAAGCAACGCGTGCAGCTCCTCCTTTGGCATTGAACGGGATCGACCCTTGTAACCGCCTGTTTCAAGAACCCGTGATCCCGTCGGCAACAGGAATCTCACATCGCGAGCGATCAATGTATCGATCCAGTTCACGAAGCTGAACGCCGTCCCGACGAGAAACACCGGCGTACTTGCCGACAGCAACGCGACTTCCAATGCCTGTGTGTTCAGTTCCCAAGACCCGTCGACATTGAGGAACCCGTAGAAGGCTGAATCGGGGGCAGCGCACTCGCGACGCAGCGTTTCGAACATATGAACCAGCGATGAATGCGGCACAGCCTCCGGTCCGGGCGTCAGCGAAATCATCCGCAACGCCCCCGGCCATTCGTCGAGGAGACATCGACGAAACCAGGTCACCAGAGAGACTTCATAGAGCGCGAGTGATTGGGCGCTGTGAAAATGCCGGCTGGGTCGCTGTTCCGTGGTGCCGCTCGAATGGAAGACTCGCGTCCGGTCGTTGACTGGTAGACTAGTCACTTCCAGTTCCTTGAAACCCGACGTGGGCATCGCGGGAATCTGTCTCCATCCGGACACCTTCTGTGGCTCCACTCCGAGCGCCTGGCACCAGCACCGATACGCGGCGTTATCCTGGTACTGAATGCCAAACCATTCGACGGCAAGGGAATTGAACTCGGCTTCAGAATCCGCAGGGGAAATTCGTGAAGTGCCCAATGAGCGCGTCATGAAACGAACCAGGCGCTCCGCGCACCGGTGAAAGGTGGAATCAATTGTCATGCGGTTTTGTTTGTCACGGTCTTGGCTGGTTTTCCGCCACAGCCAAGGTCCAGTTTGATATACCGCCCGCCCGCCCGGAGCAAGCCGGCTTTTCAGC
This sequence comes from uncultured Bifidobacterium sp., assembly GCA_964491875.1. Classification (GTDB taxonomy): domain Bacteria; phylum Verrucomicrobiota; class Verrucomicrobiia; order Limisphaerales; family JADJPG01; genus JADJPG01. Next base: position 4,115 of record CAZBIC010000017.1, read on the forward strand.
CCGCCAACCGCTTGGGCATTGACGCCATTTTCCGTCGCCGCCTACGCTCGCGCATGACCTCCGCGCCCGATTCGACGTCGAACATTTCCCCACGCTCGGCGCCCACCGATCTGCCTGGCATCCTGAAGCAGCTCGGGCCCGGTCTGATCATCAGCGCCGTCATCGTTGGCTCGGGCGAACTCATCGTCACGCCTAAGCTCGGCGCAGCCGTTGGGTTCCAACTCCTCTGGTTCATCATCATCGGCTGCTTCATCAAGGTGTTCGTGCAGATCGAACTCGGCCGCTTCGCCATCGCGAACAGAATGACGACTTTGCAGGCGATGAACACCATGCCCGGCCCGCGGTTCATCGTGTCGTGGCTCGTCTGGCTTTGGTTGCTGATGTACATCGCTCTCGTTTTCCAAGTCGCCGGCATGGTCGGCGGGCTCGCGAGCGTGTTTGAACTCGCCGGCCTTCCGTTGAAGAACTGGCTGCTCACCATCCTTGTCGCAGCGTCCTGCGCCGTCCTGCTCGTCGTCGGTCGATACTCGCTCGTGGAAAAGCTCTCCACGGCGCTCGTCGCGCTCTTCGTGCTCGCGACCCTGATCGCCGTCGGCGCCTTGCAAACCACGGAGTTCGCCATCACTGCCGCGCAACTTGGCTCCGGCTTCACGTTCCAGATTCCCGAGAAGTTCACGACCGCCTTCGCTGCGTTTGGCATCATCGGCGTCGGTGCCTCGGAGCTCATCTACTATCCTTACTGGTGCCTGGAGAAAGGCTACGGCCAGGCCATCGGCCCCAACGATCAATCGCCCGGCTGGCGGCTGCGCGCGATGGGTTGGATGCGCATCATGCGCATCGACGCCTGGGTGTCGTTCGCCATCTACACCACCACCACGCTCGCTTTCTATCTTCTCGGCGCGGCGATCCTTCACGCGAAAGGTCTGCAGGTGGAGAACAGCCAGATGATCAGTACGCTCTCGCACATGTATCGGGAAACGTTTGGTCAATGGAGCTTCTGGCTGTTCCTGCTCGGCGCTTTTGCCGTGCTTTACTCGACCGTTTTCGGTGCCACGGCATCGAACGCCCGGCTCTTCGCCGACGCCCTCTCCCTCTACGGCATCGTGAATTACAAGACGCCGGAAGATCGCACACGGTGGGTAAAGATCGGCTGCGTCCTGCTCCCCATCGCGTTCGCACTGGTCTATCTCACACTTGGCGATCCCGTCTCGCTGGTCTTTGTCGGTGCGCTGGCCCAAGGCATCATGCTGCCCTTCCTCGGCATCGCAGCGCTTCACTTTCACTACCGCCGCACCGATCCTGCACTCAAGCCCGGCCGCCTCTGGGTCATCCTCCTGTGGATTTCCGTCTTTGCGATGGTTGTCGCCGGCGGCTACAAAATCATCGAGGAACTCGGCAAAGTCCTTCGCTAACCCGCCACTCCTATGTTCAGCCTCCAGAACAAAATCACCCTCGTCACCGGAGCCGGCTCCGGCATTGGCGCCGCGATCGCCGAAGCCTTTGCCAAGGCTGGCGCACACGTGTTCGTCGCGGACCGCGATGCAACGGGCGGACACGCCACCGTCGAGAAAATCAAAGCCACCAAAGCCTCGGCGGAATTCATCGCGTTGGACGTGACCTCCGAAGCCGACTGCGAACGCGTCCGTCAGGCTGTTCAATCCGCCTTCGGTCGACTGGATGTCCTGGTGAACAACGCCGGCATCGGTCACGTCGGCACGCTCCTTCAAACAACCGGCGCCGACTTGGATCGCATGTATTCGGTCAACGTCCGAGGCGTGTTCAATGTCACCAAGGCGTTTCTACCCGGCATGATCGAGCACAAGGCCGGCAACGTGATCAACCTCGCCTCCATCGGCGGCGTCGTCGCCGTGCGCGATCGTCTCGCTTATTGCACGACAAAGTTCGCCGTCGTCGGCTTCACCAAATCCATCGCGCTCGATCACGCCAAGCAGGGCATCCGCTGCAACTGCATCTGTCCTGGCCGTGTTGAAACCCCATTCGTCACCGCGCGCTTGAAGGAGTATCCCGATCCCGTCGCCGCATACAAAGAAATGGCCTCCACCCAGGCGCTGGGCCGCATGGCCAAACCCGACGAAATCGCCGCCGCCGCGCTCTACCTCGCCAGCGACGAATCATCCTTCATGACCGGCAGCGAATTCATCATCGACGGCGGCTGGAGCGCGGGTAAGTAGGTAAGGCCGCCAACCAGTATGCGATTCCGACAACCATACCCAGCCGTCGACGCTTTCCTGCTCAGTTGTTTAATCAAGGATCACTCGTCCCTTAATGTTTTTGAGAGGAACTGCACCGAAGAAACGACTATCGTTAGACGCTTCGGGATTATCTCCCACCAAGAAGTAAGCTGCATCCGGGACCGCGAATGGGAGCTTCTTTAACTTCAGGCTGACACCGGGATGCTCTTTACCCGTCACGTAAATCGTCGACTTCGGCTGACCGGGCACTGTAACAACTCTCCCGTTCACCAGAAGTTTTCCATCTTTCTCAGACACAACTTCGCCCGGCAAAGCCAGCACACGAAAACACCAGGTCTGCTTCTCGACTTCAGGTATGTCCAACAACGGTATGAAAGCTACAATGTCTCCCCTCTGTGGAACGGACGTCTTGTAGGCCCCAAGATCGATGGTAATCGTCTTTCCTTTGGGGAGAGTCGGCTCCATTACGCTCGCGGCATTAGTCAGCCGTAATTTCTCTGCGCCCGCTGACCTCGTCCCGACGGCCAATCCAACTATTACTCTAATCACCAGCAGCGCAATTTTCACGGTAGGAGCCTTACACTTGGATTGCCGCTTGTCGAGGGAGTGGCTCGCGCAGCCGCACCGTATCACTCAGACGATCTTTACTCTCAGCCCTTTCTCATCCTCTCCAGCACATTCCGGGTAATCTGTTGCACCCGCCGGTCCGGCCCCTGCGGCGAGGTGTAGACCGACGGGCGCACGTAGCCCGGCGGCGCACTCAGTCCATCCGCCCACCAGCACGTCGCCGCATTGAAGACGAAATTCCCGCGCGGCGCCGGATACACCGTCGCCGTGAAGTGACCGTCATTCAGCTTCCCGGGAGCCGATTGCGTCGGCGCTGTCGCGACGACTTCGAGCCCCGGAATCGGTGCCGGATCGCCGTGCCATTCCCAGCCGACCAATCCCGGAATGCCATCGCCCTTCTTCATGCCCGTGCCGGCGAAGATCCAGTGCTCCGGCAACGCACACACCCAGTCCGCGCCTCCCGTAACCGGACCAGTGCTGTGCGCGCCGATGAGTTCATTCGCATACGGACGTTCGTGCTTCAGCGAATTCATCGCCTGAAACTCGCGCGTGCCTCCGGGCGGACCGAAAACGCCCATGCGCTCGAACGCACGATTCGGAATGCCGCCCGCATCCGCCGCCAGCACGATACGTCCGCAGACCGCGTTGCCGGAAAAGAACCCCACGCTCACTCCCGCTTGGACGGCCGCCTGAACGTTGCGAAACATTTCGATCGACCAGTATTCGTCGTGACCAATCGAGAGGAAGCCTTTCGCTCGCCGCAACCCTTGCGGGTCGTGGTGCGTATCCAGATTCGAGATGTAGGTGACGTCGTAGCCCTGCTCTTCCATCCAGTAGGCAAACGGAAACTCCCACAGGAACCATTCGCCTGAGCCCGTACTCAGGGGCGCATCGAAGATCTGACAATACTTCCCGTAGGGTCGGTTGAAACTCACCTGCACATCGCCACCCCACCACCACTGATGCTCACCGTTGTCGTAGAGGGAAAACTGGTTCGGCCATCGGTTGTAGGCCTGCCAGGTGTTGTCTGAACACTGGAAGAGAAAGTCAGCCCGCCGATCATCGCGCACGATGAAGATGACGTAGCTCTGCCACCCTTCCCGCGCCGACGTCAACTTGCCGACGTAAACCCCGCTGACCCAATCCGAGGGAATCTTCAACGAAGCGCTCGCCTTCCACCGGCAATCGCGCACGCGCTTGGCGCCCACGGCGGGATCCGTTTGCACCGAACCTGGCAACGGCCCCAGCGTTAGCATCAGTCGCCCTCCCGTTCCGCCGTAGAAGCCCATGCGATAAATATCGATGGTGAATGACGACGCGGGATTGGTGCTGACAAAAAACTCAACCGTTTCCCCGACACGCACGCTCGTGCGCGAGCAGAAGCCTTCGATGGTCGGACAACGATACTTCGTCGCCGGATCAATCACCGTCTTGGTCAGCATCCAGTCACGAGTCCCCGGCTGCGCATTCTCGCGACGGATGACGTCCGATCGAGCCGCCGTCAACGAGGCGCAACCCGGCAGCGCCGCAAGCGCAGCGAGGCCCGCCGTAGTCTTCAGCGCCTCGCGGCGGGAGATGCCTGAAGATGACGGTGAGGTCGGTGGGACGGAATCTTTTGGCGGCATAGTGTGAAAAAGAATCGACCAGCAACTTTCCCCGTTGGCAATCCCGCTCTGTCGGGGAAGGAAACTTCGGATCCTTCACCTTGACGAATCAGCGCGCTCGGGAAACGCTCAGCCATCGCCGCAACTCATCAACACCCATGAACGCTCACGAACTCTCTCTTTCCCTAAATCGCCGTCGTTTCCTCCATGGCCTCGGCGTCGGTGCCGCCTTGTTCACCGTGCCCGGAGCTTTCGCGGCGAAGCTCGTTCGCACCCCTGCGCAGACCGAAGGACCGTTCTATCCCGACAAGCTGCCGCTCGACACGGACAACGACTTGCTCGTGCTCAACGATGCCATCACACCCGCGGTGGGCGAAGTGACATGGTTGAACGGCCGCATTCTCGACGCCCGCGGTGAGCCGATTCGTAACGCGCTGGTCGAGATCTGGCAGTGCGACAACAGCGGCGCCTACATTCATTCCAAGGACACCAACAAGGCGAAGCAGGACAAAAACTTTCAGGGCTTCGGTCGCTTCCTCACTGGATCGAAGGGCGAGTATGTCTTCCGCACGATCAAGCCAGTCCCCTACCCCGGCCGCGCGCCGCACATTCACATGGCGGTGAAGATCAAGGGCCGCAAGGAGCTGATCACCCAGTGCTATATCGAAGGTCATTCCGGCAATGAGAAGGATGGCATCTGGAAAAACATCAAAGACTTGAAGGCGCGGAATTCGGTGACCATTCCCTTCAAGCCGCTCAAAGGTTCCCACGCCGGAGAACTCGCTGCGAAATTTGATGTCGTGATGGGACTCACCCCGGAAGGTTGAGCCTCTTCACCCACTGCACGGCACGATTCCGCAGGCTCCTTCCCGCTTGCCAAGGAAATCGCACCTCTGCATTTTCGCGCCATGCATTCACACGAGCTGTTGCGTGAAGTGTTCGACAAGGCCAGCCCCAAACAGGTGGCAGCCGATCTCGGCCTCTCGCTCTCGATGATCTACAAATGGGCGGAGCCCGCCGATAACGCCTCCGGCAGCGGCGCCTCCAATCCACTCGATCGCATCGAGGCCTTGCTCCGCTCAACGAACGACGAGCGCCTCGTGCAATGGATCTGCCAGAAGGGCGGCGGCTTCTTCATCCGCAATCCGAAAATCCACAACGCGCATCCTGACTACCTCATTCCGGCCACGAACGAGATCATCCAGGAATTCGCTGATCTGCTCGCCGTCGTGGCGAATGCCGCTGCGGATAATCACATCTCGCCCGAGGAAGCGAAAAAGATTCGCGCGCGTTGGGAAGAGCTGAAGGTCGCCACGGAATGCTTCGTCCACTGCTGCGAGGAAGGAAACTTCCAGCGTCTCAAGGAACGTCCGCCGACGATTCATCCGAAGGAAGATTAAGCGTTTTTTGTGCGACGCGCTTCGCGGTCCAAGTAATCCGCGATGTGAACGACTTCCACATCGTGCACACCGGCCTTCTTTAAACCCGCCCGCATCTGCAACAGGCAGCCCGGGTTAGTCGTGACCACCGTCTTCGCGCCCGTCTTGAGAATATTGTCGGTCTTTCGTTGCTGAAGTCGCTCTGCCATTTCCGGCTCCGTCAGATTGTAGCTCCCAGCACTCCCGCAGCAGATGTTTGACTCCGGAAGTTCCACGAATGTTTCGCCAGCCACCGCGCGAACCAGCGACCGCGGAGCCTTCTCGATCCGTTGAGCATGGGCGAGATGACATGCGTCGTGGTAGGTCACTTTGCCGGAGCTGGCGTTTCCGCGACCAATTGGCTCTCCCACTGCAGCCAGCCACTCGGTGAGGTCACGCACCTTGGAGCTGAAATGCCGGGCGCGTTCCACCCACGCCGGATCGTCACGCAAGAGATGTCCGTATTCCTTGAGCATCGAGCCACAGCCAGCCGCGTTGATGACGATGGTATCGACTTGGGCCCGCTCGAAGACCGCGATGTTCCGGCGCGCCGCGGCGCGTGCCTCTTCCAGATTTCCACCGTGCGCGAACAGCGCGCCGCAACAGCCCTGTCCCGGCGGAGTGGCGACATCAAAACCCGCGCGATGAATCAGCCGTGCCGTCGCAGCATTCGTCTCCGCAAACATCACGCTCATGACGCAGCCACTGACAACTCCAACGCGTCCCCGCGAAGTTCCGCGAGAGCTCACGATCGCCGGCACTGGCGCCGAAGTCGTTTCATCCGGGATCAGCGAGAGCGCATCGCGGGCAAACGTCGGCAGCAATCGCTCCATGCCGAACTGCTTCACCCAGCGCGCCGGCATCAAGGCCAGGTCCATTCGTTCGGGATACGGGAACACCTTCTCGATCAGCCAGCGACGAAGGAACTGCTGCCAGGGCGAACGTTCGTGATGGCGTTCGATATGATCTCGCGTGGACTCGAGCAACTCCCCGTACTGCACTCCGCTCGGGCAGACCGCTTCACACGCGCGGCAACCGAGACAAAGGTCCACGTGCCGGACGGCAGTTTGACCGAGCGCCAGGCGTCCGTCCTGCACAGCGCGCATCAGATAAATCCGTCCGCGCGGCGAATCATTCTCGTTTCCCGTCTCCAGGTATGTCGGGCAGGACGACAGGCAAAGCCCGCAATGAATGCACGCGAGTGATTTGTCGTAATCGAGAAACCGGGCCGGGGCCGCAGTGTTGGTGGACGGATCCGGTTTCATGCGCCGGTTATCGATGGCAAAACGCCATTCGGATCAAATGTCTCCTTCAGACGCCGCGCCAGCGCGCCAGTTGAGCTCGCGGCCGGAGTAGAAGCGCTTCCCCGATGGTAGACGATCCCGTTCCCTGCCCGCGCGACAAACTCCATCCCGCCCAATTCACCGATGACTTCGGTAACGCGGCTCGGAAGCACAGAGTGTCGTCGCACCGTGGCAGCAGGTTGATTCCAAAACACCCGTTCGTAGTCGAGGGTGGTCGACTCGATGAATCCCAGTCCCGACGCCTGCGCAAGCTGCCAGTCGACATCTTCATACGCTCCGGAGAAACCAGCCACCACTTGGAAATCTCCCGGCTCACAACCGACGTTGTGCAAATCCAACACCGACGGTGTCAGCGGCGAATCAAGCACGGCATCGGAGATCCGCCGCGCCTCCGTTACCGAATCACAACGACGAGCCACGAAGTGTTCCGTGTCGGGAAGCGGCAACAACTTGAACGTCGCTTCAACGATGATCCCGAGCGAGCCCTCGCCGCCAACGAACAATTTCATCACGTCGAACCCGGCCACATTCTTCACCACCTTGCCACCCGAACGAACCAGCCGGCCATCGGCCAGCGCGACCTGAACGCCAAGCAAATGATCCCGCACGGTGCCAAATCCAAAACGACGCGGACCACTGGCGTTGCCAGATATCAGATCCGAAATGCTCAGGCGATCCGCCAGCGGCGGATCCATGGGAAGCCACTGACGCCGCGGCGCCAGTTGTTGCTGAAGTGCGGCCAGAGTGATTCCCGCCTCAACCGTCACCGTCATGTCCTCCGGCGTGTGTTCCAGCACCCGGCACATGGCTCCGAGATTGAGCCGCCCGATGCGGGCGCGTTTCACGTGGGCCGCCGCGAGGAGGCCAGCCACTTCATCCTTGTTGGTCGGTCTCAGGTTCATGCGCTGGCCTGCTTTCGCGGCGCGAAGTCCCCGCACCGTTTCGAGCCAGGGAACATCTTGTGCGGATTGCAGCGCCCTTCCGGATCGAACACCCGCCGCAGCATCCGCATCGCATCGAGATCGTCCGTGGAAAACTGTTTCGCCATGAAATCAATCTTCTCCGCGCCGATCCCGTGCTCACCCGTCACACTGCCGCCAAGCTCCACGCACTTCGTCAAAATGTCGTCGCTCACCGCCAACGCGCGGCGCACCTGATCCGGATCGCGTTCATCGTAGAGGATCAGCGGATGCAAATTGCCGTCGCCAGCGTGGAAGACGTTTGGAATGCGCAGGCTGTATTCCTCGCTGCAGCGCTGGATGAAACGCATCATCTCCGGGAGTTTCGAGCGCGGCACCACTCCATCCTGCGTAATGAAATTCGGCGAGAGCCGGCCGATGGCGCCGAACGCGCGCTTGCGACATTTCCACAGCTCAGCGCGCTCCTGGTCGTCTTTCGCGATGCGCACATCGCGCGCGCGATTCTTCCGGCAGATGTCCACCACCTGCGCGGCCTGCTTGTCGAGACTCGCCGCCAATCCATCCAGTTCGATAATCAGCACCGCGCCCGCATCGAGTGGAAAACCAAAATGATACGCCGCCTCCACCGCTTGGGTGATGAGCTGGTCCATCATCTCCAGAGCACCGGGAACGATGCCGGCGCCAATGATGTCGCTCACCGCCTGACTCGCGTCATCGACCGTCTCAAAAACGCCGAGCAGCGTCTTGAACGCCTGCGGCGCACGAATCAGCCGAACGAGAACGCGCGTCACCACCCCGAACATTCCCTCGCTGCCGATGGCCGCGCCGCGCAAGTCATAGCCATCCACGTCTTCACCGCCATCCGGTGTCGCACCGAGCCAGACGACCTCGCCATCCGGGAGCACCATCTCGTAGCCGAGGACATGATTGGTGGTAACACCATACTTGAGAGTATGTGGCCCGCCGGAGTTCGTACCGACATTCCCTCCAATCGTGCAAGCGGACTGGCTGGAAGGATCGGGCGCGTAGAACAACCCTTGTGACTTCACTGCATTCGTGACCCATGCGTTCACGCAGCCGGCCTCCACGAGCGCGCGGCGGTTCCGGTAATCCACCTCAAGCACCCGGTTCATCCGAGTGAGGGTAATCATGACGCCACCAGTCACCGCCAAGACGGTTCCACTCAGGCTGGTACCCGCTCCACGGGGAATGATGGGAAGATGATGCTCCGCACAAAGCTTTACGACGGCGGCAACCTCCTCGGTGGTCCGTGGAAGAACGACCACGCCCGGCAAATGCTTTTCGAGGGTGTAGGCGTCGCACTCGTAGACGAGCAATTCATCGTCGCCAGCGATGACACCGTCTGCTCCAACAATCGCACAAAGCGCTGCCACCACGGCAGGCGTGATGACGTCGGTTTCGTGCGGCGGAGTCACGCGCCGAAACTAGGGGAAGCGTCGCGCGTTGTCGAGTGGAGCCAAGCTGCCGGGTGCGCTTAAAAGTGGCAGGCACGGGTGCGGCGGCAATCGGCCGCAGGAATATTCGCCAACCAGCCAGCTCCGGTGTTCTCCTAGATCGCGGGCGTTCTCGCACTTCTGCGCCCGGAGACGGGGCCTCTGCTTTTCGGAATGACGAACCTGGGTCGACTATCCTTGAGCAGGACTTGGAGATGGCACTGAAGGCGTTGATTGACGGCCTTGAGCTTCCGCTATCGCGATCATGATCATCACAAGGACGTGAACGAAGGCAATGCCGCAGGTCCACCACACGCCGCTCGTCGGCCAATGAATTAACTCCGCAAGCTTCGAAGAAACGGGCTTCCCGACGAGCCAGCTGACAAAGACAACCACCCACGGGAGGAACGCGACAGAGGCCACGATGCCGCCGATGCGACGCGGCCAGCAGCTGGAGATACCTCCGGAAGATGCCCAGAAGCGGGAAGGAGTCAGCCCGATTCCGATTAGCAGCAGCTGACTGCCAACGAACAGCATCAGCCACATGAACGCCGCGTCCATGAATCCGTAGCTGTGCAGACCGATGCCCAGCATGTTCACCCCGAACCAGGACCAACTGGTGATGATGTTGCCGACGATGGCGCAATTCATCAGGCCGCGTTCGCGAATCATTCCGCCCCAACGCAGGTGCAGGATCAGCACGTTCCACAGCACGATCATCAGCGCGCCGTTTTCCTTTGGATCCCAGCCCCAGAATCGACCCCACGATTGGTCCGCCCAAATACCGCCGAGCACGGTTCCCACGAAACTGAACAAGGTGGAGAAACAGACGATGGCGTAGACCATGCGACTAAGGGTTTTTGCGAGAGGTTCTCCAGTTCCACTCGATTGATTGGAAGCAGCCATCGTAACTGCAACAGCTCCACCGACGCCCGCGACCGCCCCACCCGCCAACACCGCCGCTGTTTGTTTCTTGGAGAGGTTCATCGCGAGACGATTTGTAAAGACACCAACCAGGATATAGACAATCGCGAGAAACCCGGAGACGAACGTGCTGGCGTAACCAAGGGTGATCACAACCACATGGGTCGCCAGCCAGAAATTCGTGTCGAGCACCGCGCGCATCATCTCCATCGTATCGCCGCCAAGCGCGAGGTTGTGCGCGACGACAAGCGACAGAAAGCCGACACATGTCGCCACCGCTATGCCGATGCCATCCTTGTAAAAGCGTTCCAGAACCAGCCCCAAAACCACGGCGCCCCAGCCAATGAAAATTGCGGAGGAATACAGGTTCGTGACCGGTGGACGCGCTTCCAGCCACATGCGGAAGATGAGTCCCGCCGTGTGGACGACGAAACCAATCATCAACAAACGCGACGCGGTGGTGCGCCAGACATCGTTCAATCCCGCCCAGTAGAGGAGTACGAGCAGGAATGCCGCGATGTAAATGTACATGCTGCGTTTGAATGCCAGCATCTGGTTGAAGAACGTCTCGCGATTGCTCTTGGTGATGTCTTTCGTGAGATTCTGGCTGACGAGGTAATCTTGGTAGGTCTTGATCGATTCGTTGAATTTCGCCACGTCGCCGGCCTGGTAGGCGGAGCTGATTCCCGCGAGCAGCTTGACGGGTTCCGCCATCGTTTCGCCGTTGGATTCCATGAGTGCATCACCCATGCGATGCCAGATTTCGTGGCCCTTTTCTCCCGGATGCGGCAGCGGAACTGCCAGTGGCGTGTCCATGCGCGCCATCATCTCGTAGCGTTGCGCGATTCGTTGCACCGGCTCGAGCAATCGATCGATGGTTTCGCGATCAAGCTTCTCACCAGCAGCCTGACGTTCCTGGGCTTCGCTGCGGGCGTGCTTGATGGCAGCAATGTAGTCATCCAGCTCCTTGCGGAAATCCTTCGAGTCTTCCGGCTGGAGCGTGTTCTTGAGTCGGAAGTAAAGCGTCCACGCGCTGCTCAACTGCAACACCGCGCGGTCGTACGGCGTTCGCAGTGTCGCGTCCAACTTGCTGGCCCGAGCTGCTTCTGACTGGAGAACTGACTGTAGGTTATCCTTGATGTCGTTGTACCGGTAAAAGTGAAGGCCGCTTTTTTCAACGCCGCCTTCCAGCTTCATGAGACTGCGGAGATCGGGGTGGTTGATGACAAAGATGTAGCGATCATCCGCCAGTTTCGGATTGGCGACCACTTCCAGCAGCCACTCCGCCGGCTTCAGTTTTTTGGGACGTTTCGAGAACTGGTACCACTTGCGTTCCGTTAGTTCGGAACCTTTGGTCCGCAGCTCCTCCCAGGTGCCCCATGCTCCGCCGGGGCCGTTGCCTTCAAGCGGAACTTCAGTGATGCCGCGAATTTGAAGGAGCGAATTCCGGGCAAGCGAATCCATCGGCTGAACGCGGCCGTTGAAGACGAGCGGGAGCTTGGCGAATTCCGAGATGGCGTAGGTCTTGTCCGCGCGCTTGAAGAAGAGAGCCGCAAAAATCTCGATAGCGAAGGCGAGGATTAACAGCCACGCAACGATCAGACGCCACAGACTGGTTTGTTTGCCGGGGGAATTTAGAGAATTGCTCATGCGGTCTTTCTGCGGGAGATGAACCCGACGAGGTGAATCATGAATTGAACGATCATTCCTGCGGACACAATCGCGCAGCCCGCGTAGGGCGTCAGCCAGCTCGGATTCCGCACGACCTGCAGCACAGTGGAAGGCGTTTCCTTGTATTGCATGGCCAGCTCTTCCCCGACCATCTGGTATTGATAGAAGGTCAGCCCGTCATAACGCAGCGGGCTGTTCATGTAGATCTCCACTTCGCGATCCTCGCCCTTCGCCGGATGCTGGATGCGCACGCGACTGCGAAAGTCTTTCGGGATCTCCGTCCCGGGATACACCGAGTGCGTCACCTTGAGCAGCTCCATGGAGTAAGGCTTGTAGGCACGCGTAGGACGCAGCGAGAAGCGATACTCTTTCCCGCCGACCGTGAACTTCTGCATCTCCGTCAAGCGGGCGAGAATCGTGTCGGCCATCTGCGGGCCAGCCTGCTTCAGATAACTGCGGCGCACCGCAAGTGCCATCGTTTCATCCGCCGTCCAGCCCGACGCCACCCATTCGCCGAGAGATTTACCAGACGCCTCCAGCTCAAGGAGCGCAGTCGGCACATTCTTGCTGTCCATCGATTTGGTGATCGGGATTTGCCTGAAGTCGAACGCCAACGCGACCCCGTTTGTGGTCAGCGGCGGATCCCCCTGTTGCATCGGAGCGCGGAAGGCGGGGTCCGAATTCGCCCAATACGTCTTCACGCGGATCGTGAACGGAAGCTTCTCGTGAGTAATCTCCTTCTGTGCGGACACGATGGTTTCCGGGATGGCGACCACCTGTTCCTTGCCGCCATCGACATCCGTCGCAAACGCCAGTTCGTAGGACATGCCATTCTCCGACCACGAACGCGATTCGCCCTCCGCCATGCGCAACTGCGTTTCGCGGGAGAATAGATCCGTCGTCAACTGACCCAGCAGCAGCAGGATGATTCCAATGTGCGTGAGGTGAATGCCAAGCTTCTTGGTCGTGAACTGAAATCGTTGGATAAATGCGGCGGTGAGATTCACCAAAAGCAATGTGCCAATGAGATAGCCGCCGGGCAGGAACATCGGGATCTTGTAGCCGAACATGTGCAAGCCCCAGACCCACCAATGCTTGAAGTAGCGTTCCTGCGCCTGATACAGACCTTCATCAGCCTGGGCGACCGTGCCGACGAAGACGATGATGATGCCCAACGAGAGCAACGCCACGGTGAGACGCAGCGAGCACAACGACTTTGCAATTCGTTCAAACATGGGATTGGTCAGGGCTTGGATTTGGCGAAGGCCACGAAGGCTTCCTTCTCGGGAGACACCGCTGCGGTGTCACCCATCAGCTTGTAAAACCAGTAGCTGCCATTTCGCGGCACGACGGCACCGAGCAGCTTCTTCGAGTCATTAACCATTTCCACCAAGATTGCGCCCGGACTCGCCGGGTCAAGTGGCGAAACCACGGAACTCAATTCACCCTCGCCCACCTCGGTCAATCCGATCTGCCTGCGCCAGCGATTCACATTGGCCAGCGTGCCGCCCGTGTCATTCGGGAACACACTGACGCCGACTTCCGCCTTCGCGCCATTGCGTTCCGGCACTGCGAAACGCGCCACTTGCATCTGACCGGCGGTCAGCTGCTTCCACTGAGACGGCACGGTCCACGAAGGTTTCGAACCACTACCCTCACCCTCCGCCACCGCTGGCGCTTCTGATGGAGCTTCTTTCAATCGGATCGATTTCAGGAACTCGATAAATACCGGCTTCTGCGCATCGACCACCGCGGAGTCACCGGAAAGCTTGTAGAACCAGCTCGCGTCATCGCGATGAACAATCGCCGTGATAATCTTGGCGTTTGAGGAAGCCTCTCCAGCTTTTCCGCCGATCTGGAAGAGATTCGCCGGTTCATCACCAACCGTAACTTTCTCGAATTGTTTCAGTGCCTCGTCGCGTTCCAGCGGCGCCAGGCCCACCTGTTCACGCCACATGTTCACAATCTCCGCGTCACGTCCGGCGAGCTTCGCCAGCGGCGTAATGGTCACCTGCGCTTCCGCCTCCCCCTCGCCCTTGATGGCAAAGGACGCGACACTCATCTGCCCAGCGCCGCTTTCCTTCCAGCCATTGGGCAGCGTCCAAGTTACTTGCGGACGAGCCTTGGGAATCCCCATTCCCATTCCCGAACCGTGATTGTGGGTCTGCGCCACCATCGGCTTCTCGGGCTCCTTCGTGACCGTGTAGACCTGAATCTCCTCGCGCTGGCATCCGGCGCCGATGGCAAGCAAAGCGACGGCGAGCAGCCATTTCGACTGTTTCCCGAAAGCCAATTCGATTCGGCGGCGCAACATGACACTCTTCATCTTCATTACTTAGCTGACTGTGATCTCAATCCGCAAGCGGTTTGCGGGAGAGAGCTTGGACTTCACCTCGGACGGTTTTCTTCACCTCTCTTGCCCTAGACACTCCAATCTGTGCTCACCCCAAAAGCAACGAGGACAGGCATCACCTGTCCTCGCGTGAATTCAGTTGGAGTATCGAAACGCGATTTAGCCCGCGCTCATGCCCAGCAGGAACATGATGTTGCTCTGAGTCTTCTTGAGCTTGTTGAGCAGCAGCTCCATCGCTTCGACCGGCGGCACGCCCGTGAGCGCGCGGCGGAGGATGACCACCTTGCCGTATTCGTCCGGGTGATACAGGAGTTCTTCTTTGCGCGTGCCGGACATCTCGATGTTGATCGAGGGGAAGATACGGCGATCGACGAGATGACGATCCAAATGGATCTCCATGTTGCCGGTGCCCTTGAATTCTTCGAAGATGACTTCATCCATGCGGCTGCCGGTATCGACCAGCGCCGTCGCCATGATGGTCAACGAACCGCCCTCTTCGATGTTACGCGCCGCGCCGAAGAAACGCTTCGGCTTGTGCAGCGCATTCGCGTCCACACCGCCGGAGAGAATCTTGCCGGAGTGCGGCTGCACCGTGTTGTAAGCACGGGCGAGACGTGTGATGGAGTCGAGGAGGATGACCACGTCGCGCTTGTGCTCGACCATGCGCTTGGCCTTCTCGATCACCATTTCGGCGACCTGCACGTGACGTTCCGGCGGTTCATCGAACGTCGAGCTGATGACCTCGGCGCCTTTGCAACTGCGCTCCATGTCGGTCACTTCCTCGGGACGTTCGTCAATCAGCAGAATGAAAAGATACGACTCCGGATTATTCTTCAGGATCGCGTTCGCCAGCTTCTGCATGAGGACCGTCTTACCGGTGCGCGGAGGCGCGACGATGAGACCGCGCGTGCCTTTGCCAATCGGGCAGACCAGATCGACAACGCGCGTTGAGAGTTCGTCCTGGGCGGTTTCAAGAATGAACCGCTTGTTCGGGAAGAGCGGCGTCAGATTGTCGAAGTGCGTCTTGTCCTTCGCCTTTTCCGGATCTTCATTGTCGACTGCTTCCACCTTCAGCAGCGCGAAGAAGCGTTCCTTTTCCTTCGGCGGACGAATCTGACCGGCGATCAGGTTGCCAGTCTGAAGATCGAACCGGCGAATCTGCGACGGCGACACATAGATGTCTTCCGGGCACGAGAGGTAATTGAAGCTCTGCGAGCGCAGGAAGCCGAAGCCTTCCGGCAACACTTCCAGCACGCCTTCGGAAAACAGAATACCGCTGCGTTCCGCGTTCTTCTGAAGAATGTGGAAGATGACCTCGTGCTTGCGCATCGTGCCGAAATTCTCGATGCCCATGTCCTTGGCCATCTGATTCAGCTCGGTCATCGACATCGCCTGCAGCTTGGCGATGTTGACGGTGAAGGAAGGCTTGCCCGTCGCCGCAACGGCAGCAGCAGCGGCTTCCTCTTCCTCCTTCGTCTCTGCCGGGACTTCCACCGGTTTGGTCGGAAGCTGGATGTCAGACTCGCGCCGGGCATTGCCCAACGGCGGTTGATCATCCTCGGGCTCAGGACCGCGATTCGGGCGGCCTCCTTTTTGAGGACGATTCTGGCGTTGGGGAGCTCCGGCTGCGGGCGCGATCCCGGGCAGATTGGGTTCAGCCACAGCGGCACTGGAGCCTCCGTTTTGGGAAGTGGGTTGGTTGTCTTGCTTCTTCTTCGGCGGGCCTTTAGGGCGAGCCGGCCTCTTTGGAGGCTGCGGATTGTCAGGCATAATGATTAAAATTTAAACTGCTCTAAAGCTTCGTAGCGAAACGACCGCCTGCGCAAGCCGAGGTATGGAACGCAGCGTTCGTCTAGTTGGATTGACCAAGGGTGGAAAGTTTGCTTTCAGCCCCCAGTCAACTCGGAGATGAGACTGGCTTAATTCAGTTCACTCAATACGGCAAGGGAAATCTCGCCGTAAGTTCACGGACACGTTGGCGGACAGCGTGTGCGGCGTCAACATTCTTTATGTCCATCAGCACTTCGCTGATCATGTCGGCAATCGCGGCCATCTCGCCTTCCTTCATGCCGCGCGTGGTAACAGCAGGAGTTCCCACACGAATACCGCTCGCTTGGAATGGAGAACGCGTTTCGAACGGAATCGTGTTTTTGTTCACTGTGATTCCCGCTTCATCGAGCGCAATCTGACAATCCTTGCCCGTCAGGCCACGCTGACCGACATCCACCAGTGCCAGATGATTATCGGTGCCGCCGCTGACGAGGCGGAAACTGTTTCGCTTCAAGCCTTCCGCCAGCGCCTTCGCATTCTTCACGATCTGCTGCTGGTAGCTCTTGAAGCCCGGCTGCATCGCTTCATGGAAGCAAACAGCCTTCGCCGCGATCACATGCATCAACGGACCGCCCTGGATGCCCGGGAACGCCTGCGAATCGATTTCCTTCGCATACTTCTCCCGGCACATGATCAAGCCGCCGCGCGGTCCGCGCAATGTCTTGTGCGTGGTCGTGGTGACGAAATCCGCGTGAGCAATCGGGCTCGGATGTTCACCGGCCGCAACCAGACCCGCGATATGCGCAATGTCCGCCAGCAGCATGGCACCCACCTCACGGGCAATTTCACCCATGCGCGCGAAGTCGATGATGCGCGGATACGCACTGGCTCCAACCGTGATCATCTTCGGTTTGTGCTCACGCGCCATCTGCGCGAGCTGATCGTAATCGATCCGCTCGTCGTCCTTGCGCACGCCGTAATGAACGATTTCGAAAAACTTTCCGGAGAAATTCGCCTTGTTGCCGTGGGTCAAATGACCGCCGTGGCTCAAGTCCATGGTCAGCATCTTGTCGCCGGGCTTCAGGAACGCAAAATACACCGCCATGTTCGCGCCGCTGCCGGAGTGCGGCTGTACGTTGGCGTGTTCGGCACCGAAGAGTTTCTTCGCGCGATCGATCGCCACCTGCTCCACGGTGTCCACGTTCTCACAGCCGCCATACCAGCGCTTCTTCGGGTAACCCTCCGCATACTTGTTGGTCAGGACGGAGCCTTGCGCTTCCATCACGGCCGGGCTGGTGAAATTTTCGCTGGCGATCAGCTCGATGTTTTCCTGCTGACGCTGGCGTTCAAGATTGATGGCTTGGGAGATTTCGGGATCAACGTGACTGAGTTTCAAATCCATAAGTGCTATTGTGGGTTCAAATTTGTTCACGCGCCGTTCGTGGCGGCCGCCCTCGAACTTCGCGTTCAGAAAAGCTTCGATAATTCGGAGAGTGGATTCCGCTTCCGCGCCTTCCGCTCCGAGACAGAGCACGTTGGCGTCGTTATGCCGGCGGGACATCTCGGCCGTGTGTGGATCACAGACCAGCGCCGCACGGATGCCTGGCACTTTATTCGCGGCGATGCTCATGCCGACACCAGTGGTGCAGATCAAAATACCGAACTCGTTCTGACGATCCGCCACGCTCCGCGCCACCGCTTGCGCGTAATCGGGATAGTCGGTCGATTCTTTCGAGTTGGCACCGAAGTCGGAGACGGTGATGCCGCGCCTTTTCAGCTGGCTCTTCACGAACTCTTTCAGCTCAAACCCGCCGTGGTCCGACCCTAGGGCAATGGTCTTGGGCGGCGCCGTCTCGCGCGGACTGGTCGCGATGGTGGTCTGCTCAATGAAGCGCAACATCGACGCAATCCCCTGCTCTATTTGATCGCGGCAGTTCTGGTAAACCTCCAGGGATCCGCCGATCGGATCCGAAATGTCATTCTCGAAACTGTCCAGAGTGTCATCGAACTCCCGCAGGAGGAACGTCTTCTCCGCGGCTTGAGGATACAGCAACATGATCGCGTCCACGTGACTGTGGGTCATCCCGAAGATGAAATCGGCGCGGCGAACCAGTTCCGCCGTCAACATCCGGCTCCGCTGGCGCGAGATATCGATGCCCAACTCCCGAACAGCGCGAACCGCGTGCTCGCTGGGAGGCAGACCATCGATGGCGCCAACCCCTGCCGAATAGACTTCGTAATCGCCACGGCCCTTGACGGCGTGGCGAAAAATTCCCTCGGCCATGGGACTGCGACAAATGTTGCCGGTGCAGACGAAAAGGATGGTCTTCATTCCAGACTCAATGGGAATCAAATTGGGCGTGGTACCTCAAAACGTCAACGGCGAAATCCATTTAGACAGGTTGATCAAAATCACTTTGAACACAAAATCGCGAACCAAATGTTCATTGAGGAACTCTCATGAATCGACGGAGCAAAACAACAATCCACCACGCCAAACCGGCGATGAAACCACCCGCGACCGCGACCAGAAGGCGGGTCGAAAGTTGCGGCGGCGAATGAAGGTTGGCATCGACCACCAACCAGTGACTGCCCGCGACGAAGCAGACCGATAAACAGCCGAACCATACTGCGTGCCGAAACAGGAAATTTATTGTTTCAGACTTCCGCTCCGGAGCCAGCCAATACTCGCGGCGCGGGATATTGACCAACCCAACTGGTAAAAACCGTACGCAATAACAAACCGCCGGAACCGCGAGTGGAAAAAACAATCCGAAGGTCATCATGTAACGGACATGGGAATCGCGGGACATCCAGCCGTTGGCCGCTCCCGACGCACCGAAATGCGACGCGACCCGGTCGGGCAATTGCCCGACTGTCACCAAAACAAAGATGACAAAAGCCGAATACAGCAAGACGAAGATGATGAGCGGAAGACGGGCTGATCGCATAAACGGTTCACCAGCGATACCGCGTGACCAAGCTGAAAACTAGTTGGCTCGAAACTGCTGAACGACAGCCAAACCCTTGAGAAGGTCAAGCGCTCGTGCCAGCGCCGGATCGGTGACGACCGGCACTATTGGTTCTGGCAAAGGAGGTGTCGGATTCGCCGCCACCGTTTCACGGTCGATGGTTTGACCTTCCCGGCTCATTCGCACCAGTTCAGCTTCATTCATCCGGCGACGCGGCGACCGGTTCGTAGTCGACGCATGTAAATCATTCGTCGGCGCTGTTGTCACTTTAAACCCCTTTGCCAACACCTTGTAAGCATCTTCATAGTACGCCAGTTCATCTTCCGGACTTACCACCACGCTGATGTCCGGCTTCATACCCGATTCGGGCAACTCCCGACCATCCGCCACCTTCAGCGGCGCCACCGCCACTCGCAATCGTTGGCCGGTTTTTAAAGTGAAGACCTTCGACATGCTCGCTTGTCCGGCGGTGTTCGTCCCAATCAACAAACCCACTTCCCGATGTCGCAGCAT
Source organism: uncultured Bifidobacterium sp. (assembly GCA_964491875.1). GTDB lineage: Bacteria > Verrucomicrobiota > Verrucomicrobiia > Limisphaerales > JADJPG01 > JADJPG01. The sequence goes on from CAZBIC010000017.1 coordinate 23,798, forward strand.
TCCCGCCAGCGCCTCCGCGGCACCGGAAGTTTTTCGGTTCACCAGCAATGCCACGGGAACCGAAATGGCGTTGGTTTTCGTCGAAGATTTCCTCACGCCCTCGCCCCAATCCACCAGCACCGTTTCATTTGCCATGAACAAATCCGCCAACGCCGCCGCCGCGCCATAGTCCTGCCCGCCCGCGTAACGGAGATCCAGAACCAGCCCCTTTACCGAGTTGGTCGCCCGTAATTGATTGAACTGTGACCTCATGGCGTCCGCAGTGCCCGTCGTCAGCCTCTGAACCCGAAAATAACCGTAGTTCTTTTCAAAGACCTCCGAGGTCACCGGCGTCTGGGTCGCATGGTTCCCTCCATCAGCAGCCTGATCATCCACCAAGCTGGCGCGTGTTCCGAGTTCTGAAAGCAACCCCTTCACTGCCGCTTCGCTCAGGGAAGCATCCGTCGCACCCGCAAGATTCGCCTTCAACAACTGGTAAACCTCCTGAAAGTCGACGGAGCTCGAAGGGGTCGCCGCCCCCGCAATCTCGCCCACCAGTAACATGGTAGCCAATCCAAGCGAAACCGCCGCCCGACGCAACGCGCAGAACTCTCGAATAAAATATTTGTGGCGCATAAAGAGAAGCCGCGTCCAATCCTAGCGCGGCCAGATGGGAGAAGGTTGCCAGCCAACGCCCATTCGTCCAACTCGAATTTTCCCTGCTCGCCCGCACGACAAGCGAAGTCTCAAATTCCCTTTCACCAAAACAAGTCGCCCGACATTCTGAGGCCATGCAATTCCCAGAACTGAAGGATCAGACGGTGATCATCACGGGTGGAGCCAACGGAATTGGCTCTGCGATAGTACGCGCCTTCCATGCACAAGGCGCCGAGATTCACTTTTGCGATATCGACGAATCCGCCGGTCGCGCGCTCGTCCAGGAACTGGGCGACCGGGTCCGTTACCGCAAACTCGACCTCACCAAGGAAGGACAGATTCTCAAGTGGTTCCAAGAGATCCGAAGAACGAAGACGCCACTCCGAGCCCTGATCAACAACGCGGCCCGCGATCCGCGCCAACCGCTCGCCGAAACGTCCGCCAAAAATTGGGACGCTCTCCAAGCTCTGAATCTCCGAGCCTATTTTCTGATGTGCCGCGAATCGTTGCCGCTGATGACCGCCGGCAGCGCGATCGTGAACCTTGCCTCGATCACCTTCCACCAAGGCCCGTCGCCAATGACTAGCTATGTCGCGTCCAAAGGAGGCGTCATCGGTTTCTCACGCGCCCTTGCGCGCGAATTGGGCCCACGCCGCATTCGCGTCAACACACTCTCGCCCGGCTGGGTGATGACCGAGCGACAACTCAAAGATTTCGTCCGGCCCGCCACGAAAAGACTCATCAGAAACGCGCAATGCATACCCGATCTTCTCCAACCCCAAGATATCGCCGACGTCGCCGTTTTTCTCTCTTCGGATGCCAGTCGTGCGATCACCGGACAGGAGATCCTCGCCGACCGCGGCTGGTATCACTCATGAGGACCTCAAGTGAGGCGGCACTTCGCCGATAAAAATTCCCGTTGCGCCCTGCAGATACAATCGATGCGTAAAAAATCTGAAAATCCGTTGACGGTTGGAAGGTCGATTTGTATCTTTCGCGCTCCTCTGAGTTCCAGAGTAGCTCAATGGTAGAGCACGCGGCTGTTAACCGTGTGGTTGAAGGTTCGAGTCCTTCCTCTGGAGCCATTTAGAAACCCCAATGTTGTTGCGGGTTTCTGCTCTTCAAACCCTTCCCAAGAGGCCGATTGACACCAGAACTGACACCACTGGGTGCCACTGACGCAAAAACGCGTTAACTGGGGTTAACCGGCCGCATCTTCACTGGGGTTACCACGACTCGTGCTGAAAATTGACGAGTATGAGTGACCGTTATCGTCTGGTGCGTCGCGGCAGCCGCTACTACGCCGCGAACCGCCAGACCTGCCAGCGCGAAAGCCTCCACACCAACGACCGGAACACCGCCGGCAAACTGCTGGCGGCCATGAACGAAGCAGCCCGCTGTCCCAACCTCAACCTCCACATCGGGCGCGTTTATCTTGGTGCCCATGATCCGTCGCTCATTGACAGGACATGGAATCAGGTGATGGAGGATTTTTGCCGACGCGGCCAGAAGCACACCCACCAACGACGCCTCCGCGCCATGAACAGCACGCCATTCCAAACTCTGCGAAACAAGAAACTGGTGGAGACGACGGCGGATCATTTGCGAGAAGTGCTGCGCGCGGGCGGATCGTCCACGAATCACTTTCTGCACTGTTTGCACAATCTCGCCCTCGGACTGGGCTGGCTGCCGGCACCGATTATCCCGCCCAAGCTGTGGCCGGTGCCGGATCGCAGACCGCGCCGGGCCATCACCCAGGCCGAACACGAAACGATTCTCCGGAGCGAAAAGAACGAAGAGCGCCGCCACTACTACGAGTTGCTCTGGGAGATTGGCGCATCACAAACTGACGCCGCCAATTTGAAGACGGAGAACATCGACTGGACGAACCGCGTCTTGAGCTACCAGCGGAAGAAGACAGGCGAATGGGCTTCGATCCGCATCGGTCCGCGTTTGGAACGGCTGCTGAAGGAATTATCCTCCGAAGGCTGGCTGTATCCCCACATCTCGCAGACGACCGAATCCGCGCGCTCGGCGGAATTCAACCGCCGATGTCGGGTCGCCAAAATCTCCGACATCAGTCTGCACAGCTACCGCTACGCATGGGCCGAACGGGCGAAGTCGCTGGGCTACCCGGTTCGCTGGGCGCAGAACGCACTCGGACATGACTCGCGCGCGGTGCATCTGGCTTATGCCAGCGGAGTCACGGCCATTTGTCCCTCCTTGGAAGAATACGAAGGCAATAAGAACCGGCCATCGGATCGTGAGCCGGAACCATTGGCCAGCGAATGCGAGTCATCCCAACGCCAGTGCGCGTGACGATAAATCCACGGCAATGGCCACCGCTACGAGTTCACCTTGCCCAAGTAATCGCCGGGAGCAGACTGCGCGAAACTGCTGCGCGAGGGGAGAATGGGGGACAGCCCTTGCCGACTGGAGCGGCTCAAGGCTTCACATTCTCGCGCAGACTGCTCTGCCGCCGCCGTAGCGCCCGTCCATCGAAACCCGCCTCCTGTTCCGGGCTGGCGCGAGAACGGCGTTCGCGCCACACGCGACCAGAGGCGTTTTCTTGGACCAGCGCTGTGAGCATCGTAGAGCACGGGTTGAAGCTCCGGGTGTTTTCGTGTTAATCATCGCAGGGAAGGGTTATCCAAAAGGTTTCGTAGTGAGGCTGGATGATCCGCTTTCGAGGAGGTCAAACATCAAACCAAAACACGTATGCCCAAAAAACATAGCAAAGACAAACCGGCGCACCAGGTTCAGTTCGGCCGCATCAAGGCAGCCGTCTGGCAGAACGACACCGAGCAAGGTGTTCGCTACAACACCACTTTTTCCCGCTCCTACAAGGACGGCGAGGAATGGAAGAACAGCGACTCGTTCGGACGCGATGATCTGCTGGCTGTAAGCGAAGCAGCCCGGCAGGCGTTTCTATGGATTCACGAGCAATCCAAAGCCGACGCCGACAAGGAAAGCGGGGCGGAATAGCCGACGCCTGTCATGGTTGATCCAGAAGGTTCAAGGCTTTGGGGATTGTGCCTGGAAACAATCCTCAACCAGACTTTTCCGCCGAATTTTCAAGAAGGCTTTGCCTGTGTTCATTACTTGGCTTCCCAGTCGTTTTCATCCTGTGTGTGACCGGTCGCGCAGCGTTTCGGGCGGCCATTGTATGGCTTGCGGGCGAACTTCAAGGACACTACGCGTTCGCGTTCCTCCTTGAGCTTCGCCCTCCCGCCATGAGGCCGCTTTTAGAAATTGCGCGCGGGCGTGTTGCTTGCGCCAGAAACCTAAAAGCACATGAACATCACATCCAACATCACCAACACCCTTCAACCCTTCCTCAACCGTGTCACGCGGGCCGATTGCACCCAGGCACTCCGGCAATTACCGGGCGAGTCGATTGACCTCGTCGTCACCGATCCGCCTTACATCGTGCATTACCGGGATCGCTTCGGTCGCTCGTATCCCAATGACGACAATTCCCGCTGGGTCTTCCCGGCCTTTGCCGAAGTGTATCGAGTCCTCAAGCCCGACCGCTATTGCGTGAGCTTCTACGGATGGAAGAATGTTGATCGCTTCCTGCTCGCTTGGAAGGAGTGCGGCTTCTCCATCGTCGGCCATTTCACGTTCATCAAAACCTACGCCTCGCGTGTCAGCCACACGCGCATGATGCACGAGTCGGCGTTTCTGCTGGCCAAGGGACAACCCCGGAAGCCGCTCCGCCCGTTAGACGACGTGATCGAATACCGCTACACCGGCAACAAGTTCCACCCGACACAAAAGCCCGTTTCCGCCATCACTCCGCTGATCAAGGCGTATTCGCGGGAGAATGACATCGTGCTCGATCCGTTCGGCGGTTCCGGCACGACCGGCGTTGCCGCCCATCAATGCAATCGCCGGTTCATTCTCTTTGAGATGACCCGCGAGTATTCCGATGCCGCCCGGCAGCGGCTTGCCAAGGTTGACCAACCGCTTGCGGCATAAAACCCCGGCGGGCTGACCACCATCAGCCCGCCATTCCCCAAAAAACAATCATCCCATGAACACCCTCCCGCAAAAACTGATCCAGAGCGCAGACAGCATCCAACAGGGCAGCCTGCTTCTGCGCGAGGCGTTGCACTATTCCAATGGCGTCGAAGAAATCGTCCTGCTCGATCTCATCCGCCAGACGCACCAACTCGAAGCAGGCATCCGCCAACTGCATGAGGCCATCGACTCGACCCAACCTCGCAAGCCATGAACTCAAACACGATGGTTGTTCCCTGGCGGCGTCTGGCCTGCGGTTTGTGGCGCGTGCCGAAAGGCGACATCACCGCCGCATACTCCGCCGATCAGTTGCCGCGCGTGCGGACGTTCCAGCACGACGGCGCGATCTTCACCTGCACGAGTCTCGCAGGCCGATCCTTTCAACTGACCGCCCGCTGCTATCCGCTGATTGCCCCGGCGGAGTATCACGGGCCGGAGCCGGTCAAACATGGCTACGAAGGCAGCGAAGTTCTGTTTCGCAAGCGACCTCACCGGCTTGGCCCGGCGGTGACGTTTGTGGCCAGCGATCCGACCGTGAACGAATGGCGCGGCTTGCTTCGCGTCCTCTACGCCGATGGCGGGATGTTTGCCGCCGGCAAGACCTACGCCCAACTGCTGGGCGAGTGGATGGAGGCCGGCCACGCCACGTCCAACGAACAGGAAGCCTTGCGGCTCGAACTGGCCGCAGGCGACCCGCCCAACACGCAGGACGAAATGAAAGCGCGCCTTTCGTCTCGCGATCCATTCACCGCGCCTGCTCCCGTCACCCAACTGCAACTCTCCCTCTAAACCCCAACATCATTCGCACACCATGAAAAAGACACGCACCAAAACCCCGGCGACACCGGAACCATCACCCATCCTCAAGCCGCTGGCCTTGACCGAGCGCCTGAATCAGATGCTCGTGAAAAGCCTCCAACGCGCGTTGCATCATTCCGACGCCGTGGAATCCATCCTGATCCTGTCCTTCATCGAACGCGCCGCCGATCTACGCAACGACGTGATCCAGTTTCACAACGCCATCAGAGAACGGCTCGACAACAAGCCTTAAACCAAGCCAAAGCTCAAATCCATCCTATGAAATTGATTACTCCCGCCAAAAGATGGGACTTTCTAAAGGCTTTGAAGCCCGGAAAGTCGATCACATGCTTGCTGTCCACCAACGGGGCGACCAATGCCTACCGGATGGCGAAAAAACGAGGCATTGAAGTGGAGGTTCACATGGTCGAACCAGGCGCCTATCGAATCACGCGGGTTGCATGATCAATTCGGGATACCTCCGAAAGATTGGCCCGCACGATCCCAAGCTCCTTGAGTTATGTAAAATCTAGAACGCGCCACTGAAAATTTTGCCAGCGAGTTCACGCGAAGCCCGGTGTTGCATTTCACGCGAGAAAACGGGCCGATTCTCGCCGTTGGGGCGAAGCGTTTCGCCCCAAACCCCATCCTCCAAGGGGCGTAGCCCCTTGGAACCCCTCCTAGCTTGCAATCGCTCCGCGCCCTTTCCTTTTGCACGGAAAGGAGAGTGCCTCGCGGGCGAGGTGAGAAAGTGAATCGCTTGCGCGCCTATCTATCCAGCCAACCACTGCTTGCCTAAACGTAAGGGCTACGGGTTTCCGCTCATCTTCGTTCCTCGGCTTGATTCATCGCAGACCTGACGAACGGCGGGGTATCAGTTGCAACAAGCGCCACGACGGTGTGACCGCCGCCAGAATCCGATGCAGGCGCTCCCGGTAACGCAGCTTGGTGAGCGCGGTCTGGTACACCCGACGCGCAACATGATCTTTTAAGCCAACCGTGCGTCCGATTTTTGAGAATGGCAGCCGGGCCTCCAGTCGCAGCGCGATGATTTGCCGCTCCAGCGGCATCAATTCTCCAAGAACCTCGTCCAGCGAAGCGATGTCCAATTCGTCGGGGTCAAGATGCTTCTCCCCGATGACTTCGCTCACCAGGCGAAAGCGAAAGCCCAATTCATTATTTTGCTGAAGTTCCATTGCGCCCTCAAACTATCACGCTCGAACTCGAATGCATCAAACGGTTTTCAAATAGCCGAATCCGGCCTGGCCCGTTGTCTCATGCTTGCGCGGCGAGCACCATTTCCAATTTGAGGTGCCGCTCTGGAAAATCCGGGTGGACCAGTTCAAAAGAAACAAATTGCCCATCGCCATCAATCGAGCACTGGTAACGAGGAGAGTTGACCACGACCGTGACAAAGAATGTGACGTCAATCTCCAGTGCGGCTATGTCCACGCCCGCCAGCGTAAATTCTTCGAAGTCAAACATGATGGACTTGGTGACCTTGTACCAGTGGGCGCTTTCAGAAGCATACCGTTGCTTTTGCAGCAGCTTGTCGTGGTTCGCGATTTCCTCAACCCATCGGTGCGCAAACGTCTCGAAGGTTGCAATTTGGCCGCCCCAACGTAAGCGTCCGGTGGAGTGCCCTGGGTGAGTGGCACGGAAGCTGGCGAAAGTGGGGAGCAACTTAGGTGGCGGAGCTTGGTTGGGCTCGGCGGGCTTGGGCCCAGGCGGCAGGGGTGAGGGTTTTAACTTCGGAGGTCTTGGCCTTGGCAGGCGTTCAAAAACGGCCTGAAGATATTCGGCTGGATTGATGCTGTGGCGCCGGCAGCTGCCCAGCACCGAGTAGATCACTGCGCTGCGTTGGCCGGCTTCAGGGTGGCCGACGAACAGAAAGTTCTTCTTCCCGACCGCCGTGGGCCGGATGGCGTTTTCGCACTGGTTGTTGTCGATCTCCAGCCGGCCGTCCTCCACGTAGCGGGTCAGGGCTGCCCAGCGGGCTAGCGTGTAGTCGATGGCTTGACCCAGAAGGCTTTTGGGCAGCACGCGGCGGCGCACGAGTTCCAACGCGCGGCGCAGCCGGGCGAGGATCGGGCGGCTTTGCCATTCTCGCAGCGCGGCGCGCAACTGCGGGCCGGCCTTCTTCTCGCGCAGGTGTTTTTCGATGGCGTAGAGTTTACCGATCTGGCCGATGAGCCACGCGGCCAAACGGCTTTCGCCGAGGGCTTCGTGGAAGCCACGGCGGGCGTGGGCCCAGCAGCCGATCAAGATCAGTTCCTCGCCACGTTCGCGGGCGAGTGATTCGTAGACGTTGTAGCCGTCGGTCTGGAGTTGCCCACAAAAGTTTTTCAGGAACTCGCGCGGGCCGGCGCGCGAACGGCTGATCTGCCATTCGAAGACGACGTCACCTTGTGGCGCGCTGTAGGTCCACAGCCAGCCGGACTGGCTTTTGCCTTTCACGTCGGGATCGAGGTAGCGGATCGGGGTTTCGTCGGCTTGCAGATAATTTCCTTCGAGCAACGTCGCTTTCATCTCGCGGTAGATCGGCCCGAGCCAGTCGGCGGCGGCTTCCACCCAGCCGTTCATCGTCTGGCGGGTGAGGTTCACGCCGTGGCGTTCGCGGTAGATTTTCTCCTGCCGGTAGAGCGGCAGATGATCTTCATACTTGCTCACGATGACTTGCGTGAGCAGGCCCGCGCCGGGCTGGCCCTTCTCGATCAAGCGCGCGGGCAGCGGCGCGATGACGATGCGTTCGGCGTTGGCATACTTGGGCCGGATGTAGAGGCGCTTGATAAATTTCGCCGGTTTCCAATCCAACTCCTCGGTGACTTCCTCACCCAACTTGCGCCAGCCGTCGGGCTGTTGTTGCACTTCGTCGGGTTCGAGCACCACGCGCTCGGTCTCCAGATGCGCGGGCAGCGCTTGGCGCACCGGTCGCGTCACCGAAGTGCTTCGCGTCGATGCGGGCTTGGCCGCGTCCGTCAGCGCCGCTGGCGCGTTCAACGCTTCGAAGCCCGCCAGCAGCAGTTCCAGTTGTTTGGGATCGAGGCTCTCGGTCCTGGTGCCGCCGAAGTAGCGCTTGAGGAAGAACTCCAGCTTCTGGCGCAACAGCTGGTTCTCGGTTTTGACCTCCGAGAGCGTGCCTTGCAACCCGGCGACGAGTTCCCGCAACTGGCTCAGTTCGTCCTGGAGGGCGGTGTTCATCGCGCGTGCGAGATCGGATCGACGCGAGCAGAAGATTATTCAAAGCCCCGCGAAAAAACTTTCGCTCAGCCGCGATCAGTTTTCGCGCTCGTACCAAGGACGGAGTTTGGCCCCGCGCAGATCGACGCCATCCGTGAGCAACGCCAGCGCCTGCGGTGAGAGCGCCAGCTTGGTCTGCTCCGGTGCCACGTCCCTGGGCCACGAGAAAGTTCCTTCCTCCAATCGCTTCGTCAGCACCCACAAGCCGGTGCCATCCCAGCACAGGATCTTCAGCCGCGTGCGCCGCCGGTTCGTGAACACGAAGAGCGCGCCCGAGCGCGGATCCTCGCGGAGCTTTTCGGTGATGAGCCCGTGCAGGCCGTTGAACCCCTTGCGCATGTCGCACGCCTCCAGCGCGACGAACACCTTCAAACTGCCGGAGAAGGTCAGCATGTGGGCTTCACCAGTTCCCGGAGCAAGGCGACCGCAAGCGGGAGTTGCGCGGCGCAGGACAGTTCCAGCCGCGCCCCACCCGGCAGGAACACTGGCAGTATCTCGGAAGCTGGCAGCGATGCGGCTGGCAACACCGCCTCCAGCAAACGCACCGGACGGACCGGCCCCGGTCGTTTGGAGCGACGGTGACGATGCCGCCAGCCGGCCAGGGTCGAATACTTCAAGCCCGCGCGCCGGGCAAACTCGACGGCGGACATCCCGCTGCGTTCGAACTCGTCGAGGATCAGGCGGCGTTGTTCCCTGGAAGTGCGCACCCGGCCTTTGGTGTCGATGGTCACCGGCAGCTTCGCCGCCGCCGGAGTGGAAGTTGCAACACCCCTGTTTGTCATCGTTCTCATAACTACGAGAACTATGAGAGTTATCAGAACCCTCCACCAGTGGCCCTACACCGGACGGTTACGCCCCAACTGCAAATCGCGTTGAGTTGGTCGGGCGGAAACTGGTCCGTAAGGTTCCGTTTGGTAACCCGCGCCGTCGTCTTCAGTGGATCATGAGCCGAATGCACCACGTCGATGCCAAAGATGCCCCGCAGATCCTGGCTGCATTTGCGATACTTGACCCGTTTGTATTCCGTCAGGATGCCTTCGGCGTCCTTGGATATTCTTGGAGCGATCAGGACTCCTCGGGTCGCGCCGAACAATTCGACCTTCGCGTTGAGATTCATGATCTCGTTTTTGGAAACGGCCTTCTTCCAGTCCTTGCATTCGAACAGCACGACCGATTCGTAACGGGTGCCCGGCTGTGTCACGACGTAAACATCGATCTCGTGTTGCGCGTTGCCGACGGTCAGCCGCTTGTTCAATTCGATGGTAAATCGTCCACCTTTGAGTTTCGGATCATTCTTGAGCAGTATCTCCTGAATCGTTCGGACTGCCTTCTCAAGCGGTTTTCCGCTCCGCTTTTCTTTTTGCATGTGGGGTACTCTATAGCGAGGTCAGGATTCGATCCACCCTCACAAAGCCGCTCGACGGAACCGGCCCGCAAGCTTCGAGTCCCGTCAAGGCAGGTCGTAAACGGTGACGGCAACGCCCTTCGCAGCAAGCTCCTCCCGCACGATCCCTTCAACGACATTCCAAGAACCTCCCGCCAGCCCGCAGCCGATGCGGGGCATATGCACCGAGGCGGCGGTCGCCAGCGATTGCGAAGCCACGCGCTGCAACCCCGCGCGGATGGCTTCGTAATGAACAAGTGACGAAGAATTGGCTGAGCGAATGCCATGCTGTCCGATCAGATTCGCCACCGTGATGTCGTCAGAGACCGGAATAAACTGGACCTGTCCCAACTCGAAGGGAACCGCCGCGCCGTCGCAATGCCATTTGCGGTAGTTCTGTTCGGGTTCCCGCCAGCGGCGTGAGATGGCCACGACGAATCCGCGGCCCCAGGCTCCAATGTCGTTGCAGACATGCACGAGGATCTTCGGCCCATCACCAACTGGACGGGTTGCATCGCCGGTGAGCTAGCTGATTGGAATCATAGGCAGTCTTCCGTCAGTGAGGGAAACGGGAGCGAGCTGGCTTGGTTGCTGGAAATGCTCGTTTGGCATGTTCAAATCCCCGGAAACAGAGGCAGATTCTTCGTCGGTTGAAATTGAGGATCGCCTTCAATGACTGCGATCACCTCGATTTCGTGCCGCTCAAACATCCGTTTACACTTCGGGAAGGCTCACATCCAGGATGTTTGCCGCCGCCTTGCGGCAGGCTTCGTCAGCGTCATTGGCTTCGACGGTTCGCCCCAAAGCGCCGCCATCGTGGACAGAGTAAATGATGGGGTGAAATTGCTGCATGTTGGTTCCTCCTCACAAAACGAGCGCGTGATCCTTTACCGATTCTGACGATGCGCTTCCGAGAGCCTGATCCCGGTCAGTCATGCCCAGGAATTGCCAATCGACCAGCTTATCACTTCGACGCAGAAGTTCGTGCAGCACGCGGCCTCCTGAAATAGACGACTTCATTGAAATGGGTCAGCAGCGATTCGACCTCACGGAGTCCATCGAGCGTGGCGGCGCATTCGAGCGGCGTGCGGCCACGAAGCGCGGGCACGGGGGACTTCATCCAACGAGCCGCCCCGGATTTTCCACGGTGCAGCTTCACGGCCTGCGCCATGATTTTCTTCAGCAGCAGGATTCGTTCTGACTTGTCCGGAGACAAATTGAGCGTTTGAGTTTGCTCACGCGAATTGCGTCTGGCTAAACGCAGCACCTTCGATAGTTCATCCACCGTGACGGAAAGTTCCTCGGCAAGCTTGTGGAGCTGTTGTGTCGAAACCGCTTCCTTTCCTTCTTTCTTCATAGTCCCGCCTTGAAACAACTAATGACCAGAGGATACCAAATCAGATGGAGAAGAGCAACGGTCGGCCTTGGATCGCTTGATCAATCGCCCCTCTTTCACCCGTGTTTTCTGACTATCGATAATCAAACGCTATCGTTCGTCAGGGTATCTATTCGGCTGATCCGGCTGCTTTTTCTTGAACCGCCTCTTTCGTGATTCGCATCGAATTGATAGAGTCAGTAAAGGAGGATGGTTATGGCAAAATTCGTGCCCGACGCGGCGGAGGAATTGGAGGATGCCCTCGCCTATGCGAAGAACGCGAAAGCACAAAACACACGGCGGGCTTATGCAGCCGATTGGAATGATTTTGTCGCGTATCTGGAGAAACGAAATCATTCCGCGATTCCTGCATCACCGGATGATGTGGCACTTTATCTCCGGTATCTGGTGCAACGACGCGGCCTGAAGGTTTCGACTGTGAGACGACGTTTGGCGGCGATTGCGGAGGCGCATCAGAGCCGCGGATATCCAACGCCCACGGACGAATGGGTGGTGCGAAACACCATTCGACGCCTGCGGCTTGAGCATGGATCGCCTCCTCGTGGGAAAGCCCCCTTGCTCATCGAGGACTTGCGGAAGCTCATGGAGATCATTCCAGAGACGCTGACCGGTGCGAGAGACCGGGCGATTCTGCTTCTTGGTTTTGCCAGTGCTCTGCGTCGCCGGGAACTTGTGGGCTTGAATCTGAACGATCTCGCGCTGGCTCCCGAAGGACTGGTCATCACCGTGAACCGCAGCAAGACCGACCAGACGCACCAAGGCAGAAAAATTGGTATTCCCTACGGAACGAACGAAGCGACTTGTCCGGTGCGCGCGGTGCTTCGATGGATTGATGAAGCTCGACTCTCCGATGGTCCCCTCTTCCGAGGAATCACCAAACATGGGGCGGTGCATATGACACAACTCTCCGATCAAGTCGTGGCGCGCATCGTGAAACGCTACGCAAAAGCCATCGGAAAATATGCCGGACGCTTCAGCGCCCATTCGCTGCGGGCCGGGTTCATCACCTCCGCCGCAATTGCCGGGGTTCAAGAGCGGGAGATTCAGGATCAAAGCGGGCACCACAGTGTGACCGTGCTTCGCCGCTACATCCGCGACGCCTGCATTTTTCGGCATAATGCGGCTGCGAAAGTGGGACTCTGACCGCTTTGCAGTTAGCCCCGAGATACGCCTCTTCGAGTCGATGACACGGTGCATCCGTGTTTCCGATGTAAGCAGGATGCCCGTTCCTCACTTATGAGCAGGCGAACGAGCTGGCTTGACCGAAGAATGCGGCTTGATGGGTTGGCCTTCCAAAGTCTGGAGATTGGTCACAGCCAAACCAGATGCAAGCACTACACCCTCGTTGTTGAAAAGCGTGTAGGAACAAGCGGTGCCAGCCCGATGGTAAACACGTCCACTGGTCCAGACGCTTTTTCGCGTCTCAACTTCGCCGCCTTGGCCTGCCACGGCGGCAGTCAGCATTAGTTCGTTGGCACCCGCCCCTTGAAGAAGGGAAATTTCGGCCAACATGCCCAATGGAGAAGCGGCGGCACCGTCAGACACGGTGACCAATTTGGCAGTCAACTCGGTAAACGCTTTCAATACGGCCTCAGTTTGGGCAACGCGCACTTCATGCCGCGCTTTTAGGTTCTTGGCCGCCAAAACAACTCCTGCTCGCTGGCTTAATGTGGTGTTAAACTCGGTGTTCTTGGTCTTTGCTTCGTCTTCCAGACGAGCCAATGCAGCCTCCTCGGCTTTAATTTTGTCCTCGAACAGTTTGCGTTCGGCGGGCTTGTCCAACGCAATCTTCTCCAAAGCCTGCTTCAAGCGGAGAATCTCGTCCTGCATGAGCTTGCGGTCGTTGAGAACACGGGTGTTCCAGGCGGTGATTTCCAGCTTCAGTTCTGTCACGGATGCTTGAGCGGCATCAACGGTATTCGAGATGGTGCTGAGATGGATCCGGGACGTAATGAGCCGGTCAGCCGAAGCGTCCGCTTTTCCGCGTGCCGTATCGAGAGCCGTCAAAACCGGCGGAGCTGGCTTGGTATTCAGGGAGGGGCGAATGACTTTGATGTTCTTTCCCTCCGTGGCCTGGTGCAAAGCGCGAGCAACCTCGGACAGCAGAGCCTCTTGGCCGACATTCGTATTCCGGCCCTTGATGGAGCGATCCACACGAAACATACCTGCGATGTCAGCAAGACTGCCGAGGACTGCTGGTATCGCGGCCAGCGCGAGCGGCGCTGCGGCGACGTTCACATCGCCCGGCGCAGGAAGACCAGGCAATGCGTCAAACAAGTTGCCGAACGCGGTCAATCGCTGTTCAACCTCCTTGAGCTGCAAACCGCCACGGAGATAATCGGGATTGGTCACCAGGAAAACCGTGGTGCCATTCGCAAGTTTCCCGGCAACACCGCCCGCGATGGCAATTGCATTTCCGCGCACCGTTTCGTGCGCGAGAATATCGGCGTAGTAACCTGCTTTGTCATCAAGGTCCACATTGCCCTCCGACGGTTTCGAGGTGGGGGTAGGCAAACTTGCGTTGAACTTCGCCTTCTCGGCTTCTGCGATGGCTTTTTCCGCTTCCGCTCTGGCCTTCTCCTGCTCGGCACGTTGCAAGTCGGAGTTGGCAGCGGCTTGGGCAGCTTTCTTGGCTTCGGCAATCCGTTTGAGCGCGTCCTGTAATTTAGCCTCTGCGTCCGCCAGCTTGGCCGCCCGCTCCGCTGCTTCGAGTTCTGGATCGTTTGGTTCCGCTGGAGAGTCGGCAGCTTGGCTATCAGGTGCGAAACAAAGCTGCGCCGTGACAATTCCTGCCAGAACCAGCACCAACAACCCGACTGCATTTGGAAGTTTCAATGTTGTTTTCACCTCGTTTGCTCCTTCATGCAGACGTTCTGCCCAACGGGTGATTTTTGGTCAACAGGTTTTATTGGGGAGTTCTTCTGAGTCGGGCGGCTTTGCTTGATACCAACCAGCAGCACCGCCAATAAGGCAGGCAAGTAGCGTGTTTACGCCATGCCCAATTTTCGCATGGCCTGCTAGGAAATGGTCTTCCATTCGTGAAGACACCTTATTGCCTAATCGGTCGCTGCGGGGATAGTCGTGCCAGCAAGAGAAGAAGGCATCACAGTCCGAGCTTATGGCGCGCATCAAGAGGAGTCTTATGGCATTCCAAAACCACGGTTGAACTGCTCGGGATATTTTTTGTTGCTGTTGTCGCCCTGTCGGCCCCGCTCATCGCCGCTTCCGATCCCGCAACCGAGTCGTCCAATCGTGTTCATGCCTTGGTCCGCACAATTGGCGGACTCCCCTTCTTTTCGGAGCCGCTAATTCCGATTGGGAATCGTCCCGGGGTCGCAGAATGTGAGGATTTGCTGGCGGCGTTCAAAGAATGCTCTACCAGAAGGAATCGAGAGGATTTGTCTCCACTGGAAGCGTTCCTTGAGAAACATCCCGCCTCTCCTTGGGCGCCTTCATTGCTGCGTCAGATGGCTGGCGAACACTATCGCCGAGCACGATTCTCCAAAGCCATTGACGCCTGGACGAAAAGTTGGAACGCAAGGATGGACGCCATCTCCGTCTCTGAACGAAGTGTCACTGATGCCGCCGGAGCGGAACTGGCCGAGATGCTTTCCAAGCTTGGCCGCCAGCATGAGCTTGAGGCGGTTCTAAAGGCATTTGAAGGCCACGACGTGATTGGTCCAGCCTCCGAACGTCTTTCAGCAGCCCGCGAGGGATTCTGGCACTTGAAGAATCGCCCGGACATTGCTTTTCGCTGCGGGCCAATGGCGCTGTCTCGCATCCTTTCCGTCGTCCAGCCCGACAAGGCATTTCATTCGAAGATACTCACCTCCACTTCGACCACCAATGGAATCTGCCTCACCAATGTTCTCGCGCTGGCAAATGATCTTGGCCTCGATTATCAGGCTGCTCGCCGCTCGCCCGGAGCACCGTGGATCATGCCTGCCTTGGTCCACTGGAAGCTTGATCACTACGCCGCCTTGATTCGACAGGAGGGGAAGTATTTTCTCCTGAAGGATCCCACCTTCGGCGACGACATCTGGACGACTCAGGAAGCACTCGAGCAAGAGACAAGTGGTTTCTTCTTGGTTGCCCGCCAGAAGCTGCCCGATGGCTGGCGTCCTGTTCATGATGCTGAAGCGTCCAAAGTCTGGGGGCGCGGGTTTACATCCTCCAGCGACCCACGGGCCACGAGCGAATACGACGAAATGATTCCGTGTGGCGCATCCAGCCTCGGCATGGCGGTCGCCAGCGCCCATCTCCTGCTCTGTAATCTGAACATCACCGATACTCCCGTTGGTTATGTTCCTCCAGTCGGGCCGTCGGTCCACTTTCGAGTTATCTACAATCAGCGCGAATGGAACCAGCCCGCTGTGTTTCCTTATTCAAATCTTGGCCCGAAGTGGACCTTCAACTGGCTTGCTTTCATCCAAGACGATCCGGCCAACGCCAATTCCGATGTGGAATGGTTCATGCCTGGAGGCGGTTCATCGGTTTTCAAAGGATTCAATGCAGATCGCCAAGAGTTTGCTCCCGAATTGATGAGCCAATCAATTCTACGCAAACTTGATTCCACCCGTTACGAGCTCACGTTCCCTGACGGTTCAGTCAATTTATTCGAGCGTCCCGCGACACCGGTGATGGGCAAACGTCGCGTCTTTATGACGCGAATCGTCGATCCATCTGGCAATGCGCTTTCTCTGAATTTTGATTCGAACTTTCGACTGACGACCGTGGTGGATGCCATTGGTCAGGAGACAGCCATCCTCTATGGTCACCCCTCACGTTCTCACCTTATCACCGAAGTGCGCGATCCTTTTGGCCGCACAGCCGCGATGCAATACGATGCGAGCGGGCGCCTGGTCAGCATACGAGATGCGATCCAGTTGACGTCTGCCGTCCGCTACCAAGGATCGAGCGATTTCATAACGAACCTAACTACCCAATACGGTGCCTCCCGTTTCAGAGGGAATTTTGATGATCGTTTCAGATATTTGGAGCTAACTGACCCGCTAGGACGAACGGAACGACTCGAATACATCGATTACCAACCCGGCTCGTCGGCAATTGGGGGAAGCGATCCGAATCGTGTTGTTCCGACAGGATTGGCAGTAAACAACCAATTTCTCGCCAACCGCAATACGCTCTATTGGAACAAGAGTGCCTACGGCAAGCGGAGTCAGGACGCCGGCTTTGCTTCAGCCGTGATCTACCATTGGCTGCATTGGGAGAACTTCAATACAGCTGGCCGAGTTGTGGAGAGCATCAAAGCACCCCATGAAAATCGTGTCTGGTTGAACTATCCCGGACAACCGTCTCCAGCGATGGTTGGCACAAGTGCAAAACCAAGCACCGTCGGTCGAGTGATGCGTGATGGCACAACGCAGAAAAGTGCGCTCACCTACAATCCGCGCGGACGCCCTGCCCAGTATAACGATCAATTGGGCCGTCAAACATTTCGCTCCTATGCGGCAAACGGAATCGACCTCTCTGAGGTTAGAATTCTGCAGGGCGGGCAACAGCGCATCCTGGCCAGCATGGTCTATAACGACCAGCACCGGCCAACGGTGATCAGGGATTCGGCGGGAAACACCACCAGCAACGAGTTTAACGCTCGCGGACAATTGACCGTTTCTATCAATCCCCGAGGCGAGAAGACCAAGCTGGAATACGACGAGCGCGGATATCTGCTGCGCCTCAAAGGCCCCTTGTTCTCGGCATGGGAGGACGGCGGCCAAAATGTGCTTCCGCACGCAACGAACGACATGGTGCGGTTCGGATACGATTCGGTCGGGCGTGTCAATGTTGTCATCAATTCGGATGGCGACACAATTCGTTACTCCTACGATGACTTGGATCGCCTGACTCGGACGGACTACCCGGACGGCACCTTCGAGACGATCACTTTCGACCGCTTGGACATCAGCGAGGTCCGTGATCGTCGTGGACGAGTTACGCGATTCACCCACGATGCCGCGCGGCAGTTGAATTCTGTCATGGACCCATTGGGTCGCGTGACTCGGTTCGACTATTGCGATTGCGGCGCACTGGGCTTGACCTGACCCCGGAAAGCTGGACGTGACAGAACTGGAGTTCTGCTGCGAAAGAAAGACCAGCGGAACCATGAGAAAGAGCAAATTCAGTGAAGAGCAGATCATCGGGATGCTCCGGGAGGCCGAAGGCGACACGCCGGTGAAGGCGGTGTGCGCGCGGCACAATGTCAGCGAGGCGACGTTCTACAAGTGGCGGGCCAAGTACGGCGGCCTGGAGGTGAGCGAAGCCCGGCGCCTGCGAGCCTTGGAGGAGGAGAACAACCGGCTCAAACGGGCGGTGGCCGACCTGACGGTGCAGGTGCAGATCCTCCAGGAGGTGAACTCAAAAAAGTGGTGAGCCCGTCGCAGAAACGGCGGGCGGTCCGAGCCATGGTGGAAGGGAACATCGGCACGACGGCGCAGGCGTGCCGGGCCTTGGGCCTGGCGCGATCGAGCTTTTACCTCGCCCGGCGGCGCAGCCCGGAAAGCCAGTCGATGCACGCCGGGATCAAAAGCTTGAGCCAGAAACATCCGCGCTACGGCTACCGGCGCATCACTGTGCTGCTCCGCCGGGAAGGCCATGAAGTGAACCGCAAACGCGTGCAGCGAGTGCGGCGGATGGAAGGGCTGCAGGTGAGCCGCAAGCAGCGGCGGATGCGGCGGGTGGGCCAGTCCACGGCACAACGGCAGCAGGCGACGCATCGCGGGCACGTCTGGAGCTGGGACTTTGTGGAGGACCAGACCGAGCGCGGCACGCGCTTCCGGGTGCTGACGTTGCTCGACGAGCACACGCGGGAATGTCTGGCGGTGCATGTGGCCTGGAGCATTCGCGCGGCGGACGTGATCAGGGTTGTTGCGGCGGCGATGGAACGCCACGGCGTGCCCGGGCATCTGCGCAGCGACAACGGGCCGGAGTTCATCGCCTATGCGGTGCAGGACTGGTTGAAGAGCAAGGGCGTCAAGACGCTCTACATCACGCCCGGCAGCCCGTGGGAGAACGCGTACATCGAAAGCTTCCACGACAAGCTGCGGGACGAATGCCTGAACCGGGAAGTGTTCGGGAACCTGCTGGAGGCGCAGGTGATCATCGAGGAGTGGCGGATGGAGTATAACGGCTTGCGGCCGCACAGTTCGCTGGGGTATCGAACGCCCGACGAGTTTGCGGCGCGCGACGGTTCTTCGCGACTGCGGTCGGGCTACGCCCTCCCTCCGTCACGAAGAACCGACAGAAACAACAACATCAAACCAATGGCAGAACTCTAGTTTTGAAGTGTCCAGCGTTTGGGGTCAGGTCAGGCTCGATTATCGATCCAATGGGGCGGATCACCCGGTGGAAGTATGACCTCCAAGGTCGCGTGACGGAGAAGGTTTATGCTGATGGATCCAAAATCACCAGTTCCTATGATCCTGCCACTGGATGGTTGGCTTCCATCGCCAATGAAAATGGCGAGTTCAAGCATTATGAGTATTATCCAGACGGCGCACTAAAAGTGGTGCATTACCCAAATGCGCGTGTGCCGACTCCTTCCGTCCAATATCTGTATGACGCAGACACCGGACTCGTGAAGGAAATCAGGGACGGTGCCGGGACGATTCGCTTTGCCTATCGGACTGTGGGGACATCGGGCGCACTTCGACTCGCGAGCATTGATGGGCCTTGGGAGAACGACACTCTCACGTTCACCTACGATTCTCTGGGTCGCATCACGTCGCGGAGCATTGCTGGTGTTTCAGAAAGCTGGTCATTCGATGTTCTGGGACGGATCACGAACATCGTGAACCGGTTGGGCAGTTTTCAGTATGCATACGATGGTGTGACAGCACGGGCTTCGGAGATTCGTTATCCAAACGGACAAAGAACGGCCTTCAACTACTTCGGCCCGGATGGCAGCCGGCGTCTCAAGGCAATTGTTAACCGGAGTTCCGACCAGAGCCTTCTGTCTCAGTTCGATTACACGCATGATGCGGTGGGAGACATCCAGGCGTGGCGTCAAATCCTCGGCACAGTAAGCGAAACGTGGACAGTGGGACACGACGACGCCCGCCAGCTCACGAGCGTTGATATTGTCCGAACAGGTGGAGCCAGCGAATCCCATCGCTTCGATTACGACCTCGCCGGGAACAGGCTCTTGGACGAGGTCAACGGTGCCAGGACCACTTTCGCCTACAACTCACTGAACGAACTGACGACCGTCTCGACGGGGCAGGTTCAACGCGCCTCCTACGAGTGGGACGGCGAAAAACGCCTGGTCGCCATTGAGGAAGGAGAACGCCGTTCTGAATTTGCGTATGATTATCAGGGACGCTGGGTGCGACTCGTCGAGAAAACAAACGGCGTTACGGAAAGCGAGAAACGATTCGTCTGGTGTGGAACGGGTCTCTGCGAGGAACGAACCGGAACTGACCAGGTCCAAGTTCGCTTCTTTTCCCAAGGGGAAGAGGGTGGCACGGAGTTGCGGTATCACTCGCATGATCACTTGGGCTCCGTCTGGGAAACGACGACCGCATCAGGCGCTTTGCTCCACCGGATGCGTTATGGTCCGTGGGGCCAGCATACCCTTGCGGATGCCAATTCGGCCTCGCGGCGAGGATTTACAGGCTTATACCGGCACGAACCGTCGGGATTGAACCTCGCGGTATTCAGGCAATACGAGGCAACGACTGGCCGTTGGTTGAGCCGCGATCCTCTCGGCGAGCAGGCGTCCGTCAATCTTTACGCCTACGTGGGGAATAACCCCACGGGCTTCATCGATCCTCTCGGACTCATTGATGAACCGGGTTTCGGAGAGAGCTTGGTTCCCGTCTGGGGATCTAGCCGGCAAGCGTTCCACGAATTCGGCGAAGGAAATTACCTGTCAGGGACGTTATACACAGGATTGGCCGCAACTGACGTCGTTCTGGTCAAATCCTTGTTGCAGGGTATTGGCAAGGTGTTTGGAAAAGTGTTATTTGGTGAAGGAGGTTATGTCTGCCTACGTGGGGGCACATCAAGAAGTGGACCGGTGATCATCGGTGAAACCATTAGTCGGGTCGAAGAGGCGGCGGCGAGGATACCCGGTGCTGTGTTCCTTGACGACATGCCAGATTTCATCGCAATGGGAATGAACGCTGACGAGGTTACAAGTGCAATGATGCAATACAATCGGAAGTGGCTGCTTGAGCAGTTGCGCAATGGACGCCAAATCATCGATATTGGAACAGACATTAACCGTGCGGTTCCAAGCATTTTTTACAGAATGGAGAATAACATGATAAGGAACTACCAGAAGCTACATCCTGAGTTTAACAACCTGATTCGCCGATGAACGGGCAAGATTTTTTGCGCCTTGTCAACGAGGCGTTCACGCCATTTTTGTCAAAGCTCGGATTCACGATGGACCCTTCGTCGATTAGCGGACGATACTACCGTGCAAAGTTTGTTGGTCCGAGGCATATGGTATCGGTTTCATTTGAACCTGGGGATAATCAAACGCTTGTAATAGTATCCCGCCTAGGGAATGGGACAATATCAGATATTGATAACAGGCTGACAACTCCCCGCTTGTCTGATCTAAATCGCCGGTATGCAAATGCAGTTAGCACGACAGAACGGACTGCAACCGAGAGTATGTTCAGAACAATTGTGACCCAAGATGATTACGAAAGGCTCTTGGTAAAGTGCGCCAAGGAACTCTGCCTCGTCCTTCCTAGATACTTGGCTGATCCGAACAGTATTTCATAATGCGGTTGTCTAGCTTTTCTGTCGTCTCTATCTGAAACTTGTGCCAAATCTTGAAAGCCATCCATTTTGCGTAAATGCAAGCAACAGGTTGAGGTTTGTTATCCATCGCCTCGATGGATTGTTTGCATGGTTGTTTATTTTCATTTTTCTCAACGCTCAGGCCGCGTTGCCAGTAGAGAATAGAACTTACGACTTGGCTGGCAGCCTGATTTCGAGGGATGCCGAGCACTCCACCACGCTTTCACTCATCGGGATAGCCACCACCTACCTCACTCAAACCAACGGGAGCATTTACCTCAGCGCCACAATATCCGGCAACGTTCCGTTTGAGGTGCAGTGGTTCCGAGGCACCAACCTCATCGTCGGTGCCACGAACATTTCTTTTGCCAAGGATGCTATGATTCCCGTTGACGCGGGCGACTACCGCGCCGTGATCTCCACCGTCTCGGGCATGTTTACGAGCGCCGTTTCTCGTGTCGATTTCGACGCGGACCGCGACGGCATGGGCGACAATTGGGAGCGTGCCAATTTCGGGAATCTCACCAGCAGTGACGGGCAAATAGATTTTGATGGTGATGGCGTGCCAGATCGCCAGGAGTTCGAGGATGGCACCAATCCAAGATCGCGATTGTCCGTCCGACCGCGAGTGAACGTGGTTGCTTTTGGTGGCAATGCAACGGTCTCTCCGGTGAAATCCAGTTACGACTATGGTGAACGCGTAACGCTAACAGCAAGTCCTCCGGATCGTTTCGTTGGCTGGTTTGGCCAAGTTGCTGGCAGCAGTAATCCTATCGTCGCTGTGGTCACCAATGGGAAGCCGATCATTGCCCTGTTTGGCACTATACCCATATCCATCGACGCCGCCGTCGGGTTGCCCACTGGCAGTCTTCGGAACGGGGGAGACATCGGCTGGTTTCCGCAAAATGCTGTGACCAAAGACGGTAGTGACGCCCTGCAAAGCGGTCCCATCACCCACCTCCAACGTTCTTCAATCGTTCTGTTTACTAATCTTGCGCAGCCATCCTATTTAAGGTTTTGGGCCACAGTATCCGCAAACACTTACTTTACCTCCAGGGACGTGCTTCGAGTCACCCACAATAGCCTGGTAGCGACAAACATTGACGCCGGGAACATTATCAACCAGAGCTTGCCGTGGACTCAATACAGCCTTCCGTTGCCGTCTGGCACGAACACAATCGAATGGGCCTATGTAAAGAATTTCGCTGACGACGACTATTATTCAGTGGGCGATGATGCCGCTCGACTCGACCTTGTGACTTTTGAGCCAATCACGGATCCGACGATTGACACTGACGCCGATGGGTTGCCCGATTTATGGGAACTGACTTACCTGAGAGGCCTGTCGCAAGGACCAAACAACGACTTTGACTCCGATGGCGTCAGCAACGGTCAAGAGCTGGCTGATGGAACCAATCCCTCGGATCGCAATTCATTCTTCGCCCGCCTCACAACGATTTCATTTGGAGGCACGATCTTTGTCGAACCGCTTCAAGAACGCTATACGAACGGCCAGACGGTTCAGGTCAGTGTGACCCCAAGCAATAACAATGTTTTTATCGAGTGGACCGGCGCTCTCTCCGGCACCAATCCAGTTAATACGCTCGTCATGCGCGGGAATCGGACGGTAATCGCCATGTCGGGACTGGCTTTGGCACAAGCAACCGATCAGCCGGGAAGAATTTTTTCGGCGAGAGTCAATTCTTATGCTTCATGGTTTGGCCAAACAAACATCAGCCATGATGGGAACAGCGCCGCACAGAGCGGCCCGATCAAGGGCAGCGGTTTCAGCGCGATGCGCCTGACAGTAAAGAGCACCGAACCTCAGATCGTGAGGTTCTGGTGGCGGGTTTCATCAGCAACGGGAAATCTACTCCAATTTTCAATCAACGGACTGACATGGAGCACTATCAGCGGGCAAGCGGATTGGCAGCAGGTTGCTTCGTTCCTTCCTGTCATGACTGGCACTCAGGACACTTCTCTCGAATGGCGATACACCAAGAATTCAACAAACATTGCTGGCTTCGATGCGGGCTGGGTGGACCAGATAACCTTTGAACCCGCGCCGCGACCGACGATTTCCCATGAGAGTATCACCGTCAGCAATGGAGTCATTACAGCAATTCTGGTTGGCGATCCAATGTTGTCCTACAAGCTCGAACAGAGTCAGGATCTTATCTACTGGTCGGACACATTCAGCAGTTTTTCGGGTTCCAACGGTGTGTGGCGTTTTTCAGATTCAGCCACTGCGCCACGCAGATTTTACCGAGTGCGACTTTTACCATGAGACTCGCGTTCTGATCTCTCTGATGTCCAGAGGTCACCTCTTTCAGTCCCGCATTTCCGCCATTCCCTTCGCCGGGCCGTCCGGGTTATCCTCCGGGCGTCGCATGAGCATCCGCATTTCGCTGGTGGAAGACGACGACCCGGCTCGTCGCAGCCTGGCCGTGCTGTTCAACGGGACGCCGGGCTTCCGGTGCGTCAGTTCGCATCGCACGGCGGAGGACGCGCTCAAGAAGCTGCCGCTGGACGATTGCGACGTGGTGCTGATGGACTTGAGCCTGCCGGGCGCGAGCGGCATCGAATGCACCCGGGAACTCAAACGTCGCCGGCCCGAGGTGCAGGTGATGGTGCTCACGGTTCACGAGGACGCGGACAGGATTTATGAGAGTCTCCGGGCGGGCGCGGGCGGCTATGTGCTCAAGAACACGCCGCTGGCCCAACTGGTGGAGGCGGTGCAAGGCATTCATGCCGGCGGCTCGCCGATGAGTCCGGCGATTGCCCGAAAGGTGACGGAGTATTTTCAGTCGTCGTCCGGTGCGGGCGAAATGGCCAGGCTCACGGATCGCGAGCGCGAAGTGCTCGACCTCATCGCGCGCGGACGCAAGAACACGGCCATCGCGGACGACCTCGGCATCAGCGCGCATACGGTGGACAAGCACATCCGCCACATCTACGAAAAGCTCCAAGTGCAGACGCGGGCGGAGGCCACGGCTAAGTATCTGGGGAGATAGACGGGAGGGATTCCTTTCCAGGCGGCGAGAGACGGTCAATTCAACGTGGAGGTTTGTCACCGGAACGGATAGCTTTCGGTTCAGTCCATGCGCCGCTGCTTCATACCGATTCTCGTTGCCTTGCTGGCGTGGCTGACGGCATCAAGCCTGGGCGCGGAAAACGAAATCGCGCTGCGACGACTGCCCGCCAATTCCGCACGACTGGGCGAAGGGTTGGGTTTGTTTCACGCCGCCCCGGTGCAATGGAGCATCGAGGGAGCTTCCACGCGGGATTATTTTGCTCCCACCTGGGCTGGCCCGGCAGACTTCGACGGGGACGGTCGTCCCGAATGGGCGATGGGCTCTCCAATGTTCCGGCAAGGCAGGCGCAGTCCGGGCAAGGTGTGGGTGGTGTCGCCGGATCTGGCGAAGCGAACGCTGGCGGTCCGCTGGTCGTGGATGCCGGATGACGAGAAGGGTTACACCGGCGAGGCGCTGGCCACGGGCGATTTCAACGGTGATGGCTTTGCCGACCTTGCCGTGGGTGCGCCGTGGATCAACAAGTCCGGCGAAGTGAATGTGTTTCTCGGCAGCCGGACGAACTTGTCGTTTGAACCTGCATGGAAGTTCGGAGGCCAGTCTCGTTCGCAGATGGGAGCAAGCCTTGCCGCCGGTGATGTAAATCGCGACGGCTTCACAGACCTGGTGATCGGAGCGCCATCGTGGGGAGGTGATCAGTCGGGCAGGGTGTTCTTGTTTCTCGGCGGCGCAGGACGAACGGTCTTGGACTTAAACTCCGCCTGGACACTGGGAGACGGGCCGGCGGAACGGTTTGGATCGCATGTAGCGCTGCTAGATACCGATGGCGACCACCGGCTTGATTTGGTGGTGAGCGCGCCGGGTGGCACGAACACAGGTCGCGTCTGGTTGTATCCCGGCACGAATGGAGTTTTCACGCAGTCTCCCATCTGGCAAACAACGGGCGCGTTGGGTGACGAAGGAACGGAACTGGGGTTGAGCGCCTGTGGTGATGTGAACGGAGATGGATTTGACGATCTCGCGGTCGGCTGGCCGGGGTTTCGACCACCCGGCGAGACTGCGGCGTCAGGAGAAGTCCGCGTCCACTACGGAAGCTCAAGCGGATTGGAGACAAAGCCTCGTTGGCGAAAGACCGGCTTTGTTCCTGGCGCGTGGTTTGGAGCCGGTGTTGCCGGAGTTGGAGACGTGAACGGTGACGGCTGGAAGGATTTGCTCGTCGGTTGCCATGGATTTCCAACCGCCCCGCCGCCGGTAACAGGTGGACGGGCCTACCTCTTTCTAGGTGGTTCCGCTGGTCTGGCGACGAATGCGGCATGGTCGGTGGGCAATGTCGCAGCGGAAGGAGGCACCGGGAAGAATGTTTCCGCGTTGGGTGACTTCAATGGAGATGGTCTCTCTGACTTCACGGTTGGATCGCACACGTTTGATTCCGTGGTCAGCACCGGGATTCGAGAAGGTCGCGTGGATGTTTTCTTCGGACTGCGTCACGGCTACGGTGAAAACGAAATCTTTCCGGGCGATGGAACCAACGCCGAACCTTATGCTCAATCCATCGCCCGCATTGAAGCTTCACGAACGGCGGCAGCCCGACGCGATTCGGCGGCGCGCTGGACAGTCAGGCTCGTTTGGATTGCGGCGGCGTTGATTGCGGTGATTCCTGCGTTGCTTCTGGTCGGTCGCTGGCAACGGAAACGTGCCGCAGCGAAGGAAGCCACGCGGGCATCGCGACAAGAACGCGAGCGCCTGGCGCGGGATATTCACGACGGGATTGGCTCCGAGCTGCATGGCATCCGACGGTTGACGGAGCTGCTGAACGTGCTGCCCGACAACTCGCCCGAGGCCCGCCAATGTCGCGAGGAATTGCTGACGGCGGCGCAGAAGCTGGGCGGGTCGATGGACCGGCTGATCTGGTCGGCCAAACCAGAGAACGACACGTTGGAGAACTTGATACGCTTTCTCTCCCACTATGCTCCTGATCTCCTCCGGCCCTACAGCATCGAGTGCGAGTTGGATCTTCCTCCGGTGATTCCAGTGATTGCGCTGCGCGGCGACACGCGTCAGGACATTTTTCTCGCGATCAACGAGGCGCTCAACAACGTGGTCAGGCACGCGAAAGCCAGCCGGGTCTGTCTGAGCATTGCTTGGAACACCCCTTGGTTGGAATGCGTGGTGGAAGACAACGGGCACGGACTGCTCCTCGATTCCTCGCCGGCCCGCGAGGGCGGAGGCAACGGCTTGAAGAATCTCCAGGCACGCGCCGGGTCCATGAAAGGCACGATGACAATTCGCCCTCGCGAATCCGGCGGCACACGGCTGGAACTTCGGGTGCCGCTCGTTCCATGAGCGGCCAGTAGTGGTGGCTGTTTGCATTGATAGTCGGGCGGAAATCTGCATACTCCCGGCACCCATGAACCTTGCTCGCTGCCTGCCGTTTTTCGGGCACCTGAACCCAGCACGTCTTTGCCATGCCTTGATGCTGTTGCTGGCAGTTTTCGACGCTGCAACCATTTCAGCAGAAGCCGCAACCTACAGCACTCCCCGCTCCTTGAATGTCGATGACATTTACGAACTGCGCCGCGACGGGTGGGTGAACAATTCGCCCTCGGGCTACGACGGTGATGTGCTGCCAAAGCTCGACGCCCATGACGGCTTGGGCCGCGACAATGCCTACTACCGGCGGCACAATGTGGCGCGGGCCTGGCCCACGGATGTTGGTTACTGGTTCACCAGCCCCGACCAGAACGAAGGCGAACCTGATCCGGCGGGGGAACAGTGGGTGGATTACGTCCCGCCATTTGAAGTGCTCGGGCCGGGACGTTACCAGATCGACGCCTCCTATCGCTGGTCCGCTGGGCGCGCTTCTTACCCGGCGGTTTACAGGGTTTGTCACGCGCTCGGAACAAACGAGATGCTGCGGGATCAGCGCATCGGTTCGCCCACGGCGACGATCACCTACTTCACGCTGGGAGAATTCGAGATGCGCCCCGGCTCGTTCGTTCGCGTTGAGGACACCGGCAGCGAGTCCATCACTTTTGCGAACATGCGATTCAAGTTGCTGGCTCCAGCACCGAGTCTTCGAGTGAGTGTGGCCGATGGTTGGAGCGTCGTGCGCTGGCCCACCAACGCGATCAACTACCGTCTGGAATCCACCACCGAGTTGGGGCCGTCCAGTTTCTGGCTCCCGGTGTTCGATCCTGTGGTTGTGGACGGCGATTCGTGGGCTGTTTCGATTCCCTCCACCGACACGACGCTTTTCTTCCGTCTGTTGATTCCATGAAAGCGTCAGCGTTCCCCGCGCCGCCTAGCGTGGTCCCTCCAAGATGATGCCCTGGGCCTGAAGCGCGATCTTCGCGAGAAGCCGATGGGCCATCTTGGGTTTGAGCGGCGGGAGGATTTGCGCGAACCGGCCTTCGCTCTTCTCAAACTTTGGCCCGTCGTAGGGGCCGAAGCCGAAGAAGCCGCCGGCATCGGTGCGGAGGATCGGGAGGAACTTCTGTTTCTGCACGCCGCGCGATTCGCCGATGATCATCACGACTTCGCGGCGGTCCAGCGCTTCCGATGGCGGCTCGTGCGGGTCGAGGGATTCACCGGGCTTGGCAAACCGCGCCCATGCCTCCACGACGAGCGCCACCGCTCGCGCGTCGGAGGCGACACAGATCAAGCGGGCGGTGTTCACGAAGTGAACCTTGGCGGCCTGGTCAGTCATGCTCTCGGGAATCACCATGAACGGCCCTTCTGTGCCGAGTCCAAAGAGCGTGGGCGGAACGCGTCCGTGCTGTCGCATGGCGGTCTCGGCGTAGTGCTCGGCGTTGGCCATCAGATCATCCAGTGACCGCGCCGGCCTGCCCGGAGGAGGAGGTTTGAAATCGTGCGGCCAGTGGCCGCGTGGATCGCGATTGGGATCTGACGATGGGGGAAGTTTCATCTCACACTCCTTCTGACCATAAGTCGAACGCCTGCTAAAATCGTTCTTTGCCCACTTGACTCAGAGATTGCGGCTTCACATGTTTGTCTTGATTCGGGCGGCGAAACGTTTCTTCAGCGCCGTTCTCCACGGCCACCTCCTTGGCGTTCGTCGCTCGAATCACTCTTCGTCACCAGCTCGCAAGCACCGGGAACCAAATGCTCCCCCAGCTGCCGGAACACCTCGCGAAAGATTCGAGTGAGCACTCCCTGTCCCATTATCTGCACGGCGGTGGCGTAGTGCTGGACGCGCAACTGGCAGCCGTGGAGGCGTTCGATCTCGGCCTGACGCAGCAGCCGCAATCCGAACGGTGTTTCGACAAACGGCCCCATGTTAATCTTGTGATACGATTTTGGGATCGTGCCGATGCGAGTTTCACTTCCCGAAATGACCGTGAAGCCAAAGCCGTGACCGGCGGCCTGATGACGCGCATTATGAGCGCGCAAGCCTTCGATGCTGCGGGCAATGCGCGCGGCATCCTCCCGGTCCTTCTCCGCATCGGGCGGATCGAGAAACGCCGCGACAGGTGTATCGCACAGAATCATCGGCGCGCGCAGCGCGAACGGCTGAGTAAGGGTCGCCACCAGCAACCAGCGTTTTCGATCCTCGATCTCGCCCCACTCCGCGTTCGGCTGGAGCACCGTTGTGGTTACGGCGTAGCCGAGCCGGGTCAATGTGGTTGCGGTCAATTCACCGGCCAGGCTGTTGCCGAAACTCGGAACATTCTCCAGCACGATGGCAGGAGGCATGCGCTCACTGACGAGTGAGAGCACTGGCAGGAACAAGTCGCCGGAGTCCCCCGCCTCTGGTCGTTGCGCGAGATGCTTCTTGGCGCGGCCCAGATTGGAATGACTGGTGCAAGGCACCCCGGCAATCAACACATCAAAGTCAGGCAACTCCGAGCTGTGCAACGCCCGCACATCGCTTTGAATCAATCTTGCGTCCCGGTGTCTAGCTTCCCATTCGTCCGCGAAGTTTGGCTCCAATTCGACGCCGGCCACCACCCGATACGCTTGGTTGTCGTCTAGGGCGGCGGTCATCGTGCCGCCGCCGGCAAACAGTTCGAGCACGCGAAGCGGCGCGCTCAGACGACGGCTTTGGTGAATGGCTGCGGCGCGGACGGAAGGTGACACCTCGATGCGTTCGAAGGACGCGATGATCCGGACGGCGGAAAACTCCGCGAGGCCCGACAAGAGCGAGCGATTCTCCAGGTCGATGATGGGCCGGCGTCCGTGCGGTGTGGTGCGACTGGAGACGTGATTCTCTCCGAGCAACGTGGAACGCAGCACCAGCCGCTCGGGTTGCGATTCGATCCTGAGCGCGACGCCGGGGCCGAAGCCCAGACGTTCGAGGCGCTGGGATTCAATCCAGAGCCGGGGCGTGTCGCGGTTGCGGCCCAGCGGTTGAATCGAAAGCAAATCACCCATTAATACTCCTCCGGCAACAAGAGCGTGGTCACCGCGCGACTGGCCTCGGTGATGATCCAAAACTTTTTCCCACTGGCGGCCACGTAAGCCGAGAGAAGTCTCCCGCCCTCGCGCAACGCCGTTTCATTGGCACGCCAGTCAAACTCGCAGAGCTCTCCCCAGTCCCCGGCCAGGTGCCGCCCCATAGCGAACTGCAATTCCTGCTTGGGGATTTCTAGCAGCACGCCTGGAGTAGCCACCACGGAACCGAAAGGAAATCGCAGTGGAGCCGCAGGGCGTTCGCGAGTCACCTTGGACAGAACGTAGAACTGAATGTCTTCCGCCGTGATGGACCAACTCTCCTTCCATCTCGCCACATGGTCCTGTTTGAAATCCTGATAGTGGGCGAGCGCCATCTCCTTGTCGCCGAGCGCGTGCATCAGGAGCGCCAGCGCAAGCTGCGCCGGACCACTGCCGCCGTAGCCCCAGGCAAACCCGGTCGGGCTGTGATTGCGCAACTCGAGATGCAGATCGAGTTCGGACTGCTCTGGTGGCAGTTCCGGATCCCGTTTCGTTTCGATCCAGACCCGGTTTGTTCCGCCGGCGACGCGCTCTCCGCGATAGATACGGGTTCCCAGCGCGGGAGCCTTCATTTCGCTCCAACCACCTTGTTCCTCATGACGAGAGCGCAACGCGCCCGTGATGTGCATCATAACCCTCCATTGGATCGACTAACATGCGGGTGATACGCTGGTCAATTGGGCGAGCGACCTGAGTCGTGGAGATTAACAAACTTTTACATTTGTTCATGTTGGTTAACAAAACCTCCACGCAAGGCCCGGCACACGGGCTTGGATCATTCTCCCGATTGCCACCCCGTGACGACCTGTGCTTTAAGTGACTTAAAGTTGTGTCGTTTGCGGAGGATGCGATGCAGGAGACAATGGCGGTTGTTGGAGGAATCGTTGCGACGGTGGGGGCGGCGTGGCGCTGGTCGTGCCTGCGAAAACCCGTTCGGCAAACTCATCTGCGCGGCTGCGCGCTGCGCCCCGTCCACGAGGTGGAACCACTCCTTCATCGGCTGCGCAAAGCGGACGATCCCGGACTGCTCCTGGGCCGGCAATTGTTCCCGTCCAGCGTCGCCACCCGACATCTGGCCATCATCGGAACCACCGGTTCCGGCAAGACCCTGTTGCAACGGCTGCTCATGCAGTCGGCGTTGCAACACCTTGGTGGCGGTCGGGAACAACGGGCGCTCGTCTACGACGCCAAACAAGATGTGCTTTCGCTCTTGGGCGGAATGCAGATCAACGCACCCATCCATGTTCTTCATCCGCTCGATGCGCGTAGCGTGGCCTGGGACATGGCGGCGGACATCACCAACCCGGCTTCGGCGCTACAGGTCGCATCGATGCTCGTGCCCGAGCAGAAGCAGGACGTGAATCCGTTCTTCTCGAACGCCGCGCGCCAGATCATCTACGGCGTTCTGCTGGCGTTGATGGAACAGGCTCCGAGCCGGTGGACGCTGCGCCACGTTCTGCTCGTGCTGCGTGATTTGCACCGGACCTGCCACCTTCTGGCCGGGTCACTTTCGACGCGGCACCTGCTGCAATACTTTGCTCATCCTTCGACGGCGCAGAATATTTTCTCCAGCCTCCTGACGCACACCGGTCCTTACGAGATTATCGCGGCCTGCTGGGACCGGGCGGGAGATTCGTTAAGTCTGACCGACTGGCTGGCCGGGGAATCCGTGCTCGTCCTGGGGAACGACGAGGCCAATCGCACCGCCCTGGACACAATCAATCGTCTGCTCTTCCGCCGCGTGTCGGAATTGGTTCTCGCTGGCCCCGAGGTAAATGACACGGGGCGGAGAACGTGGTTCTTCCTCGATGAAGTGCGCGAGGCCGGTCGTCTTGACCTACTGAGCCGGCTGTTGACCAAGGGCCGCAGCAAGGGCGTGGCCGTGGTGCTGGGCTTCCAGGACATCTCGGGCATGCGCGATGCGTATGGTCGCGAAGTGGCCGATGAAATTCTGGGCCAGTGCAACACGAAGATTATCCTGCGACTCAACAGCCCGGAGACGGCTGCCTGGGCGGCCAAGCTGTTTGGCAATCGCGAGGTGCTCGAAACCCGACGCGGACGTTCGCGGACCCATCGCATGAGCCTGAACGGCGAGAGCAGTTCGGGAGTCTCCGTTTCTCACAGCATCGTGCGGCTTCCCGTCGTGCTCGATTCGGAGATTCTGAGTTTGCCGGAGACCAGTCGGGCCGATGGCCTGACTGCTTTGTTCACCAACCCCGCCACCGGCCCGTTTCTGGATCATTTGCCCGGCCCCTGGCTGACCAAGGCGCTCATGTCGCCTGACTCGACGATCCCCAATTTCGTTCCTCGACCTGACAGCCATCAATACCTGCGTCCCTGGACCCAGGCCGATGACGACCTGCTCGGCCTGAAGTCTCCTGACGCCCAACCCGAACTGAACTCCTGGTGCCAGTGATGAGACTCCAAACCTGTCCGACCAAAATGGAGAGCCCACACCCCACGCATTTGAATCTGCAAAACGCGGGTTGGGAGTTTATGAAGGCGTGTTAACGATTTCCAAACCCATCAAAGCCGGCCAAGGCGAATACTATCTCTCGCTCGCTTCCACGGATGATTACTATCTGTCGGGCACGGAACCTCCCGGCTACTGGCTGGGCAAGGGGGCGATCCCGTTTGGTCTCACCGGCCAGATCGAACGCGAAGCTTTCCGTCATCTGCTGCGGGGCTTGTCGCCCGATGGAACGCGCAAGCTGGTGCGCAACGTCGATGCGGAGCGACGCGCCGGTTGGGATTTCTGCTGGTCGGTGCCCAAGTCCGTGTCCGTCGCCTGGAGCCAGGCAAGTTCCGACATCCGTGACCGCATGGAAGAATGTGTTCACCGCGCCGTCCGGGCCGGCGTCGATTATCTCCAATCGGTCGGCGGCATCAGCCGACGGGGCGAGGATGGCCATCTTCACGAGCAAGCGGATTTGATCTTCGCGGCGTTTCTCCACTCGACAAGCCGCGCGCAAGACCCGCAACTTCACGTTCACACCATTCTCCTCAACGTCGGCGTGCGCCCCGATGGCACCACCGGAACCTTGGAGCCACGGGAACTTTACCGGCATCAGATGACCGCCGGGACGTTGTTCCGCGCAGAACTCGCCTGTGCGCTGGAAGTGGAACTTGGTCTGCGCTGCCGGAGGGAAGGACGCGCCTTTGAACTGACCGGCGTGGATTTGGAGTTGATGACGCATCTCTCGAAACGTCGCGCGGCGATTGAAGCCGAACTCGCGCGGCTGGGGCATTCCGGCGGACGGGCGGCGGAGATCGCCAACTTTGCCACGCGCGAAGCCAAGCAGGTTAGGCACCGGGAAGAACTGTTCGCCGAATGGCAGCAGATCGGGCGCGAGTTTCATTGGAGCACGCACGAACTGTCCTGGCTGCTCGATGCGCCTTTTCCGCCCCGCGATCTGGCCTGGGAGAAAGCGACCGCTGTTGAGGAAGCCATGCACAAGCTTACGCAGCACGAGAGTCACTTCAGTTCCCGCCAGATCATTCAAGCCGTGGCCGAATGTTGTCAGGGACGAGGACTGGACGCGGACGCCGCCTTGCGCTTGGGCGAGTTGATCCTGAGTTCGACCGAATTGGTTCGCCTCGGAAGTCATCGCGGTGAAATCCATTACACGACCCGGGAGATTCTGGCGCTGGAACAGTCCGTCATCGCCACCTCCAAGCGGATGCACGAACGTCAGGTGGAGGTTCCTGACGCTTCTCGAATCATTGAGCGCGCCATCCAGCGACACCCGCACTTAAGCCATGAACAGATCGGAGCGTTGCGTCATCTCTGCTCGCGCCGGGGCGGGCTGGCGCTCATTCACGGCATGGCTGGCACCGGCAAATCGACGCTCTTTGCCACCGCCCGCGAGATATGGTTGCAACAAGGGCTGGTTCCTTGGGGAGCCGCCTTGTCGGGCAAAGCGGCGCGAGGATTGGAGGAAGCCACCGGCATCGCCAGCACCACCGTCCATCAGTTGCTCTCGCAACTGGATCGCCAGATGTTCCGCCTGCACGCGAACTCCGTCCTGGTGCTGGATGAAGCGGCCATGATTGGCACCCGGCAGTTGGCGAGACTCGTAGAGCACTGTCATCGCAGCGGAACCTCGTTGGTGCTGTGCGGCGACATCCGCCAGTTGCAGGCCGTCGAACTCGGCGGCTTGTTCGCGGCGTTGACGGATCGTTTCGAGACAGCACGACTGGTGGAGATTCATCGGCAGCGTGACGAATGGGCGCGCGAATCGGTGAAAGATTTTGCCTTCGGCCGCGCGGAACGGGCATTGAGTCGTTATCAGGAACGCGGGCTCGTCGCGGAATCTTCCGGGACGGGCGAAGCCGCAGACTCTCTGATCGAGGATTGGAAGCGGGAACCGGATTCCAGCCACTGTGCCATGCTGGCCGGAACTTCAAACGAGGTGCAGGAATTGAACTGGAAGGCGCAGGCGTTGCGCCGGGAAGCCGGAATGCTGGGCACGGAGTTTGTTCAGGCCGGCAGCGAAACGTTCTTCGTTGGCGACCGGGTCTTGTTCACGCGCAATTCGCGTGCGATTGAGGTCTGCAATGGCGATGTGGGCCACATCGATGGTATCCGTGGCCGCACCGTTCGCATCAGTTTTGATGGAACGCGACAGGTGCTGGTCGATGTGGACGCCTACCCTCACCTCAAACTGGGCTACGGCCTGACCACCCACAAAGCCCAGGGCATGACGATCGAGAAGTCGTTCGTGCTCTCGGGCGATTCGATGACGGGCCGCGAACTCAGTTACGTGCAAGCCTCCCGTGCTCGAGGAGAGACGCACTGGTATCTCTCCGAGGATCTGGAGGAAACCGCCCGCCGCATGAGCCGCAGTCACGAGAAGCTCGCGGCCATGAGCTTGATTGAGGGGCCGGAATTGAAACTCAACCTGGTGCGTTAAGGGAGAGAACGGCCGAGTCCGCCGAAGTAGAAGCTTGGCGCTACTTACGCTTCGGCTTGACCTTCGCAGCGGCCTTCGTGAGCACTCGCCCCAAATCGACTTCCAAGACCTCCGCGATCCGGAGCAGCGTATCCAGCGTCGGGTTGCGAAGATCGCGCTCGACCAAGCTGATCATACCCTGAGACAAACCCGCTTGCCGGGCCAGGCGTTCCATCGAAAGCCCTTGCCGCAGGCGCTCTTCACGCAGGGCGTGAATGACGGAGAGGCAGACGGCTTCACGAGTTGAGTCTTTTGACACCCCTCAGTAGATAGCGAAAAATCCGTTGACTCGTTACATTACCATAGTAATTGTTGAATCGATGTTATTCGGCGCAATTGCGAGCCGCACGGCTCCCGCTGAAAACGAAAGCACCAACAAATCAAACCTATGATCCTCCGAAGACTTGGTCCTCAACCCGATGCAGCGATGTGCCAAGGTGGTCGCAATTGTCCCGATATATTCGAGCTGAAGAGCGGCGATTTCGCCGTCATCGGCGCGGACATCACTCTGCAGGCCGCCCTATCCCTGCCGCACGACGCCGGCTGTGGCCCGAACGAGCGCATCGTCCAGGTGCCCCGGCGCACTCTCGTACTGGCCCGGGCGGACATTCCGTCCCGCGTGTGAACAAATGTGAACGCCCTGTTCCAAGCCCGGCGCCTCTCGTGCTAGGCTTGGACAATGGGGAATGTTCTCGCGTGGTTCGAAGCAAATTGGTTTTCGGTGGTTCAGTCGACCGGCATCATCGGCAGCATTCTGTTGACCGCACTGATGCTGCGGCGTGACCGGCGCGGCCGAAAGATTAGCGACCTGCTTACCCTCTCCCAGCATCATCGCGATCTTTGGGGCGACATGAACCGTCGACCGGAGCTGGCGCGCATCGTCCGCGCGGAAGTTGACCTCGTCGGCAACCCCATCACCACAGCCGAGGAGGAATTCCTGATGCTCGCCATCATGCACTTCGACACCGGCTGGAGATTGGCGCGCGAAGGCTCGCTCGTGACGCTGGCGAACATGGCCATCGACGCCGGTTCCTTTTTTACGCTCCCTCTTCCTGCGCACGTCTGGGCGCACATCCGGGATCAACGCGACCCGAGATTTGTGAAGTTCGTGGACGACGCCGTGCGCCAGTGGATGAATCGTTCTAAGGTTGAGAGTTGACGCCAACTCGTTCCGACATTCTCTCCCTTGCAGGGGGGAATGCGATCAAAGACGCAAGAGAAAATCAACATTGAGGATGCCAGGCTCTAGCAAGCCAGCTCTCGCAGTTTGACGGTGATCGCGATTGTCCTTTCAGCAAAGTAGCAATTGATCGCATTGGCGGCTACCGAAAGGGGAATCGTTGTGTCGAGTGGAGAAAATCGAAGTCCCAACGGAAGCACGCCTGCGACCTCCTTGATTCCGGCTGAGTTGCAACCAAGGTAAGCGGCGGCTCGTAAAGCATCGAGATCATGAAAACATTTCTCAATCTCCATTATCTTCGGATGGTCGCCGCGTTTCCATTCGTAAGCTGCAAAACAGAGCAAGTAGGCCCCGCTAAGGAGGTCACATAAGAATGCATCGTCGCCGCCGGCGTCAAAAAGGATCCTGACGAGCTTCTCATAGGAAGTTGCAGTCCGCCAAGCTTGGTCCCAATTGCCCAGTCTTAATTCCAGAATTGAGCGAACCAGGTAAACGTTCGAGAGTTGCAGCTTTTCAGTGGCCATCCCCTCATACTCTTCTAGCAAATCCATTGCCTCACTGTGTCGTCCGATGCAACCAAGATGCAGCGCCCGTCTCCAGAGTAGCCGACTACGCGCCTTGACATCGCTTACCCCTGCGAGGCTAAAGAACGAGTCACACTTGGGGTCGGCGTAGTCGGCAATGGAAGTGCTGCGTAGCATCGAATTTCGGAATGACAATTCTCGTTCGCTCAAAAACGCATCGAACTCGCCGAGCCGGAGGAGCGAGTTTCGGGCTCGGTCCCAGTCACCGCTAATTTCTTGAAGTCTGGCAGTTGAGAAAAACAACAAAGCCAGCGCACGATCACACTCCTGAAGCGGTTTCCCCAAGCGCTTTCGCCACTCATAAATGTGGTTTGCCCTCGATTCTGCGCGATAAAGGCTGAACCGGGTCGATCCGTGACGAAGCAACGGAAGATACGGTCTTTGCGCGTCAACCTGAGATTCCATAGGCGGCGGCTGGAACATCCTGTTAACAAAGCCTTCAAATACCCCATGGATCTGGGATACGTATTTTTCCCGTAGCGCGGCCTCGCCCGCTCCCGGATCCGGAGGCGGAATTTTGATCTCTTCGAAGAATTCAGGTATCTCGGAATAAAGAATCTTACGGATAGGATCGCAAAATGACCTGATGCTCGAATTGGCTGCTTTCTCGAAAAGAAGCTGGGTGAAAAGGAGCGGAGGGTCGGAGATGCAACTGGTCCTAAACTCGTTTGCATTCGATCGGTCCGGCCTAGAATCAAGTTCAATTACGATTGCCCTTGGCCCTCCCTCCTTCGTTCGGACTGCAATGTCAGTGCATTGGCCCCCGCCTATCCGATCTTCCACTGAGGGGATAAATTTCTTTTGACGAAAGTAATCGCAGACGACTTCTGTGAGCAATTCCGTTTGCTGTCTTTGATTCATAAGAGCCAAGCTGCGGCAACATTCTGGAGAACCCATGCGCTTGGTCAACTCTTCTGGCAAAGGTTCCTTTTTCACGCTCCCGCTGCCCGCCCACGTCTGGGCGCACATCCGGGATCAACGCGACCCGAGATTTGTGAAGTTCGTGGACGACGCCGTGCGCCAGTGGGCCGAAAGGAAGAATGACCGATAAGTCGCCATCGGCTGACTGTTTCAATCCTTCTTGTTTCCCAACTCTTGGAGATACCCGTGGCGTTGCAACCACTCCGCGATGGCCTCTCCGGCAATCTCCTGCTGCGTGTTGGGTTTGATCCGCTTGAGCTTCCGATCCGTGGACGCCCGCAACAACCCTTCGGGAATCTCCACCGGCACACGGATGCTCAAGTTGATGCGATGCGCCAACGGTTCGGGCTCCGGTTCCCGGTTCATCCTCGGCCTGGGTGGCCGCGCTTTCTCCGGCGGCTCGGGTTTGGAAACCGCCGCCAGTTCGGTGCTTGATACCTCCGTCATTCTGTCTCCGGCTGGAGATGGTGGTGTTCTCGTCTCAACGGTCGGCTCCACCACTTTCGGTTGAGGAGTGCCCGCTTTGATAAAAGCCAGTTCTTCCGGTCGCAAATCAGAGATTCGCAACGCGGCGCTCATCGGTCGTCGTTCCGTCATAAGCTGCAAGCTCCTTGAAAAGTGTTTCTATTTCCGCGCCCGCGTCCTGGGCGCTCTTGGTGTTGATGCGCCAGACCACCGTGCCCTGGCCGGCGGCGTCGGCGTAGGGCTGGCGCAGGCGCAGTCCGGTGGAGGTTGGAATGCCGAGCTCTTTCGCCGCCTCCAAAAACTCCACGCTCAATCGATATTGCACCTGGAGCTTGTTGGGCACGAGCACGGCCCGGGGCCTGCCCTGCCGGATGTGTTGCACCTGGTGAACCGCCCGGATGGCGTCATGCACGGCGCGCAAATCGAGCACCGACGGCCCGCATGGCAGATAGGTCACATCGGCGAGCAGCAAGATGGTGCGCGTGACTTCCGATAGCCCGCCCGGCCCGTCCACCACCAGATGTTCGAACTCCGCCTGAATCCGCGGAACTTGATCGAGAATGTCGTCCGGTGTTTGCAGCCGGAAGACTTTTAATTCCGAATCGATCTCCTGCAACCAAACTGAGGACGATTGCTGAACGTCGGAATCGACCAGCGCCACCTTCGCCCCCTGTTCCTTCAGCCAGACCGTCAGATGCACGGCGAGGGTGGACTTGCCCACGCCTCCCTTCGAATTGGTCAGTGCATAAATCATTATTCTCCTCCTGTTTTGAAAACCCCTGTCTGCTTCTTAACCTGCAAACATACATTCCCGCAAGAGGGCAAGTTTGCCCGCCAGCAATCATGCTGACGTTCTGGCATGAACGATGGCTGACATGCTGGCTTGCCAGCTTGCCAGCATGTTTGCAGGCATTCTTGTGGATTCGCCCAAAACGGGATCGATCATCGGACTGGACTTCGCGTTAAACGAACGGAGTTGAGTCAGGAGAGCCGAATTCCTTCAGATGCCAAGGTGGACTCAGGGGTTGGCATGATGAGCGGTCAGGGCGGAAATGCGGCCGTTCGGTGTTTGCTCGTTCTGACGATGTCGGTTGCCATCTCGATGGCCGAAGGAGAATGGCAACGCATCACGGACAGTCGCGGTGTTGCGGCCAGTCTACCTTCACATTGCATATTTGCCTGGGCACCGCGCGGGTTCGCGTTTGCGATTCGCAGCAGAAGATTCTTCCACGCACAGACTGTGAGCCTCTTTCCAGTGCATTCAAAAAATGATAGGAATTGGAGCACCGGGGGATGAGACAGTTTTCGTCCGGGGTTTGAGGCAGACCTGCCCCGGGGATTGAAGCATCATTTTACCGGGGAATGGGGCGGTTTTTACCGGGGAACGAGACAGGTGCTACCGGGCAATGAGCCATGTTTTACCGGGGTTTGAGGCAGGAAAAACGGCTGTAACGTGGCGAACCGACAGGGGATTTCGCTAGGTAACATCTAACTCTGCTTAGATAACCCATAATGACAACAACCCGAAAGGGTGATGCTTTTTTGGAGGGAGGCATGAAGGAAGGAGACACGGAAGAATCGATTCCGGCCAGGCTGCCGGATGCCAAGGACGAAATGAACCTGGCTGAGTTTCCGCTCTGCGCGATTGCCGACCGGCTGTCGCCCGGTCAGAAAACCCTGGCGTTTGAAGACCGGACCTGGGATGCGCTGCGCGGGGAGATGATCACCCGCCGGCTGGTGATCACCGGGTCCGACGAGTACGGGCTGCCCACCGCGCTCGATGACGAGATTTTGCTCGGCCTCATCCAGCTCTCCAAGATTCAGTCCTTCGCCAGCCGCAAAGTGAACTTCACCCGCTACCACCTGCTTCGTCTGTTGGGCTGGGGCGACGATCACAAAAGCTACCACCGGCTGGAGAAATCGCTCAACCGCTGGGTCGGGGTCACGCTCTATTACAAAAACGCCTGGTGGGACAAGGCCGGGCAGTGCTGGGCGGACGAAAAATTTCACGTTCTGGACAACGTTACCCTTCTGGATCGAGACCAGGTTCGCCGCCAGCGGCAGTCGGGACGGCAGGCGCAACTGCCTTTGTCGAGCTTCGTGTGGAACGAGGTGATTTTCCGCAGCTTCCAGGCCGGGAATCTGAAGAGCATCGACTTTGATTTCTTCAAGGGCCTCCAGAGTTCGATTGCCAAACGGCTCTACCGTTTTCTCGACAAACGCTTCTTCCACCGCGCCCGCTGGGAATTCGACCTCAAAGAATTGTGTTGGGAACACATCGGCATGTCCCGCAACTACGACACGGCCAACCTCAAACGCAAACTGCAACCGGGCATCGACGAACTGGTGACCAGCGGTTTCCTCCGCCCGATGACGGCGGCGGATCGTTTTCGCAAAGTGACCTCCGGCGAATGGCGCGCGGTGTTCGAGAAAGCCCGGACGGAGCTCGCGTCTTCGGTTCATCCCGACGCTCCGTCTTCAGAAGCCAGGCCGCTTCAGGAGGCTTTGATCGAGAGGGGAGTGACGCCAACCGCGGCCCGCGAGGTGGCGATGCATCATCCGTTGGAGCAGATTCGAACTCAACTGGAGGTGTTTGACTGGATGCTGGCCCGGCAGGACCAGAAAGTGTTGCGCAATCCCGCTGGTTTTCTGGTCGCCTCCATCAAGAGCGAATACATGCCGCCCAAAGGGTTTGTCAGTCGCGCGGAACAGGAGAGCCGGGCAGCAGCAATGGCGGCACGGAAACAGAAAGCCGAGGAACGAAAGCGCGCCGAGGAAGAGCGGGAGCGTCTGCGTCTCGAGGCACGACAGCAGGCCATCCAGAATTTCTGGGGAGCACTGTCGCCGGAAGAGAAGGTCCGGCTGGAATCCGAGGCCTTCAGTTCGGTCGAACCATTTCAGCGCGATCTCATCGTAGGCGAGGGGACGCTCGCCCGCGCCACCCGCCAGTCCATTCTCGACGCCTTCGCGCTGCGTATGTTGCAACAGGAATTGTGAGCTGGCCATTCTCGTTGGATGCCGTCTCCTCCAATTGATGACGCGACGCGAGCGCAGTTGCATATCGCTCTGTAATTGTGTTACACTCTATCAGGAGGAGGTGGCCATGTTAAATCCAACCAAACAGACAAAGGATCTGCATCTCGTTTCGATCCTTATTGGCAAAACTGCTGCCCATAC
Organism: uncultured Bifidobacterium sp.; assembly: GCA_964491875.1. Classification (GTDB taxonomy): domain Bacteria; phylum Verrucomicrobiota; class Verrucomicrobiia; order Limisphaerales; family JADJPG01; genus JADJPG01. Next base: position 64,808 of record CAZBIC010000017.1, read on the forward strand.
ACTGCTGGGCAAATATGGAACTTGGCAACATCTGGAAGAGGCGTCTCACGACGAGTTACTTCGTCTGGTAAGCAAAGACACGGCAATAGCTGTTCACTCACCCTGCCTCTTAAACAGTATCGGTTTGAGGGACGGTGGGCTGGTATTCAGAGGCAAAATTGACGATGGCGCCTTGCGAAAAATCATCACTGAGTATAAGACAATGCCAGATCTCGAAGCAGCTTCTTCCGAGGAACTGGTGGGACTCATAGGGCGCACCAATACGACGGTCGTTCGTGCCATGATTGTATTGGCCGAGAAAAGCAGGATCGGATTCCCGCCGGTTGCATCTCCAGCAGATATTGTCGAAAAGGCTCGGGCACAACATTGTGGAAGTTATCCCAACGAGGCCTATGTTGCTCCATTGGATCGTCATTTGCGCTGTCCATTGATTAGGAAGATCGACGACGTCAATCTGGATCGCCTTCTTCTCGACCTGCCTGGATACACATCTGCGGTGACGCTGATCACTTTTCACCGGCACGACGACACGGTGCCCACGGCTGTCGAAGAATTCTATTTCAATGAATTCTTCACCAAAGCGCGTGCGATGAACCTCCCTGTTATGGACTACATCGTCATCGACAGAAACTGGCAGTTTTTTTCATACCGGTTGCAACCTATGCCAGACAAGGATTTGCGAAATTCGCCACAGTACCCCAATGAACCAGATCCCTTTCGCTTCACTGAAATCAGCGAAGACTTGCGCATCTTTGTTGAAGGCATTGTTGGCAAACGGCCATCGTAGTGTTAAACAATCGAACTGGCATTCACCAGATCGATCTCGATGTGGTTTGAACGAGACAATCGAAATTAATCCGCCTTGATTCCTCGCAACCATGCCTGAATTTCGGCGCGCAGTCTGGGAAACTGTTCTTCATCGTGGGATTTGAGCATATTCTGCGCTTCGTTGATCGCCTCTTCCCGCTTCTTATCCGCGAGCAACACCTTGCATCGATCTAGACGAATCTCTGCTGCGTATCCAAAAAGCTGCCAGCTCATTGCCAGTTCAAGCCCTTTATCGAGACTCTCGAGTGCAGGTTTCAATCTGCCTGCACGCAACTGAGCGAAACCCAACTTGCCAAGCGACACAGCCGCTTTCGTCCCTTGATCCATCTTGTGCGCCAGGTCAACTGCCCGTGTCAAACGTTGCTCGGCTTCCGCGTGCTCGTTCAAAAGACTTCGAGCCCATCCAAGTCCACGTTCGACGAGGTGAGAATAGTAGTTTCTTTCAAAAGTGAGATGCTTCGGTTTAAGAAGCTCTGCCATGAGCTCATAGCACTCGATAGCTTCTTTTGAGCAGGGCATCTTGCGTCGTAGAAAGGATTCTGCAAGGCCCTCGATGAGATACAGGTGCACCATCACCTCGGGTTCGCAATTATTGTGCTTGAGCTCCTTTAGGAGCTCGCTAAAGAACTCAGTTGCGTCACTGTCACCGTTGTCATTGAGCACCCAGCCGATTCCCCCTTTAATAAGGAGCAAGTCATTCCGCCACGCATCATCCTTAAGCGTAGATTCGTTCAAGTAACTCTCTGCTCTGAGGTAAAGTTGTTTGGCTTCGTGGTGTTTCCCCTGCCAGGCGCGCCCTACACCTAGGAGATGTGTGGCGAGTGCCAGAGCATGTTTGTTGGTCGCGTCGTCGGCGCAATCGAGCGCTTGTTCGGCCCATTCAACCGTTTGTTTGACCCGCAGACCGTAAAAGAGCACCCGGTGTGCGTCCTTTACGAAGCTGAGGCACATCTCCGGTTTATGGTCCGAAGCCCATTGAAATGCCGCTGCGATATTGACGAATTCCCTCGCGATACGTCCTTGCTCCAAAGACATCGATCGATTTCGACGTTGGGCTGCATTCTGGGCGACTTGAGTGAAGTAGTATTCTGCGTGCGCTTGCTCAAGGTGACTCCGTTGATTTTGTTTGAGCTTATTCTCAAGCAAGAACTTGCGATGCAGGTGTTCCAATCGATAGCGCCTCTGGTTCGGATCTAAATGAATGCAGCTCCAAGTGCGCAGCTTGCTCAAGATCCGAGCGGAAGAGGGGGGAAGACCGCCTGCCACCGCCAATGCTGCTGCTGAATCGAAGTCTGACGGGAATACCGCCAGCTGTTTCCAGAATTGACGTTCGGGTGCAGACAACCCCGAGTATTTCAGTTCTAGGACACGCGCAAAGGGCGACAGCATTTGCCAGAGATCCTGGTTGAGAACCGCGAGGATTTCTTCGAACGAGACCTCGACTCGGAGATGGCCGACTATCTTCATCAATTCGTTGATCGATCCTGGATTCCCACCCAGATCTCCCACCAATTGTGCGGCCTCTGCAGGTGTGATTCCCTGCTCCTCTCCGAGCAGAATGGCTAGTTCCTGCGCCTCTAGGGGTGCAAGCCCGCCAACCGCAATTGCATCGGTTGAATTGAATGAAACAGATCCATCGGACGTAACAATGACCCAGCTTGACTCCTCAGGAGGCATTAGCCAGGTGAGGTCCTGGGTTTCGTGGGCATCGAGAAGAATGACAAGCGATCTCCGCCCGCCGAGATGCTTGCGCCACCAGTCTCGTAGCGCTCCTTCGTCTTCCGGCAACGGGCCTCGCGTATATCGATGAACGATGGAAGAAAGAGCCTGCCGGACACCCGATTGATCATGGGCGAAACGATTGAGTTGCACTTCAATCCGCCCTCCGGGGAAATGCTGCTCGCCAAACTCCGCGGCGAGCTTTCGCGCAATCTCCTTCTTGCCGTTCCAGTAAGATCCAGTGAGGCGGAGGCGAACTGCGCGCTTGTGTTTCAGGCCGTCGGAGAAGATGTTGCGAGCGTGGTCCATTTCCCATCGTGGCTGGAAATGAGCAGTGGGAGAAAAGTTAGGCGCTGGCGCTTCGATGTTCCGGATCCGAGATGGCAGTATCTGAGCTTCTGAGAGTGCTCTGGCTATCCTCTGTCTCTTGTCGCCCTTTCCTTTGCTGGAGCCCCTGGCCGGAATCGACTCTGGGCAAAGGCCTGTGACAAACTCTTTCCACTTGGTCGAGTCCCACTTCCCTCCTTCCCCATAGAGCAACGTCAGATGCTCCCTGTGCTTCGCGCGTTTGAAAGTTCTTAGCAAACAGTCCTTGAGACCTGTCCAGACACTGTGAGCGTTCTTCTGTCTGTTGGAAGGATTCAATAAATCCCACAGGCGCGTGGCCAATTCCCTTAACCGATGCCGTTCACGACGAAGGCCAGCAGCGTCTCGCGGCGGGCTCCGACGTTTTAGCCAAGCCCATAAGTTCTGATCGGTGTTGCCGCCAATCCTGTATCCGAGCTTCGCCTCTCGCACGCAATCCAAGAACTTCCTCACGTCGTCTGCCTTGCTCATACAAAGAGCACCATTCCACAGAGCCAGCGAGTGCGACAAGCCAACACTGTCGCCTTTGTCGTCCTTGTCGCCCTGCAAAATCCCATCTCCGGGCTATCCGTGTCCTTGCTGTCCTGCTTTCGGAAGTTCCGGAATCGAACTTGGGCCAGCAAGAACAACGGGCAAATGTTATGAAGCTAACGAAAAAGCAGAACTTCGGCATCGGCACTCGCGCGCATCGCTTGTCAATCGACGATCACTTCGCTGCTGATTGGCAACAAAGTCAGCGCCAGATGGCGGCATTGGAAACCAAAGCTGGCCTGTTGGATGCCTCACCAAGCTGTCAGAGGGTCTGGTTCGAGTTTCGGATCACTCACCCTCGCCATCAAGTGCTCGAGGCCTTGGCAGTTCTGAACCGCCATGGCCTGACGATCCAGAATTTCGCTGAACTCTCGAAAACGCACGGGGCGATGTCATTCGACCTTCGATTACGTCCAGTGCGGTATCAAGTTTCCCGAACTCGTGAGCCGGAAGCTGAAGATGCCCAGGGCGCGTCGGAAACATTGGGATCAAGCCGCCCTGGTTCGATCCAAAAAAGGATCGCTGTCAGATTCGCTAAAGGGACTTTCCGACGCTTGTCGGTGAAAATCCACCCGGCCACTCGATCCGCTGATCTCCCATAAGCCTGGCATCCAAGGTGTGTTCGCGACGATCTCCCCAAACCGATTTGAACAATGAAACCAAAGTCTCCCTTGTTTACGGATGATCTCAAAGTGCTAATGAGCATCCCCGATGACAAGTTGCCGCCCTTAATGACGACGCGCCTGGTGTGCGCGAGATTCGGCATTCTGCAGCACTATGGCGCGGCGTTGGTTCGTGCTGGCCTCCGGCCCGTGGCATTCCCCCTCAGCGAAGCGGACGGATATTTCTGGAAGGACGATGTCCTGGCCGCCGCTCGTGACAAGGGCTTCTGCACCAAGCTCAGGCGAGAAATGAAAGCATCATGGGAGTCGGACAAAGGTTGAATTGCCACCCGCGTCATCCACCTCAATCCCACCAGCTTTCGGCTGGGGGGATTTTTCTTTTGGCTGTCACGATCCAGCTCACGAGCGGGTGGACGCCTGGCGATTTAGCAGCGTGGGGTTTGCTGCGTTGCCCTGGACTCCGACCTTTGGCCCGAATTCCGTCAGCGACTGCTGGCGACGCATCATCTCGCCGCCAGAGTGCTTCTGAAACGCAAATGACTTTAACTGCGTTATTCTGGGTTTAATTGGATATCTCTCAGGATCCCCGCCTCGTTGCAGCGGGCTACTTTCCTTCACGCAATTTTTTAGACTGCATGAAAACCATCAACCCATCGATCAACGAGCAGTTCAAAACCACGGTCAACGTGGTACTCAAGTTTTCCCCGCTAATGACCATCCATGCTGTAATGAAGCGGGTCGTCTCGTTGTGGCGGCTATTCTATGCCAAAGAATTTTCGCGAATTGCGCAGGAGAATGAAATCCTCGATCGGACGCGCGCCCGCACGGTCGCAAAAATCGAGAAACTCCAGCGCCAGCTCGACAGCGACGAGATTCCTCTATACCTGAGCGGCAAGACCTCCTTTGCGCCCCCGTGCGGGTTCTGGGGGCGACTGGTGTTCTTCATTCTGCTTGCGGTCGCTTTGACGACCGCGGTTTTGGAGGCCGTAAACTTCGCTTGGTATCTCCGCTTTTTTACTCAAAGTTTTCTGTTGGGCCTGGCTTTTGCCATCCCCGTTTTCTGCGTGGCTGTCGCAGAAGGGGCTTATCTGCTCATCATGAAGGCAAGTGAGCCCACGCGCAAAGTCGTCGCGTCTGCGGTGGCGCTCTTGGTCCTCCTTTCAGGTGTTGGCTATGTGGTTTGTTCACTGGCCAGTAGCGACGGTTCGATGGCGTCTGTATTCGCCGATCAGGCTGCATCCTTCTCGCTCGACTCGTGGCGCATGGCCTTTCAGATGGGCGCTTCAATCGGGATCTCCACGCTTTGCCTGCACGCGGCGTTTTCCTTGGGATCATTAACTCCGACCCTGAGTCCCCTCCGAGCTGAAAGGGAGGCCGAATTGAAGGCGCTCCACGACGATCTAGACCGCCTTGACCGCGCTCTCGGTGAATCACGAGGAGACCAGGGCGAAATCGAAGCCATCAAGGATGACACCATTCTTTCCTGCTCCGAAAAACATGAACAACTCCAAGCTCTGCGCGAGGAGATCGAGAAAGTCCTGAAAGAACCTCTATGAAAAAACTCATCCTCACAGCCCAGATCGCCATGACCCTCACCAGTTGCTCAAGCCAGCAGCCGCAGCAAGAGCAGAACGTGCCGCGACAAATCGACATCTGCATCAGCTCGCATTTCTCCGCACCGGACAAAAAGGCCATTGCCATCGCCATCTCCTCCTGGCTGCTCCGTCAGGGAGGCTGCAACGCACGACTGATGGACGGGTGGAATTGCCAGACTATAGCCGAATTCGAGGTTCCCAAGGTGACTTACTTCAAGGAGTCCGCCGTGGCGCGAAAAATCGGCCGGCCCTTCGACAACTGGACTGCCTGGGTCAGGGAGCAGAAATCCGACCCAATATTGGAAGGTACCGGGGCGGTGAATGTTCCTCAGCTCCTGACTCGCCTAGCGCAGGAAAATGCGAAGGTGGAGTTTTTGGTGATCATTGGGTCGCCTGTCGCGCGATTTCCGGGCCAGACGAACTACGACTTTGCCGAGCCGTTTCTCCGGTATCCGGGCACCGGTCAGATTACACGCGATCCTTTTTCGCCTTTCGCGAGCCTAGGCCTGGAACAGTCGCTAAATGGGACCAAAATAGTGTTCCTGTATCCACGTATCGACACCAGTTCCTGGCCGGCGGGGTATGAACAGAAACTGCATCAGTTCTACGGTGCGTTCCTGGAGAAGCGCGGGGGCAATCTCCTCGCGTTCAGCCCCAACCTAGAAGGTGGCCTGAAGCTCCTGAACTCCGAACGAACGCTCGCGACAGAGAAGTTCCCGATCAACTCGGCCGAGATCGCCATGATCGACGCCCGTCCGCCGGTTCAAGTCGCGGCCTCCAATTCGCCGCCAAGGGTGGCATCGGCCACTGCCGGCAAGGCACCTTCACCCACGGAGTCTCGACGTAATCGAGTGCAACAACCCGAGCCAAGGATCATCACTCCGAATCCTGCGCCTTCCGGCGCCCCGTCGCACGTTGATGTTGCCGCACCTTCAACAGTGGCTCCGATCCCCAATGTACCGATGGTGGTGACGGTCTCCAATGTCACCACCGTCACCAACATTACCGTGATCACGACTCAGGTTGTGCGGGAGGTAAGGGCGGAATTACCGGAGAAAGGGGTGACGCTCCAACTCCGATATCCCCGGAACCTCAACGCGGACATCGATCTGTTTGTCCGGCCCCACGCCGGCGCGGACGAGATTTCCTACGCGAACAGCAAGACCTCCATTGGTTCCTACGACTACGATTCCATCTCGGCCGAAAATGTGAAGTCCATCCACCTCCCGGCAGGATGTGATCCGGCGAAGACCGTCGCCTGGGTCAATTACCGTCGTGGCTTTGGACGTGTCACGGCGAGGATCGTGTGGCTTACGCCATCGAATTCGAGAGAGATGGGCATCGCTTTCTTCGCGGATCGAGGAGGCGATGGGAATCATCGGACGGAATTCTTCCGCAAGCGCTCAGACTGCTGGCTGAAGGTCAATCTTCCGGCTCTTCTGTCGGCTCCCGCAGTTCCGCTCCAAGGTGCGTCCAGCAATCCTCCGGCACATCATCATGTCCGCCCGCTGTCGGGAGAAGCCGGCAAGCCCTCAACGGCAACGGGAAATTAGCTCCCCAACCAAGGTCATGAACGATAATACACTACTCCGATTCGTGACAGTTTGGTGGGCTGCCACGCTCGTGCTCTTCCTGGTCACCTTGGTGACCCACTCGGATTGGTTCGAGGGTGTGGCCGGCATCAACAGCATCTTGGCATTCTTCAAGATGTTGGGCCTCCTGGCACGTATCGAGGAGAGTGGGCTGAACTTGCAGGCCCTGCGTACCGTGCCTCGCACGGGCATGATCTGGGGCAAAGCGGGGGACATCCTATGAAGGTTCAGTGGATCAACCACCTTGCGCTCCCGATCTTGACGCTCGTGTTGTGGATCGTGGTGCGTCAGCAGTTTTTCGTTTTTCCTCGTTTGCGAAAGGAATTGATCGATCTCAACAAGCGGCGCGCGAATCGCGTGCAGGCAGCCTTGGCGGCGCCCGCACCGCCAGCCTGGACCGAGCCGGCGATGGCACCGAATCATTCCTTTGCCAGCTGGGTGGATCTGAAAGGAGACGGAACCCTGGTGGTCAGTGGACACATTCTGCGCCCCACTGAAACTTTCGAGGTCACGGCTCGTGATTCGCACCATATCGCGCGCGCCTTGGTCATCGCGCGGGGCAATGGCGATGTGCTCATCCGATCCCACGGCCAGGTGTTCCTCGCGCGGTATGAACATCAAACGTGGAACGTGCAGCTCGTGGATACCGCAGAATGAAAATGTCTCTTCTGCACCAACTGTTGCGCCAGGTGAGCGCCGTGTCCGGAGCACAGGCTTTGCGGCATTGCTTCAGCGATGATCCTGCATCGATGCAACGGAACCTGCGGGCGGAGCTCAAAGCCGGTTTGATCTCCGTTTCCACCGAACTGCTCCGCAACCGGGACACGTCCGACCCCATCGTGGTGATTGAACGGGGCGCCGGGCTGCCATCACCTCATCCAATCGCATACGAGGCCGCGCGGCGCTGGAGCAACAATATCCGTCCTGAATTGATCATCCGCGGCACCCTAAAGCTTGCGGCCCTGCATGGTGGCGTGCCGCACGCCGCCATCGCCGGACACGCTTCGCACGAGATTGCGCTGACGGAAGTGTTCCTCTCAAAGCGGTCTCAAGACCCGTCATTTAAGTGGACGCTCGTCCAGGCGGCTCCCGGCAACGGATCTCTTCCCGATGCCATTGGCGCCGAGGTCGCCATCGAGTTGATAGGGCGATACAACGGAACGACGATCGCGGCCAAGCTCGGCATCTCCGCTACCCACCGGCTCGAACTCTGGTAAAGCACCATGGCAACCCTTCCTCACGAACAGCAGGTCATCCTGAAAATCCTTGGGAAAGTCCGGGCTGCCACCATTGAAGCTTTGTTCAAATATCCTGACCTCGCGGAAGCGGGAACACCCGACACCCTTCGGAAACGGTGCGATCGATTGACTGAAAGGGGACTGCTCGCGAAATCCAATCTGCCGGGCAGCACGCAACTTTACCGACTCTCGAAAAAGGGCGCACAACTTGTCGGTGCTCCAGCTTCGTACGCAGAGGCCCTCACGGCGGCCGTCGCCTACGATTCGGTCGCTGCCAGCAACTGCGGCTGGCAGAAAGATCTGTTCGTCATCCTCACCCGCCAGGAGCTGCTCACCTTGGGATCGCAGTTGTCTCCTGAGTTTTCGATGGAACGTAACCAGGGTCGCTTTCTCCTGCGCCGGGTTTCGGTCGGTCCGCCGGAGACTCACCACCTCCATTTCTGGCTGGCCGAGTTCAAGCCTGCCGATCAGCTTGCCCGCCGCATTCACGCCATCAGTAGTGCCCTTACCAAGGCGAATCCATTGTTTGATCAATTGATCCAGCGCGGGCTGTTCGGGATTTCCGTTGCCGTTCCCACCCAAGGCGTCGCCGACACGCTGCTCAACCACCAGCCGTTCCCGGTTCCGGTGCATCCCATCGTTGTCCCCGAATTGGTTCACTTGGCCGAAAAATCGCCCTCATGAATTTCAAGCAACAGTTCAAGCCCGATCTCCGACGAATGCGCAAGGAAGGGTTCAAGGTCGTCATCAACTGCCGGATCGATTCCGGTCCCACATTGACGGTCACTGGCATTCAAGCAACGGCTGAGGCGCTGTCGAACTGCCCGAAACTCGCCCAGTATGCGCAGATCGAAATCAAGCCCTCATCCAACGGCATGTCCACCTTCATTAGGACGGACATGCTTCTCAACAAGCCCCAGTTGATCATTGGATTTTACCCCTGTGGGTTCCCAATTCTGATAGGACTGAGATCAATGGAAGGGCATTGCACTATCATGGGGCCAAGCTGTACCGGCAAGTCTCTTACACCGTGAATTTCAAGCAACAGTTCAAGGCAGATCTCCGGCGGATGCGCGCCGAGGGCTTTCTTGTAGGGATTAACTCTCCGGTAAATTCAGGGCCAACATTGACAGTTGTCGGCATTCAAGAAGCGGCTGAGGCGCTGTCGAACCGACCGAAACTCGCCCAATACTCGCAGATCGAAATCAAAGCCGATTTGGGCTACATATCCGTCTTCATCGGGACGGAAAGACTTTTGGACAGGCCCCAGATCATCATCGGATCCACTCCCTGCGGGTTTCCCATCCTTCTGGGCATGAAATCGACTGAAGGCCACCTGACGATTGTGGGGCCGACCGGCACTGGGAAGAGCCTAACCGTCGGTTTAATCGTTTATCAGCTTTCCCGCTTGGGTTACCCGGTGTTTGTCATTGGGTGTAAAGCCTACGATCCGGTGCTCCATGCCTCCATCAAGGCCGGCTGTGAGTCGCTAACGTGGCTAAACGCTGCCGGGAAACCCGTGGCCCGAACAGCCGAACTTTTCACTCTGCAACCGGGTCTCAAATCAAAAGCCTTCAATCCGCTGGCGCAGAAACGCAACGCCGCCATCTCCAAAATCGCCCAATCGGGCACTCTCGTTCGCGCTGTCACGAGCGGCAATCCCGCCAGCGATCCTTCCGCACGGTATTTCTCCGGGGCGTCCGTAGACATGCTCCTCAAGGTCGATCTCGGTCGTTCAGCCAGGCAACTCGCGGCCAATATCGAGAAGTTAACCCTCGATAAAGACGCGAAATACAGCACGGGAGGGGTCCGGCAGGAACTGGCGCAGATCGCCGCCGTCGAGCATGTCAACCGCCCGTTGGAGGATCCGACGAGCATCGATATCGAACGGATATTGAAAAGTCGCGGCTCTGCATTTTTCGATACCAACGCACAAGACATGGGCACGGTGGCCACATCGATTTCCGGGCTGTTCGTCCAATCCATCATCGCCACCAAACGTGCCGTATGTCTGAGCCTCGGGGATCGAGTCTTCATTATCATCGATGAAGCGCAAATTTTTCCCCGCGAATATCTAAAACAACTCATCGAGCAGGCAAGAGGAAGCGGCATCACACTGATTCTGGCCTATCACACTCTCGAACAGATGGGCGATGACGCTGAGACCATCAGCATGACGCAAGTGAAGCTCATCCTCGGGGCTGTGCCCGGCGGATCCACGGATCGCTATCTTCAAAGTCTTTTTGGCACGCACAAAGTATGGCGGCACAACCTCTCCCAAGGAACAGGAACGAGCCAGGGGACATCAGTGACGAATTCAAGCGGTCCGGTTGGCAGTTCCGTGTCGCACGGCTATTCCGACTCGATCTCGCAGCAGTCGAGCTTTGGATTCACCGAAACCGAGGAGCAGGTCTGGACTCCCAACCACACTCTGGAACTGAACCATCATCGCGAGAATTTCGTCTGCATGGTCAGTCCCGGTGCGGAGATGGCGCACTGGGGCCCCGGTGCGATTTTGGGCGTTCGCAATGGCCTGCACCTGAGCTTTGAGGAAATCAATAAACTGTCCAAGGAGGCGCTGAGTGATCCCGCCTGCGCTGCCCTGCCCAATGCTCCCCAAGCCGCGCTCGACCCGCCGGAGCCGCCGGCTCCGCACGGGGACGAAACACACGCGCGGTGGGCGATGGTTCTTAATGCAACGGCTGACCGGATCAGAAAGTCCCCAGGTTGATTCCCTGATATGGAAGCTCTTTTCAAACGGGTCGTATTCATGGACGAGGCTTTTGAGTTTGCTCCGTCCAAGCCGGGGTTGGTTGGCTGGTGTTCGACCATCTACCGTGGGTTCTTTCCGCCGCCGGTCGTGAATATCCGTGAGTTTCAGAATTACGCCCTCGGCTACAAGTGGGTCGCGACGGACCGCGAGCTTGAACTCATCAAGGCCAATCAGATGTTCGGTCACATCGCGCTCAAACTCCATGAGGAGTTTCCCGCGCTCACATTTGCCGACCTTCTGGGGCCGGAATTTATTCCGGAGGTCAATCCATCGCAGACGGAGCTTCTGCGCATTGAATCGCGCGTGCGCGAAGCCGCGCTCACGTGGACCCTGTTTTTTGAGAACCTCGATTCGGATGAATGAGAGGTTCGGTTCTTTGAAATAACAAACGCTTTGTCCGGGGACAAACCGAGGGGACCAGCACGCTGGTCCCACCGGAATCCTTGGACAAAACCCGCCCCACGCCGATACGTCGGCAGAAGGGTGGAAAAAGGTTCGATTAGGTTCTGTTCTTGCCGCGCAAAAACAATCCGGTTTTCGCGGTTCGTATTACTAATGAAGCAATGGAGGATATATGGAAAAGAAAATGAGAACCCCGCAGCCTGCTCAGGCCGCTCAATTTAAGAGCGAGTCTGACAAGCAGCGTCCCGTCTACGAAGTGAAGCTGCCGTTTCAGGGTGGAATTCTTCTGGGATCGATCTGGCGCCACGAAGGTGAGGAGTTTCCTCGTTATTCGTTGACGCTCAGTCACGCCCGAAAGGACGCCAGTGGCAAGTGGATCTACGGCAACCGATCTTTCACGCGAGACCAGCTTCTTGGCTTGGTCCGGGTGATTGAGGTCGCTCACGGTCATCTTGTCACCGGTAACTTTGATGAAGGAGAAAACATATGAATGATAGCAACGTTGTAGACATTGAACCCATCCATCGCCGTCGGGATGCACGGAGTCGTGGTCAGCTCAAACAAGCTGAACTTCACGACATCGCCGCATCCGAGATCCTCGTCTTGGCCACGGCCACGGCACGAGCGATTTTGGACGCGATTGAATTGAAGGAACGACGTCGGATGCGTCGCCGCCTTCTGCTGATCGCCTGCGGTCTGGCATTCTTCACGGGAATGGCCAGGTTGGCGATCTACCTGATCCATAGTGGTCAGGTCGTTCAGTAAGTCTGAACAGGTCCTCAAGTAGCTACCGCGCTACTTAGGACCACACTTTTTGCTATTTCCTCGCGGCGGATCTGGAAACGGTTCAGGTAACGGACGACGACCGGGGGGAAATGAAGACCAGCGCGTTCGACAGGAAAACCGCCGAGCCCGCTAGGCCCAGCAGGAAACTTAGATACATCGGGTTGCGCGTCCATGGGCCGGATGCCCAAACCGAAAGAACACATGGGTGGTTGTGGCAATCGGGGGCTAATCAGCGAGTGGCCTCGGGCCAAGGCATGCTGCTCAACGCGAACGAGCCTTTAGCGTCAATGCTGCGTACTGATCCATTATTGCGCGTTTCATCGCACGGCAGTTCAGGCAACTGGCTGGTGTCGTGGGCGGCCTGCAACTCGACAACAGCGCCAAGCGTCAACACATGCGCCTCGCGGTTCGTGGCGAACCACACCGGATAAGGCTGCGCGGCGACAAGGCGGTTAAGGCCGATGCTCACCCAGCTTAGCGCTGAATCACAGGCAAGAGCATGTGAATCATTCGGAGGACATGAGAAGTAAGATCGTGTTGTGTTTCACCAAGTCGCGTGCCCGGTGCTCCGCAAGCAACATGATGTTTCAGCGATGATTCGATGAATTCGGACTTCATTGGCAAACACAGTTCCTCGCGCTTGGCATGAATACGTGCAGCAATACCGGTCCATGCCTTCTCTACATTTCCGTCCATGACGTAACCAAGCATTCCGGCAGCGGGGAGTCCTTTGGAGTATTGGCCCTCAATGAACGCACCCATGCCTTCGTCTCCTGCATAAACAGAATACTCTGGTGAGATTGTCCCGCCGGGGTAATGCACATGAAGACGCTTTGATTCAAATGAGAAGTAGTCGCGTTGTGAGCGGCGGTGTTTGAACCGGAGGTCAAGGCGACCGAGGCGCTGCCCGTCCAGTCCCAGCAGCCAGTATTGAGGGACCATGTCGTATGGCAGGTCGCGGAAAGTCGGATCGTTGAGGAGTCGACCAGCGACGCGAAAGGTGATGTCGTCTTCCCATTCGCTCAACTTCGGCTGCTTCATCCGTGCCCAGGCGACGGCGACGGCTTCGACAATCTCACCAAGATACTCATCGGTGAAGGGATTGAACTCGGCATCGAGCCGTCCGCTGGCCTCTCCGAATTTCATGCACGCATTCCTTGCAGGTGATCGAAGACGGCATCGGCGTCGTTCAGTGCGGCGGTGCGGCACCAATTTCGCATCGTGCCGGGCTTGAGGATGTGGATGCGATCACGAGCGCAGTAGGTGAAGCCGCGCAGGTAAGAGATGGGACCGTTTTCTTTCTGCGCCGCCTTGTTCATGCGGTCCAACGCCTCCAATAGTGTCGCGTCACCGCCGGTTTCACGGTACGGGCGCTTGTCGCCGCCGAAGATGACCGTGGCGAAAACCAAGTTGAGTTCCTCGGAAGCCATTCCCTCGACGCTGATGTGAATCTGTTCCTTGCGAGAAAAATGGTTCAACTCGCCCGCAAGCGTGTCGGCGTACCGTTTGCGATCCTTGTCATCCGGAAATCTCAGCGCCGGGATGTCGAGGTCGAGGTTCTGCTTGTGAATGCTCGGCTGCCAGAGTTTGAGCGTGTCAGTGATAAGTATCCGCTCGGTGTCGCTCACTGAGAAATAAGCTTCGACCAGCGGTTCAAGTTGCTTCTTCGCACCCTCGACCAGTTCCGCTCGTTTGTCTGATCCGGCTTTCGTTCCTATGCGCTCGACGCGTTTGATGATGTCAGCGGCCTCACGGACAATCTCCGCGGCATTGTCGGTGGCAAGATCGTCATCGGGAAGCGGGAACGGGAGATTCAGACTCTCGTAAAGGTGGAGCTTGTCGCGCCCAATGCCGTTGCTGGAGCCGGAGTGGAAGGCTTGGAATCGCATCAATTGCGAACCAAGTGCTGCCGCAAGGAACCGAAGCAAATCAGCATCTTTGTCGGGACCTGTTATCGAACGGAGGGCATTTTGAAAACGTGTGGAGTGGGAACAAAACGCAAACTTGGTGAAGCCTTCTGTATAAACAACCATCGGTGGGCGAAAGTTTGCATCTGGACGAGCAAACAAGAGTTTTGTCGTTGATGCCCCCAGCGCAGCGAGTCGCTCGCCGACGGTTCCGAGTTGATCCTTGAACACCACAAGCCCCAAGTCATCTTCCCTCGCATCCAGAAATGGCTCGGTTGACGGCCACGGAATGGCCACTGGCTTGTATCGCTTGTGTTGTTTATCAGCGTAATGCGGTTGAAATCCCGTGCCGCCCAGCCAACGTTTGGCTTTACCGCGAGTGCCAACCAATTCAGCCAGACGCGGAAGAAAATCCAACCTGCGCAGCAGTGCCTCATCGCGTGGCGAACCCCAGAACTTGCGGCTCCAAAGAGCCTGCAACTGACCGTGCTCCTGCATCTTATCCTGCAAACTCGCTTCCACCACGTCACGCTGCGGCACGATTTTCTGCTCGTCTGGCTCGACAACGATGACGCCACGGCGGCGGTCAAAGCGGCTTACCTTTGGCGTCTCGTAGATAACGGTATGTTCAAGCGTCGGCTTCGATTTTTGGTAGCGGAGGATGAAGCCCGCGTGGATGGCACTCGCGAACATCAGCTTCCGGTAGTCGGCGAGCTGCACCATCTTCTCGACTGTCACCTCGCGGAACCATTCGCCGTCGAGCGTTCCGTTGCGGTTGACCAATATGGTTGTCGGCAAAATCAGACAGCCGATGCCGCCAGCACGGAGAAACTCCGGCGTGCGCTTGGCAAAGTGCAGGGCGATTTGTTCTTTGCCACGGCTCTCCCAGGGCGGGTTGCCGATGATCAGGTCGTGATCCTTTTCCAGCGGCAGCTTATCGCGCAGGAAGTCGCCATGCATGATCACTGGCGGATTGGCCTTCAATCCCTCCTTCTCGCTCCATACCAAAGGCGGAAGAAATTCATCCGCGCGGACTTTCTCTTTGAATTCGTCGAGGTCAATTGGCTGTAGCTTCTCGAACAGTGCCAGATAAAGACTGAACGCGGTGATGCGGCAGGCATCGAGGTTCAGGTCGACGCCGCGAATGCGCTGCTGGAGAATATCGAGGAGCGCTTGTGCCTTCGTCTTCTTGATCCGATCTGGATTGTCGCGAAGCCATTGCGCAGCCAGCAGATTAAACATGGCCACGAGGAAGATCCCCGAGCCACACCCGGGATCCAGCACTCGCCAATTCGCCGCCTCCTTGTAGCGGTCTTCGACTGCGACATGGAGCGTCGTCTCGGCGAGATGGCGCGGCGTGTAGAAGGCACCATCCTTGTGCTTTTGCTTCAGGTCTTCGTCCTTCATGAATTCCTCGTAGATGGCGCTGATGGTCTCCACGGGAATGACACGAAAGTCGTAGTCGATGAAATCAAAGGTCGCCTGACCGGAAGACATGTCGCTTCGGTCGAGGAATTCGGTGAGTATGGCGAGGTGAGGTTGTTCGATTTTGTCCGCCTCCTCATCGAGCGTGGCATCGAACATCGTGCCATTGAACTCTCGCTTTAGTGTTTGAAAAAATCCGCCACGGCCATAGAGCAACTTTTTGGCTTCCGCGACTGGGCGTCCCTTAAGGATTTGGAGCAGTGATGTGGTGCCGCCGGGAAAATGGTGGGCCTTGATGAACTTCCGCTGCTGGAGAAACGAGACGAACAGCACGCGACCAAGCAATGCGTGGGCACGGTCAAGTTTCCATCCGGCTTTTTTCAGCTTTCGAGCGGCATCGACGAGATTCTGCACCAAACAGCGATCGACTGCTTCATTGGTGGGGAAGAAATCCCGTTGATCGTGGAAGAATTGGCCAGTCTCAATGGAGCGGACGAGCTTGGCGCACTCCAACGCTTCGGCCAGATTACCGAGATTGGGAATCAGTGTGTGCTCAGTGGATTCATCCGGTGCGCCTGGCTTGGCCGGTTTGCGCACGCCACTGTGAGCTTCGACTTGGCCCGGCATGAGAAACAACAGCAGCGGCACCAACCCTTGGTTCCAAACGAAGCGTTGATATTCACGCTTCTGTTCGGCGGTGAATCGCTTTGACTCGCACAGGTAAACCGTAGGTCGCCCGTCCACGCAGAGCACGCCGCCGAGGCTTAACTCACTCCATGCCTGCCGGAGGTAGTGCGCGTAGGGCAGTAGGACCGGCTCGCGGTCAATCTGTTCAACCGACGCGATGAACACTGAGCCGTGCGAAGCGTGCGTGCCGAATTCGGCAGCATGACTGTTGTCACTTGATGGCATGTTCAGTTGGTCGCGTGTTCAGATGCGCGAGTATGTTGACTCGTTTTGGTAATTGCAACGTGCTCATTCCGGCCGCCGGGGTCAGACAATTACGGGGGTAGGTGAGCAATTCAATTCCCAACCATCTCCCTTCTCGCCCTCAGCAAAATCTCGTAGGCCCCGGCTCAATCCGGGCGTTCGGGCAATTGGGTGGAGGCAACTCTTTTGATCAACCTGTCGGGAAAGGTTGCCTTTTTACCGGAACTTTTTGGAAAAAGTCCGCCCCTTGATTAATACTTCTGGCGAATCATTACCCTTTGACCAGGCTTTCGGGAAAGTCCTGCCTTTTGATCAACCTTTTCGGAAAAGGGTTCTAAAGACTCTGGTGAAAATCGACCTTTCTCCAGAGTCTTTAGAACACTGTAAACAGCTTCTTGATAATGATTTAGAAATTCAGCGACTTCTCCAAGGTTTGTCCGGCTGTGGTTTGCGTTTGGACAACTCTTGGACATCGATGCCCCGCCTGACTTTTCGTCTGCCGTTGGTGCAATGGCTGATGGAAAGTATTCCAACCCGAACGAGGGTGGTTTGATCACCTACCGGATGTTTGCGGGCGGCTGTGGTACAACTGACGAGGGGGCATTGTCGCTTCTCCGACTGGCTTTAGATATTCCTGTGGCCGGTTTTGACGGCACGCTGACACTGAAGAATTCTACAACTCGCGGAAGAAGTGGCGTATTGGAACCTTCACCGACCTGGCAATGCGCAACAGCGCCTCGATGGAGATAATTTTCTCCCCACGCTCTATTTCGCCCAGGTATTTGGGGTTAAGGTCGGCTTTTTCGGCGAGCTTTTCCTGCGTAAACCTGAACTGTTTACGGTAACGGCGGATCGCTTCTCCGAGAAGCTTGCGATGTCGAAGGGCCGACTTTCGTTTCCGTTTTCGTTCCGCCACAATCTCGGAAGACTAGGCGGGCAGGTTGCGGCGCTAACACCAGCAACATGCTGGTATTTTATGAGCGCCTTGTTTCGCTCGAGTTTTAGGAATAATTCTCCTTGCAGTTCCTGCCGTTCCCACTACAACCAGCAGCGAAGGCTATGAGGGCAGCAGAATCAAACGCCGGGGTGGTAAAACCAAAATAGAAATCATTTATCAAGCATGATCGCATGCGGCGTGACTCCGCCTGCATGCCGGCTTCCAAGGGGGAATGCCAAATCAATTAACAACTCGCTCAAAACGGGCGTGCAAAAACGCCGAGAGTGTTGACGTCTCTCGGGAGCCTGCTTCTCATCGCCCCGTTCCGTTCGCTGGACAAGTCGGAATGAAGTCCGCATCCACACCCGGTCAGGCATCAGCCTGCATCGGCGAAATCATCGCCGCGTGGTCGAGAGGCTCGGCGCACACGATGGAGATGGCGAAAGTGGTGCTGGCCGCGCGCCATCGGTTGCGTTACGGCGAGTGGTCCAAGCTTTGGCAGTCCGGTCGGATGCCTTTCTCTAAGCGCAAAGGAGAAATGCTCGTGGTGATTGGCGAACGCCTGGGTTGGATAGATGCGCAATCATTTGCGCATCTGCCGGTCGGCTGGAGCGTGCTCTACTGGCTGGCCAGACTGCAGAGGGGGATTCTCACGAGACTGGTCGAAGAAGGTGTCATTCATCCAAAGCTCACTTTGCGGGAGGCCAGGGAACTGATTGCAAAAATCAGAGGTTGTTCGAGGCACGCTTCAGCCAAAGCCTCCGCTGTCCAGCGCCGACTCCGAGGCTTCGGCGGTTATGTCGAACGCACGCTTGACGCCTGGAGTCCGACGGATCGTGAATTCGCTAGGAGTGAACTCAGCCGATTGATTCGGCAGATCAGCGGCGAGGTCGCCTGCCGCACGACAGACATCCAGTTTTCTGATGAGAGCCGAAAGGCTGTTCATCGCTCATTTCCAAGGAACGTCATTACCCAACCCCCAATCAACGCATGAAAAATAGTCTGTGGAGCGTGCTGGTGTTTCTCTCACTACCCCTGAGCGCCTCGGCGCAAGTCGCGCGAGTCGCGCGGGTTGATGAGGCACCGAAAATATCGGAGCCGCGAGTTGTCGAGCGCGGGCCGCATCACCGGGTATGGGAGCGCACCATCACGGAGAAGCTGCGAAACGGGAAAACCGTTGAACGGAAAAGTTCCTTCACTGAACTGGCAAACGGGCTTCACCATCTCAAGGACGGCCAGTGGGTGGAAAGCCGCGAGGAAATCGAAGTGTTTCCGGGCGGTGCGATTGCACGTTCCACCGCTCATCAGGTCATCTGGAGCCAGAACATTAACACCGCTGGCGCGATTGACTTGCTGACCCCGGACGGCAAGCGGTTCCGCAGTCACATAATTGGACTGGCTTACATTGACGCAGCCACAGGCAAGAGTGAGATGATAGCTGAAATCAAGGATTCCATTGGGGAGCTAGTCGGCTCGAATCAAGTAATCTATCGCGATGCGTTCACCGATTTCCGGGCAGATGTTCGCTACACGCACACGCGCGCTGAGTTCGAGCAGGACATCATTCTGCGCGAGAACCCGCCGTCCCCATGGGAATATGGGATGAACCCCGCGACCACGCGGCTCGAAGTCTGGACAGAATTCATTGAAGCACCTGAACCTGTCAGAGGCACCAGCCTGTTGAAACAGGAAGGAGACATAGCGGTGCGTCGGGGCATGGTGGATCCGGACCTGACCGACGAGCGGTTGGAGTTCGGCGAGATGACGATGGGGCCGGGCCGGGCGTTTCCCACTGAGAATGAGTCCGACGAATTCAGTGAATCGTTCTCGACTCCTGTCGGGAAGAACTGGATTCGCATTGATGGCCGGCAATTCCTCATTGAGAAGGTGGATTATCGGGATGTCTTACCGCAGTTGGACCGCCTGCCCAAGTCTGCCGCGATTGCGCCAGTTCAACGAAACCAGATGCAGGCTGCGCGTCGGGGAGAGAATCGTTCTCGCTTGCTCGCTGCGGCGAAAGCACCGGCTCCGGCGTTGCTTGCAACCACGAGCCCGATGCGCCTCGCACAAATCACGCCAAGGGAGCGCGGCTTTGTGCTCGATTATACGCTGATGACCAGCGCCACGAATTTCACATTCCAAGGCGGGACCACCTATTACATCAGCGGCAATGTGACGTTGAGCGGAACCACTGTGATCGAAGGCGGAGTCATCGTCAAATACACCAACTCAATTCTTGCCATTCAAGGGCCAGTGGATTGTCGCGCCGATGTGTATCGCCCCACCTTCTTCATGTCCAAGAACGACAATACCTATGGAGAAACCATTCCCGGATCGACGGGCAATCCACTGACCAATTACTACGGCAGCCGGTGCTTGGATTTCACCGGCAACACCAACGCGATAGCCCTCCACAATCTGAGGTTCCGCCACAGCTTCTACGCGGTTTATCTCAACACCGGTTGTGACGTCACAGTGCGGCACAGCCAGTTCTACCGCTGCTTTGCTGGCATCGTCAGTTACGGCGGCAGCAAGGCAAGACTGCGCAACGCCCTCATTCACGACGGCGAATACGCCATCGGCGGCACCAGCTTGACCAACATCCAGGGCGAGCATCTGACGGCTCACCGCTTGAAATACCTCATCAGTTCCTCGTCAGCCTACCTGACGAACTCCATCGTTCTGGCCGTCACCAACCTCGTCAAATACACCGGAGCCAACGTCCTCTCGAATTCGGTGGATACAGGTTATTTCCAAACGCTGGCCGGCGGAGCGCGCTATCTGGTGAACAGCAGCACCAATCGCAACGCCGGCACCACAAACATCAATGCCGGACTGCTCGCGGATTTGAAGCGCATAACCACCGAGCCACCCAAGACGCTGTATGACTATTTCTACGCCAACACCAACCTTTCGCCGGTAATCGTAGGAGATACCGTCAGCGGAGATCTTCCTGATCTAGGCTACCATTATTCGATTATCGATTATCTGGCCAGCGGAGCAGTGGTTGATACCGGAGTGACGGTGGTGGCGACCAATGGGGTGAACATCGCCATTGACTATTCCCAGAACAATTTTGGATTCGCACTCGTAGAAAGCGCCCTCATCAGTCAGGGCAGTCCTTTTGCGACGAACCGCATCTTCCGCGCTCACATGGTTCAAGAAACGTCCACCGGCAACCCAGGCACGCGGATGATGTTTTACGACACCGAAGGAGGATTCTCTCAAACGGCTCAAGCGCGTCTGCGCTTTACTGAACTCATCCAACTGCCCAGCGATGGTTACATTCTTTTCACCGGCACAGGATTTTCCGCGCTTGAACTGTCTCATTCCAGCATTTACGGCCCTTCATTTGTTGTGGACATCTCAGGTTCGTCACCATTGGTCTGCGGCGCAACCAATTCGTTTTGGGAAGGGGGTGGGGTCCAATTCGGTGTGGGCAATTACGGCACCAACACCACCGTTCATCTTCGAAACAACCTCTTCCGCTACACCGGCATTGCTTTCGTGGGCGGCACCAACACTTGGACCGTGCGCGACAACCTCTTCGACTCCGTCAGCACCAACATTTACGATTTCGGCAGTCCCGTGCAGAACTCATTCAACGCCTACTACCAGTCCACGAACGTGAACTTCAGCGGCGGAACGAGCAATCTGTTCCTGTCCAGCCTCGCGTATGAAACCGGGCCGCTCAGTCGCTATTACCTGCCGACCAATTCACCGCTAATCAACGCCGGCAGCACGAGCGCGAGTTCCGTCGGCCTCTACCATTTTACCACCACGACGAATCAAGTGAAGGAGGGAACTTCAACCAACGACATCGGACTTCACTTCGTCGCGCTCAACGGTTCAAACCAGCCAGTGGACTCGGACAACGACGGAATTGTGGACTATGTCGAGGATCGAAATGGCAACGGTGTTGCCGATGGCAGCGAAACCAGCGCCGTGAACCCTGTGCTGACCATTGCCAGTTCGCTTGAATACATCAAAGGCGGGCCAGGCAAGCGGCTCGACACAAATGCAATTGCTTATGACACCGATTCGCTCAACTGGGGTGGAGGGCAGTTGACCGTGAAGAACACCAGCGGAGCTGAGGTCAACGACCTGCTCGGTTTCCGGTTGCAAGGCACCAACGCCGGACAGATCAACGTCAGTGGCACGAACATCAGCTACGGGGGAACTGGCATCGCCACCTACACGGGTGGCAATGGAACCAACACGCTCATCATTTCCTTCAATACCAATGCCCTCAACGCCAGCGTGCAGGCCCTCGTTCGTACACTGACATTCCAAAGCGTCTCCAATACGCCGTCGATTTCCAATCGCATCCTCTCTTTCACGCTCAGCGACGGCAAAGGCGGCACAAACATGTCGGCGACGCAAACAATCAACATTGTATGTCCGGACGGCATGGATTTGATGCTGGTGATGGATGTCTCCAATTCGATGATCCGCAGCTACGACACGAATTGCAACTTCACGACTGACTCAAACCGCTTTTGGACTGCAAAAGCCGCAGCCAGTAATTTCGTTGCTTCGCTTAATCTGGCGGGGGGCGACCGTGTCGGCCTGATTGCCTTCTCTGGTCCGGCAGTGCTCAAGGTGCCTTTAACGAACAACACAACCGTCCTTCAGTCGAATATTTACGCCCTCAGCAACAGTAGCGGCACTGAGCTTGATGACCCTATAAACCTGGCGAAGACAAATCTCTCCAACAGCGCCAGCAATGTCCTTCGAGCTATGGTCATTCTGTCCGATGGCGAGATTTACAACGGGACGGAATGCACTCCCGGGAGCAACATTGTGGCAGAATTGGAGGCGGCGCGGCAGGCAGCCGATGCCGAGATTCGCATCATCACGGTGGCCTTTCATACGGGAGAGTGCTGCGCATTGGGTGGCACGAACTTTTTAGCAAGCATATCGGGTTCACCTCGCGACTACCATTTCCTCGACCCGACCTCGCTCGACTACCATTATGCTCCCAGCTTCCTTGACCTCGCCTCCAACTTCACCGCAGTAGCACATTCGCTGTGCAGGGGTAATGAATTTCCGACGGTCACGATTACATCTCCCACCAACGGAGCCAGCTTCAATGCGCCAGCAAATGTAAGCATTACAGTCGAAGCATTTGACGATGGCACTGTCACCAATGTTGCGCTCTTCATTGGCACAACGAACTTCGTCAACCTGACTTCGTCTCCTTATGCAGTCACTTGGAGCAACGCCTTGGGTGGAAACTATGCCCTCAAAGCTGTTGCCATCGACAATACCGGCCAGTCCTCCACTTCGGCTGTGGTGAATGTCACTGTGCTCAAGCAACCGCCATCGATTACTCTTGTCGCGCCGACAGACGGGGCTCGATTTGCACAGGTCGCTGCCTTGATGCTGCGCGCCGGAGTTTCGGATGTGGACGGGACGATCACAAATGTTGTGTTTTACACCAACGGCGTGGCGTGCATCGCTCAGACCAACACGCCATTTAGACTGCCGTGGACAAATCTGGTAGCGGGCACGTATTCCGCATACGCAAAAGCATGGGACAACGACGGGCAAACGGCTTTATCACTGACCAACACATTTTACGTGGATTCCTGTCCGCAGGTCGGCGTCTCGAACCTCACTCTGAGCTCTAGTTCAGTGCCGGGCGGCAGCAACGTCACGGCGACCATCACCCTGAGCAATGCTGCACCTGCAGGAGGACAATTGGTATCCATCTACTCGAGCAGCCCAAATGTCTCCGTCCCTGCGTCTTTGCATATCCCGGCAGGAACCAATACGGCTTCGCTAAATATCGCTACTTATGCGACGGTCGCTGGGGATTCGGCATCCATCACGGCATCAACGCCCCTTAAGACCAATTCAACGACGCTGACCATTCAGGCGAACGCGCTGCAATTTTCCCGATCCGCCGCTCAGTGCGGGCCGATGGATGTGGTATTCGTGATCGATAGCAGCTACGAAAGTCTCGCGGGCATGGATCCAATCGGTCCCGCAGTCTCGAACGTTGTCGAAGGAATCAAATGGATGACCGGCGGCGATTATCAGTTGGCCTTGGTGACATTCGCCCAGAATCAAGTGTTTGTGGACGTTCCTTTCAGTCTGACAAATGAACTCACTTTCAGGGATGCTGTCGACAATCTCGAATTGGTGTTCGATAATTGCACGATTAACGATCCATCCATCGAGGCACTCAATACCGTTATCAATGCACTGCCGTCCTCTGGTCGGCCCGAACAAGTTGGAGAGTTCACGAATTATTTCCGCGCGGAAGCGAGGAAATTTATCATCTTGATGACCGACATGGGGCCACTTGGTTTTGGCACCAACTACTGCTCTGTGAACCATATCACAGAGCCTCGGGTTTTTGATCCCGCAGGTGGTCACCAACGCGCCGTTGAAGCATCGTTGAAGGGGATTCAAATTTGCACTGTCCTTACCCCGTCCCACGAGGAGCCCGCTGAAGCTGAATACTGGCTGCCAACATATGAAGCCGCATTGGACTATGCGTTTGTCACCGATGGAACACATTTTGCGGCTGATGCACAGAGCCACCGAACGAAGAGTTTTTATGGCTTCACCGAAGAGATCCATGAACTAGGTTTCGGGATCTTGAGTTTTCTAAGCCAGTGTGGCAGCGATGGTGAAGTTGTAGTTACTCGTGACGACCTTTTGCAGCAGAATCACCCTGCTATCACTCTCAACGACGGCAAGTGCCTGGCCGCTTCGCTCAACTCCGCATCCTTTGATTTGTCTGGAGTCGAAACACCTGTCGTTGAAGCACAGTTCCAGAGAACCGGACGACTTCTGATTAACCATGGCAGCCGTTTCGATTTGAACCTTGGTGTTGCCTCGAATAGCGACACGAATCTTGCCTTTTTTGCTCCTCCGAGCTTCTTCGCCCAGACAAACGCCCTCGGCGTGGCATATGCAACCAGTTGGGCACTTCCATTCCCATTCTATTCCGACATTCAGGCACAGCTTGGCTCAATTTACTCCGTTGGATTGATGGATCGCGTCAGCACGATTTGCGGAAACAACTTCAATATAGTTGACACCCCGCAATCGGACTGGCCATCCGCCAGAAACCGGCTCACGTTCAAAACGCTTTCTTCGTTTCAAGTCGCCCAAGGCCGTTGTCGCGACTTCGTGCTCACGGGCACCAATGCGCCTTGCGGAGAACTATCTTCCATCTGCTCGGGCTCATGGGAGGTTCGGCGCTATAACGAAGTGATTGCCAGCGAGTGCGCACCGCATGGCTGGAGCGTGGAACCAGACTATGGTGTTTATGGAGGAGTAAACGTTTGCGCTCCGATAGACGCCCTGACCTCCAATGGTTACGAAGTGCGTTTTGATGACGGAACCAATGCGCGTTCCGGTTATTTCTCCGTTGTTCCCGCGACCGTCTTGAATACGGCACCCGTCTTGAAGCCGATTGAATTGTCCAACCCGGTGTGTAGTAGCAACACGCTGGTCACGGTCACGGTGTCGTTGGATGCACCTGCCCAAGGCGATGGAGCATTTGTCGGTGTCACATGCAGCGGAGTTACAAATAAAGCCATTCCCAGCTATCTTCATATTTCCGCCGGACAGACCACTGTCAGCTTTACCTTCCGTCCGTCGCCAGTTACCTCCGACACTTCATTTGAAGTCGTTGTGTCTTACAATGGGGAGCGCCGAGCCGTTGGGACCGTGATTCAGGAGTTATCCTCGATGTCATCGTTCGAGGTCGCAACCGCAGTAGATTCGCGTCGCATCGCCGTCGATTGGGAACCAGTCCCGGGCGCACTTTACTATGCTCTTGAACGTGGACCGGATGGTTTTGGACCGACGGAGACGCTCGCGATTGGATTGACCAGGACGTGCTACGTCGATGAGATGCCAAACGATGGCGAGAACTGCTACTATGTCACCGCTTGGAACAACTACGACAGCGTTCAATCGGATTGGGGGTTGACCTCTTGTTCCACGTTCTCTGCCAATGCCGTCCTTCGTCCCCGCATTTCGCCGCACGGTGGCCGTTTCAACGATTTCGCGTCGGTAACCATTTCATGTGAGACGACCAACGCAACGATTCGCTACACGCTCGACGGAACAATCCCTTCGCCGACGAACGGGGCTGACTATACCAACGGGCAACCGTTGCGCCTCACCAGCAGCGCCCAGCTAATCGCCAAGGCGTTTGTCGGCGGCACCTGGAGTCTTGATGACCGTGCGGATTTTCACATCTCTCAACCTACGCCGCTGGGTTGCGGCAATGCGATCACTTCCGTGCTTGCGAACACCAATCAACCCTCCGTGGTCAAAGGCTTTGGTTGGTTTGGTGCCCGCTATAGTTTCGAGGGGCGGCGTGGCGACCAGGTGTTCGTTTCCGTGCTGTCTCAGAGTTTTGACTCCGATCTAAATCTGCGCGATCCCAATGGAGTGCTCGTGGCCGAGAATGACATTGCCATTTCCACCGGGCTGGGAATTCGTCCCGCCATCGGCCATACATTGCGAACCAACGGCACGTATGTTTTCGAGGTGACTTCCGCGAATCAGGGAATCACCGGGGACTTTTCCGTGCAGGTGACATGTGAACAGTCTCCCGAGCTTGATGTGCTTTATGGCGGGACCAATCTAACCAACTATAGCACGCTGGATTTTGGTCTCACCAACAATGGAGCCACCATCTCCCGCACGATTACGATCACAAACTCCGGGTCGGAAACACTCACCATCACGAATATTACCGTCAGCCCGAGCAGCCTCTTCTCGATCAACCCGACCAGCATTACGAGCATTCCGACGAACGGATTCACCAACCTGGTCATTACTTTCAACGCCATCAGCAACGGGCCACAGACAGGTGTGGTTTGGTTCAACAATAATGACGAGTTCGATGATTCCCCGGAGGGCTTGGAGATTGACGATCCATTTGTCATCTATTTTGAAGCCTTTGTCAACCCGCCGGGTGTTCCGCCCACGATCAAAATAGTCAATCCGACAACCAATCAGGTTGTTACCACTCCGCCAGTCATCGCCATCGACGCCGCCGCGACAAAGACCAACACTGCCTCCATCACGCAGGTTGTCTTCCGCGCCACCGGGCCGGCAGGGATTACGACCATCGCCACCGGAACCAGCACCAATGTCACTTGGGCGAACGCCGCTGCCGGCACGTATGTGCTCAAGGCAACCATTACCGATAGCGCAGGACGTGTCGGCATGTCTGCGCCGGTCACCTTCAAGGTCAACACGCCTCCTGTGGCCGTGGCGGACCGGTTCACGGTGTATATGAAGAGCACTAACTTCCTGGATGTTCTCAGCAACGATACTGACGCTAATGGCGATTCGCTGGCGGTCACCAACATTGTATCGTCGCCGACCAACGGAGTCGCGAGTTTGGTTGACGGCGCGCTCTTCTACGCTCCAAGCAACAATGTCTTCGGGCGGGATCGGTTCCATTACGCGGTCGCCGATGTGCATGGTGCCCGCTCCACAGGAACGGTGAATGTCGTCGTGCTGCCATCGGGCAGCTTCCTTACCATCCTGTACACCAATACCGTCGGCATCAACGTGCTTTCGGAAATCACCGAGCCGGCCAACATCACGGCAACAGCCTCCAGCGATTATCTGGATTATTGGGTGCTTGAGTATCGGCCGCGCTCAAGCGGCCCGGCAGTCTGGCAGACCTTGGCCAGCGCCGAGACCAACGTGCAGAACTCGGTTGTTGCCGCGCTGGATCCCACGCTCCTCCAAAACGGCATCTATGAACTGAGGGTTTCGGTGTTCGACATGTTCGGCTCGTCGCTTGATACCGGGACAAATGTCACCTTGGT
This sequence comes from uncultured Bifidobacterium sp., assembly GCA_964491875.1. Classification (GTDB taxonomy): domain Bacteria; phylum Verrucomicrobiota; class Verrucomicrobiia; order Limisphaerales; family JADJPG01; genus JADJPG01. The sequence continues at coordinate 92,278 of CAZBIC010000017.1, forward strand.
TCACGAAAACAAGATCGGCCATTTCACCCTCGCGTTTACCGATTTGGAAATTCCCGTGTCGGGTCTGCCCATCACACTGACACGCACCTATGACAGTCGCAACGTCAAGTCCGGCGATTTCGGCGTCGGGTGGAATTTGGACGTGACCTCGGTGCGCCTGGAAAAATCCGGCATCATGGGTGAAGGCTGGCAGGCCGAGATTGGCTCCGGCTTCCTTGGATTCCGGGCGTGTGTCTATGAGACGGAGCCTCACTTCATCTCCATCGTGTTTCCGGGCGACAAAGTGTTTCGATTCCGGGCCGTGGTGGATTTGAATGATTCAGGCACACCTTGCACCGGCTCCGTCGGTGTGGATGCGGCCTGGGGGCGCATGACCTATGCTCCGCTGCCGGGAACAGTCGGGACTTTGCGCGAGATCAATCCAACTCCATTCCTCGATTTGGGCTTCGAGGGAATCGAGTACCCCATCACGTTCCACGACTCACGCGGAACAATCGCCGAGGCGGAGGCAGACGCCGATTCCGGCGCGCTCTACGATCCAAAGGAATTCGAGTTCACCACTCTCGACGGGCGCAAGTTCCAGTTCAACGCCGCCGGCAAGGTCGTCAAGATGACTGACCGCGTTGGAAACTCCCTCACGTTCAGTTCTGACGGAGTTATCCACTCATCCGGCAAGAGCGTGAAGTTTATCCGCGACGCGGCGGGCCGCATCGAGCAAATTTACGATCCCAACGGACTTTCCACCAATGGCGTTCCGACTGGCCTGCCTACGCTAGTTTACAAATACGACTCGGTTGGAAATCTTGAGAAGGTATTACGCCTCAAAACTCGGAATATTTCCGACCCGGCGTATTTGACTACTGTCTTTGGTTATACCAACTCGAAGTATCCGCATTATCTCACCGACATCGATGATCCGCGCGGAATCAAAGCCGTGCGTAACGAATACAGCGATGATGGCCGTCTCAAGTCGATGACGGACGCCAGCGGCAAAACGGTCAATTACATCCACAATGTGGATGGGAGAAAGGAAATCATTGTGGATCGCCTGGGCCAAACCAACTCCTTCGTTTACGACGCAAAGGGCAACGTGACCGAATCGGTGAATGCTCTTAACCACACGAACCGGTTCACTTACGATGCCAATGGCAATCAGCTCACGCACACCGATCCACTCGGCCACGCCACCACGAACACTTACGATGCCAACGACAACCTGCTGTCCGTAACCTTGCCGCACAAACCGGGCGAAAACCCGGAGGCGTTCACCACGCGGTTCACTTACGATGCTTACGGCAACCAGATCACCACGACGCTGCCTACCGGCGCGGTGATCAGCAACACGGTGGATACGGCCACGGGTGACCTGCTGGCGGTGCGTGCCGGAACGAACCTCATCACCAGCTTCTCTTATGATGCGAAGGGCAACTTGACCGCCGAAGGAGATCGATTCGGCACAAACGGCTTCGCCAACGATGTGTATGGTAACGCACTGTTCATGACAAACACGCTGGGCCAGGTGATCGAGAGCGGCTACGATGCGAACGGAAATCTCACGAACCTAGTGGATGGCGGCGTGACCAGCACATTCCAGTATGACGCTTTGGGCCGCGAAGCTATTTCCGATTACGGGAACGGCATCACACTCAGCAACAACTTCGATTCGCATCTCGACTGGACGAGCGTGGACGCACCGACCATTGGTCACATGGAACGACGCTTCGACGAACAAGGCCGGCTCGCGGGCTGGACGACTGTCAACGGCGCGACGCCCGGTTTTGCCTACAACGCCAACGGCCAGCTTGAATACGAAACCAACTCCATCGGGCAGGTGACCTATCGCGCCTACGATGCCGCCGGGCGATTGACGTTCGTCAACAACCTTACCACCGGAGCCAGCAGCGGCAGTGGTTATGATGCCGCCGGAAGGCGCATCGCCGAGACCAACGCTCTCGGCGGCTTCGCTCTCTACGCCTACAACCCCGACGGCAGCCTTGCTGCGATGACGAATGCCTTCCTCACCAATGCCTGGTTCTACTCTTACGAAACGGGCGGCGGTTGTTGCGGTGGCAGCGGAGCGACGACGACGGTGAAAGACCCGCTCGACCGCGAAGTGGCGCGCATGGCCTCGTCTTACGGCCTGCCCCTGCAAACCATCCGCCGCGCCAGCGCGGGAGCCACCGGCGCGAATGCCGCCACCAACTCCATCACCTACCTCTCCGGCATGGTCAGCCCGGAACAGGAAGCACAGGATTATCCAACGGCTATCACGGATGAGGGCGGGCGCACGCGAAACTTGGAATACAATTCGAGCGGGCAACTGCGCCGCGCCACGGACCTGAGCGGCTCCGCTTGGTGGACGAACTGGTTCGCCGGCCCCAACAACCAACTTAGCCGCGTGGACAGCCCGACCCGCGAATTGACCAGCTACTATTACGATGCGCTGGAAAACGTGCTCGCTATCAAATTCCCAGATAACAATTCACTCACGAATTTTTACGACCCCGCCAACCGACTCAACGGCGTGCGCCTGCCCAGCGGCACGTTGTTGACAAATTTCTTCGATTCGGCCGGACGATTGACGAACCGCCAGGCGCGCGTGAATGGAGCCGTGACGGAGAACGTGGGCCTGAGCTATAATGTTAATGATGCCGTGACGATCATGACGGATATCACCGGTGCCAGCACGAACGTCTTTGACACCGCCGGGCGACTTATCGGGATCGACTATCCGACTGGAGCCAGCGTCCGCTATGGCCACGACCTGCTTGGGCGCATGACTTCCATCACTAACAAGGCTTCCGGGGGCGGCACAGCCTATGTGACGAAGTATGTTTATGATGCCTTGAACCAGATCACGGAAGTCATCGACCATTGGAACCGGACGAACCGCTTCGAGTATGATCGCGTGGGCCGGCGGACGAAACGCACGCTGGCCAATGGCGTGGTCAGCGAATGGCAATACAACTGGAAGGATCAGGTGACCAACTTGACCCACAAGACAGGCGGCGGAACGACGCTGGCCAGTAGGGCGTATGAGCGGCTTGCGGGTGGCGAACCCTCCAAGATTACCCGCGATGACGGCACTTACGTCGAGTTAAAATACGATTCCGCGCTCCGTTTAACGAACGAGGTTTACAAGACTTCCGGCGGCTCCGTCGTCGAGACGATTGGCTATGGATACGATTTGTCCGGAACACGGATGCGTTTGTCGAACAACGCTGGCACCTTCACCAACGCCGTGACCGCAGGCTATCGCGTAGAACAAGTGAAGAATGGTACAACGGTGACTGAGAGTTACACGTTTGATACCGGTGGACGGATCACGGGAATGACGCGTGATACTGTGACGCGCTCACTTGGCTACAACTCGGCGGATCAATTGACTGCGGTCACGAACATCGGAACGTGGGTGACCTACACGCATGACGGTCAAGGCCGACGCACAGTTGCAACAAACTCCGCAGGCACAGTGCGGCGGTTTCTGACTGCGCCGACGCCAGGCACTGACTTGGAAAGTCCACATCTGGTGGCCAATGCTGGCGGCACACTCCAACAAGGTTACGTGTTCTTGGGCGACGAACCTCTTCTGCGTTTCGATTCCGCCGGGAACCCCGTGTATTACCTCGAAGATGCGATGGGCAGCATCGTTGGCTTGGTGAGCAATGGCACCAGCATCGCGACGTTCACCTATGATGGGTTCGGGAACTTCCGTTCGGTCAGCGGCACCACCAATGCACCAACCGGTACCGGCGGCGACTTCCGTTTCCACGGTGGATGGTTTGAGGCTGAAACTGGCCTGCTCAGTATGCGGGCACGAGAATACGATCAGCGGACGGGTAGGTTTTTGAGTCGCGATCCTATACAGGGAGACAGTCGTGTGCCAGAAACCCTCAACCCTTATGCCTTTGCGAACAACAATCCAATGGTATTTACGGATTCGACTGGCATGGAGTTTACCATCCTCGGTGTTAACGTCAGTTCAGCCATCAATGCAGGATTGAATGCAGTCAAGACTTTCGGAGTGAGCTATGCACGTTCATGGGCCAGGGACAAGATCGCAGGATCAATTCTCGATAACCTTATGTCGATGCTAGGATCATACTTTCCGGCTTTGGCTGACGGTGGGGATGAGTTCTGGAAGCGGCACATGAATGCAGGGACTGCGTTTCAGAACACCGTACGTGACGTACTGTGTGAACTGGGGTTCAGTGATTTTGTTTATTTCGAGCCGGGAATACGCGAAGACGGCACGCCCGTGAACAATGGCTTGTCATGCCAATATAAAGAAGAGGGGCTTAAAATCATACCTGGTGTCATGAGACCAGATATTGTTATTGGTCGAGTTTCCCCTGTAGATGATCATGGGCGTCCTGCAACGGAGAAGTCGTGGCTCATCATTGAGACAAAAATTCGAGTGAGCTCATTCCTATCGTACAAAACACGCGCCAAAGATAGGAGACAATTCAACGCTACAGTTCGTTACGCTGCGAAGCATGGCATGCTCAAGGCGGCAGCATTCGTCTCGTTGACACGGGGAAAGGAAAGTAATGCGAGAATTGCGCGTGCCTTTATTAAGGGACAGGCAGCCAAGGAGGGAGCGAACGCGGTTGTATTGAGTTTCGATCCCCGGGAGCTGCGTCGAAAAAAGCTAAAATAGGTATGTTTTTCGGAAGATTGTTTTCACCCCAAAATTTGTGGTCTGCCGCCAAACGGGGAGATACGGCAGCGATTGAGAGATTGGTTTCCGAAGGCCATGATGTTAATGGCAAACGGCAATCGGTCGATGGGGAAACACCGTTGCATGTGGCAGCTCGCGCAGGTCAATTAGAAGCTATCAGGTTGCTGGTAAACTGCGGCGCGAAGATCAACGGCAAGGATGGGGATGGCATGACCCCTCTAATGGCTGCTATTACCGAAGAGCAAAACACTGCTGCCGTGGAGATGCTGCTCACCTTGGGCGCAAGTCCAAGTGCTCAAGATAAAGCCGGAATGACAGCATTAGATCACGCCGCTTTTTCAAGCTGCAACAAGCTAGTCGACTTACTCATAAAACGAGGAGTGCAACTCAATGTAGGCGAGGGGAAAAGGCGGTCATCGCCCATCGCGCATTGTGTTTCGGGTGAAAACTTTCCCGGCTTAAAGATGCTGATTGCGGCAGGTGCTGATGTCAATGCAGTGGACGCAGGAAGTAGTCCCCTTGCAGCCGCCGCAGCTCTTGGCCGCGTTGATTATGTTCGTCTCTTGCTTGACGCTGGTGCCGTTCCTAGCCAGCAATCAGATGGTGACGGATATTCCGATCTTATGTCAGCAGTAGCTGGTGGGAATCTTGAGATTGTTAAGATGTTCATAAAGGCGGGAGCGAACAAGAATGCCATCCATCCAATCATGCGGGAAACTGCTCTTGATATTGCTGAGAATCGAGAAAAAGTGGAGATTGCAACATACCTTCGAAGTGTCGATGCCAAGCGATCAAAAGAACTCCCCGAAGCGGATCTCGGTAAGAAGTCTGCGACGGAGACTTTCTGGCAACTACCAAATGAATTGTTCCTATCAGCTTCTGTTGAGCCATCGCCCCCAAAAGCAGGTACGGCATCCATTACTGCCGAAATAGCCACGAGCAAGATCGGCGGTTTTGCTGGCGAGATCGAATATCGGCTGACCGAAGGTTCTCGTGGCTTTGGAGCATGGAAGCGGCTGTTTGATGAAAAAACCGACGAGGATGGAGATACGCTCTTTTCAGATGAAATAACACTGAGCAGTGGAACGAATGTTGTAGAGTTCAGAATTCGTGATGAAGGCAGCAAGGATTTCGTTTGCCCCGAAGGATGGAAAATCATAGCAACCTGAACATTCGACTCAAGCGATGCGCGACATTATTGACGCAATTAGACAAGGACAGGTCGATTCTGCGCTAGCCGAAATTGGCAAAGGCGCAGACGTGGACGCGTTCGATTCAGGCCCCGAGCTTCTAAAACAGTCCGACTCCGGGATTGTTATTGAGCGGCGGGGACGAACTGCTCTGACTGTAGCCGCAGAGTTGGGGCATCCGGCATTGGTTGCCGCGCTGATCAAAGCTGGAGCCAATGTAAACGCTAAGGAAAAAACATCTGTCCCGCCGATGCGCAGAACCGCGTTGAGCTATGCTTGTGAGCAAGGAAACATCGAAGTCGTTCGCCTGCTCCTCGACGCCGGAGCTCGGCTCGAAGAGAAGGATCGTCACATTCGAGATGAAACGGGGGGAAAGACGCCACTGTGCTATGCATGTCAATTTGGGCATTTTGAAGTCGTAGAGTGCTTGGTTGCAGCAGGTGCTAATGTAAATCATCGCTGTAGCGATGGTAGAACCCCGCTCCTCTTTGCGGTTGGAGCTGATAACAACAGCATCGTCAATCTGTTGATTGCTCGTCACGCCGAAGTCAATGTATGTGCCGATGATGGCTGGTCGCCACTTCATGCAGCCGTCTCTAAACCGTCCGTCGATCTGGTGAAGCGACTATTTAATGCAGGAGCCGACCCGAATCTTGGACGAGAGCTTTGGATGCCTCCACTAGTAACGGCTGCCGCAGAGAATAACTTGGAGATGGCAAGGCTGCTCTTGGAACACGGAGCAGACGTTAATACAGTCGGACTCTTGAGGATGACTCCGACACTATTCGCAGCTATGTCGCCGGATGGCGAGATGTTGAAGCTTCTACTCTCCCATCACCCGGATCTGGATGCTTTGGACAGCCGTGGTCAAACTGCACTAGACCGAGCGATGAAAGAAGAAGCCGATTTGAATGTAGAGATCCTTCGATCTGCTGGAGCGAAGCTGGCCAAAGAATTGAAAGCAGAGTTGCATCGGAGCAGATCAACAAGACGATAACGGCATGGCGTTCCACAAAAATGACAAATTGAAGTATTGAACACGCAGAAGGATTGAGTCAAAAATTTATCAATACCTATGAAAAGGAGAATTCACCACCTGTTGGCTTTGGCGTTATGCTGTGGTTTCACGGCATCGACGCTTTCGGTCGCATCGGCGCAAAGCAATCTGGTTTACAACGGCAGTTTCGAGATTGGCCTGGCCGGATGGGAATTCCCCTTCGGATTGGGTTGGTACCAAAACCAAGGCGCGGCTGATGGCACCAATCACGTCGCCACAGGCGGCCCATTTTTTCAAAACCTGACCACTGAATCCGGTCGTTTGTATGTATTGACTATGGCTGCCCATCGGTATTTTGGGCCGCAGCCGTTTTGGAGCGGTGTCGCCATACCTGCGCTCACGAATTACGACAGTGCGGGCTTCGTTTGGGATTACCGCTATTGCTACGTACGCGCAGGGTCCAACGTTACTGAGTTGCGCTTCGACGGACAGGGCACGGCGATGGACGATATTTGGGTGTATCCCGTGGATGCTCCGATCCAAATGCTCTCGCAACCACAGGATCGCTCCGCCTATGAAGGGGGAACCGTAAGCTTCTTGGCTAAAGCCCGAGGCACACCCCCATTGCGTTACCAGTGGTATCTCAACAATGCACCCATTCCCGGAGCAACGAACCGCAGCTTCACCGCGAACCAACTTCGCCAATCTCACGCGGGCACCTATTACGCCGTCGTGACAAACTCGTGGACTTCCACCACCAGTCAAGTGGCCCAGCTTCAGGTGATTGCTCCGCCAACGAGCCCGGTAATTATCGCTCAACCAGGCGGCGACAACTGTCCTGTTGGATATTCGTTTAGCTTCCAAGTAGGAGCCGTCGGTGAAGCGCCGTTGTCCTACCAATGGCTGCGAGACAATGCGCCTGTTACGGATGCGACCAACGCGACATTGACCTTCGCTTCGGTACAGGCCAGCCATGCCGGACAGTATTCGGTGATCGTTAGCAACCACCTAGGCACGGTGTTGAGCTTGTCTGCGGTGCTCGACGTTACCAATACCACTGGTGGCGCTCGAATTACTTTCGATACCGCCACCAACAACGCCGCAATTTACGATGTGGATGGTGTGACGAGACTGAACTCCAATTTCGTTGCCCAAATTTATGGCGGGTCGGCTCCTGGGATATTGCGGGCTATGGGTGATCCGATCCCATTTCAAACCGGGCTGCTGGAAGGGTATCTTAAGTATGTGAATCGCACGGTTCCAGATGTCCCGGGAGGGCAGACTGCATATGTCCAGGTTCGCGCCTGGGAAGCCGCTGCGGGGGCGACTTATGAGCAAGCGCGGGCAGCCGGAGGCAAGTATGGGTTCTCGGCCATCATCCCGGTGTTTACGACTCGCTTCATTACACGAGTGGACATGCAGAGCTTCAGCCTGCGAGTTGGCCAGCCCTTCTTCGTAGCAGGTATACTTGGCATCGGCGACAGCCCGCTTGGCGAGCCTCCACGGTTTACGCTGTCCGGCGAAATCGGTGCGCGGTATCTGGTGGAGAAACGCCAGATGCCCAACAGTTGGGTGCCGTTTCTAATCGTGACCAACACAACAGGCACCGTTGTCTTCAATGATCCGAGCCAGACCAACGCTCCCATGCAACTCTACCGAGCACGGATACTGGATTAACCGACCGAACGCAGCATATTGCCGAGAATCTCGTGCCAGCAACTGACACCAGAACTGACACCAACCGAGTTGAGCTTAGTTAGTTCAAGTTTACCCAATTTAGCTTGAGTTGTTTTGGATTTGCCCCATAAGTGCCTCAGTTTTCTTGGGAATCCAAGAGGAAGTTGGTTCGAGTCCTTCCTCTGGAGCCAATTGAAAAAGGCCCGTAAACAAGGGCCAAAATGGCCGAAAGGAGACCGGAAAACCCCTCAGTGGGTGAGAAAGTGAGAGGGTACGAGTGTACTCCGGCAGGATTCTGCCAAACCGAACTTAACTTACCCACTGCTCGCTAACCGGCCGCGACCCGCGTCGCTTACGCTCTCAACAGAGAAAGCGACGTGAGCATGAAACAGCGGTTCTGGTTGTTCAAACGCGGTTCAGTCTTCTACTTGCAAGACTCCGAAACCGGGAGGAAAGAAAGTCTCAACACTCGTGATTCCAAACAGGCGGAACGTCTGCGCGCCGCCAAAAACGAGGCGGCGGAAAAACCATTGCTGGGCCTCACGCTTGGCAAGGCGTACCTGTCGGCCTACGATCCGAAACTGGTGGAGCGCAAGTGGGCGCAAGTGATGGACGAGTTTTGCCAGCGAGGGCGTGATTCCAGCCGGGCGCGTTACGCACGCGCCCTGAAAAGCGCGCCCCTGACGGCGCTCCGGGAAAAGAAGATCGTGGACACCACCCCGGATGATCTGCGGGCGGCTCTCGCAGACAACAAGCCCTCGACAAATCATTTTCTGCGGCGCATCCATAATCTGGCCGTGGGCCTGGGCTGGCTGCCGTGGCCGATCATTCCCGCGAAGATGTGGCCCGCGATCCAAATCAAGCCCAAGCGCGGCATTACTCTCGAAGAGCACCAGCGCATCATTGCCGCCGAGGGGAACCTTGAGCGCCGTCACTTCTACGAACTGCTTTGGGAGGTTGGCGCGGCGCAGACCGACGCAGTCATGTTGACAGCGGACAACATTGACTGGTCACGCCGTGTCCTTTCCTACCAACGATGCAAAACCGGCGAGTGGGCCTATCTCGTCGTCGGTGAACGACTGGAGGAACTCTTGCGGCGACTGCCCGCGCAGGGGCCGCTGTTTCCCCACTTGCGTACAACGACGGCTTCCGCGCGCTCCGCCGAGTTCTGCCGCCGCTGCCGCGTGGTGAAGGTCAAGGGCGTGAGCTTGCACAGCTACCGCTATGCGTGGGCGGAACGGGCGCGGGCCTGCGGCTACCCTGAACGCTGGGCGCAAAACGCGCTGGGACACGGCTCCCGCGCGGTTCACGAAGCCTACGCCAAGTCCGCCGTCGCGCTCTGTCCGCCGCTGGAGCAGTACGAGCGGAAGACCGTTCCGTTTCCGACTCCACCACTGCCGGCGGCGCAAAACGCCGTAATTGCTCCAGTGACGCCAGCCGTTCGGGCCAACGCAGCGGAGACGTTGCCGAACCAGTTGCAAGCCGCCACCGCATGAGGAAAAGGAGGAATGGATATGAATCAACATCCCATCACTCTGGTCGAGCCGGTCTTCAAGTAGCTGGATTGGCTCATCGCCGAGCACGGGCTTTATTTCTATATGGCCGCGGTGTGGCTGTCGCCGTTGCTCATTGTGTGGATTCTGCGGGGCGGTTTCTGGCGAAGACCGGTTCAATTGCCGCGTTACGTTGTGAAGCCGCCACCGGTGCCACAGCGGCCCGCGACCACGCCGCCGCCGTTGCCTGAGTCTAGTTCACCGTCGGACGACGACAGCCAGTCCTTTCCGGCGTGAGTCCGAAACGTCGCGCCCGCCAGCGTATCGCTGGCGGGCCGCGGTCAATATGCAACGGCATTTGGAGTTTCGGCGAGCGCGTGATGGCTGCTACCGTGAGTCGTCATAAAAGAATCTGGATCGAAATCAACTGGCTGACACCGAAGATTGGTACGGCAACAACATCGTCTTCAAGTGCCCTGCCTGCGAAAAGGTCTTCATCGTCAGCGCGCACATGAAAGGCGGTGAGCGCGCCTGTCCGAAGTGTGGAAGATCAAAAGGAATGGTTGCCGGTGGAAAGGATAGCGGAGGAACAGCGTCGATCGTGTGGCCGGATTGATTGGCCCTTCGAGCTTTCCGGTTGGTCAAAGGTCGTGCAGGTTTGTTGCCGTCGATGAAAGCGATGTCTTACCGGGAGATAAAACGGCAGAAAGCCGAGCGACGGATGGCTTTGGCGCGTCAGGCCGCTCGCAGTCCGCAAGCAGCCGCCGCCATTCAACGGCGTGTTTCGCTGGTTGGCCGTGGCGCGAAATGGCGCATCACCAATCTGAACGAAGTCGCCCGCGCCATTGCCAGGTGGTCCTGAAGCGGTGGATCAAGTCCGCTGTCCAACGATTCCATGTCCAATCAGAGTCCGGGACGATTTCTGCACTCTGGGTTTAATTGGCGTCACTCACGGCGATGGTCGTCGCGAGAGAAAGAAAGGCTGATAATGAAATCAGGTTCAGGTTCGCGAGGTGGTGCCAGGGCTATGACCCAGGCAGCCGCATCACGCATACAAAGCGCCACGGCTCGGGCCAATGGCGGTCAAGTCCGTAGCGAAAGCTTCGCGGCACGAGCACAGTCCGCAGCGGCGCACAATGCCCCAACCGGTGGACCGACCCCCGGAGGAAAAGGCGGGAAATGACGCAAAACAAGCTTGGCCGTGTTCAAAACACGGCCAAGCCCTGAAACATGGCATCAAGCCCCACACAACTCGGTCTTCCCGGCACAGGCGCAGTGCTGGCGTTCATGGTGGATTGCCTGGGTGTCCCAAAGGAGACCAACGGTTACAGCTATAAAGAACTTGAGCGTCTCGCCAAAGGCGGTTTGGCAACGGAAAAGTATTGGTTGATCGCCCGCAGAGTCATGGACGCCATAGTCGCTTCGTTCATGGAAGCGAGCGTCGCGCGGCAAACAATTGACACTGTGTTTCGTCAGAAAGTTGCAGGCCCAATCAGGCGCATCCATTGGCAGAGGCAGAAAAGACTGCTCCTCCCTGTTCCTGAGTTTGCCGCCCCGCGTGAAGCGGTTTGTTGGAGAAGGAACGCCGCTGGTGAACTCGAAGACTACGCCGGGATTCTGGTGCATGACTGGAGCGAGTTCCTGGAGCGGCACGAGGTATTGGTGAGTAAATTTGGAAGCTGTGAAATGCCTCGCCACGGCGTGATTTTTCATTGGGCTTGCGCGTTCGTAGTTCCATTTCTGGCGGTGAACCTTCTCGATTATGAGCGGAACGACTCCCGGTTTGAGAGCGGAATGCCGGGCGGCCAGTTCTGGTACTTGCCACTGCTGATGCTTCCGAAGAACGCGGACGAAAAACCTCATTTCAAGTGGCCGGTAAACACCGTGCTGGAATGGTGGGAAGATCTTCTCGGCAGCAATTTAACCTCGCACGCAAGCTCGCTCTGCGACCCAGGCGCCGATCCAGACAATGCGCGCCGGCAAGTTCACGCGTGGCGGTACGAAGATCGTCCACCCGATCAGGCCACGATTGAGCGCTGGTGTAAAGTATCGTGGACCGACAAGTATTCAGGAACGTTCCCCGACAATACGGCGTTGCCGCTGAACGAGCGGTGGAATCGTTGCCGTGATTTCCTCGTTAAAAAAGGGCTGCACGACCCGACGCGCAACTGGCTGGAAGGCGTGCAGGGGAAACCGAGGGAGATGCTTCAGAGGCAGTACCGTGGCGAACGTCTGGAGCGGGAGATTCTGCCGTTCAAGCAAACGCCCTTTGCGGCTTTCTTCGATTCAGCCGATCCGGTCGCGGCCGGTTTGCCTGTGGAGGAATTCATTATGCGGATTGCTGAACGATATGCGCAACCGACGAACGCACAACTCAAAGCCCGTCTTGTCGTGGCTGCCGCCTTCCAGCGCGCGTTTGTTCAGACCGCAAAGTCTCAGGGCATCCAGAACGCGCTGCGAATTTGTGATTGGTTTCAGCAGGTCTATTGCTTTTTGATGGACTTGCACAACCGGGCGAACTGCGGTGCGGAGGTGCTTCAATTGCTGCGGAATAGTCCGGAATCGCAAGGTGGATTGCGCTGGGTCTGTGAGTGGTTGTTCGATGAGGAAAGCTGGCACAGATTCCCTGCGGAATTGTCCGCCATGTTCCTCAAACCGCCGGCAGAAGCCAGCGAAGCTTGAGGACTTTGTTCGCAGCCAAGAGGAGCGCCGCTCACGGCCGGCTCACAACAATGACCCTCTGGATTTGGCGATCATCTCGCGCACGGCGCGATCTCCGGTCACATCATCGAATCCACCTCCGCGCGAACGGCGCACGGGCAGACCGCTTCCCGCCGTGAGGATTGCGCCCGCGTTGCCCTGTCCCGATGCCGTGGAAACCGAGGTCAGCACCGCAGACAGTCCCGCCGCGCCCGCCGTCACCAGCGGCAAGCCCGCCGGAGCCATCGTCGCCGCCGTTCGCGCCGTGGTATCGGCGGTTTGGAGGAAACCGCCGACCGCCCCGTCAATCAGTTGACCACCGGCCAGCACTCCGTCGGTCAGCACGCGCTGAATGATGATCGGCGCAGCGACCGTGCTGAAGATTACCCAGAACGCCAGCACCGCCATGCCCAACGTGGCTTGCAGCGTGTAAAGACCGGCTGTGGGATCGAAGAACCGCGTGGCCGGGTCGGTCATGAAGTCGAGCACGCCCTGCGTGATCAGCGCCGCCACCGCCCAGCCCAGCGGCCACAAAAGCACCCCTGTCAGGTGCAGGAGATAGCGATTGCCGATCTCTCGCAGCGGACGCACCGCCATGAACCCGATGAGCAGCGGCGACAAGGCGTAGCCGGTGAACAGGATGAACTTCTGAATGATGTAAGCCCAGAACAGGAGCAGCGAAGCGAAGTGGCCAAGCAGCCACAGTAAACCGGTGATCAGCAGTTCCACGCTGAAGCTCTGGATGTCGCCGAGGATGTCCCACCACGAACGCTCCGGGCCGGCGTCGCGTTTGATGACCAGCAGCGCGTTGTACTGTTCATGGACGTTGGCAGGGTCCACGCCGAGACCATCGAGGATGGAACGCTGAAGCAATGCCTGAAGCTGGTTGCCCCACTGCGGCAGCATCGCCAGCAGGGCCGTCAGCACGAGCAGCCGCACCAGATGCAGCATCAGGGTTTTGCCCGTGAACCGGTGGACGACGAACAGAATCGTCCCAACGATGAACAAGGTGAACGCAACGAGCTGAAGCAGTTCGTGCAGCTCGGCGCATTTCTGGATGAACGCGGGAAAGAGACTCTCGAAGCTGGCCATAACTTTGATGCGTGTTGCTACATCACGCGGGCCATGCTGGCACAAAAGACGGGGGCAAACTTGTATGTGCTACACAAAATTTCGAGAGGTCCGTTCTGCTTGGAACGATTGAGGAGGCTCAGTCCGGCGCGGGGGACGAAGGCAACAGATGGCCACTGCAAGCAACGAAATTCCTATGCGGCCTTTCGCTTGCACTCGCCGCACACGATCTCATCAAACTCCCCGCGTGAACATCCGCGCGCCGCGGGATGCGGACGGCATAGGGTAATGCCCTTAGTATTCTTCGTGCCCAGGGAGTCAGAACATTGCGCCCACTCGGCCCATCTGCCCAGGTAAGCTGCCAGGGCTATTTCGTGTTCTCCAATCCATCCCCAGCGACCAGCGACGACCAACTTGAAGTGCGGTTGGCAGGCAAAGTGATGGACCACCTTCGACCAAAAACCAAAGGCTCGTTGATGCACCTCGGCGGAAAGTTCGCCAGTTGCGCCCTGACTTTGTGGCCTCAATGCCCACACTGCGTTGGAGACCACCCAGCGGCCTTCGCCAATGGCCGCCCGCCAGTGGTCAGTCAGCAGATTGTTCAGCGTTCGGTCGCCAGCATCAGGACGATGCGACAGGGCCTCTTTGAGATAATCCACATTGTCCCCGAGCGTCGGTCTCTTTTGCTGATACTCCCACCAGTCTTGCATGAGCAGCACGCCTTCCACGATCTCCAGCCTCGCGGGCGTCTCCGCAAGCCAGAACGTCAGCCAAGGACAGGCAACAAAATCTCCCTTGCTCCGGTAATCAAACCCGACAAGGCGTTGCTTCCTGTGAGTAAGGGAGCGTAAGCTGTCCAATTCCTTTCTCTCGATGCCGATGGATTCAGCAAAATGGTCAAATTGTTTCTCGATGCTCATATCACGAACCTGTCATTGTCATCGGCAAGTCTCCTCAATCACCCGAGACACCCGTTCGCGCGGTCGGTGGGATCATGTATGTTGTTCTCAAGCCGATGAAAACGATCAATCAATCCCTTTGTCCGCTCTGTGGACAGCCCAACCGTTGCGCGTTAGCCGAAGACACGGAGGAAATCGCCGACTGTTGGTGTGTTCACGTCAAAATCCCCTTGGAACGGCTGATGCAAATCTCACCCAGCCGCCTCGGTCGGGCCTGCATCTGCCGGACGTGTGCTGAAGCATCCGTCGCGGCTTCCCATCCCGCCCGCCCAGACGTACGCTGATTCGCACATCAGACCAGCAATCAAGCCGCTCATGACACATGGGGGCGCTGTGACGTTTTCACCTAGAGCGTTTCCAGAAAACATGTAGCGTTTCCACAATTCACGAAAACGCCTAGGGAAGGGTCTGGAACAAGAAATGTCGCTACATCATTTATGTAAACGCTCTAGTGCGGCATTCGGCCCAGATTGTTGCGCCTCCTATGCGTAGGCTTTTCTCACGGATGCCTCACCCCGAAGCAGTGGTTTCGTTTTCCATCCACGCAGCACGCGCCATCCGGCGGGCATGTTGAAATCAGTTGATCAGCGTTCATGACTTCAATGCCGCTCAACCCGCTTCAACATGGTAATTCAACGGCCCGCAACGCCGTTCAACGCGGCAATTCAACGCCTGTCAATGCTGTGCGAGACCTCTCGGTGATTTCATTACGGGGTTATTCGACCTTCACTGGCTTGACCGACACGGCCTTACTGCCGGCGGGATCAAGGACAAGAGGACGAGTCTCGCCGTTGAGCCCGTTGAAACTCTTTCAAAATTCTTGTTGACAGCATTCACCGCACAGAACGAAATTTTAGTTCACAAGCAAACTCGGAGTCAATTCTTATGAAGCGATTTGCCATGCCACTCGCTGTGATGGTTCTCGTATTGAATGTTTGTGCCGCCCCCTCGGAGCGACCGACAGAATACACCCCGCCACCAGCTGAACTGCAAGCAGCGCTGCGCTCACTAACGCAGCAGCGATCTCCGGACGCCGCGCCGAAACTGGAGAACTTCGGCGGCAAAGTGCTTGAATTACCTTCACTCGATTCACAAAGGGGAGATTGGCAAATCACTCACCGCGAACGTGATCAACAGGTTTGGACTACTTGGACATCCAGTCGAGATTCTATCACCGGCCGAGAGGTTCGACGCCTATCGGAGATTGTAGAGCTTGGCAGTGGATTGAATTACCGCGACGCGAAAGGACAATGGCAGTCAACGCGCGAGGAGTTTCAACGCGCTCCCGACGGAGGATTTATCGCCGAGTTTGGTCCGCATCGGCTTGTCTTGGAAAATAACATCAACTCCATTACCGCCGTCGATTTTCTTTCAAGTGACGGTGTGCGTTTGCGCAGCGGGCCTCTCGCGGTCGGTTATTACGATCCCGTGGATGGGCGCAATGTCATTCTCGGCACCGTTCGCGATACTGCGGGCGAATTAACCGCACCCAACGAGGTGACTTATCGTTCCGCGTTCGATGGACTTGATGCCTCCATTCGCGTGACCTATCGCCGGGCAGGCATGTCAGCCGATCTCATCCTTAATGAAATGCCACCGGAGCCGGCTGCCTTCGGGTTGTCCGATCAGTCCCGGCTGGAACTCTACACGGAGTTTCATCCCGCCATGCCTTTGCCCCGGCAAACCACGCGCCTGCTCCGCAGCGAGCCTGAGCCTGACCTGCGCAAGCAAATGGTCGAGCCTGATTTTACAGACACGATCCTTGAATTCGGCGACTACAGTATGCCGACCGGAACGGCCTTTGAAATGAACGAGGCAGCCAGTCCCTCAAAGGTGCCAGTGGCGAAGCGTTTGTCTGTCATCGACGGCAGGCCGGTGCTCATCGAAGCTGTGGAATGGCAGGCGGCCAAGCCACTGATGTCCGCGTTAATTCCAGCAAACCGAAATGAGAAATCGGTTCAGCGTGCGGCTGTCGAAAAAGGTGCGAAGCCTGGACTTGGCGAAGCCAGTGACAATCATTCATCTAAACGGCTTGCTCGCCATATTCCGCAGCGTCCGCAGCCGGGCAGAATTCAATCGATTCAAGAAGCACGGGTAAGAAATTCCAGCCATTCTCCAGCCTTCGTCTTGGATTATTCTTTGGTCGCGGGTTCGACCAACATGACCTTCGCTTCGGACAAGACCTACTTTGTAAAGTCCGATGTCTATCTCTACGGAAACACGGTCTTTGAAAACGCAGTGATCAAATACACGAACTATCCCGCCAGTGCGGCCCTGCGCATCAAGGGCACTGTAGAGTTTAAGACGACCGATTACACGCCGTTGGTGCTCACGTCGCAAAACGACAACAGCATCGGTGAAAGTCTGCCGTGGAGCACAGGCAATCCGTGGACGAATTATTGCGGCCTCCCAGCCTTGGAGATTGACTCGTACACGTCCGGCCAAACGGCCACGATCAAGCACGTCCGGGTGTCCCACGCTTACACCGCCTTCTCCTTTTACACGGGCACGGGCCACGAAGTCAAACATGTGCAAATTGTCCACTGTTCATCCGCCTTCACTCCTTATTACGCTGATGTGCGATTGCGCAACGTGCTGGTTCACTTGGCGGATCGTGTCGTGTCTGGCAGCGGCGCTGCTTCGGCCACCATGCGCTTTGAACATCTCACAGCCAGCGCCGCCAATTATCTGAATTGGGACACCTGGTCAGGGCCGTCCAGCACCACGCTATTGACCAATTCCCTTTTCGTTGCTGTAACGAATGTCGGCACATATAGCGGCGCGAACAATGCCTCGAACACCACATCATCATCGGTCTTCACCGTCGTTGGGGCGGGTGCGCACTATTTATCAGGGACAGCCTACCGAGGACTGGGCACAACCAACATCAATGCAAGTCTTCTGAGCGAGATTCGCGCCCGGACCACTCAACCGCCACTCCTTTCCACCAACGGCTCCATTGTCGCCGATACGGTGCTGAATCCGCGTGCCACGCTTCGTTACGGGGCCGGTGCGTCACCGGACATTGGATTCCACTATCCGATACTGGACCATGTGTTGGGTTCTATCTCGATGACGAACGCCCAATTGACCGTTGCCGCCGGCACCGTCGTAGGGCTTACAATTTCTGCTCCGGGCAATTATGCTTTGCTCCTGGCAGGCGGTGCCCGCCTCGTGGCAGAAGGCTCTCCGACCAATCTCGTCCGTATGCCCCGGTGTCATCTCGTCCAGGAGCAGGCCAACAACGCTTGGACAGGACACGGTTATTCCTTGGTGCTGCCGTGGTGGAGCGCCAACCCTGTCCCTTCGATTTCATTACGCTTTGCACAGATTGCCACGGTGGCTGATGAAATCATACTGGCGTATGGGCAGCCTGCAGCTTTGTCGTTGCGAGATTGTCAGATTTACGGTGGAAGCACTTACAATCTTTCCGGCAGCAGCGTAGGCGTCACGAACTGCCTGTGGGATCGCGTGTTGTTCTCAGCGGATTTCAGTGCCACTCCAGGAGTAGCGATACGTAACAACCTGTTCCGTGGTGGAACGCTTGAATTGTTCCCCAACACGGACACTTCGATTCGAGACAATCTGTTCGACAAGACGGCCATTCCATATTTCGCGAACGTCTCCAACAGCCATAACGCGTACCTCGTTGGCTCCGACCGCTTGCTCCCGACCAACAGCACTGACAAGGTGCTCGTCAGCCTGACTTATGAAGCCGGAGCATTGGGCCGCCATTATCTTCCGACGACAAGCGTCTTGATCAACGCCGGCAGCCAAAGCGCCGCCGATGCCGGTCTCTTTCATTTCACTACTACTACCAATCAAGTATTGGAGGCTAACTCAGTGGTCGATATTGGCCTGCATTACTCCGGTATCGGTACAAACGGAATGCCCAACGACAGTGATGGCGACGGATTGCTTAATCTCGTTGAGGACAAAAACGGAAACGGCGCGCGCGACACTGGCGAAACCGACATGTTCCTCGCAGACACCGACGGCGACGGGTTGACCGACTACCAGGAGATCGTGCTCATCGGCAGCACTGTCACTAACCCGCTGCTTTGGGACACGAATGGCAATGGTGTGAACGACGCGGACGACGATGCCGATGGCGATCTTATCTCCAATCGCGGCGAACTGGCGCTGGGCACCAATCCGATCGATGCATTTTCGCTCAACCGTGCATCCAATGGCAATGCAGCAAACAAGGACGCGGAATTCATCGCTGCTGCAGTGATGAGCAGCCAGGGCGGCAACGCGCTCGCGCGACTCAAAGTGCCGTCAGGCGGCGACATCAGTCCTCCAAACATTACTCTTTACCTCCTTGATGTCGCAGCACCTTTCATCTACAATATTTACTACACTTCGGACCTGAATCTCCCGTGGCAATTGCACTATCGCGGGGCGAACAATCAATCCACATTCACGGTGAACATGCCTCCCGGCAACGGTTTTTTCCAGGCCGGGAGTGCCCAGGATTGGGATGGTGACGGTTTACCAGACGGCTACGAAACCATCGTCTCCAAGACCCGGATTGACGTTGCTGATACCGATGGCGACGGGATGTCAGACGGCTGGGAAGTGGCAAACAGCCTGAATCCAAAGAGCAACGCCGATGCCGCCCAGGATGCCGACGGCGATGGCATTTCCAATCTTCAGGAGTATCTTGCCCATGTGAACTCCATCCGGCCCACTGAACGACTCGGCCCATCCAGTCGCCGCACGCCGCTGGTGATTTCCGAGATCATGTACCACTCGGCAGGTGGGGATGCCTTGGACTACATCGAACTGTACAACACTCATTTCGCCACGATTGACCTTTCCAACTACCAACTTTGGTTCGGCGACAATCCTGTGAACCGACTGGTGTTCACCTTTCCTGCTAGCACCACTCTCGCTCCGAATGCGTTCCTGCTCGTGGTGCGCAACTCGGCCAGCTACAGCACTATTCCGAATCAAGTCGGAATATTTAGCCGCGATTTATCCGACAATTCCGAGCGCATTCGGCTTGTCAAAGCACAGGGCACGGAGATCTCGGTGCTCTTGGATGTCGAGTATGACGACGACGCCCCGTGGCCGCTGCACGCGGACGGCGCAGGTCATGCGCTGGTGTTGAGCAGGCCGTCCTACGGCGAAAATGACCCCCGAGCTTGGGCCGCCAGCCGGTCAATCGGTGGTTCGCCCGGCGTCGCAGAAAACAGTCTGCCCCATCCACTGGATGCCATCAAAATAAACGAATTCCTCGCGGATCCTACGGCAGGTCAGGAGGATTACATCGAACTCTACAACGCAGGAAACGTATCGGTGGATATTTCCGGCTGCTTCCTATCGGACTCTTCCAACAATCTTGTTAAGTTTTCTATCCCATTGGGTACAGTTCTGAACTCAGGCAATTACGTCCATTTTGTCCGAAACCAAGCTGGCTCTTTCACATTCGGACTTCCCGCCAGCGGCGGAGCAGTCTTTCTTTCGAGCCCATGGCTTGCGAACGCGCAAAGCATCCGTGTACTTGATGCCGTGCGCTATTTCTCACAGGAAGACGGAATCAGCATGGGACGCACGCCCAACGGTGCTTCCGAGTTCAACCAGCTTGCCGTGCAGTCGCCAGGCAATCCCAACGGTGCGGCCTTGATCCGCGGTGGCGCGACATCACCAGGAAACATCGTCATCAATGAACTCATGTTCAATCCGATTTCGGGCAATGACGACGACGAATATATCGAACTTTACAACGCCGGTGCGACAGCCCAGTCATTGCAAGGCTGGAGCATATCAGGAGTCGGGTTTACCTTTAGTACCGCCTTCACTCTCCAACCGGGAAATTTCGTTGTAGTGGCGCGAAACAAGCAAGCTTTGGCTGCTCGTTATCCGGCGGGGCAGCTCACCGATGGCGTGAATCTTGTCGGCAATTTTCCTGGAGGTAGTGGCTTGGCAAATTCCGGTGAACGCATCGCACTAATCAACAACAGCGCGGGTACTGGCGTCGTAGTCGATGAAGTGACATACGGGGACGGCGGACGCTGGGGCCGATGGATCGACCGCGACGGTGCAAGCCTCGAACTGAGGGATCATCATTCCAATAACCGGCTACCTTCGAACTGGGGTGATGCTACAGCACCGAATAGCGCAACCTGGACGACAGTGGAAACCGTGGATGGCACACTGATTCAAGGTTATCCCGACTCATCTCCGATCAATGCGCTGGAGATAATACTTCTCGGCGTGGGCGAATGTCTCGTGGATAATGTAGAGGTCATCGCTGCCGGAGGCGTGTACAAGATCGGCAACGGCAATGGCAACGGCACTTTTGATTCCGGGATAAGCGGCTGGACTCCTCAAGGAAGCCATGACCTTTCGGCGTGGTCATCTACTGGCGGCTACAACGACAATGGCGGTTGCCTCTACCTACGGTCCACGGGCACTGGTGATTACTTGGACAACAGGATTCTGTCCGCAGACTGGTCGCCAGCACTGACGGCTAATTCCACAGCCACAATTCGTGCCAAGGTGCGGTGGTTGCGCGGGCATCCCGAGATTGTTTTTCGCCTTCGTGCCAACTGGCTGGAAGCGGCGGGAACATTGAGTGTCCCCGCGAGTCTCGGGTCGCCGGGATTAGTGAACAGCGGAGGAGATGTTAACATCGGTCCAGCCCTGACCGAAATCAGTCATTTCCCTGTTCTTCCCAAGGCAAATGAGGCGGTTCTCGTTACGGCGCGAGTTCACGATCCGAACGGTATCGCCTCAATTCTCTTGCGATATCGAACAGATCCCAATACTTCCCTAACCGATGTTCAGATGAACGATGCCGGCACAGACGGCGATCGTCTTGGGGGGGACGGTCTCTACACCGCGAAGATACCCGGCCAAGCAGCCAACACTCTCGTGGCCTTCCGTATTGAAGCCATCGACTCATTAAGCGTCAGTTCGCGCTTTCCTCCAGAGGAAATCGTGTACCCAGGAGACACACAGCGCCGGGAATGCCTAGTCCGATTTGGCGAAACACTCCCAACGACCACCGGAGTCCGATTCGGCAGTTATAGGTTTTGGATGAGCCAAGCCACGCTCACTCAATGGAATACGAGGCGAAAGGGCCATAATAGCGGGCTTGATGTTACGTTCGTGTATGACGGAATCCGTGCATTATATAACGCCGGAGCCGAATACAGTGGAAGCCCCAATACCGTGTTTAACTACAACGGTCCTCTCAACAGTGTGTGCGGGTATCGAATCGGTCTCTCGAAGGACGAAAAGTTATTCGGTGCGACGGATCTGATTCTTAAACCACGAGACACTGGCTCCATTGTCGCGGAGCAACAACTAGCTTACTGGCTGGCGGACCAAATGGGAGTGCGCTCTCTCAGGCGGAGTTTCGTGCATTTGCACGTCAACGGCCAGCTTCGAGGCGTTGTGTATGAAGACTCCCAAAAGCCCGGAGGAGAGTTTCTGGAGCAATGGTTTCCTGGCGCGGATGAAGGCGAGTTTTTCAAGTTAGAGGTCTGGCGGCAGACGACGGACGGAGCGGTCAATGTGCCTTGTTGTAGTTACCAGCCGGCTAATTTTACGGTTCATAACCGCCCGGATGGAACGAAGAACGTGGCACGGTATCGGTGGAATTTTGAGAAACAACAGGGCTTCAAAAACGATTACACGACGCTCTTTGGTTTGGTAGATGTCATGGCTCAAAATCCGCTCGTCACATCAGCGGTCGAAGGCCAGGCCAATATGGAGAACTGGATGCGGACTTTTGCCTTGCAGCGGGCTGTCGGCAATGTTGATAGCTACGGCTATTGGCTTGCCCACAACATGTACGCTTACAAGGCTCCTGGCAAATTGTGGGAACTGATCATCTGGGATCTCGACTACGTTCGTAATGATCCTGCAAGCACGAGTCTCTACAGCTTTGTAAATCAGCTTGCGGGTCCCCAGAATCAGAATCCCGAAGTGGAGAGAATGTTTAATCATCCGCCCTTTCAGCGGGCCTACTTGCGTGGTTTGAGAGACGCGGCCAACGGGCCGATGCAAACCGCAGCCTACAATGCATTTCTCAATGCCGCGACCAGGGCACTGGCTGACAATGGCATTGCTACAGGGCCTATAAATTTCACCACGACTTACCTCGATCAACGGCGTAACAAGATTCTGACTGAGCCGCAGTTACAATCGCCGCCTGTGTTCGCCATCACTAGCAACAACGGCCAGAACTTCACGACCACTCAAAGCAGCGTGACGCTCGCAGGCACCGCTCCAGTGGAAGTCGTTACCACTCAGATGAGCAGTTCGACAGCCACCGCTGGCACGCTGGTCTGGCCAACAGTCACGACTTGGAATTTGCCCCTGACCTTAGCGATTGGGGCCAACGTCATCACTGTCCAAGGCTTTGATCGCTTAGGGCAGCCCCTGCAGCCGACCGGCACTTACACCAAACAAATCACCATCACGCGGCAATAATTCAGCCGAAGAAGTATTATGAAAAGTTCAGCTATTAACTGGTCATCGTTGGTGCTTGCGTTGCAAATGCTGGTGCCATTATCAAACGCATCGGCTGAAGCTCTGCCCGATATTGTCTGGAGCACCAATACATACATTCTTGGCAGGCCGGTGATCAGCGTCGCTTTCTCCGGCGATGGCACGATGCTTGCCAGTTGTTTAGCGCGAACGACAAGCGTCTGGCGGGTGAGTGATAAGACTATCCTGCATACGTTCTCGATGCGATCTGAGGCGACCAGCGTCTCGCTCTCACCCGATCTCACCATGCTGGGTGCGGGAAGTGGCGGCAGCGGCGTCGGCATCTGGCGGCTCTCCGATGGGACGAGAATACTTGGATCATTTACGGAAGACAGCGACGATGCCCCCTACGCGGCGACCTTTTCCCCGGACAGTCGCCTATTTGCAACCGCTTCGATTGAGAGCGGCCTGGCTGCCGGCCCCGTCCAACCCCCGGGTCTCGGCATTTCCTGTTGTTCAGACGTAGAGGGGTCATTCGATGCGCGCTTTTCTCCGGACGGCGCAACGCTAGCCGCAGGTTTTAGCGATAATACGGCTAAACTGATTCGTGTCTCTGACGGCATGCGCGTGCGGGATTTGGCGGGCCATTCGGGGAAAGTGACGTCCGTGGATTTTTCGCCCGACGGCGCGCTATTGGCCACCGCTGCCACCGACGGCGACGCCCGTTTGTGGCGGGTGTCTGACGGCAATTTGGAACGTATCATTCGCGGGGGCGGTGGAAGCGAGTATATCGTGCTGGGCACTGTTCCACTGGGCCGGGCCCGATTCTCGGCGGATGGCAAGTCACTGCTGACGCTCTCCAATGGCGCGGTTCGATTTTGGAGCGTCTCGGACGGCCGACTGCTGCTAACTTACACAAATCTGGAGGCGTTCTGTTTTGCCGTTTCGCCCGATGGCAAACACTTCGCCTATGGCACTGGCTCGCAGTACGGCACTAATGCAGCCGTAGTGCTGGCGCGAATGCCGCTGCTCTTCACGGATGTGTCGCAGGCCGATGGCAAGATCATCCTCGGCTGGTCCGGCGGTGCCGGACGGTATCAGTTGCAAAGCACGACCAACGTGGCCACCGGCCCGTGGCAGAACGTGGGTGCCCCCACCACCGCTAAAGGGGCCACCAATCCTGTCGCCAGTACCATCTTCTATCGTGTGCAAAGTCTGCCTGATCCGTGACACTTTTCCGCGCTACCTGTCTTTCGGCCCCCATCGAGCCAGCCGGATGCTGGCGTTGTGGCTGGATCTGCGGGAGGCCATGCTAGCAGCAGACGCCGCGCAACGCGGACAGGCGTGCTTGCTTTCGCAACCTTGGCAACACGAGAGCGCGACGGAGCGCGCGGTCTGGAACCAGATCACTGATCCGCAGAACGAGTGTGCGCTGGCGGAGTGGCTGTCGGTGGTCGGGACGCAGGAAGACGAGCGATGGGCACACCAAGCGTTCCTGGAATGTCAGCGTCGCAAAGCAAAGCGGTGGCCCGATTATCATGCGAGCGACTCGGCTCCCGCCATTGATTTGCGTTGAGGAGTTCAACGCGTGGCCTCTTTTCGCCGCCCGGCTTAGCCCGACTTCCGCTACTGGACCTGGGTTTTGAGTTTTTTCGGGGTTGCCGTGGGTGAGTTTCCCAAGGATTGCCGCACTTGAGGTTCCCAAAGTCCGTGTAGTGGCGACCCGACCCCTTCCCGCCGCACTTTTTCTGGCTACACTGCCGCCATGTTTCTCAAGTGCAGCACCCGCAAGAAGGACGGCAAGGAGCATCGCTCCTGGTCCATCGTCGAGAGCCGCCGCGTCGGCCGCTCGGTCGGGCAGCGCCACGTCCTCTACCTGGGTGAGATCAACGACTCCCAGCGCGCCGCCTGGCAGAAGTCCATCGCGGTCTTCGATGAACAGCAGGGCAGTTCCCGCCCGTGCGCGCTCTTTCCCGAGGACCGCACGCCCGCCCACACCGACACGCCCGCCGTGCAGGTGCGGCTGGACCAGTTGCAACTCTGCCGGCCCCGCACCTGGGGCGCCTGCTGGCTCGCGCGACCAACTCTGGCGCGAACTCCAGCTCGACACCTTCTTCGCCCCGCGCCTGGGCATCAGTCGTGAAGGCACGGACTGGGAGAAGGTTCTGCGCGTGCTCACGCTCTACCGCCTGCTTTCGCCCGGCAGCGAGTGGCGGCTGCACCGGCATTGGTTTGGCACCACCGCGCTGGCCGATCTGCTTGATGCCGACCCACGCCTGGCGCAGGACGACACGCTCTATCGCGGCCTGGACGGATTGCTCGAACACAAGGACGCACTCTTCACCCATCTCCGTCAGCGCTGGAGTGATCTCTTCGGCGCGAAGTTCGACGTGTTGCTCTACGACCTGACCAGCACCTACTTCGAATGCGACGTGCCCGAGGACCAAACGGATCCCCGCCGTTTCGGTTACAGCCGGGACAAACGCAGCGACTGCGTGCAGGTGATCGTGGCCCTGGTCGTCACGCCCGAAGGCCTGCCGCTGGCCTACGAGATGTTCCCCGGCAACACCGCCGACAAGACCACCCTGCGCGGCATGCTCCAGTTGATCCAAAAGCGCTACGGCAGCGCCGAGCGCATCTGGGTCATGGACCGCGGCATCCCCACCGAAGCGGTGCTCGAGGAACTGCGCCGCAGCGATCCCAAGGTCAGCTATCTGGTCGGCACTCCCAAAGGCCGGTTGACCCAACTCGAAAAGGAGCTGGCCGAAAAACCCTGGCAGGAAATCCGTCCCCAACTGCGCGTGAAGCTCCTGGCGCAAGACGGCGAAGTTTATGTGCTGGCCCAGAGCGGCGCCCGCACCGAGAAAGAACGCGCCCTGCGCCGGCGCAAACTCAAAGCCCTCTGGCAACGCCTGGGCGAAATCCAAAAGCAGAAACTCACCCGCGACCAGCGGCTGGAGAAACTCGGCGCCGCCCGCGCCCGGGCCGGACGCGTCGCCGCCGGCCTGGTGCCCGCCACCGTGGATGCGGAAGGAAAACTCACCTACACTTTGGACCGCGCCAAACTGCGCACGATCCGCCGCCGCGAAGGCCGGTATCTGTTACGCACCAACCTCAGCGCGGCAGATCCCGAGTTGCTCTGGCGCTGCTACATGCAGCTGGTGTTCGTGGAAGAAGCCTTCCGCACTCTCAAAGGGGATCTGGGATTACGACCCATCTACCATCACAAACCCGAACGCATCGAAGCCCACCTCTTCGTTGCTTTCCTGGCCTACTGCCTCTCCATCACCCTGCGCCAGCGCCTCAAAGCGCTGGCCGGCGGATTGATGCCGCGCGTGGTCTTGGAGAAACTGGCCGCGCTGCAACTGCTGGACGTGCGCGTGCCCACCACCGACGGCCGGGAACTGCTCCTGGTGCGCCGCACCGAACCGGACCGCGACGTGGCGCTGCTGCTGGCCCGGCTCCATCTGACCTTGCCCCCGCAACCACCCCCGCGCATCCGCCCGGTCAAAACCCACTGAGTCGCGAGCCGATGTAGTGGCGACCTTTGCGCCTCGCCCGGTCAAACCCCCCCACAAAATCACCCTGCCCACCCCGCCTCATGCCCCAGTTGCGGAAGTCGGGTTAACTCCGGCACCATTCCGTTTAACCCGCCCACTGTCCGGTAACCGATTCACCTACTCGCACGGTAAGCTGGCGGTAATGGATACGGCAGCCAGCAACGACGTGTCGGCGAGCAAGCGGAGCAAATCCGGCGGCGGACGCGCGTTTTACAGCCGGTTGGAACCGTTCGTGGAGTTCATCCGGGAACAGCGGCGGCGGCGCAGGACATGGAAGGAAATCGCCGAAGCTCTCCGGGCCGAGAAAGGCTGCGCGATCACCTTTCAAGGGGTGCATCAATTCTACCGGCGCTACGTCATGCGTCAGCGTTACCATCACTTGGAGCGCCAATCTGAAACCGGCCCTGTGGCAGGCATATCCGAGGAATCACCGGCTGGTTCACCGCCAATGCCTGTCCCATCCAATTACCCTCTTTCCAGTCATCAATCCCTGTGGGCTTGTCCTGTCTGCCGGTTGCGGGTTCTGTGGATGGAGATCACCGATCCCAGGAATGAACGTGCATTGGAGGCATGGTCCCTCGCAGCTCGCAGCGCCACCGGGAGAGGACATCGCCTGGGTGCAGCCGGCCTTAATCGAGTGTCGGCGACGCAGGGAGAAACAGCATTAGCCATCCACTCAAGGCGGGCTGGCCTGCCAAATGGCCTGTGTCGTCGTGCACCTTGTGCGCTGTTTGCCAACAGTGCCAAAATTCCCTTACGCCTTCTGCGCCGCGTCACCGGCGGTTGAAGGAGAGTCCAGGTGATTCCGCTGCCAGCTGCCGGATCGCCGCGCCGGATGAGGCCGCTCAGTCTGATCCGTTGCGGCTTTCGTTCTTGCCGCGCCAGTATTCGGTGAGGGTCGCGCAGATGCGGTCGAGCGCCTGACGGTCGTCGGCCAGTTCGAGCACCTCGACCGTGGCGAAGAATTTAACCGCGTTGGGCGGCGGATCGCCCAATGGCTTCAGCAATCCGGCCCGCACGAGCACGGGGATGTCGTGCTCGCCCCGGTTCAGGAGCACGGCGGTTTGCGCCACGGTGAGCATGGCGGGCAGGCGGCGCAGGTTCAACAGGTCGCGCGCGTGGTTTGCGATGAGCACGGGCTTGTCATCGCGTTTGTGGACGCCGTTGCCGGTGTGACCATTGACTCGTTCGTTGACCGAGACGCTCATACTTCCTCCTTTCGATGGACGGAGATGGACAAAATGATCGGGCCGAACTTGAGCAGTGAGGCATGGCGCGGTTCGACGGTTTTGAGGCCGCGCAAGTGGCTTTCAGCCAGTCGATCCTCGATACGCTCCAGGCCGGAGCCGAGAACCACGACCTCGCCGGAGGTGAAGCGGAGCGTCAACCGCTGGATGGGCGCATTGGGCTGGCGGTCGGCATTGGCTTCGATTAACGCGTCGAGGTAATGGCTGGTCGCAAAACAATAAGCACGCCGGTCATCAGCCCGGATGCGAATGCTGGCCGTGTAAATCTGCGAGGATTCAAGGCAGGCGAGTTTGTCGAGTTCCTGGTCGGTGAGCGGTTTCATACGTCAAAGGCGCTGGCCCCGGCCCTGCCTGGCAGTGGAGAGTTCTGGTGTCGCAGATTCAACAGCATGGGTCGGCCAGAGAGTTTCGCGAAGCCACCGAGCGGTTGAAGCCACGCGTTGGGCGACTTGCCGCGCCAAAGAGATCAGGCGGCGTTTGGGAATCACCGGCACCACCTCGATGGCGGCGAGGCGGGCGCTCGAATCGGTGACGTGGGCGCGGAGCAAATCCTTGTCATCGGTGAAGACCCGGGCCTCGTCCCGTCCCCGCGAGATGGAGACGTAAAACTGTTCGCGATGCACGGCCGCTAAAGAGCGAGACGAGGCGACCATGAACACGGCATCGACGGTCTTGCCCTGGGCGGCGTGAGACGTGACGGCGTAACCGTGCGTGAAGGTGTTGTAATCGGCAGGCAACGCCCGGCCATCGGCGAGCGTGATGGAACCGGTTTGAACCGACTTCACATCGACGAGTTCGCCGTTGGTGAACCGTTTGGCCCGGTTGGATTGCAACAGGAGTTTGTCGCCAGGAGCCACCGTCAGCGTCTTGCTTTCCCCGACATCAAACGAGGCGGAGCCTCGACTCGATTTTGCATCGCGCTTCAGCGGGAAGGATTTTTCCGAACCGTCTGCGCGCCGGACTCGAAGCGAGCTTCCAACCACTCCGACCACCTCAACCGATTCATCGCGCGCGAAGCCGCCCGCCGCCTTATGAAAGCGCAGCATCTGCCCGGCGCGATACCGCCGGGCGTCCCATTTCTGCGCCTCTGTCCACGAAAGCGAATCGAAAACGCGGAACTCATGCTCCTCCGGGCCGATCTGTCCGCGTGTCTTCAATTCGGATCGCACATGCGAAGTGACGGCTTCGATCTCGGCCCAGGTAGGCGCGACGAGCAAAGCGGATTTTCGTTCCGCCGTCGCCGTGACGTACGCCTGAGCCGCCGCGTGGTGAACGTCATCACGCGCAAGCTCCGTGATGTCGCCCAGCCGTTCCAATTCCGCGAAGGCCGCCGTCGTCTGCTTCGTGGCGGCGAGTTCCACGACGCGCCGGTAGTCGGCCCGGCGTTGGCGGCGGATTTGCGTGAGTTGTCCGAACGTGTAGGGCGAATGTTCCTCAATGATGCGGAGCGCGTCGCCCCGTTTCACCGAACCATGCTGGCCGGTGTCGCCGCAAAGAATGACCCGAACACCCAACCGCAGCAGCCAGGCCATGTCGTCCACGCCCACCGCCCCGGCTTCATCGAGAACAATGACGGACTTGGGAGTCAGTTGGCGTCCATCTTCGCGCAGAAACGATTCGAGCGTGACGGCCTGAAAACCTTCCTTGCGCAAGACCTCGGTGGCGGCGGCGGTGGGCGCGCAGAATCGCAGCGAGTATCCATCACACGCCGCGTGCAGTTCCTTGAGCACGGTGGTTTTGCCCGTGCCCGCCAGACCGCGAAAGCCGGTGATGCGGTCGGTGCTGCGAAGGACATGATGCAGAGCCGTTCGTTGATCGGGACTCAACCAGTCCGCCGGGCGGTAATCGAAGTTCAGCGGAGCCACCGCCGATTTGCCATCCGTGACGGCGGCAATCAGGGACACTTCCAGCCGCAAAATCTCGTGTGTGGAGTAGCCTTTGTCCGTCGCGATCAATTCGGGGGACTGGCGCAACGATTCCTTGAGCCTGGGCAACGCGACCTGACCCCGACCTTGAACCAGTGCTGCCTCCAACAGTTCCTGCTCCGAGGCCACGGACTTGCGCTCGAAAACATGGGCCGTGGCGTGGGCGATGGCTTGCGACTCGGTGACGGGCTGTTCAACGACAGGTTGGCCGGTCGCCGGGTGACGCACGGCCAGCAGAGATGTCCGTTCCTCGGAAGACAACTCGGCCAGGTGCCGTTCACGAACCTCGGCCGCCGTGATGTCCCGGATCTTTTTCTCGCGGTTCCAATGCACCACGTCGGAGATTTCATTGTTGGACAACTCCCGGCCCAGTCGTCCTTCCAACTCGCGTTTCAGAACGTCCCGTTTGGCCGAGCGTTTGGAGAAGCGTTGCAAGACCGCTTCACTCACGCCTTCGATCTCAAACCCGTGCCGCGCCGGAGCCGTCCGGTAACCCAGCGAGTGAACGTGCCGGGCCAGCTCATTGCGATAGACTTCGGTTGCGTAGCGGGTCGCCTCGTACATCGCCCCGGCCTGAAGTGCCTTCCAGCGTTGTTCGGCGGCATCGAACGTCGCATTGAAGACCGTGAAGTGCGTGTGTAACTGCGGATCGAGCGCGCGGGAAGTCGTGTGCGTGAACCGCGCGGCGATGACATTGCCGGTCTTGCGGTCTCGTTGCTGTCCCGACAGGCGCACGCGGGTGCCGGCCAACGCTTCCAGTTCGCGCAGGGCCAGGGCGGCGGCTTGTTCGTGGGCATGGACGAGCCGCTCCTCATTCATTGTGACGGCGAGAATGGACACCGACTTGGGGGCCGAGCAGACGAAATCATAGAAGATGCGCCGCTGCCCGGCCTCGTTCTGGCGCAGGGTCAACCGTTCGCCCGTTCGAGGATGAACGTTTTCGCACAGGGCGTGAAAGGCTTCTTTCGCGACGGCTTGTCCTTCCGGCAAGCCCAATTGACCCGCGCCCAGACCGATCCACTGACCCGGACGCTGCTCGCCCGCCGCATAGTACTCGCTCAAATGCTCGTCGAAGTAATCCTTGGCCCGGCCCAAGTCGCGTTGTGTGGCCACGGTGAACATGGTCGGATCAGCTTAGGTGATGGGGGCACCGGCCATTGTGCCCAACAGGCACAAAGTGAATCCTGCCTTGGTGACGCGACCCGGCGGCAGCGTGGGGCGTTTCATCATCAGACCAGGATGGCCATGCGACGGTGCGTCCTGGGCACCATCAGCCGCGCAAGGCAATGGCGTCACTCTCGACCGCGAGCGACCACTCTTTTGCCATTTGCCCATGACTTTCATCACAGGACTCTTTACCCGAAACGCGCCGGACGGAGATGTATCACATACACGAAATGCGGCCCTCCATCCGGCTGGTCTTGTGGTGGAGTGTTGTCATGTGGAGGCAAGCCATCAGGAACCGCGCAGTGGTCGGTGCAAGATTTACACATTCATGAAATGACGAGTTCGCGGCAGAATCGCCACGCTCGCGAGGACGGTTGCGCCGGCCAGATCGATCCGCATTCGTCACGAATCATCGTCCGTGAAATCTTCCTTTGTCACGATGGCGGCGGGCCATGCAGCCCGATTTTCGCTGCGCCTTCTCTGGAATCGAAAGGCGCGTGATGAGGTAAACACCATCCCCTTGCGCTGGACGCGCAACGAACCGGGCCGCAGTCGCGGCAGGAGCAACAAGCAGCAACCGGCGGCAAATCAGTTGCCGCAATCGACCGCCCATTGGCGCGGCGGATTGCCGCCGTTGGCCGCATTTTGTCGGGAATTTGATCCTCCAAATCAGTATCCGACTTAACCCCGGCACCATTCCGCCAAACCCGTCCACTGCTCGCTAACGCGCTTCATCACGCAGCGCGTACCGTGATGCCGATGGAATCATCGCAGCCAAAACGGCGCGGCGGCAGGGCGCATCACAGCGCGATGGAACCGCACTTCGAGGCGATCCGCCAGTGGCGGCGGCAGCGCAAGACGTGGAAGGAAATCGCCGGATTGCTCGCCAGCGAGAAGGGCGTTCACGTCACGCTCTACGCACCCTATCGCTTCATGCGCCGACGGCTCAAGCGGCCCGCGCATTGGGAGGATGAATCTGCCTCCCGTCCGGCATCATCGGAATCCCAACTCGCAAAAACATCGGCCATCCGGCCCGCCATCGCGCCGGCTCTGCCTGAGTCTGATTTCAAACGTCCCAATCCCAAATCCTTCAACCCTGACGAGTACCTATGAACAAACGCATCCATCTCAATCCACAATCCAAAGGCTCTCTCGGCAAAAGCTTCGAGATCGAGTTTCGCGCCGCCTGGCTCGACTGGCTCAACCTCCAGTGGACCGGCTCCGATCTCGATGACCGGCATCGCACCTTCGGCGACCGTCATCCGCAACAAGTGCAGTCGTATCGTTTGGGCAATGACGACGACAGCAAGTCCACCTTGCTCGGACTCTTCCGCACGGTGGCGCGGAGCGATGCGCCCGTGCATCTGGTGGATTGCCGCGCGCAGGCCGACGGCTTGATCGTGCAGGCGTTGCATGAACTCCAGATGCTCGAAACGCTCGCCGCCGAGGGCATCCGCTTCACCTTCTTCCTGTTCCCCAGCGAGGACACCGAGAGCATGAACAATCTCATGGATCTCTTCTGCTTCGCCGGCGACCGCGTGGATTACGTCATCGTCCATAACCCGGCCAAGGTCCGCACCGACCTGTTCAGAAGATCGGGACTCGAAGCCGAGTTGCGGAAGTTCGGCGCGAAAGAACTCACGTTGCCGGTAGTGACCTCGATCACGATGCTGGCCATGAAACGCGCCGAGGCCAAGGCCGATCGTAAACTCAGCTTTGCCGAAGTCACCCATCCCGAAGCCGGACATTTGGAACGGATGCTGGCCGGCGAGATGCAATGGGCCATGCAACGGATGTTCCCGCAGTATCACGCCATTGCCGAACTGCTGCTGCCGCCATCACTTGTTCCGAAAGAATCTCCGTGGTCACAACCTGCGGAGAAACCCCAACCCAAACAACGCGCGCTCAACCTGGGCGAGTAGGTTATGCCCAAGACCGATCTGGACTGGCTCTGCGAAGACGCATCCCCGGAAGAAGTGAAGCGCCTCATGCGCCTCGTCCACGAATGGAGCCAGGGCGACGAGCAATCCTTCCCCGTCCAACTGGCCCTGCTCACCCGCGCCCAATGGCGCGCAGCGGCCGTGATCCCGCGACTGTTGGACGAATCCCGCAAACTCACCGAACTCAAGCTGGCCGATTACCGCCAGCAAACCGCCGCGCTGGTGCAGAACCTCTCCGACACCGCCGACGCCAAAGCCGAAGCCCTTTCCGCCATCGTCACCCGGCAGACCGAGGCCATGAATCAGGCCGCAACCAAAGTCCAAGGGCAAATCATCGAAGCTCAAAACGTGTCCGCGCGCATCCGCCACGAACTCGAAGCAGGAGCGCAGGTCTGGAACAAAGCCAGGGCCGATTACGAAGCCGAACTCCAGAAGCTCGAACAAACCCGCCGAGAACTCGAAGCGCGTGATGATCGGCGCGACTGGTTTTGGATCGGACTCGTTCTATTGGGCATGATCGCCCTTGGCATCGCTATCGGCCTGCGCATCCCGCGCTGAAGACAGCGCGTCGGGACCAAATCCGGCACACATGTAGGCAGCCACGCCGACCTTTCAAATCGGGGGCTTTGCTGAGTCGATCCGCCGCGCCAAACTCTCAGCAACCTCTCGCCGATAGGATTTACCACGTCACCGCTGACGCGTTTACGCTCGTTTACGCTTTGCGATTTGCGATTTGCGATTTGCGATGAAGATTTCCCTTGCGTCTCGCTCGCTCCAGCGTATGTGTAATTTGCTAGTAGAGGGTTCACGGAAGAAAGGTTATGCCAACCTCGTCCAGTTCAGCCTCATCGGGTGCCAGCAGTTCGCTATCCTCATCCAGTTCGACCAGCAGTTCGTCGTCGAGGAGTTCAAGTGGCAGCCCATCGTCATCGGGCAGCCCTTCTTCGTCTGGCAGTCCGAGTTCTTCCAGCAGTTGGTCTGGTTCTAGCAGCGGAAGTTCACAGTCAAGTTCAGGTTCGTCGAGCAGTGGTTCTTCCTCGGGGAGTTCGTCATCCGGCCCGAGCAGCAGCTCCTCGACGTCCAGCAGCAGTGGCAGTCCTTCCTCTTCCAGTTCGGGCAGCCCAAGCAGCAGTGCCAGCGGATCGAGTTC
This sequence comes from uncultured Bifidobacterium sp., assembly GCA_964491875.1. Classification (GTDB taxonomy): domain Bacteria; phylum Verrucomicrobiota; class Verrucomicrobiia; order Limisphaerales; family JADJPG01; genus JADJPG01. The sequence goes on from CAZBIC010000017.1 coordinate 126,480, forward strand.
GGGGAGTAGCAGTTCGGGATCATCGGGTTCGAGTTCGCAGTCATCGAGCAGTTGGTCCAGCAGTTCGTGGTCATCCTCCAGTTCATGGTCCTCCAGCAGCAGCAATTCGAGCAGTTCGAGTTCGGGATCGTCAAGCAGTAGTTCGAGTTCGAGCTCATCCAGCAGCTCAAGTTCGTCGAGCAGCAGTGCCTCGTCCCCCTCAGCTTCCAGCGGCGGTCCGCCTCCACCGCCGGGACCGTGCGACATTCAATTAGTGTCGCCAACAAATGGAACGGAGTTCGCCCTTAATATGGGCACAGCGACAACAGGCCCTACGATGCCGGTCGTAACGCTCACGGCAAACGAGGGTCCCTGTCCTGGCGAAACGAATATTCAATATCGGTTTATTGTTGGAAACAACGGGCGTGCCCTTGAATATGAGGATGCTCCGCCGAATTACGACTACCCTGCTCCACTCGATTCGGGTTGGCTGCCTGCCGGGCAGCGAACTTGGGATATCGTCTGGGGAACTGGCATATACGGCGGCCATATCACACACGTAACGATTCGAATTCGAAAAGTCGGCGCTACAGACGACCTTTGCTCGCAGACTTTTCAGAGGGACATCTGGATCATTGGAGGTGCCCTGCCGGGAACATTGCGCAATGCTTACATCGATACTTTGACTGCATATGCTGCAGACATCAGAACGATGGCGAAAGCGATTGCTATACAAGAAAGCGGGGGAACCCACTATTGGTCCGGATCACCTCCGGGGACCGCTTCCCATCTCAGGTATCCATTACGAGAAGAAGGAGGGGGTGGCGGTTACGGTGTTATGCAATTAACGAGCCTGAATCTCTTGACTAGAGAGTCCATCTGGAACTGGAAGCAGAACATCGCGACTGCAATGGCATTCATCAAGCAATGCTACGACACCGGTGCAGCGTATTTGGCCACTCACCCAGCGGGACCGCCCGCTGTCACTGCACGGATGAGACGGTTGGAAGGGTATGATCGATACAATGGTGGCCTTGCAAGTCGCTACCATTGGTGGAATCCTCCGAATAATCCATGCACTCCACCGCAGGGTTGCGGAAGCATGCCAGCCGCTGGCTGGGTCAAGTTTGGATACATTCCGGTTGGCACATCTGGCACGGCTGCGCTCCGCGACTTCAACAATGACGGAGTTGCGGATTGTCCTGGAAACCCCTTTTGCATCTCCCCCAACGGCCCGTCTGGCCCAAACGTCCAGTACAACAGCGCCGAGAGGTACGCAGACGAAGCAATTACCAAAGAACCCTAGCCACCCCATTTCGATGATACCGCGAATACTTTTGTTTGCTCTCGGTGTGACGATTTTTCAGGTTTTTGCATTTTACTGTCACGGACAAACTCCGGATTTGATCAGGCTTGAACAGGAACTCTTGAAGTTGAAAAGAATCGCCCATTCCCCGGCTGACCAAGTCAAGAAATCTGTTGTCGAACTAGACGTTCTAGTTTCGAACATCGTGTTTCGGTTAATCAGTCAACGTCTCCAGTTGGCAGATATTCGGAACCTCACGGCAGACGTAATTGAATGGGAGGAATGGCCCAAAGACATTACGATGGCTCGTGCTCAATTGTTATTTGCCAGCAAATCTCGACTCTGCGTTTACTACAGAAGCATTCAGACAGCCCGATCTGGAGTTTTGCACTGTTTTGCCAATTCATTCTTGGTGGCGGGAAGTCCTAATCGCATTATTCCGCAGGTGTACACGCTCTATGAAACTGGCGCAGGCAGTATTCATTCCGCCACAGTTCCAAACTTGGTAGCCGATTATGTTGGAGTTGAAACTCCGCCTGTATTTCTCGGGTCCATCGACTACGAACGTAGAATGCCATCGCTGCTCTTTCTAGCTGGCCCTCATGGGCGTGGGAGTTTTGTGCGATGCTTCGTCTATGTGCTTCGTGAAGAGCAAAACGCCTGGATGGGAAAAAAAATAGCGGAACACTCCCCAGTCGTTGATTATGCCTATGCTGAACGGGACTATGAACTTCTCTTCAAGATCAAGGTGTCGTCTGATTCGAGAAGCGCTCCGCGCGAAATTCGGTTCGCTGTGCCGAGGAGTTTTCAAGCACTTACCAACCATGCAGGAGCTTTCAGTGAGCAATAAGCTCGGTTCTTTTGAACCAAGCTAACACGGCCGAATTGTCATGAACATGTTTGACGGAAAGGCTGAGGTGAATTGCGCTTCGCCGCGATCAAATACCAAGCAAGCAATCATCGCTTATGAAACTTCGCCCCCCAATGGCATGGACCTGATAGCTGCGCCTTTCAACCGTCAGTGGATGGACATGACGGAACAGCGCTTCGCATATCGCTGTTTGCCACTCGTGATGGCTAATCAGGCTGGCTGGTTGGTGACCAACCCCGTGTCTTTCTCCGCAGTATGGTCTGGAGGAAATTCAAAAGACGATTTGGCGATTGAGTTCACAAGCGATTTCCACGATCAACGTGTCCGAAGCTACTTTGGAAACGGAGTGCTCACATTTACCTTGCCCTATTTGTTCCGCACGCCTCATGGAGTGAATTTGCTGGTGAAAGGGCCAAGTAATCAATTCAAAGATGGCATCCAAGCTCTCGAAGCAATAGTCGAAACAGATTGGGCATCCGCTCCTTTCACCATGAACTGGAAGTTTACTCGGCCAGGCTGCCGTGTGCCATTCGAGCAAGGAGAACCGATCTGTATGATTATTCCCTTGGCGCGTGGATTGGCTGAAGGTCTTGTCGCTATACAGGAGCCATTGCAGAATAACCAAGAGATTTGCGTCGCCTATGGCCAGTGGCAATCATCGAGGACAAGTTTTCTGCGCAAGCTTGCAGACTGCCCAACGCATTCGAGCAAACAAGCTTGGCAAAGGGACTATTTCAAGGGAATAGATGGCCAAGGGCAGTTTTTCAAAGCCCATCAAACCAAAGTATGTCTCAGCGGGTTTGCCAAGATCTGACCTGTAACTGCCATCAGCCTTCAACAGAGGCTCGAACAAAGCTCGTTCTTCGAAACTTCCTTTCACCGGGCGACATTGTGATGCTCACGGCAGCGGTGCGGGACTTGCACAAAACCTATCCTAGTCGCTTCCTCACTGACGTGCGCACGCCATGTCCGCAGCTCTGGGAGAACAATCCATACGTCTCACCGCTGAAAGACGATGAACAGGGCGTGACGGTCGTCGATTGCGAATACCCGCTCATCCATCGCAGCAATGAAGCACCGTATCATTTCATCCACGGGTTCGTTCGTTTTCTGAACGAACGGCTGGATTTGCGGATCGAGCCGACGGTGTTCAAAGGTGACATCCACATCTCCGACCCAGAAAAGTCGTGGTTCTCGCAGGTGCGCGAGATTGCCGGTGAGGACATCCCGTTCTGGATTGTAGTTGCCGGTGGCAAACAGGATTTCACGATTAAATGGTGGGACGCGAAGCGGTTTCAAAAAGTGGTCAACTACTTTCGCGGGAAAATTCTGTTTGTGCAGGTAGGCGAGAGGAACCATTGCCATCCTGACCTGAAGGGCGTGCTGGACTTTCGCGGCAAGACGGACCTGCGGCAACTGGTGCGACTGATGTACCACGCCCAAGGGGTGCTGTGTCCGGTGACGCTGGCGATGCATCTGGCGGCGGCGGTCGAAGTCAAAGGAGGCCGGCCCAAGAACCGGCCCTGTGTGGTGGTCGCGGGCGGGCGGGAGCCGTCGCAGTGGGAGGCGTATCCGCACCATCAATTCCTTCACACCAACGGATCGCTCTCCTGCTGCGACAACGGCGGATGCTGGAAATCCCGAACCATCCCGCTGGGTGATGGTGATGACAAGGATCACAAGGAGCATCTTTGTCTCGATGTCCGTCACGGACTGCCGCGTTGTATGGATATGATTTCCGCCGCCGATGTGATCCGGCGGGTTGAAATGTATTTCGAGGGAGGCGCGATCAGCTATCTGAGTCCTCGGCAGGCGGCTTTGGCGGAAAAGTTGGCGCGGCCACTCGCTCCGATCGCCAAAGCCCACCGCTGACGGTTGCAATTTCGAAACCCTGGGAGGCCCAAAAATGAACGAAGCTCCACTTACCGCGAAAAATGCCGTCGCAGCAGCCGACGCGTTTATCGCGGGAATTCAGCCCTATCCGGGCGGGTTCCGAGGGCGGGGCATCGTCATACCCGGAGGTGGCCCCACTTATTTTACGAATGCCTGGGTGTGCATTCACATCCTTCGCTCTCGCGGTTGCCATCTTCCAATCCAACTGTGGCACTTGGGACCGCGCGAAATGGACGACCCGATGCTGGAATTGCTGAAACCGCTGGGTGTCGAGTGCATCGATGCACTGGAAGTGAGGAAGCAGTTCCCGGCACGCATTCTCAACGGCTGGGAACTGAAACCGTACGCCATTCTTCATTGTCCTTTCGAGGAGGTGCTGCTGCTCGACGCGGACAATGTGGCGGTGATGAACCCGGAATTCCTGTTTGAAACGCCGGAATACAATGAAGCTGGCGCGGTCTTCTGGCCGGATTTTGGCCGGATGCCCGCCAGCCGCTCCATCTGGTCTGTTTGCGGAGTGCCGTATCAGGACGAACCAGAATTCGAGAGCGGACAAATCGTGGTCAACAAGCGGGTCTGCTGGGCGGCAATGACCCTTGCCATGTGGTATAACGAACAATCGGACTTCTTCTACCAGCACTTTCATGGCGACAAGGAAACTTTCCACATGGCGTTTCGGAGACTGAAGCACTCCTATGCCATGCCAGCCCGGCCCATCGAGGCGTTGGAAAGCACCATGTGCCAGCACGATTTCGCAGGGCGGCGAATCTTTCAGCATCGGAACATGGATAAGTGGAAACTGTTTGGTGAGAACAAGGCAGTCGCCGGGTTCCTCTTTGAAAAGGAGTGTAACGAATTCCTGGCCGATCTGCGCCGTCGCATCAATGGCCGCCTTCTCGGAGTTCGATGGTTTCACGGAGAGAGCAAATCTGAACAGGATCGGGCACTTGCTGAAAAACTGACTCAACAACGATTCGTGTACCGGCGCGTCGGGTACGACGAACGGCCAATGACATTCTTGACCAACGGGCACGTTGGCGAGGGAGCCGCAGGCTACGAAGTCTTTTGGGACTTGCGGCATGAATCGGATTACGTCCTCCTCGAACTCTATTCAGCCGACGCGCTCACCTGCACTCTGACATGGGACAAGAAGGGGCGATGGCTCGGTCGCTGGATCATAAACGAGCAAATGCCAATCGAGATTTTTCCCGAACAGGCAGCGGCTTTGGATTTGGATGGTGACTGCTTCCCCCGGCTTGGCGAGCGGGCCGAAGGGTTTCGCAAAATGCGCGAGATGATTCACCGTGCCGCCGCGAACGCCAAATCCTTCGTGATGGTCGAGACCGGCTGCATTCGGAAGTACAACGATTGGCACGGCGACGGGAACAGCACTCGAATTCTCGATACCATCGCCGGAGAAATCGGCGCAAGGCTCATCACCGTGGACATCAAGCCGGAGCACTGTGCGCTCGCAGCCAAGCTCTGCCGGCACGCAACGGTGATCTGTGGTGATTCTGTCGCCGAACTTTACCGCCTCCGAGTTTCAATTCCTCAAATCGACTTCCTCTATCTGGATTCGTACGATCTCGACTGGAGCAATCCGCATCCGTCTGCTTTACACCACATCAAGGAACTTTGCGCGGCATCAAGCCTTTTGAAGAAGGGAGCAATGGTTTTTGTGGACGACAACCAGGGTGACGCCGGCAAAGGGATGTATGTGAAAGATTACATGCGAAGCATTGGGGCCATCGTCATCCACGACAGCTATCAGATCGGTTTCGTGATGCCGTGAATCGCCAGACTTCTCCGACATGGCCGACACCAAAATTGAGGCCGTCTCGACAATCATCACCCAACACACCAAGCCCATAAGCAAAGTTGCCGCCAGCGTCCGGGGACAAATCACATCAACCTGCGCATCGCGCGTTGAAAATCGGTTTGAGCTACGCGCTCTGTCCGCGCTGGCCCGTGCGGGCGAGTGGCGCTCGCTCGCTTCGCTCGGCCACTCCACTGCACGCGCCGCGACGGTGTGGATTCATCCTGCGGTCCGTGCCGCCTCCCGTCGCGCGTGGGCCGGGAAGGCTATGCGCCCGTTCCCGCCCGCCGCGCCGTCCAGCGACACCGACCGCCTGGGCATTTGCCAAACGGAACAAACTTTCAGCGGGATTCATCAACTGCCTCCGCAGACGGCGTGAGTCCCGAAGCGATTTCGCGCCCGGTGATTTTCTTCAACGCCTCAGCAACAATTCGCTGCTCACTCGACGGCTGACCGCGCAGAATGGTTTCGAGCAACGGCACTGCATCTTGGGCGACTGGCCCCATTTCACCGAGGATTTCAGCGGCCATCCGCCGCGCTCCGACGCGATAAGTGGACTCGTCCTGCAATGCAGCCAGCAAGACCGGCCATACGGCATTGGTCTGATGTTCGAGCTTCCAAACCGCCCCGGCGGCGCCCACGCGCAGGCGCACATCTTCATCGTCGAGCAGTTCTTTGAGGCGCGGCAACGCAACTCTCGCCCGGTCACCGAGATGGCCGAGAACGTGAGCGGCGGTTGCGATTCGACCGACAGTTTCGCCATTCAAATCTTCCAGCAGCAACGGCACGGCAGCGCCCGCTTTCGGGCCGAACTTGATGAGGGCGCGGGAAAGTAGCTGGCGGCGACTGCCGTTGGCATTGCCGAGCAGTTCAATCAGCGCGGCAGCGCCGTCGGTGCCCATTGTCGAAAGCGCCTCGACGGCCCAGCGCGCCGTGCCTTGCTGCTGTGCCAACTGTTTCAGCTTCGGAGCAGCTTCCTTTGCCGCTTCACCGAACTGGCCAAGAGTGCCAATCGTCCACATAAGTACGGTGCCGTCGGCATCGTCGAGCCTCGCAATCAATCGAGGAATGGCTGTTTTCGCGGCTTCACCGATGAGTCCGAGCGATCGGGCAGACATCGCCCGGACCTGATGATTCGAGTCATCCAATGCCTGCGCGAGCGCCGGGACCGCATCACCGGCCTGACTGCCCAATTCACCGAGGGATACCGCCGATGCCGCGCGTGCTTCGGGATCGCGGTGCGCAAGCAGCTTCACCAGGACGGGAATGGCCCCGTGCGCTTGCCCGTCGATCTTGAACAGCGCGATGGCAGCCATCGCGACAACTCGCGGCTCTGGATCGGCCAGACGCTGTTTGAGGGATGGAACCGCTCCTTTTGCCGCCGGCCCGATCTCAGCAAGCAGGTCGGCGGTTCGTTTACGCAACTCCGAATTGGTGCCGACCAGCGCGTTGGTCAACGCGGGGATTGAATCCGCGCCCGCCGCCTTGCCCACGGCGAACATTGCTTCAAGCGCCTGCGTGTCTCCGCGTTCGACGGCTTTGACCAGCACCGGCAGCGCGGGCTTCGCCGTCGCGCCCATGCCGGCCAAGGCCCGCAGGGCGCAGAATTTCAGCCATGAATCCTTGGATTCAATCGCGGCGATCAAGCCGGGGAGTGTCCTGGGCAAACGCCTTTGCGCGGCGGCAATCGGATCGTTCACCAGATCGAGCCGCAACAGGCGATTCCCGAATTTGAGACCGTAGGTGTCGGCATGGCTGAACGAACCGGTCGGCCCGTCCCAGCCGGTGCGAATGAAGATGCCTTCGTCGGCGAACGGGCCGTTGGGGGCGAGCACTTGAAGACAGACTGTGATGCTCGTGTCGCCGAAGCCGAACTGGACCGGCTTGAAAAACGGCACCGCGAGCGCAGCAACAAGCGCCACAGGCAGGAGCCACCACAGCATCCTGGGTCGAAACCTCCAGTGTCGTGCGTCGCGTCTCATCTACAGGAGAATAGCGGCGGCTTCGCCGGCTGCCCACCCGCAAATGTTTACCGCAACTGAGATTCGGATTCGTTGACATTCCGAGCAGGGATGAGAGACTCACGCATTGTCGGGAGAGAAACGGAGCTTCTCTGTGGCTTGAATCAGCGTATGATCGCCCTTCCATTCAAGATGCGTTTCGTCGCCGTGCTGGCGGCGATGTTCTTTGGCTACCGTGCTGAAGCGCAAGTCATCGTGGCCAACACTTCCACCTTTAGTTACACCTACGCTCCCCGCTCCGCTCTGGCTTTGGACACCAATGCGATCAATGTCGGCGTATCCTACAATCACGAACCGCCGTCCTTCCTCAATTGTTCGTATATCTCGCCTTCTGGCAGCGCTCCCTCCACCGGGTCGATTACCTATACGTTTCAGGCCGCACCCGGACTTGTAATCCAACATCTTGGCGTTCTTCAGCGCGGGGTGCTTTTCGCCTCCGGTCGCGTCACTGGCGAGTTCAGCACCAACGGCGGAGCCGCGTTTCAGGCTTTCTTCGACACACCTCCGTTTGTCAATCCAGCCACCAGCGTCACCCGCTACGCCAACCTTCGCAATCTGAACGCGCCGACCGTGCTCGTCCGCTACACGCTCAACCTGACCAATGGCCATACCTACAACATCCAGTTTTGCCGTGACTGCGACGATGCGCCGCTGACCCTCACATTCAACGGCACGACTGTTCCTCAAACGCTCCCGTCCCGGACGACCGTGCTCGTTCCAATCGGATCGACGTGGAAGTATCGGGACAACGGCCAGAGCCTGGGCACCATCTGGCGAACGCCATTGTTCGATGATCGAGGATGGAGTTCAGGCGCGGCGGAGTTTGGCTACGGTGATGACGACGAAGTAACACGGATCTATTTTGGCCCGGACCCGAACAACAAATTCATCACGACCTACTTCCGACACGCATTTGTCGTCACCAATGCCTCGCTGTTCACCAATCTCACGGTCGGGTTCCTGCGCGATGATGGCGGCGTGATCTATCTCAACGGCAAGGAGGCGTTTCGCAGCCAGATGCCGGACGGAATCATCGGCAGCGGAACCTTGGCCATGCAGCCGCCGACTTTCGGCATCGACGAGAGCACCTTCTTTGAAGGACGGATCGATCCGAGCTTCCTGCAAGAAGGGACCAACACACTGGCCGTGGAGGTTCATCAGGCCACGGTGGACAGTTCCGATGTCAGCTTCGATCTCGAACTGCTGGGCCAGAGGAAGCGCCTTGCACCGCTGCTGGCCATTGTCCGCGCTGGCGACTGCATCAGTCTTTCGTGGTCCGACTTGGAGACAGTGCTGGAGGAAGCGGGTGATGTCAGCGGCCCGTGGCAAGAAACGATTGGAAGCGTTGCGGGCGCATATTCCACCTGCGACCAGCCGGGCAGGAAATTCTATCGACTGCGGCAGTTGCCGTAGTTTGTTCAGACTTTTCTTCCCGCATGCGGCGGTTGCAGTGAACTGCAAACTTGTACCGATACTTGCGAGAATCAACATGCCCCCCGCGCTGGCCCGTGCGGTCAGTCGGCGCTCGCTCACTTCGCTCCGCCGACCCACCTCACGCGCCGCGACGGTGCTGGTTCATCCGGCGGCCCGTGCCGCCTCCCGTCGCGCGGGCCGGGAAGGCTATGCGCCCGTTCCCGTCCGCCGCGCCGTCCAGCCGCACCGACCGCTTTCTTGGTTTCAACGATTTCAAATCCCACCACATCGGTAACGCCGAGAAGCGGTGAGGCCATTGGGTCAGTCCCGCAAACATCAGAACGAACAGGCGACCCACTCACCGCGAACATGCTACCTGTGCTGGCGTGACTGGCGCGTGCCTGCCGCCCTCAATTGTATGGCTCGGTCGCGCCGTCAAGGTAGTCCGCCAAGCTTCGTATGCCTGTGCGTGGCGGTTCCACCGTTGACTGCGCTCCCTTCGCCAAGGGACGGGCTTCTAGGAAGGCACGCGTGGAATCGGCACTCTTGGTAAAAGAGGGTGGAATCAGATCACGCGGACACGAACAATCAGCGTTCCATCAGTGTTGTCTGCCCTCGCTGTTCAGGAAGGCGCATAGGAAGTCTGCATCACCGGCCGGAATATGGAGCTTCACTCATCTTGAATCGTATATCCCACCGCTTCGTAGCCGCGCACGCGCTTGGAATACATAGCGGAGAGGACCGGCACACAGCCGTCCACGTAATCGTAAACGATGACTTCGCGCTTACTGCCGTGCAGACGGTGCAGACGGCCAACGTATTGTTGCAGCGTGCCGCGCCAGGAAATCGGCATGGCGAGGAAAAGCGTGTCCAAGCGCGCGTCGTCAAAGCCCTCGCCGATGTAACGTCCCGTCGCCAGCAGAACTCTTTCCTCCCCGTCGGGAATCGAAATCAGTTGTTCCGCGATGGCGCGGCGCTGCTTTACGCCCATGCCGCCCTTCAACACGACAATGTGTTTCACCAACCCGGCCAATCGCGAAGCAAACTCGTTCACCTGACTGGTGCGTTCGGTCAGGAAAATCGGCGAACGCCCGGCTTTAATCGCGCGAACGAGATCAATGGAAATGAGATCATTGCGGGCCTTGTTTTCCGCCAGCATCGCATAGAGGGCGTGCATCTCCGGTTTCTCGGTCGAGGGCGGCAACCGAAAGTTGGTCGGGCGCGGAATAACAACGTGCTTGAAAGGACGCGCAAGGGCCTGCTCCTTCGCATTCACGCGATAACGAATTGGCCCGCACTGCATGATAATGATGGGGTGATGACCGTCTTTGCGCTGTGGTGTCGCGGTCAAGCCGGTGATGTAACGGGCTTTCACCTGCCGGAGCACCTGTTCAAAGCTCACGGCTGAAAGGTGGTGGCACTCATCCACAATCACTTCGCCGTAGTTGGCGACCAAATCATCCACGACCTGTTTGCGGTTGAGGCTTTGGATGACCGCCACATCAATGATTCCGCTGACGTTCCGACGGCCGCCGCCAATTTGGCCCATGCTCTTGATGGGAACATTTAGAAAAGCAGCCAACCGCTCGCGCCATTGATCCAAAAGTTGGCGACGATGGACCAGCACCAAGGTGTTCACCTTGCGTGCCGCAATGAGCCATGCAGCCACAACTGCTTTTCCAAACGCGGTTGTGGCGGACAGAATGCCGTCATCGTGGGCAAGCATGGCGTTGGCTGCGGCCTGCTGGTCGGGACGAAGCTGGCCGTGAAACGTCACGTTAATCGGCTGGCCGGCGAATCGTTGGTCGTCGAGTTCCACGGCAATCTTGTGCGATTCGAGCAGCGCCGTGATTTCATCAAGACAACCGCGAGGCAAGGCGACGTGCTTGGGAAACTCCTCTGCGCAACGGATGACGCGCGGTTTGCCAAACGTGGACAACCGCATGGCTTGCGCGCGGTAAAATTCCGGGTTTTGAAACGCAGCCAACCGGTGCAGGCGATTCAACATCGCGGACGGCAATCCCTCTTTCTCTACAAAGACCAGGTTGCCCCGGACCACTCTCACCTTTTCCGGCAGCGGGCCGACGATGGCCTCCTCCTTCCTTCTCCGTGAGGGCGGCATTGTCCACGGGTCTTGCTCCGGTTCATCATCCGTAACACTACGCCGAACTCCAATAAGGTCGCCGGCGCGTGCAGCGTCGCGCACGAGTGTTTCAACTTCCGCGAACGACATCCGCCGAACACCCGCCAGAAATGCCCACTGGTCGGGATGTGGATTGAAATCGGCATCGAGAAACACGGTGTTGCTGTGGCCGCGCGGCATGTGTTGCAACGGCAGCGCGATGAGATTGCCAAAGTCGCCTTTGGGCATCGTGTCCTGGCTCGGAAAGAAACGGTCGTAGGAATCCAGGCCGAGTTGATGCCGACTCTCCATCGTGCGCGTCAGAATGGCTGCACCGAGTTTTCGGGCGAGACTTGCAGGCAGCGGTGCTTCAAAGAAAATCCAGACGTGACCGCCGCGCCCGGAGCGTGACCTTTCAAGAACGGCGGGTACTTGCCACTCGCCGCAAGTGTGAAGAAACGCCCGCACATCATCCTGCCATGTCGCCTTGTCGAAGTCAGCGGAGAGAAACCAGCACGTCTCGTCCGTGAGCAATGGATAGACTCCCGCTGTAATCTTTCCGGTCAAATGGTCGTGAATGACACGATCTGTCAGCGGGAAGTATTCTTTCGGTTCGTCGGGACGTTTTGAGTGCGGGTTGCCCCAAATTTTCCGGCAGGCGGGGGAATAGCCTGTCTTGCCATTGCGACCTTCCCAACGCAGCGCGTAAACATCCTCGCGCCCACGAAATAAGCTGCGGAACAGTTTCACCTTTTCTTCCGGGCCGGATTTTCCCGTGACAGTGGCCGGCAATTCGGGCGCGGCGGCAACTATCGGCGCAATTTCTCTTTGAGGCATTCCCATGCGCTCGCGCAATCGCCGGTTTTCCTCGCGCAGCCGTCGGCATTCCGCAATGACTTCAGCAAGTCGGGGATCTGTGGGGTCGGATACGCTCATGGTCAAGGTCGCCCTTTACGTCACAAGTTCAGCTTGCTGAAGAATTGCGCGACCACGCCAAAATGTTTCTCCATGTCCGGCTCAAGATTGCATTCCGTCGCCATCTCTGAAAACGGTCTGAACCATGCGGCCGGCGGTGAAACAAGGGCGGAGGGAACGTCGTGCGTCTTGCGACGCTGAAAGGTTTCGCGAATAGCCTTTGGCAGTCGGGCGGTGTCCAGTCGGGTGCGTTCGATGAGGAGAACCAAATCCACCAGGTCTTTGACACGAGTGTTTTCCCGGCCTGTTCGCGGCAGCGTGTAAGCATGAAGTTTCTCGGAAAATTGTTCTTCCGGTGAAACTGCCGGGAAGTTTGTGCCGGGGATTCCCGCAAAACTCAGCCAGTCCCGGCCTGAAAGTGTCTCGAACGGTTCGCGCAGAACATCGCCCGCGCTCACGTCCAGGTGAAACTTCGCGAAGGTTCTCCCGGCCAGCCGCGCATCCACGGGGAAGCGTGCGCCGCCGTAAGGTGCGGCGTCCAGGTCTTGCGTCGCGTCGCCGAATACAAAGGTGAAGAAATCACGAAGGTCCAGATTTCCCAGTTCACGCAATGACTCCAGCACCCCAGCAACATTCCCAGCCCAATCAGCCGCTGCGGTTGGAAGCCGTCTCATGGCCAGGTCAATGTCGCGCGTGGTTCGGGCGGTTTTCAGGCGCAACTCCATTGCGTAGCCACCCTTGAGCAGCCACGGAGCATCCGGCTCTGCGAACAGCCGACAGAGCAATCGGTCGAAAGCCGCCTGCCGGCGCAGACGCTGGAGATCGATGCCTTCTTTCTGTGCCAGGCTTTTCAATCGATCCTCCAACGCGACGCGAAAGGCGGCGGCGGAAGCGTACTGTCGCGGAGCCTTCATCGTGTGTTTGCGACGAGCAGATCGTCGAACCATTTTGCGATTTGTCCACGACGGCGCAGTTCCGCAATCTCCCGCGCCGTAATCAATCCGCGCCGCCGTCCTTCCACCAAGGATTGTTCAACAATGTCCCGCGAGACGGACTCAGGTGCCGCCAGATCCGCAATGGCACGGAGTGGACGGGTCACCGCGAAGCCCTGCCGTTGCTCGACCTCTTTCTTATCAAGAGTTGAGTAATGCAGCATCAGTGGCTTGGGAACATTTGTGCTTCGCCGAAATCCGGGAGGAACGATCATGTGAAGTTTCGCTGGGTTCACATCCGAAAGCTCATGGATGCTTAGGGCTGACTGATGCGAATACACGCCCTGCGGTTCACCCGAGCGATTGCGCGTCCAGAGCGAATAAATGACCAGTTGCTCCTCATCCGATTGAGGGAACCGAGCCAGCCTGTAAATGCCTCGTTCGACTCTTATCCAATTTCCTGCTTTGACGTGGTGCGCCTGGCTGCCCAGCAGATACCCGGCACTTGCTGCCTGTTTGGCCGTAAAATAGCCCTGCTGTTCCTCCGCGATCTCGAAGAGAGCTGCCGCCGGTTTGCCGTTTTTTCGCACGCCACGAATATACAAATGACTTGTATAACCATGCAATGAAGCTTTGACAGAAATGCTTTGAAGCAAGTTACCACTCCAATGGGCAAGCCAAGACTACGCCCCTTCGCCAACCGGGTAATCCGGCCTTTCAGCAAGTGGGTGAGAAAGTGGGTGAGAAACTGAGAGGGTACGAGTTAAAAACCATTCGATCCAATTCAGTCAAATAGTGCAGGAATAGCTTGTTTTCCTTGGGAAAACCGCTATGTATCTCCTTGAAAACTGAGCGGTAAGCTGACCGAGTCCTTCCTCTGGAGCCAATTAGAAAGCGTTGATTCTCAACGCAACTCCCCGAAGAAGGTGCCCGAAAGCCCCGTTTTGCCAGAAGAAATGCCAGAAGATTTTCTGACGCCTGACAATTCGTCAGAACGCGGCACTACTTCGCAGAACCGGGCGGCTACAGCCTAACGCTGAACCTCGCGCCGTTCATGTCATCACGATATGAAACAACGGTTCTATCTCTACAAAAGAGGCGACCGCTACTACATGCAGGACGCCCGCACCGGCAAACAGCAGGCGCTTGGAACGACCGACAAAGGCACGGCGCTCCGCCTGCTTGAGGTCAAACGCCAGTCCGTCGCCGACCCCGCCCACAACCAGTTCATCCTGAAAAGCTGCCTCACCACGCAAGACCGCTTCTACCGAAGCGCACCTGGCAGACGGTCATGGACCAGATTCAAACCCACGGCAAAGACTCCAGCCGCCACCGCTACGCCCGCGCGATGAAGGCCCAAGCCTTCGACCGGCTTCGCGGCGTCAAGTTGGTCGAAACCAACGCCGAGGATTTTCTGTCCGTGCTGAACGGCGGCGAGGTCTCGGTCGCGCACTACCTCAAGCGCCTGCACAATCTCGCCCTCGGCCTCGGCTGGCTCGCCTTCCCTGTCCTCGCCCCTCGCCTCTGGCCGAAGCTCCGATTCAAACCCAAACGCGCCATCACATCCGAGGAACACGAGCGCATCATCGCCGCCGAGAAGAATCCAGAGCGGAAAGTCTATTATCAATTGCTCTGGGAAGTTGGCGCGTCCCAGAGCGACGCCGCCATGCTCACCGCCGAGAACATCGACCGCGAAATCAACACGCTCTTTTACTCGCGTCTCAAAACCGGCCAGCAGGCGCAACTCTCCATCAGCAAAAGCCTGTGGGCCATCCTTGAGCAGCTTCCCAAAACCGGTCCTCTCTTTCCGACTATCCATGCGAGCCGAGACAACCTCCGTGCCTCAGAGTTTTATTACCTCTGCAAACGGCTGAAGATCGAGGGCATCACCCTCCACTCCTACCGCTACGCTTGGGCCGAACGAGCGAAAACCTGCGGCTACCCGGAACGGTTCGCCCAGGAAGCGCTGGGGCATAATTCCAAGGCGGTGCATCGCGCTTACGCCCGTCGCGCGAAGGTGTTGATTCCGTCGATGGAGGAATACGAGCAGGCTCAAAAGAAGATCGTTCAACTTCCGCCGACCAACGCCGGTGCCCTGCCCGCCGTCGGCCAAGGTTAGCTCCGAACGCAAATCGCCCCGCCTCTTCAATAAGGCGGGGCGAGCGTTACGAAAACCAAATGCAACGTTAACTCTGCGCTGTAAGCGCGAGCACCGAAACCAGTTCATTCTCACGACCTCCCTCGGGAGTCCTTTTCTTTCGGGAATTCTGCTTGTGCCAATGCGCGCCGATGGTTGCCGTCACTTTGGCAAGCCAACTCCTATCCTTGGCATGTTCGAGAATATCAGCCGCCGCAAAGAACTTAACGCTGTTGGCAGCCGGATTGCCGAGCGGCTTGAGAAGCCGTGAGGCGATTAGAGCAATTCAACAAATACTATAGCCGTGTTGTGGAGGTTGTGGCAGACTTTGC
>CAZBIC010000018.1:0-136062 GCA_964491875.1 uncultured Bifidobacterium sp.
ATGATTCGACGATTCCGCAACTACAAGTTGCGGACTATCGGGATCCGGCGCAGGTGAAGCGGCTCGTTGGCGAACGCACCGGACCGGTTTTGATTGTTGGCAAGCGATTGTCGGCGGGGCAGGTGCTGGTGGATTTGGTCGACGCAGGGATCGACGTGGTGCTCTCACACCGTTCAAAGATTCGCTTTGGAGGTGGCGCGCTGATGAAGTGGCTGAACTTCCGGATGCTTCCCGTAATTGAGGCGATCAAGATCAACTTTCTCGGACAAGCTACGTGCGGGTTTGAGGTCACCATGGACGGCGGTCAGGCCCGCCAGCTGATTCGCAGCGGCAAAGTGCGAACCTACCCGGACGTGAATCGGCTCCAGGGCAATTCGGTTTTGTTCAAGGACGGGACGCGACTGAAGCCTTCGCTGGTTTTGTTTGCCACTGGATTTCGGCCGACGCTGGACCATTTGCATTCCTTGTTGGTTGACGTGCCGGACCGCCGTCGCCTGCCTCCGCTCGATGGGATGGAGAGCGCGTTCATACCTGGATTGTTTTTTATCGGATTGGAGAATCAGCGAAATCTCCGCAGCCATTACTTGCGGGGCATTCGTGAGGATGCCGCGGTGGTGGCGGAGGAAGTTGGGCTGCGGCTGGCGTGGCTTGCCCGAAAGTCCTCGGCTTCGGCTTCGCCCTCCAAAGTAGCCTGAGCCGGCTAGGGGTTTTACGGAGTAGCCGGCTGTGATTCCGACCGGGCTTGGAGCCGTAGGTCCGGCAATGGCAGCCCTCGATCAATGAGAGTAGGTTCAATCACTCAAGCAACTCAATTCCAGCAGGACAACGTATGGCTGGATGATGCAGACCATTGGAACATCTGAAATTATCCCAATTTGCTAAGTTGGGATTGCTAGTTTCTTGGAAAACTGCCCTCATTTGCTGTGCCTTGACCGCTTTGTCACGGACGCAGTGTATCCACTTCTCTGCCATGGAACGGCGGGTTTGTAGTAATGAAGACGCTTTTAGTTCTGGCTCCTCACCCGGACCTGGCAGACGCCGTACGCGGCGCGCTGGATCCGGAGAAGTATCGCTTGATCCATCGGATCAGCATCGAGGAATCGGAACCCCTGCTGATCCGCGGCGTGCTGGATCTGTGCATTCTCGATGTGGAGCTGACGAATGTGCAGGGCATCTGGGTGATCGAGAAACTGCGTCGGCGCCTGCCCACAGTTCCGGTGATCATCTTCACTGGCACTCGCGACTGGCAGTGGGAGGAGGAGGCTTACCTTCACGGCGTCGCCCACATCCTCAACAAACCAGCCCGTCCGCGAACCCTCAATGCCCTGGTCGAGCGGCTTTGGACGCATCCCGTCGCTCCGAGGGTTCCCGTCAAGTCCATCACCACAAACGTCTCCGCCTCGTCAACCAGCCTGAACGTCAGCGGCGACACCGAAGAGACGCTGACCAAGCTTCGCAATTTCTCCGGGATCCTGACCCATTCTCTGAACTCGGAAGGTCTTCTTCGGAAGTTCCTTCTCCAGCTTCGCGAGATCCTTGGCGTCAATCGCGCGGCGCTTTTCCTCCGGCAATCCACCTCGGGTCTTAATCAAAATGGACTGCCCGAAGCGTCGCGATCGATGCGGTCAGCTTGCGCTCTCGGCTTGCCGCCCGGGCTGCTCGAGCATTTTGAGCTGTCGTTTGAAACTGGGATTGGAGGCTACTTGCATCGCGAAGGCAGGATCATTCGTCGCGACAGCGCGGAGGTCTACGCCGATCCGCAGATGCAGAAGGAGTTTGAGATCCTCGGAGCGCAGGTCGCCGTTCCCATGTTCGATCGGGAACGGTTGATTGGCGTGGCGGCGTTCGATGGGCGCGTTACCGGAGAACCGATCGGGAACAACGAGCTGGAACTGATCTTCCACCTGCTCGAAGAGCTTGGTCTCGCCGTGAAGAACATCTGGCTGCACGACCAGTTGCTCGGCAACAACGAGATGATGACGGACATCCTGCGCGAGCTTAGCAGCGCATGCGTCGTCGTCAGCCGCGATCTGGTGATTCAGCACGCGAACAAGGCGGCCAAGCATCTTTTCAGCAAGCCTGGCAATCGCAGTGTTGATCTGGAGTTCAGCGACATTCCGCAGGCGATGGGAAGTAAGGTTTATCAGGTCATCAAGACCGGCGCGGGTGTCGCGACATTCAAACACCAGCCCGCGGACGCGCCCCAGAAACTATTTCATGTCACCGTCGTGCCGTTTGTTCGGCCCGGTGCGACGGCCGCCCATGCGGCGTTGTTGATTGTCGAGGACCACACCCAGGCCGAAGCATTCCGCAAGCTGGAGATTGAAGCAGCCAACCTGCGGTTGATCAAGGTGATGGCTGATCGGCTCGCCCATGAAGTCGGTAATGCGCTGGTGCCGCTCTCAACGCACCAGCAATTGCTTGGGGAAAAGTTCAAAGATCCTGAATTCCGTGCCTCGCTGGATCTCGCAATGTCGGACGGCGTGAAGCGCGTCTCTCGCTTGATCAATCAGATGCGTTACCTCGCGCGCGATTCCGTTCTCTCGAAGGAAGCCGTCTCGCTGACGCAGTTGGTCGACGAGGCCTACAAGGAGGCGTACAAATATCAGCCGACCAAAACGGCGAAGCTGTACTTCGACGATGGCAAGCAGCCCATCATTCTCGTGGGCGATCGCGCTGCGCTGAAGCATGCGTTTTCCGAGGTGATTCTGAATGCGATCCAGGCCAACGTGGCGGACGCGAAGATTCAGATTCAAACGTCCACCGAAAACGGATCGTCCGGTCAAGGCTGGGTTCATATTGAAATCGTCGACAACGGTTCCGGCTTTTCTCCGGATGCCGCGCAGAAGGTCCCCGCGCCGTTCTTTACCACCCGCACCGTTGGCCTGGGCCTCGGCCTGTGCGTCACGAAGAAGATTGTCGAAGTTCATCAAGGCCGCCTGACCATCGTGAACCCCGGGCCGGGAGTTCATGGTACCGTTCGACTTTCTCTCCCCCTGAATCTCGCTGGCAACCCGCCCAAGTAGCCGGGCGTTGGTGGGACTTCAATTCGCCCGGGCTTTTCCATTGCTGGATTGAAGACGCTTCGTAGTATCCGGGCGTATGAACCCTTCGCTTGTCGCGCTCGTTTGCAGGCCTCTTAACGCGCTCCTTACTGCGACTATGTTTGCCGCCGTCATCGCCCGCGGGGCGACCATCGAGGATTTTTCCCCCAGCGAAAGCGAGCGTCAGCTTCCACGCGCCATGCATTCGCGAATGGACGAACGGCCGCGTGTGACCGTGGGGATTCAATCGGCGGACATTGTGGGCGGTGACAATCGGGTGTTGCAGGCGGCGGTGGATTACGTCGCGGGACTGGGCGGCGGAACGGTGGAGATCGGGCCTGGTGAATACCTCATGCGCGATTCCCTCCATTTACGACCGCATGTTTCAGTGATCGGAACTCCAGGCCGGACGATTCTTCGCAAGGCGAAAGCGGCGGTCTCGCGTCTCGGTCTCGACGGAGATTTCGGAGAGGAACAGATCACTCTCGTTTCGCCGGAGGGTTTTCAAGTGGGTGATGGCGTCGCAGTGTGGGATAACAACGCGGGAGGCTTTCACACCACCGTGGGCCGCATCACCGGCCGGCGGGGGAACACGTTTTCCATCAGCATGCCGTTGAATGCCGATTGCATGGTGAACCAGAAAGCGCAGGCGGCCACGGTCTTTCCCGTCATTAGCGGCTATCACGCGGACGGAGTTCGTCTCGCGAATCTCACCATCGAAGGAAACAAGACGGAGAACATTGCGCTCAACGGTTGTCGCGGCGGCGGCATCTTTCTCTATCGCGCGTTCGGCGCCGTGATCACCAATTGCGTCATTCGCAATTACCACGGAGACGGCATCAGCTTTCAGCAGTCCAACGACGTGCTGGTCCAAGGCTGCGTGAGCGAAGGCAATGCGGGACTTGGCCTCCACCCGGGCAGCGGTTCGCAGCGGGCGGTCATCCGCGAATGCGCCGCGCGCGAGAATGGCGAGGATGGTTTGTTTCTCTGCTGGCGGGTGCGCCACGGGCTGTTCGAGAAGAACGTTCTGGAGAACAACGGCCGTTTCGGCATCTCGATTGGTCACAAGGATACGGACAACTTGCTCCGCGAAAACATCGTGCGCTCCAACCACGGCGACGGAGTCTTCTTTCGTAATGAAACGTCGGGAATGGCCGGACATCGGAATCGTCTTGAGAACAATCTGATTGAGAACAATGGCGTTCGGGAAAACGCCTCCGGCATTCGCGTGCGCGGGGAAACGAAGAATCTCGTGTTCAAGGGGAATGTCATCCGGGACACCCGTCCGGAAGATAGCCGGAAGCAGTCCGTCGGTATTCGAATTGAGGAAGCGGCCGGCGAGATTCAGTTGGATGGGAACCAAATCGAGGCCCGTATTCCGGTGGAAGACAAGCGTGGGAAAAAGCCGTGAAGCTTTGCTGTTTTGTCGGGAAGGCTCCGAAGAAAAAATTGGAGCGAGCGAAGGGATTCGAACCCTCGACACTCACGTTGGCAACGTGATGCTCTACCAGGCTGAGCTACGCTCGCTTCCGTTTAGCGAGGCAGAAGTTAATGGAATGCCGTTTGATTGCAAGCCCTGTTTTTCGAACCCCAGTCGTCGCTAACCGTCATTGCATGAAATTGACCGATAGACGCCGAGTTCGATCTCGCACCCAGACCCACTCGTTCCTGCCCCGAACCTTAATCACCGATCTTTCCATGCGGATTTTCCTCCAATTCATTCTCCTCGTCATCAGCTGCAATCAGCTGCTCGCAGCCACGCCACCCAATGTCGTTATCATCTACGCCGACGATCTTGGTTGGGGTGATCTCGGCTGCTATGGCCATCCGAACATTCGCACGCCGAACCTTGACCGGATGGCGGCCGAAGGAAGGCGATTCACCGAGTTCTATTCCGCCGCGGAAGTCTGCACGCCGAGTCGAGCCGCGCTGATGACGGGTCGCTACCCGATCCGCAATGGCATGTGCCACGATCAATTCCGTGTCCTGCGCAACAACGCGAAGGGCGGCTTGCCAAAGGACGAAGTCACGCTGGCTGAGTTGCTCAAGGATCGCGGCTACGCCACCGGCATGGTCGGGAAGTGGCACCTCGGTCATCTTCCGGAACATCTGCCGCCGCAGCACGGATTCGACTTCTACTTCGGCATGCCGTTCTCGAATGACATGATGCCCGCGCCGGACGCGCCGAAGGGTCGCGAGAAGTTCCTCGCCGAGAAAAACGCCTACTGGCGCACGCCGCTGATTCGCGGGACCAATGTCGTCGATGCCCACCCGGACCAGCGTCAGCTCACGCGACGATATACGGAAGAGTCGGTGAAGTTCATTCGCGAGCATAAGCGGCGACCGTTCTTCCTCTATGTCGCGCACTCGTTCCCGCACGTCCCGCTCTTCGCGTCGGAGAAGTTTCACGGAAAGAGCCCGGCTGGGTTGTATGGCGATGTGGTCGAGGAGATCGATTGGAGCGTCGGGGAAGTGATGGCGACGCTTCGCCGCGAGCGGTTGGCGGAAAAGACGCTCGTCATCTTCAGCAGCGATAACGGTCCGTGGCTTGCCTACAATCATCACGGTGGCAGTGCCGGTCCATTTCGCGAAGGCAAGGGATCGACGTGGGAAGGGGGCATGCGTGTGCCGGGCATTGCCTGGTGGCCGGGCCGGATTAAGCCGGCTGTTCAGCGCCAGATGGCCACCACGATGGACATCTTTCCCACCGTGGCAAAACTCGCCGGCGCGAAACTTCCTGAGCGCACACTCGATGGCGTGGACATCGCCCCGCTGCTTTTCGGTTCCGGCTCGGCGGAGCGTGAAGCCTTCTTCTACTATCGCGGAGCAACGCTGTATGCGGCGCGCCTGGGCCCGTGGAAGGCGCACTTCATCACGAGGTCCGGGTACGGACCGGACAAGCCGGCGCCCCAAGATCCGCCGCTGCTGTTTCACCTCGGCGAAGACCTGGGCGAGAACTGGAATCGTGCCGCGCAACAGCCGGAGGTCATTGCAAAGTTTAAGGACGCTGTTGCTCGTCATCGCGCGGCGCTCCAGCCCGCTCCCACGCAGCTCGCTGAGACAATCGCACAACCGTAGCGCAGCTGGATTCACATCGCTGGCGTTTGCCGGTGTCTCAGGGCTGGCGCAATGGCGCGGGCGCGGAGTAATAAAGGGCATGCACGCGCTCCTTTCCTGTCGAAACGTTCTCTTCTCGTGCCTTGCCCTGTTGATCCCGGCGACAGTTTCTCCTGCTGACGCGGCGGAGCACGGTGTATTTCGCGCCGGCGCGCAACTCGTTGACATCGCTCCGACGAACTATCCCGTGCTCGTGAACGCCATGTTCACGGAGCGTACGGCTACCAATGCCGTCGATCCGCTTCACGTTCGAGCGCTGGCGCTGGATGATGGTTCGACCCGAATCGTGTTTGCCATCGTGGACATCTGCATGATCGCGCGCGACTTGATCGATCGCGCGAAGGAACAGGCCAGTCGTGCCACGGGAATCCCCACGGACAGAATGCTCGTTTCCGCGACTCACACGCATTCCGCGCCGTCGGCGATGGGCTGCCTCGGCAGTCGCATGGACACCAATTACGCCCGCTATCTCGAACCGCGCATTGCGGACGCGATCGTGGGTGCGGTGAAGAAGCTTCAGCCGGCGCGGATTGGCTGGGGCGTGATTGAGGACTGGGAGCACACTTTCAACCGCCGATGGGTTCGGCGACCGGATCGAATGCTGACGGATCCGTTTGGCGACCGGAACATCCGCGCGAACATGCATCCGGGCCACAACAGTCCGGACGCCATCGGGCCGTCCGGTCCGGTCGATCCCGATTTGTCTGTGGTTGCCCTGCAATCTCTCGACGGTCGTCCGCTGGCGTTGCTCGCCAACTACTCTCAGCACTACTACGACTCGCCGCTGCTGTCCTCCGACTACTTCGGTCGGTTCTGTGATCACATCGGTTCGATGCTGACTGCCGGTGCCGAGCCGGAGAAAGCCCGCTTCGTGGCGATGATTTCGCAGGGAACGAGCGGCGATCTGGCGCGCATGGATTACGGTGGCGAGGCGCGCAACATCGGCTACGACGCGTATGCTCGGGAGCTGGCTGAGAAAGCCGCGGGTGTCGTTCGCTCCATGAAGTTCCACGATTGGGTGCCGCTGAAAATGGCGGAGCGCACGCTCGCGTTGAATTACCGCACGCCGAACGAGGCCCGGCTCGCTTGGGCGCGGCAGATGGCGGCGACGTTGCAGGGACGGCTTCCGCGAACGCAGCCGGAAATCTACGCGCTCGAATCCATTTACCTCCACGAGCGGCCCCGGACGGAGCTGAAGCTTCAAGCCATCGGCATCGGCGAGCTCGGCATTGCGGCCATTCCCAATGAGGTTTACGCGATCACCGGATTGAAGCTGAAGGCGCAGAGTCCCTTTGCCACGACGTTCAACATCGAGCTCGCGAACGGTGCGGAGGGTTACATTCCGCCGCCGGAACAGCACAGGCTCGGTGGTTACACCACATGGCCTGCGCGGACGGCCGGTCTCGAATTGGAGGCGGAACCGCGCATCGTCGAGACGTTGTTGAGCCTGCTCGAAGATGTCTCCGGCAAGCCGCGCCGGGCGATGACGGACACGCATGGCCCCTTTCCGAAGGCGGTTCTCGAATCGAAACCCATCGCGTACTGGCGCTTGAATGAGAGCGTGATTCCCACGGCGCACGACGCAACCGGGCAGGGCCGGAGCGCGACGTTCGAAGATGGCGTGGCGTTGTATCTGCCGGGCGCGAGCCAGACGATCGGCTTTCAACCACCGCGTCCTGAAACGCCAAACGCCTTCAGCGGCGATCAAATCAATCGCGCGCCGCACTTCGCCGGTGGTCGCATTCGCGCCGCGGTTCCGCTGAAGGACATCTACTCGGTGGAACTCTGGTTTTGGAACGGACTCCAGAACGACGCCCGCGCGGTCACTGGCTACTTCTTCTCTCGGGGCACGGATCGCGATGCCGCCGCGGCTGGTGATCATCTTGGCCTTGGTGGCACGCATCAGCCGGAACAGACCGGGCGATTGATCTTCTTCAATGGGAATGAACGCAACACGGTGCTCGTGGGTCGCACGCCGATTGAACGTCGCCAATGGCATCACGTCGTGCTCGTGCGCGAGGGGCGCAAGGTGACGGTTTATCTAGACGGCAACAGTTCGCCGGAGATCGTGGGTGATGCCGACGTCACAGTTGCTCCCGAAGTGCAGTCTGTTTTCCTCGGCGGTCGTTGCGATAACTTCGCCAACCTCGAAGGCAAGTTGGATGAGGTTTCCGTTTACTCCCGCGCCCTGACCGCGAATGAAGTCGCGGCACACTATCGCGTGAGCGGATTTCCGCCACGGGTCGCCAAGCCCGCGACGGCCGCGGCCGTCGTGCCGCCGCTGTCGCCCGCAGAATCGCTCGCGAAGATTCACGTGCCGGACGGCTTCAAGGTGGAACTAGTCGCCGCGGAGCCGCTGTTGGAATCGCCCGTCGCCATCGATTGGGACGAACGCGGCCGGCTCTGGGTCGTGGAGATGGTCGATTATCCGCTGGGCCTCGATGGCAAAGGAAAACCCGGCGGCCGCGTCCGGGTGCTCGAAGATGCCGATGGCGATGGGCGCTACGACAAGACGACGCTGTTCGCGGATGGACTGAAGTTTCCGACGGGCCTGCTCACGTGGCGCGAGGGCGTGCTCGTGACGGCGGCACCGGAGATTCTCTTCCTCAAGGACAGCGACGGCGATGGCAAAGCCGATGTGAAGCAGGTGCTTTTCAGCGGATTCCTTGAAGGCAACCAACAGCTCCGCGTGAACAGTCTGCGCTGGGGGATCGATAACTGGGTTTACTGCGCGAGCGGCGCGCATCACGGCGGCTACGGCGCGGCGACGAAAATCAAATCTCACCTGAACGGTCGCGAGTATGAGATTGGCAGCCGCGATTTCCGGTTCCGGCCCGACACTGGCGAACTCGAGGCGCAGAGCGGTCCGTCGCAGTTCGGACGCAATCCTGACGACTGGGGGAACTGGTTCGGCGTGCAGAATTCCTGGCCGCTCTGGCATTACGTGCTGCAGGATCATTACATCCGGCGCAATCCGCACGTGCCGGCGCCGGATCCGGTTCAGCAGGTGGTCGGGCCGAAGAATCCGCGCGTTTATCCGGCGAGTCAGCGGGAGAAGCGATTCCACAGCTTCAATGAAGCGGGCCATTTCACCTCAGCATGCGCGGCGATGATCTATCGCGATGAACTGTTGTTCGGCCCCGACGGCAATCGTCACGCCTTCACCTGCGAACCGTTTCACAATCTTGTTCAGCACAACGTCGTGGTGGACGACGGCGTGAGTTTTACCTCGCGACGTGCAGGCAACGAAATCGCCTACGACTTCTTTGCGAGCGAAGATCGTTGGTGCCGTCCAGTGATGACGCGGGCGGGGCCCGATGGCGCGCTATGGGTCGTGGACATGTATCGCTACATGATCGAGCACCCGGAATGGCTGCCGCCCGAGGGCAGGGCGGAACTGCTGCCAAACTACCGGCTCGGCGAAGAACGCGGCCGCATTTATCGCGTGTCGTCGAGCAGTCGCGAGCCGCGCCAGAGTCTCAAGCTCGCTGGGTTGTCCGTGGCTGAGTTGGTGGCTGCGCTGGATTCCGCCAACGGCTGGCAGCGGGACAAGGTGCAGATGCTTCTGCTCTGGCGAAACGATACCGCCGCTGTTCCGTTGCTGGAATTGCTCGCGCGGGATTCGCAAAATCCAGTGGCCCGACTGCACGCGCTTTGCACGCTGGATGGTCTGGGGCGCCTGAAACTGGAACTGGTCGAGCGCGCGCTGAGCGACTCGCATCCTGGTGTGCGCATCAATGCGCTTCGCCTCGCGGAGCGCCATTCGAGCTCGGGCGTCATCGCGGCGGCGGCGAAGCTCGTGACGGATTCCGATCGCAAAGTCTTGCTTCAACTTGCCTGCACGCTGGGTGAGTGGCGGGATCCGAGAGCCGGTGAAGCGCTAGGCCGGCTTGCGGTCGCGCAGCACGCAGACAAGTTCATCGCGGCGGCGGTCCTGAGTTCGGCCCTGCCCCACAGTGCTGCGCTCGTGGACGCTGTCGTCGCATCGGGCGGAGCCGCGCAAGCGGTGTTCAATGAACCGTTGACCAGTCTCGCGCTGGCGACGAACCAGCGCGACTCGCTGGCTCGCTTATTGAAGCCCGTGTTCGCGCCGAGCTCTGGCGAGTTCACCGCGCTGGAAATGGCAATGCTCTCTGAGTTCTTCGACACGCTCGCCCGAAAGACGACGAGCTGGCGCGAGCTGTTGAAGGCGAATGAAAGCGACGTGTTGGCGGAGAGGCTTCGATCCATCCCGGATCGTTTGGCCTCCGCGAAACGATTGGGAGGTGACGCGAATCAATCGGAAGCATTGCGAGTCGCCGCTGCGGGTTTGCTGGCGCGCGACGATTCTTTTCGCGCGGACGCGCTGAAGATTCTCGCGACGCTGCTTGTGCCCAAGTCATCCGCCGACACCCAGCGCAGTGCGATTCGGGCGCTCGGAGTGAGCGGGCATGTGTATGTTCCAAACATCATCGCCGATGTCTGGTCGGGACTGGGGCCGGAGATGCGTTTGGTCGCGCTGGACGAGTTGCTGGGTCGCGAACCGTGGGCGCTGGCGTTGGTTGGCTTGGTGGAGCAGGGGCGCATCAGTCCGAACGCGCTCGATGCGTCGCGTCGCGGTCGTTTGCTGCGAGCTGGTTCTGCGCGGGTTAAGCAGGCGGCTGCGAAAATCTTCAGCGAAGGCGGTACGGCCACGCGTGCGGAGGTGGTGCTGAAGGTGCGTCCGACGTTGGCGCTTGCGGGCGATGCTTCCCGTGGCGGAATCGTTTTCAACAAGCTGTGTGTCACCTGTCACAAGCGGGGCGAGCAGGGGAACGACGTGGGACCGAACCTGCAATCTGTGGTGAATCATCCCGCTGAGAAGCTGCTTGTCTCGATCCTCGATCCCAACGCGAGCATCGAGCCCGGTTACACGGCGTACTCCGCACAGCTGTCAGACGGCGAGGAAATCTACGGCATCATCTCCGCCGAGACGGGAAACAGCCTGGTGATGAAACAAGCCGACGGCAAGACGCGCACTCTGCTGCGGTCAGGCATCACGGCGTTGCGCAGCGCGAATCTCTCGCTGATGCCGGAAGGATTGGAAGCCGGCATGAGCTCGCAGGAACTGGCTGACCTGATTCGCTTCCTGCAGACACCCTGAGGTAACGCGTGCGGCGTCAGGCGAGGATGTCCTTCACCACTTTGCCGTGGACATCGGTCAGGCGGAAATCGCGGCCGGCGTGATGATACGTGAGCTTTTCGTGGTCGAACCCGAGGCAGTGGAGGATCGTCGCCTGGATGTCGTGGACGTGGACCGGGTTCTCCACGACGTGAAATCCGAGATCGTCCGTGGCCCCGTAGCTGAAGCCGCGCTTGATGCCGCCGCCAGCCATCCAGATTGTGTAGGCCTGCGGATGATGATCGCGACCCTGGCTGCGTCCGAGCGCGGAATTGGATTCCACCATCGGCGTGCGACCAAACTCGCCGCCCCAGACGACGAGCGTGTCGTCGAGCAGGCCGAGGCGTTTCAAATCGGCGACCAACGCGGCGCTGGCCTTGTCCGTCGTGGCGGCGTTGCTCTTCACGTTGCCGGCCACGTCGCTGTGAGCGTCCCAGCCTTCGTGGTAGATGTTCACAAACCGTACGCCGCGCTCGATCATGCGCCGAGCCAGCAGGCAGGCGCGGGCGAAGGACGGCTTGTCCGGATCGCAGCCGTAGAGTTCCAGCGTCTCCTTGCTCTCGCTCTTCAAATTCATCAGTTCCGGCGCGGAGCTCTGAAGCTGGAAGGCCATTTCGTAGGACGCGATGCGCGTCGCGATTTCCGGATCGCCGTCGTTCGCGAGCCGGCGCCGGTTCAACGCGCCGACGACGTCGAGCGTGTCGCGTTGGAGTTTTGAATCCACGCCAGCCGGGCTGTTCACGTTGAGAATGGGTGGACCTTGATTGCGGAAGCGCACGCCGGTGTAGACCGTTGGAAGAAATCCGCTCGACCACAACGCGGCACCGCCGCTCAAGCCGCTGCCGGTGCTCATCACGACGAACGCGGGAAGATTCTGCGTTTCCGCGCCGAGACCATACAGCGCCCACGAACCGATGCACGGCCGGCCGGGTTGCGAGAAGCCGGTGTTGAAGAAGATTTGTGCGGGCGCGTGGTTGAACTGATCCGTGTGGACGGAGCGAACCAGGCAGATGTCATCCACCACTTTGGAGAGGTGCGGCAACATCTCGGACAGTTCGGCACCGGACTGACCGTGCTTTCCGAATTTGAAACGGGGCCCAAGCACGGCGGCATCGGGTCGGATGAACGCGTAGCGTTGCCCGCCAATGACGGACGGCGGGAGCGGCTTGCCTTCCAGCTTCGCGAGCTCCGGCTTGTTGTCGAAGAGCTCCAGCTGGCTCGGCGCGCCGGCCATGAACAGATGAATGACGCGCTTGGCCTTGCCGGCGAAATGCGGCTGGCGCGGTGCCAGCGGGTTGCTTCCTGCGCCAGCGGCAAAGGCGCGGCCGGCGAGAGAATTGGTGAGCAGACCAGCGAGGGCCATCTTGCCGAGGCCGACGCCGCAGTCGTGCAGGAAATGCCGGCGGGTGACGTTGAGGCAGTGTTGTTGCAGGGGATTCATACTCAGCCTTTGGTGATCATCTCGTCGAGGTTCATGATGGCGCGCGCGAGAGTGGTCCATGCCGCGCGCTGGGCGACATCACCCTCGCCATCGCCCGCGATCTGTTTCGCGTCCAGTTCGCCGCTGGCGATGCGTTGCTTTTGTGCTTCGAAGAACTTCACTAGCATTTTGAGTTCGTCCTTCGTCGGTGGGCGGGTGAGGCAGCGACGGAACGCGTAGCGGACGCGGTCCTCAACAGAGTCTCCGCGTGCGGCGAGGAGCTTGCCCATCGCTTGTGAGACTTCGACGAAGAAGACGTCGTTGAGCAGCGTGAGCGCCTGGAGCGGCGTGTTCGAAACGTCGCGGCGCGCGACGCACGATTCACCGGTCGGCGCGTCGAAGGTGTTGAACATCGCGAACGGCGCCGTGCGTTTCGCGAAGGTGTAAAGGCTGCGGCGATAGCGATCCTCGCCCGTGCTCGTCGGCCAGCTCGGGCTGCCGTAGGCGACTTCGGTGACGCCGGACGGTTGCGGCGGATAAACACTGGGGCCACCCATCTTCGCGGAGAGCAGTCCGCTCGCGCGCAATGCGACGTCGCGGATGATCTCGGCTTCAAGACGCTGGCCAGGGCCGCGCGCCAGCAGGCGGTTCTCAGAATCTTTTGCGAGCATCGCCGGCGTGGTGCGCGACGACTGCTGGTAGGTGGCGCTCATCACGATCAGCTTGTGGAGCTTCTTCAGCGACCACCCCTCCTTCACGAAGTTGACCGCGAGCCAGTCGAGCAACTCGGGATGCGATGGCGCCTCGCCTTGGAAACCAAAGTCCTCCGTTGTGCGAACAAGGCCTCGTGCGAAGAACGCCTGCCATTGACGGTTTACGGTGACCCGCGCGGTGAGCGGGTTGTTCGGCGAGACCAGCCAGCGCGCGAATCCGGCGCGGTTGCGCGGCAGGCTGTCGGGGAAAGGCGCGACCGCCGACAGCACGCCGGCTTCGACGCGTTCGGCAGGCTGCAGGAATTCTCCGCGCTTGTAGATGAAAGTCGGGCGCGGATTCTCTGGCGGCCGTTCGCGCATCACAAGCGTGATGGGATGCGTGGGCGGCTTCCGGAGTTGCTCGATCTCCTTTCGTGCGCTGGCGAGCTCCGGTGCGTTCAGCAGGAATTGTTCTCGCAACGTCTGGCGCTGGGCTGCGGTAAGCTGTACGTCGGCAATGTGCAGGAGCTGCGCGAGCTCGTCGTTGAGGCTGTTCGCCTCCGCGCCGCCGGCTTGGGTCGTTGCCGAGATGCGGAAACGTCCGAGTGAGCACGCGTAGTGACGGCCAAACATCATCCTGAGCTGAAGTTCGCCTGCGTCAGCCAGAGGTTCTTCGAGGACGAACACGGCTTCATGACGTTCGCCCTCGCGTCCGGCTGTGGACCAACCGGTTTGCGGATCGCCATCCGTCGCTAGCTTTGAGCTGGCGCTGCCGCCGTAGGTGTTCTTTGCGTAGCTCTCGCTGGCTCGAGCGATCTTCAACGGCTTGCCGCCGGCGAAGAGCTGAAACTCGCCCATGAAGAAATCGCCCTTCGGCCCTTCGTAATACGTCATGCCCGGACCGTGATGGGGCAACCGATCGTCCGGCATTGCCTCGAGGCGGATGGCGGTGATGCCCTGCAGTTCGGGCCGGAACTTGAGTTCGTAGGTGTCACTCTTCGAGATGTCGCCGCTCGCAAAAATGGAATTGTCCGGCTGCACGGTGAGCAGCGGAAGATTCGATTTCGCTTCGGTGGGCTTGAGCGTGGTCCAACGCGCGGCGCGTTTGCGTTCGCGCGTCAGCCATTCGTTAAAGCGGACGTCGACGATTTCCCGGCGCCGGATCTCGATTGGACGATGGTCGCTCGCCGGCGCGCCGAAGCTGATGCGCGGACGACCGATGAGATGCTGGCCACCGTAGTTTTGGTCCAGCTTCACGACGAAGCGTGTGCCGCCCGCGAATCCCACGGCGGGGTCGAACTGAAACGTCGCCGTATGATTGGCATTGAGCTTCTTGCCCTCTTCTTGAACGGCCCAACCGGTCTGTGACTTGCCATCGAACGCGTTGCCGACCGGGAATTCCTTCTGCTCCACGTCTGCCTTGGCGGAGCTGATCTTCACGGGCGCGATCTGATTGGGCGCGTTCCGCGGCGATGCTGTGATCGTGATCTCGGTGAGCACGAAGTTTCCGTGTTTCGTGCGACCCGGGCCTTTGTTTGAGAGCGCCTTGTCGGTCAACGCTTCGAGACGCAGCGAATGGACGTTCGTCAGGTCAGTGTCGAAGACGAACGTGTAGGAATCCTTGTCCGGGCTGGCGCCTGCGAACAGCGCGGAACCATCGTCCTGCAACTTGCCGGCTTCACCGCTCGCGGCTTGGGCGGAGGTGGGCTGCGGCGTCGACCACTGTTCGGTTTCAATCGGGAACTTGTCCGCCAGTTGCGCGAGAAGCTTTGATGCCTTCTTCAAGTTCGCGCGATGTTCCTTCTCCCAGCCCGGCTTGGGCAGGTCGAGGTCCGGCTCGTCGGCGTTGTTCATGAACGCCATCATCTGAAAATACTCCCGGTGCGTGATCGGATCGTATTTGTGCGTGTGACATTGCGCGCAGCCCACGGTCAAGCCGAGCCAGGTGGAGCCCGTGGTGGCGACCCGGTCCGTCATCGCGTGGAAACGGAACTCCAGCGGATCAATGCCGCCTTCCTCGTTCAACATCGTGTTGCGATGAAAGCCGGTGGCCACGATTTGATCGACCGTGGCGTTCGGAAGCATGTCACCGGCGATCTGTTCGATCGTGAATTGGTCAAACGGCATGTCGGCGTTCAAGGCTTTGATCACCCAGTCGCGCCACGGCCAGATTGTCCGCTGACGATCCTTCTCGTACCCGTTGGAGTCGGCGTAGCGGGCGAGGTCCATCCAGCGTCGCGCCCAGCGTTCGCCGTATTGCGGTGAGGCGAGGAGTCTGTCGACGACCTTTTCAAAGGCATCGCGCGAACGATCATTCACGAACGCGTCTGCTTCCTCGGGCGTGGGCGGAAGTCCGATGAGGTCGAGGTAAACCCGTCGGACCAGCGTGTAACGATCGGCGGGCTCGGACGGCGTGAGCTTTTCCTTCTCCAGTCGCGCCAGCACGAACTGGTCGATGGGATTCTGCACCCACGATTTTTTCTTCACCGAAGGTGGGGTGGTTTCCACGGGCGGAGCGAAGGCCCAGTGCTGCTTGTATTCGCCACCGGCGGCGACCCAGCGCTTGAGGATGTCCTTCTCCGCCGCGGTCAAAACCACCTTGGTGCTCGGCGGCGGCATCACCTCATCTTCGTCCGTGGTGAAGATGCGTTTCACCAGTTCACTGTCGTCGACCTTGCCCGGGACGAGCGCGATCGCCCCGGACTTCGCCGGGTGCAACGTCGATTCACGCACATCGAGGCGAAGGTTTCCCTTTCGCGTGGCGTCGTCGGGGCCGTGGCACTTGAAGCAGTGTCGGGAAAGCAGGGGACGAACTTCGCGCGTGAAATCCGGCGCGCCGGCCGTGGTCGCGGCGGCGGACGACAGAGAAGCGACGGCGCACAGCCATCCGAGGAGCAAAATGATTCGATTGTTCATGGACTGCCTGATCGGTCTCACGCCACCGGCGGCTTGCATCGGCGCGCGGCGTTTAGCCAACACGGAAGTGTGGTGCGACGACAGCGCTACCGCAACGGTTCTTCCGCCGCGAGAGACATATCGACTGACTGCCGGGTCGCGCCGGCTATTCAGCGGCGATGGGCGGGAACCTTTGTTCTTTCTTGTGCTGCTCGACGGCCGAAGAGGGTGCCCGGACACGGATGCGCGAGCCGCTTACTTCGACGTCCACGCCGACTTCAGTTCGTAAGCGTCCAGCTTGCTGAACTTCACTGCGCCGCTCTTCACGGCGGCGCCGAGCGTGAAGTCGGTGGCTTTCGGCTGGAAGGGCATGGGCACGTAGCAGAGGCCGTCGCTGGCGAAGACTTCGAGGCCGGTGCGGTCGCAGTAGATGGTGAGCCGTTGCTTGCCATTCCTCAACGGCGCGGGGGCACGATGGCCGTTGACGGTGAGTTCTTGTTTCTTCGCGTCGTAAGTGATCGCGCAGCCGCGGACGTTGAAGGTGACTTCGCTGTCAGCGGTAGGTGTGAATTCCGCCCGGAGTTCCACGAGTTCGGCGTTCACTTTGGCGAGCGGATTCGGGCTGGTGGGCGTCAGGGTGCCGGCTTTTATGCGATGGGTCTTGGCGCGCAGCTTCGCGAGTTCTTTAACGGGCGTGAAGGTCAGGCGCGGGCCGTCGGCGGTGGAGATGAGCTGGAGCTCGAGCGGCACGGTCATGGACTGGTTGAACGGCATGCCTTTCGTCTCGGTTTGGAACCAACCGATGAGGATGCGGCGTCCGTCCTTCTTCGGAATGTCGCTAAAGCTTTGCGGCGCGTAGAAGCCTCGGCCGCGATGGCCAGCAAGCTTGGAGTGTTCAGGCGTGAACTTCGTGCCGTCAAACGTGCCGATGGCGTATTCGCTGTTTGCACCGAGCAGCACCCACTTTTTGTTCGAGGATTTGCCGTCCACCGGTAGTTCAAAGAAGTCCGGGCATTCGAAGAGGTAAGGTTTCCCGACGGCGTCGCCATCAGTGATGCTGGCGAGGGTCCAGTCGGTCACGTTCGGCGAGGTGAAGAAGTGGATGGTGTGTTTCTTCTGCCACTCGACGTAGAGCACCATCACCCATTTTTTCGTCGATTCGTGCCACATGACTTTCGGGTCGCGATTCCCGCCGGTGATCTGTTTCACGACGGGATTGCCGCTGTACTTCGTGAAGTTCCGTCCGTCCGTGCTGTGGGCGATGGCTTGCACGGTGGGATTCCCGGCCGCGGTGTAGATCAGCACGAGCGGCGGTTTGCCGTCCTTGCCGAATCCGCTGGTGTTCTTCCAATCGACGACGGCGCTGCCGCTGAACATCGGGCCCATGTCGTCCGGCGCGAGTTTGTCGCCGAGCTCCTCCCAGTGAACCAGGTCGCGGCTGACGGCGTGGCCCCAGTGCATGTTGCCCCACGGCCAGCCGTAGGGATTGTGCTGGAAGAACAGATGATACTCGCCGTTGAAGTAAACCATCCCGTTCGGGTCGTTGTTCCAGCCGCGCTTCGGCGAGAAGTGAAACTGCCCGCGCAACGGTTCGCGGTGGAGATTCTCCGCGCCCTTGATCTCGTCGCTCTGCTCGATGGCGCTCAGCGCCGTGGAATCTTCCGGCAATCGATCGACTTGCATCGTCACCGTCCTGCCGCGCCACGCGCTGACATCCATCGGCGCCCACCAGTCGGGTTCGCCGTTCGCCAGCCCGATGTCGTTGCGCACCTCCACTCGGCCATCGACAAGCGTGGTGACCTTGCGCGTGGGACCGTTTTTGATCGGCAGATTCAGGTAACGCTTCTCAATCTTGAAATCGCGTTTGGCGTTCGTGACCAGCCCGAGCGGCTTACGATCCGTCTGGACGATGTGATCGACATTGAGATGCCCCCAGCCGCTGGTGGCGTTGTCGATGATTTGAATTACCGCGGTCTGTCCCGCGAACTCGCCCACGTCCCACGACTCGGGCGCGAGCATCTCGCTGCCACCGGACTTGTCGTTCGGGCCGGTCGCGTTGCGGACAACCTTCCCGCCGACGAGCAAGTTGAGCGCGAGCTTCTCGGTGTTCTTCCCGCCGCCGATCAGGAAGCCGATGTAACGGCGCTCGATCTTGAACTCCGGCGACGTGAGCGTGCCCGTCGTGTTGTCGCCCTTGTAGAACGAGTTCACCAGGCCCTTGCCCTTAAAACCATCGACCTGCATCTGTCCCGGCAACGTGCCGCGCGCTGGTCCCGGACCGAACGCTTCTCCGGTCGCCTTCCACGAGCCGTAGTCGGCGCCTTCGAAGTCCGCGACGACGAGGTCTTCAGCCGCATGTAGTGACGATGTGGCCAGAGCGAGCAGACAGAGCAAGCCGGTGGTTTTGAGGATTCGCATGGGCGGAAGAGTTGGAGGTGATTAGCGCGTGGTCAAGCGCACGGTCAGCGATTCGTAGCCCATCACGCGCTGATATGCGGCCTCGTTCTCGACGCGTTCCTGCGCTTTCAAGACTTCGATGGCACCGACGAGTTCGGTACATTTCTCCAACAGCGTGCGGAGAATCAGGCGCGCGTGCGCGGCGCCGAGGCAGAGGTGCGCGCCGAAACCGAAGGCGAGATGAGGGTTCGGTTTGCGGTCGAGCCGGATCTGCTCCGGTGCGTCAAACACCGTCTCGTCCTGATTCGCTGCAGCCCAGCAGAGCGAGACGCGGCCTTTCTCCTTCACGGGGACGCCGTGAACGGTGGTGTCCACCGGGCAGACGCGGCCGATGTGAGTGAGCGGCGTGATGACGCGGAAAAACTCCTCGCCTGCGTGAACGATGCGCGCGGGATCCTCGCGCAGGAACTCGAGCGCGGCCCGATTCTTCCCGAGGTAGGCCAGTGCGGACGAAATGGTGTGAATCACTGTGTCGCGTCCGCCGGCGAAGGTGAGGTTGCCAAAGCCCATCATCTCTTCGCGCGTGAGCGGGCGTCCGCGGAACGTCGCCTTCGTCAGTGCGCTGAAGAAGTCGTCGCCCGGATTGGTCTGCGCGCGGTCGAACTGCTGATGGAGATA
Source organism: uncultured Bifidobacterium sp. (assembly GCA_964491875.1). GTDB lineage: Bacteria > Verrucomicrobiota > Verrucomicrobiia > Limisphaerales > JADJPG01 > JADJPG01. Next base: position 19,384 of record CAZBIC010000018.1, read on the forward strand.
CGCCTCCAGGGCGCCGCCCTTGGATCCGCCGTCACGAAACACGTGCGTGCCCCAGCTGATCCAGGTGACGGCTTCGGCCTCCGGAACGTTGAGCAGGTAGGCGAGCGCGCGCGATTGAATCGGGAGCGCGAACTCGCGGACGATCTCGATGCTCTCGCGTTTCAGCGCGTCGTGAAGCATGCCTTCGATTAACGCCTCCATCTGCGCGATCACGCCCGGATCCTTGGCGCGTGCGAAGAATGGCTCGACGATCTTCCGGTAATCGGTGTGGTCGGGCGGGTCCGTTTCCACCGGCAACTGGCGCATGGTCCGCACGTCTTCCTCGGAGGGGATGGGCACGCGGAACGGCGCGTTCGAGCTGTAGGTCTTCCAGTCCTTGGCGGCTTTGCGCACGTCTTCGTGCCGCAAAATCATCGGGACGTTCTCGCCCTGGAATTCGCACTGCATCACGCCGTTTGAACGACGTTTCTCACGGAAAGGATCAGAGATGTGTTCCATACTCATTCAAAGTGTTGTGTCGGGTTGGTCCGAATCTCGATTGCACGTGCGCCGCTCTACCTGTTCAACCAGCTCACCATCGTGCGCGTGACGAGTTCGGCGGCGTCCTGCTGCACCCAATGGTCGGCATCGGGCACGGTCACGAGGGTCAAATCTTTCTCCACGTATTGCCAGTTGCCGTTGAGCGCGGCGTGACCGAGCGCCTTGTCCTTCAGGCCGTGAAACATCAGCACCGGACATTTCACGGGCACGACGGGCGAGGTGTCCTCGGTGTAAGGTTCGCGCGGGTAGTTGCGCTTGTAGTAGTTCAGCATCGCCTCGAAGTCCGAGCGTCGAAACGCCTCCACGTAGCGCGGCTTCGCGGCGGGATCCTTAATCCAGAAGGTCAACGTCTCCGCGGTGAGATTCGTATGCGCGCCTTCCTGCTGGAAGCGCCGGGCGTAGGCGGAGTTCTTGCGCTGCTCGGGATTGTTCACCAGCTCGCGATTCAATCCGCGCGGGTGCGGCAGGTTCAGGATGATCAATTTCTCCGTCATCTCCGGTCGCGCCATTGCGAAGCTCCACGCCACGATGCCGCCCCAGTCGTGCCCGACGACGATTGCCTTCTCGCGTCCGCGCGCGCGAATCACGGCGGCGACATCGGACACGAGCAGTTTCATGTCGTAATTCTCCACGCCCTTCGGACGGTCGCTGAGATTGTAGCCGCGCTGGTCGATGGCGATGACCTCGTGCGTCTTTGCGAGCACCTCCATCTGCGCGCGCCAGGTGAGCCAGCAATCGGGGAAGCCATGAATCATCACCATCAGCGGGCCTTCGCCCAGCCGGGCGTAGTGAATGCGCACGCCGTCATTCGTCGCGTAGCCGTGCGCGACTTTGCGCTCGATGACGAGCAGGGCGGGTTCGTCTGCGGCGATGGCTCGCGGCGACGTCACGAGCGTCAGCGCGGCGACAACGAGCCAGCCCAGGAGGAAAAACTGTGTCGGCGAAGCGGCGTAGTGTTTCATGTGATTGCCTGTTTGTGACCTGAGCGGGCGGCGTTGACAAGGTCGGCGATGGTCTGGCGTGCGAGTCCGGATTCTTCTGTCGAAAAGTTTTGAGGAAACGCCTACGGTGATCGTCCAACAGCACATCGCATGCGGCTCCGGAATCTTCTGGGCTCACTATGAACAATCTTTTGCGCAACAAGAATGGTCGCTGGCCGAACTGGTGTCGCATCGGCGCGCTGGCTTCGGTGGCGATTGCGATGATGCCGATGCTCCTCCGCGCGGAGGTGGACCTTTCGAAGCTCCCGCTGGCTGCGACTCAGCCCATCGATTTCGCGCGGGACATCAAGCCGCTGTTCGAAGCGTCGTGCATCAAGTGTCACGGAGCCGAGAAGGCGAAGAACGGGTTCCGACTCGATTCACGCGCGCACGCGCTGGCGGGTGGCGATCATGGCGTGGACATCATCCCGGGTGACAGCGCGAAGAGTCCGCTCGTGCATTTCGTGGCGGGCCTGGTGCCAGACATGGCCATGCCGCCGAAGGGCAAGGGTGATGAGTTCACGGCGGCGCAGGTGGGTCTGTTGCGCGCGTGGATTGATCAAGGCGCGAAGTGGGACCGCGAGGATGTTGCCGGTGATGTTCGCAAGCCGGTGGACAAAACGGACTGGTGGTCGCTGAAGCCGCTCGTGAAGCCGGCGGTGCCGGCAAGCAGTGAGTCAGTAATCAGTGGTTCAGTAAACAGTAAGAAAAGCAGCAGTGGTTCGCGCACTGGTTCACTGAATACTGACCAACTGATTACTCCGTCCCCCTCGACGAAGAGCTTTTCCACGAGCAATCCTATCGACGCCTTCGTGCTCTCGAAGCTGGGCGAGAAAAGGCTGCGTCCCTCGCCGCAAGCGGATCGGCGCACGCTGATTCGCCGGCTCTATTTCGATTTGATTGGCTTGCCGCCGAAGCCGGAGGAAATCGCCGCGTTCGTTGCGGACAAGGATCCGAGCGCCTACGAGAAGCTCGTCGATCGTCTGCTCGCGTCGCCGCACTACGGCGAACGCTGGGCGCGGCACTGGCTGGATGTCGTGCATTACGGCGAGACGCATGGTTACGACAAGGACCAGCCGCGCCCGAACGCGTGGCCGTATCGCGACTACGTCATCCGCAGCTTCAACGAGGACAAACCTTACGCGCGGTTCGTGCAGGAGCAGGTGGCGGGCGACGTGTTGTTCCCCGGCACGCGCGATGGTTTCGAGGCGCTCGGGTTCATTTCCGCCGGGCCGTGGGATTTGATCGGGCACGCGGAAGTGCCGGAGACGAAGATCGACGGCAAGGTGGCGCGACATCTTGATCGCGATGACATGGTGGCGAACACGATCCAGACCTTCAACAGCCTGACGGTGCAGTGCGCGCAGTGTCACAACCACAAGTTCGATCCCATCTCGCAGGAGGACTATTACAGCCTGCAAGCGGTCTTCGCCGCGGTCGATCGCGCGGACAAGAAGTATGATGTCGATCCAGCCGTGGCGCAGCAGCGCCGCGAATTGACGGATCGCCAGACGAAGCTCGCGGCACGGAAGAAGGAGTTGGACGCTGCGATTCTCGCTCGTGCCGGCCAGCCGCTCGCGGACCTCGACAAGAAGATCGCCGGGCTCGCGAAGGCGGCCAAGAAGGGCGACGCCTACGGTTACCACAGCAACATCGAGAAGAAGCAGGAGACGGAGAAGTGGGTGCAGATCGATCTCGGACGCAGCGTCGCGCTCGGGAGCGTGGTGTTGCATCCGTGCAAGGATGACTTCAATGGCATCGGTGACGGCTTTGGGTTTCCAGTGCGGTTCAAGGTGGAGGCATCGGACGATGCTGGTTTCAAAGAGGGAGTTGCGCTCGTCGGTGATTACACGAAGGAAGACGTCGCGAACCCGAAGCTGAAGGCGCTCAGCGTCGACGCCAGCGGGCGCAAGGCACGGTTCATCCGCGTGACGGCGACGAAGCTGGCGCCGCGGCAGAATGATTACATCTTTGCCCTCGCCGAGCTGAACGCGATCACCGCCGACGGCAACAACGTGGCGATTGGCGCGACGGTTTCGGCGCTCGATTCCATCGAAGCGCCCGCGCGCTGGCAGAAGGTGAATTTGACCGATGGCTGGCAGCCGGGCGCGAGCGTGGTTGACAGCGGCGAGCTGATTGCCCTGCGCAAGGAGCGCGACGCGATGCTGTCGAATGCAACGTCGGACGCTGAGAAGTCGGAGCTCGCGCGGCTGGACCGTGACCTCGTGACGACGAAGACTGCGATCGAAAAGTTGCCGGCGCAGAGCACTGCGTTTGTGGCGGCGGTGCATACCGGGTCGGGATCGTTCGTCGGCACCGGTGCGAAGGGTGGGAAGCCGCGGACGATTCAGGTGCTCAACCGCGGCAACGTGCTGAAGCCCGGAAAGGAAGTGGGACCGGGGACGTTGAACTGTCTGCCGGGATTGCCATCGCGCTTCGAGTTGCCCGCGGAGCACGCGGAAGGCGAACGCCGTGCCGCGCTCGCGCACTGGCTGACGCGCACCGACAATCCGCTGACGTGGCGGTCCATCGTGAATCGCGTGTGGCAATATCATTTCGGTCGCGGCTTGGTGGACACGCCGAATGATTTTGGTCGGATGGGCTCGCTGCCCACGCATCCCGAATTGCTCGACTGGCTGGCAGTGACATTCCGCGATGGCGGACAGTCGATGAAGGCGTTGCACAAGCTGGTGGTGACGAGTGCGACCTACAGACAGGAGTCAAGAGTCGGGAGTCAGGAGTCAGCGGTTCAGGTCGACTCCGATAACCAGTTCCTCTGGCGGCAGAATCGGCGGAAGCTCGAAGCCGAAGCGGTGCGCGACGCGGTGCTCATGGTCTCCGGCAAATTGGACGTGACGATGGGCGGACCGAGCTTCAAGGACTTCGTGATGGAGCGGCCCGAACATTCGCCGCATTACCAGTATCATCTGCACGATCCGGAAGATCCGAAGTCGCATCGCCGCTCGATCTACCGCTTCATCGTGCGGTCGCAGCAGCAACCATTCATGACCGTGCTGGACTGCGCGGACCCATCGATGCAGGTCGGCAAGCGGAACGAAAGTCTCTCGCCGCTCCAGGCGCTGTCGCTCTTGAACAACTCGCTGATGCTCACGATGTCGAAGTACTTCGCCGCGAAGCTCGAATCGGGCGGTGGTAGTCTTGCCGACAAAGTGCGTCGCGGACACCTGGACGCCTTGGGCCGTGCTCCGGTGCGCGGAGACGAGAAGGTGCTGGTCGATTACGCCCGCGAACACGGCCTGACGAATTACTGCCGCCTGCTCCTCAACTTGAACGAGTTTTCGTTTGTGGATTAAGAGGCATTGAACAGAAGGGAACGAAGAAAACGAAGGATTTGGAGAATGAAGAACCTCGAGATTAACCAATGCGAACTGAAGTTGAGTGAGCTTGGAACTGGCGTTGGAGCTCTTCGTTCCCTTTGTTCTCTTCTGTAAAAACCCATGCACCCTCTGTTTCAAAAAGCTGACGCACTGAGTCGTGAGATTATCGGCGCGGCGATTGAGGTGCATCGAGATAAGGGGCCGGGGCTGATCGAGAGCATCTACGAGTGGTGTTTTCTTCGGGAACTGGAGCTCCGGAAGATTTCTGCGGTCAGTCAGAAGCGGGTGAAGATTGAATACAAGGGTTTCAACCTGGAGGAGACTCTCCGGTTCGATGTGCTGGTCGAGGATTGCCTGCTGGTTGAGTTGAAGGCGGTTCAAGAAATCCTCCCGATTCACAAGGCGCAGTTGTTGAGTTACATGAAGCTGCTGAATGTGCCGTTGGGCCTGATTATTAATTTCCACGAGCTCAAGCTTGTGGATGGAGTTCACCGTCTGATTCTTCCTGGAGCAAACTCATGAACAATTCTCCCTGGCATCAGCCCAATCGCTCCGCGGAAGCTTCGTTCCCTTCGCTGCCTTCTGTTCCGTGTTCCCGCCGCGAGTTTTTGTGGCGGTCCGGCGGCGGGCTGGGCGGGATTGCGCTCGCGAGTTTGTTGGGAGGTGAAGGGCTGCTGAGTTCCGTGGCGCGAGCGGCAGAGGGCGGGTTGCGTCCCGGCCAACCGCACTTCAAGCCGCGCGCGAAACGCGTCATCCAGATGTTCATGGGCGGCGCGGCCAGCCACATCGATTTGTTCGACTACAAGCCGGAGCTGATCAAACGCGACGGACAGAAGAGCGACTTTGGCGAGCACGTGGAGGCGTTTCAGGATGGCCTCGGGCCGTGGATGAAACCGGTGTGGCCGTTCAGGCCGTACGGGCAGTGTGGGAAGATGCTCGGCGACACCGTCTCGGAACTCGGCAAGGTCGTGGACGAGATCGCTTTCATCCACAATCTCGTCGGCAAGACGGGCGTGCACAGTCAGGCGACGTATTTGCAGGCGACCGGTTTTCAACTGCCCGGTTTTCCCGGCATGGGCTCGTGGGTCAGCTACGGGCTGGGTTCGATGAACGAGAATCTGCCGGCATTCGTGGTGCTGCCGGATCATCGTGGCTTCGCGTCGAATGGTCCGAAGAACTGGGACTCCGCGTTCCTGCCCGGCCAGCACGCGGGCACGATCATTTATCCGGGTCAGGAGAATCCGATTGCCGATCTGTTCCCGGGCAAGGCGGGCGGCTACGTCTCGCCGAAGAGCGAGTCTGCGGCGCACGCCGTGATGGCGCGGTTGAATCGCGAGCACGCCGCGACGCGTGAAGGCGATGCCCGGTTGGACGCGCGCATTCGCAGCTACGAACTCGCCGCGCGCATGCAGCTCGCTGCGCCCGAGGCCATGGATATCTCGAAGGAGCCGGAATACATCCTCGATTCCTACGGCATCAAAAAGAATCCGCCGACGTGGCCGAAGGAAATCAACGCCGAGGAGGAGATGGATTACTTCGGGCGCAAATGTCTCGTGGCGCGGCGATTGATCGAGCGCGGCGTGCGCTTCGTTCAGATCTGGAGTGGCAACGATAACGGCTTCCCGCGCCGCAACTGGGATTCGCACGAGGATATCCTGCGCGATCACGGTCCGCTCTCGATGGGTTTCGCGCGCGGCGCGGCGGCGTTGATTCAGGATTTGAAGCAGCGCGGACTGCTCGACGACACCATCATTCTCTGGACGACCGAGTTCGGTCGCATGCCGAGTTCACAAGGCGGCAAGGGGCGCGACCACAATCCGTATTGCTTCACGAACTGGCTCTGCGGCGGAGGTATCAAGGGCGGCGTGACGGTGGGCGAAAGTGACGAGTGGGGTTACAAGCCGCTGGATCGGAGTCATCCCACGACGGTTTATGACATCCACGCGACGGTGCTGCACCAGCTCGGCATTGATCACGAGAAGCTCACCTTCCGCAGCAACGGCGTGGATCGTCGCCTGACCGATGTGCATGGGGAAGTGATCAAGGACGTCGTGGTCTGAGGTGCTCGATTGGGTTTGTCTAGAACCTCATTCGTTGCTTAGCGCCAAAGGGAGACGAAGTTCGTTGCGCCTGACGCGGAATCGATCAAAACCATAATCGGCCCCGGCACTTTGTTCGGCACGGGCGTGCGTTCGCCTTTCAGCACGATGGTCTTCTCACCGGGCAGGACTTGCTCCAAGCGGCCGATTCCAGTCTCGGCGCTCCAGATGACTTTTCCGTCCGGTGAAAGCCGCGTGAGCGTGAAGGGCGCGAAGAGTTCTGTCCCGCTTCGATGGATGAGGAACACGCTGTCGGGATTCGTGGCGCGCAGGAGCGCACCGTTGTATTTGGCGCGGAGAAAATTCGCGGCGCGATACTCAGTTTCGGAAATACGTGCGACGCTCTGGATAGGCGGTCGCGCTGCGCTCGTGTCGGCTGTGCCTCGATAGAGTTGGCGTGCACGGTCTTTCTCGCCTGCAGTAAAGTCACGCGGCAACGAGAAACCCGGTTTGAAATCGCTCTTCGCGTCGTCGGGCGTGGCGACGGCGATCCATTCGTTCGATGAAATCAAACCACCGGAACTCAAGCAGCCTTCGATTCGACCGCTGCGTTGTTCGTCGATCCAACCGGCGCGTGATGGCGGCTGGCAGGCGCTGGCCTTGAGTGTTTCGCCGGAGAACTCATACGCAGAAGTCCAGTCCGGAGACACGGCCACGAAACGTTCCGCGAATTCTGGTCGTGCGCTGTGGAGAAATGTTTCCAATTCCGGATTCGCCTTGCGCAAGTCGGCCGTGCGCGCGACGCGTTTGGTCCGTAAGTTCACCGCGAAGGTGTCGAGCGCGTTGATCCACACCACGTCGCCGTCCACGCCGAGGATTTTCGTCATCGGCGTCATCGCGTTCGCCTGCTGCTGGCGGATGAGTGTAAACGTTTCCTGTCTCGTCGGGTCGGCAATCGGAATCACCAGCAGATCAATCCGGTAACGATTTTTCGATGGGTTGCGATGCAGACTCGGCAGGTAACGCTCGGTCGTGCTGATGAGTTGAAAGACGTGCGTCTCCGTGCGCAACGCTGCTCCCAGCGGTGTGCCGGTGGACTTGATGGAAACGAATTGCCACGCGGAAAGGCCAGCAAAGACCAGCACGAGCACGCCGAGTCCCAGCCACTTCGCGAACGGCGTCGAATACAGCGGCAGCATCGTCGCCGTGGCAAGCTTTTGGGGGAGCGCAGCCATCATCACTGCACCGAAACCACCGTGCAAATCCTCTGGATGCGGCGGCGCGACATTGCTCATGCGACGAAGAATCAATTTCCACGCGTCGAGCTCCGACAGACCTTGCTTGCCCGCGTGGCGTTTTACTTCGAACTGGCAGAAGTTCCACAGCATCTGCAAAAACTCTGCATCGCTCATGTAATTCTTCAGATCCGGATAATCGCCGTAATCCGACCGCACGTAGCGATCCACGCGCCAGTAAATATTTGTGCCGCCTTCCTTGTGCGACGTGGCATACGTTCCGCCGCGTTTCATGCCGTCGATGATGGCGCGTTGCACGGCCTCGACCGAATTCAGCTGCTGCTGCGCTAGCAAAGTCGCCGCGCTTTCCTTCTGATAGCGCTCGACCAGATTTTTGCTCATATCGGGCGGCGTCGCTGAGCGCAGTTCGCGCGTCCACATCTGAAACCAACTGTCCGACATCTTGCGGAAATAGTCGTGATGCTTCTGGTCCGCATCCGCCCACGACGCTTCGGTGCGCAGCGAATAATGATAGTTCGATTTGAGCGCGGCGAGGAAGCGGACCTCAAAGTCGTAACGTGCGCCGTTGACGTCCGCGGTGGCGTTCATGCGCAACTCGCTGCCGTCCATGCTCGCGACGAACAGCACCATCAACTCCCGTTCCAGGTTGAACTGCACCAGATGCGGCGGACGTTTGTCTTCGAAGTGAAGCACGCGCGTCCAACCCGTGGCTGATTCCGTGTTCGTGAAGTGCGGCGGCGCTTTCGGAGCTTCGGTGTTTTGCGCCGTCGAGGTTTTCGTCTCGCCGCGACGGTTTCTCGAAGCCAGCGGCGAGAACTGAATCCCTGTTCCGGGTTCGCGCTGCGCGAGCTTTGCCAAGGGGTCAGGCTTCGGTTCATGTGCCTTGCGAATCGCGTCCATGTCCGGATAGGGCGGCGGCGGCAACGGCGGTTCGAGCACGAAGAAATGTCGCTCGGCGGTGGTGAACTCTCCGCAGTAGCTCGACGTGTTGCGCTCGTAAAATTTCACCTCGCTCGTGGATTTGCGGTTCGCTTCGCTGACGGCATTGGCGAGCTTGATGGACGCCCCGCACGGCGCAGCCGGAAAACCATTCTCGATGGCGGCGATGGTATTGCCCGCGGCAAGTTCCGCCTCGACCAGCCCGCGCAACGGCGCGGGGAACTTGGCGAACTCCTTCTGTTGTTCAGGCGTGAGATTCATTTTGGTTTCGGATCGGTCGGCAACGGTTCGATGCCCGCCCACTGATGCAGGTAGTAGCTGGCGACGCGGCACACATCGGCTCGCATCACGTAACTATCCGGTCGCACCCGCGACAGTTCCAGGATGGGCTTAAGCTCCTTGGTAAAATCACCGCCACACTTGGCGCGCAAAGCCCGCGCCGCACACATCCAGGCGCTGAAGCGGATCGAGACGTCCGCCGCGCCATGATAACTTGGATCTTCTTCCACCGTGGTGGCGTTCACTTTGCGAATCCGCTCCGCCAGATCGCGTCCGACCGCCTCCACCGGCGGGATGAACTCCGGCGTGAGCACCGGCAATTTTTCCAAGCAACGCAACGCCTTCTCTGCGGTTCTTGGGTCATTGTCCAGAGCCAGTTTGCTCAACTCAGCCAGGAGATTGGGCCGGGCAGCAATGCGCTGGGCGGCGCGTTCCGTCTGCGGCTGCTCGTAATCGAGATACGGCAAGAGCCGTTCGAGCGGCGCGTCCGGCGGCAACGCGACGAACTCCGCTTCCTTCGCAGCGGCTTCCTCAGCCTTGTATTCCGCCTGAGTCTTTGGCGGCGGAGGCGGAACGGTCTTCTGCGCCCGGAAACGATAGGACAATTTGTCCGCCGGCCACGGCTGCCCATTGGCCTGTTGAATCGGCAGCCAACCGCTCCATTCCAGAAATTTTCGATCGGGGCGCGCTGGCAGCGAAACGAGGAATCCTCCAGCATCCTGACCATTGCGTTGCAGATCGATCACGCGGCGACCGCGCTCGGTGAAGAGGTAAACTTCCGCTGGCACGATCCAGCGTCCGGCTTCCAATCGCGCTTTGTCGCCATGCAATTTGCCGTCCTCGACCTTGCGCTGCGTGTGCCCGGCGAGCGAGGCGAAGCGAAACAACCATTCGCCGTCAGCCGTGGGCGGCTTGTCGCTCGGGGCGGTGTTGGGGAAGCGGAACTCTACTTCGAGCATGAGGTCGCGACCGTCGATTTCCGGCGCGACATCGGCGAACAAGCGACATAGCAACGCAGAAACGCCTCCGATCAACAGCACCACGCCGAGCGCACAGCCGAGTTCCTTGCCGAAGCCCGGACCGAATTGGCCCGCTGCGATGCGCGCGGTGATGAGGCCGACGATGATGCCCGCAATGCCGCCGCCAAGGCCCATGAACATCACGAAGTAGCCCGCCGCACCTTCGCGACTGGAGACGTGGTACCACGATGTGCAGGCGTTTGCGATGAAGCCCGCGAGGAGCAGTCCGGCGACGCCGCAGATCAAGGCGACGACGAATGAAATTAGCCAGGTCATAAATGTATCAGGTGCTGTAGCAGCCGCCGTGAGTCGGCTGTGAATGTGGTGCAATGAGGAGTCTTGTCCGCGATTACAGATGATTTGAGGAAGCGCGCGATCATATCACTCCGTCAGCCAGCGCAGCCATTTCGGGCCTTGCCACACGGTGGGACGCCAGTCCCAACCCGCGTGCGCTACGGCTTCCATCAGCGGCGCTTTCATCTCCTCCAGATTGAACGTGTAGGCGTAACTCAGCTCTGGCTTGAATCGGCCCTGTTCATCGAGTTGCAATCCGAACACGCGTTGGTGTTCACGCTGAAACAACACGAGCCCCATTCCCGCCTTCCATTCCAGGTTCGCACCGCCGCGACCCGCCGACCAATCGTAACTCGCGACGTAATCCGTGGCGCGAACCTTGTGCGTGGCTTCATCCATGACCATGCGCACGCGCAACGTGCGTTTCATGCCGCGGACGCGGGCGAGGTCCACCCACTTGGCGTCGGCATAACGCCACGTGGCAAAGAATTCGTTTGGCTGCGAGCCGCGCTCGATTTGAAACGGCACGTCGAGCTTGTTTATGGCTTCGAGCCGGTTGGCGAGTTCGCTGGCAGTCACGGGCGTAACACCGGGCTTGGCGCGATACGTTCCCGACCAGGCTGAGCCTTTAAAAAAGTAGGCAACGACGATGAGCGTGTAGACCGCGAGGCCGAAACCGATCAACGCGATGCGGAGCGGACTCTTGGGTTGGCGGGCCGTAGACCCCGCGCCCCCGGATTCTTTCGCGTTGGCTGCATCGGCTTCGCCCAGCGGGGCGTTACGCGGAATTTCAAAGCCCCCAGCCAGCATCCGAGCGCGAATCTTGGCATCACTCGCAGCAGTCCAGACACCGAGCATCGTTCCGAACGGCAGCGCATAGACGCGATCGCCGACGGGGCGTGTGATTGCATAGCCGCGATGCGAATCACCTTTGCCCCCGGCTTGCAGACCCGAGACGCGCAGGTAGTTCACCCAAGCCTTCTCGGCGTCGGAAGAATTCTTGAAGCGCGCGAGCAGAACCGTTTCACCATTCGGCACCACGGCGAATTGCGCGAAGTCCGCATCGGCGAATACCTCACCATAAGCGGCGCGCACGTCGGAGATGAGTTGCGGATCGGCGTCCGGACCAAACAGGGATTTGGCGTCCATGGCCCTGGCGGCGGTGCTGGTGCTGTCGTTGGCAGGGGTGGCGAGTTGTTCCAACGCGGCAGCGCGCGGGGCTTCGGACTGCGTCGTGTGGAGCGCTTTGTAGAAATGACCTGCGATCTGCGGAATGACGATCAACGCGAAGAATCCGGCGAACCAGTAGATCGGTCGCAGCGACACGCCGGAACGGGCCATGATGAAGCCCACCAACGTGCAGACGAGAAAGCCAGCGCCCAGCAAGGCGAGGCTGATGGAGAGTCCGATATTGGCGCGCAGGAGCTGGATCATGGCTGGTTAGCGTTTGAAAACCTCGCAATAGAACGAGAGCAAGATTGTTCCCATAAACGTGGCGGTCAGCCCGAGGACGATGCCGATGGGAATGGTCGCGAGGGCGGTGAGGAATGTGCCGAGAACTTTGTGCCCCTGAAACCAGTTCGCAAAGCCGGGCTTCGTCGCCGCGAGAATCATCGCGCCGGTGATTGATGTCGCGATGGCGATGGCGACAGCGCCGAGCACGAGCAGCAGAATCAATGCGGCGTCCTGGCCTTTCGCGCCTGAACCCAGCCCTTCGACGAGCCGGTAGCCACAAACCATGATCGCGAGGTAGGTGAACACTATGGCGCGGCCGAGCCACCACCAGTTCTTCGCGTCCGGCGCGAGGATCGTGGCGAACGCGAGGGGTGTGATGAGGAACGGGATTGCCCAGATGAGTTTCTCCATGATCGCGACATCGCGGCCTTCGCCGGAGTTGTGGCGTGCACAGAACCAGAACAGCACCGCGCTGAACAGCACGAGCACGGCTTCCGGTCCGAGGAGATAGGTGAGTGGGCGGTTCATCGGCGGGTGTCGTCAGGGCGAAGGGCATGCTCAAACGCGGGCATCACATTGGAGAAATCGACGTCCGTGCCGGTGAATTTCCCGATGATGACAGGGAAGGTTTTGCGCCCCCACTTCAACAACTGTTTCTGACGCTCGCGAGTGATGTAGTTGGGCGCAGGGATGTCGTCGATGACTCGCTCCATGGCCGCGCGGGCCGGGAGCGCGAGACGCTTTTGTTCTTCGGGCGAAAGCGTGGCGCTGGGTAGGAAATCAACGCCGGGCTCAGGGCTGCGTGACTTTAGTAGTTCTGCGAGCGCATCGACGAAATCCGGACGGGTGCGCAGGCGGCCCGTGGCGGCTTCACGCACGGCGTCGCTTTGGTATTGGTTCGCGTAACGCAGGAGGTCAGTGAAGTCCTGCCGCGGATCGAGCACGGCAATTTTGGCGAGATGCTCCGCCGTATAATTCCGGGCATTGAGCAGGCGGTGGGCGAAGTCGGCCATTCCACCGAAACCGGAGTTGACGAGACGGTATCCAAAGAATGCGATGCACCCGACGAGACTCAACGCGGCGAAAATGGTCCAAGGCCAGCGCAGCCATTGAATGAGAATTCCGGGCGCGAGCTTTTGATTCAGGCTCAAGACGACCAGCAAGCCGGTGGCGAACGGGATTAGATAAATTCCCGGAGTGTAAATCACACGTGGCGTGAATCCGGGTCGGATATACAGCGCGATGAACACGAACGTCACCGTCGCTAGCGCGACACTCGCGCCGACGGTGAGCGCGTAGAGCACGCGACGGCTGAGTCGCAACGAGTCGAATCCACCGCTCGCGGTCATGCAGAGCAGCGCGACCATCAACAGCAGCCACAGCGGAATCAAACTATACAGGACGGGCGTCACCCAGCGATCGTCGCTCAAATACTTCGCCGCGTAGTTCCAGACCACGCGTTGCAGCGGTAAGAGGAAAACAAACGCGGCGAGCGCGACGCACACATTGCCGGTGATTTGGACGAGTGGGGAGGAGTTCATGGCTGGGGAGCGATACGCCACGCGGCATGCCAGTAGTAGACGAACCACGCGGCGAGATAGGCGATCACGAACCAGAGCGGCACGGCGCTTTCGCGAATGATCTGCCAGAAACAGAAGCCCACCAGACCGATCGCCGCGACCGCCGCCGCGTGCAAAAGCGGTTTATTCGCCGGAAGGAGTATCGCAGCGAGCAGCAGCGCGATACCAAGCAACGGCAACGTGATCAGCAGTGGGTGGTTGTCTGACGCGCCGAAGGATTTGCGGAAACTATTGCCGATGATCGCGAGGATGAAAAATCCGCCGCCGAACAGGAGGCCAACGGTTCCGAGAATCCAGCGCAGCGCGTTCATTTGAGGAGCGAGATGGAGAGGATGATTCCGTAGATGACGGTTGGTGCAAACGCGGCGATTGCGGCCCAATTGGGCTGCCCAGCGCGAATCAGGAAAATGCCCACCACGATGCCGGCGACGCCGAGGAGCGAGAGCCCGCTCATCCACAGTTTGAGCGCGCGAATTTGGGCGGGCGTGGAGTTCGCACCCATTGCCATGCAGAACACGAGCGAGGTCAGCGTGGCGAGTGCCGTGCAGATCATCGCGCCGATGGGGAGGATGAGCTTCATGGCAGTTGGCAATAGGATTCCGGCGGACGGCCGTCATCGGTGGGGTCGTAGCCGAATTCACGCGCCAGCGCGGCGCGGAACTGATCGCGCTCATACGACAGCGCTGCGCCTTCGCCGCCGCTCGTCGCGGAACTTGCGTAGTTGCACATCCAATCCACGGCGAGCTTGAAGGCTGCGATGGCGCGCGGCTCGTTGCCCGCGCGTTGAAACGTCCGCATCCGCTGCGCATACATCTCGGCGATGGACGCGGCCACGCCGATGTGATCAATCGAGCGGCGCATTTCTTCCTCGATGGCTTCCAATCGGTCCGGCCCATCGGTGCTTTGCGCCGCGAGTGCCCAGGCCGTGGTGTTCATTGGCGCGGGCTTCTTCTCTGGCGGAGGCACGATCATCTGTCGCTTCGACTGATCGTGAAATGCCGGGATGATGCGCGGCGGAGTGACATCTTCGCCGATTTCGAAGTAGTCGCGCATGCGCCCGTTGCGCGGGCCGGTCTTGGCGGCGAGTTCAAACACGAGCTTCACCTTTCCGGAGTCGCGCTGGATCTCGAGGACGATCTCCATGCGGATCTGGTCCCATTCGATCTTCGTCAATACGCCGGAGTCGCCCACGCGCATCATCGTCCCTTTGGCATCCACTAAATCGCGGAGCACGGTGATGCGATGATCCACGCGGAGATGGTCGATGGTGGTGGCCATGGTGATCGGTTGATTAAGGAGTTTGCGGCGTGTAACCCATCCACAGAGTGTGGATTCCGAAGGCGCAGAGAGTGGCGATGGCGAGCATCAACACGCGGCCGACGTTGTGCAGTGAAATTGCGATCAGGAGCGAGGGAAGCATTGCGAGTAAAATGAGCGCCATCGCAGTGACGCGTGCCCAGCTTGCGTTCGCACTCAATCCGCGGCCGGTGAGCCAGCAGGCGATTCCGAACAGAAGCCCGATCACGGAGAGGATGGCCAGGCCGTTGAAGATGAATTGTCCGAGTGATCCGGCGAAGCGACCGATCGCGCTGACGGTCTCCGTGATTCCCTTCAGTATCAGCAGAATCGCGTCCGGATTGTCGCCGAAGTTGGTGCTGGAGGAAGTTCCCGATGCGAGACGGAGGCTGATGGCGTTGATCGTGTAGAGCACGAGGACCGTGAGCGACGGCCCACCGAGGGCGATGCCGATGACGCTGAACGAAGTCGCCAGGGTCGAGATAGTGAGTGGGTTGTTCATGGTTCGGGACTCATGGCCGGTTTGATTCATCGATTCGGCGCGTTCTCAGTGCTTGGGCTATTTCTTGAGTCGATAGAATCGCTGCGGGCCGACGGTGGAGACGCTGACCGTGTGCTCGGTCGCGGTGTTGACCACGGGAGTTCCGACGGTCTGCCAGTTTGGAGAAGCGACGTCGGTGGTGGCCTGAAGAGTGTAACCGTTCGCGTAGAGCGGCCAGGAGAGTTGAGCGGTGGAGGAGTTGATCCGGCGGAACTCGAGCTGAACGATCTCGTTCGTGCGAATCTCAGTGACCGGGCCGCCGATGTAGAAGAGTTCCTTCGTTCCGTTTGAGTTACGCGCTGAGAGCACGAAGTAGCTTCCCTCCTCGAACTGACTGAGTACAGGCGCGGCGAGCGGGAGAGCCGTTGAGTTCAGCGCGGTGGAGTTGGGATCAAGCAGGCTCAAGCCCATGCTCGACTGATTCGGGGCGGCCACCAGATTTGTGCCATTCATCCTCAGGGCTGAACTGCTTTCAGCATAGTAGTAGTCCCGCTCTGAAACATTGTTCTCCAAGCCGATGAGGCCGCTTCGGCCCGGCAGCGCGGTGTTGGTAATCGTGTGGCCTCCGATGTAGAGCGTGAACGTGAAGGTCGCGGCATTGGTGTACTCGTACTGAGAGGAAAAGCCTCCATCGTCGCTGCTGTTCGTGTACGCGTACCAGACGTCAGTCGGGTCGTAACTGATTTGGCCGACAAACGGCGTGCCCACCGTGACACCTGAGGGAGCCGCGTTGGATGCGTTTGCGAAATCATCCACCACGCCACTGAACCAATAGGTGACTGGAGCAGCGCTGACCGATGCATGACTCGCCATGGCGAATACGACGAGGGCCAAGGCTTTCAAGAATCGGAGGGCGTTCATGGGAGCGGCGGGTGCAGGGTTGTTGGTTGTGGTTTCTGATTCTGATGTCGTGCGCGAGTTACGCGGGCCAGGGGAACTTCACGGACTTGGGCGCGTCGGCGCTGCCGTCGAACTTGCGAAGCTGGACGAAGATTTCGATCTCGCTCGGCTGACCGTTCGCGACGTGGACGCGGAACTGAATGCAGCGCGGGTCGCTCGCGCTGGGGTCGAAGCTGTAGCCCCATTGGAACCACGTCTTGTCCTGTGCGCTCGTGGAGCGGGCGTTGCTCTTCATCGCATCCGGTTCGAATACGGCACCGGCGGTTTGGGAGGATTTGATGCGCACGCGGGAACCGAAGCCGTCGGTCTCCTTGTAGGCGACGAAGGCGTAGTCGCAGTTCAGGACGGCGTCGTAGGCGTCAACGTAGGCGAGGTGTTGGTATTGCGCGCCGCCGGGAATGTTGGCGGGCGTTTCGACGAGCTGGGGAGTGGCGGTGGTGTTCATGTGCGAGTGATTCAGTTGTTCGATGTTTCTGTTCGTTGTGCGGAGCGGTGGTCCGCCCGGACGGGATGGATATCGCGCATCGGCGCGATCTTGGGTATCGGACTTTGGGTGGATGGCGGGTGGCTTCCATGTCCGACCAAAGGACGAGGGTGCGTCGTGCGAGTCCGACTGTGCGGGGCGATGCGGGTTCCAACTTGCGGAAGGAAGTTGGCGGGGAGGGGAGCAACCAACCGCCGAAACCAATAAAAAATGCTGGCGGAGCCGGGTTATTGATCCGGCTCCGCCAGTGTGAATCGATCGCTGACTTGCGATTACTCGGCGGTCAACGGCAGGCCGGCTTTGACGTCGGCGATGCGCTTGCGGATCTCTTCGGGGTTTTGTTTCAGCGTCAGCAGGGTTTCCAGGCAGCGGATGCACTGGTTGATGTCGCCAGCGGCGTGTTCGAGTCGGGCAAGGTGCATCAGGATCGCGGCGGCGATGAAACGGTTCTGTTGTTCCGCGGGTTTGCCGACTACCTGTTGTTGCCAGCGTCGCCAGGCGAGTGACCAGAGGTTGCGGGCATGTTCGACATCCTTCGCGTCGTAGCGGCAGCGTCCCAACTCGAAGAGGATTTCCACGCTGTCCGGATTCGCGCGCAGTCCTTCGCGGAGGAATGCCTCCGCCTCGCCGTCGGCGCCCGTGCGGCGCAGCCAGTAGGCTGCGACGGTGTAGGTCTCGATCTTGTTCGGGTCGAGCTTCGCCGAGAATTTCAGCCACGGCAAAATTTCCCGTTCCGCATTCTTTCGTCCATCCGGACTGTCCTCGCCGAGATGGGTGTGCACGGAGGGGAAGTGCTTGCGGCTGTGCGCGTCGATCCAGTCCGCGGGCTTGCCGAGGAAATGTTCCTCGTCGCCCGTGTTCTTGCCTTCGGCCACGCCGGCGTCTTCGGCCATGTGCGCGGTCTGATGCGACTCGCGATTGTCGAAGATGGTCGGGTAGAAGCCGCTGTGGAAGTAAACGTCCGCCTTCACGTAGAAGTGATTGGCGAAGAGTTTCCGGCCGTCGCCGAGAATGCTGGCCAGCGGGTCGCCGGAATCGGGTCGGCGCGCGTGGAAGGCAGATATCTCGGGATGAATCAGCGTGCTCAGGATGAAGGCCAGTCCGAAGAGCATGACAATGTGAATCCATGGCCTGCCGAAAACGGATTCGGCTGCGTCCATCACGGTGTTGTTGGTGTTCATGGGCGTCCTTTCAGTTCAGCGCCATGCGGCGGAAGCGGGCCCACGCGGCGACGAGGAACAGTCCGGCGAACGCCGCGCCGTAGAGAGTGTCGGTGGCGATGACGGTCCAGTTGATGGCGGGCCAGTTGTGGACGATGAGATCGCGCACATCGTACCATTCGAGGTGAGGAATGGCGAAGTAGATCGCGCTCAACAGATCGCCGGCAAGGCCGCCGGTCTTGGCCGCGACCTTGTTCAGATGCCGGCCGAGCAGAAGGATTCCGAGCACGACCACGCCGACAATGGTGATGGTGGATGACGGCGCCGCGAGGAGCACGGAACCCATGAGGGTCAGGGCGACTACGACGGCGCAGAACACCGAGTGCAGCCAGAAGGCCTGGAAGTAATTCGCGATGGGCCAGTAATGTTCCTTCGTGCCGCTGACGAGGCAGAAGAACGCGTAGAACAGTGCGAGCGAGAGCACGCACGCCGTCCAGCAGCCGAAGAACTTTCCGAGCATGACCTGGGCGCGGGTGACTGGCTTGGCCAGGAGCGGGAAGATGGTGCGGCTTTCCTTCTCCGCCGGAATCTGGCGCGCCGCAGTGGCGACGGCGATGACGACGGAGGAGATCCAGATGAGCGTGAGGCAGACCTCCTTGAGGTAACGCGCGATGTTCGGATCGCCAAACAGATTCACCGAGCCGAGCAGCAGGGTGATGAGCGCGGTGAGAAACAGCAGGACGTAGACGTCCTTGCGCCGAATCATTTCGAGGATTACGACGCCAGCAACAGCGAGGATGATGTGCATGTGGAGGAGGAGTTAAGATTGAAGCCGATGATGCGGAGGAATGCCTGTTCGAGGTTGGTTTCGTTTCCGGTGAGGAGGCTAGCGACAGCGCCCGCCGCCTTGAGTTCGCCCTGGTGAAGGATCGCGACGCGGTCGCAGACCGTCTCGACCTCGCCCATTTCGTGAGAGGAAAAGAAGACGGTTTTGCCCTCGTTCTTCAGGCGCTGAATGATTTCACGAACTTTCATGCGCCCGATGGGATCGAGACCGCTCGTGGGTTCGTCGAGGATGAGCAGGTCTGGATTATTGATCAGCGCCTGTGCGAGACCGGCGCGTTGCTGCATTCCTTTCGAGTAAGTGCGAATGGGCCGTTTCCGCGCGTGATCCAGTTCGACAAGTTTGAGCACCACGTCGATGCGGCGTTCGCGTTCAGCTTTCGGGATCTTGAAGATGCGCGCATAGAAGCGGAGGAGTTCCTCTGCGGTGAGGAACTTGTAGTAGTAGGTCATCTCCGGCAGGTAACCGATGCGCTGGCGGGCGATGGGTTGACGCACATCGGTGCCGAAGAGATACGCCGCGCCACCAGTCGCGTTCGCGAAACCGAGCAGCACGTTCATGGTGGTGGTTTTTCCGGCGCCGTTGGGCCCGAGGAAGCCGAAGACTTCACCGGGATACACCGCAAGGTCGAGGCCTTGCAGCGCGACTTTGACGCCCTGGCCGATCTCACGGGAACGAAACTCCACGCGGAGCTTCTCGGTCCGCAGGATCGGTTGCGGACCATTGGCGGCTGATGACTGAGACATATTGTTCATGACTTTCCTGTTCACGGCGGACCTCTTCCTGAACGGTCGCAGCCGGGAACAATTATGGTTTTGGAATTGATTTAGGATCGCTCGAAACGACGCGCTTCAATTGGCGCGACATTTCATGCGAGGGACGAGGCAACCAGCTGACGCTGGTTCAGGCGACGGCGGGAGGGGCGCGTCCGGGGAGGAGTCGATACGCGACTTCTGGAAGGGAAATGAACGCCGGAAGAGCCGGTGCGAGAAAGAGAATCAGCGGGAGAATCGCCGCGGCGGGTGCAAAGGAGGTTAGCTCGAGCGATCCAGTCTGGAGAAGAGTGATCAGGCACTCGTGACCTTGAGCGCCGGTGCCGTCGTGATGCGCATGGTCATGCTGATCGTGCAGCTCGTGGTGCAGCTCGGGGGTGAACTGGAGCGCGAGTGCGCTGAGGAGGTTTAGAGCCAGCAGAATACCCAGAAGCCGCCGCCACGACGGGTGGCGTGCGCCATCTGAGGTTCCTGACGACTTTGAGTTCATGTTGCGACTGTACCGACCAGAAGCTGCCCCCCGGAGCGCTTCAGTTTCATTCATCGGTCGATCGCGCAGAAGGATTAATATGCGGGCGCCCGGTTGTCTTTCCCGAGCCGAGAAAGACGGTCAAGACGGTGACGGGGATTTGGTTGGTGGTTTGCATGGTTTGGTTCAATGCGAGTGGTGATGGGTATGATGCAGATGGATGTGGGCAAGCTGTCGGTGGGGATGACGCCGCGCGAAATACGCGGCGACGAACAGCGTGAAGGCGCCGAGCACGCTCTTGCCGACGCGTTTCGGCGCGATGCCAAGGCTGGCCACGCTGATCCGGGTTTTTCGTTCGTTGGCGGCGAGCTTCTCCACCCAGCCATCCATGCCGAGGCCGAGGAGCAGAACGAGCTCGGCTTCGGCAACGGATCGGGCGAGCTGCGGACTGGCTTCCATCGCATGAGGGTCACCGCCCGGAGGCGTGTGACAGACGACGTGGAAATTCGTCCCGGCCAGCGCGCGTGCGAAGTCGTAGAGCGGAAAGAAGCTGGCGACGATCTGTGGGTGCCTTGAAGAGTTCGACGATTCGCGTTTGCACGAGGCAGCGGACATCGACAATACGATCATCGCGGCGACAACGACCGACCGCGGGTTGATTGCCTGCTTCATACGGCAACGCTGTTCATGGAACTTGTAGTAGGGCACGGAAGAGCCGGGTGCCGTGGTTGGGGAATTCGAACGTGGTGCTGGAGCCGTGGGGGATGAAATTGGTCAGTGTCGTCCAGTCGTTCTGGTTCGTCGCGGACTCGATGGTGCAAGGAATTGTTGGAATCGAATCGAGAGTGAGGGTGATCGAAGAAGGCGCTGCCGCAGCGGCGAGTTTGAGTCGCGGTCCGGGCGGAGGCTCGACATCGAAGAGCACCACGGTTTCCGGGCTGGTCACGCTCTCTTGCGAGGCGCGGAGCCGGGCCTGAACCCGGAAGTGGACGGCATAACGTCCGGCGTGGCTGAAGGCCCAGTTGAGGTGGCGATGGGTGCCGGGACCGACGTTGAGCTTGCGTTGGTCGATCGTGTCGATGCCGTCGCGCGTGTTCCACCAGATGACAAAGTTCCCGAACGGATCAGTTTCATAGGCGCTGAACTGTCCGGGGCCATCGACGCGGGTGAGTTGGAGTTGAATCTCGTTGTTCACGAACGTGCCGGAAGCCACGCCTTCCGCAGAGAATCCAAGATAGGGCAGCCCGAAGGCGGGCGTCTCGGGAATGACCCACGCGAAACGGTCCGGCGCGCCGAGCAAGTTGGTGTACGCCGGATGATTCGGGATACGGTAGAGGCTGTACCACCGGACGAACACAGGATTCTCGGGCAAGGCGAGGTGGCCGTAGTTCAAATCATGGAGCGTGAAGCGCCAGCCGTTGGTCGCGTGGTAGTCGATGGCGACATCGAGATGGTAGAACGCTCGGACAGGGCTGGCACACAGAGCGAGTGCCGCGATCGACAGACACGCGAGGCTCTTCATTGAAGGAGTTGAACCGTTGGTCGGACGTGTCCGCGTCGGAGTGACGCGGACACGCCGACGGGTTGATCAATCGAGTTTGCGGAGTCGGAAGAACTGCGCCGGCTGATTGCCGGGCAGCACGAGTGACGCAGTCCCGGTTTGCGCGGCGCCCTCACCCGCTCCGGCGGTGTTCACCGTGGGTCTCTGCGGGAGGGCTGTCCACGGACCATCAGCGGTCGGCGCGCCTTCGAGGACGTAGCCGGCGGTGACGGTCGGCATGGTGAGGCGGACTGTTCGCTCAATGGCGAGCGTGGGTGCGGACACGACGCGGAAGTCGAAGAACGAAATGCCCGAATCGGGGATGGGTGTGTGGCCTTCGGCAGTGCTTACGTCCACGAACTTGAACGCGGCGGTGTAGGTGCCGGGCGTGGCATTGGTCTCGGTCCAGAATACCGGCGAGAAGTCAAAATTGTCGGCGTCGCCGAGAAGGTGGCGATCGCCAGGATTGGCGAGGATGTCGAGCTGGTTGGTCAGGCCGATGTGCAATCCCGGCGTGAGCGAAACGAGCTCCATCGCGAGCACGGCACCGGGCATCGGTTTGGCATAAACGGCATTGTCGAAACTGCCGAACTGCGGGCCGAAGCGGTTGAAGAGCATGTGCCACTCGGGTGAGCCGTAGCCGTATTCGTTCGTTCCTGTGGCGGTGCGGTCGTAACGGAGCGACTGCACCGAGCGGAAGCGCATGGTGCTGTAGTTCTCATCCGTCTTTGCGCTCACGAGGCGGCCCGCGAACGCGCCGGCTCCGGGCACGAGGGCGATCGGGTCCTGACGGGTGCTGACTTCCGGAACGCGGGCGTTGGAATTGGTAGGTACCACGACCAGTGCGTTCGTCGGGCCGGTATAGGAATAGGATCCGAGATTGTGGAAATGATTCAGCAGACGGTTCTCCGCCGACGGATGTGGGTAGAACAGCGTGATGTGGCCGCGGTTGGGATTGGGCAGGCCGCGATAGATCGCCGGAGCGAAGACCCCGGGGAGATCATCGTAGCCGACGTAGTAGCCGGATATTTGTGCTTCGGCAGATGGAGTGGAGATGAAGGTCGCGGCGAGGGTGCCGACGACAACCAGAGTTCTTACTTTTGTCATTGGGTTTCGGTTTTTATGTAGGTTTGCTGTGCGTGGTGCGACACAACGGATGTGCTTGCCGGCCTCCCGTTCACCAGCAGCCAACCAGACCGCCAGTGCCTGCAAAGGGTGTCGCGCCAAAATTGTCCTTAACCTTCGTTCGCGTTCTCGTTCACGGGCTGGAGTTGTTTCCATTCGGGGAAGGGATCGAGAAGTCTGGCCCAGCTGGATTCGCCGCGTTTCATCTCCGCGTCGGTCAGGAGGCAACCATCGAGTGCGGCGCGCATCTTCTCCTCGTCGAGTTGCTGGCCGATGAAGACGAGTTCCTGTCGGCGATCGCCGTAGGGTTTCTCGGAGAGACGCCGGATCTCGGCGAGCGATGCGGCGTCGGTCGGCCAGTATTCCTTGTCCACCGCCGCCCACCAAAAGCCGGCGCATTGATGCACGCCGGTGCTGCCAGCTTGTTGCCAGAGCCCGGCGTGGTCCATGCGCGTGGCGAGCCAGAAGTGACCTTTGCTGCGCAGGAGTCCACGCCAGTCCCGGTGCAGAAAATTCCAGAACCGCTGCGGATGAAACGGCCGGCGCGCGCGATAAACGAAGCTGCCGATGCCGTATTCCGCGGTCTCGGGCTGTTCCTCGCCGCGCATCACCTTCATCCAGCCGGGCGCCTGTTGCGCGGCGGCGAAGTCGAACCGCCCCGTGTCGAGCACCTCCTTGAGCGGAACGCGCCCTTGCTCGGACTCCACGATGTGCGCGCGAGGATTGAGCTTCGTCAGGATGGCGCGCAGGGACTTTCGTTCCGTGGCGGTGACGAGGTCGGTCTTGTTCAGCACGATCACGTCGCAGAACTCCACCTGGTCGATAAGCAGATCCGTGACGGTGCGATCATCGTCGGCGTTCAGTGCGGCGCGACGTTCCTTGAGCGAGTCGGACTGTTTGAAGTCGCGCAGGAAATTCCTCGCATCAACGACCGTCACCATCGTGTCGAGACGCGCGACCTTGCTGAGCGTCTTGCCGTCGGTGTCGGTGAAGGTGAACGTCTCAGCGACCGGCAGCGGCTCGCTGATGCCGGTGGATTCGATGAGCAGGTAATCGAACTTGCGCGCCTTCGCGAGCGCCGCGACTTCCGCGAGCAAATCCTCACGCAGCGTGCAGCAGATGCAGCCATTCTGCATCTCGACGAGCTTCTCCTCGGTGCGCGAAAGCTTCGCGCCGCCGTTGGCCACCAGCGCGCCGTCGATGTTCACCTCGCTCATGTCGTTGACGATGACGGCGACGCGTAGGCCCTCGCGATTGTGGAGGACGTGGTTGAGCAATGTGGTCTTTCCGGCGCCAAGGAATCCGGACAGCACGGTGACGGGAAGGCGCGTGGGCGCGCGGCGTGCAGCGGGTTTGACGCGGCGGAGTCTATTCGAAGAAGGCAGTGTGGTTTTCATCGGCAATCGGGAAGTTCAAGTTTGTCTCCGGCCATCTCGTAGATGCTGGAGATGGAGCCATTCTCTACAAACGGTCCGACACGGAGTGTGCCGAGCACGGTGATGGGCCGACCGGTCACCACGCGCAGGCCGGGCTCCGGCGCAGTGACGTGAATCCAGTGATTCATCTTGGGCGTGGCACCGAAGCAGCACGACGCCTGGTCGCGAACGAGGAGGAAATCCGTGCAACCCTTCGCCGTGGTGCGGAGGGGAAGCATGAAGCCGTTTACCGCCACCTTGCGCTCGTGCAGCGGCCGGACGTATTGCGGAATCGGGTCGCGCAACTTTACCACTGGGTAGCGATGCGGTGGTTCGATCTCCATGTAGGTGTCGCACTTGAACCCGGACAGCATCGCGAAGCTGACCAGCAGATGCCCGGTGGCGTTTGTGCGAAAGCCGTTCGTCTCCATCTTCTCAGCAATGGCGCGCGCCCGGGCGAGCGTGCTCTGGATCGCGGCCACGTTGTTCGTTGATGCCGCCGCGGAATTGGTGGCCGCATCGGCTCCAGACGCGCTGGTTCCGACCCAGAAGGTCGCGAGCACAATGGCGAGGTGGATGAAATGGGAGAGATTCATTTCGAGTTCGAATCGAGTTCGTTGGAGCGAGCGGGCAGGGTGTGGTGATTGAGAGTCGAGCCGGTCGACGGTGCTGAAGCAGTCCATCCAACGCTGGCGCTCGTCGACGGGCATTCAATCACCACACCTCAAAAAGTTTTTCGTATACGCGCAGGACGCGGGCGCAATGGGCCGGCGACTCGTGCAGGGAGCTTTGTTTTCGTTCAGCGCGGAACAGGTTCCATGCTGGATCGGAGGTCGATTGCGTTCGCACGCAGGCCTCCGAGTTTTGCTTCAACGGCGGAACAGAGATTAGTTGTGAAGCTGCCGCGGGCCGCATCGATGCACTTCACCGATGGTCGCGAGCGGCTTCAGAAACACGCGAGGAATCCGAGGGACGGATTCAGGAGGGAGGGACGGGCGGACCGCGTTCCCGGGGACGAAGAAATTCGATCGACGAAACGGGGGAGACCAGTGCGGTGTGAGCGAGGGGTGTTTCTGAAACCGGTGCTGCCGTGGCGAGGGGTGCGGCTGCTTCGAAGTGAACCGACCCGTGGGCGAAGAGCGAGATGACGCACTCGTGCTCGGAGTGATGGGCGTCATCGTGGACGTGCTCGTGGAGGGAAGGGCTGCCGGCGAGCGTGCCGCAGATCAACACCAGGGCACAGAGCGCCAGCGTGGCGAGAAGGCTCGCCGCGGTGCGGAAAACTGAGGTGACACGCAGATCTTGCAAAGCACTCGCATTACAGGAAGTCGCCCGCGGAACGACAAGTTCAATCACCGCGACCAGCGCCGGTTTATTTGCAAATGAACTGCAAGTGCCGTTGTGCGAGGGGAGAGCTGCGGAGATCGGAAGTTGAAAGGGGCGTCGCGCCATTCTTGAGCGCGACGCCCCGGATCAATGGGTTGAAGAGATGATTTTCCCCGCTCTGAGGATCAAAGCAGGGATCGTCGTCAGCAGGTCAGAATGAAACGTTGCCACTCTGGTTGGTGCCGAGGAAGAAGCCTCCGCCAACGTTTTGCTTTTGGAGAACCACGCCTTTGATGCTGCTTTTCTTCAGCGTATCCGGGTGAACGAACGCGCCGCTGAGCAAGCCAGAGGCGGTAGTCAGGCTGAGCGTGAGTTTGCTGGTGTTGGTCGAAGTGACGGTGAACTTGTTCGCGGAACTGAGGGCTATGATGTTCGTCATGGGGACCGTCAGATTACCTTGTTCGAGCAGCAGCGGGCCACTGGTCCAGTCCAGCGCTGCTGCGCCTTTGGCCGGGGCGACGTAGCGAGAACCAAGTGCGAGCGTTTCGTTGGTGAAGCCAGCGAGGTAAATCTTCCCGCCGGCTGTTTCCTTCTTGGTCCACAGCAACAGCCCCGGCGTGTCGTTGGTGTCATTGTTCAAGATGGTCATCCATCCGATCAGTGATCCTTTGCCTTTGTATAGATTCACGTACACAGGCGTCTGGCCGTTCGCCGCCAACGTCATCTTCTGTGCGATGGCGGTACCGTCTGAAAGTGTTCCTTTCAATGAAACCGCTCCGGCCGTGGTGATATCCAATGTCGCTGGACTCTGTCCCACCGGGCTGGCGGCTGCGTCTTCGCAGCCGGAGAGAAGCATCGTGTATTTGCCGGAATGGTTGGTCGCTGGATTCAACTTCGCATCGAAACCGGTGCGATAGCCAGAGAGGTCGCTGGTCCAGAATTCATTGCTCACCGTGCCGACTACTTCATCGGAGCCGACAGTCAGTTGGAAGGCCAGCGTGACCGTATTGGTTCCCTTGCGAAGGATCGTCTTCGTGGCGGCGAGTGACAAATCCAGCGGGCCGCTCACGGAGTAGGCTGCACCCGCGAGCATCAATTTGCCGCTGTAAGTGCCCTTATCCGTCACGGCGAGAGTGAACGAGCCGGATTGCTCGTGCGGCGGCTCGGGCGCGTTGGGGTAGAAGAGGCCGGAGTAGTTTCCTTTCAGCGTCACGAAGGGATTGGTCACGAAGTTCGCGACGACGGAAAGGTTTGAGGCCATCACGAAGGTCAGCGTCGCGGAGCTGCTGGATTCGCTGTTCGCGAGCCAGTTGCTGAAGATGTTGCCGGGCTTCGCCGTGGCCTTCAGTGCGTAAGATTTTCCAAGTTCAAGTAACTGGCCATTCGTCGCGCCGGAGACGAGTCCGCCGCCGTTGATGGTCAAGGCGAGCGGGAGATTCACTTTGTAGATTACGAGCCGCGTGTTAGTGATCGAGAAGTTGCCGGCCGCATCGGTGGCTGCGATCTGGAACGTGTTGGTTCCCGGAACGAGACTCGCGGTGGCGCTCCAGGAGTTGGTTCCTGAGGCCGCGACCGCTTCACCGCCGTTGTGTTGTATCAGCACTGACGTGACGGCCTGATTGTCTGCTGCGGATCCGGTGAGGTTAATCGTGTTCGAGGTGACGGAAGTAACGGCTGCCGCAGGTGAGACTACGATGAGCGTCGGGCGAATCGAATCGGGAGTGGGCGGGGTCGTCACTGTCAACGTCGCTACGGAGCTGGTCACGGCGCCGGCGACGTTCGTGATGACGACGGTATAGTCGCCGGCGTTGAGCACGACGGCTGGTGTGAAGGCGAGGGTTGAGTTCGTCGCGCCTGCGACGGCTACGCCCGTCTTGCGCCATTGATAACGGAGAGGCGCAGTGCCCGTCGCGGTGACACTGAACGTTGCGTTGCTGCCGGACGTCACCGTGACGCTCTCGGGCTGCGAGGAAATGCCGGGAGCTTCCGGCGCCGGGTTCACGGTTACTGATGCGACGGAACTGGTGATCGAACCGACGGAATTGGTGACGATGACCTGGTAATTGCCTGCGTCATTGGTCGTCAAGCTTGTGAGCGTGAGCGACGCATTGGTGCCTGTTGTGACGTTGCTGCCTTCGTGCTGCCACTGAAAGGCGAGGGTCGCGGTGCCGGAAGCAATTACACTCAACGTTATACTGCCGCCAACGGTTCCAGTTTGACTGGCAGGTTGTGTTGAAATTGTGGGCGCGACGGGGGCGGAGTTCACCGTCAGCGTCGCTACTGAACTCGTGATCGAACCCGCGCTGTTGGTAACCACCACCGTGTAGCTGCCAGCGTCGCCCGTGATCGTGCTGGGCAGAGTGTACGTCGCGCTGTTTGCGCCGGTGATGAACGTTCCGTTCTTTCGCCAGCGATATCCCAGCGTCGCGGTGCCTGCGGCAACCACGGTAAAGCTCGCGCTGTTACCAGCGGTCACCGTCTGGCCGGAGGGCTGTGATGAAATCGATGGAGGAACGAGCACGGTCAGCGTCGCGGTGGAGCTTGTGATTGAGCCGTAGCTGTTGGTGATAACGACGGCGTAGCTGCCCGCGTGGTTGGTGGTGGTGCTGGAAAGTGTCAGCGTGGAATTCGTCGCTCCGCTTACGGACACGCCGTTCGTGCGCCATTGATAGCGGAGCGTGCCTGAACCGCTTGCCACCACGCTGAATGTCGTTGTAACTCCGTTGGTCACCGTGCGGCTCGTCGGTTGTGTCGATATCGTGGGAGGTGTCGTGCCGCTGCCTCCTGCGACGATGGTTAGGGTAAGATTTTTGGTCACTGTACGATTTGCCCGGCCGCTGTCGGAAGCCGTCAACAGGACAGTAAACACACCTTCCTCTGTTGGCGTTCCTGTGATTCGTCCGGTCGAGGTGGCGCACGCCAAGCCGGTGGGAAGTGGCACTGCGGAAAACGTGTTCGCCGTGTCAGGGCCGGTGGTGATGCGG
The DNA here is from genome assembly GCA_964491875.1 of uncultured Bifidobacterium sp. Taxonomy (GTDB): domain Bacteria; phylum Verrucomicrobiota; class Verrucomicrobiia; order Limisphaerales; family JADJPG01; genus JADJPG01. The sequence continues at coordinate 47,960 of CAZBIC010000018.1, forward strand.
TATGAGAACGGAAGGCCGTTGGTGCCTCTCGCTGTCGCGGCGCTGGTGATGGTTGTTGAGGCACCGGACACCGCATTATACCCACCCATCAACGCGGCGAGACCGGCGATCCAGGTCGATACGATGGCGTAGCTGGATCCCGCTACTGGAGTTGCCGTCAGGAAGACGCGCGTTACTGGGAGCACCTGCAGCGCGAGCGCGAGCAGGAGCGAGGGAATGTGAGTGGCTTTCATAGATGTTCCATTCTAGGTCAAACAGGTCGCTGAACTTTCGAGTAGACCTTGAGTGTGCAGCATCCATGCCGCGGACCGCCTGGTCCGTTTTCAACTCACGGCAATGTCATTCGTATTTGGTAAAGTCTTGCAGGTGCGGTGGCGCTGGACGCTGTCACGGTCGTGTTGGCGGACGATGCGCTTGCGGGCCAGTTCGTCCACTGCTGCCAGGTGGAACCTTCGGTGGGTTCCTTGAATTGAATTTCATACGCGGCACCGGACTCGCGAACAAAGCCAAGGTCGAGCTGTCCGTCATGCAACTGGAAGTTCGTGAAGCGGGGCGCCGGGACGACTGTCACCACGGCGTTGCTGCTCACGGTGACGCCGTATTGCGAGGCCACATACACATTGTAGGTGCCTGCCTGATTGGTGGACACGGCGCCAAAGTTCAGCGAGGCGTTTGTCTCGCCCGTGATGGCTGCGCCGTCCTTGCGCCACATGTAGCGGAGGGGCTCAGGTCCGGTCGCGGACACGGTCAGGGTGACAGACGAACCTTCTGTCGTACGGGTGCCTTGGGGTTGACCGGTGACGATCGGAAAGCCGCCGTTCCGTGGTTTGACGGTGAGAATGAGAACTTTTCTGACGGTCCGATCAGCCCGCTGATTGTCCGATGCGGTGAGGAGAACGGAGTAGACTCCATTGGTCGTCGGAGTTCCAGTGATGCGACCGACGGTGGTGCTGATGGTCAGGCCGGGAGGCAGGTTCGAGGCGGCAAACCGATTTGCTGCGTCAGGTCCAGTGGTGACACGATAGTTGAAGGCGGTCCCATTTGTGGCGGTCGCGGTCGCGGGGCTGGTGATGGTGGTCGACGCTCCTGAGACGGCGTTGTAGCTGCCCAGCAATGCGCCCAGTCCGGCCAGCCAGGTGGAAACGATCGCAAAGCTGGTTCCGGCACTAGAGGTGGCGGAGACGAATACCCGCGTGACGGGCAGGACTTGCAGGACGATGGCGAGGACGAGAGATGGTATACGAGATGTGTTCATGAGAGAGAGTCCGTTCTGAGATTGCTGAGTTGATGAGAATGGTTCACAGGACACCACGAGAGATCTATGGAGAGAGCGCGGCCGTGCGGGTCGGTGTGCCAGCGACGGCTGGACTTGCTGACGTCGGCGTGAGCACCACGAACGATGGCAAGCCGAGGACTTTGAAGTAATCGAGCACTTCCTTGGTGGGAGGATGGTTCAAGCGCTCCGTCTGCAATCGCAACTGGCGGAAGCCCGCAAGGCGTTCCTTGACCGCGGGCGATTGGAACGTGGTGTGTTCCATCGCCGAACAGTTCTTGCACCAGCTCGCCCAGAAATCGATGAACACCGGCTGTCCGCTGGCGCGTGCTTCCGCAAGGCCCGTGGCCAGTTGCTCGGATAGCGCCGCTTGAACTTCAGCCACGTCTGATTTGCCCGTGGCGGACGCGGTCATCAAACCATCCGAAGTGCGGAACAAGCTGACCGCCAGATGACCGTAGTAGAGCGCGAAGAGGATGATGAACACGCCGAAGCCGTACTTCACGCGCGCCATCCAGCGCCCGGGTTTGGGCAGGAAGGAAAGTCCCGCGCCAGCGAACGGCCACGGCAGGCCCATGCCGATTCCCAGAAGGAACGGGAGAAACAATCCGGCAATGATGCCTTTGTTGTAGAACGTGGTCGCCTGCAGCAGCACCGAGATGACGACTGGTGCCACGCACGCGCCGGCGAGCAACGCCGCCACGGTGCCCATCGAGTAGGCCGCGAGAAACTTGCTCTTGGAGGAACCGCTACCGCCGGAGCCTTGTCCTTGGAAACGCGAGAGATCGATCGCGAGCACGTCGAACATGCCGAGCGCGAGCACAATGAAGACGAGGGCGATGCCGAGGTTGAACCACGGCGAGGAGTTCAGCGTGCCGAATTTGGAGCCGGTGAGGACCACGACGAGGCCAAGGATGCCGTACGCTAGCGCCATCCCTGCGGCGTAAGTGGCGCCGAGGGCGAAGCCGCGTTTCTTGGAACCGGCCTGCGCGCCGGCGCCGATGATGGCGATGTTGATCGGAATCATCGGCAGCACGCACGGCGTGAGGTTCAACGCCGCACCGCCGAGGACGATCAGCAACATCGTGAGAACCACGCCCCAGAAGCCGCTGCCCGCCGCGAGACCTTCTGCCGCAGGCTGGCCCGACTTCGACTGGTCGAGGAACTCGATAAATTCCTTCTCCTTCAAGTAACCGCTGCCGCGCGCGCTGACGGTGAAGCCTTCCGCGAGCTTGCGCCACTCGGCCGCGGATGCAGTTGCGGTAGCCGTCGGAGCCGCTTCATCGCGGAGCGCCGCCACCTTCCCATTCGGCGAGATGCTGAACTTCAGTTCCTCGGGGAAGAAACAGTTCGCTTCATCGCAACCCTGGAAGTTGACGGTCAAAGTCGAGGCTCCCGTGGCGGAACCGGGCATGATCGCGGTGGATTCAAACGACGAGCGAAACACCTGCTTCTCCTTGCCGCTGAACTTGTCCTTAACCACGACCGGTTCCGGCAGCGCGAACGAAGGCGTTGTGTCCGCAGCGCCGCCAGTGGACCAGGCGAACGACAGCTTGTCCGCGTAAAGGATGTGATTCGTCGGGATGGCGAATGAGACGGTGACGATGCTGACCTCATTGCTCACCTGCACGCGCGGCGTGACCGTGAATGGGCTGACTTCGTCCTCTGCGCTGGCCATCGAAACAAAGGCGGTTTGGAGCAATAGCAGTCCAGCCAAGGCACGGGACACCGCTGGGATAACAATCCTTTTCATACGTCTTAAACTTTTGGTTACTTCGGGAACGAAGACTCAGTTGCACCCGCAACCGCCGCCACCAACACCGCGCCCGCCGGACGCCGCCTCGCGCGAGAACCACATGTGTTCGGAGAACGCGTTGGCGAGGGGCTCACGGTCTGCGCGCATCGTGTAGTCGGCGGTCGTGCCGCGCTCCCACGGATTCACATGCGTGCAACCGGAGGTGAAGGCGAGGCCCGCGACGGCACCGAGGAGAAGAAGTTTTGGTTTCATTATTCCTTGCTGGCGACGGCGGTGCCGATCAGCGCTTCGACTTCCTTCACATATTGTTTGTGTGTCTCGGAGCCGTGGAATCCTTTGTGTACTGACGTTACTTTGCCGTCAGGGCTCACCACGAACGAGGTCGGCATTGATTTGATCGCGGCTCGACCGACGAGCTTCTTGGAGGCGTCACGCACCACCGTGAAGGTCACCGGATGTTTCTTGAGGAAGTCGTCCATCGTCGCGCGGTCTTCGTCTAGGTTCACCGCCAGCACGACGAGGCCCTTCTTGCCGAACTTCGTTTGCAGCTCTTCCATCACCGGGAAGGAGTCCTTGCACGGTCCGCACCACGACGCCCAGAAATCGACGATGACCACTTTGCCTTTCAACGATTCCGGCAGCTTGCCTTCGAGCTGGAACTCGGAGAGTTCGGGAAAGGTGTCGCCGACTTTGATGCCCTTGTCCGCGGCAAACGCGCCGGAGGCGGTGAGGCAGAGTGCGAGTAATCCGGCCAGAACGGCTTTTTTAACGGGTGATGTATTCATGGAACTTCCTGGTTTGATGACGTGCGTTTTCAGTGAGGATGCAACCTTCGGCGCCCATGTGGGTGCTGATGAGGTTCAGGCCCTCCGATGGCCCTAAAATAAAAGCGGTCGTGGAGAGGACACCCGCGACGGTGCAACTGGGAGCGATGATGGAAACTGCGCGGCAGCCGTTGTCCACCGGGCGACCGGTGCGGGGATCGAGAATGTGTCCGTAACGCCGACCGTCAGCGGTGAAACAACGAAGATAATCACCCGACGTGGCCACCGCCATGTCGCGCACTGCAACTCCCGTCCAGCACTTGCCCGGCGCATTCGGATCCTCGAGGCCGATGTGCCACGCCGGCTTCCCGGGAGCCTGGCCGAGCACGCGAACGTCCTGGCCGAAATCAATGAGCGCGTTCTTGATGCCGTGCTCAACGGCAATCTCCGTCACGCGATCCACGGCGTACTCCTTGCCGATGCCGCCGAAGTCGATGCACATGCCAGCGCGCGGCAGGAACACCGCGCCTTTGCGACGCTGAATCTTGCGTAGGCCAACCAGCTCGCGGGCGGCGGCGATCGCGGCGTCCGTCGGGATGACAGGCGGGCTGGCCTTCCAGTCCCACAACCGGATCAATGGAAGCGCCGTGGGGTCGAACGCGCCGCGCGTGAAGAAGTAAAGTTCCTGGCAGAGCGTGAAGAAACGCTCCGTCTCCTCATCGATCTCCGTCCACTCGACGCCCGCATTCTGGTTGATGCGACTGACCAGGCTTTCCGGCAGAAAGCGCGAATATTTCGCCTCGAACTCCGCCACCCAGCGAATCGCCGCCTGCTTGAACTGCTCCGCCGTCACGCGCGATTCGGCGCCCACGGTGATCTCGCACCGGGTGCCCATCGCGCGGAACCCAAACTTCTGCGCGCCATCGGCAGAGAGTTCCTGGACGGACTCGCTGATTCGCTTGAGGACGATGTCAGCGGCTAGAACCATACGCGCACTCCTCCCGAGAAGACGTTGGCGTTCGGATACGCGTCCTTCGCGGTCGCGTTGTCCTTGCCCACCATGTCATAGCGCTTGTAGGCGAAGTCCAGCGACACGCGATCCTTGATCTTCCACGTCGCGCTCAAGCCGTAGGTGAACGTCTGCATCGCCGAGAGCCGGTAATCAGCGGAATAGTGTTCCGGGATCGGAACATAAAACGGATCATCCGGCGGCAGGCTGGCATCGCCGGCAAATCTCACTCCGTAGAAGCTCGCCGCAGACTGGTCAACAAATCGGAACGACGGCGCCACCACGATGTGTTTGCCGAGCTTTTGATACCAGGTCAGCGCAACCGTGTGGCTCGCGACGTTGTAGGAGTCATGATAAAAGCGGTACACCAACTCTGCGCTGCCCTTCAACGGCGTGACAAAGTGCGTCAATGCCAGGTAGCCGATCTGTTTGTCGCGATAGCCTGGACGCTTCTCGCGGAAGAGCGTGTTCGGATCCGGATAGTCATCGAAGCGAACGCCCTTGTAGGGATCGTTCATGTAGCCATTGGCCGCGCCCAGCGTGAGGTTCGCCGTCAGAATCGTTTTCGGCCCGAGCAACTGCGTTACGCCGATCAGCACATCGCCGCTGTTCTTGTACTCTTTGTCGCCGAACCAGAAGTCCGGCATGATCGTGTCGTAGGTGTAAGCAAACCCCAGCGCCAGCGTCGTGTTCTTGTCGTTGAAATCAATCGTGTGATTCAGTGAAAAGCCAACGGACTCGTAATCGCCTTCGAGACTGTAGGCGAGTTGAGGAGTCGTGGTATGCCGGCCGCCCCACTTGACCGGCACCTGCAAGTTTCCCGCCGTGCGTTCGTCGTCCATCGTCGCCACCGGAACGCGCTTGCTGCCGGTCGGAGCGGGACCGCCCGTTGGAGTCGCGCCGGAGATCGCGTCGAAAACCAATTCGCCGTGGACTGAAACGGCTGGCGAGACTTCGAACTCGGCGAGAACACCATGGGTTCGCACATGAATGCGCCCGCTCTCCTCGCGATAATCCTCATATTTGTAGTCGGCATGATTCTCACCACGCACGCGTTGGGCGAGCAAGGCCTGGAGGCAGACTCCGATGAAGACGCCGAGCCAGCGTTTGATGAGTGGCAGCCTCGAGCACCACACCGTGATGGATACGTTATGAGTTGATGACTTCATTCGAATGGACTTTGCGATTTCGACATTCTTAACTTCTACGAATCGGCGTGGCGTTCGCTCGAACGCCGGGAAGGTAGCCACCCTCCGATAAGACATCGCTTAACCAAACGTTAGAGTTCACTAACGAACTGAGCGCTGTTCGTGCGTTGCATTCATGAGAACAAGATGTGGCGAGGCAGTTCATCGTCATTCCGATCTTCATAATCGATGGAGTGGGCTAGCCGAATTCATGCCAGTGAATGGAAGTTCATGGCCGGGGCTGGTAGGCAGTCGTCGCGCGGGTTGTTGGCGGGTTCGGACACAGGATGCGGGCGGATTTCCCAGTGTGTTCTGAGATGACTCCGCCTTCATCCGCCTGCCTGAAAAGAAAATGGACACCAACGCAAAGACACTTTCTTCCAGCGATTGGATGGAAGGCGGGGCCAAATCTTCCGCGCCGGTGACGCTGGGGCCCGTTTATTAAACGACTTTAATCATTCGGGTAAACGTGTTGAACCGCACTGCTCATTACGACCGAATTCGCAGCGGTTGCTAATCTGCGTCGTGCTACTTGTTGCCGACGGATACGGTGGAATTGTCCTCGGTTCTGCGCTCAAACCACGCATAGAGCACAGGCAAGAGCACTAGCGTGAGGAAGGTTGAAGAGATGATGCCGCCGATGACGACCGTGGCGAGCGGGCGTTGTACTTCCGCGCCGGCGCCGTGCGAGAGCGCCATCGGAACGAATCCCAGCGCGGCCACGGCGGCGGTCATCAGCACCGGACGCAGCCGGGTCATGGCGCCTTCGCGAACTGCGTCGAGCAGACAGCGGCCTTCCTCGCGCAGTTCGTTGAAGTAGCTGACCAGCACCACGCCGTTCAGCACGGCGACGCCGCTCAACGCGATAAAGCCGACCGCCGCTGTGATGCTGAACGGCATGTCGCGCAGCCACAGCGCGAAGATGCCCCCGGTCAGCGCCAGCGGGATGCCGGTGTAAACCAGCGCGGCCTGACGCAGCGAGCCGAACGCGACGAAGATGAGCACGAAGATCAAGGCCAGCGCGCCGGGCACGACGATGGCCAGCCGTGCGCGAGCTTCCTGCAAGTGCTCGAACTGCCCGCCGAACTCGATCTGGTAACCCTCGGGCAGCTGCACTTGTTCACGCACGGCGGCCTGCGCGGCTGTCACCCAGCCCTCTACGTCGGTGGTATCGAGATTGATCATGAGAGCGGCGCGACGTTTGCCATCGTCGCGGCGGATCGGTTCCACGGCTTCGACGGTTTGGATGTCTGCCAGCGAACCGAGCGGCACGAGACCGTATTCGCCGACGCGCACAGGCAGCGCGCGAATCTGTTCCAACTGTTCGCGCAGTTCGCCGCGCAGTCGGACGACGACTTCGTGAACATGCGTGTCGTGCGGCAGGCTGCCGACGGTCTGTCCGGCGAGCGCGGTGGCGATGGCGGAGTTCACGGCGGCGGCGGTGAGATTGCGGCGGAGAAGTTCCTCGCGCCTCACCGTAATGGTGAGAATCGGCGAACGTCCGTCCGTCTCGAATTCGACTTCCGCCACGCCGGGAATCTTTTCGAGCACCGCCTTGGTTTTCTCCGCCATTGGTTCGAGGACATTGAAGTCAGGCCCGAACAGTTTCACGGAGAGATCCGCGCGCACGCCTTCGAGCATTTCGTTGAAACGCATCTCGATCGGCTGCGCGACGAGGGTCTCGGTGTTCGTAAAGCCCGTCTTGATTGACTCGGCGACGAGCTCCGCCAGTTCGCGTTTGGTGGGCGTGCGTTCGTCCACGGTGCGCCATTGGTCACGCGGTTTATAGAAGACGTAGAAGTCGGCTTCGTTGGGCGGCATCGGGTCGGTTGCGACCTCGGACGTGCCGATGCGCGAGAAGACGCGCTCCACTTCGGGAAACTTCTCTCGCACGAGTTTCTCCACGGCGAGCTGATCGACGACGGACGCCTCGATGCTTTGGTCCACCGGGCGATAGAGCATCATGGTGGTGGAACCTTCGTCGAGTTTCGGCACGAACTCCGCGCCCAGTCGTGTGAAGACGAAGACTGACAGAATGAAGAGCGCCGCTGCGCCACCGACCACCGGCCAGCGCAGGCGGAGCGCGAGGTTCAAGGAAGGCAGGTAGAGCGCCTTGACCCAGCGGATCACGAAGTTCTCCTTCTCGCTGATGTTGCCAGTGAGGAAGAGCGAGCACAGCGCGGGCATCAACGTGAGCGCGAGCACGAGCGCGCCGCCGAGCGCGAGCATTACGGTGAGCGCCATGGGATGGAACATTTTCCCTTCGATGCCGGACAGCGCGAGGATGGGCAGGTAAACCACCGTGATGATCAACACGCCGAAGAACATCGGGCTGCCGACCTGTTTCGAGGCCTGCAGCACGGTGCGGACACGTTCCTCCACCGTGAGCTGGCGTCCGAGGTGCGCCTGCTTATGCGCGAGTTGGCGGACGATGTTCTCCACGATCACCACCGCGCCGTCGATGATGAGACCGAAGTCCACCGCGCCGAGGCTCATCAGGTTTCCCGACACGCCCAGCTTCGTCATGCCGATCAGCGCGCAGAGGAACGACAGCGGAATGGCGGTGGCCACGATCAACGCCGCGCGCCAGTTCCCGAGCAAGCCGAGCAGCACAACCACGACGAGCACGGCGCCTTCGAACAGGTTCCGTTTCACAGTGGCAATGGTGCGGTCGACGAGTTCGGAGCGGTCATACTGCGTTTGCACTTCGATGCCGGGTGGGAGTTTTTCCTGAAGTCCTTTGATGCGCTGGCCAACGCGATGCGCGACCACACGGCTGTTCTCTCCGGCGAGCATCATGACGGTGCCAAGCACGGTCTCTTCTCCGTTCTGCGATGCGGCTCCGGTGCGGACGGATGAACCGATGGCGACATCCGCGAGGTCCTTCACGAGCAAGGGCTTCACATCGCCGCCAAACTTCACGGGCAGGTTCGCAAGATCCTCGACCGTCTGCGCCTTGCTGACGGCGCGGACGATGAGCTTGCGGCCCGATTGATTGATGATGCCGCCGCCGGCGTTGTCCGTGTTCTGGCTGATGACGGTGGAGAATTCCTCGAAGGAAAGATTCGCGGCTTGAAGTTTCTGCGGGTCCGGCTGGACGACGATCTGGCGTTCGTGTCCGCCGCTCGAATTGATCTCGGCCACGCCCGGGGTGGCGCGAAGGAACGGCTTGGCGATGTATTCCTGCGCTTCGTAGAGATGCAGCAGTTGTTCGAAACTTGAGGCGGGCTTGTTGGTGGCGTCGGCGTGCCACGAGAGCGTGTAATAGAAGATTTCGCCGAGACCGGTCGAGATGGGCGAGAGACGCGGCTCCGCGCCGGACGGCAGCTGATCGCGCACGGCCTGCAGGCGTTCGTTGACGAGCTGTCGGCTGCGATAAACATCGATGTTGTCCTTGAACTGCAGCGTGACTTGGGCGAGGCCGAACTTGGTGAGCGACCGCATCTCGGTGACGCCCGGCAGGCCGGCGAGTTCCTGTTCCAGCACGCGCGTGACGAGCATCTCCGCCTCTTCGGGCGCGAGCGCTGGAACTTCCGTGTTGATCTGAACCTGCGGGCTGGTGATGTCCGGTACGGCGTCGATGGGCAGCTCGCGTGCGGACCACAGGCCGAAGCCGAGCAGCAGCGCGGCGCCAAGCAAGACGACGGCGCGCTGGCGGAGGGAGAATTCGAGGATGGAATTGATCATGGGAGTCTAGGGCAAAGGTGAAGGTGAGGGCAGGGGACCGCTGCGTGGTGTGATGCGCACGATGCTTCCGGGTTTCGGAAACGCGGGCAGCACGATTGAAAAATGCGCGCGACCCCGGCTGCGGACAATGCGGGGAATCGGTTGGGGCGTGAAGGTGACAGCGCGGCTGAACGCCGTGCTTTGATCGGGAGATACAATTTCGACGACGAGGTGATGACGTTGCCAGCTGCGATAGCCTGGTCCGGCGACCACGGAACCGCGCACCGTCGCACCGTCGGCCGCGCGTTCGACGTGAATGTTCACCGGGCGAATAGCGCCGCGTGAAACCGCTTCGATGCGGAGGTGGGTGTTCGAGGGCGCGGTGATGCAACCGCCGGTTGAGAGGACCAGCGCGGTGAACACGGCCGGCCAGGCGATGTGCAAGAGGCGCATCACGGTTGGGTCAACAGGTTGGCGCCGGTGAGTTCCTCGATCTCCGCGGCGGCGTGGATGGCTTCGCGGCGGGTTTCGAGCAGGGTTTCCACAGCGTCGAGATATTGCTTCTGCAATTCGACGTAGGTGGTGGCGGGTACGGCGCCGAGGCGATAGTGGCGGTCGGCGAGTTCAGCAGCGTCCGCGAATTGCTTCGTGGAATCAGCGCGCCACTGGGCCATCTCCGCGCGTTTGGTTTCGTAGGCGCGGGAGGCGGAAACGACCCGGCGTTCGATGTCGCGGCGCGCGGTGTTCAGCAGCGTCTCAGCCTGCACCTGGCGCGCGCGGGCGGTTTCGACGTTCGCGCTGTTGTTGCGCCAGAGCGGGAGCGGGAACGAAACGCCGAGGCCGAAGATGCGATCCTGGCTGCCGGCGTTCTCCTCGCTGAACTGTGGCCCGACGGTGAAGGCGGGCCATCGTTCGTTCTTCGCGAGCGAAACGCGAAAGCCTTGCTGCTCCAGTTCCATCGCGCGCAGACGCAGGTCGAAGTTATTGGTCTGAGCAGCGGCGAGTAGATTGTCGAGGGCTGGTGCGGCTGGGAGATCGGGTTCAGAGGGGCTGACTTCCAGTGCGGCGTCCGCGGAACGACCGAGCAGTTGATTGAGCGCGAGCCGCGCGTCATCGGCCTGCAAGCCGGCCTCGGTGGCGCGGCGGCGCAGGGTGACTTCCGTGGCTTCGAGAATGCGCAACTCGAGCTGTGGCGTGATGCCGGCGGGATCGCGTTGCACGAGGACTTCGCGGAGCACGCGGTAACGATCGGCAACTTCGCGGGCGACGCGGGCCTTCTCGCCAGCGGCGGCGAGCGCGTGAGCCTGGCCGCGGACGCGTGCGGCGAGGGCGGTCTTGAAGCGCGAGAAGCCAAGTTCGGCGAGAGTGACGTCTTGGTTTGCGATGGCTTTGCGGAGGCTGAGGCGGCCGGGCCATTCGAAGGTCTGGCTCACGCCGACGCTCCACGCGACGCCTTCGCCGGCGAGTTGACCGCCGGTTTCGCGGGCGCGTTTGTGGCCGACGCTGCCGCTGATTTCCGGCGGCGCGAGACGGGCGGCGTTCTTGCGGGCGGATCGGGCGGCGGTGAGTTCCGCTTCGTAGAAGCGCAGCTCGGGATTCCGCGTGAGCGCCTCTTGGACGAGCGCCTGAATGGAGGTCGGAGCGGAGGGCGGCGTTGCAGCGTGAGCAAACGACGCGAAGGCAAGTGAGCAAATCAGGACAGGAATCAGTTTCATGACGGTACGGGACAAAGGAGTGCAGACATTTAAATCGATACGGGAAAACAAGCGCGACTGTCGCCACACGGCGGAGTCGAGACACGAGAAAGCCCGAGCTGTTTCCCGGAGGAATCAGTTCAGGCGGAGGCGGAGGATCAGATCAGGAGGACGGTGGAACGGGCGATCGTGACGGACAACGAAGCGGGACAGGGTCCGACGACGGGAGCGGTCGAAGTTGTCGGCTTGATGCGGGAGGCGTCGGAGGAAAAGCTGTAAACTGCGGCGGTGAAATCGTCAAAGCTCGGTGCGAAAACCCGGGTGGTTGCCGAGCAGTTCCTAGCGGTGCCCGTCCCGCTGAAGCTGAGAACATGATCGGGATGAAGGGGCTCGGCCTGTTCCGCGATGGAGGTGATGGCCCGTGAAACGACGCAATGAGAGTGAGTGATGACCTTGAGGGGGTCGGCGGAATCGTGGCTTAACACCACGCGCGCGCCATTTCGATCCATGGCCACCGAGACATCGTGTTCACCGCCGAGCCACGCCGTCAGGGCTGTGAGAACTGGGAGAATCGGTGTGGCTGAAAGCAAAAATGCCAGCAGGAGGAACGACGCCCAGAGTGGGCGCATTGTTTTTCCATCTTGATGACGAATTGACATCAGGTTTAGCAGACGTTGGGGAACTCGCAAGTGTTCACCCGCAATTGAGGAGCCCTTTGCTGATTTTGACCACGCGACATGGGGTGTTCAGCGCACCTGACGCAGGCGGAAGAACTCATTCGATGCGGCGGTGGAGATGTTGACCTGGAAGGCCGTCGGCGCGGTGGAAACGCCGTTGGTGGAAGGACGCCAGTCTGGCAAGCCGTTCCAGCCTCCGGACATTTCCAGGACGGCATCGGCGGGCGTTCTCGGCCAAGAGACGAGGCCACCGCCAGGCTTTGAAGCGATGCTGAGTCGCATGGGGGAAACGATCTCAACGACGCCGCTGGCGCTGGCGGTGGCAGAGTCGGCGCGCGCGGTCAGAGTCCAAGAATAGGTTCCGGGTTCGGCGTATTGGTGAACTACATGCCGGTTTGTGCTCACCGCCGAGGCGTCGCCGAAGTTCCACTCGTAGGTGACGTTCGCAGTCGTGTTGCTTGGACTGGCCATTGCGCCGAAAGGCACGGGCCATTCGGCAGGATACTGCGGCGGCACCAGCGCGCGGACGGCGAGCGAGTAGGGGCCTTGCGCGACGGCGACAGTTCCGGTCGCGAGTACGGAATTCTTCGAGCCGTTCCACGCGGCAAACGTGAACTTGTCGACGCCGACGAAGCCGGGATCCGGAAAGTAGGTGGCCACGGCGTTGCTCAGTCCGACGGCGCCGTGGGCCGGTTGCGAGATGATGCGTGCTGTGGCATTCGCGCCGGTGATGGGCAGTGTGATTTCGACTGCAGCGCCGCTGGTGGTATTGGTGGAGACGCTGGCGGCGACGGGTGCGACGCTGGAGTTGACGTTCTCATTGCGCGGTCCGTTGTGGCAGTTGTAACAGCCGACGATCGCTCCCTGGAACAATCTCAGCGTCACATTGCCGCCATCGAGATCGGCCGTGAGCGTGCGCGGTCCGAGGGCGCGCGAGAGGACGGTGCCGCGGAAATCCGCTCCGTGACAAACGGCGCATACCTGATGGCCGTTGTCGCCGTTGATGGCGTCGTGATGGTAATTCACCCAGCCCTGGCCGATCGGATGCATTCCGTGCGGTCCACCCACGGCCGTGGTGGTGTTGTTCGGCATCGAGACGTGGCAGGCGGTGCATTCCGCGGTGACGCCGCCGTGGCCCTGAATCTTCTCGTTGCGAATGTTGTCGTTGCGATGGGTGGCTGGAAATTCGGCGTGCGTGGAACCGTGACAGGCGGAGCATTGCAGCCCGCCGTGCCCGGCGGAGAAGCGATAGAGCGAGAGGCCGGCGGCGGGAGTGTTCGATTGGGTCGCGAAGATCTGGTTTGTCGCGATGCGCACGGTGCCGTTGGTTTCGAAGACGGAGGTGTAGCGAATCTGGCCGTTGTTCCGGGTGGCGTTTCCGGTGTGACAGCTCTGGCAGTTGGGTTCCATGAACCAACCGACGCGATCGGGCGAACCGACCTGGCTCATGCTGCCGTGGCAGCTCTGGCATTGCATGGACATCGTGCCGTCGCGCTCGATCGCGCTGCCCATCGCGCCGCGCAGGCATTTTGTTGCCGAGCCGGGATGGCATCGGTAGCAGGCGGCGCGGTGGGACGAGTGATCGAGGGCGATGTTCAGTTCCGGATCGAGAACGGTTGCGTGCGTGGAATGAATCGACGTGGTCAGCGCCGGAACGCCGGGGAAACCGCCGGTGCCGAGAGCTTCCGAGGCGTGGCAGGTGGCGCAGAGCACGGGCTTGCGATCTGCCACGACGCCGCGATAAAGGCCGCGAGGATTGAAGCCGTTGGCGGCGAGCGCGTCGCGGTAAACATCCCCGTGGTCGGCGAACTGCCGCTGGTCGTGCAGGCGCAGAATGTTCAGGCGGTAGTCGCGCTCCGGGTCGTTGCTCCAGACCCATCCGGCGCGGGGACGTGCTTCCGCCTGTGTTCCGGAGGCATGGCAGATGCGGCAATCCATTTCGTCGGAGACCGGGAGCACGATGTCATTGGAGGCGATCGCCGTGCCGCTGCTGTTGCGGGCGATGAGACGCATGAGCGGATATGGATTCTTGCGGCCGGCATCATCGAAGGGCGTGATGGGAATGCCCTCAGCGCGAAACCAGTTTACCTTCTGCGCCACGCCGGGCGCGGGTCGGTTCGTCTGCTCGAACAACATCGACTGCGGGGCGTTGTTGGTGCCGGGCATCGGCCACGGCGTGAGTCCGAACTCCGGTTGCACCGCCGCGCCGTAGAGCGGCAGGACGAAGTCGTAGAAGTTGCCCTTGCCGCGCGAGGTGGAATTGAACGAACCGTCCGGGTCGGCCACGGCTTGATAGGTGACGGTGTAGCCGCTGCCATTCGTGACGAGCTTTCCCGCCGCGATCAGTTGCGCTTCGATGGTGTTGTAGGGCGGCAGAATGCTGAACACCGAGTAATCGCTGTCCATGCAGTGCATGCCGAGATTGTTCCAGCCGAGCAATTGATTGCTCGCGCCGAAGGTCGCGCCGGTCATGGCAAGAAGCGGGATTCCGAGGAGCAGATACAGTTTTGTTCTCATAACCCTGGGTCCGATGATGTGACCTGCCTTGGTCGTCCCCGGCTGGGGACACGTCAGCATGTCTGTTGTGCGAGAGACTAGATCCTGCCGGGTTGGAAACGCGTTAGTCTGCGATTAGAAGGTTCTTATCATCGCGTTGCGGCTTGTGCGTGGGGCGGTGGGATGAGGTAGGATAGTGGTCGATTGAAAGCCTTGAACCAGACCTTCCGGCCTGCCCGACGGGTGGGCTTTTGGTGTCCTTGGTTTGTGGTGTGGATGACCTGCTTCTTTGGGCTGTTCGAGGCGAACGTCTCCGCGGACGGATCGGCACCGCGTTTGTTCAGTGAGGAGTCCTGCGAGATGGCTGGAATCGCAGCCTTTCCCGCGAATGCCAGTGGCGCGAACTCCCGCATGGGGCGGCTGAATCCCGCCGCGTTGTGGTTCCTGGAAACTTCGACACAGGTGCTCCCGGTGCGCTTGACGATCAACCTACCGCACGGCGTGAGTTTCGAGGCGAAAATCGATCGCATCACTCGGTTCGAACTGGGGCGGGTGGTTTGTCGCGGCGTGGTTCCGGATCGGCCGGGGAGTTATGTGTCGTTTGCGATTACGGGCGATGCGTTGGTGGGATCGCTTTTCATTCCGGGCCTCGGCGTGTTTCAGATTCAGCACGCGGGCAATGGCTGGCAGCAGGTCGCCGGGGTGAACGGAAGCTCGTTGCCCTCGTGCGCGACGCGGGGTCGATCTCATCGGCCCGAAGCCACGAGCAGTTTGGAGGAACCCGTTTTTCAGGCGGCGAGTGCCGGTGGATCTGTTTCGAATGCCGTCATCGACCTCATGGTCGTCTACACGGCGGCCGCCCGGGAGGGAGCGGGTGGAACGAACGGAATCCTCGCCTTGATTGATGCCGCAGTCGTGGAGGCGAACCTGGCTTTTGAGAACAGCGCGGTGCGGGCCGAATTGCGGTTGGTGCATCGCGCCGAGGTGAACTACCGGGAAACTGGTTCCATCAGCGAGGATTTGGATCATCTGGAGGATCCCGATGAGGACAGTCCGCTGATGCGCGTGCATCAACTGCGGGGTGAACATCGGGCCGACGTTGTTTGCATGATCACTGAAACGACGGGCGGACCCTACGGCTTGGCGAACCAGATGCGCGAGTTGGAGACGGAGTTCGGCGAGAAGGCGTTCAGCATCGTGCAGCGGCAGTTCGCCATTTCGTACCAGGCGCTCGCGCACGAGATCGGACACAACATGGGCTGCCAGCATGATCGCGCGACCAGCCCCGCGGGTGGCATTTATGATGATTCCCATGCGCACCGTTTCGAAGTGGATGGAGTGCTCTATCACACCGTGATGGCGTATCAGCCGGGTCTGCCGATTCCGTATTTCTCAAACCCCAATGTGTCCTTCCTCGGAGTGCAGACTGGGATCGCGGAACCGGCAACGAACTCCGCGAACAATGCGCGCACCCTCAATCGTTCCGCTACGACGGTGGCTAGATTCGATTCGGTAATTCGGGCGGGCCTGCCGCCTAAAGTTACGTTGGTGAGTCCGACCAATGGCGCGGCGTTCGTGGTACCGGCCGTGATCGAGATTTCCGGCGAGGCTAGCGATGCCGACGGACGTGTGGCGGAGGTGGAGTTTTATGTGAACGGAGTTCAGGTCGCATCGCGGACTGCGCCGCCATTCTCGATTCGGTGGACCAACAGTGTTCCGGGGGTTTACTCGATCCGGTTGGAGGCACGGGATGATTCGGGGTGGGAAGTTTTCAGTCCGCGCGCAACGGTGACTTTGTTGAACCCCGGGCCTTCGATCGATGTCAGCGCGAGCCGGAGAACGTCCAGCGGCAGCTTTCTCGTTCGCGTTCGCGGCGTGGATGGACAGGCGTTTCGCCTCGAATCTTCGGGCAATTTGGTCGACTGGTCGCTGCTGGTCACAGACAGCCTGCTGGGCGACTTCTTCGACTTCGACGATCTTTCCGCGAGCAGCCTTCCGTTGCGTTTCTATCGCGTGCTGCCGATTCCGTGAACGGAGGCGTGCGGTTACGGCGACAGTGAAACCCGGTAAAATCTCCTCGGCTCCGTGGCGACGGCTGAATCCGCGAAGCGCAGCAATCCATCCACTACTTGATTCGTGCTCAAGGCGACCCATCGGGCCAGGTCGCTGCTGCACCAGATGACGTAGTTGGTTTGCACTGGGCCGGACGCTTCGAATTGGAACGCTCCTTGCCCATATCCTCCGCCGGTGAGTCGGAGTTCCACGGTCAGTGGCTCCCGAATGGTCAGTCGTGCAACGGCGCTGGTGACGCTGCCGAACTGGTTGCTGGCGACCAGACGGTACCGGCCGGCGTCCGGTGGCTGCACGTCGGTGAAAGAGAGGGAAGCATTGGTGGCCGCCGTCAGCGGCAGGTCGTTTTGTTCCCAGCGAAAATGGATCGGCGGAGTCCCGATGACCTCGGCGGCAAACGCCGCGCTGCCACCTACCAGGACGGATTGATCCTGCGGCTGTGTCTCGAACACGGGCGGAGAGCTGGGCGGGTAAATCGTGATGATGGCCTCGGCCGTGGCCGGTATCGCATAGCTCAGATTACCCGCGACAAGAGTCACACTGTAACGCCCGGCTCGCAGTGGGATTCCGGAGAGATAACCCGCCGCGCCAATGTTGGTGTTGATCGTGAGCCCTGGGGGAAGGGGAGTGCAGTTGAAGTAGTTCTTGTCGAAATCGGAGCCGGGATTGCTGACGCTGATCCGGTAGCGGAAGGACTGTCCCATCGGCTCGGCGACATCGAAGGTGGGCGTGCCGACCGGGGTGGTTCCGGAGTACTTCACCAAACCGCTGACTCCAGCGGAAGCCCCGGAGACCGCATCGTAGCCGCCCAACAGCGCGATCGCTCCGGCCAGCCAGGTGGAAACCAGCGCCCACGCCGAGGGAGCAGCGGTGACGCTTACGGAGGCAACCCGGCTGAGTGGCGCCAGCTGTAACAGGGCTGCGAGGATTAGAGACGCCGTCTTCAAGGCAATTTCAGTCTGGAGGATTGCAGCTTCATTTCGACTCGGATCTTGGCATTTCAATTACATCCGCAGCCACCGCCGCCGACGCTGCGGCCGCCATTGGAGGCTTCGCGGGAGAACCAGATGTGTTCGCGGAGGGTGAGCGTGGTGGGATCACGATCCGGCCGCATCGAGTAGTGCGCCAGGGCATCACGGTCCCACGGCTTCACGTTGACACAGCCGGCACCGGCACCCACCAGGACGATGAGGTTCAAGAGCAGCAGGAATTGTTTCATGGCTTCTTGGGGACGTGTTTCTCAAGCAGGTCCTCGACATGCCGGACAAACATGGCTCGGTTCTGCATGGTGCGCTCGCCGCTCTGGATGGAGACCACTTTGCCGTGGCCGTCGAGAATGTAGGAGGCGGGCAGGAGCGCGACATTGACGGTCGCCGCGAGCTTCTTTTTCGCATCGCGGACGACGGTGAAGCTGACCGGGTGCTGGCGGAGGAATTCGGTCATGGCCACGCGGCTTTTGTCCTCGTTTACGGCGATGATTACGAGCCCGCGTTTGCCCAGTCGCTTGTGCATATCTTCCATCATCGGGAACGTCCCGCGGCAAGGACCGCACCAGCTTGCCCAGAAGTCGACGATGACGAGTTTGCCTTTCAAATCGGCGGGCAGAGTTCCTTCGAGGCCGAAATCCGCCAGAGCCGGAAAAGTATCGCCCACTTTGATCGCGGGTTCGTCAGCCGCTGGAGCCGGCGTCGCTTGGACCATCGCAGTCGCGGTCAGCGCGATGAGCAGTTTAGTCCAGGTGCGATGGAGGTTCATGGTGGAATGGGTTTAGTAGTGGAACCGCAGTCCAACGGTGTAGACGTGAGCCTGGGCAAAGCTGCTTTGTGGAGTGCCGTCGTCCAGGCCGCGCATTGCGTAACGCTTGTAGGCGGCGTCGATGAAGAACTGCTCGCCGAGTTTCACAGTCAATCCCACTCCGCAGGTCCACGATTGCAGCTCGGAGAGCCGGTAGTCGGCGGAGTAGAATTGTGGAATCGGAACCAGCGGTGGGTTTTCGGTATCCGACGGATCGGCGTCGAAGCTGCGCCGGTAGAAGTAAGCTTCGGACTGACGGTAGTAGCGAATGAGCGGCGAGACGGTCACCCGGCGGCCGATGGATTGAAACCATTCGAACGTCAGCGTGTGGCCGAACAGTCCGTGCGAATCATGGTAGAAGCGGTAGGTGAATTCGGCGCTGGCGTCGATGGGCTCAAAGAACTGGGTGAGTGTTGTGGAAAGGATCTGCTTGGTGCGATGTCCGGGACGTTTCTCTGGAAAAAGCGCGTTCGGATCGGGATAACCGGTGAAGCGGAATCCTTTGTAGGGATCAGAGAGGTAACCGTTGGCGGTGCCGAGGGTGAGGGTCGCGTTGAACAGGGTGGTTGGCGTGAGCACCTGACTCAATCCGAAGAGAAGGTCGCTGGTTTCCTTGTGCTCGGTGCGGCTGCCGAGTTGAAAGCCCTTCACCTGATCAAAGTTGTGGGCGACTCCGAGATTCAGCGTCGTGTTGCGCTTGTTGAAATCGACGACGTAGTTGAGCGACAGGCCAAGGGATTTGTAGTCCTCCTCATCGCTGTAGGCGATCTGCGGCGCGACGGTGTGTCGCCCGAGCTTGAAACGCGGTTCCAGCGCGACGGCGCGGCGGATGTCATCGATCTCGGTGGTTGGCACGGCCGAACTGCCCGCGGGGGGCGGTGCGCCGGTGGGAGTGGCACCGGAGATCCCGTCGTAGACCAGCGAACCTTTCAGCATCACGGCGGGCGCAATCTTTTGGTCGAACAAGGCCGAGTGGGTGTGGACGAGAATGCGGTCGGAATCCTCCGTGTAGAGCTCGTACTTGTAATCGATGTGGTTCTGCGCGCCGGAGGGAGAACGACCTGCTAGTGAGATGGCGAGCCCGGCCAGCAACGCCTTCAGCGAGCGCGTGCGCCGCCGGGCGTCGTCAGGGATGGCTTGGGGGCAGATGCTCATTCGTCGTGCTAGATCCCCGCGCCGATTGAGTTCATCGGCTTGTCCTTGGCGGTTCTTTCCGAACGTTGATGGGTGGAGGGAAACAGCAGACAGCTCGCATGGATTCGACGTCCATGGTGCTGGCGAAATTTCATGGAGGGCTGGCGGCCCACCAGTGCCCGCACGACCCGCAAGCCGAGGCCAAGCGTGAGCTCGCTTGCCGTGGGGGATGAACGAACCACGTTCATCGTCATGAAATCCACGTGCTTGCCTCGACGCAGAAGCCGGACGTGGATCGTTCCGCGCCCGTGGATCAGGGCGTTGTTGAAGAGTGCGTGGAGAATCTGCTTGCAGTACTTGCCATCCGTCCCGACCACGCAGCCTGGTTCACACGTGAACTGAATCTGGCGGTCCTGCGCGTGAGCGAGCAGTTCGAAATCCTTCACCAGCTCGCCCACGAGTTCGGAAAGATCCACGTTGTCGTTTCTCCAGACGAGCCGGCCCTGACCCGCCTTCGCAATGAGCAGCGACTGCTCGACGACGTGATTGAGCCGGAGCAGTTCCTCCTGCAAATCCTCCGCCATATCGGGATCGATCTTGCCCTGGGCTTGCTCGACTTTGTGGCGGAGAATCGTGATCGGGGTGCGGAGCTCATGCGCGACCTTGGCCGCGTATTCGCTCATTTCGAGGAACGATCGCTCCAGTCGGGCCAGCATGTCATTCAAATGCCGGCTCAAACTGCGGAACTGCTCGTCACCCTCCGGCAGGTCGACGATTCGGCCGAGGGTTCCCGGATTGATGGCTTGCAGCTGACGATTGAGATTCTCGATCGGTCGCAGAGACTGGCGCGCGATGTAGTAGCCCAGCGCGCTGATGAGGACGACCAGCGGGACGGAGACCAGGAGTGACGAGCGGAGCATTTCGCCCATGATGTTTTCCACCTCCTCCTCGGTATAGCTGCCATGCAGGATCCAGTTGGGATTGATTTTGTTTTCCCGCTCGAAGGAGTCCTTGCGCAGCTCCAGATCCAGACGCCGGTAGGTGAAAGTGATGTGGATCACCGTCACCGCCACGAAGCCGAGCGTGAACCAGAGGGTGAGCCGGGTGCGCAGCGATTTCATTGTTCATCGGTCAGGGCAAACCCGACTCCGCGCACGGTGTGAAGCAACGGTTTGCTGCCCGGCACGTCGATCTTGTTGCGCAGGTAATTGACGTAAACGTTCACGACGTTGGTCTGGGAATCGAAGTGCTGATCCCAGACGTGTTCTACAATCGCCATCTTGCTGACCGGCTTGGGCGAATTCACGAGAAGGAACTCCAGCAAGGCAAACTCGCGATTCGTCAGCACGATGTCCTGTCCTCCGCGGCGGACCTTCCGCGACAGCACGTCCATTTCGAGATCGGCCAGGCGCAGAGTGTTCGAAGCCTGCGGCCGTTGCCGTCGCAGAGTCGCGCGAAGCCGGGCGAGAAGTTCCGCCAGTGAGAATGGTTTGGGGAGGTAGTCGTCGCCGCCCGCATCCAGGCCGCGAACGCGATCTTCGACTTCGCCGCGCGCGGTGACGAAGATGACTGGCGTGAGGATGCCTTTCTTCCGGAGATGGCGCACCACGCTGAAGCCGTCCTTCGCGGGCATCATCACGTCCAGCACGAGGGCATCGTATGGATTCGTCTCGGCGAGCCAAGTCGCTTCGTCGCCGTCGGACGCCAGATCCACGGCGTAGCCCTCGGCCTTGAGGCCCTGCACGAGAAGCCCCGCGGCTTTCGCGTCATCATCTGCCACGAGAATGCGCATGTTGGTAGTTCGATTCTATTTCAGCACTCCCGGAATCGGATAATGATACTCTGCTCATTTTGAACGCCGGAATCGCGTGAACTCCGTGAGGTGCGGTTCATTAGAGCAGAGGTTGATTGCGAATGGGTGGCTTCACTGCAAGTCCGGTTGGGGGGAGTTTGACCGATCCGCCGAACGGTCGTCTGGAAACTGGCGCGTGGAACACCGGCCATGGGAAAGGGCAGGGCGATGGCGATGAACATGGATTCATTTCACCTGATCCCCATGAAGAGGAAATGAAGCTTAAATGACATTCCTGTCATCGGACCTAGTCCGGTCGAACCCGCCAGCCAAGCCTTTCGCCTGACCCGGACCAGTTCCGGGGCTTGCGGCGGACTTGACCGGAACGGGAATGGATCTTCACTCTGCTCGCGATTGAAAACCCGCGCCCGACATCTTGGCTTCGCTCTACTTGTCGTCGTTGCTCCATGCAGTTTGGAGACGGAAGCTTTCGCTCAGGCTCCCGCGCGACCGCTGAAGCCGGACGCGTATCGCAGGCACGCGTTGACGCGCGAAGGTGATGTTTCCCGAGGCGCAAAGCTTTTCTCTGACGATCAGCGACTTGCCTGCGCGCAGTGTCATTCCGTGGACGGTAGCGCCAGCAAAGCCGGCCCGGATCTATTCGCGGTGGGCGACAAGTTCGGGCGCCGTGATTTGGTGGATGCGGTGCTGCTGCCGTCGGCCACGATCTCTCCCGGCTACGGGACGGTGATCGTGGAAACAAAATCCGGGGACGAACATCAAGGGATTCTAAAACAGGCGACGGGTGCCAGCGTGCAACTCATGGGTGCCGACGGCAAGCTGGTGACCATGGCCGCGGCCGAGATCAAGGAGCAGCGAGGCAGCACGCTCTCGCTCATGCCGGAAGGATTGCACGCCGGACTTTCATTGCAGGAGTTCGCTGACCTTACGGAGTATCTGGCCTCGTTGCGTCAGCCAGAATCCGCGTTGGCCAGCGACCACGGCATGCCGAACGTGATTCCTCCTCTCGCCAAGCCGGTGATCGTGCGGCCGTTTTTCTCGCAGGAACTCAAGCTGCCGCGGCAGAAGGTGCAAACCGGCCTGACGGCGTTCCATCAGATCCCCGGGTCAAGCAATGTATTCCTCGTGCTGCATCAGAAGGGACGAATCTGGCGGATGGAGAAAACGCCCATGGGTGAAGACAAGTCCGTGTTTGCCGACCTCGAAAACGATGTCTTCTGCGAACGCGGGCCGAATGGATTGCAGGATCTGGCGTTTCATCCGAAGTTTCGCGAGAACCGCAAGTATTACCTCCAATACCAGGTGTTCGAGGACGGGAAAGTCGCCACGATCGTTGTCGAGAAAACTTTCGCCAAGGACTTCAGAACTGAGTCAGGCCAGGCTTCGCGACGCGTGCTGAAGATTGACAGCGTGGCCGAGGATCACAGCGGCGGTTGTCTGCAATTCGGGCCGGACGGTTATCTTTACGTCGTCATGGGCGACACCGGTCCACACCACGATCCCAACGGTCACGCCCAGAACCTTCAGCTTCTGCTGGGCAAACTGCTGCGGCTCGACGTGGATCGCACGGAGGGCGAGCTGGGCTACGCCGTTCCCAAAGACAATCCGTTCGTAGGCCGGGCCGACGCGCGTCCGGAGATCTGGGCTTACGGACTCCGCAATCCCTGGCGCTTCAGCTTCGATCGTGCGACCGGCGATCTGTGGCTTGCTGATGTCGGACAAGATCGCGAGGAGGAAGTGGCCATCGTGCGTCGCGGTGAGAATCACGGATGGAATGTCTACGAAGGCTTCGAGCCCTTCTCCAACCAATATCGCCAGGAAGGACGCGCCTTCACTCCGCCCATCTTCGCCTACAAACGGAAGTATGGAGTCTCGATCACGGGCGGCTTTGTTTATCGCGGTGACAAAAAAAGTTCCTTCTACGGAGTGTACGTGTGTGGTGATTACGTCTCGAAGCGCATCTTCGGTGTCACCCAGGAGAACGGAAAACTGAAGGCGGCGCGCCAGATTGGTGAACTCCCGCAAGGGCTCGTGTCCTTCGGCACCGACGAAGCGGGCAATATCTACGCGGTAGGATACGAAGGAATGATCTACCGGCTGGATTTCACCGGGTCGGACTTTGATGAGGTCCGTGCTGAGCCAGCCGGAACTGTCGGCCGATGACGGTCGACGTTATTTGCCGACGCCGCTCGTGATTCGGCTCACTCGTGAGGTTCCAGTTCCTGTACCTCTTGGGCAATGAACACAACCGTAGGATCGTCCGGTGTCGAAGTCTTGACGCCCGGCTTATCAGCATTGCGGGCGGCATCGTGAAGGAGTTCTTACGCAGGTGGCCAGAGTAGCCAGAGCAATCTCCAAAATCTTTCGTCTAAGAAAGAGTGGGCTGCGGTGTCAGATGGGATGAAATGCCGTCAGATACGGGTAAATCGACCGAACGCGACACGCGACGCCTGACCCAGCATGACTGTGCCTTGTCCTGATACTTCCAGCGCTGAGCCGCCGCGAGTCGAGACGATCGAAGAGTTGTTCGCCGCTCTCGAATCGCCCTTGTTGAGCTATGCCCTGCGGCTGCTCGGAGATCGGTCGCTGGCGGAGGATACCGTTCAGGAAGCCTTTATGAAACTCCATGTCCAGTTCGCCGAAGTCCGCGAGCCCAGGCACTGGCTCTATCGGACCGTTCATAACATGGCGCTCAATCACCGGCGTAAGTCCGGCAAGATTGTCCCGCTCGATCGGGCGGGCGGCGACGAGGGATCGCCGGGCTCCGTTGACGCCAGTGATCCATTGCCGTTGCCGGATGAACAGATCGCGCGGTGGGAGGGCATCGGTCTGGTGCGGCTGAGTTTGCAATCGCTGGACGCGCGGAGCCGGAACTTGATCCGCCTGAAGTTTATCGACGAATTATCCTACAAGGAAATCAGCAGCCGCACCGGCCTGTCCGTCACGCATGTGGGCTACCTGTTGCATCACGCGATTAAGGCCGTCGCGGCGGAGCTCGCAAAAACCGGAGTTGTCCCATGAGCTTTGAACCATCCGAATCACCCCGCGACGCCATGGAAGCACGCCTCACGGCGTTGCTGCTCGGGGAACTTTCCGCCGAGGAGGAGGGAACGCTGCGCGCTGCGCTCGCGCAGGATGCCGCGCTGGCGCAACTGCACGACCGTCTCGCGCGCACGCTTGGGTTGGTGCGCGAGGCGGCCGGTTCGCTTCGTGAGGAAACCACGCCGCCCGCCGAAGCGCTCCGGCTTTCGGCGGACCGGCGTGAGAAGCTGCTGCAACATTTCAAGGTTATCCCGCAATCGACGCTGGCTCGGACGAAGCGTCCCTCCGTCAACTGGCGTGAATGGGCGGCTGTGGCGGCCATGTTGATGGGATTGATCGCCGTCGCCGCGATTCATTTCGCACCCAACTTTACGCGAGCGCGCTCGGCGGGTCCTGCGGTGTTCTCGGCCCAACGGAGAGAAGAGCTCGGCTTGGAGCTGGCCGACGTCAGCGACGCTGTGAAGTCCGAACATCTGGTCGCGGGAACCGTCACTCGTGGGCGTTCGGAAATATCGAAATCCGCTGGAAGCGCTCAGGACGTTGCGCCAGTCGCCAAGTTTTTCGCCGATGTCGCGGGTGCTGAACCAGGGTCCAAGCCGCAACCGTCGCGTCCTGCGAGCAGTCCGCGTGGAAGCGAAATCGCCCTGCCACAAGTCGCTCAAACGGCGGGACTGGCAGTGCAGGATGGGGAAGCAGTTGTAGCTTTCGATTCAGTGGCTCCCGCGGACGGTTTCGCCGATCTGAGGGCTTACTCGGTCACGCCGCGGGATAAGAACATGGGGACCATCGCGGGTCGTGTCGCTGGCCAAAGTCAGGGGTTCGCGGGTGGCGGTGTTGGTCTCGGGGGAGCCGTCGCGCCTGCCGGAGCGGTGAGTGTCGATGAACTCTTCGCGTTCAGCTCTGGTCAGGCTGCTGCCAAAGGTGACGCCACGACTACGACAATGCCGATGTACGCAACGACCCGCGAGTTGAAGTCCGACAGCAAGGCGGAGGGGGAGAAACAATTGTTCTTTGGCACCGCTGATGGCGGTGTCAGCGGCGCTGCCAATCGTGAGTTGAGGGAAAACGTCGTGAGGCAACAAATCGCCGCTGTGGATAACGCGTGGAAGGATCCTGCCCCGTTGCTCCCGCCGGCGGCTCCGGTCGTTATTCCACCGCCCGCGCAACCTGCGCAGATCACGGAAGCCTTTACAGGTCTCCCTGTTTCCGAGGATTTCGTCGCTAGAGCCCCGGGAGTCTTGCCGGAGCGTCTCGCGAAGAATCAGTCTGATCGATATTGGTTCTACGGTCAAAATCCTCCCGCGTCTCCCCCGACTCCCACTCCTGTTCCGGCCTCCAAACCAACGGAACCTACCGCACCGCCGTCGGCGGACACACCAACGACGATCACGACGCCGGCCGCGCCGAAAACGTTGGCAGAGGTGTCCTCCCTCTTCGCCGCCACTTCGTTTTCAAAAACGGCTGAGCCAAAACAAAAGGACAACATCGCTCCCGGCGCCGCCGAACTGGATCTTCTCTCCGTCACTGAACGCCGAGCGGGCGACGTCGGGCTTCAGCCAGTGAATGGCACTGCGCTCAACACGCCCGCAGGCCCAGGACAGAAATCAGATTCGCGATGGGACTCTACACTGGATGATTCAACCAAACTCGGGACTCGGCTGGACGTCACGGTAACCAATATTGCCGCAGCGCAGTACGCGAAATCATCTGGCGAATCATTGGGCCGCTTTGGAAACGTCGCTCTCCACGAGCGTAACTTGATCACATCCGCGCCTGAACCTGTTGAGTCGCGCTCGAAGCGCCTCGAAGTCGTCCTCCCCCAACAACTCGCGCGCGAGGCGGATGCCAAGAGCGAGGTCGAGCGTCAAAGCAGTGTCGTCGCCGGCAAGCCCCTGCAGTTGGAAAACGAAGTCTCGGAACGCAAGCGCGTTGATGAGTTCGCCGCGTTGCAGAAAGGGCTGATTGTTGAAGAAGGCCGCGTCCTGCGGCGCGCACCCGAGGCTCCGGTTCCTCAGCCCGAGGTCAGCACGGTGGACAACGCCTTCTCCACCTTCTCGCTCAATGTCAGCGACGTCTCCTTCAAGCTGGCGGCGGCGGCATTGGAAAAGGGGCAGATGCCGGACCCCGCCACGATTCGCAGCGAGGAATTCATCAACGCCTTTGACTATCGCGACGCGGAGCCGGGCGGCAGCGCGCCCATTGCCTTCGCCTGGGAACGCGCGCGGTATCCGTTCGCGCATGATCGCGATCTAATTCGCTTCTCGGTGAAGACGGCCGCGAGCGGTCGCCAGCCCGGCCGGCCGCTCAACCTGGTGCTGCTCATCGACAATTCCGGTTCCATGGAACGCGCTGACCGCGTGCGCATCCGGCAGGAATGCCTGCGCGTGCTCGCCAGCCAGCTTCAGCCGCAGGACCGCGTGAGCGTCGTCTCCTTTGCGCGCACGGCCCGGCTGTGGGTGGACGGCTTGCCCGGCGGTCAGGCCGGTGAACTCCCGCAGCGCGTCGGCGGTCTCACGCCCGAAGGTGGCACCAATCTCGAAGAGGCGATGAACCTCGCCTATCAGACCGCGCTGCGACATTTCCTCGCGAACGGCGTGAACCGCGTGGTGCTGCTCACGGATGGCGCGGCGAATCTCGGCGACGTCCAACCCGGGACTTTGAAGAAGAAAGTGGAGGCACACCGCCGGCAGGGCGTGGCGCTCGATTGCTTTGGCATCGGTTGGGATGGGTTGAACGACGAACTGCTCGAGGCCCTGTCGCGCAACGGGGACGGTCGCTACGGGTTCGTGAACACACCCGAGGCCGCGGCGGGCGAGTTCGCGGGGCAACTCGCCGGTGCGCTCAAAGTCGCGGCGTCCGACGTGAAGGTGCAGGTGGAATGGAACCCGCGCCGCGTCACGGCTTATCGCCAGATCGGTTACGCGAAACATCAGTTGAAGAAGGAACAGTTCCGCGACAACACGGTGGACGCTGCCGAAATCGGCGCCGCGGAAGCTGGCAATGCGCTTTACACCGTGCAGGTGAATCCGCGCGGCGAAGGACCGCTCGGCACCGTCCGTGTGCGGTTCAAGGTTCCCAGCTCGGGCGACTATCGAGAGCACGAGTGGCCGCTGGACTACGACGGAAGCGCCAGGCCACTGGAGCAATCCAGCGCCGCGCTGCGACTGGCCGCGAGCGCCGCTGCGTTCAGCGAATGGCTGGTGTCGAGTCCCTTCGCCGGTGAGGTCACGCCCGACAAACTGCTCGGCTACCTGGGCGGCGTTCCCGAAAGCTGGCCCGCTGATCCGCGTCCCAAAAAACTCGAGTGGATGATTCGCCAGGCCAAGAGCGTTTCGGGCAAGTGAACTTTTAACCGCCTCCATGAATACCCATCGCGGGGCTGATGACAACCGAGAGAACCACCTTATGCAGACCTATCCGATTAGTTTACTTCGTTCCGCGCCCGGTTATTTGAGGACAGCGCATCGAGCGGCAATCCTGATGACGCTTCTTGTTTCCGTGCTAGGCCTCCTCGCGCCTCCGCCAGCGCGGGCCGCCCAGGCCGAGCTGAAGAATCTCTCGCTCAACGGAGGCATCGAGGACGGCAAGGCGCGGCTCGTGATTGAGGCGAACCTGACCGGACTGCCCGGTGACAAGGACAAGGCTCTCTTCGCCACCACGCTTCAGCACTTGCTGCAGATCACCCGGGAGAAACATCTGCACACCGTCAACGCCACGTTTGAGCTTCTTCAGGGCGAGCCACGGGAGCTTTCGCTCACGCTTACCGGCGATGGCGAGATTCGGAAAGTCACCGGAGAAAAGCTGCTCGACTGGAGCGTGCGTCAGGAGACGAACGGCACGCGAGCGCTGGTGTTGCGACCGCGCAAGTCGGACAAACCGCTCACCCAGATCGCTGTGACCATCGTCGCGGAGCGCGAGACCCCCTCCTGGCGGAATCCCGTTCAGCCGCTCACCTTCGCGCCGCCTCAGACCGCGTTGTTCAACGGCTACTTGAAAGTGGAGACCGCGCTTGAACTCGATGCTCAGCCCATTGCCCCCACGGGTCTCGTGCCCATGGACGTCAAGTTTCTGCCCGATGGGATGCGCGCTGAATCGAAGGTGGGTGAGCCGGAGCCGATCGCCTTCCGATTCCAAGGATCGGCCTACACGCTTCCACTGAACGTGACTTTGGCCGACCCCGAGGCCCGGCGAGTCGTGCTGCGCGAGTTTCAACTCAACGGCGCGCTGAGCGATTCGGGCGCCGCCTTCACTCTCACGGCGATCGCTCGGGTGAAGAATCCGCGCGGCGGTTCCATCGCGCTGCTTTCCGGCGGTGTGGCCCTGGCTGAGCTGGAGCGCAACGCCGACTGGCGGGTGCGCTTCACGAACGATCAATTCGTCCTGATGTTCGACAAGCCCGGAGATTTCCCCGTCCGCCTCAGGTTCAACGCGGCGGTCCGGCAGAGCGGAGGTTGGAACAAGGTGGATTTCCGTGTCGCGCCGAGCGCCCTCCAGCCAATCACGCTCGCTGGGCTGGCGGCGGACACACAGTTCGAGTTCGCTGGGGCGGCGCGACCCGACCGCAGCGGCAGCGACTTCAAGAGCTTCCTGCCGCCGGACGGCGCCGTGAAGTTGGGCTGGAAGGAAGTGCGTGCTGAAGTGGAGGGCAAGCTGTTCTACGCGGCGGAAATGCTCGCGCAGATCAGCATCAGCCCGGGACTCATGCGGCAGACGGCGTTGATCGACGGCAAGATCATGCAGGGCGAATTGAACCGGCTGGTGGTGGCGGTACGAGGGCAGGGCAACGTCACCGCGGTGCAGGGTGCGAATCTGCTCTCGTGGAATGTCGAAGCCGGAGCGGTTGCGGGAGAGCGACGGTTGGTCATTCAATTCAACCAGCCGCAGAAGGACGCCTTCGCGGTGCAGGTGCAGATGCAGACGGAGCTGGGCGCGTTCCCTCAAGCGGTGGAGGCAATGCGCCTCCAGCCTGAGGGCGCGACGCGTTTCGCCGGTCATTTCCGCGTGGTGAACCAGGGCGCGGTGCGGCTCGAAGTCGTCCAGTCCACGGGCCTGTCGCAGATTTCGCCGGAGCAATTTCCCGAGAGCGACGCGACGAAGGCGCTGCTCGCCACGAGCGCCAGCCAGCGATTCGCCTTCCGCTTCTCTAGCGGTGAATTCGCCCTGCGCATCAATGCGGACAACGTGCTGCCCGAGTTGAGTGTGTCTCAATTGCTCGCCTATCACCTCGGCGAAGCGGAGCTGGCGATCGACGGCGAGTTCGAACTCGACATCCGCGAGGCGCCGGTGCGCGAGGTGGTGTTGCGCGTGCCGAAGGGATTCGTCGTCGCCCGTCTCGCCGCCGCCGGTCTCAGTGATTATTTCCTGCGCGAACCGGCGGACCAGCCAGACGCGGAACTACGACTTGTCTATGGCCAGCCCATCGCCGACCGGCAGGTGATTCAACTCCGCCTGGAACGCAACGGGGCGCTCGGCCAGCCGGACTGGACGCTTCCGCGCGTGGAAGTGATGAAGGCGAAGTCCACTCGCGGCCACATCGCCGTCTCGGCGGACGCGGGGTTTCGGCTCACCCCGGATCGCACGGTCGCATTGACGGATATCGCGACGGCGTTCTTTCCGCGCAAGGTCGCGGGCATCCAGGCGGCATTCCGATTGAGCGAGCCGGCGTGGGAAGCAGCGTTGCGCGTCGAGCGCCTGCCGCAATCGATCCAGGCGGATGTCTTCCACCTGTTCTCCATCGGCGAAGGCATCGCCTACGGCAGCAGCACCATCAACTACCAGATCTCCGGAGCGCCGGTGTCGGCATTCCAAGTCGCGTTGTCGGACGAGTATTTTAACATCGAGTTCACTGGCAAGGACGTGCGCAACTGGCAGAAGTCCACCAACGGGTATGTCGTGCAATTGAACACGCCGGTCTCCGGCACTTACACGTTGCTGGCCACGTGCGAACGGCCGTTCAAGGCCCAGGGGGAGACACTCACGTTTACCGGCGCGCGCCCGCTCGGGGTGCAGAGCGAGCAGGGTCACACGCTGGTGGTGAGCGCGTATCAGTTTCAAGTCGCTCCCGCCAATGTCTCGCCCGGATTGCTGGAGCTGGAGACCGGCGAGGTTCCCGCGGAATACCGGCTGTTCTTCGACGCGCCGATTCTCAAGGCGTACCGCTACACCGTGCGGCCGTTCAATCTGCAACTCGCGCTGAGCCCGCTCCAGCAAGGCGAGACGCTCGGGCTTGTCGTGGATCGCGCGGCACTGTCCACGCGCATCTCGAAGGATGGCGAAGTGCTGACTGACGCGCGTTACTTCGTGAAGAACCGCGGCAACCCGCACTTCCGTCTCACGCTGCCCGAGGGCACCACGCTCTGGGCGGCGACGGTGAACGGCGCGACGGTGGTTCCTGTGAAGGACGGCACTTCGAACCTCATTCCGCTCCCCCAGCGCGCGGATCCAAACGCGGTGCAGACGCTGGACCTCAAGCTGGCCTCGCGCTCGAAAACGCCGGCTCGTGTGACGGCGCTGGCGCCGGTGGTGGCCGCGCCGGTCTTGCTGGCGGAATGGAAGCTGGAGCCGGACACGGCGCAGCGGTTGACCTACAGAAGCGGTTCGCTCGCGCCGGCGGGGGGCGTGGCTGACCTGTCGGGCTTCGCCGGGTTGGCGCGGATGTTCAGTCGCGGCGACGCGATCCTCCAGGCCGGACTCGCGCTAGTGCTCGTCGTCTTCGGAGTCTGGGCGTGGCGCTGGGCGACGCGTGACGGAACTTTTCGCTTCGGCGTGCGGCACCTCGGAGGAACGCTCGTCGGGCTGCTGTCCGTGCTGATCGCGACCACAATCTTCCTGACGTTGCTCGACACCGCTGGCCGACAAATGCAGTCGCCGCCGCGCGGGTTAACCTTCCTGGCGCCCGTCCAGCAAAGCGGCAGCGCGTTGAGCGTCGAAGTGGCGAACGTCGCCGATGAACTGACGTTCTGGAGCGCGCTCGGTTTCGGCTGGCCCGCGTTGCTGGCGCTGGTGGTCTGGGGGCACGCCCTCCTTCGTCAGAGCGACGGGACCAGCGTGGTTCGGGTTGTCCTGGGATGGACGCTCGTCGCGTGGGCCGCGCTTCGCTGGCCGAACGGTGCCGGAGGATTTGTCGTGTTGGTGATGGCGTTTCTCGTCGTGCACGTGTTGCTTCCGTCGGCGCGAAACCTTTTCCGCGTACCACGCCGACCAGCGCCGCCAGCTGAACCCGGGCCGGCTGCGGCGACTGCGGCTCTCATCTTGGGCGCTCTCTTGTGGTTCAGCACCGGAACGGCGGAAGCCGCCGCGCCCGCGACTGCGGCCTCGTTCATTAAAGAGCCAGCGATGGCGGAGTCGGTCACGCAGGTCATTCGCGTCGAGGAGAAGTTCGCGCTGGCCACCGCGACGGTTCGCTGGCACGCGCAGAAGGATCAAGTGTTGCCGTTGATTTTCGAGCCGGCGGTGGTTACCCGAATCAGCTTCCCGACGAATGCGCTGAAGCTGGTGCAATCGTTTGCGAACTCGAAGCGTGTTCAACAGTTGATCGCGGAACAAAGCGGAACGTTCGACATTCAGGTGCAATATCAGCTGCAGGTCGTCCAGCGAGACGGCGAGAGCGGCATCGCCTTGCCGACCCATCACGGGCTGGTGAATCGTCTCACGTTGACGCTGGTGGATTTGGATGTGGACGTGACGTCACCCAACGCCGTGTCGGTGACTCAGGACGCGGTTTCAACCAACGCGACGACCACGGCGCTCGTCCTCGCGCCGGCGGTGGATTCGTGGATCGGCTGGAAACCGCGCAGCCGCGATGTGAAGCGCGAGAAGGCGGTGTTCTTCGCGGAGCTGTTCCAGCTCTACGTGCCCGCGGCCGGGGTTGTGGAGGGCGTGCATCAAGTGCAGTTGCGTCCGGCTCAGGGCGAGTTGAGCGAGGTCGTCTTCGACGTGCCCGGCGCGGCAACGGTGACGGATGTGATGGACGCCGCGTCCTCTGCTCCGCGATCCGAGAAGAGAAGTGCCAGCCCGTCGATCATCGCGCTCTGGCGGTTTGATCCGGACACGCGAAAGCTGCGCGTGACACTGAACGCTCCGCAATCGCGACCGTTCACTTTGATTGTGCGCTCTCAATTGGCGACCGGCCCACTGCCGTTGAATCAGAATGCCGGTTTGCTGTCTGTGGTTGGCGCGGCGGGCCAGCTGGGATCCATCGGCATCGCCACCGGTTCAGAAGTGCAGCTCGACGCAGTGGCGGCGGACAACTTCTCGTCGATCAACCTCGAAGACTTTCCCGCACCGGTGCTCAATCCGCTCCGCGCGCAGATCGCCGGCATCACGCTGCGCCGCGCTTTCCGCTACGCGGACGCCAAGGGTGAGATTGGGATCAAAGCGTCGGCGGTTGAGCCGGATGTGCGCGTAGAGACGCAGGAGACGCTCTCGCTGAGCGAGGATCGCACGTTGCTCGCGGCCAATGTTTCGGTCGCGGTCACACGCGCGGGCATTTTCCGGCTCAGTTTCCTGCTGGCGACGAACCTCGACGTGGAGAGCATCAGCGGCGCGGCGTTGAGTCATTGGACGGAGTTGAAGGCGCCCGAGGGTCGCATCATCACCCTGCATCTGAAGGGAAAGACCGAGGGCCAGCAGCAATTCAGCGTGAATCTCGCTGGACCGGGCACGAAGGCGACGACGAACTACATCGTGCCGCGGCTGACGTTTCGCGAGGCCGGCAAGCAACGCGGGCAACTGGTGATTGTGCCGGAGCAGGGCATGCGACTGCAGGTCGGGACGCGAGATGGCGTCACGCAGCTGGATCCGCAGAAGTCGGGCATCCGGCAGAAGGGCGTGCTCGCGTTCCGGTTGTTGCAATCACCGTGGAGTCTCGCACTCGGCATCGAACAAGTGGACGCGTGGGTGCAGGTGACCAGTCTGCAGCACGCGACTGTGACGGAAGCTCAGGTCAAGGTGGCGGCGAACTTACAGTATCAGATCGAGAACACCGGCTTGAAGTCACTGCGCGTGCGCGTGCCGACGAACGCGGAGAGCGTGCGGTTCCGCGGTGAACAGGTGGCGGATTTTCTCGTCGTGCCCGGCAGCGTGACGAACGATATGCAGACCTGGGAGGTGAAGCTGCATCGCCGCATCATCGGCAAGTATCTGCTGCAGGCGACGTGGCAGACGCTCGTGCCCGAAGCCGCGACGAATGTGCCGGTGCGGGGCGTTGAATGTCTCGATGCGAATCTTCAACGCGGTTTCGTGACGGTGCAATCCGGTGGCCGGTTGCAGGTCCGGGCGCAGGCGCTGCCCGCCGCGCTTCAGCCCGCCGAGTGGCAGGCCATTCCCCGTGCATTGTTGCAGGACATTCCGGACGCCTCGGCGAACTTCACCTTTCGCCTGGTCGAACCGGTGTTCCTCCTCGCGCTCGGACTCGAACGTCACGAGGCGACCAAGCTCCTTCCCGCCCGCGTCAACAACGTGACGCTGACCTCCGTGATTTCCGATGAAGGCGTGATGTTGACCCAGGTGAAACTGGAACTCGTGCCCGGCGACAAGCGGCTGCTCAACTTCACGTTGCCCGCCGAGGCGAAGTTCTGGTTCGCGTTTGTGAATCAGAACGGCGTGTGGCCGTGGCGCGAACAGGATCGAATCCTGATCCCGCTGGAACAACAATCGCGGACAGACAAGGCCACGACGGTCGAGCTGTTTTACTCCAGCCGCATCGGTGCGCCGGGCGGACGAAAACTCGATCTCTCATTGCTGGGACCGAAATTCGACCTCCCGCTGGAGAACATCACCTGGCAGGTTTATCTGAACGAGAAGTGGCAGCTGGCGGAATGGTCGGGCACGCTGCAATTGCAGGAGGACGAGCGTGTGACAACTCCGTTGCTCGTCGACGTGAAGAGCTATCTCGACAATGAAGTCGTCCAGAACCGCGCCAAAACGAAAGCCGCAGAGGATATGCTCTCGCTGGGCAATACGCTGCTCGAGCGCGGCAATCCCCAGCAGGCGCGCCAGGCGTTCCAGAGCGCCTTTGGCCTGAGCACGCACGACAGTGCGTTCAACGAGGATGCCCGTGTGCAATTGCACAACCTCAAGCTTCAGCAGGCGTTGGTCGGCCTCAATGTTCGACAGTCCGCATCCGCCGGTGAATCAGCACCGGCTCCGGGAAACCTCAAGGATCTCCGCAACCGCAAAGACGTCGCCTACACCCAGCAGGAGGCAAAGCAAATCATCGACGCCAACTCCGCGGACGACAACGCTGCGCTGATGCGCCTCGCGGAACGAATCATCCAGCAACAGGACGCCGCTGTCACCGCGCCCACGGCCATTCGCGCCTCGATTCCGCAACAGGGTCGGCTCCTGACCTTCCGCCGCACCGTGCAAATCGACACGACCTCGGACCTTCGCCTCTCGCTGCACACGATCGCGAAACAGGCTGCTTCAACGGGGATGCGTGTTGTCATCCTGGCGATGTTGTTTGCGGGATTCATTCTGTTGGCCTGGATGGCCGGAGGCTCGAGTCGGAAGACTTCATAGGCGCCGCACCGTTTTGCGGGAACACTGCCTGCAAACGGTGGACAATAAGTGAGCCGGAGTTTCTCCGAAGCCAGAACTGGCTGCGGGAGCGCGCAGACGGTCGGCTGAATCCAAACGCCAAAAAGAGAATGGCTTTTCCCCGTCGACTGTTGCTACGTTTCGTCGACCCAGCGACAAGGTTTTGTCGAACAAAGTTTAGCGACGGGTAATCACTGTACAAGGATGCTCACAATCTGCGACCAGCGTATGAACTACATCACTTATGTTCTTGGAGTTTTCTGCGCGTTGTCATGGATGCTGGCCGGCGCCGGCTTGGCTCAGGCTCAACCAAGTTTGCGAGTAGAGCCGCAGACGCTCGTTTTCGATTCCGTCGGCAATCGGACCATCTATGTGGAGCTCGACTGGATGGAAGCGCCCGACCATTCCCACAAGCCATCGCAGGAAGTGCTCGACCGTATTGTGCGCACGTTCGCCGCCGAGGGCTACAGCATCGTGATCGAGTTGGGCAATGCGATTCCTCATCAGGATAACCTCGAGATCACCGGCAGTCCTTCTGGTTCGCCTGATATCCAGGCCATCCGGAACGAACATTTCGCTCATCGGTTCGACCCTCGGTACTTCTACAGCATCTGGGCTCACCGGTATAACGACACCGGCAGTTCTGGGATTGCGGATCTCCCCGGTCGCATTCATCTGGTCACACTGGGATCGTTTCCAGGACAAGTAGGCACCTTTGCCCACCAGGTGGGGACGTTTATTCATGAGTTCGGCCACAACCTCGGTCAACGGCACGGAGGCGCGGATCATTCGAACTATAAACCCAATTATGTCAGCGTGATGAACTATCACTTTCAGCTGAGCGGAATTGGACCGGTGCTCCAGGCGCTTGGCCTGGTGAATGGCTCCCAAGGTTTCAATGACTTCGGCTATTCTCACGGAGCGCTCCCACCCCTGAATGAAAACAGCCTGGACGAGCGCGTGGGGATTGGCTTGGGACGGGCAGTGGATTGGAACTGCGACGGCGACGCGACGGACTTCAATTTCGCCCGGGATCTTCAGGAGAATGGAAATTGGTGTTCGCCGTCGACCAGCCTGTCCATTCTGTCGGACTTCGACAATTGGACGAGTATCAACGACTTCATTCCGGCAGGCGCTTTTAGATCTGCCAGTTTTGAGGCCGCACCTTCGGAACCTTCGGAGACTTGCATCGACTGGGAACAGCATCAGGCGATGCTGCGTGAGCTTGGGCCCTTGGCTGAACCATCGCCGCCGCCCGCCGCCAGAATCTCCGCCGCTGCTGGCGACTCCGGCCCGGGCTTCATGATCTACAACGACGGGACAGCGAATCTGACGGTGAGCGCGATTAACAGAGTGACTCCGGCGGCCTGGATCGGGTGGACGCCGCAACCGCCATTTGTCATCCCCCCAGGTGGGTCGCGACTGGTGGTTGTCACGGTCGATTTCACCCAGGCTCCGGTCGGTACCAGCACGCGCGAGCTTGCGATTGCTTCAAACGATCCAGACGGAGGCACAAACGTCAGCGTGGTCGTTGTGAACCAGGCCTCCACGGCGAATCTCTTCGTCCGCCAAAGAGAGAGCGCCGATCCGGCGTCCATCACTTGTCCGCTAACTTACACACTCGAGGTCGGCAATCGGGGGCCTACGGGGGCGACCGGCGTGCTGGTGACCAATGAACTTCCAGCGGGCGTGACCTTTGATTCCGTCACGAGCTCGCAGGGGACGGTTACCCGGAACGGTTCCATCATTGTCGCGGATCTGGGGACAATCCCGTTCGCCAGCAACGCCACCGTCAGCATCACCGTGATCCCGACCAGAACATCGTCATTGACGAACCGCGCAGAGGTTACGTCTGCACAGACCGATCCCGATCCGACGGATAATATCGCGATCGAAACGACCACCGCCTTTGTGGATAACACGGGGCCGGTCCTTCTGGCGGCGGCGGCGGAACCTGACGGCCGTTCGGTGATTTTGACCTTCTCGGAGCCAATCTCTCCGACGGGTCTTAATCTCGATCGATACTCGGTGATGGACGGCGCCACCAACTTGGTGCCGGTGGAAACGGTGCAGGCGGGTCCGTTGCCAAACCGGGTCGAGCTCAAGCTAAATCTCCTGACCCGCATGGGGCCTTTCGCGGTCCGCGTCACCAACATCACGGACTGCATCGGCAATCCGACGCCGCCGACTGCCGGAGACGTTTACGTCGCGTTGCCCTCCTTTACTTTCGTGGCCGCCGGTTCTTCGTGGAAGTATCTCGACAATGGCTCCGACCAGGGTGTCGCGTGGCGCGGACTGGCTTTTGACGATCGCAACTGGTCCACCGGCCCGGCCCAGTTGGGCTACGGGGATGGCGACGAACAAACCGAAATCGGCTTTGGCGGAAATCCCAACGCCAAGTTTATCACCACTTACTTCAGGAAGACGTTTGTGCTGGAGGACGCGACCAAGCTGACGAATGCCGTCATTCATCTTTTGCGCGACGATGGTGCCGCCGCTTACCTGAATGGAACGCAGGTGGTGCGCAGCAACCTCGCGGCGAACGCCACCAGCACCACTCCCGCGGCGAGCTCGATAAGTCAGGAGGACGAAACCGCTTTCTTCTCCACCCGGATAAACAGCGGACTGCTGCAAACTGGCACCAACGTCCTCGCCGTCGAAGTCCACCAGTCCTCCGCGACAAGTTCGGATCTTAGCTTTGATTTGGCGCTGACGGCCGAGCTTCGGCTCGCGGCGGTGAGACCCGCAATTGTCCAGCATCCTGAAAGCCAGATGGCTTTGGTGGGAGACACCGTCTCATTCAGCGTCGCAGCGACCGGAACGCCTCCGTTGCACTACCGTTGGCGATTCAACAACAGCTTCCTTCCATCCATCCAGCCGCAGACATCGACCCTCACACTTACCAATGTTCAGCTGACGAACGCCGGTCTCTACACCGTCCTCGTCACCAACAGCGCGAGCGCCGTGGGAGTCCTGAGCGGGCGCGGGACACTCCAAATCATGACTGATGGCGATGGTGATCGAATGGGTGATGCGTGGGAAGTTCAGCACGGATTCAATACCAACGACGTGTCAGACGCTGTCGGCGATGTGGATGAAGACGGCACGAGCAATCGTGAAGAATTCCTGGCTGGCACCGACCCTCGCGACCCCGGAAGCTTCCTGAAAATCGATTCGATCGCGGCGCTGACGAACTCGATTCGCCTTGGGTTCACAGCAGTTTCTAATCGCAGCTACAGCGTCCTCTATCGCGAGAGTTCCGCGGTCGCTCCGTGGCGACGTCTTACGAATTCTCCGGGCCTCGCCACCAACCGGATCGAAACCATTCTCGATGTGCAGGGAACGAACCGGCATCGCTGGTACCGGCTGGTCACACCGAAGGTGCCTTAATCCGTTCCGATGCGCCAAACCGCCTGACCCCATGCGCAGTTGTTTCGCCCCTCTCGAAAATGTGACATGGAGATCCTGATACCGAGCGGTCCCACGTTCCGCTCTCAAAATGGCTGAGGGCTTTGTTTCTTCTGGGCCCGTCCAAGAAATCCCTCAGTGCTAGTCAGATTCACCGGATGATCGGCGTGACCTACAGGACGGCCTGGTTCATGTATCATCGAATTCGTTTTGCGATGACACGCAATCAGGGGCGGAGCCGAGGTTGCAGTGGACGGTGGAGGTGGACGAGACATTCGTGGGCCCCAGAGCCAGGCCCAAGACGCCCGTGGTCGCGCTCATCGAGCGCTGTGGTCTGGCCCGCGTGAAAGTGATTGCCTCGGTCACGCAAAAGAACCTCGGCGCGGCGTTGGGTGAATGCGTGAGCCGTGAAGCCACGGTGAACACGGACGAGCACCCCGGCTACAAGAACCCGTTGAAGCACTGGAAAGAACATAACACGGTCCCTCACTCGCGCGGAGAATACCAGCGCCACAACCAGGATGGTTCGAGGGCCTCGACCAATACGGCCGAATCGATCTTTTCCCTGTTCAAACGAGCCATCATCAGAGCCTGGCATCACATCTCCGGGAGCACCTGGCCCGCTACGCCAACGAATTCGCCTTCCGCTGGAACACGCGCCACGACACCGATGGCCAGCGCCTGGGAAAGTTTCTCCAGCGGATCGAGGGCAAACGGCTCACTTATCGCCAGGCCTCCCTCCCTTTATGCGTTTGTTAAGGATATAATCCCGAATAGTGGAGTAACCATAACTGGTGACTGGCTGGGGAAGGAGATTCGGTTACTTTGACGACGTGTTACACGCTTGGTTCTCAGGTGTATTTGTGTGAAGAGGCCGGACCTGTTGTCCGGCCTTTCGTTTTTTCCAAGGGGTGGTTTTCCGGCGGCGGGTGGCCATGAAGCGGGCAAATCACGGTCACAAGGCTGGCTTGTGAAAAAATTCACGAATTAACCTTGCCTGACTTTTTTTGGCTGATTAGCTTCCCAAAGTTGGTCGGCGCGGTCTTCCTCCGGGGCGCCTCTCCTTATGCAGAACAACGCTGAATTCGGCTATAATTCGAAAATCGAAGGCGACGTCATTGTGACGCGGGTCGATGCGGCTTTGAACTGGTTCCGCAAGAATTCCCTGTGGCCGATGCCGATGGGGCTGGCGTGTTGCGCGATTGAGTTGATGGCATCAGGTGCGAGCCGGTTTGATATTTCGCGGTTTGGTTCGGAGGTGATGCGGTTTTCGCCCCGTCAGTCAGATGTAATGATCGTGGCGGGGACGGTGACTTACAAGATGGCGCTGTCCGTGAAGCGGATCTACGACCAGATGGCGGAGCCGAAGTGGGTAATCGCGATGGGCGCATGCGCTTCGACGGGCGGTATGTATCGCAGCTACGCGGTGCTGCAGGGTGTGGACAACATCATCCCCGTGGATGTGTATGTGGCGGGTTGCCCGCCCCGGCCGGAGTCTTTGCTCGACGCGTTGGTGAAGATGCAGAACAAGGTGGCCCGCCAGCCGGTCGTGGAGGAACTGGAGATTACCAACATCCTTCGCGCAAAGAAGGATCGCCGGTCAAAGGTTAGCGCCACCTGAACGACGCTCTCCACGCTCAACTCATACGAATCTAAGCAACCGTGTCCGCCATTGAATCAGCCCAGAAGTTGAAAGCGCAGTTCGGAGATTTTATCTCCGAGCCGAGCGAGTTTCGTGGTGAAACGACGGTCAAGATTACCGACGCCGAAAAAATCGCCGACGTGTGCGCCTTCGCAAAGAAGGATCTAGGGTTCGATTACCTGATCGACATCAGCAGCGTGGACAATTACGGCGAAGACCCGCGTTGGACGGTGGTTTACGAGCTGAGCAAGCTCGCCGGGAACATCCATCTGCGCCTGAAGACGGACGTGAGCGAGGAGAAGTCCGAGCTGCCGACGGTGACGGGCGTGTGGCGCACGGCGGACTGGCACGAGCGCGAGATTTACGACATGATGGGCGTCCGCTTTCGTGGGCATCCCGACCTGCGCCGCATCCTGATGTGGGAGGGTTATCCCTATTTCCCGCTACGAAAGGATTTCCCGCTGGCCGGCAAGCCGAGCGAGATGCCGGACGTGGCGTTCAGCAAGCCCGCGCCGCTCGAAGGCGGTCCGTTTGTGACGGTCGCTGGCGGCAAAGATTCCCTAGCCCGCGAGCCGCGAGTGCGGACGCCGGAGTAGCCGCATGGAGCTTCCGGAAGACAAGCGAGCAGCGATTCTGGAAGCAATCTACGGCGGTTCACCGCGCAAGATCGAAGCGATCAAGCTGGTGCGCGAAGCGACAGGGTGCGGCTTGAAGGAAGCGAAAGAGTTTGTCGAGAAGCTCGGCGCGGAACTCTACGCGAAAGAGCCGGCGAGATTTACCGCGGCACCGACGGGCAAGAGTGGTTGCGTGGGTGTGGTGATGCTGGTCGCGGTGATTTTCGGTGTGGCAGCGATAGTGGTGAAGATGTTGGTCTGAGATTTTTTCAGCGAATGGCAAACGTTCAAGACATTGAATTTCGCGAAGCAGCGGGTCGCGCGGCGGAAGCTGCGGCTTCCGGCGAAATGCGCGATCTCGAAGGTGAGAAGATGGTCCTCAACATGGGGCCGTCGCACCCGTCCACCCACGGCGTGTTGCGCATCCTGCTGGAGATGGACGGCGAGATCATCACCAAGGCGATGCCGGACATCGGCTACCTCCATCGCGGTGACGAGAAGATCGCGGAGAACATGACTTACACCCAGTTCATTCCTTACACGGATCGACTGGATTACCTCGCGCCGCTGGCCAGCAACGTCGCCTACGCGATCGCGGTCGAGAAGCTGATGGGCATCGACAAGCAGCTCCCGCCGCGGTGCCAGTATATCCGCGTGATTTGCTGTGAGCTCGCGCGCATCTCGGCGCACCTGCTCGGCGTGGGCTGTTTCGCGATGGATGTCGGTGCGTTGACCGTGTTCATGCACACGTTCACGGAACGCGAGAAGCTTTACAATTTGTTCGAGGCGTTGACCGGCGCGCGCTTTACAACGAGCTACACCCGTATTGGCGGCGTAGCGCGGGACATCCCGCCGGGCTGGGTAGATCAAGTCCGCAAGTTCCTCAACGAAGTCGTCGTAAACATTAACGAGACGGAAACGCTACTCACGCGCAACCGCATCTGGGTGGACCGCACGCGTGACGTCGGCATCATCTCTAAGGAGATGGCGATTGATTACGGCCTGAGCGGTCCGAACCTGCGCGCCAGCGGCATCGATCACGATTTGCGCAAGGCGGCTCCGTATCTTTGCTACGCGGATTTGCAGTTCGACATTCCGATCGGTTCTGTCGGCGACAGCTACGATCGTTACCTCGTGCGGATGGAAGAGATGCGCCAGAGCGTGCGCATCGTGCATCAGTGCCTCGACAAGCTGCCGGGCGGCGCGGACAACAAGTCTGGCGAGCCGGTGAGCATTCCCGATGGCAAGACGGTGTTGCCGCCAAAGAACAAGGTGCTCACGAGCATGGAGGAACTGATTCATCAGTTCATGATCGTGACGCAGGGCGTGAACGCGCCGGCGGGCGAAGTTTATTTCGGCCACGAGAATCCGAAGGGCGAGCTGGGCTTCTACATCAACAGCCGAGGCGGCGGCACGCCGTACCGGATGAAGATCCGCTCTCCCTCGTTCGTGAACCTCAGCATTCTGCCGGCGCTGCTGCCCGGTCACATGATGAGCGACGTCGTGACGATCTTGGGCTCCGTGGATTTCGTAATGGGAGAATGCGACCGATGAGTTTCACCGTTCCAGCCAAGCTCGAGGCCGAAATCGACGAGCTGATTACACATTATCCGGCCGACAAAAAGCGGAGCGCCTCGCTCATGCTGCTGCACGCGCTGCAGGAACACTTCGGCTGGCTCTCGAAGGACGCCATCGAGTGGACCGCGAAGAAGCTCGGCCTCCAGCCGATCAATGTCTTCGAGCTGGTCACGTTCTACCCGATGTTCCGCCAGCAACCGGCGGGCAAATACGTGATCAAAGTCTGTCGCACGTTGAGCTGCGCGCTCGGCGGATCCGGCAAGCTGCACGAACATTTCTGCACGAAGCTCGGTCTCGACGCGCACGCGCATGGGTTACAGACGACAACGGACGGGAAGTTCTCCGTCGAGTTTGTCGAATGCCTCGCGAGCTGCGGCACGGCGCCGGTGATGATGTGCAACGAGGAGTTTTACGAGGGCGTCTCGCACGCGAAGGCGGACGAGATTTTAGGGAAGTGCAAATGATTTGGTTGCCCGACATGGATTTGAACCATGACAAACAGATTCAGAGTCTGCTGTGCTACCGTTACACCATCGGGCAATCCGGTGGAGGCGAAAACGTAAAGATTTCTCACGTAGAGTCAAGCCGTTGATATGCCGCAACAATTCCGACTCATTCTCAAGAACGTCGATGCCGCTGGTTACACCAACGACATCGACTGCTACATCCGCAACGGTGGCTACGAAACGCTGAAGAAAGCGCTCGCTATCGCGCCGAAGGATTTGCCTGACGGCAAGAAGGTGTCGCCGCAGGAACAGCTCCGCGAGGACGTGAAGCTCTCCGGTTTGCGCGGACGCGGCGGCGCGGGTTTCTCGTGCGGACTCAAGTGGAGCTTCGTGGATCGCCGCAGCGGCAAGCCGATTTATCTCATCTGCAACGCGGACGAATCCGAGCCGGGCACGTTCAAGGACCGCCAGATCATTCACAAGGATCCGCACCAGCTCATCGAGGGCATGATCATCTCCTGCTTCGCGAACGACGTGAAGCTGGCCTACATCTACATCCGCGGTGAATTCCCCGAAGGCGCACGCATCCTGAATCGTGCCCTGACCGAAGCGCGGGCGAAGAACTTCCTC
Source organism: uncultured Bifidobacterium sp. (assembly GCA_964491875.1). Taxonomy (GTDB): domain Bacteria; phylum Verrucomicrobiota; class Verrucomicrobiia; order Limisphaerales; family JADJPG01; genus JADJPG01. The sequence goes on from CAZBIC010000018.1 coordinate 91,192, forward strand.
GGGAAGAACATTCTCGGCAGCGGCCAGGACATCGAGATTCACGTCCATCGTGGCGCGGGTGCTTACATCTGCGGTGAAGAGACGGGCCTCATCGAATCGCTCGAAGGCAAGCGTCCGTATCCGCGCATCAAGCCGCCGTATTTCCCGGCGATTCTCGGACTCTGGATGTGCCCGACCATCGTCAACAACGTCGAGACGCTCTGCCATGTGAAGCACATCGTGCAGATGGGCGCGGCGGAATACGCCAAGCTCGGCACGCCGAACAACACCGGCACGCGCATCGTGAGCCTGAGCGGTCACGTCAAGAAGCCCGGCTATTACGAAATCGAAGTCGGCAAGGTGACGCTCGGCGAGTTAATCAATCACCCTGACTTCGGTGGTGGTTTGCTGGATGGACGAAAGCTCAAGGCGATCATTCCCGGCGGTTCCTCATCGAAGGTGCTCAAGGCTGGCGAGAAGTTTAAGCTCAAGAAGAAGGGGCCGGACGGGAAGGACATCGAGCAGGAAACCGACGTGCTCGATCTGCCCTACGACTTCGATTCACTGATGGCCGCCGGCACGATGTCCGGCTCCAGCGCGGTGATCGTCATTGATGACTCGGCGGACATCGTCGAAGTGCTCGCCAACATCAGCGAGTTCTACGCGCACGAGAGCTGTGGCCAGTGCACGCCGTGCCGCGAAGGTTCGCTCTGGATGAGCAAGGCTCTCCATCGCCTCACGCACGGCGGCGGCCGCAAGGGCGACGCGGATTATCTCGTGAAGATTGCGGACAACATTCCCGGCGGCCGCACGATCTGCGCGTTTGGCGAAGCGTGTTCGTGGCCGGTGCAAAGTTTCGTCGGCAAGTTCAAGGACGACTTCGTGGCGAGAGGTGCCGCGGACGAAGCGAAGCGCGGTTCCGCCTCGCCTGAAACCAAAACGGCCGCTGCTGCCGCCCATTGATTTCCAGTATGTCGAACGCTGCGTCAACTGAAGCCAAGCCCGCCGCACCGGCCGCACCGGCCACACCGCCACCGATCGAGAAGATCAAGGTCAAGGTGGACGGTCGCGAGATCGAGGTGCCGAAGACCATGCCGGACCCGATGACCGGCAAGCAGGTGCCGACCACGATGATTCAGGCCACCAACCTCGCGAAGGTGGACGTGCCGCATTATTGCTATCATCCGAAGCTCCCGGTCGCCGGTAACTGCCGCATGTGCCTCGTCGAGTTCGGCACGCCTGCGATGGGACCGGATCGCAAGCCGGTGATGAACCCGGACGGCACGCCGAAGATTGCGAAGTCGCCGCGTCCCGCCATCGCTTGCGCCACGCCGATCTCGCCGGGCATGGAGATTTACACCGCAACGCCAGGCGTGAAGCAGATGCGCGAAGGTGTTCTCGAATCGCTGCTCATCAATCATCCGCTCGACTGCCCGATCTGCGATCAAGCGGGCGAGTGCAAGCTCCAGGAATACTCCGTCGAATACGGCCAGGCGCAGAGCCGTTTCGTCGAGGCGAAGGTTCACAAGCCGAAGACCGTGGATCTCGGGCCGCGCATCGTGCTCGACGCCGAACGCTGCATTCTTTGCACGCGCTGCATCCGCTTCACGAAAGACGTCGCGGGCGACGACGCGCTCGGCATCGTGAATCGCGGCAGCTACAACACGATCTCGACCTTCCCCGGCACGCCGTTCGCGAACAACTACACGCTGAACACCGTGGATATCTGTCCGGTCGGCGCGCTGACCTCGAAGGATTTCCGCTTCCGCATGCGCGTGTGGTTCCTGAAGGAAACCAAGAGCGTCTGCACGAGCTGCGGCACGGGCTGCAGCATCACGGTCGGCTCGCGTGAGGAGAAGATTTACCGCTACGAACCGCGAGAGAACGACGCGGTGAACTCGTCGTGGATGTGCGATGCCGGACGTCTGAACTACAAGTGGGTCGGCCGTGAGGATCGTCTGAAGGACGTGCTGGTGCGCGGACAGAAATCGACTTGGTCCAACGCGCTTGGCGAGATCAGCGAGAAGCTGCGCAAGGCGGCTCCCGGTTCCGTGGCCATCGTGGCTTCGGCGCGCCAGACGAACGAGGAGCTGTTCCTCCTGAAGAAGATCGCGACGAAGCTTAAGGCCGTGACGGATTCCGTTCCGCGCAACGGTGAAGGTGACAAGTTGCTCGTCAATGCGGACAAGAATCCGAACAGCAACGGCGCGATTCTCATCGGCATCGTCGATTGCCACGCGGAGATGGGCCGCAACCTCGCGAAGATCGCGGACGGTATCAAGTCCGGCGCGATCAAGACGCTCATCGTCTTCGGCGAAGACGTGACGAAGCACGGCATCAGCACCGAACTGCTCGGCAAGCTGGAGACGCTCGTCGTCAGCGATATTCTTCCGAACAAGACGACGACGGCGGCGCATTACCTGTTGCCTGGCTGCGCGCATGCGGAGAAGCGCGGCAGCTTCACGAACGTGAAAGGCCGCGTGCAGCGCTTCATGAAAGCGGTCGAGCCGAAGGGCGACGCGCGGGCCGAGTGGGAGTTCCTGCATGAGCTGGTTTACAACGTCACCGGCCAGAACGGCTTCGTGAACATCGAAGGCTTGTTCAACCAGATGGCCGCTGAGGTGCCGGCCTTCAACGGAGTGACGTGGGCGTCGCTCGGCGACACGGGTGTGTCCATTCAACTTTAAGCGCGCATGAACTGGGAATTCCTCATCATCTCGCTCATCAAAGTCGTCTGCGTCTTCGGCGCGGTGCTGACGATGTTCGCCTACGCCGTCCTCGCCGAACGCAAAATCTCCGCATGGATTCAGGGACGCGTCGGCCCGAACCGCACTGCGCCGCCGCTCGCCTTGAAGATTCCGTTCCTGGGCGCGCTGCTCCAGAGCTGGGGCATGTTCCAGCCGATGGCGGACGGCTTGAAGGCCTTCCTCAAGGAAGACTTCACGCCCAATTACGTGCGCAAGGCTTACTTCTGGCTAGCGCCTGCCATCTCCATGGTGCCGGCGTTTCTCGTGCTGGCCGTGGTTCCGTTCGGCTCGAAGCTCGGTAATGAACCGATGGTCATCGCGAATCTCGACGTCGGCATTCTCTACACGTTCGGCATCATCTCGCTCGGTGTCTATGGCATCGTGCTGGCGGGCTACGCGAGCAACTCGAAGTATCCGTTCCTCGGCGGCATCCGCTCCAGCGCGCAGATGATCAGCTACGAAATCGCGATGGGCATGAGCGTCATTCCGCTCTTCCTCATCGTCGGCCAGTTGAATCTCAGCGAGGTCATCACCTGGCAGGCGAACAACGGCTGGCTGATTCTTTATTCGCCGATCTCGTTCGTGATTTTCCTAATCGCCGCCTTCGCCGAGACGAACCGTCTGCCGTTCGATTTGCCGGAATCTGAGACGGAGCTCGTCGGCGGGTATCACACCGAATACAGCTCGATGAAATTCGCGCTCTTCTTCATGGGCGAATACGCCGCGATGATCGCCGCCTCGGCGATGATGGTGACGCTCTTCTTCGGCGGTTGGACGCTGCCCGGCCTCAGCACGCCGGCGAGCACCATTGCCGCCGGGCTGCTGCACATCGGGATCTTCGTGGCGAAGCTGCTCGCCTTCATGGTCCTGTTCATCTGGGTGCGCTGGATGTTGCCGCGCTTCCGCTACGACCAGCTCATGGACCTCGGCTGGCGTCGGTTCATCCCGCTGGCGCTGGCGAACATTTTGGTGACGGCTGTGGTGTTGTGGATGAAGGCGAACTAGTCGAAGCACATGATCGTCAAACGCGAAAAACTGACATTCTGGGAACGGCTTTATCTGCCGGCGATTCTCGGCGGGTTCAAGATCACCGCGAGCCATCTCGTCGATACGCTGTTCCGGGGAAACAATGCTGCGAAGCAGACCTCGAAGGGTTACTACCCGGAAGTGCCGTGGACGGTCGGCCAGAACTATCGCGGCGCGCCTTATCTTGTGCGTGATCAGGAAGGCCACACCAAGTGCGTCTCCTGCCAGCTCTGCGAATTCGTCTGCCCGCCCAAGGCCATCAAAATTACGCCGCCGGGTCCCGACGGCAAGCCGGCCGACCGCGCGAATGCGGAGAAGCTGCCGCAGGAATTCGAGATCAACATGCTCCGGTGCATCTTCTGCGGCTTCTGCCAGGAAGTGTGTCCCGAGGAAGCCATCTTTCTGCAGAAGGATTACTCGCTGTCCGGCCTCAGCCGGCAGGAGATGATTTACAACAAAGAGAAACTGCTCTCGCTCGGCGGCACGCACGCCGGCATCCAGAAGTGGAAACACAAGCTGGAGGAGGCGAAGGAGCAGGAGAATTTTCCGGTGAAGGTCTGACCGACTCATGGCAATCCAAGACATCTTTTTCTACCTCTTCGCCGCGCTGACGCTCCTCTGCGCCTTCCTCGTCGTGGCGAATCCGTTCACGCGCAACCCGGTCACCAGCGCGATGTTCCTCGTGCTCTCCATCATCTCGATGGCCGGCCTGTTCGTTTTGCTGCACGCGTTCTTCCTCGCGGCGGTGCAAATCCTCGTTTACGCGGGCGCGGTGATGGTGCTGTTCCTGTTCGTGATCATGCTCCTCGATTTGAAGGAGGAAGCCCGTCGCCACTACAAGACCTTCGGCGTAGTGACTGGCGTTGTCTCGGTCGGTGCGCTCCTGGCCATTGCGGTGCGTGCGATTACGACTTCAGGTCTCAGCGCCGGAGTCCAGCCGCAGGCTGAGGGCGCGACCAAGGCGCTCGGTAAGCTGCTCTTCACCCAGTATCTCCTGCCGTTTGAGATTGTTTCCGTCCTGCTCCTCGTGGCCATGGTCGGCGTGATTCTCCTGAGCAAAAAGGATATCAAGTAATGCACTTAACGCCTGTCGGACTCGAACATTACCTGATCGTCAGCGCGGCGCTCTTTTGCCTCGGCGTGCTCGGCGTCATCATGCGGCGGAACCTGATCGTGATGTACATGTCGCTCGAGCTGATGCTCAACGCGGCCAACCTCGCGCTCGTCGCCTTCTCGCGGTTCAACAACAACCTCAACGGCCAGGTCATGGTCTTCTTCATCATCACGGTGGCCGCGGCGGAAGTCGCGGTGGGCCTCGCGCTCATCGTCGCGCTCTTCCGCAAGCGCCAAACCGCCCACGTCGAAGACCTCACCTCGATGAAACTCTGATTTCCGCGCATGTTCGACAATCTCAAACCTGAAGACCTGGCCTGGCTGATTCTGCTGCTGCCACTGCTCTCGGCGGCGGTCATCGGTCTGTTCACGCATCGCAGTCACCGGCTGAGCGCGCAGATTTCCATCACCGCCGTCGTGCTGTCATTCCTGGTGAGCTGCGGCATGTTCGCGATGTTCAAGAGCTCGCCGCTCGTTCTGCCGTCTCCGTTGACCTGGCTGAATATCGGCGACCTCAAGGTGGAGATTGGGTTGCGCCTCGATCCGCTCAGCCTGCTGATGCTCCTCGTTGTGACCGGTGTCGGCACGATGATTCACATCTATTCCTACGGCTACATGAAGGAAGACCGCTGCATGGGCCGTTACTTCGGCAGCCTCAGCCTCTTCATGTTCTCGATGCTCGGCATCGTGCTTTCGAACAACCTGGTGATGACCTTCATCTTCTGGGAGCTCGTCGGTGTCTCCAGCTATCTGCTGATCGGTTTCTGGTACGAGAAACCGTCCGCCGCCGACGCGTGCAAGAAGGCGTTCATCACGAACCGTCTCGGCGACTTCGGGTTCATTCTCGGAATCATCCTCGTCTGGGCCACGCTCGGCTCCGTCAGCTTCGACGAACTCCAGCAACGTTTGCTCAAGGCTCCCGAAGCCTGGGGCGGCGTCGCCGCGATTGCTGGCCTGCTGATCTTCTGCGGTGCGATGGGCAAGAGCGCGCAATTCCCGCTGCACGTCTGGCTCCCGGACGCGATGGAAGGCCCGACACCCGTCAGCGCGCTCATCCACGCCGCGACGATGGTGGCCGCCGGCGTTTACATGCTCTGCCGCGTGTTCTTCCTCTTCGGCGCGCACACCGTCTGGCCGGAGTTCCTCGGCTTCCTCAACGGCTGGTCCGCACTCGACCTCATCGCGTGGATCGGCGGCTTCACTGCGCTCATCGCCGCGTTGATGGCCGTTCAGCAGAACGACATCAAGCGCATCCTCGCCTACTCCACGCTCTCCCAGCTCGGCTACATGGTGATGGCCGTCGGCCTCACCGGCCCGGTGGCGTCGATGTATCACCTCACGACGCACGCGTTCTTCAAGGCACTGCTGTTCCTAGGTGCCGGCTCGGTCATTTACGCCTGCCATCACGAGCAGGACATCTGGCACATGGGCGGCCTGAAGAAGAAGATGCCGGTGACCTTCTGGACATTCCTCCTCGGAACGCTCGCGCTCTGCGGCGTGCCGCCGTTGAGCGGCTTCTACTCGAAGGATTCCATACTTGCGGCCGCAGCTGACCCGATTCACGGAAACGTCTTCTTGTTCATCCTCGCGTCATTGGTCGCATTAATGACTACGTTCTACATGTCGCGTCTGGTGTTGGTGACGTTCTTCGGTGGAACTCGCTCCGACCATGCCGATCACGCTCACGAATCGCCGAAGGTGATGGCCTGGCCACTCATCCTCCTGGCTGTGCCGACCGTTCTCGCCGGTTTCTGGGGTATCGACGCATTATTCGCCCATCAGTTGACGCCGGAGGTACATCTCCACCACGGTAACTTCCTCGAAACGCTCTTCGCTCCCTTTGGCCACGCACCGCTTCCTGCGTTCGTTGGTCTCGGCGCAACCGTCTTCGGCTTCTCCTTCGCCTACAGCCTCTACGCGAACGCGGAGAAAGATCCGCTCCCGGAGAAGCTCGGTCTGCTCTCCCGCGCGATGCGTGATCGCTTCTACTTCGACGAGATTTACTCAGGCCTCATCACCATCACCCACGAAGCGGTTTCGCGACTGGCTGACTGGTTTGACCGCTGGATCATCGCCGGTCTTGGCGTTCGTGGCCTGCATGGTTCCACGGAAATCTTCGGCCGCGCCCTGCGCCTCGTGCAGACCGGCAACCTCCAGACCTACGCCTTTTTGTTCGTAGCGGGAGTGGTCCTCGTTCTCCTCTTCGCCCTGAAATGATCCTCGCATGCTGACCTCGATCATCCTCCTCCCCTTTCTCGCCGCGCTGGTGATTCTCTTCACGCCGCGCAGCTATCGCGTCGTGTTCCGCGGCGTGGCGTTGCTGGCGACGCTTGGCTCGCTGCTGGTCGCAACGAAGATGTTCCTCGGCTACGAAGCGGCTGAAGCGGGCGTGGGTGGCTACAAGTTCATCGAGAAGGCCGCGTGGGTTCCGTCGCTCGGGATCAACTACTTCGTCGGTGTCGATGGCATCAATGTCGGGCTCATCTTCATGGGCGCCATCGTCGCGTTCGCCGCGGCATGCGTGTCGTGGGAAATCAAAACCAACGAGAAGCTCTATTACCTGCTGCTCATGGTCATGACCGGCGGCATCCTCGGGGCGTTTGCCTCGCTCGACCTGTTCTTCTTCTACGCGTTCCATGAGTTCGCGCTCATCCCGACCTTCATCATGATCGGCCTGTGGGGCCGCGGCGAAAACAAGAACTACGCGACCTACAACATCACGCTCTACCTCAGCGCCGGCGCGCTCATCGCGCTGGTCGGCTTGATTGGACTTTATCTCCAGGTGCCGGCGGCGCAGCGCACCTTCGACATCGTCGCGCTCACCGACTACTTCCGCGCTAACCCGATGCCCGCGAGCGCGCAGCACTTCATCTTCCCGCTGCTCATGTTCGGCTTCGGCATCCTCGTTTCGCTCTGGCCGTTTCACACCTGGGCGCCGCTCGGCTACGGCGCGGCTCCGACCGCCACCGCCATGCTCCACGCGGGCGTGCTGAAGAAGTTCGGTCTCTACGGCCTCATCCGCATCGCACTTCCGCTGATGCCCGACGGCGCAAAGGACTGGCTGAACATTCTCGCGTTGCTCTGCCTCGGAAACATTCTTTATTGCGGCTGGGTCGCCATGCGCCAGCGCGACTTAAACCAGCTCATCGGCAACTCGTCCGTGGCGCACATGGGCTTCGTCTTCCTTGGCATCGCGAGCCTGAACCTCATCGGCGTGACCGGCGCGGTGGTGGTGATGATCGCGCACGGATTGCTCGCCGCGCTGACCTTTGCGCTCAGCGGCTACATCCGGACGCAGACGAACACGCTGAACATGGACGAGATGGGCGGACTGCTCCGCAAGCTCCCGTTCATTGGCGCGGCGCTCGTCATGGCGATGATGGCTGGCTGCGGCCTGCCGGGCTTCGCGAACTTCGTCGGCGAACTCAGCGTGATGTTCGGTGCGTGGAAAGCATCCTTCGGCCACGCGAAATGGTTCGTCGTCGCGGCGGCGTGGGGTGGTCTGGTCATCGGCGCGATCTACATGCTGCGCGCGGTACGGAGCGTTCTGCACGGCGAGCTTTCCGACAAATGGAACTCCGTCGAGGACGCGGTGCTCTGGCGCAAGACGCCATTCGTGCTGCTGCTTGCGGCGCTGCTGGCGTTCGGATTCTGGCCGCGCCTGTTGACCGACAAGATCAAGCCCAGCGTCGAAGCCATCGTGAAGATGGCCACCGCCACCAAGACGCCGGAAGCCAAAGTACAGACCGCGCAGGTTAAGTAACCGGCATGATTGAATTTTCATCCTGATGAACACCGCTCTGATTAGTCTGGAAATCGCCGTGCTGGTGCTCGCCTTGGGCGTGCTGCTGCTCGACCTCTGGCTGCCCGCTGAAAACAAGCGCAAGCTCGGCTACGTCGCCGCGCTCGGTGCGTTCGGAATCCTCGTCGCCAGCTTCATCTGGCTGCCGGTCAACGCGACTTTCAATCTCCCCCTGCAAGCTGCCGGACAAGCCCCCGTCAACGTCCCGGTGTATCTCACGCTCCCGACTCTCGGAGATAACATCGTGCTCGATCTGCCTGCGCTCTTCTTCAAACGCTTCTTCCTGTTCGCCGCGGTCATCGTGCTGCTGATGTCCGCCGAGTTCGCGAGCCGCATTCAGACCGGCATCTCCGAGTTCTACAGCCTCACGCTCATCGCGCTGGCCGGAATGATGTTCGCCGCCTCCGCGAAAGACTTCGCGATGCTCTTTGTCTCGGTCGAACTCATCACGATCACCTTCTACATCCTCACGAGCTTTCAGCGGAACCGTGTCGCCTCCCTCGAAGCCGGCGTGAAGTATCTCATCCTCGGCGGCCTTGCGTCGGCGATGATGGTTTACGGAATCGCGCTGGTATACGGAACCTCGGGCACGATGAACTTCACCGAACTGAACGCCAAAGCGCTCGGGCTGGCGGACAAACCGGTCTTCCTGCTCGGACTCCTCCTCGTCATCTGCGGACTCGCGTTCAAGATCGCGGCGTTCCCGCTCCAGATTTGGGCGCCGGACGTTTATCAAGGCTCACCCGCACCGGCGACCGCCTTCCTCGCAGTCGGTTCGAAGGCGGCGGGCCTCATTCTCCTCATGCGGGTCCTCTTCAGCGCGCTGCCGCTGGAGTTTGTCGTCCGTTGGAAGGGCCTGCTGATGGCGATGTCGGCCATCACAATTCTCTACGGCAGCCTGTGCGCGATTCCGCAGCGCAACCTCAAACGTCTGCTCGGCTACTCCAGCATCGCGAACGGTGGCTACCTGTTGCTCGGTCTCGCCGCGTTAAGCGAGTCCGGCAAGGTGGCGGTGCTTTACTACCTCAGCGGTTACCTGTTCACCGTGCTCGCGGCCTTTACGGTCATCGCCGTCGTGCTGCGTGCGACGGACATTGAAGACATCAGCGGTCTGGCCGGATTGAACCAACGCTCGCCGTTACTCGCTGGCGCGATGACTCTCGCGATGGTTTCCCTCGCCGGCATCCCGCCGCTCGCCGGGTTCTTTGGGAAGTTCCTCCTGCTGAAAGCTGCGATTGACCAGGGCTCCACTTACTACTGGCTTATCGCCGTGGCGCTCGTGGGTGTGGTGATTTCGCTCTACTACTACTTCGGTGTCATCCGCGCGATCTACTGGTCGAAGGAACCGGCCGATGTTTCGCCGCTCTTCGTGTCGCTGCCGCTGAAGGTCTCCCTCGGCGCGTGCATCGCCGGCATGCTCTACCTCGGTATATACCCGGCTGCGGCGTTGAATCTGGTGACTGTGGTGGTCCGGGACTGGAAGTAGCTCGCGGACTCGACGTTTCGCTTGTGGAGAAACGTCGGGGGTGGTCAACGTATCGCCATGATAAGAGCCGCTCTTTCCGTCGGTGTCCTCCTGCTGGTCCTCGTCGGTTGCAAGACTCCTCAAAACACCAGCGGCCACGGCTGGCCAAAGCATCGTCTTCAGGCAGCCCAGATTACTTCTCTCAATCTCCCCAACGGTCAGCAGTTTGACGCGTCGGGTCTGTGGCTGCTCGACACCGGGGAGCTGCTCACGCTGCGCAACACTCGGGACTCGATCCTGTATCGCATTGATTTTCTCCCCGGCGGTCAGGAGGCGAACCTGAAGTCCTTCAATGACTGCTTTTCGAACGACAGCCTTCGCGTTGTCGCGGGCGACAGCAAAAGCTTCGACTGCGAAGGCATCGCGCGGGACGAGCAGGGACGGTTCTACATTTGCGAGGAACGTGGGCGGTGGATCTTTCGCTGCGATCCGGTGACCGGCAAGACGGAGCGGCTTCCGATCGTTTGGGGGACTGCGGAGGACTATTTCAGTTCGGCGGATCCGAATGCCTCGCTTGAAGGTATCGCGATCGGGAACGGAAAACTCTACGTCGCCAATGAGAGAAGCTCTGCGGTGATCATTGAAGTGGATCTCGCCAGTCTGAAGGTGACGAAGAACTTCGTGGTCCAACCGGCCAAGAGTAGCTTCTTCGGGCTCCACTACTCGGACCTCTGCTGGTTTGAAAATCAGCTCTGGGTGCTGTGCCGCCAGCATCGGGTGATACTAAAGGTCGATCCTAAAACCCGGCAGGTGCTGGATGAATTTGACTACGGTGACATCGAGGAAAGTCTCGGCTACCGAACGGGTCTGCCGGTGGGGCTGATGGAAGGTTTGGCAGTGAGCAAGGACTCGATCTGGATTGTCACGGACAACAACGGTGATCCGCGGGGGAAGAGCGGAAATGACAAACGCCCGACCTTGGTGCGATGTCCGCGTCCGGATCGCAAGTAAGTCGCGACTTCAGGCGATTGTTCAGCGCTGGAGTAATTGTCCCAGGGCGTGGCCGGCCCAAACGGCGGCGAGGCAGGCGATCACCGAGAGCGCGATGTTGGTGCCGGCTTGTGACAGGTTGCCGCCTTGAATCAGTTTCAACGTCTGCAGGCTGAAGGAGGAAAAGGTCGTGTAACCGCCGCAAATTCCCACCATGAAAAACTGCACAGCGAGCGGACTTAACTTTGGATGCAACCGGCCCTCGCTGGACGTGAGAGCTGCGAGGAATCCAATGGCGAAGGATCCGGAGACGTTGACGAGGATGGTTCCCCAGGGAAAAGCATCACCGAAGCGTTGACCGACCAGCCCGGCGATCCAGAAACGCCCCATGCCGCCGAGCGCGCTACCGAGTCCGACCGCCAGATACGCCATCGCTTTGTCCACGCGGCGGATTCTGCGTTGCGGCATCGTCCTTGCAAGCCCGGTTTGCGCTCACGGTGTCATTCGCTGGAACCGGACGCGGCGCACGTAACCGTAGTTGCTTTCGGTGATGATCAGGTTTCCAAACGGATCGGTGTTCACGGCTCGCACACGCGAGAGCCTGGCCTGGTTCGGATTCGCAAAGAACCAGTCGCCATCGCCAACGCGGAAATTGTTGGCGCTGCTGCCGTTCATCCACCGGTGAATGATGCCGGCAGGATCGACGTACCAGATGCGGTTGCCGGGATCGTGTTCGCCAATGAAAAAGCCGCCATTGGGAATGAACCAGACGGATCGTGGCAGAATGAGGCCGGTTTCGAGCGCAGGAAATCCGTCTCCGCCGCCCGTTTGAGTGCCGTTGCCGGCGATGGGAATGAGTGTGCCGTTTGTGTCCATGCGATAGACGCGGTTCAAATCGCGGTCGCTGATGTAAAGCTCGCCGGTTTGCTCGTCGCCGAGGATGTTTCCGAGATTGCCGAAATCAGAACGAACAACCGTGACGCCGCCGGTGGGCGTCCAGCGGTTCAGCGTGTTTGCGGAGGGATCGCCGGAACCGAAGTAGGCGAGCGACTCGTCGCTCTTAATCCAAAAGGCGCGGCCGTCGCCCAAGAGTGGTGTGGTGAAGAGCGTGGTCATCACCTGATTGGTGTCGACCTTGCGGACCTTGGCATTGTCGGTATCGAGGATGTAGAGGGTTCCATCCGCGGCCATCCATCCACCGTTCGGGCTGTTGAGATGCAGGTTGGTGGCGTAGTCCGGCCCGTCGCCATTGTCGCCGGCGGTATGCGTGCCGGCGTAAGTGAAGAGGCGTCCTTCGGGCGTCACCTTCAGAATGGAGGAACTCCGTTGATCGACGATCAACACGTTCCCGTGGGGATCACCAAATGAGATGTGCGGTCGGGAGAGATCCACATTGGTGGCCCAGTCGCCTTCGAAGCTGGGCTGCCAGTGACTCACGTCGCTGTTGGAACGTCCGCGGCCGGCCACGGTTTCGAGAATGCCATACGAATGAGTGAGATTCGTGAAATGGCCGGTGAAATTGGTGGAGATGTCCACCGACAACAAACGAATGAAACCGTTGCTTGGTGCCAATCCCACATCTGCGCTTCCGACGGCGTTGGAGGTAAAGCGATTGATGCCTACCGGCCAGGGAGCGTTCAGGGAACTCTTCGCTTGAATCGTGATGACCCCGGCAGGATACGCATTGGACCAACTGATGACGCCGTTGGTGTCGAAGCGGGTGATGGTGAGCTCGGCGGCAGGGAGGAGACTGGCCCACAGACAGAATATGGAAATCAAACATCGGGCTTTCATGGTGTGTAGGGTGACAATGGCACCGGCGGTGGAGCTTCTCAAAGCCAAAGCTTGACCAAATGAAAGAACCGTTGCCAGTCACGAACTGGCAACGGTTGAGGGAGAACGCAACGGGGTGACCAATGCTGCCGGACTACTTCTGTTTCTTTCGCTTGGGTTGTTTCTCGCTGACCTTGGCGATGACGGTTTCCGAGGGAACCTCCAGATTCACAGTGACGGTTCGATCAGTGCCGCTGACTTTGGCGCCGTGCACCAGCAGCGCGAGGTCCTTGTTTTCCTCCTGGCTCAGCGTAGCGAGAGCGAGCAGGCCTTGAAGGACTTGCTGCATCTGGGTGGCGGATTCGTTATCGCGAGTGTTGACCGACAGTTTCACAAATACTTTGTCCGCCTTCTCGCCGGCATTGATTTGGCCGCTCTCCGCGTTCTTCAATCCGCGCACTTGTGGTGGGAGATTCGCGACCGTTTGAAAACCGTCCGCAATGGCGGCGACGAGGAAGCCACCTTCGGCAGCACCAACGCCGGGAAAGTTCTTCGATTTCGTGATGTTGGCCAATTTGCCGTCGAGCACGCTGCGGGCTTTCTCCAGTTCCGCTTTCGATTTGCTCAATAGAAACAGTTCCTTGCCGAACGGAGTGCCAAAGACTTCTCCCTTCGCGGAGTAAATGGCGAATGGCTCTGACTGGACCTTCTGGATCGGGCGATCGTCGCCGCCATATTCGGCAATGCGGTCGATGACGATCTCGATGGCCTCCGTGAAGTTGAACGAGCTCTTGATCACCACTACGGCCTCGGTGTCGGGATTCTTCGAGAAGCTCGTTCCGTAAACGGTGATGCCTTCGATGTCCCGCCAGTCGAAGTCGATGCCCCATTGCTCAAGATCGCGAGTCGGCTTGGCCAGCTTCTTATCCATGAAGGTGCGGCCTAGATATCCACCGAGTTCGGTAGTGATGAGTTTGGCGACGTCGAGGTGGGCCACCCACTTTGCATTATCGGAGACGTGAGTCGGTTGCAGTGGTCCGGCAACGGCGCTGAAGGTGAGCGCGGTTAGGGTGAGGAGTGTGATGAATGGTTTCATGGTCAGGTGATGTGTAGAGATTTCGGCGTTTGCTCTGGCTTCCGGCGGCGACACCAGCGTCCCGTCGGCGCATCTCCTAGGAAGTCACGGCAGCAGCCGTGAAGTTGCAGAAATATTTTGCGGTGGCCGGGACTCTCGGCTGGCTCGTTGATTCAGGCGCGCGCACTGGACGCGAGGTGCCGCATCGTGCAGCATTTCCTGACATGAGCAGAATTGTCGGTATTGACCTCGGCACCACCAACTCGCTTGTCGCGATCGTCGACAGCGGGATTCCGCTGGTGATCGCTGATGCAGATGGCCAGCGGTTGACGCCGAGTGTGGTTCACTTTCCGAACGCCGACGCGCCGCCGGTGGTTGGGCACAAGGCGAACCGGGTTCGGGTGCTGCATCCGGCGCAAACGGTGTATTCGGTGAAGCGTTTCATGGGACGCCGAGGGAGTGAGATTCCGGCGGAGGAACTCAACGTCACGTATTCGGTTCGCGCCGAAGGTCAGGGTCAGGCGGCGATCGAGATCAACGGGAAGGCCTACACACCGGAGGAAATCTCAGCGGAAGTGCTCAGGAAGCTGAAGCTCGACGCGGAGGCTTCGCTGGGCGAATCGGTCACGCGCGCGGTGATTACTGTCCCGGCTTACTTCAACGACGCCCAACGTAACGCGACGAAGAAGGCCGGGGAACTCGCGGGCCTGACGGTGGAGCGAATCATCAATGAGCCGACGGCGGCGGCGCTGGCGTATGGGCTCGATCGATTGAAGGAGCATGCGAAGATCGCCGTTTACGATTTCGGCGGTGGCACGTTCGATCTGTCCATTCTGGAACTGAACAACGGGGTGTTTCAGGTGCTGGCGACCAATGGCAACACGCGACTGGGTGGCGATGATTTGGATCGAAGGCTGGTCGTTTTCATCATCGAGAAGATGGAAGCGGCGGGCGGTCCACAATTGAGTTTCAGGATGGAGACCCGTGATGCAAAGCCGGAGACGTTGACGTTGCTATCCCGCATTCGCGAGGTGGCCGAGCAAGCCAAGATCAAGCTTTCGACTGAGGACGAAGTGGAGATTTCGCTGCCGTTCCTGACGGCCGACTTCAGCTTCAGCTACCGGCTCACTCGCGGTGAACTGGAACGATTGACGCGCGAGATCGTGGAGCGCACCCGAGTTCATTGTCTTCGATCACTCGCAGACGCGAAGCTGGAGGCGAAGGATTTGGATCAGGTGATTCTCGTCGGCGGTCAGACCCGCATGCCGCTGGTTCGCCGGCTGGTCGGTGAATGGTTCGGCTGCGCCGAATTCGAGGAGACTCGGGGCGGCATTCGAATTGGAACGGACTTTCATACGACGGACGGTCCGGAGCTGAACACTTCCCAGAATCCCGACGAGGCGGTCGCGTTGGGGGCGGCGATCCAGGCTGAAATTCTCAGCGGTGGCTTCAAGAACGTGCTGCTGCTGGACGTCACACCGTTGTCCCTGGGATTGGAAACGTTTGGTGGCTTGATGAACGTAATCATTTCGCGGAACACGACGATTCCCGTGAAGGCCGGCGAAGCGTTTACCACGGCAGTGGACCATCAGCGCGAGATGTTGATTCATGTGCTGCAGGGCGAGCGGGAGCGCGCGAAGGACAACTGGAGTCTGGGTCGTTTCACGATCGATTTTGAACCGGCTCCACGCGGAGTGCCGCGAGTGGGTGTGCAGTTCGAGATCGACGCGAATGGCATTCTGCATGTGCTGGCGCGGGATATCGCGACGGGCAAGCAGAAGGTGGTGGAGATGAAGTCAGCGGTGGATGTCGAAGATGCCGACGTGCAGAAAATGGTGGAGGAGTCGGTTGAGCATTTCTTCGACGACGTGCGCGCGCGGCAGTGGGTGGAAGCGAAGTTGAAGGCTGCCGAAACGGTGACGGCGACGCGAAGCGCTCTGACGGAGTGCGGGGAAGAACTGGAAGTCGATTATCGAAACCAGGTGGTTGAATCGTTGCGCACGGTGGAGAATCTGATCGCGGCTGAAGATCCTCTGACGCAGATCGGCGATCCCGCGAAGCTCAAGTTAGCCACTGCTTCGCTGGACGAGGTTACCAAGCCGCTGGCGGATTTGCTGATGGACAAGGCGATGGATGCGATGCTGCGGAAACGCGGTTTGATCCAGTAGCGGTCGAAGTTCGCAGGGAGGCTGGATTTACTTCATCACGAGATCGTCGCCGGTCCACATTTTGTGATCGGGACCGGCGGAGCGGATTTCCATTTCCGTTCGCGAGAGCGAGTGGAAGAAGAAGGGGGTGCCCCAATTGTCGACGAGTTCGCCGCGGGCGTTCACCCGCATGCCGTCATCGGGCTGGAGGAAGATGACCTGTTTCGGATTCCCGCCGTTGAGCGCCTGTGTGATTTCGGCATTGTCGCCGACCGGGTTTTCGTGGAAGCGGAGAATGTACTGGCGAAAAACGCCGCGCAGATTTTCGAGAACGGTCGCCGGGGTCAGTCCCGAATCGAGTTCGCCCAGCTCCGGTCCGGGCGGCGCTTCTTCGGTGGAAGCGATGGAGACAGGCTTGGGGGGAGGGACGACCGGCTGCGGTGGTTCGGGTTCAGGTTCCGGATCGGATGCGGGAGGAGGCGTTTCCGGAGCTGCGGGCGTTTTGGTTGCGACGACGCGCGAGGTTTTCGGATCCGTCGATGGTGGCTGAGGCAGTTCCGCTGATCCATTGGACAACGGTTTGCGCGACTGAATCATCCAAACGGCCGCGGCTGCCAGAATGGTCAAGGCAATGATGGCACCGCGCTGGTTCATACGAAGCCGAGATTGGGAGAGGAGAATCGGCCGAGGTTTGGAAACACCGTGGAGAGATTGCCGTTGTCCACGCCGAACCATGTCGCGAGCGTGGCGAAGTATTGATCGATGGCGGTGGTGGGAATCCAGCGACCGGTGCTGGTGTCATCGGGCCCGTTGACCGCGAGCGTCGGGAAGCGTCCATACGTGCGGCGGCCATTTACGGCGCCGCCCATGATGAGGTGGTGACTGCCCCAGCCGTGGTCGCTGCCGTCGCCGTTGCAGGGGAAGGTGCGGCCGAAATCGCTCGCGGTGAAGGAGGTCACGTTGTTCGAGAGCCCGAGCTGCTCCATCGCGCGTTGGAAGGCGTACATTCCCTGGCTGAGTTCCGCGAGAAGGTTGGCGTGGGAGCCAGCGGTAGGATTGTTCGCTCCGGGGGTTTGTCCCGAATGCGTGTCGTAACCGCCGACCTGGCAGAAGAAGATTTGTCGCTTCATACCAAAACCTCCGTTCCCGGCGCTGCGCGAACCGGCTTCGATCAGTCGCGCGATCATCTGAAGCTGACGGGCGAGGTTCGAGCTGAATGGATTCCCGCCCGTCGGCGAAGTAACCGTGGTGGGAAATGGAGTGTTCCAATAGTTGGCGGCGGACGTTGAAGAAATTGCCGCGTTCAGCAGGCCGCCGGTTTGAATCGCATGTTCACCGACATCGGCATAGGCCTGCACCTGAAGATTTGGGTAGGGCAGGGCAAGGATGTTGGTGAGCGATTGAAGTCGGGAGCCGGACACGCTGCTGAGGTTGATGGCGCCGGACGTGGTGACTGAGTATTGGGAGACAATGTTGCCCACCTCGAAGGTGTTGGCGCCCGCGACGGTGACGGCGAGGGAGATGGGGGCGCTGGGCTGAACCGCGGCGAGCAAGTCGGCGCAACGGCCGCCCCAGCCGGTGAGCGGCGGACGGTCCGGGATCGACGTTTGCCACTGCGTGACTTGGTCGGAGTGCGAGAAGAGCTGCGGAGGTTTTTCGAGAACTCCGGACCGATACTCGGCACGGGTCAGTGGATAAACCAACGTGCCGGTGTTGAAGAGGACCGCGAGTTTGCTTTCGTCGAACAAGGTGGCGAGCTCCGGGCAGGCTGGGTGGAGTCCGTAATCGTGACCGTCGCTGCTCAACGGCGAGAGCGGGAGGGCGACATTGGCCGCGCCGGAAATGGGGATGGCGAGAACGTCGCTCCGGATGGCCGAATAATCGGCGTGCTCGGAGGGAATCGTCGGAATGATGAGGTTGTTGGAATCGTTTCCGCCCGAGAGAAAGATGCAGACCAGCGCCTTGTAGTCGCTGATGGCGCTTTGAGCGACGGCGGAGTTGATGAAGCGGAGGTCGCCAATCGCGGCGCTGAGCGCGCCGGTTCCGAGGGCAGCGCAAGCGGCCTGGCGGATGAATCCGCGCCGGGTGATGACAGAAACAGCTTTGTCTTTCATAGGCTTAACGTTGAACGGCGAATTCCGGAGAGTTCACAATCAAATGCACCACGGCACGCACCCGGTCGCGCATCTGCGAATTGGTCGGCGTGGTGGAGTAGGGGAAGCGGGTGTTGTCAGCCACGTAGCTCACGATGATGTCCTTGGCGGTGGCGGAGAGTTGTCCCGCGCAGAGCATTGTGTTGAGTGAATCCACCAGTCCGGGGATGCCGGCATTGGAGGTCGCCGCCGGAGTCATCCAAGGTCCGACATCCATGCCGATTGCGCCGCCGCCGCTGGTGAAGCTGCTCAGGCCGTTCGTGTTCGCGCTGTTGTTGAAGATGCCCTGCGTCAGGAAGTTCATCTGCAGGATGATGCTGGTGTCGGACGTGAGCTGGAACTCAGGCGTGGTCAGCCCGGCGGAGGCGAGGATGCCCTGGAACTTGTAGTCGGGGAAAAAGTAGTTGAAGACGGTGGGCGAGTTCAGCGGCGTCTGCGAGAGGCTCGAACTGTTGCCGCCGTCGGTGTAGTTCATGTTCCACGTGTTGTAATGAATGGTCACGCTGCCGGAGCGGCTGACAGGCGCGGGCACCAGCGGGAACACGACCGGGCTGCTCTCCGTTCGGCTGGAGGAGGCGAAGACGGCGACGGTGAAACGCGTCGGACTCTGAACGCTGGTGACGCGATACGATCCGTTCGTAACGGAGCCGCCGTTCGGGAACTCGATGAAGGCATACTTGCCAACGGCGAGCCCGTGCGGTCCGGTGGTGGTGAAGGTAATGTTGCTGCCAGTTTGAGTGAAACCGCCGCCCGTCCACTTGGCGAAGGCACAATTGCCGACGCGGGCTGAGGAATCAGTGGTGGCGAGGGTGAAGACGGAGCTGCTGGGGACGCTGCTGACGGTGAAGATGCCGCTCTTGGCCCCGCCGCTGGTGAAGGTGAGGTGGAGTTGGTATCCCGCCGAGAGTCCGTGGCCGGAGTTGGTCACGGTGATGGTATTTCCAGACTGACTGTATGTTCCCACTCCCGCACCGGGCGCGGTGATGGTGAAGGTGTTGGCATTACTGACCGAGACGTTGTTGTAGATGCGCGACGCCGGGGCGTTGTTGCCGGAGAAGCTGAGGTAGACATCGTCGCTCGAGCTCAAGCGGTGGGGTTTCGAAGTGGTGATCGTGATGCGCGATCCGCCGGTTTGCTTGAAGCTGGCTTTGACGGGCAACGGAGCCTGAAGAGCCCGGGCCATCGCAGTGGCGCGGAGCAACGGCTCACGTTGTTTGCCGTGGGTCGGCAGCGAAATCGTGTTCGTGCTGCGGGCTTCGTAGTCGAGCAGGATGGCCTTGATCACGGCTTGCATGTCGCCACGGACACCGTCGCCGTTGTCGTTGAACTTCTGGACCACGCGATAGACGTAGTCGCGGCTCGGATGGCTGGTGACCATGCGTTGGATGAGCTGACGGCAGATGAAGGGTCCGACGTTCTCGTTGTAGAAGATCGAGTCGAGGGCTTTCTTCAGATCCTGGGAGCAATAATGATCGTAGTTGGTGTTGGCCGAGTCCGCTGCCGCACCGTGCGCGGCGGGCAGGATGACGTTGTCGAGCAGACGCTTGGTGCCGAGTTCATGATGCGTCGGGACGAGTACCATCGGGTTCGTGTAGTTGGCGGTGGGGTTCCAATTGATCGGGAGGCGCTTGTTCGCCTGGTTGGTCTGCCAGTAGTTCCAGCCGGTGAACACGTGGGAATAGCCGGTGACGACATCCTGATCGTAGGTCGGAACGAGGTCGCCATTCGAATCGATGACCAGCGTGCCATCCGGCCACATGCGGTTCAGACCGACGGAGAACAGCTGCAAGATTTCGCGGGCGTAGTTCTCGTTCGGATGCGTTCCGCTCGCGATGTTTCCTTTGTCATTGCGGCGCATGTCGAGGTAGATGCCCATCGCCGGGGACAGCGTGACAGCTTCGAGCATTTCACGGAAGTTGCCGAAGGAGTGCTTGAGCAACGTATCGTAGTACGCGGAAAGCGCGCGCGGATTGTCTTCGAGCGGACCTTGTTCGGAGACGACCAGTATCTGGCTGAGCGCAAAGGCGACGCGCTGCCGGAGCTGGTCTGGGGCGGAGACAGATTGTTTCCACCATGTGTTGAACGTGAGTTCACCGGGATACATGTCGCTTGGATCGGGATTGGCCGTCGCGAACACATTGGTCAAGTGCCCGCTGATCTTCATCTTGAACTGCTTCTCGATCCACTTCTCGTAGCCGGACGAACGGACGGCCTTAATCTCGGCCGGGCTTGCGCCAAATGTCGCTTGCTGCAGGAAGCGGACGACGGCGTTCGTATTGGCGTGGTCCTTGGCCCACGGGAGGGGGGGCGGCGGCGGTGTAAACGAGGAGGTTCCGTTCGCCAGGCCGAAGTGACCGTTAATTTCACCCGCAGGATAGTTGACACTGTGAACGTTGATGTAAGCCTTGCCTTGCTTGATGATCTCAATGAGGTCTGCCGTGCTCAAAGGACCGGAAGGTTCGAGGTTCCAAATGTAGCTGCCGTCGAGTTCGGCGGTGGCGGTGTCGATGTCGAAGACGATCTGACCCTGGCCGTTCTTGCCGAGGTAGGTGTCGGCGTGAATGTGCTTTGCCGTCACCGGCGTGGAGAGGCCGCTGTAGCTGAAGCGTAGAACCGCCTGCGATTCGTCGGCGCTCAATCGCAGCGTGGCGGAGCCGACGCCGGAGCTGAGCGCTCCAGACTGGGCCACCATGTTGGCGCTGTAGAGTGTGCCGGAAATTTCCGAGGGCTCGGCTTCGACGTAGGGCGCCAGCACGTAGCCGGGCACCACACCGGTCGGAACGTTGTTCGTGCCATAAGCATCCAGCAACCACGCCACGCTCCAATGGTCATTCGCGCCTTTGCCGGCCTTGTGAAGCACTTCGATGTAGTAACGCTCGCCGGCTTTCAGTGAGAGCCAGCCGGATTTCTGACTTGGCTGCAGGGTCCATTGGCCAGGATTGGTGCTCTTGCCCACGAACGCACGTTTCACTTTGTTCACCGGCTCGCCGTCATTCGAAATCCAAAGCTCTGCGGCGCTGTTTGCGGCGATCCAGAAGTAGTAGTTGCCGGTGACAGGCGGGACCAGATAGCCGCGAATGCGCTCGCCGTAGTTGTCGCCGAAGTTCGTGACGCCCTCCAGATTGCCGAGCGTGTTCGTCTGGTTGGCGGCGAGATGGAGAGGGATGTCCTTCACGGTGGTGCCGACGGCATTCAGCCAGACCTCGCGGGTGACGGAGCTGCCGGTGTCGATGATCTCCATCCGGAGCGTGGCATCGGTAACGCCCACTGAGTTCGTGACGAACAACGCCACGTCGTAGCTGCCCGCCAGGGTGGGAACGCCTGTGATGACGCCGTTGGTGATCTCCAGTCCCGCGGGGACGTTCGTCGCGCCGAAGCCCGTCGGGGAGTTCGCGCCGTTGATGGTGTAGCTGAAGGGTTGTCCGACGAAGCCGACGGCGGTCAACGGGCTGGTGATTCCGCCAACTTCATAGCCGTTTGCTGAAGGATACAGTCGCATGGCCGGAATCACCTGGCGCGGCTGGCTGGGGCTGAACCACGACAAGCGCGCGCGAGCCGAGCCGCCGCGGTTGAAGTATTCCATCCGAATGTTGTAGCGGACATCGGCCACGAGGGTGATGGCGTTGGTCCACGTGGTGTTCTGCGTCTGCCAGCGATCGATGATCAATTGATCGTTTACCCAGAGTTTCACGCCATCGTCCGTGCGCGTTTCGAAGAAATAGGTCTCGGAGTATTGCGGCTGCACCTGGCCGGTCCAGCGGACTGTGTAGTTGCCGTTCATCAAGTTCGGCGAGGTATTGGTGGTCCAGGTGAAATCGATTACCGCGTCGTTGGTGGTGAGGAACAGATTCGTTGCGTGGAAGTTCACCGGGTTCGTGTAGGTCGAGCTGGCGTTGGTGTAGTAATTGCCAGTCAGCCCTGTGCCGGTCGGCGTGATCCCTGCCGCGATGATCGGAGCCCCGCTGGCGGCGATGCCACAGAAAGGATCGCTTGCTGCCGGTCGGGCTGCGAGCGAGGCGGTCATCAGACTGGCGAGGCTTTGCGAAGCGAGACGATTCGTGACGTAACGATAGTCGGTGAAGCGCACGCCGATGTTGTCGAATTGTCCGTTGCTGGTGGCGACGAGCGGGTCGAGCCCCAGCTGGTATTCCTCCCAGTCGGTCAGGCCGTCGGCATCGGTGTCGACATCGGTGATGCTCATGCGGAAGAACTTGGCCTGGCGATCCGCCGGCGAGGAGATGGAGACGCTGGTGCTCATGCGGGCGACCACTGCGCCTTCTGATGTCCAGTTCTCCGGTGCCGTGCCGTGCGGCTCGGAAGTGGATTGAAGTTCGAACCTCTTACCGCGCGCGCCTTCCATCAACACATGAAACGTCACGCCGAGATTGTTCGTCGTCATCCGGTAGCCGGAGATTTTCGGCAGGGAACGATTGTCGCGCGGGTCCGTTCCGGCGATGGCTTCGAGGCGATTGATGACGCCATCGGCGTCTGAGTCGAAGTCCGGTTCGAACCCGGCTGAATTGTAGAGCGCCTCCCAAACGTCGCTGTTCCCATTCCGGTTCAGGTCGAGTTTCTGCGCGTGAATTGGAAGAATGCTCGCGATGAGCGCCAGCACGGTGACGAGCAGCGCCGATTGCCGTGACTGGGTTCCACTTCGAGAGAAGGCATTCATACAAACATTGCCCTTTGGTTCTGGGTTGAGAGCGTCGTGAAATGCTGCGGGGACTGTCTTCTGAGTCTTTTCAGAACTCAGAAGTCCATCGGGTGCAGGTTGTGAGTGCGTCGCGTTCACGAGACAGTTCCGGACCGGGAGTAAGCACTGGGTTTGCCAAGCGACGATAATCGGCAAGCCGGCAGGCTCCCCGGCAGGTGTTGCGATCAATGCATCCAATTCTTGGACACATGGGACAGTCGAAGGCGGATTCCGAGGGGGGCGGGGCGCTGACTGCCAATTAACTTGCAGTTGTTCTGTGGAGAGCGCAGCGCCCGACTCTTGATTCAGCGTGGTGAGACAGAGTGTTACTACACCGCGCGAGGCAGCAGCGTCCTGCGGTGGGCTGGAATCTGTCCCGCGTGGGGACAGTTCGGACTGAGGGTTCTGTCCTTGTTCAGCTCACGACAGGCCACTTGAACGTGGACGAGAGCTTGATGCGGCGACCTGTTGCCGATGATTCGCGCGCGGCGGTGATGACTTCCAAAACATGAAGCGCGTGCTCGGGCGTAACCAGGGGTTGCCGACCGGTCGAGAGGGATTCCGCCGCCAGCGCGCCGCCGAGTTGCCAGAGATAGCCCTTGGCATCCGTGACGTGGCGTTCCAACTTGGGACTCTTCATCGTGGCGAGTTCCACGCCCTGCGGCGCCCAGTCGTAGCCGACCATTCCCATGTAACCGTGGGAACCTGTGATCTGGATCGTGTGCCGCTGCTCGCCGCTGCCGTCGTGACCGTGCGGGTTGAAGTAGTTGAAGCCCGATTGCACATGCGAGATCACGCCCTTGCCGTGATCCATCAGAACCATCGCGTTGTCCTCCTCGGTGACCTTGATTTTACCCTTCTCGTCGATGGTGCGTTCGGGTGTGACGATGCTCAGCATCGCGCTGACGGATTTCACAGGGCCAAGCAGACCGGTGAGGCTGGTGAAATTGTAGACCGCGAGGTCCGGCATGCTGCCGCCGCCTTTTTCGTAGAAGAATGAAGACCAG
Source organism: uncultured Bifidobacterium sp. (assembly GCA_964491875.1). GTDB lineage: Bacteria > Verrucomicrobiota > Verrucomicrobiia > Limisphaerales > JADJPG01 > JADJPG01. The sequence goes on from CAZBIC010000018.1 coordinate 115,162, forward strand.
CCCGGGCCTTCGTGGCCGTAAAAGGCGTGAGCCGCGGCGACGCGTCCCAGCTTTCCTTCCGCCAGCGTCCTCGCCATGAACGCAAACTGCGGACTCTCCACGGTGATGGGCGCGCCCCAGAGGCGGAGGTTCTTCTTGATGGCGAGCTGCAACAGCTTCTGTCCGGCGGCCAGCGTGTTGGCAATTGGTTTCTCGCTCCACACGTGTTTGCCGGCTTCGAGTCCTCGGCGATTGATCTTCTCGTGCTCCTGCATGTCGGTGAGGTCGATCAGGAAATCGAACGGCACACCGGCCAGCATCGCGTCGATGTGTGGATAATGGTTGGCCACCTTGAAGCGCTCTGCCTGTTTGCGGGCGCGTTCGAGGCGGATGTCGCATAGGCTCACCAGTTCCACATGGGGCGACTTGGCGAGCACGGGCAGGTACGAACCCGAAACGCTGCCGCAACCAATTACTCCGGTGCGAATTCGCTTCGGCGCGGTGTCCGCAGCGAAGACGCTGGTCGGCGCGGTCGCGAGGGCGGCGCCAGTGAGGAAGGCGGCCTTGGTGAAGTCACGACGATTGAGCAGTGGTTCAGGAGTTTTCATGACGTGGCAGGGGTTTGAACGTTCGATGGGAAAGGTTGGGAGGAAAATAGTTGTCGATGCGCTGCTGCTGCGGCGCCGATCCAGCCCGCGTCAGCACCGGTCTTGGGCCGCACGATGGGAAGATCTCGATGACGCTGGCTCCAGATGTGACGCCGGATCGAGGCGGTTAACTGCGTCTGATAAAAGCCGTCACTCACGCCGATACCGCCGCCGAGAATCACGGCTTCCGGATCCAGCACGTTGACCAGCATTCCAATCTGCGCGCCGAGCGCTTCGCTGGCGGAGCGAATCACCTGCGCGGCGATGGGATGCCCGGACGCCGCGGCGCGGACGACTTCTTCGCTCGTGCTCGCGCTGCCGTGGACGGCGTTGAACCGGGCGAGCAACGCCGGGCCGGCGGCAATGTCTTCAAGGGTGCGTTCATCGATGTGGCCGCAACTCTCGCAGTGATGCATCAGCGGACTGCTGGCCATCGTCCCGGTGAAACCGTGGGCGCCCAGATACGCTCTGCCGTTTTGCATCAGACAACAGCTGATGCCGGTGCCGATTGTGACGAAGAGGAAAGTCTCGAACGAACGACCTTCTCCCGCGATGGCTTCCGCGAGCGCCGCCGCGCGCACATCCGCCTCAATGACGAGCGGCGCAATTTCCGAAAGCCGTTGGCGGACCGGCTGGTCGAGCCATCGAATGCAGTTCTCGCTGGCAAGATTGCCTTCGCGGTCCACGAGTTCGCAGATCCCGAGGCCAATGCCGCCAACGCGTCCTCCCCGCTGCGCGACATCCGAGGCGAGTTGCGTTGCGAGTTGAACCACATCGTCCAGCACGGCGGCGCCCCCACGGTTCGGGTCAGTTCGGATGACCTGGCGATGGGTCGCGAGAACGGCGGGGAATTCCACCAGTCCAACGGCGATTTTCGTCCCTCCGACGTCGATGCCGATGAACTGCTCGTGGTTGTCCGCCGCGTTTGTCATTCGTTTTTCGGCAGCCGCTCTGCGGCGGCGTGGTCGAGGAGGATTTCAACCTTCGAATGCCCCTGCAACAACGACGCGGGACATTTCGGAGTTCGCGGTCCTCGAATCATCATCTCCACCGCGGCGGCCTTATGTGGACCGTAGGCGAGAAGCAGGATGCGGCGCGCGGCCAGAATTGTTTTCATTCCGACTGTGACGCCGCGAGCGGGCGCATAGTCGCCGCCGAACCACGTGCGGTTTGCCTCCACGGAAATGGCGTCGAGTTCGAGAACCCGTGCCGCGGAATTCTCGGCGCTGCCGGGCTCGTTGAAACCGAGGTGCCCGTTTTGTCCCAGCCCGAGAATCACGACATCCAGTCCGCCTTCCGCGAGGATGCGTCGTTCGTGCGCGATCACGCTGGGCAGGGCGGTCGGTTCTTCGGAGCTCACGGTGAAGTAGCGGTCGCTCGGAATGCCCCACGGGACGACGGCGGTCCGGCGAATCAGATTCGCGCAGTTGCGCGGTTCATCGCGCGGCACGCCGACGTATTCGTCGAGCGCGAAGACATTAAGCCGGCCCAAGGGCAGTCCGCGTTCCGCAATTTTCTGATACAACGGCAACGGTGTGTTGCCGGCGGCGAGCATGACGTTGCGGACGCTGGACTGCGTGAGCCAGCCGGCGAGCAGATCCGCGGCGGCGGTGTTCGCGATGTCCGGTGTCGGATGGACGGAAACGTTCATGGTTCAGCCCGGATTTTGCACGCCGCGCGCGAGCGCCCGAATGTAGGCGGCATTGCATCCGCAGCAGCCACCCGCATACCCGATTCCCTCGTTGCGTGCCAGCTTCCCGAAGTCGGTGAACTCGCCCCGCGAAACCTGGATGGTTTCGAGGTCGTCCGGGAACGCCGGGAGCCGCGTGAAACTGTGGCATTCGTTCGTGGTGTGAAACGCCGCGGGCTGCGCCGCCAGCGGAACCCCGGTCGCGGATCGCATTTCGCGAAGCAAAGGAAGCATGCGCTTGGGATCCTGTTCGCAATTGGCCCCGACGGCAATCGCCCCGAGCGAAGCCATGACGCGCGCGCACTCGGCCGGAGTTTTGTCGTCGCTGCACTTTGCAATCGTGGGGCGGAAGCTCATCGTCGCGACGGCGGGAAGCCCGACGGAGGCGGCGCATTGAAGCGCGATCGACATTTCCGCGAGATGGAAGAACGTTTCGAGGATGAGGAAATCAACGCCGGCATCCTTGAGCAGACGAATCTGTTCGTTGATGTGATCACGGGATTTGTCGAGCGAGGTCATGCCTTCGCGCTCGGTTAACTGCGTGCGGGAGACGCTGCCTGCGACGAGCGCCTTGTCTCCGGCGACTTCCTTCGCGATCTTCACGGCGGCGAAATTGATCTTCTCCGTGTCCGCACCGTAGCCCGCGCGCGACAGTTTTTCGCGGGTGCCGAAGAAGGTGAGCGCCTGGATGACTTGCGATCCGGCGTTCAGGAATTCGCGATGAAGCTCGCGCAGGGCGTCGGGATTCTCGATGGCGACTTCCGGTGTGAATTGTCCGCTGCCACGTCCGGTGCCGACGCGTTCGCGACCGGAACCGCTGTCCACGTAGCCACGGCGTTCGAGTTCGATCAGATAGCCGCCGTCGCCGACGACCACGCCGGATTTCAAAAGTTCGTAGATGTTTTTCACAAGTTATTTTGAGTTGAGTGGAGAAGGGGAGGCTGTGGTCGCGGGAGTTTCCATGGCCAGCGCGACGACCGAAGCGAGGGCGAAGAGAATACCGAACACCTCGCGGCGCCCGACGGTTTCGCCGAGCGCGAGGACCGCGATGGGAACGCTGACGACGGGATACAAGCTTCCCAGCGGCGCGATCACGCTCGCCTTGCCGCCGCGTGCGAATGCCGTCAGCACAGCGAGGTTTCCGAAGCCGAGGAAGAATCCCAATGCGAGAGCGAGGGACCATGTGCGCGCGGAAATGGAACTCGGCCAGGTTTCCCGAACGGCTAGGAAAACGGCGACAGGCAGAAATGCGCTGAGATAAACGAGCGCGGCCGTTCTCGCGGGGAGATGGTTCGTGGCGAGCTTTTGCAGGAAGCCCGAGACACCCCAGAGGACGATCGGTGGCAGTGCGAGCAGGATGGCTGGGGAAACGAGACCGTCTTCACTTTGGATGTTGAACAGCCAAATGGCGGCGAAGGAAAGCGCGAGACCGATCTGCTGCACGCGATTCAATCGTTCCCGAAGCAGCAAGGCCGCGGTGATGATGGTGACGACCGGGTAGAGCGCCGTCAGTGGAACGACAGCGGCCGCTTTTGCACCGCGCGACAACGCCGCGTAGTAGGCGATGTTCCCGAGACTGGAAACGATGCCGCCGAGAAACGCCCACAACATTCCTGTCCGTGGCGCGTGGCGAAGAGGGGCTTCTTTCGAGAGCGCCAGCGGTACGAGAATAGGAAGCAGGCCGAGCGTGGAAACGGCCTGGCTCAGTTCGGGTGACAGCGCGTCGCCGAGAAGCTTGGAGAGAATCGCCCACACGCCCCAAGAAAGCAGGGCGGCGAACGTCCATAGAAGCCAGGGAGACATGAATGAGGCCGGACTATGCGGCATGCTGCTCGGGTGACAATGCACTTGAGTGCAAAAGAAATTGAGTTTCCGTCCAGCGTTGCCAAGATGATCGCCTCATGTCCCGAACCACTCAACTGCGCGCGAACGTCCGCGTCGCCGTTTGCATCGACAAGAGCCGTCGCTACGGACGAGGTGTGCTCGCGGGCATCGCGGACTATGTCGAGGCGCGCGGACGATGGTCGCTGCAGTTGAATCCGCGCGCCTCAGGTGTTTACCGCGGCGACTGGCTGCGCAACTGGGATGGCGATGGTGTGCTGGCTTTCGTGGAGGATCCGCGGCTGGCGAAGGCGCTCCTGCGCGCGAAGATTCCTGCGGTGGAGTTGTTCGGTCATCGACTGGATCTGGGATTGCCACACGTGGGCAACGACGAGGAGGCGTTTGGCCGGCTGGCGGCGGCGCATTTGTTGGAGCGAAACTTCGTTCGCTTTGCGTTCGTGGGTGTCGAAGGCGCGTTGTGGTCGGATCGTCGGCTGGCCGGGTTTCGTCGCGCTGTGGAACGCAGTTCCGCTGACGGCCTGGAAGTCCTGTCCCTTTCCGATGACGACGCGAGCCTCGCGGCCTGGGAGCGGAATCAGAAACGGCTTCGGGTCTGGCTGCGGCAACTAAGACAACCGATCGGCTTGATGGCGGCGAGCGATCGAATCGCGCTGCGCGTGCTCAACGCATGCCGGCAGGCGGGCATTGATGTGCCGGAGCGCGTCGCCGTCATCGGCGTGGATAACGACGAGGAGACGTGCCGTTTGGCGGACCCGCCGCTGTCGAGCGTGATGGACAATGCGCGGGAGATCGGCTGGCGCGCAGCGGAGATGCTCGACCAGTTGATGTCGCGACGGATGGCCGGAAAGCCGCGTTCAGTGCTGGTGCCCCCGGCGGGGATCGCGATGCGGCGCTCGACCGAGGTGACTGCTGTGGACGATCCGCTGGTGGCGCGCGCGTGTCAGTTGATTCGCGAACAGGCGTGCGGCGGTTTGACGGCGGAGGAGCTGGCGTCGGCCGTGCGGGTTTCGAAGTCGCTCTTTTATGCGCGGTTCAAGAAAGCCCTGAACCGTCTGCCGCACGAGGAGATTGTGCGGACGCGCCTCGATCAGGCCCAGTCGTTACTGCGGCAAACGCGCCTGCCGCTGGCGGAGATCGCGGCGCGGTGCGGGTTCACGCATCCCGAGTATTTCTCGGTGTCGTTCAAACGTGAACTGGGAGTGACGCCGGGACGTTTCCGGCGCAGTTCGAAACAAGATTCCCGGCCGCAAACTTGATCAGTCGCCAGGTTCGAGCGGCGCGCGGAACTTGTACTTCTTGGCCAGCGCGAGGCAGGCGGCAAGAGGTTTCATGCCGCCGGTGCAGGTCGGTTCGGAAAGGGACGCGGCGGCGGAACAGACTCCCGCCTCCAGGCAGCGCTGGAGTTCCCAGCCTTCGTGCAGGCCGAGCAGCACGCCGGCGCAGAACGCGTCGCCGGCTCCGGCAGTGCCGGCGATGTACTTGCCGGGGAGATTGAGCGAGGATTGCCACACGTCTTCACCCTTGCGCGTGCGGGCGAAGCCGCCTTCCGGGAAATGGATGACCACGACCTCGCGCACGCCTTGCTGGAGTAGGGCGCCGGCGGCGTGGCGGAGCGAAACGGTGTCGAGCGTGCCGTCCGGCTGGCGGATCTTAAAGCCCGCGGTCTTGCCGGCTTCGATTTCGTTCAGGACGCAATAGTCCACATACTTCAATGCCGGCGTGACGATGCGGCCGAAGCGGTCGCTGTCCTCGCTGACCACATCGACGCTGGTCTTCATTCCGGCTTCCTGCGCGGCGGCAAGCAGGCGGGCGGCCTTGGTGCCGAACTTGGTGTCCGGCTTGTCGAGTTCATCGAGCAGCAGCAGGTAACCGAGGTGGAAAATCTGCGCCTTGATCTTGTTGAAGTCGAGATCCTCGCCGGTCCAGTGGGCGTTCGCGCCCCGGTCGTGGAAGAACGTGCGTTTACCGTTGGACTGCTCGGTCATCACATCGGTGAACGACGTCGGTGCCTGGTTGGTGGCGCGGAGGTAGCGCGTGTCGACCTTGTTCTTCTTGCAGTCTTCGAGAATGGCCTGGCCGAGGCTGTCCTTGCCGACGAGACCTGCGCCCAACAGCGGGAAGTCTGCGCCGAGCTTGGCGAGATCGACGAGGACATTGTAGGGCGCGCCACCGGTGCCTTGGGACTGGCTCAGGATGTTGGCGAGCTGTTCGCGTTGCGGATAGACGTCGATGAGCTTGACCTGATCAATGATCCAGTTGCCGCCAGCCAGCAAGCCGCGACGGCTTGAGGCAGATTTGCTTTTCGATGTGGCCATAAATTCCGGAGTCCCGGCTGATGCGTCGCCAGAAGGCACCGGGGATCGGTGAATCACTTGGAACGCGCGAACAGCCTGACTTTAGTGAATGAAATGCGCGAAGCCTCTGGCAAGCGGAAAAGTTGATTCCGCCGCGTGAATCCGCGGTTTTCAGCGTCCTACTTCAGCTTCTTGATCAGCACCTTCGACTTCCGGCCGCTCTGGTCGTACTTCTCGCGGCGCGCTGCCGGCAGGTCGTCCGGCGACCCTTCCACGAAGCCGCCCTTCGACATGAAGTAGGTGAACGCCTGCGTGGAGAGCGCGATCAATTCGCCCAGCCCGAGCTCGCGCGCCTTGCTTTCCACGAACTGGATCAGCTTGCGGCCGATGCCCTGGTTTTCGTGAGACGGGTTGACGTAGAGGTAGCCCATCTCGCCCTTGTTCTGCTCCGGGTAAACGTGGAGCGCGACACAGGCGACCGGGTTCTTGTCGATCTCGAAGATGTAGTAATCGCCAAGCTGCTTCTCGAACATCGTCCGCGTCCGCTTCATCAGCTCCTCGTTCGCGACGGAGTTCTTCGTCAGCAACATGAGGCTCCGGATGTCCTTCTTCATTGCGCGCCGAATCTGCTGGTACTCGTTCGCGTAAATCAACGTGCCGATGCCTTCGTTCGAGAACACCTCTGCCAACAGCCCTTCGTCGACCTGGCCGTTGATGATGTGGACGCGTGGAATGCCGGCGTGGCAGGCGGCGGCGGCGTGAATGGCCTTGGAAAGCATCTCCGGCATGATCTCGGCGCGGCGCGTGGCCAGCACCTGATCGAGTTCGCTGACCAGCATCTGGCGGATCAGCTGACCCTGCTGGAACAATCCGTCCGCTGTCGTGATGTAAATCAGCTTCGTGGCCTTCAGCGATTCCGCGAGCGACACGGCGACGTGATCCGAGTTCACGCGATACGTCTTGCCGTCGCCGTCGAAGCCCAGCGGCGGCACGACGGGAATGATCCCTTGCGAGAGCAAGCTTTGGAACAACTCTACGTCCACGCGCTCGACCTTGCCGGTGAAGAGATGATCCACGCCGTGAATGATGCCCAGCGGATGCGCCACGATTCCGTTCGTGGTGACGGCGCGGAGATCGTTCGAGGAAAGCCCTTCGAGGATTTCGTGCGTCAGCCGGTTGGCCGCGGTGAGCGCGAGCTTGAGCGTCTCGGCGTCGGTGATGCCGACGCCATCGATGTTTGAGGCCGCGACTTTCTGTTCTTCGGCCAGCGCCTTGATTTGCGCGGAAGCGCCGTGAACGATCACCACGCGGATGTTCAGGCTGCGCAGGACCGCGATATCGAGGACGATGTTCGCGAAGTTCTCTCCGGTCACGATCGCGCCGTCGATGGCGAGCACGAAGGTTTTTTCGCGGAAGCGCGGGATGTATTGCAGGATGCCCCGCAAGTCGGTGGGTTTCATCTCGGGAATTTACCGCGCTGGAGGAAGCGCGGCCGGCGTCGACGCGAACTGTTGGCTAGGTTGCATGGTCGTGACCGCCCGGAACTAACCGAGGGTCCACGGCAAAAGGAGTATTCGGTTCCGTCCGGGATTCAATGCAATTCTTGGGAGACACTGCAGCGGGCCACCAGTTCGGGGAGTTGTTTGCACCTCATCATCACCATGGGTGGATCGGGATTGCCCATGGAGCGCCGGCTTCCGGCACGGCGCGTTGGAATCGGCGGCGTGAACACGCCGTGCTGGAAGCCGGCGCTCCGACGGCGTTTGTAGAATTGGGGCGGTCCGTGGTTGCGACGCGTATCACTCGTCGCCGCGTTTCCCGCGCTTGCCTCGCCGTCGCGCGCCCCGTAGCATCCGCCACCTTTGAAAGACTGACGATGGACTACAAAGACACGCTCAATCTGCCGCGCACCGACTTTCCCATGAAAGCCGATCTGGTGACGCGCGAACCGCAACGTCTCGAAAAATGGCAGGCCGCCAATCTTTACGGCAAGATTCAGGAAGCCCGCGCCGGCCACGAGAAGTTCGTCCTGCACGATGGCCCGCCGTTCGCCAATGGCGACGTCCACATCGGCACCGCGCTGAACAAGATTCTCAAGGACATCATCATCAAGTATCAGACGATCAGCGACAAACACGCGCCGTATGTTCCGGGCTGGGACTGCCATGGTCTGCCCATCGAGTTCAAGGTCTCGCAGGAGATGCGCAAGGCGGGCGACACCAGCGCCGACGCCGCCACGATTCGCAAGGCTTGCGAGGCGTATGCGCTCAAGTATCTCGACATCCAGCGCGCGCAGTTCAAGCGCCTCGGCGTGCTCGGCGACTGGGAGAATCCCTACGTCACGCTGCGCAAGGAGTACGAGGCGGACGAACTCCGCCTGTTCGCGGACATCGTGGAGAAGGGCTTCGTCTATCGCGGCAAGAAGCCGGTGTATTGGAGCATCCCTTGCCGCACTGCGCTCGCCGAGGCGGAGGTCGAATACGCCGACCATGTCAGCCAGAGCATCTACGTGAAGTTCCCGGTCATCGGCCAGCCCGGCGTGAACATCGTCATCTGGACGACCACGCCGTGGACGCTGCCCGCGAACCTCGCGGTGGCCTACAACTCCACGTTCAACTACTCGCTGGTGCTCGCGGGCGAAGAGAGCTTCATCGTCTCCACGATGCTGCTGCCGACGGTCGCCGAGAAGTGCGGCTGGGCGGATTACCAGATCCTGCGCAGCCTCGACGGTTCGGAGCTCGCGCAGTTCGAGTATCAACATCCGTTCTGCAATCGCACCGGCAAGCTCTTCGCGGGCGACGACTTCGTGGAAAACAGCACGGGTACGGGCTTTGTCCACATCGCGCCGGGACACGGTCTGGAGGACTACGGCCTCGGCAGCCGCAACGGGCTTCCCATCTATTCGCCGGTCAACGACGACGGCGCACTCGCGCACACGAACGATCTGCCGGTGGAACAGCAGATGCCCGCCGAGATGCTGGGCAAGAGCATTCTGGAAAAGCACGGCAAGAGCGACGCTAACGAAGCAGTGCTACACGAGCTGCGCGTCCGCAAGGCGCTGCTCAAGCAGGAGAATTATCATCACAGCTACCCGCATTGCTGGCGCAGCAAAACGCCCGTGATCTTCCGCGCGATGGACCAGTGGTTCATCAAGATTGATCACGAGAAGTTCCGTGACCAGGCCGTCAGCGCCATCAACTCCGTGAACTGGGTTCCGGACTGGGGCAAGAACCGCATCGAGTCCGCCGTGAAGTCGCGTCCCGATTGGTGCATCAGCCGCCAGCGCACTTGGGGCGTGCCGATTCCCGCGTTCTATGACGCGCAGGGCAACCCGATGCTCGACGCGCGCATCGTGCGCAACGCCGCTGACCTGATCGAGAAGCACGGCTCCAACATCTGGTTCGAGAAGAGCGCGACCGAACTGTGGTCCCTCGTGAAGCCAAAGGACTGGACCGGTTCCGAAGCCACCGCGAAATCCAGTGACACGCTCGATGTCTGGATCGATTCCGGTTCGTCTTCGCGCGCGGTCACGGCACGTCGCCCTGAACTCGCTGGTGCCGACAAGCCGTTCCAAGCCGACCTGTATCTCGAAGGCTCTGATCAGCATCGCGGCTGGTTCCAGTCCTCGCTGCTCCTCTCGCTCGCCGGCAACGGCGCGCCGCCCTACAAGACCGTGCTGACCCACGGTTTCATGGTCAAACCGGCCGAACTCGGTTCGAAGAAAGTAGAAAAGGTCTCTAAAAGTCAGCAAGGAACCTACGAAAAACCGCAGACGGCCGATGTTTACGTAAAGGACTACGGGGCAGATGTCGTTCGTCTCTGGGTGGCTTCACAGGATTTTCGTAACGATATTCTGGTGAGTGCGGACAGGATTCAAAAGGTCAGCGAGACCTATCGCGGCATCCGCAACGCGCTGCGCTACCAGCTCTCGAACCTCTACGATTTCGATCCCGCGAAACACACCGTGGCCGACGCGGACCAGACCGGTCTCGACCGCTGGATTCTCGGCGAGTTCGGGAACGTCTCGGCTGACGTGGCGAAGGCCTACGACGCGTACGAGTTCCACGTCGTGTATCAAAAGGTCAGCCAGTTCATCGCCGTGGAGCTGTCGTCGATCTACCACGACATCATCAAGGACCGCTGCTACACCGACGCCGCGAATTCACCGCGCCGCCGCTCGACACAAACCGCGCTCTATCGCCTCGTCACCGGATTGTGCGAACTGCTCTCGCCGATCCTCGCCTTCACGGCGGACGAAGCGTGGGAGTTCATTCCTGGCAAGGCGGATCTGCCCTTCGTGCATCTCGCGACGTGGAAGCCCGGCGTCTTGCAACGCTCCGATGCCGAACGCGGCGCGTGGGAGGGTTTGTTCAAGCTGCGCGAACTCGTCCTGCCGAGCCTCGAGAAGGAACGTCAGGCGAAGACCATCGGCAAATCGCTCGAAGCGAAGGTCACGTTGTCCGGCTCGAACCCGCTGCTCACCGACGCGAAGACGCATCTCGCCGCACTCCGCGAATTGCTCAACGTTTCGCAACTCGAAGTTCACGTCGCGCCCGCCAACGGCGAACCAACCCTCGACATCGTGGTGGGCAAGGCGCTCGGTCAGAAATGCGAACGCTGCTGGCACTGGGAAGAAGACGTCGGCGCGAACGCGAAACACCCGACCCTCTGCGGACGCTGCGTGGGGGCTGTAGAAACGCCTGCGAGTTGACGCGGGACGGCTACGCCAGCACTTCGTTCCGCCCTTTCAACCGCGCGTCCATCTCGGCGCGTTTGGCGGACAGGTTGTCCTTGAGCGCGCTGGCCAGCACGGCGCTGAGTTCGCTTGCTTCCGTCACGCGCGGCGCGGCGACGTAGTCCGCGCCGGCCTTGTAGAGGTCGGCGATCTCCGCAAAGGAATCGCTGGTGACGATGATGCGGGCGGTGGGATTGAGTTCGCGGAGTTGGCGGACGTGAATCAAGTTCGTCGTCCCTTTTAGGATGGAATTCGGCAGCGTGCAGAGCAGCACCTCGGCATGGCAGACGCCGGCGTGATGGAGCGTTTCGCGGTTGCTGATGTCGCCGTAGATGACCTTGATGCCACGCTCGCGCAGCTTCTGGTTCACCACCGGGTTGAAATCAATCACCCCCACCTCCTTCAACAGCTCGGGCTGGTTGCGCTCCAGCTCCGCGATGAGCGAGCTCGCCGTGGTGAAGAAGCCGAGCAGCATGATCCGCGGCGGGTGTTCCTTGTCCGCGGCTTCCTTCGGGCCTTTGTCGAGATCCGGCACGCCCGTTCGCTTCAACAGCGCGCTGAGCTTTCGCGTGAGCGGATCGGACGCCGCTATGCCGTAGGACGAAGCGACGGCAAGGATGACGAACGCATACGCCACGATGTCGAGCGAGTGTTGCGAGATGTGTTTCGACTGCTGGCCGATGACGAGAATGACGAGGGAGAACTCGCTGATCTGGCTGAGGTTGATGGCGGGCAACAGGCCGACGCGATGGCCCTGCCGCAGCTTGTGCAGCACGGGGAACACGGTGACGAACCGGCTCACGATGAGGAACGCGCTGATCGCCAGCGCCCAGAGAATCAGGTCGAGCGTGGGCGCCGGGATGCGCATGCCCAGCGCGACGAAGAACAGTGTGACGAAGAAATCGCGCAGGCTCGTGACCTTGGCGGCGACATCCAGGGTGTAGGGAAACGTCGACAAGGCGACGCCGGCGATCAACGCGCCCATCTCGCGCGAGAGATCGAGCAGATGCGCGAGTCCGGCCAGGATGAAACACCACGCCAGCGCGCCGACCAGCACGAGCTCCGGCGCGCGCGCCATGGCCTTGAACAACCGCGGGAGGCAATACTTGCTGACGACAAACGCGAACGCGACGAGCACCAGCACCTTGCCGAGCGACTGCGCGAGGATAGTGAGAGATGGATTCTGAAGATTCGGCTGTAGCGCGAGGAAGAGGATCGCGAACAAATCCTGCAGCACGAGCACGCCGAGCGTCAGGCGGCCGGGCAGAGTGTCGAGCTCGCGTTTGTCGTAGAGGATTTTGACGATGATGACGGTGCTGCTGAGCGCGGTGGCGACGGCGAGATACAACGCATCGAGCTTGCCGCCGGTGATGCTGAATCCGCACGCGAGGAAGAATCCGAGCCCGAGCACGCAGCCGCCGAGAATCTGAGCGGCGGCGGTGAGCGTGATGACCCGTCCGGCGCGAAGCATCTTCTTGAGATCGATCTCCAGCCCGATCATGAAGAGGAGCAGGCTCAATCCGATCTCGGCGATGACGGAGATGTGCTCATCAGTTTTGACGAGGCCTAACCCGCGCGGGCCGCAGGCGAATCCGGCGGCGAGGTAGGCGAGGATGAGAGGTTGCCGGCCCAGTTGCGCAAGCACCGCCACCGCCCAGGCGGCGATGATGCACTTCGCGATTTCATTGACCAGGCTGTGGTCCACGGGCCGCGAGGCTACGTGAGTGCAGCCGACAAAGCAAACTTAGGAAGCCTTCGTCGCGATGAAATTATTGAGTAAAGCCAGCGAAGTCGCGGACTCCTCCAGACCTCAAGCAATCCGCATCGTCAGCCCACCGTCGATCGTGAACGTCTCGCCAGTGATGTAGTCGTTGGTCACGAGTTCGGTGATGAGGCTGGCAACTTGCGCGGGCGTGCCTTCGCGGTGCAGGGGGATGCGTTGTTCCAAGTTCAGCTTCTTCTGAGCGTCACTCATGTTCGCGTGGAAGCGCGTGCGCACGACGCCGGGCGCGACGCAGTTCACGCGGATGCTGTCATCGGCGAACTCGCGCGCGAGGGCGCGGGTGAAATGAGGAATCGCTCCCTTCACGACTTGATACGCGATGTTCGTATGCACGGCGCGCAGGCCGGCGGTGGACGAGACGAGGATAATGGCGCCCTCCTTGCGCGGCTTCATGTGCGGCAACGCGGCGCGGCAGAGGTGGAAGATGGCGTGGACGTGGATGTCGAACGCGCCATACCAGTCGTCAGGCGTGATCTCGGAGAGCTTGCCGTTCACCGGGCCGCCGGCGGAATGCACGAGCACATCGAGCGCGCCTAGCCTCTGCACCGTTTCCTCTACGCAACGCTTCGCGTCGTCCGGCTTGGCGCAGTCGGCCACGATGATTTCGCAGCGTCGACCGAGCTTCTGGATTTCCTGACGCGTGGCCTGTGCGTCGGCATCGTCGAAACGTCCGTTGATGGCGACATCTGCGCCGGCTTTCGCGAACGCGATGGCCGCGGCCGCACCGATGCCCTTGGTGCCGCCAGTGACGAAAGCGATTTTGTTTTGGAGGTTCATGGGGTGAAAATGTAGGAGTCGAGGTGACGAGACTCTGACCAATCGGTTCTCAGCCATCGAAACGCGTCAACCAAGTCAGCGGATCGGTGCGACTCGGGATGAGCGAGCCAACGACGATTGTATCTTCGGTAATACCGTAGAGAATGAAGAAGGGGAACGCTTGCAGATTTCGTCGCCGGAAGGATTTCACGACTTTCGATCCCGTCTGGAGGAAGTGGCCGGCGCCTTGGGGCGACATCTTGATGGCCTCCAATGCTTCATCGATCTCCTTGCGGAAGCGAGCCGCGAGTCCCTGTGAGATGGATTGGTAATCCCGCTCAAACTTCCGGATTTCCTTCGGAAACTCCGGATGGAACAGAACCCTCATTGCAGGGCGGCACGCAACTGTTCCTCAGTCAGGCCGGGGGTGCGTCCAGTGGCGACGTCCTCGATGCGACGAATCCCTTCGGCGACGGCCGCAGTCAGCGGTTCGGGCAATGCGACGCTTTCTACCAGCTGGCGGGCGAGTTCGAGCCGATCTTCGGCCGGAAGGGCCAGTGCGGCTTGGGTTAACTCGGCGTTAGACATGACCTGAAGGTATCGAAACGGCGGGGTTGGCGCAAGATTTGGAGCGCCGGTCTCCGACCCGGCGCGATCAGTCGGATTTAAAACACGCCGGGTCGGAGACCGGCGCTCCGTTCCGTTTACGCCAGCAGCTTCTCCACGACTTCGCCATGCACATCCGTCAGGCGGAAGTCGCGGCCTTGGAAACGATACGTCAGCTTCGTGTGATCGAAGCCGAGCAGGTGCAGCAGCGTGGCGTGCAGGTCGTGGACGTGAACCTTGTCCTTCGTGGCGTTGAAGCCGAACTCGTCCGACTCACCGAGCGTGATGCCGGGCTTGATGCCGCCGCCGGCCATCCACATCGAGAAACAATTCGGATGATGATCGCGTCCGTCGTTGCCGCCTTGCACCATCGGCGTGCGGCCGAATTCACCGCCCCAGATGACGAGCGTATCCTCGAGCAGACCGCGTTGCTTGAGGTCCGCGACGAGCGCCGCGCTGGCCTGGTCGGTGTTTTTGCAGTTCTTCTTCAAGTCGCCGACGAGGCCGCCGTGCTGGTCCCAGCTCTCGTGGAAGATTTGCACGAAACGCACGCCGCGTTCGATGAGCCGCCGCGAGAGCAGGCACGCGCTCGCGTAATTCGCCTTGCCCGGCTCCACGCCGTAGAGATCGAGGATGTGCTTCGGCTCCTTGGACAAATCCATCAAGTCCGGCGCGCTCGATTGCATCTTGTACGCCATCTCGAACGAGTTGATGCGCGTGGCGATCTCTGGATCACCGACGGAGTCGAGCTTGCGCTGGTTGAGCTTGCGGATGGCGTCGAGCGAATCGCGCTGCACCTCGTTGTCCATGCCCTTGGGATTGGAAAGATAGAGCACGGGATCGCCGGTGTTGCGGAAGAGCGTGCCGTTGTAAACGGACGGCAGGAAGCCGCTGCCCCAGTTCGACGCGCCGCCGCTCGTGCCCTTGCCGCCGGTGCTGAACACGACGAACGCAGGCAAATTATCCGTCTCACTGCCGAGGCCGTAGGTCGTCCACGAGCCGAAGCTCGGCCGGCCGAACATCTGCGAGCCGGTGTTCATCATGATCTGCGCGGGCGCGTGATTGAAGGCGTCAGTGTGCATCGACTTCACGATGGCGATGTCGTCCGCGACCTTCGCAAGATGCGGCACGATCTCGCTAAGTTCCGCACCGCTCTTGCCGTGGCGCGCAAACTTGAACTTAGGTCCAAGCAAGGTGGAGTTCGGCGTGATGAACGCGGAGCGGTAGCCCTTGATCAACTCCGGCGGCGGCAGCTTGCCGTCCCATTTCGCCAGCTCGGGCTTGTTGTCGAACATCTCCAGGTGACTCGGTCCGCCGGCCTGGAAGAGATAGATGACGCGCTTGGCTTTCGCGGCGAAGTGCGGTTTGCGCGGCGCGAGCGGATTGTTGCCGGTGATGGCGGCGGAAGCCTTGCCGCCGATCAAGTTGCCGAGCGCGAGACCGCCGAGGCCGACGGCGCATTGCTGGAGGAACCAGCGGCGGGTGACGCCGCGCGGATCCTGGCCGCGATAGAGGTGAGATTGGCAGTTCATGGCTATTCCTTCGTGATCGTTTCGTCGAGGTTCAGCAGCACGCGGGAGACGACGGTGTAGGCGGCGAGCTGCGTGGGCGACGCGCCTTTCGGGAGGTTCTTTGCGAGCTCGGGTTTGCCGGTGGCGACTTCGTTGGGGTTCAACCAGCCGTCGGCGAGGCGCTGCTTTTGTTTGTCGAGGAGCGCGAGCAGTTCGCGTTTCTCCTCGGCGTCTGGCGGGCGCGAAAGCACGCGGCGGAAGGCGTAGGTGAGGCGCGCGTCGTCTGATGTGCCGCCTTCGGCGAGCGTGAGGCGCGCGAGGTTCTGCGCGCACTCGACGAAGATCGGTTCGTTGAGCGAGACGAGCGCCTGCAGCGGTGAATTGCTGCGCTGACGTTTCACGCAGGAGAAGTCGGCGTTCGGCACGTCGAAGGTTTGTAGCGCGGGGTAGGGCGTCGAGCGGCGGCGGAAGGTGTAGAGCGCGCGACGATAGTTCTCGTTGCCAATTTCATTCTTCCACGGGAACGGCGCGTAGCTGGCGGGCGGCTGGAAGAGATACTCCGGCGCGGTCGGCATTACGGCGCGGCCGCCGATCTTTGGGTTGAGCAAGCCGCTCGCGGCGAGGGCGATGTCGCGGACGATTTCGCCTTCGACGCGGAAGCGCGGGCCTCGGGCGAGCAGGCGGTTGTAGGGATCCTTCGCGTAGAGTTCAGTCGTGACCTTGCTGTTCTGGCGATAGGTCGCGCTGTTCACGATGAGGCGATGGAGATGTTTTACGGACCACGGCTTGAGTTTGCCTTTGCCGGCGTCGTTCACCTTCGGCTCCATGAATTCGACCGCGAGCCAGTCGAGCAGTTCGGGATGGCTCGGCGTATCGGCTTGCACGCCGAAATCCTCGGGGGTTCCCACGATGCCGGTGCCGAAATAAGCCTGCCAGACCCGGTTCACGAACACGCGCGCGGTGGTCGGCGACTTTCGGTCCGCGAGCCAGCGGGCAAAGGTGAGGCGCGAGTTGTCCGCATTCTTTGGCAGCGGGTTGAGGAAGGCCGGCACGTCGCCAGTGACGGTCTTGGTCGGCTTCAGCCAGTCACCGCGCTTGAGCACCGACGTGGGACGTTCCTTGCCCGCGAGCAAGGTCATGCTCGTCGCGCCGTCGGGCCATTGTTCCCAGAGTTTGTCGATCTTCGCGTTGGCTTCCTTCCATTCAGGAACGGTGGTGCGCCAGTGGGCAAAGACGGTGGCTTGCTGCGCGCGCGTGCGTTTGTCGGCGGGCACGCTGGTGAGGATGTCGCGAACTTTCTTCGGCAATGGATCGGCCTTCGCATCCTTCGCCTTGGTGACGCTGATGCGGAAGCGGCCGAGGTTGTTGTTCATGTGGTCGTCGCTGTTCCAGCCGCCGTGGCTTTGGTTCAGGCCGATGCGCCATTGGGTCTTGCCGCTCGCGAAGCCCAGCGGTTTCTCGGCGTTGAAGACGGCTTTGCGTTCCTGATTGCGACGAACTGGGCCGACGTTGATGCCCCACGCGGTTTTCGAATTGCCGTCGATGGCGAATTGAATCGGGCCGGTTGTGCGGCTGTTGGTGGTGCGATCGTCGAAGTTGATTTCGAGTTTGCGTTCGGGTTGCTCGACATCTGCGGTGGCGGAAGACCATTTCGCTTTGACCTTGTTGGTCGGCGCGCTGAGGTCGGTGGTCTCGACGTGAAATTCGCTGAGGGCGCAGGTGCCGTTGAAGGCGCGGCCGGGTCCGCCGTAAGGCAGGCTCGGGTCGTTCAGGAGTTCGAGCCGGAACGCGGTGACGCCGCTCAAATCGTTCGTCACGCGGAACCACTGCGTGAAGAGCGTCGGCGCGTAGCCGCAGGCGAGCAGCGAACCGTCCGGGAACATTTCGTAGCGCTGCGATTTGTCGCCTTCCTGGTCGAGATTGTTCAGGACGATCCATTCGGGCTGATCGTTCTTCACGGACTCCTCCCATGCGGCCATGCGCTTCTCCCAGTCCGGCACGCGGTGCTGTAGGTCCTTCTCGATCTCATCGAGCTGGCGGCGGAGGTCGGCGACTTTCATCTGCTGGTCGGGCGAGTAAACGACCGGGCGCGCCTCGTGGTCGTTGTTCAGGAAAGCGAAGAGCTTGTAATACTCCTCCTGCGTCATCGGATCGTATTTGTGCGTATGGCACTGCGCGCATTGGATGGTCAAGCCGAGCACGCCTTTGCCGAGCGCGTCCATGCGGTCGAACATCGCTTCCATGCGGAACTGCTCGGGGTCGATGGCGCCTTCCATGTTGACCATGGAATTGCGCAGGTAACCGGTCGCGACAATTTGATCCTGCGTCGGGTTTGGCAGCATGTCGCCGGCGAATTGCTCGATGATGAACTGGTCGTAGGGCAGATCCTTGTTGAAGGCATTCACGACGTAATCGCGATACGGCCACATCTCGCGCGACATGTCCTTCTCATAACCATCGCTGTCCGCGTAGCGCGCGGCGTCGAGCCAGTGACGGCCCCAGCGTTCGCCGTAGTGCGGCGAGGCCAGCAGCTTCTCGACGACCTTCTCGTAGGCGTCGCGGGATTTGTCAGCGAGGAAGGCATCAACTTCTGCGATGGAGGGCGGCAGTCCTGTGAGATCGAGATGCAGCCGGCGGAGCAGGGTGACACGGTCGGCTTCGGCGGAGGGCTTGAGCTTCTCGGCGTCGAGCTTCGCGAGGACGAAATTATCAATGGGCGTGCGAACCCATTTCTTGTCGGAAGCAGCAGGAACCTTCGGACGCGTTGGCGTTTTGAACGCCCAGTGTTCCTTGGGATCCTTCTTGTCCTTTGCGACCGCGCTCTCGGGCCAGACGGCGCCTTGATCAATCCACGCGCGCAACAGGCCAACTTGTTCCGCCGTCAGCCGGTCACCTTTCTTCGGCATCTTCAGATCGGGATTCACATGCGCGACGGCGTGGACCAACACGCTCTCCGCACTCTTGCCCGGCTGAAGCACCTTCGCGCCGAACTCCTCGCCACCCTTCAGCGCGTCCGCCTTCGAATCGAGACGCAACCCGGACTCCTGCTTCTTCGGGCCGTGGCAGGAGTAACAGTTGTTGGCGAAAAGAGGCTCGATGTCCTTCGCGAAATCCACGGGTCGCGTGGCGGCTGGTGGGAGTTTGGAGAGGTCGATTTCGGCAGCAGCGCTTTGGGAGAGTTGAAGGCAGCTGTTGCCGAGTAAAAGCAACGACGCAACCGCGGGAGCAACGCGGGCGAAGGCTCCGCCAAACGGGAGAGAGGTCAGGGCTTGCACGGTGTGAATCATGATTGTCGAGGTGTATCGACGTCAACTGCGGCCGCGGACTTCACGTTCCGTGGGTGAAGTGGTGCAGGATGGGCGGCGCCTACGCAAAAGTGCGGTCTCATCGGGCCGTGAAATCCCGCTTTCAAGGGCTAAATAGCAACATTCCAGTTGCTATTGAGTGTCATTTATGTTTCTTTTGCGTCGTTCCACAGCTGATTGCCCCAACGCCAGACGATTGTCTTCATTCGATTGGCGTTGGTTACCCAATGCCAATGGCTGCCGGGACGCCCAGACAATCGATGAAGTGCCAGACTGTCCAGCTGTGCCCAGAGCTTCCTGTGATCGCGTCTAGTCGCGCCGAGACGGGTTTTAGCCCTGTTTTGTCGAGAGCATCGGGCGTTCAGAATCCTCAGTAGAACAACCAACCAGACACATTATGACGAAGAAAACCTCAATCCGGCGGCTGCAGGCGAAGTTATTCGCCTTCGGCGCGGCCGCGCTAGCGCTTGGTGCGTCCGTATCGAGCGCGTTCCCGGTGATTACCGATGTAGTGGAAACCGGTGGTGACAATGATGCCAACGACACGGTATTCGCCAAGTGGACCGGCCAGACGTGGAGCGACCACGCCAACAATGAACCGATCATCGGTTTGACGACTGGCCAACCCTACACTGTTGGCCTTTTTGGAAATCATGCGCCCGCGTTTGTTGACCGCAGCCATCGCTTCACCAACGCCTCGGACACGGTCACCATTCCTTCCTACCTGATTGGCGGCGAGTATATCATGTCGGGAAACGACAATCGTGACAACGCCACCTACACGCTGGATGTCTCCGTTGCGAAGTCAGTGAAGGTCTACATGCTCATCGACAATCGTCTCTCGGACGCGGATGGAACAACTCCTCCGACATTCGGGGCTGATAAGATGCAGTGGATCGTTGATGAAGGATGGACGCCGGTGATGACGGGAGCGAATCGACTCGGGAACGCCTCCGTGGCTGACGAAGTCGGCATCGACGAGGGTGCGGACGGCACCATCAATCAATGGTATTCCGTCTACTCCAAGGAATATCCTGCGGGCACCTTTCGTTTAAAGCAGGCTGATAATGCCGGCCAGAACATGTATGGCGCGGTGGTTGTCCCCACGGGCAGCGGCCTGACTGCAGTTAATGTCGGCGGCAATGCGATCGGAACTGTCACCGAGGGTGACGGTGGTGCGATCACGATTGTGGGTGGAGGTAACGACATCTGGGACATGACGGATGAGTTTACGTATGCGTATGCGCCGAAGACGGGTGATTTTGACGTGCAGGTGCGGGTGGAATCGCTTTCCCCCAATGCGCGTTGGAGCAAGGCTGGCATCATGATTCGCGAGAGCCTGGCGGAGGACAGCCGTCATGTGTTCGTGCGTGTGAGTCCTCCGGATGTGCCGACGACCAGTGGTGGAAATGGTGTCAACGACACGAAGTTGATGTACCGGACGGGCGCGGCGGATGTGGCCGGGCAAAATGGCGGTCAGCACGAGGACGGAGCTGTGGACGCTCCGGCCTATCCGAATGCCTGGATCCGCCTGGTTCGCACGGGCAACGTTGTCAGCGGCTACTCTGGCACTGATGGTGTGAACTGGACGTTGGTCAGCAGCACGGACACTGGTGCGGGCGACTGGCAGTCTGCTGGCACGGGTGGCGCGTTCCGCGAGGATGCGTTGCTTGGTTTGGCGGTGAGCCGGCATAGCGGTGGTCCGACGGCGACGGCGGTGTTCAAGGATTACCAGTTCAATGCGCTTCCGTTC
>CAZBIC010000019.1:0-41203 GCA_964491875.1 uncultured Bifidobacterium sp.
CTCCGTTGGTTTTGTTTTCCTGTCCTTGTTGCGCCACGGGTTTGGTGACGACTTTGAGTGAGGGCAATCCGGACGGCGCGGGCTTTCCATGGGTCAGCGCTGCCTGGTTGCTTCTTTGGATCTCATCGTAAATTTCCTGCCGATGGACGGGGACGTCGGACGGGGCCTCGATGCCCAGCTTGACGAAGTTTCCATCGGTGCGCACGACCTTCACCACGATGCGACCGTCGATGACGATGTTTTCGTTGACCTTGCGGGAGAGGACGAGCATGGGTTGAAAAGGGTAGACGGCAATTTAGGCGGCGACCGGAACCGGATTGATCGGATGTTGCAAGGCGAACTCCGCGACGTTGGTGGGGATGCATTGCTTGCCGACGAGCGTGTGACGGTTGATCACGATCGGTCCCTTGAGATTCACTGTCGCCTGGCCGTTTCGAACGGTGACGATGTTGAGGATCAGTGCATCTGCAGGGCTCTTGATGTTGAGAAATTCGATGTCGGCCTCCGGGATGTCCGGTGCGTAGGTGGGCACGGCGGCGGAGGGCGAGATGACGACAAATCCCTGATTCTGGTTGTCGAGCATTTGCAGCCACAGGAAAGGTTCTTCCTCCGGGGTGACCAGCAGGATGTATTTTTTGACCTGCTCGAAGCCCAGAAGGCCCAGCGGCATGGAGATGACGTTCTCTTTTTTCACTGGGAGCCTTTGTTGCTCGTCGATTTCGACTGTTTTCATGCGAGTCTCGGTTTAGCAGCGGCCATGCCAGCGCGAATTGCATTCTGGCCACAGTGGAGGAAGCGGCTGAAAACAAAGGGTGAACTGAGCATTCCGGAATTTGAGATTGCCCGGTGGTAAGATTCTCTCCGCTCCTCGGCTGCCGGAGGTATAGGCAAGATTCTCCCGGTGATCCGGGTGGAAGGGACGGATGTTGCCTGCCTAAGTGACCCCTTGATCCATTCAGGAGTGACAACGAGCGCCGCTGAGCGGTCCACCGAAACGTTTCGTATGGAGAGCGACCATCGGAATGTTGCGCTGCGGATTGATTTGAAGCCGAGGTCTAACTCTCCCGACGAAGCGGTGGGTCGTGGATGATCTCGTCGGGGAGAATGTTTACGGACCAGCCGCCCCTTCCAAACTCTGAAAAACTTTATTCTGCCCGTTAAGGCGCTCGTTTTCCCGCCGATGAAATGGCAGCCGTACCGGATGTAATGGGCAATGTCATCCGCAATCAACTGCAGGTTACGTATGCCAACACAAACTGACGAAGCCGCCGATTACGATTTCATCATCAATCTGGTCTACGAACGAAGCCGCATCCGGTTGCACGACGGAAAGCAGCAGCTCATTCGCGCGCGATTGGGAAAACGAATGCGTCATCACGGATTCGAAACGCTCGGCCAGTACTGCGATTATCTTCGCCGCACCGGAGATGGAGATGAGCTGACTCACATGGTGGATGCCCTCACGACGAACTACACCCAGTTCCTTCGCGAGCGGGATCACTTCGACTTCCTCGTCAACACGGCCCTGCCGAAACTCGTCGGCAACCGAAAGCGCTTCAACATTTGGAGTGCCCCGTGTGCCACCGGTGAAGAACCTTACAGCATTGCGTTTTATCTCTCTGAAAATTTTCCGCTCGCAGCCGGATGGGATTGGAGAATTCATGCCACGGATGTTTCCACAAAAGCCCTGAACACCGCGCAGAAGGGAGTTTATCAGGAAGATCGCCTCGCCTCGTTGCCGCAGGACTGGTGGAGGAAGTATTTCCAGAAAGGCCAGCGTGACTACGAAGGTTACTACCGGGTGAAGCAGCCGATTATCGATCGTGTTCAGTTCAAGAACATCAATCTCCTCGGGAACTACACCATGCAGGACCAGTTCGAGGTGATCTTCTGCCGGAACATGATGATCTACTTTGATCGTCCCACGCAGGAACAGCTGGTCAACCGCCTCTCGCAATTTCTTGTGCCCAACGGCTACCTGCTCATCGGCCACTCGGAAAGCTTGAACGGCCTCAACATCGGTCTGCGCTGCCTCAAGCCGAGCATTTATCAGAAAGCATAAACATGCCGGCACCCTCACTCACTGGCTTTAACCAGAAGGTTATCGTCGGCATCGCGGAAATGGCGGTGTCGAATAATCAGAACGTGACGCTCACCACGTATTCGCTTGGTTCGTGCCTCGGCATTGCCGTCTACGATCCCGTCGTGAAGGCTGGCGGCCTGCTGCACATCATGCTGCCTGATTCCACGATTGATTCGGTGAAGGCCTCGAAGCAACCGAGCATGTTTGTGGACACCGGCGTGCCGGCTCTCTTCCGCGCGGCCTATCAGCTTCGCGCCGAGAAGCACCGCATGATCATCTCCGTCGCGGGCGGCGCGCAGATCATGGACAGCGGCGGGTTCTTTAACATCGGCTCCCGCAACTACGACGCGCTGTGCAAGCTGTTTGCGGAACACGGCCTGAAGATTCAGGCGGAGCAGGTCGGTGGTCTGGTGAACCGGACCATGCATCTCAACCTCGCCACCGGCGAAGTTCGTCTCAAAATCTCAGGCCAGCCTCAGGAAACGATCCTATGCAAGAACTCGACGACTACATAAACAAGGTCAAGTCGCTGCCGCCAGCCCCTCGAATCTTGCCTGAATTGCTGTCGTTGCTCCGCAAGGATGACATCGACGCCGATCGCGTGGTCAAACTAATCGCGTTTGATCCCGGAATCACCGCCGCCGTGTTGCGCCTGTGCAACAGCGCCTATTTTGCCGGTGCATCGCCGGCCTCCGATCTGCAGGAGGCAGTTACTCGTTTGGGATTCCGGCAGGTTTATCAGCTCGTTGCCGCCGTCAGCGGATCCAAGATGCTGGGGCCCGCACAGAAGGGCTACGGTATCGATGCGGGCGAACTGTGGGAACACAGTGTGGTGTCTGCGGTCGCGAGCCAGTTGATCGCCCGGAACTGCGGTGAGGACGAGAGCCTCGCGTTCACGGCGACGTTGCTGCACGACATCGGCAAGATCGTCCTGGCGGAAGCTCTCGAGCATATCTACACGGATCTCGTCGAGAACAGTCAGAGCCAGCAAACGCCGCTGATCGAAACCGAGAAGCGCCTCCTCGGAGTTCAGCATGCCGAGATTGGCGGCCGGTTGCTTGCGCGATGGAATTTCCCCGAAAACATCGTCAACGCCGTCTGGTTTCATCATCAGCCCTCCGGAGCGCAAGCGCACCAGCGCCTCGCCTCGTTCGTCTATCTCGGAAACATGGTGGCTTATTTCATGGGCTATGGATTCGGGCATCATGCGTTCGCCCTGCGCGGACGCACCGAGGCGTTGGACATCCTGAATCTGAAGCCCGAGTGCCTGCCGGAATACATGATCAAAACGTTCGAGCAGCTCCAGATGGTGAAGTCCCTCGTCAATGTGAACTCCTGAAACGTATGGCAAATCGTCGCATTCGCGTTCTTGTCGTTGACGACTCCGCCCTCGTCCGGAAGGCGCTGACCGACAGTCTTGGCAGCGATCCTGACATCGAAGTCGTCGGCACTGCGATCGATCCCTACGTGGCGCGCGACAAGATTCTCCAGCTCAACCCGGACGTTCTCACCCTCGACATCGAGATGCCGCGCATGGACGGCCTGAGCTTTCTCAAGCTGATCATGCAACACCGTCCGATGCCGGTGATCATCATCAGCTCGCTCACCACTGGTGGTTCCCACAAGGCGCTGGAGGCGCTTCAGGCCGGCGCCGTCGACATCATGGCGAAGCCCAACGGTTCGTATTCCATGACCTCGGACAGCGCGACGTTGTGCTCGAAAGTGAAGGCGGCATTTCAGGCGAAGTTCCGCAATCGACCGCCAGCGGCCAATAATCCTGAACCAGCGGCTCCTGTGGCGTCTGCAGCGACTGTGCGGCCGGTCGTCCATCCGATGGCCCGGGCGAGTGCGGCCACACCGGTCGTTCCTCGTCGTGCCTCGCCCAACCCGGAACGAAATTTTTCTGCCAAACAGCTCATCCTGATGGGTGCCTCGACGGGCGGGACGGAAGCGCTCAAGGAAGTGCTCACCAATCTGTCAGGCAACCTCCCGGGCATCTGCATCGTTCAACACATTCCCGCGCATTTCTCCCGCGCCTTTGCGGAGCGATTGAACGGTCTGTGCCAGCTGGAAGTGCGCGAAGCGAAAAACGGGGACCGCGTTCAGTCCGGTGTCGCCTTGGTGGCGCCGGGTGGCTTCCACATGTTGCTGCGACGCACGGGGGGCTTCTACACCGTCGAGCTCAACGAAGGACCGATGGTTCATCACCAGCGGCCAGCCGTGGATATTCTGTTCGATTCCGCGGTGCGCGCCGGGGCGGCGCCGAACACGCTTGCCCTGCTGCTGACGGGAATGGGCTCGGATGGTGCGGCGGGGATGTTGAAGCTGAAGGAAGCGGGAGCCACCACCGTCGCACAAGACGAGGCGAGCTGTGTCGTCTTCGGCATGCCGCGCGAAGCGATTCGTCTGGGAGCAGCGCAGAAGGTTTTGCCACTGGAACAGATGGCGGGATACGTCGAGCGCTACGCCAATGAAGTTGCGGTGAATGGCCTCAGTGCCTGAACACCTGGCCTCGCCGTTATCCGGCTAGAGGTGCAACTTCAGCAGACCGACTTCCAACGCCAGCGCTTCCTGCACATTGGTCGCGAGCAGCCGCTGCATGCGCTCGATGAGCTGCAGATTTTCCATTGCCTGCCGGGTGGAAATTCGCCTTGCGACGCGAGCGGCGCCGGCGGTCAGCGCCGGAAAGGTGGACATCTCTTCGCCAAGGTTCAGCGTCTGCAACCACACGTCCCGCAGCCACCACTGCAAACCGGTCAGCAACTCGGCGCGCTCCCGTCGGTACTCGGCTTCGACAGCAGCCGTCAATTCATCCTCCCACTTGTCCTTCAGCTTGGCGTCGATGTCGTCGTGGTTCTCCAGTGGAGATTTCTTTGCCACGGTTTCCGTCGTGGCCTCTTTGATCTCCGCGAGCCGGGAGAGCACCAATGAGAGGAGATTGTAACGGCCGAGAAGACTCTTCTGTTCGGCGGACGCCATTTCCACGAAGCGCCCCAGCCATTCAGCGAGGGCTTCGTTGCGATGCGCGCTCATCTCTCCGCCGAAGTTCAGGCGCAGGCAGCGGGAGATGATGGTGTCGAGCAGGCGTTGTGGCTCGGTGGTGAGCAGGACGAGGATGGAGTCTGACGGCGGTTCTTCGAGGGTTTTGAGGAACGCGTTGGCGGCGGATTCATTGAGGCGATCGGCGGAGACGATGACGCCGATCTTGTAGCGCGCCTCGGTGGGCTTGAGGTGCATCGCCGGGAGCAGCGGGCGCAGTGAATCCTTGCGGTGAACCATCTGGTCGATGGTGATCACGCGCGATTTCGACTCGGGCCGGATCCACATGATGTCCGGATGATTGTCGCCGTCGATTTTACGGCAGCTCAGGCAGTGATCGCAGGAATCCAGCGGCAGGCCGGCCTCGTTGCGGCGTTTCGGGCTCTCGCAGTTCACGGTTTTGGCGAGGGTGCGGGCGACGGTTTCGAGCTCGCCGAGATCCGCACCGTGAAAGAGGTAGGCGTGCCCGAGGCGACCCCGGTCGAGGCTGCGCTGCAACAGGGCCACGGAATCTTCCTGGCTGGCTAGATTCGCGAAAGACATGGTCGGGAATCAGACGTTGGATTGGGAACCGCCCTCGCGCGCGGGCACTTTGACCAGGAGCGGAATGCTGCCTTCCTGCCGGCCGTCCACCGCGATATCGATGGAGTAGAGACCTTCCTTGTCGAACTTCAGCTTCTGGATGTTCACGATGAAATTGCGGGAGAGGAAAATGGTTTCGTCAGGCACGGCCACATCGACGGGAATTTCGATCGGCGGCATCACGGATTTTCCATCCTCGTCCACGAAGTTCAGCTTCACCTTGTGCGAGCCTTCCTCGACCTTGTTGAAGGTCATCCGAATCGCAATCGAGCACTGCGGATGAATAGCGGGCAGCTGCGAGGTGTAGATCGTGTCGAACGTGCCGAGGATGTTCAACTTCCCGTTGTTGTCCGTGGCCGCGTCACACAATACCGCGATCTGTATATCCATAACGTCGGGGCAGCTTAGTGCGTCAGTGGATTAATTCACCAAGTTTCTCTTAAACCGATCGCGGCGCGATGGCCCAGTGCCCGTCGATCATCGAGGCGAGGACATCGCCGCGGTGTTGCAGGATGGCATCGTACGCGTCGCCGTCGGAAGGTGGTCCGGGAATCACGATCATATCGGCACACGCGCCCTCTGACAGCTCGCCGATCAATCCCTTCATCCCGAGCGCGTGCGCGCCGTTCATGGTCGCCATACGGAGGATCGTCTCCGGTGCCACATTGGGCGATTTACCGGCGAACATTTGCATTTCGGAAAACAGATTTAGCTCCAGGGGAAAACCGCGTTCTTTGCGTGCCGTCGCCAGGCTGTCCGTGCCGAGGCAGATGTTCACGCCGGCGCTTTCAAGCTCCTCCCGTGGGAAGCGGAGGTGATGGAAATAATCGTGGCTGCGCGGACAGTGCGCGACGCTGACCTCGTTCCGACCAAGCACGCCGGCGTCATGGCGCCAGAGGTAGTTTACATGAACGGCGAGCAGGTTCTCATCAAGGTAACCGCAGCGTTCCAGATATTGAATGGGCGAGCCGGCGCCGCATTCGGAGACATCGCGCTGGCCCTTTAGCCATTCGAACATCGCTCCCTGGCGGTACATGTACATCTCAAACTCCTGCTCACTTTCGGCAATGTGAGTCGTGAGTCGCCACTTGCGTCGATGTGCCGCGCGGGCGGCCAGTTCGAGCAATTCGGTGGAGGTGGTATAAGGCGCGTGCGGGGACAAGCCTACGCGGTTTTGAGTGTTCGGTAGCGAAAGCCAGTCGTTCACGGCGCGCTCCACCATTTCAGCGGCGGGCATGCGACTGCGAACGTTGATCAGCTCGCGGAACGAATGGATGCGCAGCGGCGTTCGTTGCCACGCGGCGGGGATGAGTTCCGGGACAGCTTCGATGTCCGCAACGGTGGTGGTGCCGGTGCGGAGCAGCATGGCGGCGCCGCTTTGCCATGAGGATTCAAACTCGCCGAGGCTCCACGAGCCTTTGAGCGACACCATGGATTTTATCCAGTCGGTGAAGCTCTTCGGTGGCGCGATCTGGCCGGCCATGCCGGTGTAGTCGAGGTGGCAATGCGCGTTGACGAGACCGGGGAGGAGGATGACCTCGCCGAGGTCGACTTCTTCTCCGTGATGGAGGGTTGCTGGCGTTTCGGCGCGTGGTCCCACCCACGCGATGCGACCGCCGGTCACGCAGACGACGCCATCTTCAATCGGCGGCCGGGCGACCGGAACCACCATTCGCGCGCGCAATCTCATGGGTATAAAATCAAAAACTGACGCCGCTCGATCGTGGAGACGACGTCAGACAATGATGAACTGTATCGACCTTGAAGGTCCGCGACGCTAGATGTTCGCGTCCTGCCGGCGGCGCTTGATGGCCGCGGCTTCGGTATGCTTGCGAGCCTTGTTCTTGTTGTGGCGCTTGCGGATCTGTTGCTCGATCTTCTTGGTCACCTTGTCGATGGCCGCGTAGAGATCGCCGTCGTGATCTTCGGCGTAGAGGTCCGGGCCGCGAACGCCGAGGCGGATGGAGCACTTGAACTGGCGTTCCGGCTTCTTGGTGTTGTCGTGTTCCAGCGTCACGCGGGCGTCAACAGCCCAGCGGTCAAAGTGTTCCAGCTTCTCGATCCGGACCAGCACGTGGTCTTCGATTGCTTTGGTCAACGTCACATTGTGCGTCGTCAGAATGAATTTCATGTCCGAAGGATGCGGTGATGCTGAAACAAAATCCAGCGAAACCGTTTTCCCATTCATGGCAGAAGATTCTCCGCCCTTGGCGCCGCGATTCGAGACTCGGTTTCCAGACGCATGAGATTCTGGCTTGCCTGCGCTCGCGAGCATCGTTCACCGTCTCCACGATTAAGACTCTGGTTTCCATTCTCAACCCGCAGCGCCGGTGGCGAGCCGGATTGTGTGGTTTGCTCGTGGCCGCGTCGGGTTTCGCCGCGGAGCTTCCGGCCTTGCTGGAATATCGAGTCGGAGATCAGGCGGAGGCGGACATCATCACTCCGGTGCCGTTGGTGGTGTTTGATCCCGTTCGCACGGAGAATCTACGCAAAGCCGAGGCGCAGCGGGTGAACCCGGTCTTCCGTCATCTTCCGGCGGCGGCCGCACAATCGGAGACGACCCTGAAGTCCGCGTTCACGAATGCTCAGTCACGCTTTACCGCGGGTTTGGAGAATCTATTCGGCCATCCCCTCCCGTTGCTCAATGCGGAGTTCGACCAGCCGCACTACGCTGCGTTTCTCAAAGCCTATCGCGGGCAGAATCCGGATTTCCCACTCACTACACAGCTCGCTGAGTTGTGGGCGTTCGGCGACGACGGCCAAATCGCGCTCGTCCGTCAGCTCGCGCGCTTGCGCCGCCTCACGAACAGCCTTGTCCGACCCGATGCCCTTCCGGCAGGCGAACGCCTGGCGACCTCCTTCGTGCGGCTCGTCTCGGTGGCGACTGTTGCCGAATCGGTCACCCTCGAGATGGTTGATCGGCGGGGGCGCGATGCAGCCCGAACCAATCTCGTGACGCTGAGTGCGCTGCGGGAGAGCGTCGAGAAGATGGCTCCCGCACCCGAACGGCTGGAGGCGCGTTATGTCGCCGGATTCTTCCGGCCGAACTGCTTTTTTGACGAGGAATTGACTCGCCAGAACCGGCTGCGTCGCACCGAGCCGATCAACGCCGCGGATCGTTATGAAGCAGGACAGGTGATCGTGAAGCAGGGTGACGTAGTGACGGAGAAGACGAAGCTGGCGCTCGACGAACTCCAGAGCCGGACGGCGGCGCAGCGGATTCAGGCGAATGCCGACTTGGAGCGAAGTCGCGTGGAAGCAGAGGCGACGCAAGCCCAGCGCGCGGCGGAAGAAACGCTTCAAACCAATCGTTGGTTGCTCGCAGCGTTGGGTGTCGCGGCCATTGCCTTCGTCAGCCTCGGGCTGTTCCTGTTCACCCGCCGTCGCGCGTTGCTGGATGCGCGTCGCAGGACGGCGAGTGGTGGTCATGCCCTGGTGGTCCGGAGTGCGGCAGAGGATGCGTGGCGGGAACGTGCGCTGGTCGCCGAGGCGCGCGCGCAGAAGGCCACCGCGATGTTGCGGACGAAGATGCTGCCGCACATGGCGCGCTGGATGATGCAGGAGTTCATGCAGCGACTGATGCTGCAGCGGCGGGTGATTCTGTCGGATCAGCAAACGGCCGAACGCGAAGTGGCGGAGCTGGCCGAGCGTTTGGAGCATGTCCACGCCCCGCTGGAAGATCGCCTGCGCGCGTATGAGCGCCGTATCGCAGAGCTGGAAGCGGAGCTGGCGGCGCGTGGCGAACAGAATTTGGAACTCATCAAGGCCCGCATCGAAACGACCCGCCGGAAGCTGGACGGGGAACGCACGCGCGACGCGCAGGAATCGTTGAATCTGGGCTGACGCCAAGGTAACGCTGACGGCGAGTTTTGACGGGGTAGGAGGTGGAGAGTCCTGAAAAACGAGGGTCGGAAAGTTAAAACCAGCTTTCTTTTTGGAAACATTTTTGTTACTTTCGCCGATATCACCCAACGTGAACCTGGTGCTGCCAGCAATCCCTAGATGGATCCGTTGTGTCTAATAAAAGTCCCGGTTTGAAGTTATGAAGTTAACCATCCTAGCCTGCCTCTCCCTCGTCACCCTCATCTCCCAACTCCCAGCCGCCGTGATTTTTGATCGTGGGGCCAGTTGGAAATGGCGGCCCGGCAACACGGAGGCCTCCATGCCCGTCGAAGCGTGGCGAACCATCGGCTTCAACGACTCCGCTTTCACCACGGCGCCGTCGCCCTTCTATTATGGCGAATCATTGACTGGCGGCACGGTGATCTCCGGCATGCAGAACGTCTACGGCAGCATCTTCCTGCGAAAGACTTTTGTCCTTAACAACGTCGCGGAGATTGGCGGGCTGAAGCTCGGCGCGATTGTCGACGACGGCTTCGTCGCCTGGATCAACGGCACCGAAGTTCATCGCGTGAACATGGCGGGCGGCGCTGGCACGGCGGTCACCATTAGCACGCTGGCCAACAACGCCACGGAACCGGTGCCCTTCGACATCATGACTCTGGCCAACCCCGGCGCGTATCTCGTCGTGGGAACCAACGTGATCACCGTGCAGGTGTTCCAAAGCGCACTCAGCAGCAGTGACCTCATCTTCGATGCCTCCCTGGAATCGATCGTCTCTGAAACCGTTCCTCCGACGGTGCTGAGCGTATCTCCGACGCCGGGCACGGTGACGAATCTAACTTCGGTCACGGTCACATTCAGCGAACCCGTCAGCGGCGTGGCGGCGGCTCACTTGCTGGTCAACGGAATTGGCGCGACCAGTCTCAACGCCATCGACAGCTCGACTTACACGTTCGGCTTTGTCCAGCCGGAGTATGGCAACGTCGCCTTCACCTGGAGCGCCAGCCAGGCCATCGTCGACCAAGCGCTGCCGCCGAACAATTTCAACGGGACCGGCGCGGGCGCCACCTGGAGTTACACGTTGGTGGACAACACCGCGCCCACCGTGGCGGCATTGACGCCGGCGGCCGGCTCCACAGTGCGATCGCTGCCGAGCATTACTGTTCTCTTCAGCGAAGCGGTTGTTGGTGTCGATGCGGGCGATTTGTTGATCAACAACGTTCCCGCGACTGGAGTTACCCCGGTTGCCTCGCGTGAATTCGCATTCACCTTTACGACTCCTGCGACGGGGACTGTGCAGGTCGCCTGGGCGCCCGGCCATGTCATCGTGGACACTGCGTCGCCCGCGAATGTATTCGCCGGTGGCAGCTGGACCTATCGCCTCGATCCGAATGCTTCCGACGCGTTGCCATACATCAGCGAATTTCTCGCCTCGAACACGCGCACCAATGGCGTCGGCAGCTTGATCGATGAAGATCGTGACAGCTCGGACTGGATCGAGATCTACAATCCCAGCGGACTGACGGTGAATCTCGACGGCTGGTATCTCACAGACAACGCCGGCAACCTGACCAAGTGGCGTTTCCCGGCGACCAATCTCGCAGGCGGGAGTTTCATGATCGTGTTCGCGTCGGCGAAGGATCGCCGCGTTCCCGGTTCGCGGTTGCACACCAGTTTCTCACTCACGGCAGGCGGTGAATACTTGGCGCTCGTGAAGCCAGACGGAGTGACCGTCGCCAGCGAATACAGCCCCAGCTATCCACAGCAGGTGCCCGATGTTTCCTATGGCTTCGCGCAAGCCGGCAATCCCCCGGGCTACACCACGGGAGCCGAGCCGGTTTATTTCACCACGTCCACACCTGGTGCAGTGAACCTCGGCGGCACGGCGGTGCCCGGCCCGATTATTGAAGATGTAACTCACACGCCCAACGTCCCGGCCGAGGACGAAGACCTTTATGTCACGGCGCGCATCCGTCCGTCCTTCCGTGCGGTTGCCAGCGTCACGATGCGTTACCGGATTATGTTCAACGCGGAAGTGTCGACTCCGATGTTGGACGACGGCGCGCATGGCGATGGTCTGGCCGGTGACGGGGTGTATGGCGCGATCATTCCCGCGAATCTCTCGACCAACGGCCAGATGATTCGCTATCTCATCGCCGCGACGGACGTTACCGCCAGTGCTTCCCGCTGGCCGCTGTTCACCAGCCCCACGGGGTCCGAGGAATATCTGGGCACCGTGGTGAGGCCGGACTACGTGACTAGCCAGCTGCCGATCTTCCACCTCTTCGTCGGTCCGACTCAGCTGGCGGGCATCGACACGGAAGCGGGCGGGCGCATCTCGTTCTTCTACGACGGAGAACTGTACGACAACGTCTTCATGGAACTGCGCGGCAACACCTCCGCAGGATTGAACAAGAAAGCGCACCGGCTGGAATTCAATCGCGGCCACGAGCTGCGCCACGCCGGCCCCGGCGGCCGCAGCCGCCGGTCCACGCTCCTGGCTGAGAAGCTCGACCCTGCCTACCTCCGTCAACATTTGTGCTTCTGGCTGCTCGACAAGCTTGGCGTGCCGACTCAGTACGATTACCCGGTCCGCCTGCAAATGAACGGCGCGTTTTACCAACTCGCTTTCCACGGCGATGTGCTTGGCCAGGAACAAATGGAACGTCTCGGCTACGATCCCAAGGGCGCGCTTTACAAGGCGGTGGGCAATCTGGTGCCTGCGTTTACAAGCACCGGTGGCTTCGTGAAGCTGGAACCGGACAACGACCCTAGCCGCACCGATTATCTCGCCCTTGCGAATGGCATCAACGAGACCGCCCCGGTGGCAACCCGCCGCGCGTCCGTGTTCGACATGCTGGATTTGCCGCAGGTCATCAACCATCTCGCCGGCGCCCGCTGGTGCGCGGAGAACGATGACGTGTGGGCGAACATGTGCCTGTATCGCGACACCTATGGTGACGGCTTGTGGCGCTGCATTCCGTTCGACATGAATGCCTCCTGGGGCCAGCTCTACGGCGGCAGTGATCCGCTCGAAGCCACGGTCGATACCTCCAAGAGCCATCCGCTCTACGGCGGCGCCAGCACCGGCGGCAACTACAACCGCCTCTACGACGTTATCGTCACGCTCCCGGAAACCCGCCAGATGCTGCTGCGCCGTCAGCGCTCACTTCTCGACATGTTCGTGAAGCCCCCGGGCACGCCTGCGGATCAGCTCGTGATGGAGAATTATATCAAGCAGATGACCAACCTCATCCATCCCGAGGCGTTGCTGGACCGCGCGAAGTGGGGCAACTCCGAGTGGGCGCCCAACAAGACTTTTGTGCAGGGCGTCGACAACCTGATCAATCAGTTCGTGGTCCCGCGCCGGACGCACTGGTACGCGACGCACTCGATTACCAACACGGCAAAAACGATCGGCATCGCCAACGCCAACAATGCCGGCATCCCGCTCGCGCAGCCCGGAAACATCTCGCTGCACGTTGTGGGCGTTGATTTCAATCCTGTCAGCGGCAATCAGGATCAGGAATACATCTGCATCAGCAATCCGGCACCCTTCGCGGTCGATATCACCGGCTGGAAGCTACAAGGCGCGGTCGACTTCACCTTCAAGCCCGGCACGGTGCTTCCCTCCAACAGCGTGGCGTATGTGACGCCAAGCTCCCTCCTGTTCCGCGCACGTTCCTCGGGTCCGCGTGGTGGACAGGGCTTGTTCGTGATCGGCGGATACAAAGGCCAGCTCTCGGCGCGCGGCGAGACGATTGAAGTCGTGAACGATCTAGGCGCAGTGGTGCACACCAACCGCTACGTTGGCAACCCGAGCCTCGTGCAGCGGCACCTGCGCATCACCGAGATCATGTTCCGCCCGTCGGCGCATCCTGCGAATCCCGACTCCGAACAGTTCGAGTACATCGAGCTGCGCAACATCTCCTCCACCGACACACTCAACCTCGCCGGGGTGAAGTTCATCAATGGCATTGAGTTCTCGTTTGCTGGCAGCGCGGTCACCAGCCTGGCGCCCGGCGCGCGGGTGATCGTGGTAAAGAACTCGACGGCCTTCAACGCGCGCTACGGCGGGGGTCTTCCCGTCGCGGGCCAGTTTGTGGGCAGCCTCGATAACTCAGGTGAACGCATCCAGCTGCTCGATGCGACGAACGAGGAAATCCTCGATTTCAGCTACAACAACTCATGGCACCCGGTCACCGATGGCTTGGGCTTCTCGCTCGTGGTCGTCGATGAAAACGCCCTTCCTGACGACTGGGGTAAGCGCATTCAATGGCGTCCGAGCGGTGTCGTGGACGGCACGCCCGGCGCAGCGGATCCGGGAGCGCCCGTCTTCCCGGGCGTCGTTGTGAATGAAGTCCTCTCCGGCTCCGTCTTGCCGCAAGTCGACGCCATCGAGCTGTATAACCCAACCGCTGCTCCTGCTGACATCAGCGGCTGGTACATTTCCGACGACGTGTTGACCCCGAAGAAATATCGGATTCCCGCAGGAACGATCATCCCGGCCGGCGGTTTCCTGACGTTTGACGAATCGCAGTTCAACACCGGCGTCACCGGCTTCGCCTTCAGCTCGAACAACGACGAAGCGTGGGTCTTCTCCGGCAACTCCGCTGGGGACCTCACCGGCTACGCGCAAGGATTTAGCTTCGGCGCGGCGGAGGCGGGGGTGTCCTTTGGTCGCTATATCACGAGCAACACGAACGTCCATTTCGTCGCCCAGTCCAGCCAGTCGCTCGGATCGGCCAATGCCGGTCCGAAAGTCGGTCCTGTCGTCATCAGCGAAATCATGTATCGCCCGATCGATGCCGGAACGAACGACAACTCGGCGGACGAGTTCATCGAGTTACGCAACATCACCGCGGCGCCCGTCGCTTTGTTCGATGCAGCAA
Organism: uncultured Bifidobacterium sp.; assembly: GCA_964491875.1. Taxonomy (GTDB): domain Bacteria; phylum Verrucomicrobiota; class Verrucomicrobiia; order Limisphaerales; family JADJPG01; genus JADJPG01. Next base: position 14,440 of record CAZBIC010000019.1, read on the forward strand.
ATCCGGCCAACACCTGGAAGCTCACGGAGCTCGTCGGCTATGTCTTCCCGCCGAATATCTCGATCCCAGCCGGTGGCTCGGTACTGGTGGTGAATTTCGATTGGACGAATGAACTGCTGGTCGCCGGGTTCCGCGCGAAGTATGGAGTGCCGACCACGACCCAGATTTTCGGACCCTACAGCGGCAAGCTCGACAACAACGGCGGTCGCATTGAACTGAAGAAGCCCGGCGTTTCGTTGCTCGGTGAAGTTCCGTACATCATCGCCGATCAGGTGGAGTATGACGATGTCGCTCCCTGGCCTTCCGCGGCGGATGGCGGTGGGCCCTCCCTCCAGCGAGTGAACGAATCCGCCTACGGAAATGATCCGGTGAACTGGGTTGCAGTCGGTCCGACGGCGGGCGTTTCATATGTTCCTGGAGGCACACCTCCGAGCATCACCGTCCAGCCGGCGTCGCGGCAGGCGGTGGCCGGTCGCAGTGCGACCTTGAGCGTGCAAGTCGCTGGCACGGCGCCTTTCTTCTACCAGTGGCGCTTCAACGGCCAGAACATCGCCGGTGCGAACACGGCCGAGCTCACGTTGCTCAATGTGCAGCCGAACCAGAGCGGCCCTTATCATGTCCTCGTGTTCAATTCAGCCGGAAGCGTTGAGAGCGCCAGCGCGCAGCTGAGCGTGGTGCTTCCCCCTGCGATCATTCAGCAACCGGCGAGTCGCAACGTCTACATCAAGCCCGATCCGAAGGCCGCGAACCTGCCCAATGGCACGAACGTCACGTTCACCGTGTCCGCACTCAGCGGCAATTCGGGCCTGACCTACCAGTGGCAGTTCAACGGCGTGAACATCCCGGGGGCCACTTCGTCCTCGTTGACCGTCACCAACGTCCAGCTCGCGAATGAAGGCGACTACCGTTGCCTCGTCACCGACTCGGTCGACACCGTGGCTTCCACAGCGGCGCGACTGGTCCCGTGGATCTCTCCGGTCATCGTCCAGAAGCCCTCGGATCTGGTCATCGCGGCGGGCAGCGACTTCTCGCTCAGCGTCGGCGTGACGGGTAATCCGCAGCGGTTTGCCTACAGCTGGCGCCGCAACATCGGATCGGTCGTCATCAACACGAACTCGGGTGATTACTCGACCAACTTCGTCACGCTGAACTCGGTGAACTCCCTGTTGCTGCTGACAAATAACATGCTGTCGTCGAACTTCGTCATGCGCATCGTCGTTTACAACGATGCGAACACCGCGCCCGGTGCCACCACCACGTTCAACATCACCGTGCTGGCGGACTCGGATCGCGACGGCATTCCGGATGTGGTCGAACTCGGGCTCGGACTCGATACCAACAACGTCGCTGACGCTGCCGGTGACCTCGATAACGACGGCATGAGCAACCGAGCCGAGTTCCTCGCCGGGACCGATCCGACCAACAGCCTCAGCTACCTGAAGCTCGACGCCAACGTGGCGGCTGGCTCCTCCGCGATTCAGTTCGCCGCAGTTTCCAACCGCACCTACTCCGTGCAATACACCGACGCCCTTGGCACCGCGCCCTGGACGAAGCTCGCGGATGTCATGGCGCGCTCAACGAACTTCGTGACGGAGATTCCCGATCCGGCTTGGGTCACGAATCGTTCCTACCGCGTGGTCCTGCCGCGGCAGCCCTGATCGCGCGCGCACACCGTCGCTACAAATAGCAAAGCCGGCTTCACATTGAAGCCGGCTTTTTCTTTTCTCGAAAACTCAGTGGAACGAAGACCTCTGCGGCTTATTCCGTCCACACCCGGGCATCCTGCCGGATATGCCAATGCTGGATCGCACCCTTCGCTCCCGGGATGCCGACCGTGGCCTGAAATCCGTCCGCTGTCGCGCGCAGCGAAGGCGGCTGGCGGAGGGACTTGCCGAGATGCGGCGTGAGCTTCAATTCAGCGAGGCTGGTCGCCCAGCGTTTGTTCGCCTTCTGGAAATCTTTCTGGGCATAGTAAATCTCCTGCAACACCGTGCGCGCCGGCGCCGAGGCATCCGGCCGGAATTTCACCGTGCCCGGTTTCCCGCGCGTGAACTGCACGTATCCCCACTTCTCTGGCCGGTGCATGTCGATGATGCCCTGTGCGGACCAGATCCAGTTGTCCTCCTTCTTGCCCGGCACCTTGCGATACTTCCCGTCGATGATCTCGATCAGCCATTCGACCCTCGAGAATCCCACGCGCCACTGGTCGCCTTCATCCGGCGGAGCAGCCGTGTGCGAGAACTCGCCCAGAGCCTTCCATGGAAACGCGATCTCCAGCGTCCAGCCCTTGTCGCGGTCCGACGGGTCGTTGATCGTGCCGTTCACGTGAACCGCCGTCTTCAGGCCGGGAATCTCCCATTCATTCAGCGCCGGACCGCCGTCCTTGTAGGGTTTCGGCAGGCGCAGATCCCAGCCGGTATTCAGCACGTTCATCTCGAACTCGTAGTACTCATGGCTGTCCCCGTCCGGATCGATGAACACCTCGAAGTCGGGATCTTGAAAAATCACCGCGTCATGATTGGTGATGGTGCCCCAGACGTGCGGTTCCTTCAGGTCCGCCGCCACGTAGAAATAGTTGTCATCCCACAGCATCTTCGCGCGGGTGCGGAAACGCGGCTTCGGCCGGGCATCACCTTCGATGTCGACGAAGTACTGCGTCCAAGGCGCCTTCTTCCAGGCCGCGTCATCGAGCTTCCCGTCGATCTGGATGGGCACGCTTGCGCGATAGCAGACGTATTCCTGCGGGCGGATGGATTTCATGCGCGCCCAGTCGTCGAGATACGCCGCGGAAAGCGACGTGACGAAGGTGGACGAGGCGATGACGAGTAAACCGGTGTGACGAAACAGCGAGGCGATGTTCATGGCAAAGCTCGGCGAGAGTGGTCGCGAGCGCTGGCGTCGTCAAGAAGCTGCGATTCGGCGTGAGGAAGATGGCGGGGCGCGTCGCTCCACGCGCGCCGGCACCAGTCCGACAACAAGGGGGACTGTTATCTGCGCGGTGAGATACGGGAATGACCGTTTACTTCGCAGGCTCGTCGGTGCCCAGCTTCTCGTAGTAACGGCGGACGAGGTCCGAGTATTTGCCGGGGACCGGATCGCGGTCGATCGGCACCAGCGAATCGCTCTTCTCGCGGCGTGCCAGTTCCTCGGAGACCCGGTTGCGCAACTCCGCCAGCGGAGTGCCAATCTGTGTCTTCACCAAGTCCCATTGCGGGTTCTTGCTGTGGCGCTTGAATTCCTCACGCGCCTCCCGCGCGCGTTGGCGGACGCGGGAAACTTCGTTGCGCAGCTCCGGCACATCCAGCATCTCCTCCACGTCGCGCATGCGGTCGGACCAGTTGGTGTAGTCCTGGCCGGTGAGCGGACCATTGGGCGTTTCGCCGCCGGACTCGGACTGTTCGCCGTTGGGATTGGAATCAAAGAACCGGGCGCGATTAAAATTGCGAGTGCGCTCCCCACCCGTTCCTAGACCGGCGTTCTGTGCGCCTTGCGGCGTGCGTTCTGCCTGCTGGTCCGTTTCGGCGAGCTGCTCCCGTTGCTGCTGCTGACCGGGAGTCCGCGGTGCCTGTCCGCCCCGGCGACCCTGGCCGCGTCCCTGACCTTGCTGAGCCTGCTGCGCTTGCTGCTGATTTTGTCCCTGGCCCTGACCTTGACCCTGTCCTTGGGCTTGCCCTTTCCCTTGTCCCTGACCCTGCTGCTGTTGTTGTTGCTGTGACTGCTGATTCTGCTGCGCCTGTTGCCCCGGTTGCTGACCCTGACCCTGACCTTGGCCTTGGCCCTGTCCTTGTTGTCCCTGCTGACCTTGCTGCTGAGACGGCTGTTGACCTTGTCCCTGGCCGGGTTGTTGTCCTTGCCCCGGTTGTTGACCTTGTCCGGGTTGCTGGCCCTGCTGGCCCGGCTGTTGTCCAGGTTGCTGGCCGTTCTGCCCTTGCTGATCCTGACCCTGGCCTTGGCCTGGCTGATTACCTTGCTGCTGCTGTTGTCCGGGTTGCTGACCCTGACCTTCACCTTGTTGTCCTTGCTGACCTTGCTGCGAAGGCTGCTGTCCTTGTCCCTGCCCAGGTTGCTGCCCCTGACCGGGCTGTCCCTGCTGTCCCTGTTGACCCTGTTGACCCTGTTGACCCTGTTGACCCTGTTGACCGGACTGTTGCTGACCGTTCTCGCCCTGCTGCTGGCCTTCGCCGGCTTGCTGACCTTGCTGTCCCTGTTGGAACTGCTGGCTGGTGGTAGTCGCATTCGTATTCATCTGCCCGCCTTGTTGCGTCTGCGCTTGCTGCTGGTTGCCTTGCTGACTGCCGGCGCGCCCGGCGCCGTTGGTCTGCGCGCGCTGTCCGGTCGCCCGCGAAATTTCATCTTCAATCTGCTGAGCCAGCGCGTCCAGTTCGCGCTTGGCGAGACGGAGTGATTCCACGTCATCGCCGAGAACGCTCTGTGCCGCCTTCTCCACGCCGTCCTTCAACTCACTGATCTCGCCGCGGGCCTTCTCCTCGAATTGACGCGCCTCGCGGTTGAAGTTCTGCGCCAGCGCCTGGCTCGAAATGTTCAATGAATTCTCCGTCTGCCCCTGGCTGTTCTTGCGCAGGGTATCGTAGAGCTGCTTGGACAGAAGCGGCTCGACGGCTTCCGCCTTTTCTGAAACCTGGCGCATGTTCTGGAGCAGGTTCGTGAGCCCGGAGCGTTGTTGCTGCAACTGCTCCGCCAGCTCCTTGCTCTTGCCTGAATCCGTCAGCGTCTTCTGCTTCTTGTCGCCCAGCGCCTCCATCTCCTTGCTGATCTCCTGCTGCTTCTCCGCCAGTTGGCGCGCGTCGTTGCGCATCTGCCGCATCTCGTCGGAGAACTCGCCCGCCGTCTTTTTGCGGAAATCGTCGCGGAGCTGCTGCAGATCGCGTTGCGCGCGTGTGCCGGAAGCCAGCGCCTGCGACGCCTGCTCCTGCTCCAGCGCCTCGGCCGTCTTTTGAATCTCGTTCCGCGTCTTTTCCAATTGCTGACGTGCCTCCGCCATCTTGGATTGATTCTCCGGCCGTTCCATCCGCTGACGCATCTCGTCCACATCCGCCAGCAATTCCTGCTGTTCCTCGCGCAGGCGTTTCAAGCGGCGCTTGATCTCCTCGCGCTCCTCGTCTGTCTGCGCTTCCTGCAAGGACGCCTGCAGTTCCTTGATGCGCTCGTTCATGTCCTGCTGCCGCTGCGCCAGCTCCTTCAGCCGGTTCAACATTTGCAGCTGCTCCTTCTGTTCGGGATTCTGCTGCGGCGTGGCCTGACGCTGGGTCTCGTAACGATTGTCCTGCTCCTTCATGTCCAGCTGGTCGAGCTGCTGCTGGTTGCGCTGCTGGCCCTGGCCCTGCGCCTGTTGTTGATTGCGGTTGCGCTGGACCATGTATTCGCGCGCCGAAAGCTTCAGCAACGCCTGATACGCTGATTGCTCGGAGGACAGCGCGTCGGGCAACACCTTCGTCGAATCGCGCGCCTCGGAAAGATGCTTCGCCGCCTGCTCCATTTCCTTCACCACGCTCTCGACGAGCGGTGCGAAGCGCGGGTCAGTGACCTGCTCCTGCATTGCCTCGGCCTGCGTCAACGCCTGCGCCTGCGAATCGAGCACCACCGTCGCGTCCGCCTTGTAGGCATCTGAAGCGTCTTTGCCGGAATGTTCGCGCTCCAGCTTCCAGGTCGCGTTGATGATCTGCTTCTGCAACTCCGCGAGCTTTTGCGTTTCGTTGCCCTGACCCTTACCCTGGCTCTGTTCGCTCTCGCCCTGTTGCGCTTGGGACTCACGATAAATTTCTTCGAACGGGCGCACCTCGGCGAAATACATGTCGCTCGCCGTGCGACGCACCTTGCCGTCCGGCCCAATGTCATCCGCCCACAGGAACCACGACACGAGCTGGTCGGGCTGTGCCCGCAGCTCTTCGAGCTTGAGCAGGTGCGCGATGGACTTCTTTTCGTTCGGCGCGCTGTTGGTGCCGAAGGTCATGGTGAACGTGTTCGTGCCCGAAACGGTGTAGCTCAGGCCGTGATCGCGCAGACCGAAGTCATCCCACGCCTCGCCATTGAAATTCATCTCCTCCAGCGGCGACACGCGTTGGTCTCCCCTAGGCGCGAGCAGCTTCAGTTCGGGCCGGCGATTCTTCAGCGCCTCGAGCACGAACTGAGCGGTCAACTTGTTCGTGCGCCGATCCGCATCGATGAGCTGGAGTTCGTAAGTGCCGTTCGTCAACAACGCGAAATCCTTCAAGTGCGCGAGCGGACGATTCGATTCCACCGTCAGCGGGATGATCGATCGATCCTTCCCGACCAAACGTGCGCCAGTGACCGGCTTGTTCAGTTGCAACGTGAAGTCGACCTTCGATCCTTCCACCGCGCTGACGCGATGCGTTTCCTCGATGCGCTTCTCCGGGAGCGTGGTGTATTCCGGATAAACGATGCGCGCGTCGGAACGTTGCAGGGCAGGGTAGTCAAAGACGTTCACCGCGAAGTCGCGTGAGCGTTCCTTTCCGAACTCGACACGATAAATGATGTTCGATCCTACTTCCGTGATGCTGCCGCCGAAGACCGGGTCCGCGAGATTGCGCGTAAGCGGAATGCGTTTCGCCGGCGTGTTCGTAGAAGTCGCCGACGCGATGACGAGCGTCGCTTCCGTCGGGACCTGCCCGGTGAACCTCGCGAGCACTACGAGACCACTGCCGCGTTCCAACGTCACATCGCCCGGCGTCACCGTGACACTGAGCGATCCACCCGGACCGAGCGCCGCGTATTCGGAAGACTTGGTGTGCAGCCGCGACAGCCCGAAGACGAGCAGCGCCAGCGCGGCCACTTGCGCGACGCGCATGCCGAAGAGTTGCGCACCGGAAACGGTGTCCACCCACTGATGCCGGCGGCTTTCAGCGAGCGCTTCGTCCACGACGCGTTGCTGGAGGAAATTCAACTGGCCGATCGCGGGATCGGGCTTCTGCTCGATGGCCGTGAGCAACAGCGCGTGCAGTTCGGGATGACGTTCCTCAATCTTCCGGGCGATGGAGCGGTAATCCGGCTGCCAGTCATTCCAGCGCGCCCAAACGATGAGCGTTCCGAGAACACTTCCGCCCATCAAGATGGGAACCCACAGCGAGAGCGACGTGCCGAACGACGCGCGGGCGGCGAAGAGAAGGAGGGCGAGAACGGCGAAGATTCCCCAGCAGATGGCGAGCGCGCGGGCCCGACGCCATGTGCGCTGTCGACGTGCTACGGGTTCCAGCTGGGATTTGAGCAACGATTCAGTCATGGCATGAGCGGTTTGGCTCCCTGCCTTTCTACACCGCCAAGGGCGAAAAGCAATGGCTCCTTTGTAAGTATCTCCCGCCAAAAACACCTGAATTCACGGCCTTGCTCACGCATCCAACGCTGGTCACAATGCAGCCACTGAATCAACCCATGCGAATGCAGCTGCCATCCCTGTCGCCCCGGAACTATCGCCGTCTCCGGGCACCGGTGTTCCTGCTCGCGTTGGCCCTTGGTTCTCTCGCGCCGTGCACCGCGGCGGACGCCGACAAATCCTCCGCCCTTTGGTCCGCGCACATCCAGCCGCTCTTCAGCCAGCACTGCTTCAAGTGCCACGGCGAGGTGAAGCAAAAGGGCGAACTCGATCTCACCACGCTGCCGGCGATGCTCAAAGGCGGCGATTCCGGTCCCGCCATCGTCCCCGGCGATCCAGCCGCCAGTCTCGTCTACAAGTTCGTCCAACCTGGCGCCGAGCAGCACATGCCGCCGAAGGATTACCAGCTCAGCGAAGACGAGATCGCGCTGCTCAAGATGTGGATCGCGTCCCTGCCGAAGACCGGCGCGGCTTCCGCCTCCACCACCAATTCCGCGCCGGAATGGAACGCCAGCAATTACCAACTCGTCCGCCCGAACGTACCGAAGATTCTCCCGCCCAAACGTGCCACTCCGAGCGAAGCGATCGACTTCTACCTCGACCGCGAACGCAGCCGCCTCGCCCAAGCAGTCGCAGCGAACAAGTCCGAGAAGGTTCGCGTCAAGGTCGCCCGCCTCGCTGACGACCGCACCTTCGCCCGCCGCGTGCATCTCGATCTAATCGGCCGAATCCCGACCACTGCCGAGCTCGACGCCTTCCTGAGCTCCCGCGAGAAGAACAAACGCGCCGCGCTCACCGACCGCCTGCTCGCCAGTCCCGAACACGCCCGTCATCTCCGTGAAGTTTTCGATGTCGTGCTCATGGGTAAACGCAGCCGGAACGATTCGTGGAACGGTTACCTCGAGTGGGCGTTCCAGACTAATCGCCCTTGGGACCGCATTGTGCGCGACGTGCTGATCGCTCGTCCCGAATCGAAGACCGAGCGCGGCGCCGTCCGCTTTCTCTTCGACCGGAAAGACAATCACCAGGCCATCGTCGAAGCCGTGTCGCCCGCGCTCCTTGGACTCCAGATCCAGTGCGCGCAATGCCACAACCACCCGCTCGCGCCCGAGATCAAACAGAAGCATTACTGGGGCATGGTCGCGTTCTTCAATCGCGGGAAGAACATGGACACGCCCGAAGGCCCCGCGATCTCCGAGTCCGCCATCGGCGGCTTCGTGAAGTTCGCGAACCTGAAGAAGGAAAGTCAGGACGCCGTGCTCGCCTTCCTGAACGACGCCGTCATTCCCGAGACGCGCCCCGGCGACAACGAAAAGGAAACCGACACGCCGGAGAAGTACAAACTCGCGCTCGAAGAAGGCAAGAAGGCTGGCTTCGGTGCCGTGCCCAAGTTCTCGCGCCGCGAGGAATTCGCCAACCTCGCCACGCGCGACAACCCGCTGCTCGCCCGCGCCTTCGTGAACCGCGCCTGGGCCATGCTTATGGGCCGCGGCCTCGTGCATCCCGTCGATCGCATGGACTCCGCGCATCCACCGACGCACCCCGATCTCCTCGCGTGGCTCGCGCGCGATTTCGAGCAAAGCGCCTACGACATTCGCCGGCTCCTGCGAAACATCCTCCTCACCCGCGCCTACCAGCTCGACTCCACTCCCGCTGCCAAAGGTCTGAAGCTACCGCCCGAAACCTTTGCCTACGCGCTGGAGAAACCGCTCTCCGCCGAATCCCTCTGGCGCTCCACCCTCGTCGCCACCGGCCACGCGCCCGATGCCGCCGGCAACTTCCCGCAACACGACAAGACCCGCGCGAAGTTCGTCGATGCGTTCCCGGAACTTTTCCCCGTCGAGTTCAACGCGAACCTCAAGCAAGCGCTCTTCCTCACCAACAACCCGCTCCTCGACGAACTCCTCCAGCCCAAGGACGGCAACCTCACGGAAAAACTCCTCGCCCTCGCCACGCCGCGCGACCGCGTGCAAGCCGCCTTCGCGTCTGTGCTCGGCCGCGCCCCAGATTCCGAGGAACTCACCCGCGCCACCGCCTACCTGACCACGCGCGCGAGGAACCCCGAAGCGGCCACCCGCGAACTGCTGTGGTCCCTCCTCACTGGCGCGGAGTTCCGTTTCAATCACTGATCCAAAATCTGGTGGGGCGAGACTCCGTCGAGCCCTGATCAGATCGAGGAGGTCGAGCAGCTTGTGATGCCGGCAAAGCGCCGAACTCCGAGAATCCGAGGCTGCCTGGAATTACCCGTTTGGTGAATAGCACAGTCTCCCGTAATGATTAGGGTTCGCCGGAGCCTCGCTCCACCGAAGGATGCGAACTCCGTCACTCCCCGCTTGCCGCCGCCTGCCGCTCGCTGAGATAAACATCGGGTGATTGTCCAATCGTTCCGCTGGCTCGCCGTCCTGTTCCTTCTCCCGTGCGCGGTCGGGCGCGCGGAGGTCATCCCGGCGGGCGCGGGCAGTTACACCACGGAACGACCCGCCGGCACCAAGGGCCCGCCCGCCACCATCTACAAGACCGACCGCGTGCCCGGCAAGATGCCCTCCAACGATTGGTGGAGCTCGCTCGCGTGGGCGTCCAATGCGTTCGCGCATTACCCGCATCCGCTCGCGGTGAAGACCGAGCCCGCCGGCCTGCGCATCGCGTATCCGGGAGCGAATATCGTCGCTAACTCGAAGGGCATCTTCGGCCTGATGCCCGGCGGCACGGACGACTTCATCCTCGGCCACTCCGCGCAGACGAACTTCAGCAAGCCGCTCGTCGATGGTTTCAGTGACTGGTTCGTGGACGTGCTCTACACGGCAAACGAGCACAGCCTGCGTGTCTCCTACGGCCACGGCTCACCTTTTGTCTATGCGCTCTATACCGGCGGCACGCCGCGCCTGGCGTTCAGCTCTGTACCGCGCGTATGGTCTGGCACTGCGCAGAGCGCGACGCTTGGTGTGACGGTGAACGGCCGGCACTTCGGACTCTTCGCGCCGATCGGTTCGACCTGGCGCGGCTTCGGCACGAAGGAGTTTCTCTGCGACACCGCCGGGAAGATCTACTTCTCCGTGGCCGTGTTGCCGGACAAGGATCCCGCGACGCTCGAGCGCTTCCACCGCGTCGCCCACGCGCACGTCACCGACACGCGCATCGAGTGGAGTTATACGGCCGCGACGAGCGACGTCACCTCGACCTTCCGCTTCACGACAAAAGTCCACGAGGGCGACGACGCGGGGACGCTGTTCGCGCTGTATCCGCATCAATGGCGCAACACCGCGTCGGCCTTGCTGCCCGCGGCGTACAACTCCGTGCGTGGCACGATGAAGCTCGCGCAGGGGAACGAGTTCACCACACGCATGAAGTTCCCCGGCGTGCTGCCTGCGCTGCCGGATGCCGGCGGTCGCACGCCCGCGCAGGTGCAGCCGCTAATTGATGCGGAGTTGAATCGCGTGGTGACGCCCGCGCCGGACACGTATTGGAACGGGAAACAGATCGGCAAACTCACCACGCTGATTCCGATCGCCGAGTTCTACGGACTCACGAACGCGGCGAACACCATGCGCGAGCGAATGCGTGGGCAGCTGGAAGATTGGTTCAGTGCGACCGGCCCGAACGGCGCGGCGAAGGCCAAGACGTTGTTCCACTATGACGAACGCGTCGGCACGCTCATCGGTTATCCCGCGAGCTACGGCAGCGACACGGAGCTGAACGATCATCATTTCCACTACGGCTACTTCATCAAGGCCGCCGCCGAGCTCGCGCGCCACGATCCGGCGTGGGCCGCGGACGCGCGTTGGGGTGCGATGGTGAAGCTGCTCATCCGCGACGTCGTCAGCCCGGATCGTGCGGATGCGATGTTCCCGTTCCTGCGCTGCTTTGATCCGTATTCGGGTCATTCGTGGGCGAGCGGCACGTCGCACTTTCCAGACGGCAACAACAACGAGTCGTCGTCTGAAGCGATGAACGCGTGGACCGGATTGATCCTCTGGGCCGAAGCGACGGGCGACCGGGCGTTGCGCGATCTTGGCGTGTTCCTATTCACCACGGAGATGAATGCGATCCAGGAATACTGGTTCGACGTGCGCGACGAGAATCATCCGGCCGCCTTCACGCCGAGCGTGGCCACGATGATCTGGGGCGGCAAGGGTGCGAACGAAACGTGGTTCACTGCGGATCCGCAGCTCGTGCACGGCATCAACTGGCTACCGATTCACGGCGGCTCGCTTTACCTCGGCCACTTCCCGGTGTACGCGGAGAAGAACTACCGCGCGCTCGTCGCGGAGTTCAAAGGCGGCGATCAGTTCGACAACTGGCCGGACATAGCGTGGATGTATCGCGCGCTGAGCGATCCGGCGGACGCCATTCGTCTCTACGAAGCCGCTGATCCGGCGAAGAAGATCGAAGACGGCAACACGCGCGCGAACGTCGCGCATTGGATTTACAACCTGCAGGCGCTCGGCAAGCCGGACCGTTCCTTCACGGCGGACTACCCGGTCTACGCGGTGTTCAACAAAGCCGGCGTGAAGACGTATGTGGTGTGGAATCTCACGGACGCGCCGCTCACCGTTACGTTCTCGGACGGAACGAAGGTGAGCACGAAAAAGCGCGGGCCCGTTGCCGAGCGCCGCGCGATGAAGATGATGCGCTGATCGTTCTTGCTGCCGGCGCCTTCCTCGTGCTGCCGACTTCTCGAATCTCAAGGTTGCCCCAGTTGATGGCCTCTGCGCATACTCCGCGCGCCGGAAAACGAAAACATCAATACCGTTACCATGGCAGCCACCGACAGAACCCCGACCGGACCGCTCACCTTTTCCCAACGCGCACTCAATTGGATCGAGTGGGCGGGCAACAAACTGCCGGACCCGGCGGTGCTCTTCGTCATCGCGCTGCTGCTGACGTGGGTGCTTTCGGCGGCGCTGTCGTCCGTTCAGTTCACGGACATCGATCCGCGCTCGGTGAAGCGCAACGAGGCGGGCGAGGTTGTTTCATCCGCGGCCATCCAGGTGAAGAACCAGCTCAGTGGCGAAGCGCTGGCCGGATTTCTCTCCAAGATGGTGAAGACGTTCACGGACTTCCCGCCGCTCGGCGTCGTGCTCGTGGCGATGCTTGGGCTCGGCGTCGCTGAACACACCGGCTTCATCAAGGCCGGTCTCAAGAGCCTGATGAACATCACGCCGAAGATGCTGCTCACCCCGGTGCTGTTGCTCGTTGCTATCATGAGCCACTCGGCGGCGGACGTTGGCTACGTGCTGGTGATTCCGCTCGGCGGCGCGATCTTCGCGGCAGCGGGACGACATCCGGTGGCGGGCATCGCCGCAGCGTTCGCGGGCGTGTCCGGCGGTTTCAGCGCGAACTTCCTGCCGTCGTCGCTCGATCCGTTGCTGCAAGGCTTCACGCAATCCGCCGCGCAAATCATCGCACCCACGCGCATGGTGAATCCGCTCTGCAACTGGTATTTCACGGCGGCGTCCACGCTCTTCATCATCGCGGTCGGCTGGTTCATCACGGACCGCATCATCGAACCGCGCCTGCGCCGCACGGCCGTCGATCAACAGAAGAACGACGAACACGCCGACCTTGGTCTCATGACTTCGGCGGAGAAGCGCGGTTTGGGAGCAGGCATTGCCACGTTTGTGTTCGGATTGATTCTCCTCGCAGTCGCAGCGTGGCCGGCTACATCGCCGTTGCGCTCAAAGACGGGCGAACTCGCGTCCCACGGCGCGCCGCTCATGGAATCGCTCGTACCGCTGATCTTCCTCCTGTTCCTGCTGCCCGGAATTGTCTTCGGTTACGTGGCCGGCACGGTAAAGACGCATCGCGACGTGATCAAAGGCATGAGTGGGGCGATGAGTGGGATGGGTTATTACCTCGTCATGGCATTTGCGGCGGCGCAATTCACCTACGCCTTCCGCGAATCCAATCTCGGCGCGCTCGTTGCCATCAAGGGCGCAACGGCTTTGAAGACGCTCGCGCTGCCGCCGCAGGTGACGATTGTCGGTGTCATCCTCCTGACCACGGTGGTGAATCTGCTCATCGGTTCCGCCTCCGCGAAGTGGGCCATCCTCGCGCCGATCTTCGTCCCGATGCTGATGCAGCTCGGGCTCTCGCCGGAGTTGACGCAGGCCGCGTTTCGCATTGGCGATTCCAGCACGAACATCATCACGCCGCTGTTGCCCTACTTCCCGCTCATCGTCATCTACTGTCAGCGCTACGTGAAGAGCACCGGCATCGGCACGCTCGTCTCGCTGATGGTGCCGTACTCGTTCGCGTTCCTGATCGGTTGGACGATTCTGCTGCTGGCCTACTGGGGGTTCGGTCTGCCGCTGGGATTGCAGGCGCCTTACACGCATCCGTGAACAAAGGCGCGGAGCGACGATCTCCGAGTCAGCGTGTTCGCTTTGGTCGATGGAATGACCGCGCCGAGGGAGCCGGTGTTCCGGTAGATCCCGGGCGTGACGCTCTTGGAATAAGTGCTTGGCAAGTCGGAGTCGTGTTGTAGGCTGCGCGGCGAAGGGGCTGGGTGCGAACAACAAGTCCGGCTCCACCAAACATCACAACCAAACTATGAAAATACTCGCGTTACTGACCGTCGCTGTTTCCTTCATCCTTGTGGGCTGCAGCGAAAAGGCTCCCGAGCCGACCACGCCTGCGGTGCCGTCGACCAACGCTGTTCCGGCTCCGCCGAAATAGTAGTCTGGTGCTGATCGGGCGGCACATCGGAAGGTGTGCTGCCTGTTCCATGCCTGAAAATCAACCGGCCAATAACAATGAACCTGGTGAACTTAACTACGGCCTCCTTGTTGTTGGCCGGTCTCCTTTCGCTCGGCTGCGGAAAAAGCGATTCCTCCACCTCGAAACAAACCAACACCACTTCCAGCGGCAATCCGCTCACGGCACCGGTCGATTACCTTGGCGCGGTGAATCAGGCGCAGAAGCGGGCGGGCAAGGTTGTTTCCACAGTCGGACTCGATCAGGCCATCAAGATGTATCAGGCCACCGAGGGAAAGTTTCCACCGAGCCTTGAGGCACTCGTGCCTGATTTTCTCCACAGCCTTCCGCCGGCTCCAAACGGGATGAAGTACAATTACGATCCGAAGACTGGCGTGATCAAAGTGGAGGCGAAGTGAGGTCCGGCGGTGCGGTCCATCAAGGCAGCACCCGCAGTCGATAAAACCATCCGCCGGTTCGCGCCGCGCCCGGATCCGTGACCGAGAGCTCCGTTCCATTGCCGGGGATGGCCGATCCCACCAAGGCCCAGTTCCCCATTCCCAACGTAGTTGATTTCTCCAGTTGATAGAGCTTTGCGTTCACGGAGCGGAAACGCACCACCAGATCCGCGCCGTTCGCGCGCACCGAGCGAATCAATGCCGCGCTTTCGCGATCCGCGGGATTCGTTCCCGAACGCAACTCGCGCAAGCTATCCACGCCGTCACCATCCGCATCGTCGCTCGCGCCGCCATCGATTGACCCGAAGTAACCGCGCTCCCACGCATCCGGCAATCCATCGCCATCGGTGTCCGCAGACGATTCCACATCGAATGAGTTTCCTTCCGCGATGCGGCCCTCGCCGTCGCTGGCGCGAAGGAAAAGATTTTGCCACGGCTCATGCACGGTGACCGGGCCGATCCAGACGCCGTTTGTGACGGTCACTGGCGCTGAAGGCGACAGGTTCACAGGCGTTTCAAACTGCACTTCGAGATTTGGAATTCTATCCACCAACAGCGGTGCCGGGGCGGTCGAGGCGTCCCATCGCAGCGGATCACCGAAGGCGCTGTCGGTCTGGAACACGAGCGCACGCCGTTGCGGCGTGATGGTGGAGCGCACCAGGCCGTTCACCGTGAAGCTGGCGTTGTTGAAACTGAAGTCCACCAGCAACGAGTTGGTGCCGTCGTAGTCGAAGGGCGTCTCGAAGAGGAACGTGGTTCGTCCGGGTGACGTGATTGTTTCGGCGTGCTGATAAACCGTCGACCAGCCGGAGGTTTCCCATGCGGCGCGCGTGTAGTTCGTCAGCAGGGAATGCTTCAGGCGGATGGTCCAGTTGCTCAGGGTCTGACCGGGTGCAGCGGTGAGATTGAGGGTGAGGCCGTTGATTTTTCCGGCGCCGGCTAGTTCGCCCGGGAGATAAATGATCTGGGCGCGCGCATCGTGGAACAGCGTGGCGAGGGGATAATCCCACGTGTTGGTGCCGCTGCCGATTCCGACGCTGCGACGGTTGGCGATTCCGCGAATGTTCACCGGTCCCGTGAAGCCGGTCGCAGGACGGTCGAGACCGTCGCGCGCGCTCAGGGTGGCGATGAAGGGTACGTCGACGAATTGCGGCGAAGGCACGTCGCTCCAGACGAAATGATCCAGCTCACGATCGTCGTCGTCGATGATGGTGACTTTCGGCGGCGTGCTGGGCGGAACCATCCCCACGGTATTGAACAGGGTCAGCGTGAAGGATTCTTCGGGCTCGAACCGTCGGTCTCCGATGATGGGCACGCGGATGATCTGCGAGGTGACGCCGGGCTGAAAGGTAATCGTTCCGAAGGTGGTCAGGTAATCCGATGGCGCCGTGGCGGTGCGGTCGCTCGTGGTAAAGGCTGAACCGACCTCGATGCCGCTCAGCCCGCTCAGTTGCAGGACGAATTCTGCGTAGTTTGTCGAACCGGCGGAACCTTCGGTGACAGTGACGTCGCGGATGGTCAGTTGTGGGGTCGGATCATCATCGGTCACGCGACAGCGTCCTTGGCCGACGGCGATCACGCCGTTGGTGGCGGAGAACAGGTTGAGGAAAAAGATGTCGAGGCTTTCATCCACGCGATCCCCGATGACCGCGACCTCGACACTCAGGTTGGTCACACCCGGCTCAAATACCAGCACGCCGTTGGTCGCGAGGTAATCCAGCCCCGCTGTCGCCGTGAAGTTGCTCGTGGCGAACGCAACCGAGACCGGCAGCGGCGCCGGTGCGGAGAGCCGAATGGGAATTCGAAGGCGATTGGTCACGCCGGAACCTTCCGTGAGCGCGACGTTGGTCACGGTGATGAACGGCCCGGTGACAGTGGTCACGGCGGACGCCTGGTTGTTTCCGAGGAACGGATCGCCCGCCGCGCGGCTGATCATCGCGGTGTTGGTCAGCGTGCCCATGGTCAGCGTGCGGGTGTTGAACGTGATGCGGGCGCTGTCGCCTGCGGAGAGACCATCAAGCGCGCAAATGATGAAACCGTCGTGATTAGTGCAAGCGCCGTTGAACGTGGTGTAGGAAATGAAGTTGACGCCGGTCGGGAGGACATTGGTCAGGAGAAGTCCGGTGACGCGAGTCGGGCCCGGATTGGTCACCGTGACGAAGTAACGAAGTTCGCCACCCACCAGCGTGACGTCCGGCGAATCAGCAACGGCGACGGAGATGTCGTTGGGTGTGACGACGGCTATCTCATTCGCCCGACCGGAACGGCCGGTGGAATCGCGAACCTCGAGGGTCAACCGCGGCGCGGCGCTTTCCACGGTGAGAAAACCATTCCACACGCCGGTGACAAAATTCGTCAGCAGCGTGGGACTGACGGGAATGAGGCCCTGCTTCGCGAATGGCAGCTCCAGTCCGTCGTTGAACGCGCCGAAGGTGGGACTCGTCGGTGTCCAGTCCGAGGCGTCGTTGTGGTCGGCGGCGCCAGTGCGTTGAATCGTGAAGGTTGTGTTCGTGACCACGACGAAGGTGGGCAGCCCGCTCCATTCAGCGGCGGGAATTTTTCGTGGAACGGTGATGAGCTCGGGGTCCGCGTTTCCGGCGCTGACGAAATCCACGACATCGCCGCCGGCATCGCGCACGAGGACGGCCATCGGATTCCCGAGCGGCGCGAACGACCAGTTCACGTTGGTGCCAAGCTCCAGTCGCGGGAACTCTCCCGGCGCTTCGCCATTGTCCGACAGCGTGAACATCGCGCCGGCGGGACAGATCGATCCGGACGGGATCGTTACGGTGCCCGCGGGAGCAGGCCAGGAAGTGTTGTCGTAGATCGAGATCTGCCACCCTGACAAATCCACTGGGAGCCCGGAGACATTCAGGAACTCTGCGCTGTCACCCAGACCGATATCGAGCTCGGAAATCACGATGCTCGATGCGGTGCCGCTGCCGGGCAGTCCGTCGACCGTGACCGTTCCGGTGAAATCTTTCACGGTGTTGTTCAGGTCATCTTTCGCCGTGACGGTGATCGGAAAGCGTTCGCCGGTAACTTGCGGTGAGGCCACGCGCGCCCATTCGAAGTGATGCACGCGTCCCACGCCGCGGGTCGTGAACTGCCACAAAGATCCCGCCGTGACGGATGCACCGCGCCGGGCGCGGACTTGCCAGAAGTAAGTCGAGTTGAGCGCCAGCCCGGGCATGGTCCATGAGGCATTAGTGGTGTTCCCGAGAAACTCAGTCGGCCCGAGATTGGTCGTGGTGCCAAAGTAGACATCGAAGGTCGTCGAAGTCGCCGCGTCACCCAGTCTCACGCTCACGTCATCGAGGTAGGTGTTGAAATAGCCCGTGCTGTCCTCCTGATAAAACGCGATGCGCACGGTCTGGCCGCGGTAACGATCGAGCGAGAATTGGCGCGGCGTCCACTCGGACAACAACGGATCGCCGAGTTGGGTGGTGAACGCGACGTCGAGTACGGCGTTCTGCTGGTTGCGAATCTCCGCGCGGAAGAGCTGATTCGGCGCGAAGTAGGAGGCGTGATTGCGAATGCGATCCATCCACGAAAGTGTCGCGCCCAGCGCTTCGGCGGGAATGCGAACGTCTTGGAAGAGCAGGTGAGTGCCGCCGCCGATTTGTGCCACCAGCGCGTTGTAGCTGCCGCTGACGGGCGCGTTGGTGTCCTCCGGCCCGTCGGGATCGAATGTTCCGTCGTTGATGATCCATGCGCCGTAGCCGCCGTTGGTGGCGAGCCAGCCGGTGAAGTCGCCGGATTCGAACCCGCCGTTTCTCAAGATCTCGCCAACGCCGGCGCTCCAGCGCAGCTCGACAGAGACGGGGATGTTCGTGGCGCCATTGGCGGGCTCGGGATTGTAAACCAGCGGCGGAGTTTCATCGTCGATGACGTCAATGGTTGCTGCGCGCGACGAGAAGCCCGCGGCGCTCGGGCGAATGCGAACGGACCGCAACCCTTCGGTCGTGGTGTTGTCGATCGCGGTGAGGTCGAAGCGTTGTTCGAGCGCGCCCGCCGGAATTTCGATAGAAGCCGGCACCGTCAATCGTGTCGCGTCGCTGGAGGTCAGGCTGACGCTGAGACTCGTCGGGTGCGTTCCCGAGAGGCGCACGATTCCCGCGTTGGTTTTCACGCCGTCGGCTTCACTGATCGACGGCGGCAGCACCACGGATACGCGCGGGATTTCATTGTCGAGCACCAGGATGGAATCACTCCCATCGATCCAGTTGTCGACGTGCGCGGTGACCGTCACGGTCTTCGCGCCGTCAATCCGGTTGTCGTCCACGGCGACGAGATCGAATGCGACGGAAGCTTCTCCGGCAGCAATCGTGACGGAGCTTGGGACGGCGAGTTCGCCTGGATGCGATGCGGTCAATCTTACCAGCACGTCGCGGCTGGGCCGGGGATGAACGCGCACGATGCCTTCCTTCTGCAGTCGGCCTCCCTCGCGGATCTTGCGCGGCAGATTGACGCGTAACGCCGCCTTCTCGTTGTCAGCGATAGCGATGGTCGCGCTGCCGCCGAAATAGCCGGGCGCATCGGCGCGAATGATCGCCGGCACCGTGCCGTCCAGAGCGGTGTCATCCAAGATGCGAATGCTGAACTCCGCGCGGTTGGTGCCAGCGGGAATCGTTACCGTCGGCGGCACTGAGAGTTCTTTGGTTTCGCTGACGGTGAGCGTGATTGTGAGAGGTTGATTGACCGGCGCGCTGAGTTCCACGATGGCTCGTTCGCTCAGGGCACCATCGCCTTCGCGCGCGGATGCGGGAGCTGAAACGAGCAACCGCGTGGCGGGATTGCCGTTCACAGAAATGTCGTCGAGCGCAATGCCGTCGAACGGAACCGCGAAGTCATCCACATGATTGAAGCGAATCTGGAATGTGGACGTGTAACGCAGGCCGAACTCGGCGATCGCCGCATCAAGATCGACCGTGAACTCCGTGTAGATCGGCGGGATGTCGCGCAGGTTTTGAACCTCGTACCAATTCACGCCGTCTTCGCTGATGGCCACGCCGTCGAAGTCCGCGCCGACCTGGAACGGGCGCGTGGGTGGTCCATCCGCTTCGTCGCCAAACGAACGCGCCCAAAACTTCAACACGACGTTCGTGTAGCCGCCGAGATCGAGCCCGAGCGTGAGTTCGTTGCGCGAGCGGCGTCCGCCGACGCAATCGAGCACGAGATGATTGCTCCCGCCGTGCGGTTCATCGAGGAATGAAACTCGAGTTTGATAATCGGCGGTGCCGGTCACGGACCACGCGGGGCCAATCACGCCGCTCTCGAAGTCTTCGCGGAATGGCATCGCGGCGAAGTTCAGCACGCGCACTTCCGCACGACGGGTTTGGGCGATGCCGGTGACGTGGTTGGAGAACGTGATCGTGTCGGTGAAGTAACCGAGCGGAAGGGCATTCGCATCGGCGGTCAGGCAGGCGTTCACGACTGCGGCTTCGCCGGGTGCGAGCGTGCCGCTGGTTGGCGAGTGCGACAGCCAGGGTTGATTCGCGCGCACGCTCCAGACGACGGCCTGGGTGGAGATGTTGGTGATCGGATACGCGAGACAGGCGGGAGCCAGTGGGCCGCCGATCGGACCGGATGCCGCGAAGCTGGCGGTGTTGTTCAGGAAGAGCGCGTCGGGCAGGTTATAGGCTTCGATGATGCCGCCCGTCGTCGCTGTGTTCGCGGTGATGGCGCTGAAGCCGAGGCCGCGTTTCGCGAACGCCGCCCAGAGGTCGCCGTAGTTCGCGCCGCTGTTGTTGACGAGGTCGGCGAGGATGATCGCGTCGCGCGCCTGTGTGAAGGTCGGGTTGGGCGGCGAGAGCTTCATGCCGTCCGTGACAAGCTGGAGGATGAGCTGGTTGCCCACGCTGAAGCCGTGTTTGCGAATCAGATTCGCGCGCGCTTCCCAGAGCATCGCACACCACACTTCGCCCTGGGCGTGGACTTCGGCGGCCTGCAGCGGGCTGAAGGTGTAGAGCGGGTTCATCGGCACGCCGGCATGTGCGCTGACTTGGGCGGGATCGATGTCTTTGAACGTGAGCGGATTCTTCGACAGGTCCGTGGAGTAAGGATAACGCCGGATGCCGAAGTAGTAGTTCTCGCGCAAGACGGAGAGCTGACTCGTGACGTAGCCACCGAACCCATACGCGGCGTCGAGGTCGTCGCCCGGTTCGCTCAGAAATGCGAGCGCATAGAAATCCGACCAGCCTTCGCCCATGCCGGCGGCTTGCGACGAACTGATGCCCACGCCGCCACCGACCAGGCGCGTGCTCAGGCCGTGAACGTATTCGTGAATCACTACCTCCGCGTCGAAGTCGCCGTCCACGTCCGGGTTCGGTCCGGTCCAGACAAACATCTGGATGCGACCGGGCACGCCGTCCGCGCTGGGCGTGAAGTTCGCGTTGTTGAACCCCGAGCCGTCCTGCGCATCGGCGATGATGGCGTCATTGCCGAGTCCGCCGCGGCCGAAGTTGTCCTTCTGGAAATTGCCGGACGCTTCGTCGAAGCCGAGTTCATACAGGCGGTCGTGCATCCAGTTGCACCAGTAAAACAGCTGCACCACGGCGGCGTCGCTGTAGGTGTTGGGTGATTGGGTAAGATCCAGCGGCGGATTGAAGACGCGGAATGGCGAGCCTTGCGGACGAGGGAGGTCCGGAATGTCGTCGCCGTTCAAGTCGGTGTGCGCATCGACGTTGTTGCCACGCGTTTCGTTGCCGCCTTCGCTGATCCAGCCAATCGGCGATGCGTTGGTGTTCAGCGCGCTGAGGGTGACGAGCGTGCGCGGGACTAGCGGCGGCTGGTTGGTGTTCGGCGTTTGCCACCCGGGCGAGAAGGGCGAGGGACTGTCGCTGGTGAAGACGTTGAACGTCGCCGGCGTGAGATAAACGGTGAGGCGCTGGCGGATCTGAAGTTCGCCCGTCTGCGCATCGATCAACACACGGTAACGCTCGCTGTTGAAGCGCCGCGTGATGTCGATCTCCCAGCAGAGGCGCAGGCTCGATTCGTTCATCGGCAACCACGTGAGCTTGGCCTGCGCGGTTCCAGGGAGGCCACCGGCTTTGAACGTTTGTCGGCGCTCGCTTCCGGCGGGCTGCGCGGCGAGTGCAACGATGTCGCTGGCGGCGAGGATTTCGCCGAGGGAATCGGCAGCGATCCGAACAGCCTCGGCGGCGCTCAGTGTCGGCGAGTTCTGCAAGGCAACGCGGTTGGGAGTGCCGGCGTTCGCGGCAGTGGCGGGTTCCGCGATGAGGTGACTGGAGACGCTGACCAGTTCTCCGCGCGCAGTGACGTGCCCAATCAACACGCTCTCGTAAACGCTGATGTCGTCGAGGCGTTGTTCCCAGACGATGGTGCGCAGGTTGTTGTTGCGCGCGGTGAAGTCGGCCTTGAGCCGAGTCTGGTCGAGAATCTCAGGTCCGTGCCCAAACGCCGCGCGGTGTTCGTTCAGGAAGGCTTTGATGACGCGGTGCGGATCGCCCGCCGGAACCGTGCGTGCGCCGGCGGCGCTGATGGTGGCACCTTCGCCACCGGGTCCGGTCAGAAAGCCGCTTGTGGAGGCGATGTGCTTCGGGCTCTGACGAACGAGGTCGTGCTCGACGCGCAGTCCATGAAGCTGCCCGCGGAGTTTCTGGGCGCCGGACGACTTTTCGGTCGTGAGAGATTTGTCCGCCGGCTGGGCGTCGAGGCGCTTGTCGAGGTTCGGCAGGCCGTGTTCATGGCCCGGTTCTTCAAAGGCCCGGGTAAGCGACGGCAGAAATGCGCAAAGAACCACCAGCAGAATGGTGGCTGGCGTCCTCGTAAATGAGTCCATTCGGATACAACGTGGAATGTGCAAGTCGCGGTATCATAGCGCAGTCCACGTGGCCGTGCCAACTGTTCGAGGGCGGTGTTCTGATCCGTGTAAACCCCGGATTGGGAATTCTTCACGCAACGGGCGCCAAGGACGCAAAGGCTGTCTGCATCGTCTGCGGCTCCCTCGCGTGCTAAGCGCCGTCCGCCAGGGCGAGGATGAGATCCACGGCCCTCCGACCGCATTGCGTCCTTTGCGTGAGGCAGACGCTCACGCAGACGAAATTGTTGCGGAATCAAGGTTTGCCATTGGGCGTGCGACCGCTTAATTGGAGGGAAACGAAAGGCTCATCATGAACATCAAATGCACATTGGTCGGTTTGCTGGCTGCGGTCGCGTTCCTTTTCACGTCTGGCTGCAAGGAAAAGACGACTGCCGAGAAGGTGAAGGAAACCACCAAGGACACAGCACAGTCCGCGACGGACGCCGTGAAGGACGGAGCGAAGAAAATCGGCGACACGGCGGAGAAGGCTTACGACAAGACGAAGGACGCTGTGAAGAACACCGCTGAGAAGGTCGGCGATGGGGTCGGCACCGCCGTGGATAAGACGAAGGATGCGGTGAAGGCGGGAGCGGAGAAGACAGGCGAGGCCTTCGAGAAGGTCGGAGAGAAGATCAAAGAAATCGGGAAGTAGCCGTTTCGTGTTGCCTGTCATCCGATGACTCTGCGAACGCTCATCACGCGCAGCCTGCGCTTTCACTGGCGCGGGCATCTGGGCGTGCTGCTCGGCGCTGCGGTCGGCAGCGCGGCGTTGATTGGCGCGCTCGTCGTCGGTGATTCGGTGCGGCTCAGCCTGCGCGAACTGGCGTTGCAGCGGCTGGGTTGGGTGGACGCGGCTATGACACCGCATGACAGGTTTTTTACTCATGAGTTCGCCCAGAAACTAAATCCGTTTGACCCGCGGGAAACAGGAGAACAAGCGCACGCACATGCGGCTTCTTTGCTACGACTTCCGGGAACTGCAGCACGGCAAGACGGCGGTGCCCGTGCCAACTTGGTTAACGTCATTGGCGCTACTCCCGCCTTTTGGCACCCTGGCGACCCTCGGAATTCAGCTTCAGGAACCAATCAGTCTCGGGGTGACGTGATTCCAAAGGGATTCGTGGCTTTGAATGAGACTCTTGCCATGCGGCTGCGTGCGCAAACTGGCGATGAAGTTGTGCTGCGGATTCACAAGCCGAGTGCGTTGTCCCGTGAAGTGCCCATTACGCCTCAGAACGATGCCAGCATCGCCTTGCGGCTGAAAGTTCACTCGATTGCTAAATCCGAGCTGATGGGCAACTTCAGTCTGCAGGCGAATCAGACTCCCCCGCTGAACGCTTTCGTGAATCAAGAGGAGCTTTGCAATGCGGCTGGTCTCAAAGGTAAAGCCAACGTAGCGGTAATAGGAAGGTACTGGAATCTCGCTCCGCTTGATCTCGATCGACTTCTAGGAGCTGACACCTTTTTTGGAAAAGTCAGGCTACGGGTTTCTGTATTTTGGGAGCGCCTGACGGGCCACTCGAATGACGGCTGGCGATATTTCTCGCCTCAGGCGACGAGTAGCGACGCAAATCGAACTTTGGCTCTAAAGGCAACTTTGGCTGATTACAGCGTCAGATTGCGGGTGGATACAAACCAAGGGACCAGCGAAATCATTTCAGATCGCATATTCATCGAGCCGCCCATCTCGAGCGCAGTGTTCGAACCTGAGACAAACGCCTGGTCAAGATCGGGTGCTCATTCAGCGCCTGATCTGTCAGAAGTGATTATGTGGACGATGGAAGCTCGTCGCTCCCTTTCTACCAACGCCAGACCGGTTTTGACGTATCTGGTCAATCAACTTCGGGCTGGCGAACGTTCGGTGCCCTACTCGATGGTTACCGCTGCTGGCTCGCCGTGGACGCCAACGGACATGAAGGATGACGAGATTCTCGTTAATCAATGGTTGGCGGATGACATGCGGCTCAAGGTTGGAGATGAGATTGACCTTACCTACTACCTTGCCGAGTCCGGGGCGAATCTTGTCGAGCGGACGAATCGTTTCCGCGTACGGGGCATCGTGCCGATGGAGGGCGTGCATGGAGATCGTACGTTGATGCCGGAGTTTCCGGGGCTCGCCAAAGCCGAAAGCACCCACGAATGGGACGCGGGATTCCCGCTGGTCCACAAGATTCGCGACGAAGACGAGGCGTATTGGAAAAAGTATCGCGGGACGCCAAAGGCCTTCTTGACGCTCGCCGCTGGACAAAAGATGTGGGCGAATCGTTTCGGGGATTTGACGGCAATTCGATTTCCTACGCCGCAGCTTGCTTCCTTATCGGCGTTGGAGAATTCAAACTATCGAGAGCATTTGGAAGAATCTCTCCTCCTCAACATCAATCCTTCTGACCTCGGTTTGCGCTTCGAACCTGTCCGGGCACAAGCGCTGGCCGGCGCAAGTCAGTCGCAGGATTTTGGCGGGCTGTTCATCGGGTTCAGTTTCTTCCTTATTCTCGCGGCGTTGATTCTCATGGCGTTGCTGTTTCAGTTCGGCATCGAGCAGCGCACGAATGAAGTTGGGGTGCTGTTGGCGCTCGGGTTCACGCCGGCGCGCGTACGCAATCTCTTGCTGGGCGAGGGTGTGGCGATTGCGTTCCTCGGCGGACTCATCGGCATGGCGGGCGGCATCGGTTACGCACAGGCGATGCTCTACGGCTTGGCGACGCTCTGGCGGGATGCGGTCGGCACCTCCGCGCTGCGCTTTCACGCGACGCCCACGACGTTGGTGATTGGATTGTTCGCCAGCGTGGTGGTGAGTGCGGTGACGATTTGGATCGTGCTGCGCAAACAGGCGCGGCGTCCGGCGCGGGAGCTTCTCGCCGAAGGGGCCGGCGAGAATGTCCAATGCGCAATGCCCAATGCCCAAGGAAGGCGGGCTCGCTGGGTCGCCCTCGGCTCCGGAGTTGCGGCGCTCGGAATGATCGGCTGGGCGGCGTTCGGCGGTGATGGCGCGTCGGCGGGATTGTTCTTCGGCGCAGGCGGGCTGCTGCTCATTGCGTTGCTCGCGGGCGTGGCGGTGCTGCTCTCGACGCTGGAGCGTTCGGAGGCGAGTCGTCAGCCGACGCTGGCGGCGATGGGCCTGCGCAACGGGACGCGGCGGCGGAGTCGGAGTCTCGCGAGCGTGGCGCTGCTGGCGTGCGGGAGCTTTCTCGTGGCAGCGATTGGCGCGAACCGGCTCGATGCGGGTCGGGATTCGACGAAGCGTTCGTCGGGTACGGGTGGCTTTGCGTTGTTCGGCGAGGCGACGTTGCCGGTGGTGCGCGATTTGAACACGACGGCGGGCCGGGAGTTTTACGGTCTCGACGAGAAGGCGATGCAGGGCGTGAGCGTGGTGCCGTTCCGCGTGCGCGATGGCGATGACGCGAGCTGCTTGAACTTGAACCGCGCGCAGACGCCGCGGTTGCTGGGCGTAAAGCCGGAACTGCTGGCAGAGCGCAAGGCGTTCACTTTTGCGAAGGTTGCGTCCGGGTATGATGCGACCAAAGAATGGGAGCTGCTTCGCCGTGACTATTTTGGAGGAACTGGAGTTGGAACCATCCGTTCGCCTTCGTTGGTTGATGGATCCATCCCTGCCATTGGCGATGCCGCGTCGATCCAATGGGCGCTGGGCAAGAAGCTCGGTGACACCATCGAGTTCACCGATGAGCGTGGACAAAAGTTCATGGTGCAGCTTGTGGCCGGCGTCGCAAATTCCATTCTCCAAGGCAATCTGATCATCGACGAAGCGGAGTTCGTGAAGCGGTTTCCGGGCGAGGCCGGGCATCGAATGTTCCTCATCGACGTGCCGTCGAACACCGGCGCGGAGACGAACCGGTTGGAGAAGACTTCGGCGGCGATGTCGCGCGCGTTGCAGGACGTAGGCCTTGAGCTCACCCCTACGACGACGCGGCTCGAAGCATTCAATGCGGTGCAGAACACATATCTGAACACGTTCCAGATTCTGGGCGGACTGGGCTTGCTGCTCGGCAGCGCGGGCTTGGGCGTGGTGGTGTTGCGGAATGTCTTGGAGCGGCGCAGCGAGCTGGGCTTGCTGCAGGCGGTCGGGTTCCGGCGAAGTTCGTTGCAATGGCTGGTGCTGAGCGAGCACGGCGGATTGCTGGCGCTGGGTCTCGCGGTGGGCATCACGGCGGCGGTGGCAGCGGTGTTGCCCGCGCTGATCGCGCCGGGTGCGGAGAATCATTTCGTCGCGCTCATTGCGACTCTTGCGGGTGTGTTTGTGAGCGGGCTGTTGTGGACGTGGGTGGCGACGCGGTTGGCGTTGCGCGGCGAGTTGTTGAAGGCTTTGAGAAACGAGTGACGGGTGATTGCGGTAGGGCGCGTCGCTCCGCGCGCGCCGTGTTCCACCCCCAAAACGCCCCCGCCGCGCGCCGCGCCCCACCACGCCTACACCCCCACCGCGGC
>CAZBIC010000019.1:41213-134742 GCA_964491875.1 uncultured Bifidobacterium sp.
TTTTGGGGCGGGTTGTTGGCGTCTGTTGGGGTTGGGGTTGGGGGGGGTGTGGGGGGGGGGGGGGGGGCGACGCGCCCTACCTCGAGTCCAGAGCGACGGCGGCTGATGGTCTGCCAAAGACGGAATGAATTTTATGCGAATGACATCTTGGTTGATTGGCGCGGTGTTGGCGTCAGCGATGGTTTCGTCCCAGGCGCAGGTGCTTTACACGAACGGCTTCGACAAGGCTGAACTCGAGAAAGTTCCGGAGGACATGATGGTGCTCGACGGCGGGTTCGCGGTGAAGGACGAGGGCGGGAACAAGTTCCTCGAACTTCCCGGTGCACCGCTGGAGACGTTCGGTGTGTTGTTCGGGCCGACCGAAGCATCAGGCCTTGCGGTGTCCGCGCGTGTGCAGAGCACGAACAAGGGCCGACGCTCGCCGACGTTTGCTGTCGGACTGAACGGTGTGGGCGGCTACAAGCTGGAAGTGGCGCCGGCGAAGAAGTTGATTGAGCTGCTCAAGGGCGAAGAGATTGTCGCGAGCGCGCCGTTCAATTGGGAATCGGGTTCGTGGACGATGCTGCGGCTCCAGTGTCGCAAGGTGAAGGACGGCGAGTTCGCGATCGAAGGAAAGGCGTGGAAACACGGCGATGCGGAGCCGAAGGAATGGCAGATCAAGCGCAGTGAGACGGCGGAGTCGCCGGCAGGCCGACCGTCGGTGTGGGGCAAGCCGTTCGCTGGAACGCCGGTGAAGTTTGATGATTTGGTGGTGACGCGGGCGCAGTGATGCCAACAGGATTTGCCCGCTAAATACGCCAAAGGGCGCGAAATTTTCAGCTTAAAGAGTTCCGCGCTTTTTCGCGTGTTTGGCGGACACTATTTTTGCCTCCTCACGTCGGCTCCTCCGGGTCGGGTTTCCCTCAATCAAAGTCCGAGCAGCTCATGAAGTAGTGGCAGCGCGGGCAGCGGAGTTTGCACTTCTCGTTGTGAAGTTCATGACCGCAGCGCGGACACCAGCGCCAGTATTCGCCGGTTGATTGCTCGCCGTTCAGCGCACACTCGCTGGCAGCCTGTGGTTCGGAGTCGGAGGAAGCTTCCGTTGCCATGCGAACGTTTTAGCGAAGTCCTGTGCACAGACAAGCTCGCCTTCCGCGACTGTTCCTGTCAGCATTCGGTCGTCACATGATTCGCTGGTTCGAGCACAAACAGATCTATAAACCCAACCGCAAGTTGGTGGCGACGGGGAAGGAGTTGGGACGACCGGTCGAGGAGGTTTGGTTGCAAACGCCGGATGGACTCCGGTTGCACGGTTGGTTCTTCCCGGCGGAAACGCACGCCGCGCGCTCGCATCAGGTCCTTCTGCTCTGTCACGGAAACGCCGGCAACATCGGGCATCGCCTGCACTGGGTGAAGGCGTGGCTGGAGCTGGGCATGAATGTCTTCGTCTTCGATTACCGTGGCTACGGTCGCAGCGAAGGGCGGGTTCACGAAGCAGGGACTTACCTCGATGCGCAAGCCGCGTGGCGGTGGCTTCGCGAGAAGGGCTTCGCGGCGGAGAACATCGTCGTGCTCGGCAAATCACTAGGTGGCGGCATCGCGTCCGAGCTGGCGGTGCGCGAGCGGGTGGGCGCGTTAATTCTTCAGAGCACGTTCACGAGCATTCCGGATATTGGCGCTGAACTCTTCCGTTGGTTGCCGGTGCGGCGGCTGCACAGCATTCATTACGACACGATCAATCGCCTGCCGCGGATCAAGGCGCCGGTGCTGGTGGCCCATGGGAAGGCCGATGATTTGATTGGGTTCCATCATGCGGAGAAGAATTTCAAGGCGGCGACCGGGCCGAAGATGTTTCTGGAGATCGCGGGCGACCACGTCAGCACCATCGACGATGGACGCGAGGAATACATCGACGGGCTGAAGGAGTTTCTCCGCCAATGGAAGTGAGAGTGTAACGAACGGATGGTCATGTCCTACGCCGTTGTCCAAAAGGAACTGAGCGCGCTGCCCATCGAGGCGTTGCGGCGGGCGTTTCGTCATGTTCCCGGCCTGACCGCGCTCGATGCCCAGGTGCTTGGTAATGACGCGTTCGGCATCCTAGTGAAGGACTTCCCGTTGGAGAACGCGACGGCCATGCAAGGGGCGTTGCGCAGCGAAGGAATCGAAACGGAAATCGTGGAGACAGCGCGACTGCCAGCGATGCCGCCGGCGAAGCAGTTGCGACGGCTCAGCTGTTCGGAGGCCGGGTTGGAGTTGTTTGATCCGTTGGGCCGTGGGTTCGTGGTGGCGTGGCAGCACGTGATGTTGCTGGCGGCGGGCGCGGTGAAGACGAGCGAGTTCGTCCGGAAGGTGGAGATGAAGCCGAAACCGGCGGCGTCGTATGGGGAGGATGGGGGTTCGGATGAGGGGCTCCAGCCGGAGGTAAATTACAAGGAGGTGCGGGCGGTTCACCTGTTGCTTGAAATCGTTATGTCCCGCGCCGTGCTGCGCTACAGCGTGGTGGCGGACAAGTTTGACTTCGGCTACCTCGGTCAACGCAAGACGGGGAGTATTCCGGTCGATTTTGTTGCCATGGCTACGGACCTGGCCGCGTATGCGCCGCATGCGGGATTCAATCGTGGCATGAGCAGCCTGCTCGATGGTGGGGGCACGATTTTTAGCTACCCGACGAAGAATGCTTTCCTGGAGGAAATCACCTGGCTTCTGTGGCGGGCTTCCCAGCCTCCGGCGTGATGGAAGGCATGGTCGCGCAGATGGACAAAGGCGCGGCGGAACGGTAATCTGAGCGCGAAATCCGTTCCCGTAGTGACCGACCTGACTTCAGGTTGTTGAGTTCAAACGTCGCCATTTTATGAAGTGCCTTGTCCGCGTTCTTCGTTCGATTGTTCCAGCCATCTCCGTTGCGCTCACGGGCGTCGCGGCGTTGGGACAAAGCTTCGTCAACTTCGAAGGCAAGCAGACGAGTCCGATTCGGCTGTCGCCGGACGGCACACGACTCTTCGCGGTGAACACGCCGGACAACCGTCTGTCGGTCTTTGATGTCTCCCGTTCCCAGAATCCGATCCTCATCGCGGAGATTCCCGTCGGCCTGGAGCCCGTCTCCGTGAACGCGCTCAGCAACGACGAGGTGTGGGTGGTGAATGAAGTCTCGGACAGCGTGAGCGTGGTGTCGGTGTCGCGGCGCGTGGTGACGAACACGATTCTGGTGAAGGACGAGCCGGCGGATGTCGCGTTCGCCAACGGGCGCGCGTTCGTGACGGCGTCGCGGAACAACCGCATCACGGTCATCGATCTCGCGAGCCACGCGGTGGTGACGAACATCCCGGTCTTCGGTGAGAACCCGCGCTCGATTGTCGTGAACTCGAACGGGACGAAGGTTTACGCCGCATTCGCGCTGTCCGGCAATCGCACGACGCTCATTCCATTCGACAAGGCGCCGCCGCAGCCGACGAACTCGGTGCCACCGATGAAGCCGACGTTGCCGCGTCCGCCTCGGGCCAGCTTGATTGTGGATGCGACGGATCCGGCGTGGACCTCGGGTCCGAACGCAGTAATTCGCTACACGATGCCGGACAATGATGTGGTGGAGATCGACACGGCGACGCTGGCGGTGACGCGTTACTTCCCGCGCGTGGGCACGGTGAACTTCGCGGTCGCGGTGCGGCCGGACAACGGCGATCTCTACGTGGCGAACACGGATGCGCGGAATCTCACGCGCTTCGAGCCGGCGTTGCGGAGCGCGTTCGTGACGAACCAGGTTTCGAAGATCGACATCGCGAGCGGCGCGGTGACGCGGTTCGATCTGAACCCTGGCTTTGATTACGTGAACTTCCCGAGTCGCCGGGATCAAACCAACGCGCTCGCGCAGCCCACGGCGATCGCGTTCGGTCCGAGCGGCGCGAATTACTTCGTGACGGCGTTTGGATCGGATCGCGTCGCCCAGGTGAGTTCGGACAGCGGCACGGTCATGGCGCGGATTGATCTCAATCCGGACGCTCCGGGTTCAGTGGCGAATCCGCGGACGATGCGTGGACCGCGCGGGCTGGCGCTGAAGCCGGGCCAGGCGCTTTATGTGTTGAACCGTCTGGCGAACAACATCTCCGTGGTGAACCCCAGCGCGCGAACGCTCGTGCGCGAGATCCCGATTGGCAGTCATGACTCGACGCCGGCCATCGTGCGGCAGGGACGCGGTTTTCTCTATGACGCGAAGCTTTCCGGAAACGGCACGGTGTCGTGCGCGTCGTGCCATATCGATTCCGAGATGGACATGCTTGCGTGGGATTTGGGCGATCCGCAGGGCAACCTGGAAACGGTGCGCGCCAAGCTTTCCGGCATCACGACGCTGTTTCCGGGCGGATTCAACACGAACTTCGTGATGCATCCGATGAAGGGTCCGATGACGACCCAGACCTTGCGCGGCTTGAATGGAGTCGATCCGTTGCACTGGCGCGGTGACCGGACGAATTTCCTGCACTTCAATCACGCGTTCGACGGCTTGCTGGGCGGGTCGGTCTTACCGGCGGCGGACATGCAGGCGTATCGCGATTACATCAACACGATCCGCTTCCAGCCGAACCCGAATCAGAATCTCGACCGCACGTTGCCGGCGACTTTCAACGGCGCGAACCCGATTGCGGGTCGCAACGCCTACATGAACACGAACTACACGACGCTCGGCACGCCGCCGTTGTCGCTGGGGCTGCGTTGCAACACCTGCCATCAGCTCCCGACGGGCACGGACCGCAGTATAACCCCGGCGCTGGCGTTGCAGGAGCCGCAGGACTTCAAGGTGCCGCACCTGCGCAACGTGTATCAGAAGATGAACTTCAACCACGCACCCGGCGCGCAGAGCATCAGCGGCTTCGGGCTGGTGCACGACGGTCAGGACCCGGACTTGTTCACGTTCCTCTCGCGTCCGGTCTTTGATGACTTCGCAAACGACTCGGTGGTGAAGAGCAACCTCGCCGCCTTCGTGCTGTGCCTCGACACGGGAATGGCGCCGGCGGTTGGTTACATGCGCACGGTGACGGCGGCGAACGTCAATGCGACGACCGTTTCGAATGACTGGAACGTGCTCGAAGCGCAGGCGGTTTCCGGGACGAACATCAATCTCGTGATCAAGGGAACGGTGGACGGAATCAGCCGCGGGTTCGTTTACCAGCCGGGGTCGCAGAATTACAAACCGGACTCGACGAACTCGCCGTCGATGACCCGCGCTCAGCTGCGGGCGAAAGTCCTGGCCGGAGACACGTTGACGGTCATGGGCGTGCCGGTGGGCTCGGGAACGCGTGTGGGCATTGATCGCGATGCCGACGGCGTGCTGGATGGCGACGAGGCGTTGCCAAGCCTGCGCATTGCGTCTGCGCCACCGAACACCATCGTGGCGTGGCCGACGAACGCGGGCGGTTACGTGTTGGAACGCGCGACGCATCTGCCGTCCACGAATTGGTCGCCGGACACGAGTTTGCGTGGATTAATCGGGGCGGACTTCGCGATTACGAACGCGCCGTCGCCGACAAATCTGTTCTTCCGGCTGCGCGGATTGTGAGTGAGTCCGGCGCTTGCTCCCCGGGGCAGCGTTCCGGCCGATAATGCTGTTGCCTGACCCTGCCGTTTGCAGTATCGAGAAGTCATGCGCAATTCACTTCGTCTCGTCCTTTGCTGTCTCGTTTACGCAGCCTTGGTGACCCAGAAACTGTCCGCCCAAGCCACTGGCGATGCCAAGAAAGAGGCGGAAGCCAAGGCCAAGGCGGAGGAAACCCAGAAACGGCAGGAAGAGAAGTTGCGTCTGGAAGCTGAGCGCGAAAAGGAGCTCAAGCGCATCGAGCTCGAAGTGTTGAAAGCCGCCGAGGCGCGTGGTCACAAGGCGGACATCACGCCGCAAGCCCCGCCGGCCAAGCCATTGACGCCTGCGGAAGCCAAGGCCAAGGCCAAGGCGGAAGAGAAGGCGCGCAGGGCGGCCGAGGCTGAGGCGAAGGAGCAGCAGCGTTTGCAGAAAATCGCCGCGAAGCAGGCGGCGGAGAACACCAAGCGACTCGAAGCGGAGCGCAAACGCCAGGAGGAACAGGCGCTTGTCGATTCCCGCCGGATGACTCCGGAGGAGCGTCAGGCCAACAACCGTTCGATTCTCAATTTTTTCCGCTCCAAGAAATCGCAGGAGACGGCGCAGCCTGCGACCCAGGCCGCAGGGTCGACGATGAAGCCTGAAAACGAAGCCAAGGCGCGCACCGCGCTGGCCCAGGCTTACGAGAAACAGGACGCCCAGAATGCGCAGAAGTCCGAGGCGGACTTGAAGGCGGAGAAGGAAGCGAAAGAGAAAGCGGCAAAGGAAAAAGAAGCCGAGGAAAAGCGCGCGAAGTACGAAGAGCAGAAGGCGCAGGAGGAGAAGGCGCGTCAAGAACGGATCGCCCGTATCAAGGCGGAGCTCGAAGGCAAGAAGCAGGCGGCCAGCAAACCGGCGGAGACGCCAGCGGTGGCCGCTCCGGTTGCTCCCGCAGTTCAGCCCAAGCCTGCGGCGGAAGCTTTGAAGGCCCAGCCTTTGCCGACGGAGAAGGAATTGGAAGCGGAAGCCAAGGCGCGTCGTGAACGCGAGAAGCAGGCGGCTGAGGAAGCCAAACGCAAGGTGCGTGAAGAGGAGCAGAAGCGTTCCGAGATGGCGGCTGCGGCCGAAGCTCAATCCAAGAAAGCCGCGGACCTGAAGAAGAAGGCTGATGCCGAGGAAGCGAAGCGTTTGAAGGCGGTGGCCAAAGAGCAGGCGAAACAGAAGGCCGCTGCGGATGCCGCCGCGAGGGAGCAGGCGAAACAAGCAGAGAAGGAAGCCGCACGTCGCACCAAGGAAATGAAGAAGGCGCAGGAGGCCGCGAAGTCCGATGCGCCGAAGGCGGTGAAGCCAGCTCCTGCGGAAACGAAGGTTGTGGCCCCCGTAGCGCCGAAGATTGATCCGTCCGCGCCCAAGACGAAGGAGCAGAAGCTCGCGGAGTTGCTGGAGATGTATAAGAAAGATTCCATCACCGCGCAGGAGTATCACCAGCGCCGGGCGAAGTTGCTCAGCAAGCCCTGATTTGTTGGGCGGGCGACGGAGTTCCTGCCAGTTTTTTCATCCGGACGCGGGTTCAGTGCCTGCGTCCGGATGACTCTTTTCGTGACAACCCTTTTTCCAACCCTTAAGTAAATCCGCTTTATGCATGACTTTCATTACGTCGGAAACAAGCTGCACTGCGAACGCGTCTCCGTGGAGAGCCTCGTCAAGAAGCACGGCACGCCCCTCTACATCTATTCCCAGCACACGCTGACGGACCACTTTCAGAAGCTCGACCAGGCTCTCGCGCCGCTGGATCACCTCATCTGCTACGCGATGAAGGCGAACTCCAACGCGGCGGTGATGCGCACGCTGGCAAATCAGGGCGGCGGCTTCGACGTGGTAAGCGAAGGCGAACTGCGCCGTGTAATTGCGGCGGGTGGCGACCCGCGTAAGTGCGTCTTCGCCGGCGTCGGCAAGACCGAGCGTGAAATCGAGTTCGCCCTGAAGAAGGGGATTTATTCCTTTAACGTGGAGAGCGAGGCGGAGCTGATTCGCATCAACAAGGTGGCGGCGCGCTTGAAGAAGAAGGCGCCGGTGGCGGTGCGCGTGAATCCGAATGTGGACGCCGGCACGCACGCGAAGATCACGACGGGCACATACGAAAACAAGTTCGGCATCGCGTTCGAGCAGGTGGAAGGCGTTTACGCCCGCGCGAGCAAGCTGAAGAATCTGTGGCTGCGCGGCCTGCAGATGCACATTGGTTCGCAGCTCACGCAGGTGAAGCCGTTCGAGCTGGCGGTGAAGAAGGTGGTGCCGTTGGTTGCGAAGCTGGCGAAGAAATACAACTTTGAGTTCTTCAGCATCGGCGGTGGCCTGGGCATCGTCTACAACCCGGCGCTGGAGAGCGGTGATTCGGCGTGGTGGAAGTCCGCGTCGGCCAAGGCGATTCTCACGCCCGAGGTTTACGCGAAGACGCTGGTGCCATTGTTGAAGCCGCTTGGTCTTCGAATTCTCATCGAGCCGGGCCGTTTCATTGTGGGCAACGCGGGCATTCTTGTGACGCGCGTCGAGTACGTGAAGCGCACGGGCAAGAAGAACTTCGTAATCGTGGATGCCGCGATGAATGACCTCATCCGGCCCGCGTTCTACGATTCCTACCACCAGATTGTTCCGCTGGCGCGCACTGGCGGCAAGACAACGATCTCGTCCGACGTGGTCGGGCCGATTTGCGAGTCCGGCGATTACTTCGCTAAGGATCGTCCGCTGCCGAAGGTGGGAGAGGGCGATTATCTCGCGCTGCTCAGCGCGGGCGCGTATGGCTTCGTGATGGCGTCGAACTACAATTCGCGTGGCTTCGCTGCCGAGGTGCTGGTGAACAAGAACCAGGCGGCGGTGGTGCGGCCGCGCCAGCCGGTGGATGAGATTTGGGCGACCGAATCGATCCCGGCGTGGTTGAAGAAGTAAGGTAGTTCACGGCGACTTTCCGCCGCGCCCGCTTCCGTCCACCACCACGCGGACGGAAGCGGGCTTGAAATTATCAAGTTTCGAAGAGGCGCTTATTGTGCCGCTAACATCACTGCGCCGGTCGATGATTTCGGTTTGGCGTTCACCTTGGCCACGATGGGCGTCGGCTTGCCTTTCCACTCGACGAGGTTTGAGTAGCGCTGGCAACGCTCGGCGACCACGCGGCTGACGCGACCGTTGAGCACCTGGCCCGGGGCATTCCAGAGCGCGTAGAATTCGAAGTTCGTCGGCTGGCGGTTGTAGACCTGCTGAAAGGACTTCACCCGGCGATCGATGAGAGCCAGCGTCACTGCCTTGGCGGTTTCCGGGTCCGTGTAACGAGTCGAGCTCGTCACGCTGCGCCATTCCCGTTTCAGGATTTGATACCGGCTGATTTCGCCAGCGCGTCCGACCATCCGGTCGTTGTTTCCTGTTTCAATCATCGACAGCGCCGCCAGGCGATCCATTCCGAACGACATCATCGGACAGAGCACGAACAACAGAGCCAATGTTCTCATGCTGGGAACCTAAGTTCGACACGAAGCCCGTCGCAATTGAGGGACCTACAATCGAACCTCCCCGTAGATCCCCGGTCGCGTTTAGGGGAATCCCCTAAGACAAAACGGCTCGGTTTTGCGGGTGCGGATGGACACCGCTGTCAAGGCTCCGCCCAACTGGTTGAAGCCGAGGGGCTTTTTCGGATCGCGTGGAAAGCCGCTTGTGACCGGTGGGATCGTGAGTGGGCTGATTCCCGGAGTGTCTGGATTCCCTTAGGGGTTTACCCGGGGAATTACCTTGAGGCTCAATCCCCGCACTTGCATCTCCACATCGAAGGAGCCCGGGAGCTCCCAGCCCATGTTCATGCCGCTGATTCGGTAGTCGGCTGGGTTCTTGGAGGCGGCGAGAAACCCTCTTTTCCAGGCGGTTTCGAGGGCTTCGCGCATCAACGGCAGTAAATCGTGCTCGAGAGTGATCCAATGGCCGTCGTGCGCGCTGGCTTTGGTGTATGTCTCGCCCCCCGGGGTGAAGATGAACTTGGCGGTGCCGCCGAAATCCCGGGCTTTGAACTCCCTCGGGAACCGGTCGCGATTGTCGTACACCGGAACGCCGAACCAGAGCAGATCTCCGAAGCCGGCGGACTGGCGGTTGCGGTTCTGGACGGTGAAGAAGATCTGGAACTGCGCGGCGTGGCGATCCGGCGAGTAGTCGTCCCGATGCCGGTTCTTGGACCGGGCAAGCCGGGCTTCGACCCGGAATCGCGCTTCGGCCAGTTCGGGAAGGGGCGGACTCTCGGTAAATTCCTGTTCCACCAGCAGGTGAACCCACGGGTCTTTGGCGGTTCGCGCAGGGTGACCGTATTCAATAGAGGAATCCGCGGCGAGGACGAGAACCGGATTGGTCGTCCCCGCGCCGAACTGCACGAGCTTGGCGAGATTGCTGCAAGTCAACGAACCGTCCGCACTCTTGAACGCCTCCGCGGCTTTGAGCGGAAACCGGCTGCTCCATTGGGACAACCCCCAGACCGGCTTGGCCGTGCCCGTGGTTAGTTCTCCACAGCGAACGTGCCGCCCGGGCTTCGGTTCCCACAGGATGAAACCCAGCCTGAACTCGCGATCGGCGATTAACTCTTGGGCCGGTGCGGCGACCGGCCCAATGGCCGAAAATAACGCGAGCAAGACCAGCAGGCAGGCGCGAATCGTCATGGAGCGATGAAATGGCTTCGACGTCGCCCTGTCACGCCGAACGATCGGCAGCGGGGGTGAATTCACCCTTAGTGGTAGTGCAAGGTTTGGCGTGGCGGTTACTGTCGTGCGTATGAATTCACGACCTGATGTCGCTCCGATCCTGCAAACGGCCTTTTCGTTTTGGTCCTCCAAAGTCCTGCTGACCGCCGTGGAGTTCGGCCTGTTCACCGAGTTGGGTGGTCGGCGCATGACGGGAGCGGAGCTGGGCAGCGTGCTGAAATTGCATCCGCGGGCGATCGACGACTTCTTCGACACGCTCGTGGCGATGAAGTTCCTCGGACGCGAGGGTGACGGTCTGGATGCGCGCTATTACAACACGCCGGAAGGCGCATTGTATCTCGATCAGAACAGCCCGAGCTATGTTGGCGGTATCCTGGTGATGCTGAACGCGCGGCTGTTCAAGTTCTGGAACGACCTGCCCGAAGCGCTCCGCACGGGTCGTCCCCAGAATGAAGTGAAGCACGGGCAGAAGGGTATTTTCGAGGAGCTCTATGCGGATCTGCCGAAGCTGGAACAGTTCATGGGCGCCATGACGGGATTGTCGCGTGTGAACTTCGAGGCATTCGCCGCGAAGTTCGATTTCGCGCCGTACAAAACGCTGTGTGATGTTGGCGGAGCAACTGGCCTGCTTTCCATCGAGGCGGCGAAGAAACATTCCCACCTGCACTGCATTTCGTTCGACCTTCCGCCGGTGGAGCCGATCGCGCGTCGCCATATCGAGTCCGCTGGATTGTCGAACCGCATTCGAACGGCGTCTGGGGATTTCTTCAAGGATCCGTTGCCGCAGGCGGACGTGATTACGATGGGGATGATTCTCCACGACTGGAACCTGGAGAAGAAGAAGCACCTCATTCGCGCCGCCTACGATGCGCTCCCGCCTGGCGGCGCGTTGGTCGTCATCGAGGCCCTGATCGATGACGCTCGACGCGAGAACGTCTTTGGGCTTTTGATGTCGCTCAACATGCTCATCGAATTTGGCGACGCCTTCGACTACTCCGGCGCCGACTTCCGCAAATGGTGCGCGGAGGCTGGTTTTTGGCGGTTCGCCACGATTCATCTCCAAGGTCCACACAGCGCCGCAGTGGCGTTCAAGTAACCCCAAGCTGATTCTCACATGAACCGCATCGAACGTTCCGTCAGTCTTCATCCCTACTTCAAGGTCCGACCCGGTCAGATGGCCGCGGTGAAGGCGTTGCTTCACGAGTTTGTCGCCAAAGCTCAGTCCGAGGAAAAGCTGCTTTACTACGAATTCACGATCAACGGTGACATCGTGTTCTGCCGCGAAGCCTACGTCGGCGCGGAGGGCGCGCTCGCGCACCTCGCCAATGTCGGTGCGCAACTCGACCAGATGTTGAAGCTGTGCGAAGTCGTCCGACTCGAAATTCACGGCCCGGCGGACGAACTGGAGAAGCTCAAGGGCCCGGTCGGCGCGTTCAATCCCACTTGGTTTGTCTACGAGTGCGGTGTGGCGCTTTGAGCTGATCGGTCAGCTGTAGCGTCGCAGCCCCGCTGCGATTTCCCCAAAACTCCCGCTGGCAATCAGCGGTTTCCTTCGCTTGAATCAGTGGCGGTTCCGGCCATTTCGGCGGGCACCGGAGGCTCGAATAATGTCGCAGATTACACTGATTCTGGATGTACCGTCGTCGCCTGGCCCCTCGTGCCGGGGGAATCCCGATTGTGGCGATCCAGGAAGATTCCTGTCCTCGGCCCGATTTCCCGTTCGTCGTAGCTATGAACTAAGCGCAAACATTATGAGCACGAGCACCGATCAACGAATCGTCCAGACTTACCTGTTCTTCAGCGGCAATTGCGAACAGGCCGTGGAGTTCTATAAGAAGGCCCTTGGCGCCGAGGTCGAGATGATGATGCGCTACAAGGATTCTCCGGAACCCATTCCGCCGGGAAGGCTCGCGCCCGGCTGGGAGAACAAGGTGATGCATTGCAGCTTCCGGATTGGCCAGTCGGTGGTGATGGCTTCGGATGGCTGCGGGACGGAGAAGGGCGGGTTCGAGGGCTTCTCGATGTCCATCTCGGTCAAGACCGAGGCTGAGGCGGACCAAGCTTTCGCCGCGTTGGCTGACGGCGGCAAGGTCACCATGCCTTTGATGAAGACGTTCTGGTGCCCGCGCTTCGGGATGCTTCAGGATCGCTTCGGAGTCGAATGGATGGTCGGCGTCGCGCCGGTAACCCAGTGTTAACAACGAATCCTCAGACATCTTTATGCGCAAAAAACTTCTCATCGCGTTGGGCGCGTTCGCCGCGCTTGTGGTCATATTCGCGATCGTCGTGGCGATGCAGCCATCGGACTTCCGCATCAGCCGCAGCGCGACGATGGCGGCGCCGGCGGCGGCGATTTTCCCGCACATCAACGAGCTAAAAAAATGGCAGCCGTGGTCGCCGTGGATGAAGCTCGACCCGAACGCGAAGAGCACGTTCGAAGGTCCGGTCGGTGGCAAAGGCGCGGTGATGACGTGGGCCGGCAACAACGAGGTCGGCGAAGGGAAGATGACGATCATTGAGAGCAAGCCGAACGAACTGGTTCGGTTCCAACTGGAGTTTTACAAGCCGATGGCTGGCGTCAGTGAGGCAGAGTTCACCTTCAAGCCCGAGGGAGAGCAGACCACGGTCACGTGGGCCATGTCGGGCACAAACGATTTCATCGGGCGCGCCATGTGCCTGATCATGGACATGGACAAAATGGTCGGCGGCCAGTTCGAGAACGGTCTCGCGTCAATCAAGGCGATCGTGGATACGCCGTCGAAACCCTGATGTTCGGAACGCGCGCGCGCTGCGGCCGACGGCGCCAATGAAAGGACTCATGAAATTTCTGTGCCTGGCTTGGGAAGATGAAGCGAAGCTGAACCAGCTAACCGAGGCGGAGTGGGATGCGCTCCGTCGCGAAACGCTCGCTTACGTGGACAAGCTGATTCAGACCGGTCGCCTCGTCACAGCTGAACCGCTCCAAAGCGCGCACACCGCCGCGACGGTGCAGGTTCGCGATGGCAAACGGTTGGTGAAGGACGGCCCGTTCACGGAATCGAAGGAGACAGTGGGCGGCTATTTCCTGATCGAGGTGCGCGACCGCGACGAGGCGGTGGAAGTCGCCGCGGGCTGGCCGTCAGCGCGGTTTGGAATCATCGAGCTGCGTCCGCTGGAGATTGGGCTTCCCACTGACCGCCGCTACGCGACGCCGAAATAGCGCTCGCCAACGGAACGATGTCCACCGCCAAACCGACGACCATCGACGAGTATCTCGCCCGCGCGACGCCGAAGCATCGTGCGTTGTTGGAGAAACTGCGCCGTGCCATTCACGCCGCTGCCCCGGGCGCGGAGGAATACATCGGCTACGGCCTCACGGGCTTCAAACTCCATGGCCGACCGCTCGTCTATCTCGGCGCGTGGGAGAAGCACTGCGCGCTCTACGCGGCCAGTCCGGCGACGCAGGCGCAGTTTCGGGACGAGCTCAATGGCTTCACGGTCAGCAAGGGCACCATCCAATTCACGGCTGAGAAGCCTCTGCCGCTTGCGCTGGTGAAGAAGATTGTCCGGGCGCGTGCGGCGGAGAATGCGGCGACGGCGGGTGTGAAGAAGCAGTCGGCAAAGCGTAGCGAGAAGTCTTCCGCGCCCAGATCGACAGCGGATACTGCTTCCGTGCTCGCGACGTTGAAGAAGCTGGGCGACCCGCGCATCCGCACGGAGATGTCCACGCGTTACGGCATTTTCACGCGCGATGCCTTCGGCATTCGGATGAATGAGATGCAGAAGCTGGCGAAGCAGATCGGTCGGAATCACCCGCTGGCGCTGGCGCTCTGGAAGACCGGGAATTA
Source organism: uncultured Bifidobacterium sp. (assembly GCA_964491875.1). Classification (GTDB taxonomy): domain Bacteria; phylum Verrucomicrobiota; class Verrucomicrobiia; order Limisphaerales; family JADJPG01; genus JADJPG01. Next base: position 55,289 of record CAZBIC010000019.1, read on the forward strand.
CGAGGCGCGGATGGTCGCCATCTATGTCGCGGATCCGGAGAAGGTCACACCAGCCTTGCTGGACGCGTGGTGCCGAGATTTCGACAACTGGGCCACGTGCGACACGGCTTGTTTCAAGTTGTTCGACCGCACTCCACACGCCTACCGGAAAGTCGCAGAGTGGGCGAAGCGCGAGAACGAGTTCGAGAAGCGTGCTGCTTTTGCGCTGCTCGCCAGCCTAGCATTGCACGATAAAGCCGCAAAGGACGACGCCTTTGTTCAGTTTCTTCCCCTCATCGAAATGGCTACGCGCGATGAACGAAACTTCGTGAAGAAGTCTGTGAGCTGGGCGCTGCGCGCCGTCGGCGGGCGGAGTTCGGCGCTTCGCTCCAAGGCTGTAGCGCTCGCGCGAACGCTGGCCGCGTCGACAGCTGCGCCGGCGCGCTGGGTCGGCAAGGACGCGCTGAAGGCCCTCGCCCGCAAGGAACCCGTATGAATCGCCGCGCGTTGCGTTACTTCTCTCGACCGGAATGCACAGTACGTGCCGGGAGCTCCATGACCTGCCAGCCTCGTAGCACTGTCCGTTGATCCAATTATGAAATACATCCCACATGTCGCCGGCGGATTGCTCGGTGCGTTGTTCATCATGGCCGGCGTGATGGTGCTCTTTAACCTCGCGCCCACACCACCGCCTCCGCCAGAGGGAACTCCGCCCGCGTTGTTCATGGGCGCATTCGCGCCGACGGGCTATCTGACGTTCGTGAAGGTGCTCGAAGTGATTGGCGGCGTAATGGTCGCGATTCCCTTCACGCGCAACATCGGTCTGCTCGTGCTGGGACCGATCATCGTAAACATCCTCGCCTTCCACGCGTTCATCACCAAGGGCGAGGGGCTTTTCTCCCCGATGATTCTGGTCATCGTGGCGCTTGCGCTTTACCTGCTATGGGTCGGACGCAAGGCGTTCGCGGGCTTGCTCGGCACTGGGCGTCCGGCGTGAGATGGCGGCAAGAATAGACAGTTCAACCAACCTATCAAAACCATGAGCAGCATCAGAGTCCTCGTTGGCACGAAGAAAGGCGCGTTCATCCTCACCGCGGATGGAACGCGCAAGAATTGGGACATCACCGGGCCGCACTTCGCTGGCTGGGAGATGTATCACCTCAAAGGCTCGACCGTGGACCCGAACCGCATCTACGCGTCGCAATCGAGCGGGTGGTTCGGACAGATCATCCAGCGCTCGGATGACGGCGGCAAGACGTGGAATCCCCCGGGCACGAAACCGGAAGACTTGATGGGGCCGGACGGGATGCCGAAGGGCAAGAGCAACGAGTTCGCTTACGAAGGCGCGGTGGGCACGCACATGTGGTACGACGGCACCCAGCATCCGTGGGAGTTCAAGCGCGTGTGGCACATCGAACCGTCGTTGACGGATCCGGATACGGCCTACGCGGGCGTGGAGGACGCGGCGATTTTTAAGACCACCGACGGCGGCAAGACTTGGAAGGAAATGCCCACGCTGCGCGGCGTGAAGGGCGCACTCTGGCAACCGGGTGCGGGCGGCATGGCGGTCCACACGATTATCATCGACCCGAAGAATCCGAAGCGCATCTACATCGCCATCTCGTCGGCGGGCGCGTTCCGCACGGATGACGGCGGGTTGACGTGGAAGCCGATCAACAAGGGATTGAAGTCGCAATACGAACTGCCGGATCCGGACGCGGACGTGGGCCATTGCGTGCATCGCATCGCGCTGCACCCGTCGCGCCCCGATGTGCTCTTCATGCAGAAGCACTGGGATATCATGCGCAGCGACAACTCAGGCGATCAGTGGAGTGAAGTGAGCGGCAACTTGCCGACGGACTTTGGATTCCCGATCGACGTGCACGCGCACGAGCCGGAGACGATTTACGTGGTGCCGATCACGAGCGATTCATTGCACTACCCGCCGGACGGCAAGCTGCGCGTGTATCGCAGCAAGTCGGGCGGCAACGAGTGGGAGGCGCTCACGAAAGGACTTCCGCAGAAGAACTGCTATGTGAACGTGCTGCGTGATGCGATGGCGGTGGACACGCTAGACAAGTGCGGCATCTATTTCGGAACAACGGGTGGCCAGGTCTATTGTTCGCCGGACGGCGGTGATTCGTGGACCGAAATCGCGTCGCACCTGCCGAGCGTACTGTCCGTCGAGGTGCAGACGCTCAAGTGATGATCATTCGCGTCGCATTACCGTACCATCTACGGAATCTCGCCCGGGTTGAGGCCGAGGTGTCGCTCGAAGTCGCCGAGCCGGTGACGATTCGCGCGGTGCTCGATGCGCTGGAGGCGAAGTATCCGGTGTTGCAAGGGACGATTCGCGATCACGGCACGTTGAAAAGGCGGCCGTTCATCCGCTTCTTCGCGTGCAGGGAAGATTTGTCCCTGGAGCCGCCGGAGACGCTGTTGCCTGAAGCAGTCGCAAGTGGGAAAGAAGCGTTTCTCGTCGTCGGCGCGATGGCGGGTGGGTAATTCAATTTACAGTCGAGAACCAAAACCAAACACCAAACCAGATTATGAAATACGTCGATGGATTCGTGATTCCCATGCCGAAGAAGAACCTTGCGGCTTATCAACGCATCGCAAAGCAGGCCTGCAAGGTCTGGCTTGAGCACGGTGCGCTGGATTACCGCGAATGCGTGGGCGACGACCTCAATGTTCCGATGGGCGTGCCTTTCCCAAAACTCTCCAAAGCAAAGGCGGGCGAGACGGTGGTGTTCGCCTACATCACCTACAAATCCCGCGCACACCGCGACAAGGTGAACAAAAAGGTGATGGCGGATCCACGCATGAACGCGATGTGCGATCCGAAGAACATCCCGTTCGATTGCAAGCGCATGACCTACGGGGGATTCAAAACCATCGTCGGGGATTAAACATCTATCCGCACCTCTCCATGAGTGAATCCCATTTCGATTATCCACCGCTCAGCCCGGCGCTCGCGGTGCGTGACGCGGCGAAAGCCATCGAGTTCTACAAGGCTGCGTTCGGCGCGGTGGAGCGGTTTCGCCTTGTCGATCCTGAGTCGGGAAAGATTGGTCACGCCGAGATCACCATTAACGACTCCCTGGTAATGTTGGCGGACGAGTATCCGGCCTACAACAAGGCGCCGCAGACGCTGGGCGGCACGCCGGTGAAACTGAGCCTGATGGTACCGAACGTCGATGCGCTGATGGAACAGGCGAAGCAGGCCGGGGCGACGGTTCTCATGCCGCCGCAGGATCAGTTCTACGGCCACCGGAGCGGTTCCATTCAGGATCCCTTCGGCCACCAATGGATGATTCAGCAGGAGATCGAGAAGGTGACACCCGCGGAGATGCAGCGCCGTTGGGAAGCGATGCTGAAGAAGTAGTTCCACAATGGGAAAGTTGTCCTCAGCAAGCCCGCCCGTTCGTTGTAGAGTTGAAACGTGAACGACTGAAAACTTTATGAACGATACGAAGCCAATGTCTGAATACCTGCTCCTCTTTCGCGGGAAAGACTGGGACGAAGGTCTGCCGCAGGACGAACTGCAACGCCTGCTCGACGATGTCATCGCGTGGCATGAGGATCTGGCGAAGCGCGGCCTCATCAAGGCGGGTCAACCACTGGCCCGACGGGGGAAGGTGGTGTCCGGCGAGAGAAGCCGGGGCGTCACCGACGGGCTCTTCGTCGAAAGCAAGGAAGGCATCGGCGGCTATCTGATTCTGCTCGCCGGAAGCGAGGAGGAAGCCGTCGCCATTGCGAAATCGTCGCCGACTTTGTTTTACGGCACGACGGTCGAAGTGCGCCCGCTGCTGAACGAATGTCCGTGCTTCGTGCGGGCGCGGCGCAAACTGACCTTCGCCAGCGTTTGAACCAAACAGTCACTTCACCCCATCACACCATGAGTACTGAAAAAGTTGATTACCTCCTCCTCTTCCGCGGCACCAATTGGGACAAAGGCATGTCGCCCGAACAGATCCAGAAGGTCGTGACCGACTGGTATGCGTGGTTCGATCGCCTGAAGCGCGAAGGCCGATGCTCCGGCGGACATCCACTCCAGAGTTCGGGCAAGATTGTTTCCGGCAAGAACCGCACGGTGTCAGACGGCCCGTTCGCCGAGTCGAAGGAAACCATCGGCGGCTACTTCTATTTGCACGTGGCCGACGAGGCCGAAGCGGTGTCCATCGCCCAGCTTTGTCCCGGGCTCGAATACGGGGTGGTGGTCGAAGTCCGTCCCGTGGCCGACATGTGCGCCGTGCGTGAGCGCGCGGTGAACGGCGGTATCATGGCCAAAGAAATCTCCCTCGAAGCCGCCGCGGCCAGGTGAGCATTCCAGCGAACATTCCTGAGCCGACGGTTCCAACCGAAGGCATTGGACCGTTGGCGGAGCACCTCTTTCGTCACGAGGCCGGCAAGCTCGTCTCCGTGCTCACGGGCATCTTCGGCCTCGACCGTTTGCAACTCGCCGAAGACGTCGTGCAGGAGGCGCTCGTGAAGGCGCTGCAGACGTGGCCTTACTACGGCGTGCCGAAGAACCCCGCCGCGTGGCTCACGCAAACGGCGAAGAATCTCGCGCTCGACGTCATCCGCCGAGAGAAGCTTTTCTCGGACAAGCAGCCGCAAATCATCACCTTCATCGAGAATTGGGCGAACGAGTGCGACCCGGAGGATTCGCCGGCGTTCGAAAGCGAGATCAAGGACCGCCGGCTGCAACTGATGTTCGCGTGCTGCCATCCGCTCATCCCGCAGGAAGCGCAAACGGCGCTCGCGCTGAAAACGCTGTGCGGATTCAGTCCCGCAGAAATCGCCAGCGCGTTCTTGACCAGCGAAGCGGCGATCGCGAAACGACTGGTGCGCGCCCGTCAGAAAATTCGCGAGCTGAACCTGCCGTTCAAAATTCCGTCCGGCGAGGAATCCTCCGCCCGGCTCGACGGCGTCCTGCAATCGCTCTACCTGCTCTTCAACGAAGGCTACAAGGCGTCGAGCGGCGACAATCTTGTGCGTGAGGAGCTGTGTCGCGAAGCGATCCGTCTCACCAGCAGCCTCGCTGCGCATCCAGTCGGCAACTTGGCGCGTGTGCACGCCTTGCTCGCGTTGATGCTGCTGAACGCGGCACGTCTCACCACGCGCACGGATACGGCGGGGAACATTCTTCGGCTCAAGGAACAGGATCGCGCGCTTTGGGATCATCGATCCATTGCGCGTGGGATGTTTCATCTCGCGCACTCGGCTGCGGGCGACGAAGTGACCGAGTATCATCTGCAAGCCGGCATTGCCGCGTGTCATTGCACCGCTCCAGACTACGAATCCACCGACTGGCCGCGCATTCTTGCTCTCTACGATCGCCTCGTGGAACTCGACAACTCGCCGGTGGTGGCGCTGAACCGAGCGGTCGCGGTGGCGCACGTGGAGGGACCGCAGGCCGGGATTGATGCGCTGGATGCTATCGCCCATCGCGAGACGCTGGGATCGTATTACCTGCTCTATGCCGTGCGCGCGGAGTTTGAATCACAGCTCCAGAACCATGAGGCCGCCGCCAGTCATTTGCGAAAGGCGCTGGCGCTGGCGGAGCTGAAGTCCGAACAGGCGCTGCTCGCGAAACGGCTGGAGGACGCGGAACTTCAGAGGACCGAATAGGCGTTGAGCAGGATCGATTCGCGCCGTCGCCTCCGGGTTTAGCGAGGATTGGGCTTCTTCTTCGCCGTCTTCCCCGGGGCTTTTGATTTGGAAACGGTCTTGGCAGACGATTTTCGTTTGCAACTGCGCATGGTCTTGATCACTGATTCGTAGAATTCGATGAAGCGGGGGACGGACACATCGCGGATGGATTTGGCGATGATGTCGAGCGCGAGGTCCTCGACCTTTCGGAAGCGCAGGCAGGCCTTTCCCATGTCGAGTTTCTTCCCGGTCTTCGCCCAGTCGGAGTGAAATTTTTTCTCCACCCCGGGCCGCCCGTAAATGCAGCCGAGGTAGAGCGACATGTAATTTTTCTGCGAGGCCAGGCAGATGAACGGCAGCGGCTGTTTCGGGTCGCAATGGTAACCGGGCGGATAGATCGTGTGCGGAATGTAATAGCCGATCATGCCGTACTGCATGCCCTCTTCGATGAGCGGATCGATGTTGGCGAGAATGATTTTTCGGACGGCTTCGATGGCCGCGCGGCGGTCGGCGGGAAGTTCCTTCAGGTATTGCCGGACCGAGGTGGCCTTGCTTTGCATAGCGAAGCGAGCGTAGTCGTCGGCTGGTGGAACTCGCAACTCCGTCTTCGGAGTTTCGCGAGACTCCTCCCCGCGCTCCCCCGCCGTGAATCACGCTTTACACTGCCACTTTCCGTCTCCTACGTTCGCCGACAAGTCGTGGCCGAGGTGAACTGCCTTCGGTATTCCCGGCCTGTTGAACATGACTCGGCAATGGATCGTTTGGTGCGTCGTGATCGCGTGGATGTCCCTGATGGAACTTCACGCGCAATCGTTGCGCATCCTCACGGCGCAGGTGGATGGTTTGGATGCTGCGGGCGCCGTGGAACCGTCCGCGCGGCTTGCTGAGATTGCCGAAGTGCTGCGACCCGTTGATGCCGACCTGATCGTGGTGGAGGGAGTTCCGCAACGGTCCCACGCGGCGAAGCTCGCGACACTACTCAAACCGGCTTCCTATCAGCTCGCGGTGTTTGCTGCGTTTACGAACACCAGTCCCACGCTGATTCTCTCCAAGCGCCAGCCGTTCGGTGCGCGTTCAGCCGAATGGCGGGCGACAGGCCAGGTGGAACTTCCCGGAGGATTCGGCTTTGCAGGCTTTCGCTCAGGCACGAACGCGTTCTGCTTCTACGTGGCGAATTTTCCGGGCGACGGACTGGCCTCATTGAATGCGTCTGCGGATGCGTTGCCATCGCGGAAGCGTGAACTCGCGGCGCAGTATCTCGCGCATCACGTGCAGTGGCTGAGTTCAACGCTGAGCAATCATGTTACCGCGTTCTGCATCTTGGGCGATTTGGTGGTCGAGCCGCAATCGGGCCGGTTGGAGAATGCCGGGCGCATTCTGCAACAGGCGGGCTTCGGCGCGTGGCTGGCGCCGGTGACGCTGGAGACGGGCGCGGCGCTCCCGTTTACGACGTTGCTGGCGCGGGGAGCGAGCTTGCGATCGGCACCCGCGGTGATTCCGCAGAACGTTTTGAAACAGCCCGTCTGCGTTTATGAGATTAATCCCGGCGGAAAGTCGGGTTCCTTCGCGGCGGGCGGCGTGGCGGGGAAGAATGTGGCATCGCGGACTCCTGCGGCCGTGGTGTTCTGGGTGTGGGTGGGAGTGATCGTGGGCGTCTGCGTATTGACCGTTGGGATCTGGTGGTTCGTGCGGCGGAGCACTCCTAGTCCGGCGATCTTTCGCTCGGGAGGCGAGGGTCAACTCGTGCTCGAAGTTGACGAAGTTTCAACACCCGGAGGCGAAGCGTTCCGCGAGGAAGCCCAGAGATGGCAGACGCGGGCGCTGGAAGCGGAGCAGCGCGTCGAGGAAACCACCGCTCAGGTGCGGACAGGGCTGCTGCACCATTTGCAATCACTCGTGAGGGATCGTTTTGTCGGGTGGCTTTCCGCGCAACGCGGAAAACTGCTTGCCTCGCACCACACCGGCGCGGAGCAAGTGCTGGAACTGGAAGAGCGGCTGCAGAAGATCCAGGGTCATTTCGAGGAACAGATTCAAAGTCGCGATCAGCGGATCACAGAACTTGAACGGGAGATTCAGGCGAAGGAAACGCTCATCCGAAAGCTGCTGCTGGCTCGGGCGAACCCGTCGAATCAGTCGGCAGCTGAGTAAGGTCACGAGGCCCGAGTGTTCTTCTCCGTGCGCAGCGCCTGCTCGTAGCTTTCGAGCGCTTCGCGATAACGCTGGAGGCGGTTGCAGACTCCGCCGCGGTAGAGGTAGGCCACGGTCATCGAACTGTCGGCGGCGATGGCGCGGTCGTAGTTTTCCAAGGCGCGTTCCCAATCCTGCATCTTCTCGAAGGCCATGCCGCGTTTCACGAGGGCTTCGGCGTTGTTCGGTTCGATGTGGAGCACTTCGTCGAAGCACTCCATGGCAGGCTCGGCGGCATCGAGATTCAACAGGGCCTGGCCTTTGCCGAGAAGCACCGTGGTGCGGGCGGCGGGTGATTCGCTTTCGGATCCCGTTTCCGGTGAATCCTCCGGCATGAGCGGCTGGATATTGGAACTGCCGGCGGATTTGACGACAATTGTCGCCCCCTGGCTGCCATTGGTGGCACCGCTCTGCGCGCTGTGTTCCAGTTCGAGAATTCTCTTCTGCAATTGATCAATCGCGCTTTGAAAACGCGCGCTGGCTTCCTCGGCGGAACCCTGGCGAGCGCTCAATGCGTCACCGGAGCCGAGCAGGCCGCCCGCACTTTGGCCGTTTCCGAGGAGCGGACGTGAGGCGTTCGAGACGGCGATCTCCGAGAAGCGTCCCATCGCTCGCGCGAGAACGACGAGGATGAAAATGATGCCGATGATGCCGACCGCGGCGAAGATGCCGGCGACGGTGAGAATGGCACGATTCGAACTCTGCACGGCTTCCATGTGCCGGTCGTGCATCCGCGTCATCGAGGTTTCGATCAGGCGCAGGCTGGTGGTGATGGCTTCGGAGTTCTGAGCCGAGCGGGCGTCGAGTTCGCTTCGGAGTTTCTCGATGGCTTCCTGCGTCTTGCGCAACTCCACCTCGGCGTTGGTGGAGATCTGCATCACCGGGGTGACAGATTCCAAGGCGTGCTTGGCCGCGGCCGCGGGGTCGTCCTGGGCGACGGTGGAAAAAGTGGCCGACGCTGCGACAACGACAGCGACAACGATTCCTCGAAGGCTGGTGAGAAACAATGTCTGGGTTGTCATGGTTGGAAACAGCTTGAACCAGACCTTAGAAAACCGACGCGTTCATGCAAGGCGAAAAGCGGATGGGGGCAGTCTGTGAAGACTCCGGAGCGCTGTCGCAAGCGTCGGCGAAGGGTGATGTTCAACGCGACGGTCGATCGGGTGAATCGTCGCGGTGCTGTCTCCGCCAGAGCGATCTCGAATGCCTTGCCGATCCTTATCATCGCTCTGATCGTCGTTGGCGTGATGACATCCGACCGGTTGTTCTCCGGACTTTAGGTTTGCTTTCAACACCGGTTTCGCCCACGTTTTCGTCGTGATTTTTAAGATCACCACGACAACTACGATGTAGCGTTCACGAGACAATTCGTGAACGCTTGACGCCTCGCACTGAACAGTCCGAGGCGTTTTTGTTTGTGGATCGAAGCAACTGACAACAACTCATCAACTCAAGCTGGCCATGCGCTATCAGATTCGAGAAAAGCTGCTGTCCTTCGGCGATGATTTTCGCATCAAGGACGCCGATGGTCGTGATGTCTTTGTGGTCGATGGCAAGGCGTTCACGCTCTTCCGGGAGAAGCTCTCCTTTCAGGACACGGATCGGAACGAGCTCGCCTTCATCCGCGAGCGCGTGCTCTCGCTGCGCAAATCCTACGAGATTCATCGTGATGGCAAACTGGCAGCCGTGGTGAAGAAGGATTTGTTCAACCTCTTCCGCTGCCATTTCACCGTCGATGTGCCGGGTCCGGACGATCTGGAGGCGACCGGCAGCTTTCTCGACCGGGAATACTCCTTCAAGCGCGATGGCCGGGTCGTCGCCACCGTTTCGCGGAAGTGGTTCACACTGGCTGACACCTACGGCGTGGATATTTCTCCGGGCGAGGATGACGTGCTCATTCTCGCCAGCACCGTGGTCATCGATCAGATCTGTCATGACAAGGATCGCGAATGACTCCGCAATCAATGGACCCTTTGCTTCAGGCGGGATGAAACGGGCCCGCCTCGAAGTTCTGCCTGTTGGAAACGGGTAAACTCTGTAAGAACTGTCCCACTTTTATGGCCGAAGAAAATCAGCAGCCGTCGAATCCACCGTCCGCGCAACCTGAACCTGCGAACCACGAGCGCAAGACGCTCGACGATCGTAACAAGATGACCGAGCTGGAGCGCATCCGCCATTCCTGCGCCCACGTGCTCGCTACCGCCATCCTGCGCCTGTGGCCGGACGCACAGTTCGCCTACGGTCCGCCGGTCGAGAACGGCTTCTACTACGATCTCGAAATGAAGCACCGCATCTCGCAGGAAGACTTCGAGAAAATCGAAGCCGAGATGAAGAAGGAGATTAAGGCGAACAATCCCTTCGAGAAGGTCGTCGTCACTCGCGAACAGGCCATCACCGACGCGCAGAGCGGGCGGCTTGGCGGACTGACCGAGCGGCCGGACAACGCCAGCAAGTTTAAGCTCGACCTGCTCAAGCAGATTCCCGAAGGCGAACCGATCTCCTATTTCAAGAACGGCGACTTCATCGACCTCTGCGCCGGGCCGCATGTGATGCGGACGGGCAACATCGGCGCGTTCAAGCTCACCAGCGTGGCCGCAGCGTATTACAAGGGCGACGAGAAAGGTCCGCAGCTCCAGCGCATCTACGGCACGGCGTTCAAGAACAAGACCGCGCTCGACGAGTATTTCAAAATGCTCGAGGAGGCGAAGCGCCGCGACCATCGCAAGATCGGCGCGGAGATGGGGTTGTTCGCGATCGACACCGAATTTGTCGGGCCGGGCATGCCGCTGTGGTTGCCGAAGGGAACGATCCTCGTGGAGGAACTGGAGAAGCTGGCCAAGGAAACGGAGTTTGCCGCCGGCTACGTCCGCGTGCGCACGCCGCATCTGGCGAAGGAGAAGATGTACAAGACCTCCGGACACTTGCCGTATTACGCGGAGAGCATGTTTCCAGCGATGAATTTGCCGCTGGAAGGCTCGGCCAAAGCGGAGCGAGAGCGTTTAGAGAATGAGGCTTATGACAAATACATAGCTTTGGACTCTCAGATGAACTCAGTAGTCGACCAAATGTCGCACCCAGAGCAAGCGGGACCGTTGGTTCCTGAATTTCAAAGACTCAAACAATCACGGGACGACGCGGAAAGAGAGTGGCAAAGGATTTTGACGGCAGACGAGCGCGCGGATCGCTACTACCTCAAAGCCATGAACTGTCCGCATCATCACCGCATCTTTGCGGCTGAACCGCGCAGTTATCGCGACCTGCCGTTGCGCCTCGCGGAATACGGCTGCTGCTATCGCTACGAGCAATCCGGCGAGTTGTTCGGCCTCATGCGCGTGCGTTCGCTCAACATGAATGACGCGCACATTTATCTTACCGAGGACCAGTTCGCCGACGAGTTCCGCGCCGTGAACGACATGTATCTGAAGTATTTCAAAATCTTCGGCCTCGAAAAGTATCAGATGCGCTTCAGCACGCACGCGGCGGAAGGGCTCGGCAAGAAATACGTCAACGAACCCGAGCTGTGGAAGAAGACCGAGGACATGGTGCGCAAGGTGTTGATCGAATCCGGCATCAACTACGTGGAGGTCGCCAACGAGGCGGCGTTCTATGGGCCGAAGATTGACGTGCAGGTGTGGAGCGCCATCGGCCGCGAGTTCACCATTGCCACCAACCAGGTAGACTTCGCTGTGCCGAAGAAGTTCGGTCTGACCTACCGCGACAAGGACAACTCGAACAAGACGCCGTTGTGCATCCATCGCGCGCCGCTCGGCACGCATGAGCGGTTCATCGGCTTCCTCATCGAGCATTACGCCGGCAACTTCCCGCTCTGGCTCGCACCGGACCAGGTGCGCGTCATCACGCTCAACGACGACGAAGCGTTGATCAACTACGCCAAGCCCATCGTGGCTGAACTACGCGCGAACATGGTGCGCGTGGATTCGGATTTCAGCGCCACACCCTTCAAGGCGAAGATTTCCAACGCGGAACAATTGCGCGTCCACACGATGTTGGTCATCGGCGGTCGCGACATGGAAGCCGGCGCGGTGAGCGTGCGCCTCCATCACGGCGGCCCGCAAGGCGCGAAGCCGAAGGGGGAAGTCGTGGCGGATATTCTGGCGAGTATCAAAGAGCGGCGGGGGTAGCGAGACATGCAGCGGCATCGTCATGATCCGGTGCGAGACTGATTCAACCGGTGTTGGCGCACCAGTCCCGGACCGATGACGAAGTCGCGAATTTCATGGAACCGCCAGCCGGAAGAATCGCTGTGGTGCTGTCGTGGCATTGGTCATTGTGAGGAGGGCGCTGCTGACGGCGGGAACGAAATCCAGACCCAGCGTTGTCCAACTGTTCGGACTCGCGAGGTTCTCGCTCACTTCCCAGCGATGCGGTCGGAGAGCGTCGAATTCGCCAATGCCGGCCAGCACCTGAAGCCAGCCGTTCTCCAGCCGCCACGGTCCCGCCAGCTGCCGGCCGACTGGGGGTTCGATCAAGGTTAACGTGACGTCGTTGCCATCGCCGCCGCGGTAGCTGATGCGGGCCACAAGTGGACTGAAGCCCAGGAGCATCAGGGCTCCTTCCGGAAGTTCATCGAACTGCCCCAGCGTGGGCGCGGGGCCCGTGTTCTCGATTACGGTGAATTGCAGTCCGCCTTGAGACAGATCCGTCGCCGGCTCCAACCGGCCAGCCAGCACGACCGGGCCTGCCACCACCAGATGCGAGTGCAAGCGCCCGCCATCTGCGGGGCTGGTGGAGTCACGCGCGGGGTAGTCAATCATGGAAACGGTCGTGGTCGAACCGGGGCCGCAGACCAAGCCTTGGGCAAAGAGCCGGCTCGTCTCTGGCCGCGCGCGGGATTCGGGCGCGAGGTGAAGCGTGCCCAGGTTGGTCAGCACCGAGACATCGGCTGCCAGCGTGACCGTGGCATTGGTCGCGATGTGGACGAATGCGGAGTTCGTTATCGCGCCGAGGAGGACACTCGTACCGTCGGTGAAGAAGGTCGGGCCCGAATGTGTGCAGTCGGCTTCGATGCTGACGTTCCCGCTCACCTCCAGCGCGGCGCCTGGAGCGCCCTCGGCGATTGGACAGCGCACCAGGAAACTGTTGCTGCCTTGCAGCCGGGTGAATCCCTCGAGTTCGAGGCGGAAGGAACGTTCGAGAATGGTGTCGTTGCCCAAGCCTTGGACGACGGCATTCCGCAGCCGCAAGACAATCCCTGGCGACGCGTGCAGCGTGTTGGCGTGGGCCGTCACAACGAGGCGGTCCACCGTGAGGCCCGACAGGTCATTCGTGAGGTTTCGGTGGCTCGGATCCGATGCCGGAATCACGATTTCGACAGGAGCCGATTCACAGGCATGCGGTACGCCGCCGCTCCAATTGAGTGGTTCGCTCCACCAACCGTTGCGAGCGCCGGTCCAAGTGTGAGTGCCTGCGAAAGCCGTCAGGACTCCGAGGAGCAAAGTCATCGTCGAAATGGAGATCGCGCGGAGACGCTTCATGGAAAGAACTTCTAGGGCTGGCTGGGCGTTATGGGCTGAGCGGCGGCAGAGGGCGCTGATGCTCGTGGAGACCGTCGCGCCGATTCCGCCGGGAATTCACTGTTCCGGCTGGCGCAGCCGGAAGAAGCGCTGCGGCGGGTTCTCCAACCAAGGGTAGGTGTAATAGAGGGCGAGCACGTTGGTTCCATCCGACATGCGATAGGCGGGAGTGACGAACCACACGTCCTCGCTCAGGTTGGTGCAGGTTTGCAGTTCGTAGTTGGAGGCGAAGGCCGGCCAGATCAAATGCGTGGTATAGGCATCGGGTCTCCGGATCTGGAGCCACACGGTGTAGTCGTTGGTGGCGAGACTGCGCTGGCGCAGCACGACGTCGTTGCCGGTGCCGGAGAAGTAGTCGATCTCGAGTTCTGCTCCCGCCACGGTCTGGCGACCTCCCTGCGGCCAGCCGTCGAACGTGCCCTGGATGGCGTCGGCCCCGGTGAGTTTCAGGATCAGGTAACCGATGTTCGTGTTGCCCGCAGCGCCAAGACGAAGGTCCAGTCGCGAGCCGGTGATCCGGGTCAGGCCGGAAACTTCCACACTGTCCCGGTCCCAACCCCCGGCCGGCGATGCTCGCGTCTCAACGCGGTAAGTGGACTGGTTGGTCATCACAAGGCTGCCGAGTTTCATCGTCTCGATGTTGAATGCACCGTAGCCCGGCGTAAGCGTGGCTTGATCTAGCACGGCGCCGAAGACGGAACCTCGCCCGGCGAGCCAGGTGCCCGCTTCGGCGTGGACGGTGGAGGCGGTGAGCGCGCCATCGACGGTCAACCCGCCGCCCTTGATCGTGGTGCGGCCGGAGTAAGTGTTCGTGCCGCTGAACCGCAGCGTCGAGTTGATGAACTTGTTGATGGTGCCGGTGCCTGAGATCGCACCCGCAAAGTCGCCTCCACTGAGATTGATGAAGCCGTTGCCCAACGTCACCCGACCGCTGCCTTCCAGATGGCCGCAGACGAGACCTTGCCCGTTGACCTCGAGCACACCGTTGGATCGGATCGTGACCCGGGACGGGCCGCCAAGCGGATAGTCCGCGAAAAGCCGGACGGAGGCGGAACCAGTTCCCGCCTCACTGCCAATGTAGAGACGACCGGAGGCAGCCCGCACGCTATCCGGTTTGTTGAGGTAGAGCGCGCCCGCCTCGACGTGAGTGTCGCCGGCATAAGAGTTGGTGCCCATCCCGCCGAGTGTCAGTCGGCCCGGCCCCGCGTGCGTGAATCCGCCTGGACCGCTGATCACCCCGTTCACCTGCAGTTCCCCGTTTGCCGTCACCGAGCGAATATGCGAATCGGCGGCGAGAATCACCGGGCCAGCCCAAGTCGCAACTCCCTGGCCGTAGAGCGACCCGCCGTTGAGCGTGAGCGCTTCGGCGGCCACCACCACCCCGTCGGTCAGTCGAAGGAAAGCGTTCGATGCGACGGTGGTTCCAAAGAGTAAGGATTGTCCCAGCGCGCCCGCGTGGGCCACTTCCAGCGTGCCGGCGTCCACGCTGACCCGGCCGTTGAAGCTGTTGTTTCCTGCGAGACGCAGGACGCCACCGCCGATCTTCCAAAGTCCGGCGTGGGCAAGATTGTCGCCGGTACTGATGACCGCGTTCACTCCCAGCGTCGCGAGTGAATCGCACTCGAAAACGCGGGTCTCACCCCCGAGCGACAGACGGCCGTTGATCGTCGCTCCAAACGCCCGTGCCCAAACCTTTCCTTCGACGGTCAACAAACCGCTTCCCGTCTCCACGCTGCCGCCGGCCAAGGTCAGTCCGCCAATCGTGTCGTCATGACCATTTAGATTAAGCGTGGCTCCCGGTTGGATCTCCGGAATCACGCTGTCAGCGATCCCATGGTCACTGGCGTAGCTGACGGTCCCCTCTTCGACAAGGAGTTCATGTGGAATCGACACCAACCCCACCGGGCCGTTGCCGGAATCGAGTTGCTTCCCCAGCACCAGCAAGCCTGATTTCAGAACCGTGCGACCCTGGTGAATGTTGCTCCACTCACCATCCATGCGCACCGTGCCGCGGATTTCCAGGCCCCCGGTTCCCGCCAGCCGCGTGTATAGCCCAAGCCCAAGCGCCGCGTTGATTCGGTTGGTGCCTTCCAGCGCGAGCGGCAGGCTGTCCATGATGTAGTTCAAGCCAGCGTTATGAAGGTTAGTTCCCGCCGTGCCCTTGAGCGTCAGCGCGCAATTGGGGCCGCCGTAGAGGGTCACACCGGAACCGAGCAGGCGCAACGCGTCCACGCGCAGACCGGGGATGTTGTTCGTCGTCGGCCCGGTGAACGATTGCGCAAACTCGATCACGCAATTCGCCTCCGCTGCGGAGGGAACGCCGCCGGAAGACCAGTTGGCCGCGTGGTTCCAGTTTCGGTTGGCGGCACCGCCAGTCCAGACATGCGTTGCCGCAGGAGCCGTCAAAGGGACAGCCGTTGTCGCCAGCGCCAGCGCGCACCAGAGTTGAGCGGTATGAAGCGAGGGAAGTTTCTTCATCGGAGAGATGGGTTTCATCAGTTGTTGTTTCATCGTGATTGGTCGTGAACTCGAGCTCACGGCCGCGTGTAGAGAAAGGTGGTGCGTGCCGGCGAGTAGCTCTGGCAGCCGCCGTCGCCCGTCCACCACAGCACTTCCGCTCCGGTCCAGTGTGCGTGGGTGGATTCCGGATCCGTTGAGATCGTTCCTTCCGTCCAGGTATCCGTCGCCGGCATGTGAATGAGCGGTTTGCTTCTGACCGTGATCATGCGGTCGTATGCCCAAACAGCCCGGTGTCCGGAACGCCCGAACTGCGTCGCAGCCTCCGCCGTGGTGGGCGTCCAGACGCCGGTGGCGGGGTTGAACCGGCCTCCGGTGCGAAGCGACGCGGTCGCGTCCGCGCCGCCGAAGACAATCATTTCGGTGCCGCTCCACACGGCCGTGTGGTTGGTGCGCGCGGTCGGCGCACCGGCCTGCGGGAGCAACGTCCAAGTGTCGGCGGCCGGGTGGTAAGTCGCGCCGTCGTTGAAGAGGTTGGTGACGTTGGCCCCACCCCAGTAGATGACCGAGTCGCCAATCGACACGGCCGTGTGATGACGACGTGCGGAGAATCCGGCGGGAGGCAAGGCGGTGGGCTGCCATTGGCCGGTGGCCGGATTGAATCGCCCTCCAGTTGCGGTGTAGATGCTGCCGATTCGGCCGCCCCACACCACGAAGTGTCCGCCCGCCCACGTCGCGGTTCCCTCGGTGCGTTGCGCCGGGGAGTTCTCCGTCGGCAATGCAATCCACGAGTCGGTCGTAGGATTGTATCGTGCGCCACTGCGAAGCTTGGTGCCGGTGGCGTCCTCTCCGCCCCAAACAATCATCTCGGTCCCCGTCCAGGCGGACAGAGCATGCTTTCGCGGGTCGGGGGATCCCGCCAGCGTCATGAAACTCCACTGATTGCGAACCGGATCAAATCTCAACCCGCTGCGCATCGTGTTCCCGGCGGCGTCTTGTCCGCCCCAGACCAGCAGCTCGCTTCCGGTCCAGACGGTCGTATGTCCGGTGCGCTTCACCACGTCGCCACTGATGGCCATCTCGCTCCACGAATTGGCAACTGGATCAAAGCGGCCGGAGCTTTCAGCCCAGTTCCCGTTGATGGAGGTTGCCCCCCAGATCAACATGCGACTGCCGGTCCAGACGGAAGCATGGTCGGAACGCGGCTCGGGGGCGTTCAATGTCGCCGTGGCCGTCCAGGAATCTGTCACGGGATTGTAGATGCCGCCGGTGGATACAGCATCGAAGTCGTAGGGATTGTCTGGATAATACTGGCCGTAAACAAGGCCACCCCAGACGACCATGCGCGACCCGGTCCAGACAGCGCTGTGGGTTCGACGTCGCCACGGCGCATTGGCGGTGCTGATCGTGGTCCAGGTGTTGTTGGCCGGATTGTAGCGCGCGCCAGTGTTCAGCAGTTGAGTGTAGGTGCGGTAGTAACAGTTCACAGGCCAGCCGGGACATTCGGACTCCCACTCATAGCGCCTGCCACCCCACACGATCATTTCGCTGCCGGTCCAAATCACGCTATGATCTTCCCGACCTTCGGGCGCGTTGTTGGTGGTCATCGGCGTCCAGCTGTTGTTGCCGGGGTTATAGCGGCTCCCGGTTTGCAGCGCACCCGTCCCGATATCACCGTCCGGGCTGACGTTGTTCTGGTCTCTGCCACCCCAGATCAATAATTCGGAACCGGTCCAGACGGCCGACGCGTTTGCGCGCGGCGACGGAGCACCGACGAAGGCCATCGATGTCCAGGTATCGGTCACCGGATTGTAACGGGCGCCTGCGTTGGAGAAGATGTGGATCTCGTCGTCGTTCTGATCCTCGACCACCGTGAAGCCACCCCAGACGACCAGGTGGGTTCCAGCCCAGGCAACGGTAGCATCACGACGAAAAACTGGAGCGCCGTTGGTGGTGATGAGCGTCCATTCGCCGGTCGCCGGGTTGTAGCGGGCACCGCGGTCGGGCCAACCACCCGTTCCGCCCCAGATGATCATTTCGGTTCCTGTCCAAACAGCCTGATGATCGTAACGTGCCGACGGCGCATTGCTCGCGCCGATGTACGTCCAGGTGTCGGTCGTCGGATTGTAACGCGCGCCGTCGTTGTAACGCACGTTGAAGTTGTGCGGGGAATAGCCGCCCCAGATGATGTACTCCGTTCCGGTCCAGACCGTCGAATGCCCTGCCCGCAGCAGTGAACCGGCATAGATGGGCGGCGCGGCCAGCTCCTCCAGCTTCTCCGGCACCAGCTCGACTTTTCCAATCTTCACGTAACCCGCCGTGAGCAGATTCGTGTTATTGGCATTCTCCGAGAGGATCACCCCGCCGCTGCCCACCGCACTCTGGTTCTGGACCGCGAGGTTCGCCGAAGCCGCTCCGGGAGCCAGCATCGCGGCGGTGATCGACCCGGGCGTGATCGCGCCGGCCACCGCGTTGGACGCCAGTTGGGTCCCGCCGACTGCACCAGGCGCGATGTGCTGCGCGGAGATGGCTCCATCAGGCACCGACCTCGCCATGAGCGCATACGGAGCTGGTGTGAGGAGTTGGCGCGGCATCAATTCAGTCAGCGGTGAGTTCGTGTTCGCCGCGCGGCGCACATTCACGGCCAGCCAGCGATCTGCGCCGTTCAGTTGCTGCGGCGGAAACGCGAGTTGCGCGGTGAACAAGCCATTGCTCACTGGCACTTCGGGCAGGACTGTGACACCGATGCCGTCGCCGTCGGTCGGATGATCATGCAGAACAAAGATCATCGAGAACACATCGCTGGCCGGGCCGTTCGCGTCGCTGAGCCGGCCCTGATAGGTGAAGGCGTTCGTCATGGCCCGCGCCGGCACGATGCAGGCAAGGAGCGCGATGAGCAGGAGGAATCGAGTTTTGATGTTCATAGATGGGGTGGTTGAGATTTGAGTTTGAGAGACTGGGCAAAGTTTCAGGGCTGGGCGCGGCGGAGGCGGTAGCAACGCAGCGGGCCGCTGGCGGGCACGGTGACGGTGTGTTCGGTGGCGGTGTCGAGAACCGGGCGCAAGGTGGTCGTCCATGTGGCGCCGATTGTGGAAGTTTGCTCGAGCACAAAACCCGTGGAGCTGAGCGGCCACGACAGAACAAGCTGTCCGCCGGGCGCGAGCCGGATCTTGAGCACAGGCGCGCCGGGCGTTTGCTCGATGCTCACGCCTAGCCAGTAACCGCTCTCGACCATGAACACTCCACCGCGCGCGACTGCCGCGTCCGCCTGCCCGATGGTGCCGGCCAGGGAGAATTCGCCGCCACGGCTGATGCCTCCCCCGCCGTCCACCGTGGACCAGTCGAGCCGGAATGCCTCCGCGCCAAAGGTCGGCGGGAGGATTGCCAGTGCGGCCAGCGTGAAAGCCGCAGTCAGTTTTGAGCGCTGAATGATTCGTGTTTTCATGCGCTCTTGGTTTACTGCCTTTCGCGTGGACGCGGTATTCCACTGCCGGGGGAGGAAAAGCCGTTTTTGGGCCTGACCGCATTCCACTAGAGTGGTATTTCCGAGGTACGACTGCCGGGGGATAGTTCCTGGCAGACCATCATGCGTTTCCGAGACCAACGAGTATCCGGCGGCCGGCTCCTTCGCGGAGTGGTGCCGGGCTTCATCGTGCTGGCGCTGTCGCTGCCGTTCGCAACGACCGGACAGCCTGCCGCGACGGAATTTGCTCCGCCTCCGTTGACGAATCTTCATCAGGTGCTCACAGCGGGTCGCAATGACGAGCCAGTCGCATCAATCCCGGTGCGGGTGCAGGGTGTAGTCACGCACGTTCGCGGGCTCCTGGGGCGGCGGATCATCATCCACGACGGCACCAACGGTTGCGCGGTGGTCGCCTCAACGACCCCGGAGGATCTTGCGCCCGGCCAGCGCGTCGAAGTGGAGGGCGAACTAGCCACCGAGCCGCACTACTCTTACATCACACGCGCGCGCATCTCCGTGGTCGGCGAAGGAACGTTGCCCGAACCGACGCCGGCCAAGGCCGCTGATCTCGCCGCCGGAAAACATCACGCCGGACTCGTCCGATTGCGGGCGAGCGTGCTCGATGTCTGCCGCGCGGAGGGCAAGGCGGTGTTCCTCTTCGGGGCCGGATCGCATTCGTTCAACGCCTGGTGTGAGGAGCCCATCGCCGAACTGCCGCTGCATCTGCTCAACGCCACCGTCGAAGTCACTGGCGTGCCGTGGAGCATCGTCAGCGGTGAGGCGAAGAAGCCCTCGCGCTTCAACCTCCACGTCCAGCGCAACGCCGACATCGTCGTCAAGAGCCCTGGCTCGACGAATCTTTGGGGAAGGCCGCGGTTGACCCTGAAACAATTCGCCGACGCTCCCGTGTCCGACGACCGGCATGTGATCGTCGGGATCGCCACATACGTGAATCCGGCCGGCACGGTGGTGATCGACGACGGGACCGAGCAAGGCCACGTGAACCTGCTCGGGCCGATTCCCACGGACAACAGGAAGGCGCAATTCGTGCCGCGCGGCCCGCTTCCGAAGATTCAGCCCGGCGACCGCGTGGAAGTGGTCGCGACCAAACGCCGACAGCGGGCGCACTCGCCGTGGCTGGAATGGGCGGAGATTCGCGTCATCGGCAGGGCTCCAGTGCCGGAGCCAATCGCGGTGACGCCGGAGCAAGTGATGACCGGCGAGCCGGACTGCCGCCTCGTCCGCGTGCGCGCGCGAGTGGTCGATTACGAGAACCTGATGCAGGGAAACATCCACGTCAGCCGCGTGCTGGCGCAATTCGGTGAACGCACCACCTATGTCGTGTTCGCGGGCGACCGGCACGTGGACTTTCAACTTCCGCTCGGTGCCACGGTGGAATTGACCGGCATGCCAATCATCTCGGCGGGCCCGCGCGCGGCGGTGCGCAGCTTCACCTTTTACGTGAGCGATCCATCGGACATCCGCGTCATCCCGCCGCCGCCGCCGTGGAGAACTCCGGTCGTGCGCAAAGTCGCGGGAGGCATCATGGCCGGCGCGTTGCTGGCCGGCGTCTGGATTTTTCTGCTGCGCCGCCAGGTGACCGCGCGCACGGCCGAGCTGGCGGCGAGCAACGCGCAACTCCAGCGCAACGAGCAGGCGCTGCAACGCGCGCTCGCCCAGGAACAGGAACTCAACCAGCTCAAGGCGAATTTCGTCTCCATGGTCTCGCACGAATTTCGCACGCCGCTCGGCGTCATCGTGTCGTCGTCGGACATCCTGCGCCGTTACTTCGACCGGCTCGACCCGGCGATGCGCCACGATCAACTCGACATCATCCTGCGCTCCACCGGCACGCTCTCGGGTCTCGTCGAGGATCTGCTCCTGCTCGGAAAGGTCGAAGCCGGGAAACTTCAGTTCCAGCCCGAGCCGCTCGATCTCGCCACCCTTTGCCGGCATCTCGCCGACGAAGTGCTCTCCGCCACGCGCCACAGCTCGCCGGTAAACCTCCAGATCGAGGGCGACCTTTCCAGCGCGACCGGCGACGAAGGATTACTCCGACCCGCGTTGCTGAACCTGTTGACGAACGCGGTGAAGTACTCGCCGCCCGGCTCGCCCGTGGACCTCCGCGTGAACCGCGCCGGCCAATCCGCCCGCTTCGAGATTTCCGACCGCGGCATCGGCATCATGGAGTCCGACCGGCCGCGGCTTTTCGCCGCCTTCTCGCGCGGCAGCAATGTCGGCGACCGCCCCGGCACCGGGCTGGGGCTCGTCATTGCGAAGAAGTGCGTGGAACTGCACGGCGGCACGATCGAGTTCGCGAGTCGGCCCGGCGATGGTACCACGTTCACAGTCACGATTCCCCTATTCGCACCTGGCGACTCCGCGAACGCGAACGCTCAACGCTCCACCCAACGCGCTCTCAACTCACCGTGAAGACCATCCTCATCATCGAAGACCAGCCCGACATGCGCGGGAACCTCGGCATCATTCTCAAGATGGAAGGCTACCAGGTGCTCTCCGCCGCCAATGGCCGCGAGGGCTTGCAGGCCGCGCAACAACACAGGCCTGACCTCGTGATCTGCGACGTGATGATGCCCGAACTGGACGGTCACGAAGTGCTGAAAGCCCTGCGCGACGATCCCACCACCGCGCATCTGCCCTTCATCTTTCTCACCGCGCGCGGCGAGAAGCGCGACCTCCGCACCGGCATGAACCTGGGCGCCGACGATTACCTCACAAAGCCCGTCAACGCATCCGATCTCATCGCCGCCGTCGAGGCGCGGCTCACGCGCGAACAGCATCGTCCGCCCGCCGGGTTCAAGCCCGACTTCAGTTCCTCTGTTCCTCTCGAGGCCGCCCTGGGGCTGACCCCGCGCGAAGCCGAGGTGCTGCTCTGGGTGGCCCAGGGCAAAGGCAACGCCGAGATCAGCATCATCCTCGGCGCGACCGAGCACACGGTGAAGAAGCATCTCCAGAACATCTTCGAGAAACTCGGCATCGAAAGCCGCAATGCAGCGACCGTGCGGGCGCTGGAAGCGTTAAGCGGACCAGGCCGGTGAACCGCACCTCCCATCAAGCTGGGTAATCAAGGTGCACCGATTGAATCCCGGCGCTGGCTCCGCACGCACACAACGAAAGGCCTCGGCAAGAATACTTCAACGATCCCGAACTGTGGAAGCGGCCCAAGGAGACGGCCCCTTTCAGGACGCCGTTGTGCACCCATGGTGCGCGTCATCGGCGATCACGGTTTCGGTATGTCTCCACCACCCGGAATCGACCTGACATTTTCGCAATTTCTTAGAAGATTTGCGCGATAACTCATGGCTGGGAGGAGCATTTTTTGGTAAAAGATTCATCGTGCATTTAGTGTCTCCTGGCGCTCGCAAGCGCGTTGTGTCCGCAGTGGCGGCTCTCTGGCTTTGCCTGAACTCTCTGCACGCGGCGACGTACACTTGGGACGGCACGGCGAACGACTGGAACTCGCCGCATTGGTTGCCAGGTTTGGTGAACTTTCCTGCCGCGGGACACACGATGGTGATTAACGGTGGTGCGGTTTCTGTGACGGATGGTTCGAGCGCCTATCATCCGGCGAGCGTCACCATGAACGGTGGAACGCTGCGTGTGACCAGCACGGGACGACTGTTCTCCGGCACGGATGCGAACACGCAGGTGATCACGGTGAACTCGGGCGCAGTGCTGGAACTGGACAGCTGGTTCAAGGCAGACAACCAGTCGCTCGGGCGCTTGAACCAATCGGCCAGCCGTTTCGTGGTGAATGGCGGAACGATTCGGGTGACGGGCGTCACGGGCTACGGTCGCGGCGTGACGGTGAACAGCGGCGGCGCGACGCTGGAAACCGGGCCGGACGCGGACTGGTTGTTGAACCAGCTCACCGATGACGTGGCGTGGACCTACAATGGCAATCCAACGCTGATTTTCACCGGCACGGGCATTGGCCGCTTTGAAAAGGCAATCAACTCCGGCACAGGCGGCGTCATCAAGCGAGGCACGGGAAAGTGGACGTTGGCGCGAACCAGCTCTTACTCCGGCGACACGGTCGTGGAGGAAGGCATCCTTGTGTTGCGACGTGGCTCGTTGAACAACACTTCCACGGTGTCGATCGCGAGCGGCGCGATTCTCAGTTTGCGTCATTACGACGGCGACGTGATTGGCCGGCTCGTTCTTGGCGGAGTCACGATGCCGAATGGGACTTACAATCGCACGACGCATCCGCAGTTCATCTCCGGCTCGGGCAGCCTGATCATCGGTGGCACGAACACCACGGGCACGCCGTCCCTCACCTGGTTCTACGGCTCCGGTGGGGACGCGGCCATTCGCCAGCAACTGACCAACTCGATGAACTTCTGCGTGGATACCTACAACGACTATGGATACATCCACGGCAACATCCGCGCGGACTACAACTCCGGCGTGCCGACGGCGCAGGCGGGCTTCGGCGGGCCGATTACGTTTGGAGGCTCGCGCAACGGCCGCGTGGCGATGCACGAGATGGGACACGTCTTCGGTGCAGGCACACGCGGCGAATGGGGCGCGAACCTTTCCGGCGGCATCTGGCGTGGACCGAACGCGTCGCGCCTGATTCAACAGATCGACGGGCCGGGCGCGGTCATCAATTCCGATGGCACGCACTTCTGGCCTTACGGATTGAACTTTGACAACGAAGGTGGCGCGCGAAACGAGATCTGCCACGTCCGCATGATGGAGGCGTTCATGCAGGACATGGGCATCTACCAGGGCATCTCGACGATCAGCAGCATCGGCGACCGCAACATTCCCACCAACAGCAACACGGGGGCAATCAACGTGACCATCGGCGATCCGGGTGCGTCGGCAGGTTCACTCGTGCTGCATGTGAAGTCATCGAACCCCGCGCTCGTGCCCGCGAACAAGATTGTCGTGGGCGGCAGTGGTGCGAACCGCACAGTCACCATCACGCCTGTGCCGCACATGGCGGGCGCGACCTTGATCACGCTCACGGTGAGCGGCGGTCGCGACGCGGCGATTGAGACGTTTGCGCTGACGGTGGGCGGCTTTAGCTGGATGGGCGGCTCGGGCAGTTGGGACACCACGAGCACAAACTGGAATGGCGGCACGACGACATGGCCGTCCATCGGCGGCAACAACGACGCATTCTTCGGCGGTGAGCCGGGCGTGGTGTCGGTGCCGGGCACGATTCGCGCCGATGATCTCACGTTCAATTCCAGCGGCTACGTCATCACGAACGGCACCCTGCGATTTGATGTCACGCCCGCGGTTACCGTAAGCAATGGGGTGACCGCAACTATCGCCTCCGCGCTGACCGGTACGCCGGGACTGGCGAAGGAAGGCGCGGGCACGCTGGTGCTCACGGGGGACAACCCTTACACCGGCGGCATCTTCGTGAATGGCGGCGCGTTGTTCATTCACGGCACGATGACGGACGCGGAGACGATTGAAGCACGGAACGGAACGTTGCTTGGTGGCACCGGTTCGTTCGCGCCGATCACGATACGTTCCGGCGCTGAGCTTTCTCCTGGCCCGGAACCCAACACAACGATCACGGCCGACGGGTTGACCCTCAACAGCGCCGCGACCCTGACCGTGGACCTCGATGTTGTCGGCGACCGGATCATCGTGGACGGTGACGTGATGTTGAACGGCAGGCTGAACGTGCGCGCCAGCGGCCCGATCCCGAACGGCGTCTATCCCATCCTCCGCCACACCGGCGCGCGCAGTGGTGCTGGTCTGACCCTCGGCGTCACGCCGCCCGGCTACTCCATCACGCTCGATCAAAGCGCGCCCGGCGAAGTGCGCCTGCTCGTCTCCGGTGGACTCGACCCCGTGCCTCTCGTGGCCACGGGCACTGTATGGAAATACCACGCGACTGGCGCGAACCTTGGCACCGCGTGGCGCAACCTCGCCTTCAACGATTCCCTCTGGAGCAGCGGTCCGTCGATGCTCGGCTTCGGCGATGCCAACGGACTTCTGCCCGCCACGCTCATTGCCAGCAACGGCCAATGGACCACTTACTTCCGCCGCACATTCCAAGTGCCGAACGCTTCCCAAGTGCAAACCCTCGCCGGTCGCATCCTGCGCGACGACGCGGCTGTCGTGTACCTGAACGGCGTGGAAGTATGGCGTGATTCAAATCTGCCCAGCACCGGCACCATCACCTACAACACGCCCGCGCTGATCGCACTCGGCGGCGCAGACGAAAGCACCAGGATCAGCTTCCCAATCCCTCCCACCGCGTTGCTGACCGGCACAAACGTGCTTGCCATCGAAGTTCACCAGAACGCGCTGACCAGCTCCGACCTCGCGTTGAACTTCGAGCTCACCGCCACGTTGTTGCTGCCGTCCGACGTCCAGATCTCCATCACCGGGAACACCCTCTCGTGGCCTGCGGAAGCAGGATGGTTCTCGCTCTACTCGACCACCAACCTCACTCCGCCCGTCACATGGAGGATCGTCACGGGAACCGCGTCCCAGAGCAACGGAGCCTGGCGTTTCCCACTCCCCTTCTCGACCAATGCCCAGATGTTCTACCGCCTCCAAGGACCGTGACGATGATGCTTCGTGAAATTGATCGATTCGATTCGCGAGCGGCACTTTGAATCCCCGCGCTGACGGATTCTGTCGGAAGAACTCAGGGAAAGTGTTGGCCGCTCCCCGGTTTGCAGGCATCGTTTGTTTATGACACGCACAGCTCTTCTTGCGCTGCTCGCGTCGGCCAGTTTGCTTGCGCCGGCACAGATTGTCGCGGCTGACGTTCTGGTGCTGAATCGGGAGCGGATCCATCTTCGGTCGGGTACGGTGCCCGAATGGACGGAGTCTGCCGCATCTACACCCACTGGTCGCCGGCTCGATCTTCGCTTCGTCGCGTCCTCGAACGCCACGGCGGCGA
This sequence comes from uncultured Bifidobacterium sp., assembly GCA_964491875.1. GTDB lineage: Bacteria > Verrucomicrobiota > Verrucomicrobiia > Limisphaerales > JADJPG01 > JADJPG01. The sequence goes on from CAZBIC010000019.1 coordinate 81,468, forward strand.
CATTGTTTCTCCGGCAGGATGATGTCCGTCACGATTGGAACGTAGAGTTGAACGGTCAACGATTGGGTAAACTGTTTCTAATGGAGGCGGACTTGGTTCACACGTTGTCGGTCCCAGTGGGTGTGCTCAATAACGGATCGAATCTGCTCTCCATTCTGCCGCCACGCGATAACGACGACATCGTCCTGCGCGAAATACGTTTGGATTCGAGGCGGTCGACGGATGCGCTACGCGAGGCGGTAATCAATGTGCACGCGGTGGATTCTGCGACGGGAAAAGGGATGCCGTGCCGGATCACCGTCGTGAATGAGCATGGGACGCTCGCGCCGGTATCGGGACAGGGCGACACGTCTCTACTCGCGGTGCGTCCGGGAGTGGTTTACAGCGGGAGCGGCGCGGCGGAGATCGGCCTGCCTGCAGGCGCCTACACCGTGTACGCATCACGCGGATTTGAATGGAGTGTCGCCACGCAACGCGTGCATGTCGCGAAGGGGAATTCAACGCCGGTTACCCTGCGGCTGGATCGTGTCATCCCCACACCCGGTTGGGTGAGCTGCGACACGCATGTGCATACGTTCACGCACAGTCGTCATGGCGATGCGACGGAGATCGAACGCGTCATTACACTCGCGGGCGAAGGTATCGAATTGCCGATCGCCACAGAGCACAACCTCCACGTGGACTATGGCGACATGACGCGTCGCACCGGGATGGGAGACTACTTCACGCCCGTTCCTGGAAATGAGGTCACGACGCCGGCAGGGCATTTCAATATCTTCCCCGTCGACCCGGCGGCGCGCGTCCCCACCTTTCTTACCACCGACTGGCCGCGTTTGATGGCGGATCTCCGGGCCACCCCGCGAGTACGTGTCGTGGTCCTGAATCATCCGCGCAATCTTCACAACAACTTTCAGCCATTCGCCGCAACCAACTTCAACGCCGCAAGCGGCGATAACTTGCGCGGGCCGGAGTTCACCTTCGACGCAATTGAGGTTCTGAACTCCTCCGCGCAGCAGTCCGACTACATGCTGGTTTATCGCGATTGGTTTGCCTTGCTAAACCACGGCTACCGGATCACCGCGGTCGGGTCTAGCGATGGGCACGATGTGAGCCGTTACATCGTTGGGCAATCGCGCACCTACATCGCTTGTGCAGACGGCGTGCCTGGACAGATGGATGTGGCGGAAGCTTGCTCCAACCTTCTGGCCGGCCGCGCGCTTGTCAGCATGGGATTGCTGGTCGACATGAAGGTGAACGAACGCATCGTCGTTGGTGAGGTGGCGACAAATGTAGGCCCGGAAATCAGGGTGAAGGTGGACGTGATGGTTCCTCCGTGGTCCAGCGCCACCAAAGTTTCGCTGTTCGCCAACGGAGCGGAGATCCGGTCGCGAAAGCTGGTTGGAAGAAGCGAGTCCGTCTCGTGGATTCTCCCGCGTCCTGAACACGACGTTCACCTTGTAGCCATCGCCACTGGTCCCGGAGTGACCGCGCCGTTCTGGGCAATCCCCCGTCCTTATCAGCCTACTTCACCCCGATGGGAGGGTCGCGTCATCGCGTCCACGAATCCCATTTGGTTGGATGCGGATGGCGACGGGAAGTTCAGCGCGGCGCGTGAATATGCCCGTCGCCTCATCGCCGATTCCGCCGGCGACGCTGCAAAACTGGTCAGCGCGTTGAACAAATACGATGAAGCCGTTTCCGTTCAGGCCGCCAGCCTGCGTGCAGCCGCAGGCGAGCCGCTGAATGCACCCCGGTTCTCAGAGCTGATGAAATCTGCTTCGGAGCACGTCCGGCGAGGCATTCAAGCCTTCGCTGCGGCGTCCGTTACTGACCGCTAAGGCCGGGGTTTCTACGCCACGGGGCACATCTGACTCTACCGAGAGAATAGTAATCTACACTGCCCCGAGGTGTTGCTTGAAGAAGGCGATTGTCCGCTCCCAGGCAAGCTGCGCGTTCTTTTCGTCGTAGCGGCCGGTGGAGTCGTTGTGGAAACCGTGATTGCACTTCGGATACATGTGCATGGTGTAGTTCACACCCGCCGCCTTCAGGTCGGCCTCGTAGCCCGGCCAGCTTTCGTTCACCCGCGTGTCGAGTTCAGCGAGCTGAATCATGAGCGGCGCCTTGATGTTCTTCCGAACTTCCTTCGCAGCGGGCGTGCCGTAGAAGGGAACGCCGGCGTTGAGCACGTCCGGCACGACGGCGGCGAGCATGTTCACGATGTAACCGCCGAAGCAGAAGCCGACCGCGCCAAGCTTGCCGTTGCTCTGCTCGTGCGTCTTGAGGAACTTCGCGGCTGCGATGAAGTCCTGCTCGATCTTCGCGCGATCGAGTGAGCTTTGCAGCGAGCGACCTTCGTCGTCGTTGCCCGGGTAACCGCCCTTCGGATGCAGCGCGTCGGGCGCGAACGCGACGAAGCCCGCCTTGGCCACGCGACGCGCCACGTCGGCGACGTAAGGATTCAACCCCCGGTTCTCATGCACGACGAGCACGGCGGGCGCCTTGCCTTTCAGCGAGGTGGGCGTAACGAGGTAGCCGCGGCCTTCGCCGTGTCCGTTAGGCGACGGGAAGACGACGTAGCGCGCCTTGATGGCCGGATCGTTGAACGACACTTGCTCCGCGTCTGCGTAGTTCGGCATCAGCGCGCCGAGCAGGACGCTCATCGAGAAGCCCGCTGCCGCGAGGGTGGAGAGGCGGTTCATGAACGTGCGCCGGTCGATGATGCCGTGCGCGTATTCGTCATACCAATCGAACGCTTCCTGCGGGATCGGTGGATGGGAGATGGTTGCGGACGCTGCCGTGGTCGTGGTGTTCATGTTGGTTCCTGCGTTTATAATGGCGTGTTGTTGGAGGAGAGTTTTGAGGACGCGCCGCAAACGTCGCAACAGCGATTGTTCAAAATCTTCGCGCGAACCGTGGGGTGTTCAACGCGCCTTCGGATTCACCATGAACTGCAGCCGGTAATCTTTCTGAAGTTCATCCCGCGTCTGCTTTTTGATCTGAATGGTGCGATCTTTGGGCACGAGCGCGTTCACGAGATAAACGCTGATCTTCGGCAGGTGGGAATTGGTGAGCGTGAGCGTATGCGCGCCAGGCTGGAGCGAGTCGATGCCAGTCGCGGCTTTCACGCGGATGATTCCGTGGCCCTCTTCCATTTCCTGAATGGCGGGAAACGCGATCTCCGCGAGCGCCAACGTGACAGGCCGACCATCGATTCCCACACGGAGATCCTTCAGCAAGCGCTCGCCGTAGCTCTGGCGTTCGCTCTCCGAGAGTTGGGTGTCGCGATTGGTGTCGATGGCTGCCAGCACGTTGCTGAGGACGGCGACGCCAGGTGTGAGATCGATGGAGACCTCGATACGGTTCGTGGCGACGGCGATTCGCGTGGCCTGCAGGTATTCATCCAGCCGATGCGCGGACGCGGTGACGGCCGTGGCGAACAGCAGGCAACCGAGCAGCCGCGCGTTCATTTCCCGGTGTGCTTGCGGCCGTAGTCGTTCGACGGATCGCGATACATCGAGTGGATGTGCATGGTGACGTCACCACCCAACCGTTGCGGGGCGTACTCGATGATGACGGTCGGTCCTTGAATGCGGAAGTAACCCTTGCCGGCTTCGAGCGGTCCGCTCCACGCGAACCACGTGTCGCCGAGGTTGGCCTTGATCTCATTCAACTTCGAGGCTGCGGCTGCGTCGTGAATGATGCCGGACCATTCGGCGATGAGTTCCAGCAGCAACTTGCGCTGCGCATCGTTGAGCGCGGAGGCCTTCAAGCCCTCGGGCTGAATCGTCTCGCCGTCGTGACCGGGGCCGAGCACGAGGTCGCGCATCTGCGCGCCGAGAATCGCCTGCTTGCGCTGGGCATCGCTGAGGGCTTTGACGAGCTCCAGCGCCTTGTCCGTCTCGCGACCCATCGGGCGATAATCCTTGCCGTCGAGCGTGAACTTGGCCGGCTGCACAGCGATCAAACTCGGCGTCAGCACACCATGCTCGCCGGCGATGGTGATGTTCAGTGCGAGATGATGTCCGCCGAACTGAATCAGCCACGGCTCGGAGGTCGATGGTTTGCCGAGGAAGGAAAGAAAGAACTCATCGCGACCAAACGGCGGCGCGCCTGCTGGACTTTGTTTGCGCAAGAACTCGTCGGACTCGACGATGCCCACGACTTTCTCGTAGCCCATCTTGCTCAGCGTGGCGCCCAGCAACTTCATGGCGGCTTCGCGCTGGCCCGGCTTCAAATCCCCCATGCGCAGGCCGCTTCGCTCCGCCATGTTCACCGGCAGGTTCGACCAACGCTTGCGCTGCGCCGCGTCGTCGAAGGCGAAACTCACCTTGCCGCGCTGGGCGTTATCCAGCGTATCGAGGAACGCATTGGCGGCGCTGACGATCTTAGCGGTTTGTTCCGGCGTGGCCGCGGAGACGGCGTGAGCGACGGTGAGGCAAACGAGCGCGGCAAGCTGCAGGAGTTGGCGGAAGGAAGTGGCTTTCACGGGCGCAGGCTAGAAATCGCGCAACGGGTCGGCAATGCAAAAGGTGGACGCTTATCGTGGGCTGATCGTGTTCACGCTCGTGAGCGCGAGCATCACGACGGCGTCGGCGATGCTGGCGGTTCGTGCCACTTTGTCTTCGGCACGACGACAGGTTGCGCGGGGTCGGCTTCGTAGTGCGGCGACATGATCTGCACGCCGTATTCGTTGAAGACATCCTGGATGTGCGCGTGGAGACGGGAGAGGACGCCTTGTCGTTGCGAAGGGTTCTCCAGCGCGACGCGGAGTTCGTATTCCACGTAGAAATCCGAGAGCTGCTTTTGCAGGACGACCGGCTCCGGCCGAGGTTTCGTGCCGGTGGTCCGGCGCGCGGCTTCGAGGAGCATGGCGTGAACCTGGCGCCACGGCGTGTTGTAACCGATGGTGACGGTCGCCGGCACGAGGACGCCTTCCGTTTCGTTGAGCCGCGTGTAATTGATCAGTGCGCTGCTGGAAATCTGGCTGTTCGGCAACACGATTTCCTCGTTGCGACCGGTGACGAGCCGCGAGGAGAAGAACCCGACGGACGCGATGGTGCCTTCGAATTCGCCGATGCGCACGAAGTCGCCCGGCCGGCAGGTGCGGTTGTAAACCATGACGAGGCCGCCCACGAGTTGCGAAATGAGGTTGCCCGAGCCGAGTGAAATCATCAGACCGGCCAACACGCTGATACCGCGGAACGCGGGCGTCTGGCTGCCGGGAATGTAAGGGAACGCGACGATGACCGCGGTGATCCAAATCATGATCACGGAGAGGCGCTGGGCGATCGGCGCGGTGGTGGGATCGAAGAACCGGGAGTGAATGTTCCCGCGCGCAACGGCGGCGAAGAAGCGGCGCACCGCCGTGCTTGCGAAGCGCGCCAGGATGAAAACAAGGAAAACGATTCCGAGATTGGGCAGCGCGTGAACAGCGCTCTGGCCGAACTTCGAGAGAGCTTTGAGGAAGCTCGTCTCCAGCTGTTCGCCGTAGGGCCGCGTCTGCGGGAACAATCGCAGCATGGTCTCCAGCCACCAGAACGTGGCGATGGAGGTCGCGGCCCAGAAGACGGTTGTCATCGTGCCGCGCAGCACAGCGACGAGGTTTTGCAGACCGACCACGCGCAAGGTGTGGGACTTGATTTGGTCGGCCTTGTCAGCGGTCAGACGAATGAGTCGGTTCTCTGCCCAGCTGCGATTGCGCGCCAGGAACCAGATGAAGGCGAGGAGCGCCGCCGTGGCGAGAACGCCCTTCAGCAACGAGCCGAGAAGGCTCTGGCGGTCGCGAAATTCTTCGAGCTCGGCGATGGCGAGATCAAGACGCGCCACGGTTTGTCGTGCGACGGAATCAAGAGTCTCGCCTTCGAGTTCGTTGATGTCCTTCGGCAGGATGAAGAACACCGCCTGGCCGCGCACGCGGATCTCCACATTGCCGTCGCCGTTGATGAAATCCGCCCGGGCTCCGGTGGCATTTAGGTCAGCTTTGGCGATGCGAACTTCAGCGGCGGCGGCGCGTTGCTCGGGCGAGTAGCTGCCGAGATTCGCGCGAAAGTGCATCACCTCGCGATTGAGAATTTTCAGCGTGACGCCTGGGTCGGGGACGTTCGTGCTGACTTGCGCGAAGGCAGAGCAGCATAGCAGATGAGCGAGGAGCAACAGCGCCCACGACAACTTGTGGCGGCCGCATGCGGAGAAGGGATGACCTTTCATGGTTTCAACGCTGTTGAATCGACCGGATCATTTCGCAGAAGACGAGGCTGGCGCAGCGAATCCGGCGGGCAGCTTGAGATTGAGATCCTCCCACGGCGAATGAATCCAGCAATTGCCAGCGGCGCCCATTTGTTCGCCGAGCGAGAAGAGTCGTTTCATCTCGCCGCTGTCGAATTGCTTCGTGGATTGATGCTGGTACGCCGCCGGAATGCCGGTGAGATTGTAGTCACATTTGTCGCGGCCGGCGTAAACATACATGCGATAGAAATCGCCCTCGGCCTGGTGATGCGTGAGCGCGGTCAGGGAATTGAGGAGGATGGGAAGTGCCTTCGGTTTCACGGGAGCGTAGTGCGTGCCGAGGTCGCCATTGCGAATGATGAAGAGCTCCGCGGGACGCTTGCGATGTTGCTCGTCCAGCTGACGGCGAATCTCGTCGAGGTGCAGCACCGGGCCGTAGGCGAAGGCTTGCCGGCTGATGCCGCCGTCGACGTGCAGTTCGTCGTAGGTTTTGCCGTTGGCCTCCACTTTGAAGTACACCGGAGGAAACGCCCCAGGCACAGCCGACGACGCCAGCATCACCTGCCGGAAGAGCTCGGGCGCATCGGGTCGTCCGCTGGAAGCGATCGCGCCCATGTCCCAAATCACCGGACGTCGGGCGTCGAGATTCGCCGTGCCGATCCAGAGGCGGCGTCCCAGGGCATGTTCGCGCGCCACGGCGGCGAGGAAGTTCGTGGTCACGTGCTTTTCCAGAATCCGGCGCAGCGGTGCGGTATCGAAGATGGAATCATCGCGGAGAATTCGCAGCAGACCCTTGCGCTGGAAAAGATCGCTCGGTTTCAAGTCCGCGTAAATGTCGCGGAGCGCGGAGTCGTAGTTGGTGCCGAGATAGGCGAACGGCGCGAGCAACGCGCCCGCGCTGATGCCGGTGACGAAATCAAACGTCGGCCGTGAACCTTGCGCCGACCAGCCGCAGAGAAACCCGGCGCCGAACGCGCCATTCATGCCGCCACCCGACAGCGCGAGATACTGAATCGGCGTCTGCCCGAAGGGATTGTCCGGCGCGGCCTCGGCCTTCAAGGCTGCTTCGACGCTGCGTTGCAACACGGGGCTGTAATGGTCGCCCCAGTCGCGGATGTTCGAATAGCCGGACGGCGTGGCAAGACCTGCGTGTTCTGCAGGCAGAGGTGAGCGCGGATGAAGCGTTCCGCAACCGCTCGCGACGAGGATCAGCGATGTGCCAGTAACGAGAATGCGAGGAAGAGGAAATGTCATGGAGTCTGGTGATGCCGAACGATTCGGGCGCCACTGTGAGGAGACAGCGATTGGGCGTCAACACGGCGCTGGCGGTGCTCAGGAGACCTTCGCGGCGAATGCGCGGCGGAAGAATGGATTTGTGCCTCGGGGCGGACGCGGTAACGTCCCGCCATGCTGGTCATTTTGAAAATCGCCCTCGCCGTCGGTTCCGGATTCATCTTTCTCGCGCTCCTGTGAATCGATTCGGTTACTGGCGCGATCCGTTGTTCCTCGCGGGTTGCGCGCTCTACGCGCTGAATCGCTGGGGCATCAAGCCGCACACGCACTCCGCGTTTCTGCACGGACAGTTCAACGATCTGCTGCTCATTCCCTGCGCGCTCCCGCTTGTGCTGTGGATGCAACGGCAGCTGGGATTGCGACGGCACGATGACTTTCCGGACGCCAGTGAGATCGCCCTGCACGTGGTCGTCTGGTCGGTGCTGTGCGAAGGAATCGGGCCTCACCTGTTGCCTGCGACCGGCGATGTGAAGGACGTCATCGCCTACGCGCTCGGTGCCATTATGGCTTGGGCCTGGTGGCGGCGCGGGCGCGCAGTAGAATCTGCACGCGTGTAGCGTTCGCTGATTCTGGAATGTTTTCTCTGCGGACTTGCCGGCGAATCAAAATTTGCATTTCGCGCGGCGCTGTCGTTACTCTCCGGCCCAACAATCCAATGCTCCAAGCCGATGAAAACATTGCCATCCACCGGCCGGCTCACGCTGGCGACCTCCGTTCTCACTCTCGCGGCCGCGCTGTTTCTCAACGGCTGCGCCTGTCCATTTAGCAAGTCCTCCGCATCCTCCAACACCATGAAGATTGAACAGAAAGTTTTCGGGAAGCTCGCCGACGGCACCGAAGTAAAGATTTACACGCTCACCAACACCAAGGGCGTCACCGCCAGGGTCACTGAATACGGCGGCATTCTCACTGAACTCTGGGTGCCCGACCGCAACGGCAAGGCCGGCAACATCGTCTGCGGGTTCGACAATCTCGACCAGTATGTGAAGGGCCATCCGTTCTTCGGCGCGACGACCGGTCGCGTGGCCAACCGGATCGCCAAGGGCAAGTTCACGCTCGACGGCAAGGAGTACACGCTCGCGGTGAACAACGGCCCGAACCATCTCCACGGCGGCATCAAGGGCTTCGACAAGCGCGTCTGGAAATCGCGTGCGCTGCCGACGACCGGCAACGAAGTGGCCGTCGAGTTCACCTACGTGAGCCCGGACGGCGAGGAAGGTTATCCCGGCGCGTTGACCACCACCGTTGTTTACACGCTCACCGACGACAACGAGCTGCGCATCGACTACACCGCGACGACGGACAAGGCCACGATCGTCAATCTCACGAACCACTCCTACTTCAACCTCGGTGAGTCCGGATCGATCCTCGATCACGTGCTGATGCTGAATGCGGATCGCTACACCGCGGCGGACGCAACGCTCATTCCGACGGGCGAACTCGCTCCCGTGAAAGGCACCGGTCTCGACTTCACCCAGCCGCGTCGCATCGGCGATCGCATCGCGGACTACATGAGCTTCGCGAAGGGTTACGATCACAACTTTGTGATCAATGGCGGTGGCAAGGGGCTGACGCTCGCCGCGCGCGTGCAGGAACCGAAGTCCGGTCGCCAGATGGAAGTTTGGACCACCGAACCCGGCGTCCAGCTCTACTGCGGCAATCATCTCGACGGCTCGCTCACCGGCGTGGGCGGCGTGAATTACAAGCAGCACACCGGCTTCTGCCTAGAAACCCAGCACTACCCGGACTCGATCAATCACCCGAGCTTCCCGTCCGTGGTGCTGCGTCCCGGCCAGACCTTCAAGAGCACGACCGCGCATCGCTTCACGGCGAAGTAAGCGGTCGGTCGGCTCGCGTAGCGTGGGGCGTCGAATAGCTGCCGACTGATTTCGTCTGCTCGTGATTCGCATGAACATTCGCACCACGCTCGCGCTCGCCGCGTCCCTTGTGGCGGCCGCTGCCGCAGATTCGCCGAAGTCTCCATACAACTCCGATCCCACCACGAACTCGCCGTTGCCGGCGGCGGAGGCGGCGAGGCAGTGGAAGTGGCCGGCGGGCTTTGAGGTCAGCGTGTTCGCGGCAGAGCCGGAGGTGCATCAGCCGATCGCGATGGCGGTGGATTATCGTGGGCGCCTCTGGGTCGCCGAGTGTTACACCTACTCCGAGCATCGCACCGGGTTTGCGAAAGATCAGCGCGACCGCATCGTGATCTTCGAGGACACCGATGGCGACGGTCGCCACGACAAGCGCACGGTGTTCCTCGATGGCCTCGAGCGCTTGACGAGCGTCGAGCTGGGCTTCGGCGGCGTGTGGGTGCTGGCCTCGCCCAATCTTTACTTCATTCCAGATCGCGATGGCGATGACCGGCCCGATGGTCCGGCAGAGACGCTCGTCGATGGCTTCGAGTGGAAGGTCAATCATCACACGATTCCGAACGGGTTGCGCTGGGGACCGGACGGCTGGCTCTACGGTCGGCATGGCATTCAGGGGCAATCGCAACTCGGACGTCCCGGCACGCCGCTCGCCCAGCGCGTGAAGATGAACGTCGGCATCTGGCGTTATCATCCGCAACGGAAGACCATCGAAGTCGTAGCGGAGGGAACGACCAATCCGTGGGGCATGGACTGGAACGAGGTCGGCGAAGGCTTCTTCATCAACACCGTCATCGGCCATCTCTGGCATATCATCCCCGGCGCGCATTACCGGAGGATGTACGGGAACGACTACAACCCGAACATCTACCAGGTCATTGAGCAGACCGCGGATCACGTCCATTGGGCGGCGGGCGAAGCGTGGAACGATTGGCAGAAACTGGGCACCACCTCCGCGACTTCCGCGGCGGGCGGCGGTCACGCGCACACCGGATTGATGTTCTATGGCGGTGACAACTGGCCGGACGAATGGCGCGGGAAATTGCTGACGATCAATTTCAACGGCAAACGATTGAACGTGGAGAACGTGGTCCGACGCGGTTCCGGTTACGTGGCGAAGCATCAGCCGGACACGGGCTTCGTCGCTGACCCGTTCTTCCGCGGCATCGACTTGCTCTACGGGCCGGACGGCGGCGTGTTCATCGCGGATTGGTCTGACACAGGGGAATGCCACGACAACGAAGGCGTTCACCGGCTCTCGGGTCGCATCTACAAAGTCACCTACGGCCGGCCCCAACGCCCGGCGGTGACCGATGTCGCGAAGTTGTCGCCCAAGGAACTGCTCCCGTTGCTCGAAGCGAAGAACGAGATCTTCGCGCGCCAGGCGCGACGGCGCCTGCAGCAACTCGCGGCGTCCGGCGCGTCGCTCGACGGTGTTCGTGAATCCTTGCTGCAGATGTTCGAGAAAGGCTCTAGCAGCGTCGCGAAGCTGCGCGCGCTCTGGTCGCTCCACGCCATCGGGGCGGCGAATGCCGAGTTTCTGCGCGCGCAACTGGATCATAAGGATGAGTATGTCCGCGCTTGGGCTGTGCGCCTGTTGTTGGACGACCGGCGAGTTGCCGAGAACGACAGCGCGACACACTCTGCCTTCGCTTCGCTCGCGAACAAGGAAACGGCGGCAGCCGTTCGGCTCGCACTCGCCTCCGGTCTGCAACGTCTGCCGCTGAGCCAACGCGCGTCGATTGCCGGACCGCTGCTGAATCGCGGAGAAGACGCTGGAGATCACAATCTGCCGCTCATGCTGTGGTACGGCATCGAGCCGCTGGGTGACGCCGAGCCTACAACGCTGGCGAAACTCGCTGGCGAAACGGCGATGCCGATAATCTCGCGATTCGCCGCGCGGCGATTGATGGAATCGGAGTCCAGTCGTGATTCGCTTGCACATCTGTTGGCACGAACGGCGCCATCTCCAGCAGCAGCCCACGTTCTTCAAGGCATGTTGGAAGCACTGAAGGGTCAGCGTGCGGCGAAACCCCCGAAAGGTTGGGCGGAGGCGGCGCCAAGTCTCGCTGCCAACTCAGATGTGACGGTTCGCGAACGGTTTTGTCTGCTCGGAAACATTTTCGGCGATCCGCTTGCGCTCGAAGCGACGCGCAAGGTGGCGCTGGATCGCTCGGCGGATTCGAGCCTGCGTCGGACGGCGTTGCGTTCCCTCATCGATGCGCGGGCATCGGGATTGCGGGCGACGTGCGAATCGGTGCTGGCGGAGCCGAAGCTCACCGCCACCGCTGCGGCGGGTCTCGCGCTGGAAACCGATCCGGCTATCGCAGGTTTGCTGCTGCGGCAATTCACGTCGGCGTCGGTTTCCGATCGTCAGGCGTTGCTGGGCGTTTTGCTCTCGCGGCCGGTGTGGGCGGGCCAATTGCTGGATGCGGTGATTGGCGGGCAGATTCCGCGGGCGGCGCTGAATGCGTTTCACGCCCGGCAGATTCGAGGATTCAAGGACGCCGGGTTGGACGCGAAGGCGGCTTCCATTTGGGGCGAACTTCGCGATTCGTCCGCCGAGAAGCTGGCGGCAATGGAACGGTGGAAGCAGAAGCTCGCCCCGGCACAGTTGAAGAGCGTGGATCGGAAGAACGGGCGGAAGGTTTACCAGACGGTGTGCGGCGCCTGCCACGTGTTGAATGGCGAGGGCGTCGGCATTGGGCCGGAGTTGACCGGGAGCAATCGCGACAACCTCGATTACCTGCTCCAGAACGTCATCGATCCGAGCAGCGTGGTGGCGAAGGATTATCAGCTCTCGAACTTCACGATGAAGGACGGGCGGGTGCTCTCGGGCTTCGTGCGTTCGCAGAATGATCGCACCGTGACGATTCAAACCATCGGCGAGGCGGCGACGGTTCCGCTGTCGGACATCGAGGAACGTTCAGCGACGAGCCTGTCGATGATGCCGGAGGGCCTTCTGGAGGCGTTACCCGAGAAGGACGCGCGCGACTTGGTGGCTTACTTGATGGACAAGTGATCTAGAGGCTGGCCTTGCGTGGTCGGGCGGTTTCCTTAACGTGGGCCCATGAAACACGCCTTCCGATGCTGTGTCTCGTTGGTCGCCAGTTTTTTATTTCTCCTTACCGCGTTCTCGACTGAGGCTGCTCCGATCGTGGAGTCGCCGGAGTTGCAGCGCGTTCTCGATGTCGCGGTGGCGCGGACGATGGAGCAGTTCACCGCGAAGGGGCTGAAGAGCAATCAACTCGCGGTGACGGTAGTGGATTTGAAGGAGCCGAAGCGTCCAGTGCGGGCGAGTTACCGGGGCGAGGTGCAGATTTATCCGGCGAGTGTGGTGAAGTTGTTTTACCTCGCCGCCGCGCACCGGTGGATGGAGGACGGCAAGCTGCAGGACACGCCGGAGCTGCGTCGGGCGATGAGCGACATGATCGTGGAGAGCTACAACGAGGCGACGCATTACATCATCGATTTGCTGACGGACACGACGAGCGGCCCAGAGCTTTCGGAGGCGGAGATTGATCGGTGGTTCGACAAGCGGAACGCGGTGAACCGTTGCTTCAGCTCGATCGGCTACACGAACATCAATGCCAACAAGAAGCCGTGGTGCGAAGGCCCGTACGGTCGCGAATCCCAGGCGATCCGGAAGCACAAGCCGAATCGCAACATGCTGACGACGGATGCGACGGCGCGGCTGCTGACGGAGATCGTGGCCGGGGAGGCGGTGACGGCGAAGCGGTCGGCTGAGATGTTGGAGCTGATGAAGCGCGACCCGTTCAAGAAGATCGAGGAAGGGAGCGAGCCGGATCAGGGGAATGCCTTCACCGGACTGGCGTTGCGGGATCGGCCGGGCGCGAAGCTGTGGTCCAAGGCCGGCTGGACCAGCCAGACCCGCCACGACGCGGCGTATATCGAGCTGCCGAACGGCGCGCGCTTCGTGTTGGTGACGTTTACGACCGACCACGCTTACGAGCGCGGCATCATCGAATCCGTCGCCAGGCAGATGGTCGAGCATTTCGAGAAAGCGCGCCGCTGACGGCCGGCGTTAGCGTGAACGTGCGAAGTGGCGAGCGCGTTGGAAAGGCGCTCATGGAAGGCGGTTTTACGCACCGAATCCGTCCGCTATTTACCTTTGACTCAAGACGCGCCTTGGCTATCCTCTGCCCCCTTGTTGAATTATGGCGAAGCTGACGGTCAATGATTTGGATGTGCGCGGTAAGCGCGTGTTCGTCCGTGTCGATTACAACGTCCCGATGGAAGAGAAGGACGGCAAGATGGTCATCAACGATGCCACGCGTATCAAAGAGACCCTGCCGACGCTCGATCTGCTCATCAACAAGGGTGCCCGCATCATCCTCGCCGCCCACCTCGGTCGCCCGAAAGGCCAGCGCGAAGCTTCGATGTCCCTGCGTCCCGTGGCGGAAAAGCTCGCGGACATGATCAATCGTCCGGTCGCCTTCGTGGACGATTGCATCGGCGAAAAGGTCGAGAAGACCGTCGGCGCGTTGAAGGACGGCGACGTTCTTCTGCTCGAGAACGTTCGTTACTACAACGAGGAAGAGGCCAATGACGCCGCGTTTGCCGAGAAGCTCGCTAAGGTGGCTGACGTTTACGTGAACGACGCGTTCGGCGCCGCGCATCGCGCGCATGCCTCCACCGAAGGCGTGGCCCGCATCGTGGCCAGGCGTGGTGGCAAGTGCGCCGCCGGCCTGTTGATGGAGCGTGAATTGAAGTTTTTGGGTGATGAGCTGGAAAGCCCGGCCCGCCCGTTTGTCGTCATCCTCGGCGGCGCGAAGGTGTCGGACAAGATCAAGGTCATCGATCGCCTGCTGGAAAAGGCGGACACGATTCTTATCGGCGGCGCGATGGCCTACACGTTCAAGCTCGCGAAAGGTTTCAAGACCGGCAAATCGCTGGTTGAGCCCGACAAGAAGGACGTGGCGCTATCCGCCGAAGCCAAGGCGGCCAAGCGCGGCGTGAAGTTTTTGCTCCCGACCGACAACGTCATCGCGACGCCGGTCGACACTGGCAAGCTGAACAAGAAGGGCAAGCCCGTGTTCGAGTTTACGAACCCGCGCGTGAACTCCGGCGACGACATTCCCGATGACGCGGAAGGCTTCGATATTGGTCCCGCGACGTCTGCGACTTATGCCGACGTCATTCGCGGCGCGAAGACAATCCTCTGGAACGGCCCGATGGGCATGTTCGAAGACAAGCGTTTCGCCGAAGGCACCAATGTCGTGGCGCGCGCGGTCGTGGACGCGACGCAGAAGAACGGCGCGAAGAGCATCATCGGCGGCGGCGACAGCGTGAAGGCGCTGAACGTGGCCGGTCTCGGTGACAAAGTGACTTTCATGAGCACCGGCGGCGGTGCGAGCCTCGAATTCCTCGAAGGCTCGGTGCTGCCCGGTGTGGCGGCCCTCTCAGACAAGTAAGCCGCGTTTTCCCAAACAGACAGACAACGTTGATTTGATACTCCGTTCATGGACAAAGAGCGCAAACTGATTATCGCCGGTAACTGGAAGATGAACAAAACCGTCGCCGAGGGCGTGGCCCTGGTGAACGGCATCAAGCGTGAAGTGAAGGACGTGAAGGAAGTCGACATCGTCGTCTGCCCTCCGTTCACCGCGCTGAGCGAAGTTTCCAAGGCGATTCTGGACTCCAACATCCGTCTCGGCGCTCAGAACATGAGCGAGCACAACTCCGGCGCCTACACCGGCGAGATCGCCGCGGGCATGCTCAAGGAATTCTCGACGCGCTACGTCATCCTCGGCCACTCCGAACGTCGCCAGTACCAAAAGGAATCGGACGAACTCATTTCCAAGAAGGCAGCTGCAGCTCACGCGGCCTCGCTCAAGCCCATCGTCTGCGTCGGCGAAACCCTCGCTGAACGTGAAGGCGGCCAGATGGAAGCCGTTCTCTCCACTCAGGTCCGCGGCAGCCTGGCCGGCCTGACCAAGCAGCAGATGGAAGAAACCATCATCGCCTACGAACCCGTTTGGGCGATTGGCACCGGCAAGACCGCCTCCTCCCAACAGGCCCAGGACGCCCACGCCTTCATTCGCGCGCTGCTCGTGAAGTTGTTTGATGAAACGGTCGCCCGCAAGGTGCGCATCCAATACGGCGGCAGTGTGAAATCCTCCAACGCCCGCGAACTGATGAGCCTGCCCGACGTGGACGGCGCGCTGGTCGGCGGCGCCTCGCTCGAAGACCGCAGCTTTGCGGACATCATCAAGAACTCGATTTAATCTACCGAAAGAACGCTATGAACATCTTCATCTGGTTGCTTACCTTCGCCCTGGTCATTGACTGCCTCGTCTTGATCCTGCTGGTGCTGATTCAACTGCCCAAGAAAGAAGCCGGCATGGGCCAGGCCTTCGGCGGTGGTGCCACCGACGCGCTCTTCGGTGCGGGCAGCGGCAACGCGCTCACCAAGATGACCAAGTACACCGCTGGCATCTTCTTTGCGCTCACGCTCCTCATCTCCATTCTCTTCGGCAAGCAGATGCGCACTGGCGGCGTCGATCCGCGCAACCTGCTCTCCACGGAAGACAAATTGAGCCTCGTGGCTCCGACTGCCGCGCCGAAAACCAACGCGGCTGCGGCTTCCACGAACGCAACCTCGCTGCTCAGCAAAACCAACGCGGTCGAGAAGTAGTAATTCCCTTCCGACGATTCTTTCAAACGCCCTCTGGCTTGCCGGAGGGCGTTTTTACTTTTGGGAGGACAAATTCTTTTCGTGTTGTCCTGAAACAGCCCCACGCAGAATTTTCCGACAGGCTCTAAAGTGTCGGAGAGAACGCCCGAAAGCCATGGGTGCAGAAATATCGTTCTCACGAGCCGTCGCCTGCTTCTTCGCTCACGCTTCTCATACGTGACGGAGGAGCTGTTGCCCGGATTCTGAAGCTTGCCTCAGCGCCGACGCTCCGTTTCTTGATGGGGGCGAAGGGCCGTCTAGTCGTTTTCACGGTCTGGGCGATCCTAATCAACGTTCCACTCGCGTATCTGGCCGCGAACCACCTCGTTCCAGTTCCCCCGTCGGCAAAACACAGTCTCAAGACTTTTACGGCGGCCGGTCCTGAATGGAAGGCCGTGCACCTTCTCGCGGCGGATTGTGGTTGCTCGCTCTCCATCGCACGCCACCTGAAATCGCGAGGGGCGCAGGACGCGCTTGCTGAAATCGTTGTGCTCATCGGGGACGCGCCGGATCTCCGGGCTGTCCTCGGGAATACCCGATTCGAACTGCAGTCCGCTGAACCAGCGGGCGTGGAACGTGATTACGGTGTCGTGGGCGGACCCTGGCTCCTTCTGTTCCGGCCCGATGGCGGCCTCGCCTACTCCGGCGGTTACGCCCCGGTGCGGGCTCGTGACGGAGTGGTCTTTCAAGACGTGGCCATCTGGGAACGAATCCGCAGCGGACAATCCGTCGCCGCGCTCCCCGCCTTTGGTTGTGCGACCTCCGAGCAACTGCGCCAGGTGCTCGATCCCCTCCACTTGAAATACACCCGCTGATTTATGAACGAGTTCGAAAAACAATACCGCCAGAAAACCCACCGGCTGTTCCTCATCTTTCTGGCCCTGAACATCCCGGTCTGCATTGGCGTCGCCTCTGCCTCCAATCTTCCCCTACTGCCTGTGGCCCTGATTGGCGCTCTCGCGCTGGCCGGCCCCGGATTGCTGTACTTCCTGAATCCGTCGGCGCGCGTCACCTCCATTGCCATTGCTGTCGCGACCCAATGTTTCGCGGGGCTGCTGATTCATTCCGGGCGCGGGATGATCGAGTTGCATTTTCACGTCTTCGTCACGATCGCCATGTTGATCGTGCTTGCGGACTGGCTGGTCATCGCGTCGGCGGCGGCGACGATCGCCGTGCATCACGTGGCATTCTTCTTCCTGCTGCCGGCCAGCGTTTTCAACTACCAGGCGACCTTCGGTATCGTGCTGCTGCACGCCTTGTTCGTGGTGGTCGAAACCATTCCGTCCTGCCTGATCGCCGCGCGCTTCGGAAAGTTCATCCAGGCCCAGGGCAGCGTCATTCAAACGCTGCGCGAAGCGTCCTCATCGATTGCGGGCCACACGGGCAACCTTGCCCATGCCAGCCACGCCCTCGCCAACGGAGCCAGCGACCAAGCGGCGTCCCTCGAGGAAACCAGCGCATCGATTGAAGAGATGGCCAGCATGACGCAACGCAATGCCGAGCACGCCCGGCGCGCAAAGGATCTCGCCACGGAAACGCGCAACGCCGCGGAGAGCAACGCGGTGACGATGGATGAAATGAGCGCCGCGATGAGCGAGATCAAGGCGGGCAACGATAACATCGCCAAGATCATCAAGGTCATCGACGAGATTGCCTTCCAGACGAACATCCTTGCGCTGAATGCTGCGGTCGAGGCCGCGCGTGCCGGTGAAGCGGGCCAGGGGTTTGCCGTGGTGGCGGATGAGGTTCGCAATCTCGCGCAGCGCAGCGCGGCCGCTGCCCGGGAAACGGCGGAGAAGATTCAGGACTCGATGGAGAAGGGCGAGCGCGGCGTGGAGCGTAGCGCGAAAGTGGGCGAGGGGCTCCGGGACATCGTCGCCAAGATCCGTGAGGTCGACAATCTGGTCGGCCAGATCGCGACGGCGTCCCAGGAACAAAGCCAGGGCATCGCCCAGATCAACACCGCCGTCTCCCAGATCGACAAGATTACGCAGAGCTCCGCCAGCAGCGCCTCCAACACCAGCGAGATTGCCGGAAAGCTCGACGTGCTCGCCGGCCAGCTCAAGGGTGCTGTCGAGGATCTGGATCGAATCCTGGGAGAACCTCCGGTTCCGAGCGGCGGCGAAAAGTTTGTGGCGCAGGAATCCACACGCGAAACGGTACCCGCCGAACCGACTCCAACTCGAGCCGTGACGCTCAGAGCGGAAGCCGCAACGAAGAGTTTCTGACAGCCGCCTCGCTATTGCCGGACGAACTCCGCATGCAACTTTGCGTAGTGGGCATTCCGGACGATCAATTCGTCGTGCGTGCCGCGCTCCACGATCTCTCCGTGGTCCAGCACCAGAATCTGGTGCGCGTGACGCACTGTCGACAGGCGGTGCGCAACCACGAAGCACGTCCGGCGCGCGAATAACTCCTCCAGCGCTCTCTGGATCAGACCTTCGGTCTGCACGTCGACGGCGCTGGTGGCTTCATCCAAGATCAGGATGCGCGGCTGCGCGACCATCGCCCGTGTGAAGGTCAGCAACTGACGTTCGCCCGCGCTGAAGTTCCCGCCGCGTTCACTGACCTTCGTTTGATATCCGTCAGCGAGCCGCAGGATGATGTCATGCGTGCCGAGGGTTTTCGCGGCGGCCATCACCTCGTCGTCTGAAGCGCCGGGTTTCCCGAACTTCAAGTTCTCCATCACCGTGCCGGTGAAGAGAAAATTCTCCTGCGTCACGATGCCGATCTGTTCGTGCAACGATTCCACGGTCGTGCCCTGGAGATCGATTCCGTCAATGGTGATGCGTCCGCGCTGCGCTTCGTAGAAGCGCGCGATCAAGCTGATGATGCTCGTCTTCCCCGAACCGGTGTGGCCAACCAGCGCGACGGTCTGGCCGGGACGCGCGTCGAGTTGAATGCCTTTCAACACCCACGAGTCCGTTGGTGTCGTGTCGTAGCGAAACCACACATCGTCGAACACCACATGTCCGCGAATCGCCGGCAGTGGCGCGGCGTTGTCGCGATTGCGCACCTGCGGCTGCGTGTCGAGCAACTGGAAGATCCGTTCCGCACTCGCCGCGGTGGAAAGGATGGCGTTGTAGAGATCGCCCATCGTTTGGATGGGCCCGAAGAACATTCCGATGTAGAGCGCGAACGCTGCCAGCTCGCCGACGGTGATCTCGTGTCGCAAAACCAGCGTTCCGCCGTAGGCCAGAATGATCAATGTGCCGAGGCCGGACACGAATCCGAGGAACGGCATGTAGGTGTGAAACACCCGGGCCGCGGCTAGCGCGAGCGCGTTATGTGTCTCGTGCAGTTGCTGAAAGCGCGCGAGGTTCTCCTCCTCGCGCGAGAACGCCTGGACGACCCGCACGCCAGCGATGTTCTCCGCCATCGCAGCTGTGAGACGGGAGGTTTGCGCGCGAACCTTGCGATGCGCGGCCAGACCGAACTTGTGAAACAACCGCGTCGCGACAAAGAGCGGCGGCAGCACGGCGGTCACCGCCAGGCACAGTCGCCAGTCGTATTGAACCATCAACACGACGACGCCAATCAACGTCAGCGAACTGGCGAGCATCTGGTTCGCACCCCAGGTCATGATGCGATCGAGCGAATCGATGTCGGTGTCGGCGCGCGCGATGATCCGGCCTTGGTGGGTCTTGTCGAAGTAGTTCAGCGAAAGTTTCTGGATGTGCTCAAAGACGGCGAGCCGCAGATCGTTCATCGCGCCCTGGCCGACGCGAATGGCGCTCTTCACCTGGGCGACGGAGAGCGACCAGCCAATCAGGAGGTTGCCGAGATAAATGAGGCTGACGAAAAGTATCCCGCGGACGGCGATAGACGCGTCTTGAAAGTTGGTCAAATAACGATCGATTCCGATCTGGATGAACTTCGGCCCGAGCAACTGGGAAATCGTGGCGAGCAGCGTGAAGATCAGGTTCAGGATGAAGATTCGGCGGTAAGGTCGGACGAACGCGGCAAGCCGGGAGAAGATGGCGCGGCTCATCCGCTTCTGGGCGGTGGCTTCTTCAAGCTCGATGTCGATCTGGCTGGCCATGTTCGTTGCGCGCTTCGTCAGCATGGCGAAGAGCGCTGGGCATTCCAAGCGAATGCACCTGAATCGCCTTGCCAGTGCGATGAGGATTTGACTCCATGCTGCCCGTTCAATGATGTGTTCCATTCGTCGACTTCAGTCATTCGCCATCGCGAGAAGATCTCCTGCGGCGTGGATGCTTCTGTTCGTCACGATGTTTCTTGGCGCGGTAAAGAATGCGACTGCTGCGACATCTATTGATGGGGAGTTTCTCGTCAAGCTCCGCGATGGCGCGGCGCCTCAGCTGAAGGCGGCGTCCCAAAATCCTCAAACCACCGCGAGCCGAACCCTTCGGCGTCTGGGCTGGCAACGGATTCGCCTGAACGTGGGAGACGTTTCTGAAAAACTCGAAATGCTCCGGCGCGATCCAGCCGTTCTCGCCGTGGAACCCAACTACCTTGTCTCCGCCTTGCCAACGCTCCCCGAACCGGTCGCTGCAGTTTCCCCCGCCGAGCCTGCGAATGCGGTGGGTTCTACGGATCCTTTGCGGTCCGCCCAATGGGCGCTCACGAATATCGCGGCGCCTGCCGCGTGGCAGATCACCACCGGAAGTGCGGACACGGTCGTGGCCGTCATCGATACTGGAATCAATTACCACCACGAGGATTTGATCGAGAATCTGTGGCGGAACCCCGGGGAGATTGCGGGCAATCACATCGATGACGATGCGAACGGTTTTATCGACGACGTCTTTGGAATCGACGTCGCCGACGACGCGAACGGGAACGACAGCGATCCGTTCGATGCAGGTGCGAACGGTTACTATCACGGAACAGCGGTGGCCGGGATCATTGGCGCCCGTTCATCGAACGGCATCGGCATCGCCGGTGTGAATCACGCGGTGAAGTTGATGGTGGTTCGTGCCATTCGTGCGTCGAATACCATCTCCTTGGCGGACGAGCTGGAGGCGCTCTCTTACGTGCTGGATATGAAACTGAGCGGAGTGAATATCCGCGTCGTGAACATGAGCTACGGCGGCATTCCTTTTTCGCACGCCGAGAAGGACGCGATTGAGGCGTTGATCCAGCAAGGGATTGTTGTTTGCGCGGCGGCGGGAAATCAGAGACGAAACAACGACACCTCTCCGTTCTATCCGGCCAGTCATTCGCTCGACGGCTTGATCGCGGTCGCTGCGATGAACCAAAAGGGCGAGTTGGCCAACTTTCCGTTCAATGGAAAGTCGCACTACGGTCGCACCAATGTTGATCTTGCGGCGCCCGGACTGAACATCGTTTCCACCTTCGGACCGGATGCCAACGACTACGACTCGGCGTTCTTCGGCACGTCCGCCGCGACCCCGCACGTCGCTGGAGCCGCGGCTTTGCTGCTCTCGGTGAATCCGGCGGCAAGTCCCGCTGACGTTCGCCGCGCTTTGATTGACTCCGCGGATCGCTTGCCGGCGCTGTCGGGCAAAATGGTTTCCCATGGGCGGCTGAACATCGCGCGCGCACTGGAGCATTCCCTGATCGCCGTCGAGCCACCACGGTTCATTCAGCAGCCATTGGCACAGTCGGTCGTTTTGAGCAATCGGCTGGTGTTGGTCGCCGCGGCGTACGGCCAGCATCCGCGCACCGTGCAATGGTTTCGCGATGAAGAATCGCTTCCGGGTGCGACGAATCTTTCGCTGACCATCGAACGAGTGGGCCTGACCGACGCGGGCGACTACTGGCTGACAGTTTCGAACCTGCATGGCGTCGCCACCAGTCAGGTGGCCACCGTGACGATCGAGCCTCTTCGCATTGTCAGCGAACTTGCGCCGAAGTCGGTACGGTCGGGATCGGCGGCTCGCTTCGACGCGAAGGTTGAAGGTCCGAAGCCCATTCGTTTCCAATGGCATTTTGATGGAACGCCGTTGATGGGCGCCACCAATGCGGCGTTGAAGCTCAAGAAGGCTTTGCTCGCGAACGAGGGCGAATACTCCTACGTCGCGTCGAATGCCTTTGGTGCAGTGACGAGTGCTCCGGCGTTTCTGACGGTGTTGGTGAAACCTGTGATTACCATTCCGCCGCTCAGTCAATCGGTGGTGGTCGGCGGAACTCTCAGCTTGAGCGTGGGCTTCTCGGGGAATCCGGAGCCGTTCAGCGTGCAGTGGCAGAAAGGTTCGGCGACCTTCGCCAGTAATGTCGTTACGGGAGGCGAGAGTTTCTTCACACTGCCGAATGTCCGGGCGGAGCACGCAGGCGCGTGGCGCGTGACGGTGCGAAATCCGGCGAGCCCCTCTGGAACGCGGCGATCTTTTACCATCAAACTGCTGCCGGATGCGGATCAGGACGGGCTGCCCGATCTCTGGGAGAAGGCGTTTGGTTATCCGACGAATCTTGCGCAGAGCGGATCGGCAGACGTCGATGGCGACGGACTGTCGGATCGCGACGAATACTTCGCGGGAACGAATCCCACCAATGCGCTGAGCCGGCTGGCGATTCTCAGCGTCGAACGATCAGCCGGGGAAGTGACGCTGACGTTCGCGGCGAGTTCGAATCGCACCTACACAGTGGAGAAGCAGTCCGGAGGCTGGAACGAAGGATGGCGGCGAGTGGCTGATGTCGTGGCGACGCGGACGAACCGGTTGATTCAGGTAACGGACACCAACGCGACGTTGGACGGCAGTTCGATCTTCTATCGCGTCGTCACACCGCGTCGACCGTGAGGTATCGCTAGCGGGCGTCCGCCTGATTGAACAGCTCGCGATACAGCGCGCTTTCCTTCGCCAACTGTTCGTGTTTTCCCGAGGCGACAATGCGCCCGGCTTGCAGCACGAGAATCTGATCGGCGTGCTGCAAGGTGGAGAGACGCTGCGCGATCACAAACGTTGTGCGCCCTTCGCAGAGCTTCTTCATCGCCTCCTGAATCAACCGTTCCGTCTTGGAATCCACGCTCGCGGTAGCGTCGTCGAGAATCAGCACGCGCGGGTCCATGAGGAACGCCCGTGCTATCGCGATGCGCTGACGCTGGCCGCCGCTGAGCGAGATGCCGCGTTCGCCGATGACGGTGTCGTAGCCTTCGGCGAGTTCGCTGATGAATTCGTGAGCCTGGGCCGCACGCGCGCATTCCTCGATCTCCGCACGGGTCGCCTGGGGCCGACCGTAGGCGATGTTCTCCGCCACGGATGCGCTGAAGAGAAACGTCTCCTGGAAAATCACGCCGACGGATCGGCGAAGCTGCGGAATGTCCAACTCGCGAACATCCACGCCGTCGATGACTACGCGTCCCTCGGTCGGGTCGTAGAAGCGCGGAACCAGGTTCACCAGCGTGGTCTTGCCAGCACCGGTCGGGCCGATGACGGCGATGGTTTGTCCCGGATGCGCGGTGAAGCTGACGCTGTGCAAAACGGGCCGCGGCGTGCTCCGCTCTGGCTTGTCTTCCGCCTTGGCCTTGGCGCCGGTCTTCAGAACCTTCTCCCGCGCGTATTGGAAGCTCACGTTGTCGAACGTCACTTCGCCGCGGCCGGGCGGCATCGGGCGCGTGCCGTTTGCGAGAACGGTCGGCTCGTCGAGAATCTCCAGCACGCGTTCCGCGCTGGCGCTGGCGTTCTGCATGATGTTGGTGAACTGGCCGACCATTCCAACGCGATGCCCGATGGCCATGAGGTAGAAGACGACCTTGGCGAGATCGCCGATTGGCATGTTGCCTTGAATGACTTCGCGTCCGCCGATCCACAACGCCAGCGGCGTGCTGAGCCCGTAGAGGAACTGCGCGCGCGGCACGCGGGAGGCCCAGTAGTTCACGGTGTTGAGGAGCGTGTTCATATACGTCTCCTTCTTGTCGCGGAACTTGGCGATCTCGGATTGCTCGCGGGCGAAGGCCTTCACCACGCGCACGCCTGCGATATTTTCCTGGATTACCGTGGTCATCGCGCCGTGTTGATCGTGGACGTGACGCCACTGCGGCTGGAGCTTGCTCGCGAAGAAGGCGATCAACGCGATGGTGGGCAGCATGGTGCCGAGTGCGACGAAACCGAGCGCGGGGCTGATGAGAAAGATCAGCGTCGTGGTGGCGACGAGCGACACGGCGATGTCCACGCTGAGCAGCAGGCAGGCGAAGAGGAAGTCCTGAAGGCGCCAGACGTCCGTGGTGGCGCGGGAGATGAGTTCACCGGAGTTCGCGCGATCGTGATAGGTGAAGGCGAGGCGCTGGAGCGCGTTGTAAACGGCGGACCGGAGATCGGAGAGAGTGCTTTGGATGGTGCGATTGCGAATCGGGCCCAGGATGAATCCGACCGCGGCGCGTACGCTGATGAGCCCGAGATAGAGCAACGCAAATGGCCAGATGGAAAACGCGTTTCCAGACGCGAGATGATTGCGCAGACCGGTGATGGTGTTGCCGAGCACCTGCGGCAGGGTCATTTCGATGGCGATGTTGACGAGGAGCAGGCCGATGCAGAGCGCCACGCCGCCGGGATGCCGCTTCAGAAACGCGAGCACGCCGAGCAGATTGCGCGGGCGGCTGCGTTTGGCTGGCGGACGGGCGGCGGTCACAAGGGCGGCATTGAACCGTGCAACGCGGGAATTTGAAATTTGAATTTGCGGGCACGGCCGGTGTTTGATGGGCGCACACGCATGAGCAAGGTTCTTGGCATCGAGATTGGCGGGACGAAGTTGCAGATCGTCGTGGGCGACGAATCGGCGAACATTCTCGCGCGGGAACGCTTTTCCGTGGCGCCCGGCAGCGGTGCGGAGGGCATCCGTCAGCAGATCGCGAGTGCGCTGCCAGCGTTGGTAAAAGAATGGAAGCCGGCGGCGATCGGTGTGGGGTTCGGCGGGCCAGTGGACTGGCGGAGCGGCTGCATTGCGCGCTCGCATCAAGTGGAGGGCTGGTCGGGATTTCACATGGCGGAATGGGTTCGCGGAATCGCCAACGTGCCGGTGATCGTGGAGAACGATTCGAATGCCGCGACTTTTGCGGAAGCGGTGCGTGGCGCGGGCGCGGGACGGAATCCGGTTTTCTATTTCAATCTCGGCAGCGGTGTGGGCGGAGGTCTGGTGGTGGACGGAAAGATTTATCACGGCCAGACGCCGGGCGAAGCGGAGTTCGGTCACGTCCGGCTCGACAAGTCCGGAGTGACCGTGGAGGAACGCTGCTCCGGCTGGGCGGTGGACAAACGAATACGCGCGCTGAAAGCCGGCGGAGTAAAGAGCTGGTTGTGCGAACATTTGCCCGCGACTCCGGGCGGCGAGGCGAAGTTACTTCCCCAGGCGCTGGCAGCGGGCGATGCGGCGGCGCAGCAAATTGTTCAGGAGGTCGCGGACGATCTCGCGTTCGCGTTATCCCACGTCACGCATTTGTTCCATCCGGAAGTGATCGTGCTGGGCGGCGGGCTGTCGCTGATCGGTGAGCCGTTGCGCGCGGCCGTCGCAGCCGGATTGCCGCGTCTCGTGATGGAAGTCTTCCACGGTGGCCCGCCGATTCAACTCGCCGCGCTGGGCGAGGATGCGGTGCCGGTCGGAGCGCTGTTGCTGGCGCTTGAGGCGCGCTGACGCAATCGGTCAGCTCGCGAACATTTTGTCCATGCGGGTGGCGAGGTCCTGTAGACCCTCCGGTGAACCGCCGCCGCCTTGTTCGGCAATGCCCCAGGTGCCTTCGTAGCCGACTTCGTCGAGGGCTTTCATGATGCCGGGCCAGTTGTTTGCGCCTTCAAGGAATTTCGCGCCGAAGCCTTTCCACTTGTCGCCGTTCTTCATGGCCAGGTCGCGGCTGTATTCCTTGATGTGCAGGCGGGAGATGTGTTTCTTGCCGAGCTTCTTGATCCACGCGATGGGTTCGCCGTACCAGATGATGTTGCCGATGTCGAAGTGCCACTTCACCCACGGGCTGTTGATCTCTTCGAGGTAGCGCAACGCTTCGTCTTCCTTGGTGATGAAATCGTTCCAGACGTTTTCGATGGCGATGACAACGCCGAGTTCTTCGGCGAGCGGAATGACTTTGCGAATCTCGGTGATGGAGCGCGCCCAGCAGTCTTCGTAGCTGACTTGTTTGTTGACGACGCCGGGCACGAGCAGAACGGAGCCGGCGCCGTAGCGTTTGGCGTCGCGCAGGGAGAGCTTGAGACCTTCAAGGCCGGTTTCGCGGACGGCGGGATTCGGATCGGAGAGCGGTTTCGCCCAGTGGGTGTGGCAGCAGACGCTGGCGGCGACGAGGCCGGTTTCCTGCATCCCTTTGACGACTTCGTCGTTGTTCATGCCGCCGTTGGGTTCCACGCCTTCGAAGCCGGCAGCTTTGACTTGGCGCATCTTTTCCAAGGTATCGCCCTTCACACCGACAGTGCCCCACATGATGGCTTTCTTTAGCTTCACGGTGCGTGCGGGTTTGGCATCCGCAGCGAGCAGCGCGGGCGCGAAGCCGGCGAGAGCGACGGCCGCGGAGGAGAGTTGAAGGAAGCGGCGACGTTCGATGGCGTGGGTGTTTTTCATGGGTGTCTGGATGGTGACTGGAACGCCGCCAGTGTTGGCCCGGGAAGACTGCCCAGTCAAGGCACGCGCAGGAGGTGGAAGCAGGGAGGCCCGTTGCCCGTGGTCAATGGTCGCGCGCTGCGGATCGACGGGAGATCGCAGGCGGAACGACTGACGACGGGCAACGGACCGTGGAGACTTCACTTTCGAGTTGCTGGAATCGGGCAGGCAGATTCTTCATGCGGCCCGGCCCATGTCGGGCGTTTTGCATTTCAGAATCGAGGCCTGCTTCCGGGTGTAACGGCGCGCGACTTCGGCCTTCTCGTGGAGCAATTCCGGCAACACGAGCAACGGGAACGCGGTTCCCCAAGCGAGCGCGGCGGCTTCATTGCTGGCGCGCCGCAAGGGAGCGTAGAGGTCCGGTGTAGGGGCGCTGGCGAGCAGTTCCCGCAACAGCCGGTTTTTCAATCGTTCCAATTCCGTCTCGTGCGTGCCGCGGAAGGGAGCTGCGGGCACCGGGGTCACCGCGAAGCGGGTCTCGGCCGCAAACTCCGTCGGCACTCTGTTCTTGGTTCGTTTCATACTGTGTCTTTTCTGTCTTTGGTTTCGCCACGCTTCCCGGCGTGGACTCGGGTTAAACAAAAAACCCACGATTGACTGGCAATCGTGGGTTTTCGGGAAAATCTGGTTTTGTATCCTAGAAGGTAACCTCCACGTTGCCTGCGGCCATCAGGCCGGAGCGCCATGCGGCATGGCGCATCTGTGCGCCCTGCTGGCAGGAGCTAATGTTCTGTTTTACGAATGTGTTCATACGCAACGTGCGCGGGAAAAGAACTTCAAGGGCGCCAGTTTGTCAAAATGTTTTTCTCAAGGCGACGAAGCGCGGAAGGTTGATGGGAGCGGGTTAAAAGCAAAACGGCCCTGACTCAACAACGAGTCAGGGCCGGGAAATCGGGCTACGCGGATTACTTCATCCGGTCGAAGTTCTTCTTGAGAATCTCCCAGTCCTTCAGGCCTTTGACCTTGGCCTGGTGAGCGCTGATGATTTCCTGTTCCTTGGCGTTCTTGGTGGGCTTGGAGTTCTTGTAGAAGATGCCAAAGCGGCCCGGGAACGGTTCATCGGCGAGCTTGTAGGCCGCCATTTCGTCGGTGACGTCGTGCTCGGCCGGGACGGTGTTGAAGACGCCGCCCTTGCGGGGATTACTGGCATCGAACGCGCCTTCATAGAACTCGACGCATTCGCTCAGGCATTCGATGAAGCTGAAGCCGTCGTGATCCATCGCGGCTTCCATCATTTGGAGAACGTGATTCGGGTTCGTGTGCGTGGTGCGCGCGACGAACGTGGCTCCGGCGGCGATGGCTTGCTTCATCGGATTGATCGGATAATCCACCGCGCCCCATTGGTCGGTCTTGCTCTTGAAGCCGAGCGGGGACGTGGGTGAGGTCTGCTTCTTGGTCAGGCCGTACACCCAGTTGTCCATGACGCAGTAGGTCATCTTGATATTCTTGCGCGCGGTGTGGCTGAAGTGATTGCCACCGATGGAGAACGCGTCGCCATCGCCACCGAACACGAAGACATGCAGGTCCGGGCGGCTCAGCGAAACGCCGGACGCGAAGGGCAGGGCGCGGCCGTGGATGAAATGCACGCCGTGCGCCTGCACGAAATACGGGAAGCGGCTGGAGCAGCCGATGCCGGCGACGGTGGTGATTTTCTCATGCACCATCTTGCGCTTTTCGATCAGTTTGAAATAGAGCGCGAGGACGGAGAAGTCACCGCAACCGGGGCACCACGTCGGGTGATCGGCCGCGACTTCTTTCTTGGTCAGACCCTTGCGTTCGGTATCGGGGATCACCGGCAGGGGTTCGGCTGGAGTCGCGATGGCACCGGTGCGAGGCAGCGGGGCGAAAGGGATGGCAATTTCACTCATGGTAGTAAGGGCAAAGTGATTCAGTTCGATGACGTCTTATTCTTTGTGGCTGGCGAGCGTGCGGGCGCGGTCGAGGATTTCCTTCACCTTCCAGGTGAGGCCGTCGCTCTTGTTGATGCCGCGGATGCGCGGGTCGCAGTAGCGGGCGCGGAGCAGGGTGGCGAGCTGGCCGAAGCCGTAGAGACCTTCGTCGTTCAGTTCGACCACGAAGATGTGGCGGAAGCCGCGGAAGATTTCTTCGAGGCCGTTCGGGAGCGGGTTCAGATACTTGATGTGCAGTCCGGAAACCGCTTCGCCGAGGGCGCGAGCGCGGTCCACCGCTTCATGAATTGGACCGAGGCTGGAGCCCCAGCCGACGAGTAGAATCTGGCCTTCGTTCGGGCCGTAAGTCTTCACCTTCGGGAAATCCCACGCCAGCTTGCGCAGTTTGTTGCGGCGCTTGGCGGTCATCTGAACATGCAGCTTGGGCGAGCCCGTGGGATGGCCCATCTCGTCGTGCTCAAGGCCGGTCACAACCGGATACTTGCCGCTGGCGACGCGTGTTCCGGGCGCGATGTGGCGGGTGACGCCGTCGCTCACGGAAAGGTCGTAGGGTTTGAAATCGGTGACCGGCGTGAAGTCCGGCGAAATGTCCTGACAAACCTTTTCGAGGTCGGGTTCCTCGAACGCCTCAATGCGGGTCGCGATGGCCTGATCGGTGAGGATGATGACCGGCGTGCTGTATTTGCGGGCGATGTTCACCGCTTCGATGGCGGTATAGAAGGCGTCTTCCACGCTGGAGGGCGCGATCACCACGCGCGGCGAATCACCATGACCACCGAAGCACGCGATGTTCAGGTCGGACTGCTCGACGTTGGTTGGCATGCCCGTCGAGGGACCGCCACGCTGCACGTCAACGATGACGAGCGGCACTTCGGCCATGACGCTCCACCCGAGGGCTTCGGTTTTGAGCGAGATGCCGGGACCGCTGGAACCAGTCACCGCCACACGCCCGCCGTAGCTCCCGCCAATGGCCATGGAGATGGACGCAATTTCGTCCTCGCACTGGATGAACGAGCCGCCGTATTTCGGGAGTTCGCGGCGGAGCAGTTCCATGATGTCCGACCACGGCGTGATGGGATAACCTGCGCCAAAACGCACGCCTGCCGCGATGAGGCCGTAGGCAAGCGCCTCGTTGCCGTTCATCACGACCTGCTGGCGTCCCTTCTTGTCGCCGGGCTGAAACTGGTAGGTCTTGAGCAGCCCTTCCAGCGAATGATTGTACCCGCCGTTGAAACAGGTCAGGGCGTTATGAACAACTGTCGGATCCTTGCCGCCAAAGCGTTCTTCGATCAGCTTGGTCAGGCGTTCCACGTTGAGATCGAAAATCTTGGCGAGCAAACCGAGAGCGAAGATGTTCTTGCCCTTGTCGCGACCGGTGCCGCCGACGGCTTCCACCGTGAGGCTGGTGATATGAACGCCGACATGGCGGTAAAGCTCCTGCCATTCGGGCTTGGGCGTGACGTGGTCGGCGTCATATAGCACCACGCCGCCGAGCTTGAGGGAGCTGATGTGGCCTTCGTAGGAATGCTGGTAGAAGCACAGCAGCATGTCCGCCTCGTCACCGGCGCTCTGCACTTCACCGGAGCCGATGCGGACCTGGAAGATGGAGGGACCGCCCGAGATGGTGGACGGAATGGTCATGAAGGTCATGACTTCCTGCTCGCTGCGTCCGGCGAGACGGGCGAGGAAGCCGCCGATGGCCTGAATGCCATCCTGCGAATTGCCGGCGATCCGGATGACCGCCTCTTCAATCTTCATTACCTTCGGGGTGCCGCCTGCGGGGGTGGCCGTCGATGCTGTGTCACTCATGTAAATTGCAATTAAGTGTTCTGATAAATTCGAACGAAACAATGTCCCAAGACAAACAGAGGCAAGTCCCGAGAGACTTGCCATGGTCGAGACTAGCACTCGACCCCATGCTGTCAAACGATTAACCTAAATCTATCTTATTGATCGATAGGGATTTACGACTCCGGTTAGAAACTTCGCAAGATCAGGGAAGGGCTGCATCCTCCCATCAATTAGAGCGCTTCATCCAACTCGGTCGCAGTATTAACCAGCCGATGGTTTCGCGCCGTTCGTGAGGAAGTGTTCCAGCGCCCGGCAGACGCCATGGCCCCAAGGCTGGTGGCTGATGTAGCCGTTCTGCATGCGAACCGTCTCTTTCACGATGGGAACCGCGTTGTCCGGAGCCGCCACGTGACGGGCAAATTCACCCGAAAGCATGGGGAGATCGTTCAAATGATCGCCGGCGGCAAATATATGGTCGCGGGCCACTCCAAGCTGACGCGCAATCTCCGCCAGTGCGGTGCCTTTGTTGTAACGAACATGACTGAACCGCGCATAAATGTCGTTCCGCACCACCACGAGATCCTCCACGCTGGCACAGTATTCATCCAAGTAGGCGTGGATTTGGTCCGCGTCGGCGTTGTTCTGGGCAATCAGGCAGAACGGCGAGAAATCATCCTCATACAATGAGGCGCGAAACCGTTTGCTGACCCAATCGGTCAAGCGCGGCACGTCCGGTCGCACGCGCGCAAATAAATCGTCGTGGGCCGCTCGACAACCTTTGTTCCACTCGGCGTTCGGTTCATACTGGGAGTCGACGTGGACGTAGATGTCCCGTTCCACCACCACGAGGAAATCCGGCTTAATCGTCAACCGCGCGCGCGCCATGCCTTCCATCACACTGGAGAGGTCGCGCCCGGTGTTGATGACCCACTTCGCGCCCTGCTGTTGGAGGGTGCCGATCAGGCTCTGCAAGTCGTGCGGCACCGGCGGGCTTTCAAAATCCGCGTGCAAGGTGCCGTCGAAGTCCGTCGAAATCAGTTCAATGGGAAGTGCCATGTTGATGCGGCTCGCAGGAGCCAGATGCGCCTTCGCCAGCCTTCCGTTCGCCCGAAACAGCCGGGCGTTCGAGGATGCGGCGCTTGCGCGTGGGCAACAATCCTGTCATACGCACGATTGTCAAAATCAATATGCCGTCCGCGCAGGAACAATACGACGACGCGATGTTCGACTTCAGCCGGGGCGAATACGATCACGCGATCGAGAAGCTTCAGGCCTTGCTCGACGCCGAGCCGGACAACTTCGACGCCCGCCTGGCCTTCGGCATGTCCTATTACCGGAAGGGCGACTTCGCACGCGCGATCGCGGAAGGCCATCTAGCCGAGAAACTCCGGCCCAAGGAACAGCTCGTTCACACGAACCTCTCGTTGTTCTACATGAAGTCCGGCGACAAGCAGAAAGCCGAGCATCACGGATTGCAGGCGCGCATCGCCGGCTGGCGCGACAACATGGCGCCGCCCGGCCAACAGGCGGAAGGTGATCCGGAACTGCAACTGGCCAAGCCCAAGCCGCCGCCCGTTCCTGTCCGGGACATGCCGTGGAAGAAAACCCCTCCACCCCCGCCCAAAGCCGGATGAGCGAGGAGTTCTACAACGTTGCTGAGGCGGCCAGCCTTCCGCCGGGGCAGGGGCGGACCGTCAGCGTGCGGGGGCGCGAGTTCGCGATCTGGAATCTCGACGGACAGTTCTATTGCATCGACGATCTCTGTCCGCACCGCGGCAGCTCGCTCGGCGCCGGGAACCTGTCAAACAGCGTCGTCTACTGTCCTTTGCACGGCTGGGGCTTCGACGTGAAGACCGGAGCCTGCGAGTCGCGTCCGGATCGCCCGGTGAAGACCTATCCAACCCGTGTTGTCGATGGACAGGTTCAGATTCAACTCCAACCCTTCTCCGCGCCCACGCCGTCGGAAGACTGACTCGACTGGCGCGCCGCCTTTCAAACCACCCGATCCCTTATTCCTTTTATATGAAATCCGCCTACGAACTCGCGATGGAACGACTCAACAAGTCGTCCCCGACGGTCAAGCTTTCGGCCGCCCAGAAAAAGGAACTTGCCGAGATCGATTCGCTCTATGCCGCCAAGGTTGCCGAGCGAGACATCTTCCTGAAAGACGAGCTGACCAAAGCCTCCGCCAAGGGAGATTGGGAAGCTGTCGAGCAGATTGAGAAACAGATCGTCAGCGAAAAGAAGACCCTCGCCGCTGAGTTGGAGGAGAAGAAAGAAAAGGTCCGCCAGCAGAAATCCTAGCGAGCTTGTCTCGGGCTACATCTCCGCGGCCAGAAGCGGAAAGCGAATCCCCGGCACCGGCTCGAACGGGACATGCGCGTCGATCAACTGCTGCAACCGGTCGAGCGTTCCCGCGTCGGCGGGGCTGCTGACCAACAGCAACCGAGCTAGCACCGCATCGAGCGCGGTCAGGTTCTGCGCCGCCACCGGCACAAGCGCCTGCAAGAGCCGCACCCGCTGGTCGCGGCTGAGTTTTCCGTCCGCCACCACTTCCGCTGAAAGTCGCGCGGCGATGAGCGGCAGCATTTCTGGATCGGGGATGTTCACTGGAGCCCCAGCGGGCAGTAGTTGCGTCGCGGTCCACCCCTTCTCCCGATTCAGTCGCACCAACTCGCCCACTGCGCAGCCATGGATTTCCGCGATGGCCGCCAGCGTATTCGCGCTCCAAAAGGTCGGCGGAATTGGCAGCTTCTGGTTCCCGCTGCGATGGCGGAATTGTTCCCCCACGACATGCACCGCGCTGTGCGCGGGCGTATCTGGTTCGCTCGCGAGCGTCTGAACCATCGATTTCAAATCCCAGTTCCCGCCGCCCGTCGGCGACCAGTGATGCTGCATCGCATTCACCCGCGCCGTGTCCGCGAGGCAGAAGCGATGGTCCTGGACGTTGTGCGCGGAAATCAGCGCCATCTGCATCGCCCGCTGAAGGTTCGCCGTGTTCGCGGGTTCACAGATTCGCAAAGCGTCCGCCACCGTCAGCATCGCCTTGCTGCGAAAGCCCGCGAACCCGTAGGGAATTTGCAACGCGAGATTCAATAGCGCCTGCGCTCGTTTGAAGTCACCGCGCGCCATGAAAAACGTCTCTGCAAGCGCGACCAACCGCCGGAGATGGTAGCTCCACGAATCGCCTTCGCCGCGCATCGGCGAGAGATTGGCGCATTGTTGCTCGACGTGTGCCGCCATTGCATCGAGCCGGGACGAAGCGGAGTGCTGTCCCGCCTTTCCGCGTAGTCCGATCAACGCAAAGCCGAGGCTTTCGCGGAACGCAATAGGGCTGCCGGCCAGCGCGCCGGCGACGAGATCCTCCATCATGTCGCGCACCCACTCCTGTGACTGATGTTGCACGAAGCATTTCAGCAAAGCGGCGAGTGAGCGGTTCCGGTAATACGCGTAATGATTCGCCGCATGCATGGAGACGTATTCCTGCACGCACTGGCATTGGTCCGGCGGATGATGCGCAGCAAACGCGAGCAGCAACGGGCCGTCCATTTCGGCGAGATACTTGGGCGCGGAATCCGGCTGCGCCGCCAGTCCGGAAAGATTCAGCGGCTCCAACGCCGTTTCGCCTCCTCCGCCCGCGAGCCGGTCGATGATGCTGTTGATCATGGACGGATCGGGCGACGAACCGGTGAACGGGCCCGGCGGTTGGGCGAGGCCGAAGGCGCAATCGAGCCGTTGCAACAGCGGCCGCAAGTCATCCGAAACATTCGGAGCGAGACGGTCGCGCAGCTGGCGTGCGCCGACGGGATTCGCCGGAATTGCCAGCCACGCGAGAGTAATCAATGCCGCCTCGTGCCAGAACCGTTCGGCGTTCTGCAGCACCAGCCGTTTCTCGGCGGATTCCAAATCGCCGTCGCGCGCCAGCTCGAACAGTCGCGAAGGACGCAGGAGTTCCTTGCGGTTCGATTGCATCGCGAGCACCGCTTCGGCCAGGAGAAGCGGGGAACGATCGCTGACGCACAACGCCGCGCTGCGAACCGTTTGCTCGAAGTCGCGTTGAGCGAGTCCGGCGTCGTTCACCCGGGCGCGATGGGCCTCGCGGAAATCACGATCGACCACCAGGCCGACGAGTTGTTGCACCCGCGTCTCCTGTTCCGCGGCATCATCCTTCAATGGCGGCAGGCGAATCGCCTCGGCGAGATGCGTGGCCAGATGGCGCATGCCGTAATCATCCCACTTCAGCCACGCCGTCGCTCCGACAATGGCTGCGAGGTAGCGGTCGGCGATTTGCAGGTGTGCGCGCGCCGGTTCGATGTGGTAGGCGACGTTGGATTTGTCCTCGAGCAGGAAGTCCGCAAACGATTTATGGAACGGACGAAATGGGCCGTCCGGCAGTGCGCCGTCGAGATATTGCTTCGCGGTTTCCAGCGCATCAGTCACGTCGCGACCGGCAAGCTTGTCCAGCTGGGCGTGGGTCAAGCCGCGCCCGCGCGCGACGACGATCGGACCCAGCACGGGTTTGAAAACATCGAACCATCGCTGACGGTTTGGGCCGGCGAACTCGCGATTGAGAAACTCCTGGTACAGCCCGGACAATCCGCGCGGCAACGGCACTTTGTCGACGTTCGCGAGGCTCGCCGGATTCTTCAGCAGCTCCTGCAATACGAGGTGAGCGTGGAGAAAAATCCCGTCCGCCGCCTCGCTGATGCGCTCGGTGAGTTTCGTGCGTTGAGGCTCCCGCAAATCGCGGAGGCGCCCGTGGGCGAAAAGTTTCACGTCGTCGTGATTCGGCGGCGCGTTGTGAATCAAATCGAACGGCGTGATCTCGGGGAACAGATACAGCACGCGCGGATCGGGTCGCGTTGTGACGAGCCAGCGAATCTGAGCCGGCAGATCGTCGAGCCGTGCGAGCAGTTGCGCGACGGTGACGCCGCCGGTGTAAGTCAGGCTTTCATCGAGCGCGTCGGCGAGGAGTAGCAGCGATTCCTTGTAGCCATCTTGATACAACTGTTTCAGCGGATCGCGCAGCAGCCGGTCGAAGCTCAGCTCATCGTTCAATCCGCCCAGCTCCAGGCGCTCGATGAAAACGCCCGTCGCGGATCCGCCGTTGAGCTGACCGATCTGTTGCTCGACCGAAATCTTGACCTGCTCTTTCAACGTCGCCGCCAGCGCGGCGCCGAAACCGGGCACGGACCGCGTGAGCTGGTTGGCCAGCGATTGGGCGAACGACTTCGGTGAATTTCCGCTCTTCGCGATGCAGAAGTGAATGCCGCGCACGAGTGAACGAAACCGGGCGAGCTCGGGTGACACCGCGCCGCCGGGCAATGGTCCACAGCCCGCGAGCCACGCGGACAGCATGCTCTTGCCAGTGCCGGGTTCGCCCGTCAGCACGAAGAGGCGCGACGTTTCGTGGTCCCACCACTGGAGCAACTCCGGCAAAACCCACTCGCGACCGGTGAAGCTCGGCAGATTGTCGGAGACTGTTTTGGGAAGATCGACGGGCATGGCGGCGGGCGTGGGCTCATCCGATGCGCCCGATGCGCGCGCCGGTGACGTCGGTTCCGTCTTTGATCCTCTGGGTTACACTGGCGTTGCCAGACTTCAGCTCATCAGCGTGCAATCCGACCGCGCGATCGGCCTTTTCAATCTCCTGAATGATCACGAGCACGGGGCCGAGATCCTTGGCGCGGGTCTCCAGTTCTGCGGCGAACGCTGGCTCCGCAGCGACCTTCTCCTTCAGCGTATCTTCGACGGCAGCCTGATATGCCTCTGGCTTCTTCTCGAACTTCTCCAGGTTGCTCGTCGCGGCCGGATCTCCGGCGAGTTTGCCTTTTAGGTAACCGAGGAGCTGCTCGGCCTTGTCGCAGGCGGCTTGTCCGGCAGCGCGGCCGAACTCGGCGACGCCTTTTTTCACAAACGGAGTCAATACTGCCATCACCGTGGTAACAATCGTGGCCGGATCCATACGCGCGTTCTTTCGTTGGTGGGTTGTTGTTTCTACTCGCGCCATGTTCCGCCGGCTCCCCATCGTTGCAACGATAATTTTCGCGCTCGCCGAACCGGATGCGTCGGTAGACATTCCCTCGCACCAACGAACTCAGGATGAGAGACGAACCTTCTCGATCATGAACGCATCCAATTCTCCCTCGCGCCGCGAGTTTCTTTCCGCGCTCGGTTTGACGACGCTCGGCGCCTCGTTGTCGCCGGAAGCTTTTGGGGCGGATCAGGCCGGAGCGCTCCGCGCGGACATCGCGCGTGAACTGAAACCCACGCGGGCCGATCTCGGCAGCTTGTTCCCGGAAGTCGAAAAGATTGCCGCGGGCAATCGCTACGCGGATTCGTTTCTCACCGGGCGCTTCGCCAGCTTCGGCGAGTTTCAAACCGCCGCTCGCGCGAAGCTGCTCGAAGTCCTGCGCTATCAGCCGGAGCCCGTGGCGCCGCGCGCAGAGGTCATTGAGCGCGTCGATTGCGGCGAATACTTCCGCGAAAAGATCGTGTTCTCGACCACGCCGGTCTTTCGTGTGCCGGCCTACGTGCTGATTCCGAAGAAGCTCAACGGTCCGGCGCCGGCCATCGTCGATCTGCATTCGCACGGCGGGATGTTTCTGTTCGGCAAGGAGAAGGTCATCGACCTCGGCGTGAATCATCCGGCGATGACGGCGTATCATCGCGAGAACTACGACGGGCGTCCGACCGCGACGGAGTTTGTTCGGCGTGGTTACGTGGTCATCAGCATTGATACGTTCATGTTCGGTGAACGCCGCGCGATGATGAATGCCGATCTGGCGTCCGGCTGGGATCGTTCGCGATACTCGATGGACGATGTCCGGCGGCTGAACCAGCAATGTCGCGCGAAGGAGACGACCCTCGTGAAAGCGCTCACGCTGGCCGGGACGACGTGGCCGGGCATTGTGTTCTGGGATGACCTGCGCACGGTGGATTATCTGGTGACCCGTCCGGAAGTGGACCCGAAACGCGTCGGCTGCGTTGGCATTTCGATGGGCGGTTATCGTTCGATGTTTCTCAGCGCGCTCGATGCTCGCATTCGCGCCGGATGCGTGGTGGGTTTCATGTCCACAGTGCGCCCGATGATTCACGCGCATCTCGACACGCATTCGTGGGTCCATTTCCTCCCGGAGCTGCATCGTTACCTCGACTGGCCGGATGTCGTGTCACTGGCCGCGCCGCGTGCGCTTCTCGTTCAGCAATGTGCGAGGGACGGCTTGTTCCCGCTGACGGGCATGAAGGAATCAATCGAGAAGATCGCCGCCGTCTACGAACGCGCCGGGGCGAAGGGGAAGTTCACCGGCCATTTCTACGACGAACCGCACCGGTTCACCCGCGCGATGCAGGACGACGCCTTCACGTGGTTCGAGCGGAACCTCGCCTGAGTTTAATCGCGTACGGGTGAGCGGCTCCGCCGAAAGCGCACGATGGCTTTGCGGATCTCCTCCACCCACAACACGCCGCTGGCGACCGCGCCGATTAGGAAGAAGTCCGCGAAAGGAATCGGCGTCGTGTGGAAGATGCGTGCGAGCGGTTCAGTGTAGATGACTGCGAAGTGGAGCAGGTTTCCCAGAACAAGTCCGCCGACCAACCACCCATTCTTGAACAAGCTCAGATTTAGCGCGCTGGCCGTCTCGCTGCGGCAGTTCAGCACGTTGAACCACTGACAGACCGCGACGAGCGTGAACGTCTCGCTCTGCACGAGCGCGAACGGTGCGCCGGAGTTTAGTCGCCATGCGAAGAACGCGAGCGTCAAGGCCGCCGAAGTGCAGCTCATCGTGACCAGCCGTTGCAGCATCGAGCGATTGAAGAGCGATCCTCCGCCGTCCGCAGGTCGGCGTCGCATCTCGTCGCCTTCGAGGTCTTCCATGATGAGGTTCACCGTCACGACGCCTTCGGTCACGAGGTTGATCCAGAGGATTTGCACGGCCTCCAATGGGATCGGGAGTCCTGCTACCAGCGCCCCGACCAGCACCAGCACTTCGTCGATGGACGTCGCGAAGAGGAAGAGCAGCACCTTCTGCAAATTGCGGAAGACGAGCCGGCCTTGCTCTACCGCGCGAACGATGGTGGCGAAGTTGTCGTCGGTGATGACGATCTTCGCGGCACCTTTTGCGACTTCCGTGCCGGTGATGCCCATCGCGACGCCGACGTCGGCACGGGCCAGCGCTGGCGCGTCGTTCACGCCGTCGCCGGTCATCGCCACGACGTGGCCTTGCGATTGAAAGGCCTCGACGATGCGCAGCTTCTGCGCTGGATGCACGCGGGCGAAGACGGAGATGCGGTCAAGATCCGCGCGCAAATCCTGCTCCGGCATTTGTTCCAGTTCCGCGCCGTCCACTGCGCGGTCACCGTCGCGCGCGATGCCCAGCGTCCGTGCCACGGCGAGCCCGGTGGCTTTGTGATCACCGGTGACCATCACGGGCCGAATGCCGGCCTTCTGACATTCCTCGACGGCGGATCGAACTTCGTCGCGCGGCGGATCCATTTCGCCGATCAACCCGAGCAGCACAGCCTTGCCGGCGAACTGTTCGAAGCCGGCTTCAGGATCCAGCGGCGCGTTCGGGATCTCCGCCACGGCGATCAAGCGCAACGCGCGATCGGCGAAGCGGCGTCCGGCTTCGTCCATCGCGGTGCGCGTGGTGGCATCGAGCGGCACCGTGTTCTCCCCGCGTCGAGCGAAGCCGCACAGTCGAACCAACGCCTCGGGCGCGCCTTTGAGGCAGATGCGTCCATGCAGCGCGTGGCCGTGCAACGTCGCCATCATCTTCGTGGTGGAGTCGAACGGAATCTCGGCCTGCCGCGGCTGTGCTTTGCGGAGCGCCTCCAGCTCGACGCAACCCTTGAGCGCGAGCGTGAGCAACGCGGCTTCCGTCGGATCGCCCAGAGCGCGCCAGCGCGGGTCGGTGTTGTCCGGTGGAACAAGCTGGGCGTCGTTGCAGAGCGCGGCGGCTTCAAGGAGTGCCGCAAGGGCGGGAGCGTTTGGTGAGTCCACGCCGTTCTCGCGAATCGCGCCTTCCGGTGCGTAACCCGCGCCGGTGATGTCGAGCGTGCGACCGTCCGGCAGCCAGACGACCACGGCGGTCATTTCGTTGCGCGTGAGCGTGCCGGTTTTGTCGCTGCAGATGACGGTGGTGGAGCCAAGCGTTTCGACTGCGCTGAGCCGGCGCACGATCGCGCCTTGGGCGGCCATGCGTTGCATGCCGACGGCCAGCGCAATGGTCATGGCGACAGGCAATCCTTCCGGCACGAGCGACACCATCTGGCTGATCGCGACCATCAGGATGTCCGGCAACGGCAGCCCGCGCAGCAATCCAAGCCCGATGATGAAGACGAATAGAATGACCGAGGCGACGACGAGCCAGCGCCCAAATTGCGCAAGCCGAAGTTCGAGCGGGGTCTTGGGTTCCTCGGCGTTAGCGGTGAGATGCGCGATCTTGCCAACCTCGGTGTCGAGTCCGGTCGCGACCACGACGGCGCGCCCGCGTCCGGCGGCGAGGTGGGTGCCGGAGTAGAGCATGTTCCGACGATCGGCGAGCGCGGTTTCGGCGGGCTGGACGTCGGGATGTTTCGAGACGGGAAGCGATTCGCCGGTGAGCGCGGCTTCGGCGGCTTCCAGCGCTGCGGCTTCAAGAAGTCGTGCGTCGGCGCCGATGCCGTCCCCGGCGGCGAGCATGAGGATATCGCCAGGCACCAGCTCACGCGCTTCGAGCATGGTTTCGTGTCCATCGCGGATCACGCGCACCCGCAGGCCGGAGAGCTTGCGGAGCGCTTCCATGGATCGTTCGGCGCGGCCTTCTTGAAACGCGCCGATGAACGCGTTGATCAATACAACGATGAGGATGACGAGGGCGTCTCCTTCCTTTCCGACGGCGAGAGCGATGCCAGCAGCGATGAACAGGATGTAGATGAGCGGGCTGGCGAACTGCCGGGCAAAGACGATCCAGAGCGGGCGACGCTCGGTCTTCGGGAAAATATTCGGTCCACCGGTTGCGAGGCGTCGGGTCGCTTCGGCGGCGGTGAGGCCGTTGGCGGCATCGGTCCCGCAGTCACGAACCACCTCGCCCGCAGGCCGGGCATGAGCGGATTCGATGGAAGCAGCGCGGGCCATTGCTCCGGAGAATTCGCAATCGGGCAGTGGAGAGCAACTGGTTTCAGTCGTGTATGAGTTCCCGCGACCAACTGAATGGGAAATTGCTGTTGTTGACAACCCGTCCGCAACCACAGACAACTTACGCCCCTTATGAACTCGCTTGCCAATCAAGTGGCGGTGGTCACCGGTGCCGGACGCGGCATCGGTCGCGCCATCGCGCTCAAGTTCGCCGCTGCTGGAGCGGACGTCGTCTGTGTCTCGCGCACCGTCGAGAACTCCGAAAAGGTCGCCGCGGAAATCCGCGCGCTGGGCCGCAAAGCCTGGGCGTTCGCCGTTGACGTGGCGGATTCGAAAGCCGTGGCTGCGGCCGGTGAAAAGATTCTCGCCGAGGCAGGCCGGGTGGACATTCTCGTGAACAACGCCGGCATCACGCGCGATGGTTTGCTGATGCGCATGAGCGACGAGGATTGGGATGTAGTGCTGAACACGAACCTCAAGGGCGCGTTTTCCTTCACGAAAGCGTTCACGCGCACGCTGCTCAAGCAGCGCTCTGGTCGCATCATCAATGTGGCCTCTGTCATCGGCCTGATTGGCAACGCCGGCCAGTGCAATTACGCAGCGAGCAAGGCGGCGCTCTTCGGCTTTACCAAGTCCGTCGCGCGCGAGTTCGGTTCCCGTGGCATCACTGCCAATGCCATCGCGCCCGGCTTCATCGAAACGGACATGACCGCCGTGCTGGACGAGAAGACCAAGACGGCGTTGCTGGAAAAGATTCCGCTCAACGCGCTCGGCAAGGCCGAGGACATCGCGGAGGCCGCGCTGTATCTCGCCGGGCCCGGCGGACGTTACATCACCGGACAGGTGTTGACGGTGGACGGTGGAATGGTGATGTCGTGACCGAGAAATTCACACTGGACACTGACGGGACCAGTCGATAGACAGGACAGCAACTTGAGCAAACAATCGAAGGTTCGCGATTAGGCAAACGAACAAACATTTACTCACGATTCGGGGCTTGACGGTCTTAGGCTCGTGACAAAGCAAGAACCACAATAAACAACCGGAGAAATGTCATGGCTGCAGAGAAATCCGCCGAAGTAAGAATCAAAGAAATCATCGTGGAGCAACTGGGCGTCAATGCCGACCAGGTCACTCCCGAGGCCAAGTTCATCGAAGACTTGGGTGCGGACTCCCTCGACACTGTCGAGCTGGTCATGGCGCTCGAAGAAGAATTCGGTCACGAGATCCCCGACGAGGAAGCCGAGAAGCTCCAGAGCGTCGGTGACGTGATCAAGTACATCGAAGAAGTTCGTAGCAAATAGCTCTCCTTGAAGCTTTCCGGGGCAGCGCCGGCTGATGCCAGCCCAAGCTGCCCCGTTTGATTTTATGGCAAGCCATCCTTCCGAACGCCGCGTCGTCATCACCGGGCTGGGCACTGTCACCCCGCTGGGCAATGACGTGGGCACGACCTGGACCAACATCCTCGCCGGCCAGTGCGGCATCGACCGGATCACGCACTTCGACCCGACCCCGTTTGACACGCAGATTGCCGGCGAAGTGAAGAACTTCGATCCGAATCCGGCGTTTCCCTCGCCGAAGGATGTGCGCCGCGCGGATCGCTTTGCCCAGTTCGGAGTCTACGCCGCGCAACAGGCGCTGAAGGATTCAGGGCTCGATCTGGAGAAGGTCAACCGCGACGAAGTAGGCGTGTTCCTTGGCTCCGGCATCGGCGGCCTCGAAACCACCGCCGACCAGTGCTCCATTTTGCAGACGCGCGGCCCCGGCCGCCTCTCGCCGTTCATGATCCCCATGCTCATCCTGAACATGGGCTCCGGCTTCTTCAGCATGTTCTACAAGCTGCGCGGCCCGAACGTCGCCACCTGCTCCGCGTGCGCGACCTCGACGCACGCGATCGGCGAAGCCTGGCGCACCATCAAGATGGGCGACGCGCAGGTCATGTTCGCCGGCGGCAGTGAAGCCACCATCGTCCCGATCGGCATCGGCGGATTCTGCGCCATGAAGGCGATGAGCACGCGCAACAACGATCCCAAGACCGCCTCGCGTCCGTTCGACGTGGGCCGCGACGGCTTCGTCATGGGCGAAGGCTCCGGCGTCGTCGTGCTCGAAGAACTCGAACACGCGAAGGCCCGCGGCGCACGCATCTACGCCGAGCTCGTTGGCTACGGCAACACCGCTGACGCGAACCACATGACCGCTCCCGCTCCCGGTGGCGAAGGCGCCGCTCGTTGCATGAAGATGGCGCTGCGCAATGCGGGCTTAAACCCGACGGACATCAGCTACATCAACGCGCACGGCACCAGCACGCCGCAGGGCGACATCGCGGAAACGCAGGCCATCAAGACCGTCTTCGGCGAGCACGCGAAGAAGCTCGCGGTCAGCTCCACCAAGGGCGCCACCGGCCACATGCTTGGCGCGGCGGGTGCGACGGAACTCGTCTTCTGCGTGAAGGCCATCGAGAAGGACATCGTGCCGCCCACGATCAACATCGAGAACCAGGATCCCGAATGCGACCTCGACTACGTGCCGCATAAGGCGCGCGAGATGAACGTCAACGCGATCGTGAACAACTCCTTCGGCTTCGGCGGCCACAACGCCACCGTCATCGCGAAGAAGTTCGTGGGCTGATTGGGTCCAGCGGAGGTAGACGCCGACGTGAGGAGGCTCTGATCCTTCGCTGTGCCGGTTCGCTCAATCAAGGGAACCTCTCGTTCCGTTCTCTTCGCACCCGTTTCAACCCGCGACCACCGTCGCCGGGACGATCGCAGATGCATTTCCACAGGCTGCGATCCGATTTCGAGACACTTCGCTCCCGGCCCGGGACATGGCGAGGCTCGCCTTACCTGTTTCCAATGCGTCCCCAGCCGCTTCACGGCAATCGCTGCCGCGTTTCGGATTGAACGGGCCGATTGCGCGGCAAACTCCTCCAACGCCGACCGTGGTTCGGGCTTCTCGGCGCGGAACGCCGATTCGGGTCGGGCCAAAACCTGCGGACGCAGACGAATTCTGGGAGCGTCGTGGTCAGGGGGCTGGTTCGGCGTAATAAAAGTTTGGAACACCGAATTCGCGGAGAGAACACCCACCAGCGCCGGGCACCGGTCGGGGCTGTTTTTACTGAACCTTATCCGCGTAGAGATACCTCTGGAAACCGTTGAACGCTTTGCCTATTTCCTCGGGTTCGCCAAGATCGGCAATGGCATCTTGAATCGCGCCGTATTTGAGCCGGAGTAACGACGTCAACTTCTGCTGGTCGAGTTCTTCCACGCCGACCGTTACGTAGTGCGCGAGCACAAAATCCAAAAAGGCCTGCTGCTTGGCGCTGAACTGTGAGTTGATATACACCTTCGCGTGACTCGCGCGGACTTCCCGCGTAAGCGGTGGCATGGCATAGGCGACAAACGCCAGCACATCGAAGAGATCGCTGTTCTCCGCATCAATGATTCGCTGCATCTCGGCGAGCTGGTCCTTCCCGAAGCCGTTTTCTGACAATGCAGCGAGCAGTTTCGCCCGAGTTTCCGGCATGCTCCAGATCGTGCGAAGTTCCGCCTCGCTCTGAAAAAAATCAGGTAGCTTGCCGAAGAGCAATTCCATGAATTGCTGCGCGCTCATTGGAGTGCCATCCGGGTGCCAGAAGGTCGTCATCATCATGTGCTGGATGCTGCGCTCTTTCCCATCGGCCAGTTTCACCTTCACTTTGTTGCGCCGGCAGACGCACGGAAGCTGGCCGCATTTTCCGCAAGGCTCCGGTGGACACACGCAGGGCGATGCACCGCACACAGCGCAAGGTTCCGGCGGCGGCACGACGCAAACACAAGGCCGCTGCCCACACACAGAACACGCTTCCGGTTCGACCGGCTCCCCGTCCCATTCCGGATCGCTGAAATGCAGGTGCGCCCTCACGAAATCGTAAATCGTGAAGTATGCCTTGCCGTCAAAGAGCCGCGTTCCCCGCCCGATGATTTGCTTGAACTCGATCATCGAGTTCACCGGACGCAGCAAAACGATGTTGCGCACATTGCGGGCATCCACACCGGTGGAAAGTTTCTGGGACGTGGTGAGAATCGTGGGGACGCTTTTCTCGTTGTCCTGAAAGTCTCGCAGCCATTTTTCACCCAGCTCGCCGTCGTCCGCTGTCACCCGGTGGCAGTAATTCGGGTCGCTGCTGATTTTTACCTGATTGATGAGATCACGAATGAGCAGGGCGTGGCTTTGATTGGCGCAGAAGACCAGCGTCTTTTCATTCTGGTTGATCTGGCCCATGAAAATCTCGACGCGCTTTTTCTCGCGTTCGCGGATCTCGATGCTCCGGTTAAAATCCTGTTCCTCGTACAGCTTACCCGCCTCAATCTCGCCTTCCACCACCTTGTCATCCGCCGTGTACACGTAGTAGTCCAGCGTGGTCTGAATCTGCTTCACGCGGAACGGCGTGAGGAAGCCGTCGTTGATGCCTTCCTTGAGCGAGTAGATATAGACCGGCTCGCCGAAGTAGGCGTAGGTGTCCACGTTGTCCTTGCGCTTGGGCGTGGCCGTGAGTCCAAGCTGCACGGCGGGCTCG
The DNA here is from genome assembly GCA_964491875.1 of uncultured Bifidobacterium sp. GTDB lineage: Bacteria > Verrucomicrobiota > Verrucomicrobiia > Limisphaerales > JADJPG01 > JADJPG01. The sequence continues at coordinate 126,451 of CAZBIC010000019.1, forward strand.
AAGTAGTCCAGAATGCCACGCCAGTTGCTTTCGTCGTTCGCGCCGCCGCGATGGCATTCGTCGATGACGATGAAGTCGAAGAAGTCCGGCGGATACTCACCGAAGTAGGGTGACGGCTTCCCATCCTTGGGGGGGCCGCTCATGAACGTCTGGAAGATGGTGAAGAACAGGCTGCCGTTCTTCGGCACTTTGCCTTTCTTGCGAATATCCGCTGGCTCGATCCGCACCAGCGCGTCTTCCGGGAAGGCGGAGAACGCATTGTAAGCCTGGTTGGCCAGAATGTTGCGGTCCGCAAGGAAGAGAATGCGTGGACGGCGCGACGGTTCGCGACTCAGGTTCCAACGCGCCTGAAAGAGTTTCCAAGCGATCTGAAATGCAATGAAGGTCTTGCCTGTGCCTGTGGCCAATGTGAGCAAGATGCGCTGCTGGCTGTCAGCGATGGCCTGCAAGACACGCTCCACCGCGATGTCCTGGTAGTAACGTACGGGATGCGAGCCGCCTTTGTCCTCGTACGGAACCTTGGCGAAATGGTCACGCCACGCGTTCGCCCCGGCGAAGGTGGCAGCCCAGAGTTGCTCCGGCGTCGGGAAGTCGGCGATGTCGCCTTCCACGCCGGTCTGCATGTCGATGGCGTAGATGCCCCGACCATTTGTGGAATAAGTGTGACGAATCGCCAATTTGCCCGCGTAGTTCTTGGCCTGACCAACACCCTCCGTCAGTTCCTCATCCCAAGCTTTCGCCTCCACGACCGCAAGCTTGGTGTTGCGATATTCCAGAACATAATCCGCTGTGAGGGCCTTTCCTCGCCGAGTTTGATTCCCCGCCCTGCCTTCGATGCGACCCAGTGTGATCGGATACTCCCGTCGGATACGGCTGCCTTCCACCACGCCCCAGCCTGCCGCCTTCAGCTTCGGATCGATGTGCTCGGCGCGTGTCTCGGCCTCATTCATTTAGTTGCTGAGTTGCTTCAGCCGCTCAAGCGCGAGCTCCAACAGCCGATCGTCAAAAAGACGTTCCTTTCGTTTGGCATGCAGTTCACCCGCAGGCCAGTTACGAATTCCCTTACGAACGCCTTCCAGCGTTGGCTCAGCATGTTCGCGGGAAATCAACCAATCCACCGTGGCCAGCGCTTCCATGCCGAGGGGAGACTGGAAGCCATCGATCAAATCATCGGTCGCCTCCAGTGCCGGCTGGTAATCCCGTGCCTCCGGGCCGTTGAGATACAGCTCTAGCAAATCCCGCTTCTTATCCTCAAACCAAATCGTATCGAATGCGCTTGCGTCAGCGAGTCGCTTGTCGCAGTGGAGATAACTTCCATCCAGCCCATTCAGCAAATGAGTCAGCCGGTTGGCGAAAGGACCGTACCGGTCTGCGGCAAACCGCAAATCGAGAGGGTCCTTCAGCCCCAAGCGCCTGATGTTACGTTCGAGAAACCACGCCAGTTTCTGCGCTTCCAACAATGTGCATTCGATGCCCAGCACCCAATAGCGCCGAATCATCTCGGCAATTAACGCCCGCGCCGGAGTGAGCTTTTCCACTCCTTGTTTCTTGGCGACGTTCTGATACTTCGCCGTTGGCTCGTAAACGATAATGTCGACCCCGGGCAAATCTCCGAGCGCCTGTTCAATGATTGGACGCACCACCGCCCAATCCAAACCACCGTTGCCACAACCCAGCGGCGGAATTGCGATGGACTTGATCTGCTTCTCGCGAATCACTGCTTTCAAGTCCACCAGGCCATCCTGCACCCATTCGAGTTTCGTCGGTTGACGCCAGTGCTTTTTGGTCGGGAAGTTGATGATCCAACGCGGTCCGCCGAGTTCCACACCGGCCGTAACGAACATCTTGCCGACCTGAACTTCATTGGCTTCGCATGCCAAAGCGTAGGCGGCAAAATTCTCGGGATACTTCTCCTTGAACATCAGGGCGATTCCCTTGCCCATCACGCCCACCGTGTTCACCGTGTTCACCACGGCATCAACACGGGCGTCGAGCAGGTTGCCTTGTGTGAAGTTCATGCGCTTAGAAATACCATGTCGGCGTTGATTTGACATCAATTTGCTGGCCGGATGCCAAGAGCAAATCGTCCAGATGGTGTTTAACTCCGGAATCGTGGCATCCTATCCCGACTAGCGCCTTGAGCGGAACATGCTGATAGACCAGAGCCTCTGCCTGATATCGCAACTGCTTGCCCGGATCGTCGTCGTCCGTCTTGAAGTTCCGGCTTTGCAACAGTGGCCAGTCCACCCGGTTCAATTCCCCCACCTCGCTGTAAAAATCCGTGTTGGGCGGGTAGGCGTGTTGATTGGTGAAGAGGAAGGGAAGCCCGTGATCCTTGAGGCGGTGGATGGAAGAAACAAAAATGATGATGTCCTTGTTCTGACGCTGCGTGATTCCACCGTGCCCGGTTTTGATCTTGTACATCATCATCGAAAACGGCGTGAAATAGAACGCGACGTAGTCGCTCAATGTTCCACCCGGAGAAACTGGCACCATTCGTCGCGAACGCTTGTCGATCAATTCGGTGCTCCCGATGTTCACGTAGCTCGGGTCTTGCACAGGCGAGTTCCGGCTGAACAGTCCACCGTGCTCCAGAATCCACGGCACATTCGCCACATGTACAATGCGGAAAATCAGCGCCTTCTCAGGATTGAGGTTCACAGACATGGCTTAGAGATTAGCAGCAAGTAGTTTGGTGCAGTAGCGACTTCTTCAATGCATCCAGCGCGGCGGGCCTCAGAATCATTTGATCTTTTTGACTCCCGGACATCGGGCGCGGTCGATTTCCAAGGCCGATTTCCAAATCCCCACCTCCACCACTGGAAGCGTCAATCGGATTGGCATCACATCGGCAATGGCGGCCATCGCCAGTTCGTAGCGAGCCGGCCATGCGGTGCCGGTGGCGGCCACCGTAGTTTTGAGCCCGTTGCAGTCGAAAGTAAGAAATCGCCCGTCGAATGCCACGATGACTGAGTTGCCCGACTTTTCGTTCTCGAAAATCTTTGCGAGAGATCTCAGTGCTCCCGCCATCGAGCTTCCCGTAACAGCGCAGAGAGGACGAGCGGCACGGTTCGACTGATACCGTTTAGCTTTTGCGAGGGCAGCTTCTTTAGCGGCTGAATCAGGCGTTTCCACGAATCACAGTTCTCCGGTGAAGGCTTGGTGCAGCAGCGACTTCTTCAACGCCGCCAGAGTTGCCGGTAACACCGTATCGATATGCTCTGCTCTCGTCTCGGCTGCGTTCATACGGTCACTGCGGGTGCTTGTTTCCTTCAAAAAATCCAATCATGCGTGTTGCGACCGGGTCCTCCTCCTGACGATCGCTTGGCGCGATTCATGTCAGTCCGCGCCTTCGCGCCGATTGGCCGGAATGGGGTTTTCATTGTGAGGCGTATCTTCTGTCGAAGTTGCACTCGCCGCCTGCGGCGAAGACCCGCGGTTTCCTTGCAGAACTGAGGCTGCGAAAAGCGCAAAGAACAGGTAACGATTTAATGCCGCAATTATTTGCAAAAGAATCGCGGTATTGCGCGTAGGAACGACCACCCACATGTTTCCGTCTATCGCATAAAGGACGTAAGCATACAGCAGGGTGATGGGCCTCACTGGGATATTCGGTGCCACCAACAATTTCTCGAAATGGCGGGACTCTTCGCGAACCTGCTCGCTCCTTACCAAGACAACCTCAACAACTTCGTCACGGTTACGGCGCTGGGAATCACGCGCTGGCGGATCGCTGCATCTCGCATTCTTCCCATCGTATTTCATAGCAGCCTCCGGATGCCCGCCAGCACCTCCGCGCTCTCGGCGTCCAGCGCGGCGATTTCGTCCATGATTTCCTGCGGGCTGCGGTGCGCAATTTCCTCGCCGCCGTTGGGGTTCTTCACGGAGAGGTCAAACGTCTTCGGGTCGATGGCCGCCACGTCCACGCTCCAGCTTTTGGGGGAGTCGGCCTTGGTCTTCTGCAAGGCGATGAACTCGGCGAGGTCGGTGTCGTTGAGCGGGTTGGTCTTCCCCATGTTGCGGCCGGGGTCGAGCTGGTAGAACCACACCTTGCGCGTCTTCGTGCCTTTCTCAAAGAAGAGCACGACGGTCTTCACGCCCGCGCCGATGAACGTGCCGCCGGGGCAGTCGAGCACGGTGTGGAGGTTGCATTCTTCGAGGAGTTTCTGGCGCAGGCTGACGGAGGCGTTGTCGGTGTTGGAGAGGAAGGTGTTCTTGATGACGATGCCGGCGCGGCCGCCGGCCTTGAGGATTTTGATGAAGTGCTGGAGGAAGAGGAACGCGGTCTCGCCGGTGCGGATGGGGAAGTTTTGCTGCACTTCCTTGCGCTCTTTGCCGCCGAAGGGCGGATTGGCGACGATGATGTCGAAACGGTCCTTCTCCTGCACGTCGGCGAGGTTCTCGGCGAGCGTGTTGGTGTGAATGATATTGGGCGCCTCGATGCCGTGCAGGATCATGTTCATGATCGCGATGACGTAGGCGAGGGACTTCTTTTCCTTCCCGTAGAAGGTGCGCTCTTGCAGGGCGCGGTCCTGCGCGGTGGTGCGCTGGGGGTTCTGGGCGCGGAGGTAATCGAAGGATTCGCAGAGGAAGCCAGCCGAGCCGACGGCGGGGTCGCAGATGGTCTCGCCGAGCCGGGGCGCGGTGACGGCGACGATGGCGCGAATGAGCGGGCGCGGGGTGTAATACTCGCCGCCGTTGCGCCCGGCGTTGCCCATGTTTTTGATCTTGGCTTCGTAGAGGTGCGAGAGCTCGTGCTTCTCGCTCTGGGACTGGAAGCGGAGTTCGTCGATGTGGTCGATGATCTCGCGCAGGTTGTAGCCGCTCTGGATGCGGTTTTTGATCTCGCCGAAGATTTCGCCGATCTTGTATTCGATGGTGTTCGGGCCGGTGGCCTTGGCTTTGAAGCCGTGCAGGTAGGGGAAGAGCTTGGCGTTGACGAAGGCGATGAGGTCGTCGCCGGTCTGCGCGACGTTGTGGTCGATCTTGCCGTCCTTGCCTTTCGGCGCGGCCCACGATTCCCAGCGGTAGGGCTGGTCGAGGATGTGGGTGTATTTCCGGCCGTCGAGGGCGGCTTCGGTGGCCTTGTCGTGTTCGAGGGCGTCGAGGTATTTGAGGAAGAGCAGCCAGGAGGTCTGCTCGGTGTAATCGAGTTCGCTGGTGCAGCCGGCGTCCTTCCAGAGGACATCGTCGATGTTTTTGAAGGCTTGTTCGAACATGGGAAATTAACCGACGGATGAATTGCAGCGGAAGAGGTTGGCGTGGTCGAATCCGAGGTTCGCCTCAAAGGCGAGGTTGGCGGTGGAGTCTTTCGGGCCGTTGGATTTGGTTCGGGCCATGGCGAATGCGTCAGAAGATAATGAGGCGGGGAACGGAGTGGCAACGGAAAAGCGGGTCGGACGAGATGGAGCGCTCCGAATAGGTGGTTTACCGCAGAGATGTTTCGAGTGGTCTGCTCCAACTTTTTCCCGCGTCTGCCTTGCCACCCATCCGTGGCTTACAGATCGCCCTGAATCGGGACAGTAACGATGAAGGCAGGATTCAACGCGAAGGTCGCGATGGTGAACCTTGGAAGCTCAGGATGAATGGTCCGGCGATCCGGCACGCTTGAGCGATGCCCTTTTCAGTTCGAAGCCTTGCCAGCCACTTCCGTTGGACCTGTGCAAGCGCACTGGCAGGCGTACCATTCGAAAGCGCAATGCGATAGAACTGAGGCATGAACTCCGAAGTCAGCTCGTCATTGATCGGCCAAAGGGTCAGGAGCATGTGTTGAGCGCCGGCGTAGGTGAAGCCGCGCCGAAGCCCGAGCACGCCTTCACCGGCCCGCCCTTCACCCAGGCCGGTATCACAGGCGGACAGTACCACGAGCCAAGTTCCTCGAAGATTCAGGCACGCAATTTCCTCTGCCGTGGCGATTCCGTCGTCTTCGGATTCCGGGAACTGTCCTTTCGACCACGCATCAAGGGTGCGCCGCGCTCCGGCCAGCGCGAGTCCACTGCGCATCATAATGTTGGCCGAGGCCCGGCTGGGTTTGGCATCGATATCCGGGAGGACAAACCCGTGGGTTGCCAGATGAACAACTGTCGGAGAACGGAGCTTTGCGAGGGCGGTTTCTGTTGCGTTGGTCCCGACCAGTAAAAATGTCTCCGCAAATCCGGCTGCTTTCGCCTCGCGCTGCAACGCCATTCCCTCGGCGACTGCTCCGGCCAGATTCTTGAAATCGATGCTGCGCATTACCGGTTCCCATTGGCTTGGGCCCGATCCCCCCGCCGCAAAATCGCGAGCCGTCTCGTTGGTCTGACCGAAACTCGGGTTCGCCCAGATGTGGAGGCTCGCTTGCTTGCGAGTCGGGTCTTGATTCGCCAGAAGATCTCGTGTGCTTCCGACGTAGCTGATGTCGTAATCCTCCCCTACGAATCGGTTTCGATCATTCAGCAATGTCGCAAACGAAACGAAATTCAACTGCGCGTCGGGACTGAGGATAACGTGCTTAATCTCCGGAGGAAGTGCGTTACTTATGGGAGCCCACAGCTGTTGATAGAGACTGGAAAGTCGATCTTTCAGGAGAGCATCCTCCGACCGGCTGCGAACCAGGTGTTGATAGAGCCTGATGCTGTTGTCGATGACAGCGGCGCCGGCCAGTGGTCTCCATACAGGCTCCCCGCTTGATCTGAGAATCAACGCGCCGTAGTACCCTTCATGGTCACCGTCGCCTGAGTATTGCTCATAACGAATAAACTCGATGACGGCCGCGTTGGTGGGAATCGCTCGCTGAACTTGCTCCAAAGTCACCGTGAGCGCTTTGCGGGCGCTTCCCAAACCCTGAACACTCCTCGTCAGGTCCGCTTCCAGCATTTCCAATCGGTCCTTCAGCAAACGAACTTTTTCTTTTCGGTGGTTTGCTGATTCCGATGGTTCCGTTCCCACAAAGAAGTCGTTGGGCATCAGCTGCGCCAGACGCCGTTTGAGTCCGAACAGTGTTTCGCGCTTGCGACTCAGCTCCGTGTCGCCGCTTGCTTCGGCGAGACGGCGGTCTTCGGCGATGGTATCCAGAACCAACCCCTTGGTGCGCAGAACTGCGCGGGCGAGCGGGCGCACGGCTCCGGTATTGGCCCACAGATTGTAGCGATCCGATGGAGTCCATTCTGAGAGAAATGACAATCGCTGACGTTCTGAGGTGAACGAGAGCAGATTGGCAAGAACCCGCTCCTCATCATCCAGAATTCTCTCCATCTCAGCCGGCGTCGGTTCCACCTTGGATTGAACGAAGCGAAGAAGGGCAATCTCGCGGCGAAGTCCAACCATCATTCTGGGCTCGGCTTCTGGCTGCAGTTCGAATAACGCCAATGCTTCCTGTTTAATCTCGAGGGCTCGTTGATGAGCGTCCTGACCCTGGCACAGTTCGGCTTTCGTGACGAGAAGTTCGGCAAGGCGTAATCGACTCATCCCGGTATGACTCCCGAGCAACGAGATCGCCCGGTCGACCGTTTTGTGGCCGTTGGCATGATCGTCCATACTTCGGTATACCTCCGCGAGTTGGCGAAGCGGACGGGACAGTGGTGCTGCATTTGTTCCGGCAAGTTGTTCCATGATGGCCATGCCTTTCTTCAGGAATTCTGCCGCCCCTGCAGGGTCGCCTCGGAAGCAGCGAATCTGCGCCATCTGATACATCGACTTGCAGTAGCGGGCGTGCTGTTCGCCGAAACATTCCAAGTTGAACGCGAGTTCGCGGCGGAAGAATTCCTCCGCCTTGTCCAAATCCCAGATATCGATGTAAACACTGCCCAGAATTGCTAACAGATCCGAGACCAAGCTCGCCCGGTCCTTTCGGGCTTGGTGTTGTTCTTCGTGAGTTCTCAGCGTGCTCAACAATATTGACTCGGCTTGGGCACTGTGTCCCCTTTGGAGTTGAAGCCGCCCAAGACTGCACTGCAACGATCCCGTTTCGCCATGATTCGGTCCCAAGACGCGTGTTCGAATTTCAAGCGCCCGACGCAAACATGCCTCGGCGCGTGAGAATTCAAACTCCTCCTGGTACGCTCCGGCCAGCATGTTCAGCGTCCGCGGCAGCCAGATTGGGTCTTCCGCAGGACTCTTCTCTTGAATCGCAAGGGAACGTTCCCAGATCCTGCATGCTTCACTCACCTGACCGAAGCATTGGAGGAGAAATCCTTGCCAATGAAATGCGCGAATAGTGTCGAGGTGGGCCTCGCCTCGTTCTTCGAGACATAGCTCGACTAGAGCAATTCAACAAATACTATAGCCGTGTTGTGGAGGTTGTGGCAGACTTTG
>CAZBIC010000020.1:0-128322 GCA_964491875.1 uncultured Bifidobacterium sp.
GTCGGCACAGACAGTCACCAACACGGCGCCTTTGAATGAAGACCAGCAGAAGATCGAAGCGTGGACGACACGCCAGTTCCGCAGCTTTTTCGACAACCGCACGTTCGCCGGCTGGTCACAGGTCGAGCGCGACACGCTGGAAACCAAGTCGCTCGACGCACTGAAGGGTCCGCACTCCCGCGAGTATTACCAGGCCATCAACACTCTCGGCGCGTTGCGGTCAACGAACGGCTTCAAGCCGTTACTCGCCATCGCGACGGATCGCGCCGACAAGGACAATCGCGATCGTTGGATGGCCATTCGAGCGATCGGACAGTTCGGCGACCGGTCGTCCGTGCCCGAGCTTATCCCGCTCGTTTATCACGGCAACGCGAACACCCGTTGGTGGGCGCAGATCACGCTGGTGCGGCTCACCGGGACGAACTTCGGCGGAGACTGGCGCGCGTGGGGCTCCTGGTGGAATCAACAGGGCGGCAAGCCGGCCTTCGCGACGAACGAATTCGTGCGCTGGGTTCAGCAACCAGGCTGGGAGACGCCAGCGCAAGTTGAAGAGAAGATTCGCGAAGGTGACGCCAACTTCTTCGCCAAGCTGCCACCCGCCGCCAACCCGACTCCGTCCAAAGAATAGTTCTGGCTGCGGAACGGTGTGGTCTGCTTTTGGCCACGCGAGGAACAAAATGTTCCAGCCTACTGTTGGAGTTATGCCGCACGGCGGCTGATTCCTGTGGATTGCCGCCAGTTTATCCTTAATCAGTGTGCTGGCATGGATGTCGCTGAAAAGGAGGTATGCAATCAGAAGTCGTATCCCGTCATTGCCTGTCCGTCGCTGTCGCCGCCTTGGGACTGCTCTACGGCGACCACGCTAATGCGGCCTGTGAACCATGCACGACCTTCCAGCCCAGCATCGTTTGGGGCGAGACTTCCATCAACGCGCTGTCCGAGGCTTCGGGCATTGCGTCAAGTGCACGCAATTCAGGCGTGCTCTGGACGCATAACGACGGCTCCCGCAAACGTGTCTTCGCCATCAGCACCAACGGAGCGACCCTGTCCAACTTCAGTTTCGACGAGAGCGTGGACGATGTGGAAGACATGGCGGTCGGCCCCGGTCCGTCAGCGGGCGTCTCCTATCTCTACTTCGGCGACATCGGTGGCAACAATCACTCCGGCGACAAACGCGAAGACGTAAAGATCTTGCGCATCCCGGAACCAGCTGTGGATCTCGCCTGGGCCAATTCGCCGCGCTCCAGCGACTTTACAGGCGTGGAAACTTTCACCCTCGTTTACCCCGACGGTGAATACGACGCGGAGACGTTGCTGGTCGATTCCATCACTGCGGACGTGTTCGTCGTCACGAAGGAAAACAATTCCGCGCGGGTCTATCGCGCGAACTTGAACGCCGCCACCAACGGTTCCTCGCTGGACCTGGTACTGGTGCAAACCGTGGCGTTCGCCAAAGCATCAGGCGGCGACATCTCCGCCGACGGCAGACAGATCGTCTTGCGCCGTGAAGACGCCGCGATGATCTGGGCACGTTGCGACAGCGAAGATATTGGCATCGCGCTCGGTCGCGCTGGCCAGAGCGTTCCAGTCATCGGCACGCCCACGGAGGAGAATGGCGAGGCCATTGCCTTTCTCCGCGACGGCAGCGGCTACGTGACCATCAGCGAGGGCGACGATCAGCCCGTCCACCTCTTCCGTTCGAATTGCGCGGAACCTCCAACCGTCCGCATCTCGACGGCTGGCACGGTCGTACGAATTGAGTTCGATGCGGTGGCGGGACGCAGCTACGCGCTCGAATCCCGGGAAGGTTTCGCCGCCACCACCTACTGGTCCTCCACCGGTCAAACGCTGCAACCGACCACCGACGGTCCTCATCGTTTCGAGGTCGAGAAATCCCCGGCAAAGACCTTCTATCGCGTCGTGGCTCAGTAAATGGAAACCTCGCGAATCGTAAGACTCACACCGTCCCGCGCAACACGCCACCATCCACGCGCACTGCGGCTCCGTTGGTGGCGCTCGCAAGGGGCGAGCAGAGGTAGGCCACCATGTTCGCCACTTCATCCACCGACGCGAACCGTTGCAGCAACGACGTCGGGCGGACGCTGCGGAAAAACTCCTTCTCGAACTCGGCTGACGTTTGCTTCGCGCCCGCCGCCAGCGTGTTCACAAAATCCGTCACACCCTCGGACGCCGTCGGGCCGGGCAATACCGCATTCACCGTCACGCCTGTCTGCCGCGTGAGCTGCGCGATGCCGTTCACCAGCGCGAGTTCTGCCGCCTTGGTCATGCCGTAGTGGATCATCTCCTCGGGAATCTGCACGCCGCTCTCGGACGACATAAAAATGACGCGCCCCCAGTTGCGCTGGAGCATCCCCGGCAGATACGCGCGCGTGAGCCGCACGCCCGACATCACGTTCACCTGGTAGAAGCGTTCCCAGTCCGCGTCGGGGATTTCCGTGAATGGCTTCGGCTCGAAGATGCCAGCGTTGTTCACGAGGATGTCCACGCTCGGCACCTGCCGGAACAGTTCCGCGCAACCCGCCGCCGTTGAAACATCCGCCGCCACGCCACGGGCGCGCGGACCGAGCTTCTCTGCCGCCGCGCGCGCCGAATCCAAGCTGCGCCCATTAGCGATGACCGTCGCGCCCTCCGCCGCCAGCAACCGCGCAATGGCAAATCCAATTCCCTTGGTTGAACCCGTGACGAGCGCCGTCTTGTTTTCCAGTTGAAGATTCATAGCTCAGTAAATGAACGGTCTGTTGACTTGAAGAGAGCATCTCCACCGATGCAGCGCAACAACGAGCAACTCGTCACTCTGAATTCGGCCTAATCAACGCTGTGGCGGGCAAGGAACAGCTCGTTGGAAGAACGTCGGAGTCAACGCCTCGGCCCAGAGTTGGGCGGCGCGGGTCATGCCGGATTCGCTGAGGTGAACGCCGTCGTAGCGGTCTGACTTGGCGAGCGTGTCGTAGTCCGGCCCGGCGAAGCAGCGCGGCACGTCGCGGATCATCCGTTCCTGCGCGTAGCGGATCGCGGTCTTGTTTCCCGGCGGCGTGGCTAGGTTCACCACCACGGCAAGTTCCTGGAAGCCGAGGTCGGCGCGAGCTTGTTCCACGAAGGCGAGGTAGTTCGTGAAGACCTTGCGTGCGTCCGGCTCCGGCCAGTCGTTCTGTCCCTGATCGGCGAGGATGGCGCGCACGCCAGCGACCGCCGCGTAATGACGCAACGCGTGGTGGAGATTGATGTAGGGCATCCGGAGATCAGACTTCACGAAGCTGTGCTCGAAACGTTCGCCGCGCGCGGACTTCGCCCAGTGTTCCAGGCTGGTGCCGCCAAACGCGGCGTTGAGCAGCAGCACGGGAACATCCTGCGCCCGCGCGACGCGTTCGGCAAATTGCGCCCAGAAATAAGTGCCGTGCCCGAACGGTCCCGGCACGACGCCATTGGTGAAGTGCGTGCCGAGCAGCGGCGGCAGGAACTGCGGATCGGCGGTGCGTTCGTAATCCTTTCTTGCCGCGTCGGAATTCGTCGGCCACGCGATGGTGTTCACGCGGTCGTCCATCGCCCCGGCGAGATTCGTGCGTCCGCCATGCGCCACGGAATGGCCCACGACGATGAACGCCTCCCCTACCCCAACGCGATCTACGGTGGCGATGGTTTCGCCACGCCGGGTCTTCGCACGCACGTTGAGACGATACCAACCCGCCTTGGCGCGCAACCGTTCATCGAAGCTGCCGTCCGCGCGAGCAGTGCCGAGAGATTGCCAGCGTGCAGCGATGGTGGAGGAATTCACGGGAGTCAGACGTGCTTCGAGGGTCGCACCGGGAGCAGGACCGCTTCCCGTAATCCGCAGCAACGCGGTGCCGTCGAGTCCGCGCTGATAGACGAGGCGGTTGGCCGGAGACGTGAGATGAAGATTGCCACGCGGAGCGGCATCGGGCGTTGCCGGCGGTTGCGTCGCGCAACTCGTGATGAATACCGCGAGCAAAAAGAGAAAGCTCAACGAGCGGACATCGTGCGCGATCATTGAACGACGGAATGCTGCGAACACAGGTAAACAAATCAGCATGGATTCCTCCCAGTAAGTTTCGCTCAAGGCCGCGGTGGCGGAGTTGTGCCATGCAAGGTCTCGTGGATGGCCGAGAGCAGCGAGCGCTCGCCTTTCACGTCGTAGTCCAGCGACCAGATCATCACGCCGCCCAAGCCTTCATCGACGACGTATTGGGTCTTCGCCTTGATGGTGGGAATGCCATTGTACCAGATCGTGTTCCCAACCTGGTCGAACTTTTCCGCACCAGGATGCATCGAGAGAATCTTCGCATAGCCGTAGTCGCCCTTGCGAAACGCCGTGCCGAAACCGTATCCGTAAAACGGAACGCCGAGCACCGCCTTCGACTTCGGCAGGCCACGATCAATCCAGTAGGCGACGTTGTCCTTCGCGAACTTGAACGAGGAATGCTGGCCGGGCGCATTGGAGTTCCAGTAGCCCGCGCCGTCGTAGGCCATGATGTTGATGAAATCGAAGTGCTCGAAGACGGAGCTCGGCACCTTGCTCCCGCCGTAGCCTTTCGAGAGCGCGGAGGTGAGCAGCAGTCCCTTCGGCTTGAACACCCCGGCGAGATCGTGGATGAACGCGCCGTAGTCCTTGTTGATGGACGGCCCTTCGATGTCCACGTCCAGCCCGTCGAAACCGTGCCGCTCGACATACGCTCCCAACTTGGACGCGAACGAAGCGCGCTTGGCGTCCGTGAGCAGGTCGAAATAACGCGCGAGCAACGTCTTGTCGCTGGACGCCGCGCCGCCACCGATGGAGATCAGAATCTTCACGCCGTTGGTCCGCGCCTTCTGAATCAGCACCGGGTTCTTGCGGTTGAACGACAGGTCGCCCTCGGCGTTGGTCGGATTCTCGAACGCGATGTTGATGTGCGTCAGCTTGGCGTAGTCGATGGACTCGGAGAACGAATTCACATCAATCCAGTTGGGCACGTAGGCGACGACGCGTTTCTGCGCGTGAGCAGTAGTGGTTAACAGGAAGAGGATCAGAGCGGCGGCACCGCGCACATTTCTACGGATGAAAAGCATTCCAGTGATATGGGCAGTTTGCGCGGAAAATGCAATCCGGTCCATGGGCGGGCGCGCCGGTAATTATTCTGAAACTTCCCCTGCGGCCGGTGGGTTATGTCCATGACCGGGAGTTACGCCCGGCAAAACGAACCAAAACAGAACCGCCCGCCACCATGAAAACCATCCTCCGCTCCACCTGCGCTCTCGCTGTTGCCTCACTGCTGTTCGCCGCTTCCCTGCGCGCCGCCGATGCGCCCGCCGGATTGGTGAACTTCGGTAAATTTACAAAGCCCACCAACGGCGAACTGGTGGAAATCAACCTGACCAGCGACATGATTGCGATGGCGATGCAGCTCGCAGGCAAGGGCCAGCCGGATTTCACGGAGGCGCTGAGTGGACTGCACTCCATCAGCGTAAATGTCGTGGGCATGGACGATCAAAACCGCGACGAAGTGACGGCGCGCATGAAATCCGTGCGCGCACAACTCGACGCCGGCGGCTGGCAGCCGGTCGTGAAGGTGCAGGAGAAGAAGGAGGACGTGGGCATCTACCTGAAGACCCGCGGCAAGGAAGCGATTGAAGGCGTGGTCATCACCGTCATCGAAGGCCGCAAACAGGCCGTCTTCATCAACGTCGCGGGCAACATCCAGATGGACAAGCTCTCCGCGCTCGGGGACAAGCTGAACATCAAGGAGCTGAAAAAAGTTGCCGGCGAAATCATGAAGCAAACCACCGGCAAGAAGGAGCCCGCACCGGAGCCCGTGCCCGCACCTGCCGCGGCAACGAAGGAATAGCCGGCTGGCGTCTTGACCGGTTTCGCGCCGGACCGCACGCTCGCCGGCCCTATGTCAGACTTTTGGTCGGCGGTCAAAGAGGCGTTGCGCGGCTCGCGCCAGGACTTCACAGAAGTCCCGATTCGCCGCGCCATCCTGCTGCTCGCCGTGCCCATGATTTTGGAGATGGGCATGGAATCACTCTTCGTCGTCGTGGACATCTTCTGGGTGTCACGACTCGGCGCGGATGCCGTCGCGGCCGTCGGGCTGACGGAGGCGATGCTCACCATCATCTACACCGTGGCGATTGGCCTCGCCATCGGCGCAACCGCCACCGTGGCGCGGCGCATCGGTGAAAAAGATCCGGAACGCGCCGCGCAAACCGCCGTGCAGGTGCTCGCCCTTGGAATCGCGCTCGCGGCCGTCATCGGCGTGGTGGGCTCGATGTTCGCACCGCAACTGCTCGCCTTGATGGGCGCATCGCCGGAAGTCATCGCCATCGGCAAGGGTTACACCACCGTGATGCTCGGCGGGAACGCCACGGTGCTGCTGCTCTTCCTTGGCAACGCCATCTTTCGCGGCGCGGGCGACGCCGCCATCGCCATGCGCGTGCTGTGGCTGGCCAACGGACTGAACATCCTGCTGGGCCCATGCTTCATCTTCGGGCTGGGACCGTTTCCCCAGCTCGGCGTCACCGGTGCCGCCGTGGCCACGAACATCGGGCGCGGAACGGCCGTCGTGTATCTGCTCTACCGACTCTGGCGCGGCGGCGCGCACATCCGCGTGCAACGAAGGCATCTCAAGCTGGAGTTCTCCACGATGGCCGCGGTGTTCCGGCTCTCGGCCACCGGCATGTTCCAAATGCTCGTTGGCATGACGAGTTGGCTGGCGCTCATCCGCATTCTTTCTGGCTTCGGCAGCGCGGCACTCGCCGGCTACACCATCGCGATCCGCATCGTCATCTTCGCGCTGCTGCCTTCGTGGGGATTAAGCAACGCCGCGGCCACGCTCGTCGGCCAAAACCTCGGCGCGGGCAAACCCGATCGCGCCGAACAGGCCGTGTGGAAGGCGGGCTTCTACAACATGATCTTCCTCGGCGTGCTCGGGCTGCTGTTCGTGCTCTTCGCGGAAGCCATCATCGGCGCGTTCACGCAAGATCCAGCGGTGATGCCCTACGGCGTGAGTTGCCTGCGCACAGTAAGCCTCGGATTCCTCTTCTACGCGTACGGCATGGTGATGAGCCAGGCGTTCAACGGCGCGGGCGCAGTCTGGACGCCGACGTTCATTAACCTGTTTTGTTTCTGGCTCTGGCAACTGCCCCTGGCCTACGCGCTCGCCCACACGTTCAAGTGGGGACCGCAGGGAGTGTTCACCGCCATTACCATCGCATGGTCCACCTACGCCGTCGTCAGCGCCACGCTCTTCAAGCGCGGCGGGTGGAAGTTGAAGAAGGTGTAAGTAATGCCGGATTACCGGATGCGACTCATTTTCCCTGTTTTCAGGAGGGGTAATTCCAGTAGGCTTCCGACCTGATGCGTTTTGGGTCGCTTGAGCTGAAGTCGAATTTGTTCCTGTCGCCGCTGGCGGGTTACACCAACCTACCGTTTCGGCTGACATTGCGGGAGATTGGCGGTCTCGATCTCGCGACGACGGATCTGGTGAATGCTCGATCGTTGCTGGAGAAGAATCCCAAGGCGTTCAAGCTGATCGAAACCTGCCCAGCAGACCGGCCGCTGGCGGTGCAGCTGTTCGGGTCGGTGCCCGAAGAGATGCGCGACGCGGCGGTGATGTTGCAGGAGCGCGGCATTTCGTCGATCGACATCAACATGGGATGCCCCGTGCGCAAGGTGTGCAAGGTGGGCGGCGGCTCGGCGATGATGACGGAGCTGGACCGCACGGCGGCGCTGGTGAAAGGAATGGTCGATGCGGTGCGAATTCCCGTCACCGCGAAAATGCGGCTGGGCTGGGATGACCAGAATTTGACCGCTCCGGATCTGGCGCGGGCGCTGGAGGGCGTAGGCGTGGCAGCGATCTTTGTGCACGGGCGCACGCGGGAACAGGGATTCAGCGGCACGGTGAATCTGGCGGGCATTCGCGCGGTGGTAGAAGCAGTGAAGAGCATTCCGGTGATCGGCAACGGCGACGTGACAACACCCGAGGCAGCGAAGCGGATGTTCGACGAGACGGGCTGCGCGGGCGTCAGCATTGGACGAGGGGCGTTTTATGATCCGTGGATCTTCAAGCGAACGCGAGAACACCTCGACTCCGGCACAACACCTCCCGAGGCATCGTTCGAGGAACGAATTCGCGTGTTGTGCCGGCATCTGGACTTGATGATCGAGGTGTTCGGCGAGACGCATGGTTGCCGCATGTTTCGCAAAGTGGCGCCGTGGTACGCGAAGCGGTTCGGGCCGGTGCATGAGTTCACAAAGAAGGTGGTGCTGCTGTCGAGCAAGGCGCACTTCGAGGAGATCTTGCAGGGATACCTACAGTGGCGGCTCCAATTCGTGGATGAGCGGGGTGAGTTGAAGTCGCAGTATCGTCCGGCGCCGATGGTGGCGTCCTTTATGCAGGAACCTGGAGTGGCACAGCGCGGGTCGATTCCGGTGCCAAAGGGTCCGGTGGAGGTTTGGTAGGAGCGTAATGCGTCATTCGTGATTCGTGACGGCGGAAGATTACCGTCTACACAAAACCACGCATCGCACATCATCTGTGCCGCCTTGTTTTCTATCGAGGCCGCGCTTGTTGCGCTGGAGGAAAAGGCATACCTTAAACGCATTCCACTTTTCCCATGTTGATGGCCTGCTTGAGATCTGTCTGGAGACTGATGGCGCCTTGCGAAAACTCGTTATTCCGCGGCGCGCTGACTCTGGCGGCTTTCGTGATGCCGCTGGCGCTCGCGGCACAAACGATCGTTCCGGCGGGTTCGACATGGCGGTATCTCGTGGACGGATCAGACCAGGGCACGAACTGGCGCGGAGCCGCGTTCGACGACGTCAACTGGCCTGTGGGTTCTGCACCACTGGGGTTCGGTGAAGATAACCTGGCCACGGTGATGACGTCCGGCGGCGGACCGACCACGACCTACTTTCGCTTGAAGTTCACCGTCGCCGACTGGCGGGCGTTACGGACGCTGACCATGCGAGTGCGTCTCGACGACGGTGTGATCGTGTATCTCAACAACCGCGTGATCGGGCGCGTAAACCTGCCTTCTTCAGGCGTAACGAACCTTACCCCTGCCGACGCGACCGTCTCAGGCGATGACGAGTCCAGGTGGTGGCAGTTCGGCGCGCCTCCCTCGTATCTTATCAACGGAACCAACGTGCTCGCAGTGGAGCTGCATCAATCCGTCAGTGGTTGGCGGGATAGTGTTTTTGACCTGGCGTTGCTCGCCAATATCCCTCCCAGCGCACCATCGGTGGAGCTGACCCTGCCCGAAGATGGCTCAACTCTTCCCGCCGGACCAGTGGCGATGCGGGCCAGCGCCAGCGATCCGGATGGGCACGTCAACCGCGTCGAGTTCTACACGGATGGGGTGCTGGTCGGCACGGACTCGAGTGAACCATTCGAATTCAACTGGCTGAATGCACCGCAGGGCCGGCATTTGTTGCGGGTGGAAGCGATCGACAACTCCGGCTGGCGCCGGGAATCCGCGACCTCACATGTCCAGGTGGGACCAGTTCCGACGGATCGATTGTTGCGCGGGCCTTACCTGCAATCAGGCTCGTCCACGAGCATAGTAATCCGCTGGCGCACGGACTGGTTTACCCCCGGGCGGGTTTACTACGGAACGGATCCGAACGACCTCGACTGGCTCGCGCAAGACACGGGATTGGAAACGGAACACGCCGTACGAATCACCGGTCTGCGTCCGAACACACGTTACTACTATGAAATCTCGACAGCGACCCAGCGGCTGGCCGGCGGCGAAGACTATTGGTTCACCACCGCGCCGACCAACGCGCAACGCACGCGAGTGTGGGCAATTGGCGATTCCGGCACGGCAAATCTGAATCAAGCCCGGGTGCGCGATGCCTTTCGCAATTACGCCGGCGAAGCGCTCGCCAACGTCTGGCTCATGCTCGGCGATAACGCGTATGAATGCGGCACCGATGACCAATACCAACGCGCCGTGTTTGAGGTATATCCCGAGATCCTGCAGCGCGTGGTCCTCTGGCCGACGATCGGAAATCACGACGCTGGCTGCTACGACAACGGAGAGTTTCCCTACCTCGACATCTTCCACCTGCCCGCGCGCGGTGAAGCGGGCGGCACCGCTTCCGGAACAGAGCGTTACTATTCGTTCGACCACGGCAACATTCACTTTGTCTGCCTCGATTCCCAAACGTCATCTCGCCTCGCCGATTCTCCGATGCTCACCTGGCTGGAACAGGATCTCGCGGCAACGGAGAAGGACTGGATCATCGCTTATTGGCATCATCCACCGTACTCGTTCGGCACTCATGATTCCGACGTCGAACGCGAACTAATCGAGATGCGGCAACAGATCGTGCCCGTGCTGGAGAGCTATGGCGTGGATCTGGTGTTGAGCGGACACAGCCACAACTACGAGCGATCGTATCTCTTGAACGGGCACTACGGTTTCAGCACTGACCTCAATCCGGCAAATATTCTCAACGACGGCTTCGGAAGACCTGATAGCGGCGGTGCGTACGAGAAGCCAGCAGGGGGCATCGGTGCGGGCCGTGGAACGGTCTACGTCGTCTGCGGTTGCTCCGGTGAAGGCGGTGAACACAATCCACGGCTCCATCCCGCGATGCGTCTGGCGCAGGGCGGCTTCGGCTCAATGGTTCTCGATATCGACGGGCTTCGGCTCGACGCAAAGTTCCTGACCGACACCGGGGATATGGCGGACTGGTTCTCGATTGTGAAAGGGGCGCCGGACGCCTCAACCCACCCTACCCTGACCATCCGCGGCGAGGGCAATCGGGTTTCCTTGGAATGGCCAACATCACTCCGGTCGTACCGAATCGAATCTGCCGCCGGTGTAGAGCCGTGGCATTCGTGGCGCACGCTGACCGTTCCGGTGACTCGCTCGGGGCGGCGGAACGCAGCGTCAGTGGAAGTGAACGGGAGCAATGAAGTCTTTCGACTGAAAGCAAACCTGCCGTGATGAAGCGGAACGTGGAATTAATGGCGCGAGCTCAAGTCAGAGTTCTAAGCACGGTTTAGGCAGATCGACACTCCAGCTCGACCACGCTCACGGAGCGCGCGGGGAATCGCCACTTGAGCACGTCAGCCTTCGCCAGCGTGTGTTCGTGCGGCTTGAAGACGTCGGGATTGATGGGGCTGATCTCCTGGCGCGGATTCTCGGGGGCGATTTCCAGCACGCGTCCGCCGGTGACGACGAAGCCATCGACGGCGAAGCTGGCTTCCGTCGCGCCGGAGTAGTTCATGTTGCCGACGTGGAGGAACAGCTTGTTGCCTTCGCGGCTTGCGGCGATGTCGAGATTCGATGGCGCGGACTTCACAGCGACGCCCTGCGTGCCGTTGTGCCGCTTGAACAAACGCATCACCGCGCCCACGGGCAGGAGGTAACTCACGCCGGACGGGACTTGATGAATGAGTGCGTTGGTCGTCCAGCGGTTACCGTTGAAGTCAGCGGCGGTGGAAATCTTCACTGTCGCGCCGTGCCGTTGGTAGAGGTTCATCACCCGCGCGTGGTAAACGCCGGTGAGCCATTCGGTGAGGATCGAGTTCGAGTTGTGCGGCTGGAGACTGAGATGCCCCTCGGTGATGGCGATGGGATGCTTTGAGCCGCGCTTGGCCAACGCCTCCTCCACGCCGAGCAGCTTCGTCTCGATGCGCGTGCCGATGAGTTCCATCAACTCCTTCCACGCGCGTTCGGGCTCGGCTTGATAGCGGTTCCCGCGCAGCACCGTGTCACGACCGATGGGCGACTGGCCCATCATATGGACGGCCACGTAATCGATGTGTTCGCCCGCGCGGTCCACGAGATCGCCCGCCCAGCCGCTGTCGCCCCAGCCGAGGAGTTTCAGTGAACGGTCCCGCCCACGCATCGCCTTCGCGAACTCGATGGTGGTGGCGATGGCTTCGTCCTTCTTGAACACTTCGTTGCCGTAGCTGGTCTCGTTGCCGAGTTGCCAATACTTGAGATTGAACGGAGCAGCCGAGCCATTCGCCTTGCGCTCAGCGTGGTCGGGGTCGTTCGTGTAGCTCACCCAATCCGCCGCTTCCTTCGCGTCGCCAGTGCGGTTGCCCTCGCGAGCCGTGGCATAACGTTTCTCGCCGTCGCCGAGAAAGTTCACGCAATACATCGGCTCAGAGTTCACGCGGCGGCAGAAGTCCACGAACTCATGCGTGCCCGCGCGATGCGGCTCCAACCCGCCCCAGACGTAGTTGCGATAGAGCGGACGCTTCGCCGCTGGCCCGATGCCCTCGCGCCATTTGTAGTAACGGCTGAGCAATCCGCCGAAGCGCATCATGCCCGGCGCGAGATCGCGCGTGGTGTCCACGAAATCCTTCCGCCAGTCATCGCGCTCGTAATCCCACGCCGCCTCAACCGATGAATCGGTGATGCCGAGCGGCTCCATGAACTGCATGTAGAGATGCGGCGAGGTGTCGAAGAGCGGGTTTGGGTCGATGAGGACGGCACCACCCGAACTGGCGGCCTGTGCGGCCTGAGCCTTCGCCATGTTGAGACGTGTTGCCGCCGCGCCTGCTGCCAAGACAACTGAGTTGCGTAGAAAGGTGCGCCGTTTCATGTGAGTGGCGGCAGTTAAGCGCAAACAGGTGAGGGCGTCTCGCACAAATCCCGCCGCTCCCGCCACAGGAGACGAAGCGGCTGAGTCGCGTAGCGACGAAACGATGGTAGCCGTGGACTTCAGTCCACGGATTGCGAACCGATCTTCCCGCGTCGCGTAGCGACGCATGAACGCATTCGGCGTATCGAGGGCGTTCAACCGTCGCTACGCGACGGGACATTCGACGGCACCATGAACCGTGGGTTGAAACCCACGGCTACCATCATGAAGTCGTTCCGCGACTGGAGACCTGACTTACCACACGCCGTGTAAGTCCGTCTCCAAGACAAACGCTCATTGTGAGATCGGCGCCATCATCTTCCGGTTCATCAGGATCATCGCGCGGTTGTTCTCGACCGCCTTGGCGCGGAACTCCTGGAACTTTTGCAACTCCTCGGGACTGAGAAAGGAAGCCGCGCGCGTTGCCGCCCGCTCGAATGTGCCGTCCATGAGTTTGAGACCGATCTCCGCCTGCTCCTCGGAGGCGATGTTGCGAAAGTTCAACATCGGCAACGTTTGAAAATCCTCGGGCAGACCGGCGGCGGTCAGGGCCGCCCGCGTTTCCTCCTGCATCGCCTGCTTGAGTTGTTGCTTCTTCTCGGCCTTCGCTGCGGCCTCGCCAGACAAGCTCGCCTCGAACTGCGCGGCGGTGATGGTGCTGCCGAGATCCTTCGTGAATTCCTGATACTGCGCCAGGCCATCCGGGCCGAGGAGTGTGGACATCTTCTCCTGGAACGCTTGTTCATGGGCGGAGAACATCTGATCCACTTCGCCGCGCGATCTCTTTTCGTGCAAGGTTCGCGTGATGAGATCTATGCCGTCCATGATGCCGTCCGCCAGCAGTTCATCGAACTGGCCCTTCACTTCGGGCGTCCAGTTCTGGCGCTTGGCCAGACCAGAATACAGGGTGCTCATGGCCGCCTTTTGCTGCGAACGCATCACCGTCCTCGTCTCGGGATCAGCGGTGATCTTGCTCAGCGGGCTCTTGCTGCCGAGTTCGGTCTTCTCCTGGCGCAACACACCGACCTGACCGCGCAGCTTCAAGAGTTCAGACGAATTCGTCTTCTCCTGCACCGGAGCGCTGGAGACTGACGCTGGCCGGCGTCGCGCGGCGTCGCGTTCGCTTTGCGCCTGTTGCAATTGCTCGCTCAGGGACGCGTGCTGTCGTTCCAGTTGCGCGTTCTGCTCGCGGAGCTTCGCGTTCTGTTGGAACTGATGAATGCCGACTCCGATGGCGGCGACGAGCGTGGTGGCGACAAGGGCTTTTTGCAGTGTGGTCATGGCGATGGCTTGGGTGGTGGCGGCGGCGATGGGAACAAAAGTTTCTCCGAGCAAGACAGCAGCGGTGGAAATGGTGATGGCCAGACCGGCGGGCGCGGCTTGCACGGCGTTCGCGGAGATGACGGCGGCGAGTCCGCTCGTACTAGCACTGACTCCGTGCTGGGCGAAGAATTCGCGCAGGCGCTCCACGGCGCGATTCACGCGCTTGCGCGCCGCGTCGTCCGTGGTGCCGAGGGTTTCACCTACCTCACGCAGGCTTTTGTTTTCAAAGTAACGCAACAGAACGGCGGTGCGGTCGGTGTCATCGAGCGCGTGCATCGCCTCGTCGAGGAGCGGTTCGATCTGCGTCCAGTCATCGGCGGTGGCGTTCATGGCGTTCATCTCCGAGGCGATTTGTTCGCGCAACTGGCGGCGGGACTCGCGGCGCACCACGTCAATCGCCGTCCGGCGCGTGATTTGATACAACCAGGCCGTGAGGATGGTTTCGGACTTCAACCCGCCAGCCTGACGCGCCAAATCGGCAAAGACGGATTGAGCGACCTCCTCGGCCAGTTGCGGTGAGCGGACCTGACGCAACGCGGCGCAATAGACGATATTCAGATGCCGCTGCACGATCGTGGCGAAGGCATCCTGCGACTGGTCGCGGGTGAAGGCGCGGAGCAAATCCAAATCGGTTGCACTCATTCTCACCAACATATCGCCACGGACATTCGCGATCGGACAAGATTCTTTCAGGGGTGAATTTGCCTATCAGACCGCGTCGGATTCCATCCGGCGATTTGGCAGCCAGATTAAGGTGCGCAATCCCTGGGTGACGGAGATAACGGCGCGATGGCATTCGCCGTGCGCTGATGAGGGTTTGTGCGAAGACGTGAGATGGATCAGGCGCGACACCAGAATACCTGTCGGCGCAAGGATGGTTCCTAGAAACTGGGCCGCAGGCGAACGGCCTTCTACGGCGAGGTCTTCTTCTGTTCCGCCGCAGCCGCGAGGCGTTGCTCGTGGAACTTCTTCCATTCGTCGCCGAGTTCCTGGACGGTCTTGCCGGTGACTTCCTTCCACAACTCCTCGCGGTATTTGGCGGCGCGTCCGGCGGCGTTGAGTTTCACCACGATGTTCGTGTCGTACTTCGTGGCGACCCAGTTGAGGAAGTTCCCGCTGATGCGATAGCTCCCGTCATACTTGGCGCGGGAAAGATTGCGCGCGGTGATCTCCGCGCCCTTGGTCTGAGGCTCGTAGAGATACCAGCGGATGTAATCGGGAATGCCTTCCACCAGCCAGCCGGGCATGCGCGTGGCATTCGGATCGTCGCGGCGCACACGCCCGTAGTTCTGCACGACGTGGACCATCTCATGCACCACGGAGCCCAGCGCCTCGCGCTTCAGCTCCTTGCGGAACCAGCCGGCGTTGCAATTGATGAATCCGCCGCCCGCCGAAGCCGGCGTACCGCCCATGTCATTGCGGAAACGGATGGTGACATTCGTGCGCGCCTTGAAGTCCTCGCTTGGCAACAGCGCGACGAGCTTGGGATACCATTCCTGAACGACAGGTCGCAGCTCCTTGTCCGCCCACTCGGTCAGGTCCGGAGCGGCGGTGGTGTCCATGATGAAGTGATACTTGCCAGCGTCAGCTGTGAACGTCTTGGTAATGGGCTTGGTTTCCTCGCTCGTTGCCGCAATGGCCGGCGAACGCGGATCAATGACGTCGATCTCGCTAAAGAACGTGTTGCCGAACGCGTCGTCGGATTCGGTCCGCGCAATGTCGAAGAGCAGATACCGATACGAGCCGATGGTGCCCGCTGAATCAGCGATGCTCGCGCCGTGCTGCCCGCCGCCTGAACCGTCCTTCGGCCGCGTATCGACCTTCGCGATCAGTCTCCATCCGCAGGATTCCGGGTCAGCGTCTCGTTTCGGCCCGGCTTTGAAACCCGCAGCGCCGCCGTCGCTGCCATACAGCTTGTAAACCTGTGGTCCGCGCGAGCCGCCGTGCCAAGAGTAGGTGTTGACCTGCTGGATGGCGATGCTGCTGCCCAGATCGATCTGGATACGCCCGCCGTCCGTCCCGGCGCGGAGAAAGAAATTCTCCGTCGGCTGATCTTCCTCGCGCGGCAGTCGCCCGTTGTTGAGAGCAGACAACTCGCCGCCATTGCCGTCACGCTGTCCGTCCACAAGTGTGAGCTTGGCTTTCTCCGCCGCATCACCTTTCGCTGGAGCCGGCACGTTCTTGAAGGCAAACGCGGTAGATGCGGCACTACCGCCGATTCGTTCAGTTACCACCTGGATCTCGCCGTGGCAGATGGAAGACAAAATCGAGAAGGCGGCGAGAGCCGTGAAAGGAATCTTTGGGTTCATACGCATTAAGTATCTTAAATGACAAGCGGAGGCTCGGTCAGGTTTCCCGGGATGTTTGGCACCGAGCGTCCTGAAACGATGAGGTTCTTACCATCAGAATGGAATACTCCACTGATTGACCGTAACGGACAATGGCTGAGTGCCTCTGCCCCCGCTGTTGCCCGGCCTAGTTCTTTCGCGTTGAATGCGGCCCGTGAATTTAACAGATGTAAAATGCCGCGGGACGGCCATGCGGCAAGATGCGGGCGGGCAGATGATTTCGGGAATGCTCGCCGTGAGCGCCGGCAAGATGCGGTTTGATGGCACCGAGGTTTCAGTCGAACTGCCGATGGACGGGCTGCAACTTCGCGCCGGCGGTCACAACGACGAACAGCTCTTCTTCGAACACGTCACCCAACCGGCCTGGATTCTGACCACCTCTGATCACGCCATCCTCGTGCCGCTGGCTGAGGTCGCTGATTCGGTGTTGCAGGAACGCATCCGCGCCGTCACGCGCCGCAAGTCGTCGGTCGCCTCGCGCTTGATGATCGCGATAGCAGTGGTGCTGTTGCTCGTGGTCGGCAGCGTGGCGTTGTTGTTCTCGCAGAAATCCCGGCTCGCGCGCATGGCAGCCGGCCATGTGCCGCTGTCGGTCGAAGAACAATTCGGAGACGCCGTGTTCAAAAGCATGGAGCAGGGAATGAAGATCACCACGGACCCGCGCTGGACGGCGCAGATGGATCCGGTCATGGAGCGATTGCTCCAGGTTGCCACCAACTCCGGCTACAAATTTCGATTGCACATCGCGGAGTCGGACGAGCTGAACGCGTTCGCCATTCCGGGCGGGCACATGGTGGTTTACACCGGCTTGCTGAAGGCCGTGAAACGTCCCGAGGAACTCGCCGGCGTGCTGGCTCACGAGATGGCGCACGTCACGCAACGGCACAGCCTGCGCAACATGATCGAAGCGCTTGGCCTGAGCCTGACGGTGCAAACGATCTTTGGCGACGCGAGCGGACTCGTGGCGCTGGCCAGCGAAGGATCGGAAACGCTCCTGCGCCAGAAGTTCTCGCGCGACACCGAGCGCGAAGCCGATGACGCCGGCTGGGAACTGCTCGTCTCCGCGAACATCGATCCGCGCGGGATGATCGATTTCTTCCGCACCATGCAGACCGAGTTGGCGAAGAACGCCTCGACCGCCGCCACCGACAGCGGATTGAGCTTTCTCAGCACACACCCCGCCACCGCCGAACGCATCGAACGTCTCGAAGCCAAGTGGAAGGCTCTCCCCGCCAAGACGGGTCTCACGGCACTCCCGATTTCAAAGCCGACGGCCCCCTTGGAGAAGCCTTCGGTGCCGTAGCACGCGTCTTCCATCAAGGGCCGGTTTACTCACCCATTTTGTCGGAAGGGAGGCTTGACGCATGGGTGACGCTTTCCTACCTTTGCCCGCTCGCTTCCGCGAAATTGAACCCCATTCGATCTGGGCGCGGCAGCGTCTCTGGACTTGTTGTTGAACCCTGACGGAAAGGTTTGCCTGTGAATGTGACGGTGGAAAATCTCGCGCCCTGCAAGAAGCTGGTGCGTTTCGAAGTCGATGCCAAAGCCGTGGATGAAGCCTTTGGTTCTGTAACCAAGGATTTCGTGAAGCAGGCGAAGATGCCTGGTTTCCGGCCCGGCAAGGCGCCTGAAGCCATGGTCGCCAAGCAATACGCCAAGGACATCGAGGAAGAAGTGAAGCGCAAGCTCATCGGCGAGAGCTACCGCCAGGGCATGAAGGACCAGAAGCTCAATGTCGTGGGCTATCCCGACATCGAGGAGATTCAGTTCGGCCGCGGCCAGGCGCTGCAATTTGCCGCGACGGTCGAAATCAATCCCGAGTTTGAACTGCCGGATTACCGCGCCATTCCCGCCAAGCGCGAACCGGCCGTTGTATCGGATGAAGATGTGGAAAAGGCGATCGATGCCTTGCGCGGCCAGGCTGCGGATTTCAAGAAAGTCGACCGTGAAGTCAAGGAAGGCGACTACGTCGTCATCAACTACACCGGCACCAGTGACGGCAAGCCGTTGACTGAGATCGCGCCGACCGCGCGCGGCCTGACGGAGCAGAAAGGTTTCTGGGTCGAAGTGAAGCCGGATTCGTTCATCCCTGGTTTCGCCATCCAGCTCGTGGGCGCGAAGGCCGGCGAGAAGCGCACGGTGAACGTCGATTTCCCGGCGGAATTCGTGACGCCGCAGCTCGCGGGCAAGAAGGGCGTTTACGAAGTTGAAGTCGCCGAAGTGAAGGAGAAGGCGCTCCCGGAGCTGAACGATGCCTTCGCCAAGACCTACGGCGCCGAGAATCTCGACAAGCTGCGCGAGGGCGTGCGCAAGGATCTCCAGAACGAAGTGAACTCGCGCCAAAAGCGCAGCATTCGCAATCAGATCGTGAAGACGATCAGCGAAAAGGTGTCGTTTGACATGCCGGAGACGACCCTGCAGATCGAGACTCGCAACGTGGTTTACGAAATGGTGAGCGAGAACCAGCGCCGGGGCGTGCCGAAGGAATTGATCGAGCAGAAGAAGGACGAGATCTACAACGCGGCCACGGGCATCGCCAAGGAACGCCTGAAGATCAGCTACCTCTTCCACAAGATCTCGGAGAAGGAAGGCATCCGCGCCGACCAGAACGAGATGAACACGCGCATCACCCTGATGGCGCAGGCGAACCAGATGGCCCCGCAGAAATTCCTGCAAGAGCTCGAAAAGCGCGGCGGCGTCGCGGAAGTTTACCAGCAGCTGATCCACGAGAAGGTTTTGGATTTCCTGCACGAGAACGCATCCATCGAAGACGTGCCGGCGGGTTCGCTGGCGCAGGCCTGATTCAGCGGGCTGAGTTTTTCCAGAGGGCGACGGAGAGTTCCGTCGCCCTTTTTGTTTTTCAACGGGCGGGATTTGTCCGCAGACGGTTTGCCACTATACAGTTCGCGGGCGCTTTGCTAGCGTCGCCGCACTATGCCAGTGGACGATATTTTGCTCGAAGCAGAAGAGAAGATGATCAAGACCGAAGAGGTCGTGACGCATGAATTTGCCGGCGTGCGAACGGGCAAGGCCTCGCCCTCGCTCGTCGAAAACATCCTCGTGGAGGTCTACGGTTCCATGATGCGCATCCGCGAACTCGCGGGCATCACCACGCCGGAAGCCCGCATGCTGATGATTCAGCCGTGGGATAACAGCTCCATTCAACCGATCGAGAAGGCGATTCAAAAATCCAACCTCGGCCTGAACCCCGCGGTGCAGGGCAAGTTCATTCGCCTCGTGCTGCCGGAGCTGAGCACGGAGCGGCGCCAGGAATTTGTGAAAGTGGTGCACAAGATGACGGAGAACGGTCGCGTGGCGATCCGCCATGTGCGCCGCGACGCCATCGAGCATCTCAAGAAGGAATCGAAGGACGGAAAGATTTCCGAAGACGAATTGGAGCACGCCGAAAAGGAAGTCCAGAAGCTGACCGACCAATACATCGCGAAGATCGACGCGCACCTCGCCCACAAGGAAAAGGAAATCATGACCGTGTGACGGTCAGCGGCGGATGAATTTCGGTTCCTCCGGGAACCATCGAGCGGCGCCCATTGGGCGCCGTTTTTGTTTTGCGAACGCCACCGAAACCACGGCGGCGTTCAGCGCCGGGCCGGCTGCTCAAATCGCACAACCATCTCGTTGGTCTTGGCGAGACTAAGCTTTTCGCGGGCGAGACGTTCGATCACCCGGGCATCACTCTGGAGGGAATCGATGGCCACGCGGAGCTGTTTCCCATGGCGTTCTTCTCCTGCGATCCTGCCGTCGAGCGCGATAATTTCCTTCCGGTAACGCTGATTCTGCTGCACGAGCGGAAGATACCAGTAGAAGACACCGATCAATCCGGCAATGAAGAGGAGGAACACCACCAACTTGGTAAGTTTGTCCCAGATGCCGAGATTGACGTTCATTGCTCGGCGGGAATTAACCAAGCGCCCGCACAAATGGGAAGCAAAGAATCACCTCCCATCAGCGTCCGAGGCCGGAAAACCCGGGTGTTCTCAGCGAGTCGACCACGTCACTTCCGCCCCAACCGGCCACACGCCTCGGTGATTTTCCAGTCCGTCTGGAGCAGCGCCGCCTCCGCCGTGGCGTAGTCCGCGCCGGTCAACTCACGCACGATTCGCACGGCTCGGTCGCGCAGTTTCACGTTAGACGCCTTCACATCCACCATCAGGTTGCCCAGCACCTTGCCCATCCGCACCATCGCCAGCGTGGTAAAAATGTTCAGGATCAGCTTCGTCGCCGTGCCGGACTTCAAACGCGTGGAGCCCGTCAAAATCTCCGGCCCGATGCGCGGCGCGAGAACCAGGGTCGGCCGGTCGGCGCGCGGAATCACCAGGTTCGGATTGAAGCACAACAGAATCGTGTTCGCGCCACGCCGCTTCGCCTCGCGCAGCGCACCCCACACAAACGGCGTGCGGCCGCTCGCGGCGATGCCGACCACGGTATCCCACCGCGTGACTCCCCGAAACTCAATCGCCCGCGCACCCGCTTGCGCATCATCCTCGGCGCCTTCCACCGCGGACCACAGCGCCGTCTGTCCGCCTGCGATGATTCCCTGAACCATCTCCGGATCGGTCCGGAACGTGGGCGGACACTCGCTCGCATCCAGCACACCGAGACGTCCACTCGTTCCCGCGCCGACATAAAACAACCGTCCGCCACGCTTGAACGATCGCACGACCAGCTCCACGCCTTTCTGAATCTTCGCGCGTTCCCCCAGCAATGCAGACGTAACGTAACGATCTTCGCGCAGCATCAGCTCGACCGCGTCGTCCAGCGCCAGCTTGTCGAGAGACATGGAGCGCGGATTCCGTTGCTCCGTCGGCGAAAGCGAGATGGACGCGACATTGTGAAGCGCGTTCGCAGCTTTGGCTGGCTTCGGAGGTCGGACCGTTCTCCCTGCCGTAGAAATCGTCTCCGCCGGGAATGCCCGTCGCGCCAGAGCCAGCGCGCCGTGAACACTGTCGCGCTTCAGCGGCGTCACGACGGCGTTTGGCCAGCGCTTGCAGATGAGCTTCGCCACGTTCTGCGCGAACTTCGGCTGGCGCAGCAGAATGCTGCCAGCGAGTACGAACTGAACGGCTCTGCCCGGCTTCGCCAGTTTGCTTGCGCAAGTCACAGCGTCCTTCGCGAGACTCTCGGCTGCGCCGGTGAGAATGTCGGTCGCGATTTCATCCCGCCGGGACCACGCCTTGAAGACCTCCACGGCAAGCGCCGCGATATCCGTCTTGGAAGCGCTCTGCGCCCAGCCGATCAATTCGTTCGGCTCGTTAAATTGCAAAGACCGCAGCAACCGCTGACCGAGCGCCGACCATTCGCCATCTCGATCGAGGTAGTAAACAACAGCCTTCAAGGCGCGCAGGCCGATCTCGAATCCGCTCCCCTTGTCGCCGAGCACATGACCCCAGCCGCCGACTTTGGCGTTCTTTCCCTCCGGCGTACGGCTGAAGAAACAGGAGCCGGTGCCGCTCAACACCAGCACGCGAGGCATCGATGACGGTTGTTCCTCAGCCATCAAGGCCGTCTCAAGATCGTTCGTGGCCAGACACGACGCCTTCGGCCAGACCTTGGCGGCGGCTCGACGAATCCGTTCGAGATCCGACTCCGCACGCGCTCCAGCCATGCCGATGCAGATGGCATCAGGAACCGGCAGCGCGGTGGCAATCTCCTTGAAGCGCGCCGCCAGCTGTTGATCGGAGAGTAAACGCAAATTGGCAGGACCTGCCTCGGCCCGCTGGAACCCGGAACCGTCGCCCGCGTCGAACAATCCGACCATGCGCGTGCCGCCAGCCTCGATGCCGAGGTAGGTGGGCGGACGTGAATTCGCGTCGCGTTTCATCGGCGTCATGATTCGGGGAATGGTCTGCTTTTCAAGGAACTAAACTTCCACCCGAGCATCGACACCCAAGTCGGCTCGGCTTTCAACTTGGTTTCGCGGCGCCACCGCGCTATCCATCGCTCATGACTGGAACGGAACAGAACATCCTGGATGCGCTGCTGGAGCTGGAGCGCGCCGTGGCGTCCATGCCGACGGCAAATCCCAAGCCGAACCTCGTGGCCATGTTCTCCCGCATCGATGAATTGACCCGACAGTTGCCACGCGACGCCGATCCGTCGCTGCTGCATTACCTGCACAAGAAAAGCTACGAGAAGGCCCGGCTCTTCCTGCAAGGTCGCGAGGCCGAAAACGCGCGTGGCAATTGCCACGGTCATCAGTAAGTTGACCGAGGTCACCAAATCTCCCGTGCTTCTTCACGACACCATCGCGGCGATTGCGACTCCCCTCGGCGAAGGCGGACTGGCCGTGCTGCGGCTTTCCGGTGCCGATGCGTTGGCAGTGGCAGATAAATGCTTCGTGCCGGTCGGGAAATCCTCGGTGAAACCTTCAGCGGCCGACACTCACACGATTCACTACGGCCACATCGAGCGCGCCGGCCGGGTGGTGGACGAAGTGCTGGTCTCCGTCATGCGCGCGCCGAGAACCTTCACCCGCGAAGATGTCGTCGAGATCTCGTGTCACGGTGGTTTGCTCGTCGCGAAGACGATCCTCGATCTGCTGCTCGAAAACGGCGCGCGCCTGGCGGAGCCGGGCGAGTTCACCAAACGCGCCTTTCTCAACGGCCGCATTGATCTCGCGCAAGCGGAGGCGGTGGCGGATTTGATTCATGCGCGCACCGAGCTGGCGTTGTCCGCGGCGAATGAACAGCTCGCCGGCAAACTGTCGCAACGGATTGAGCAGTTGCGCGATGATTTGGTGAAGACGCTGGCGCACATCGAGGCGCACATCGATTTTCCGGATGAAGACATCGCGCCCGACACCAAAGACCAGCTGCTGCAACGGCTCGCGCGTGCTGTGGAGTTCATGGACACGCTGCTCCGGACGGCGAATGAGGGACAAATCCTCCGGCGCGGCGTGCGCGCGGCGATCATCGGCCGGCCGAACGCAGGCAAATCGAGTTTGCTGAACCAACTGCTCGGGCACGACCGCGCCATCGTCTCGGCTACGCCCGGCACAACGCGAGATACCATCGAAGAGACGGCGAACATTCGCGGACTGCCGGTGGTGTTCATCGACACGGCGGGCTTGCGCGATGCAGGCGATGAGATTGAGGCGGAAGGCATCCGGCGCAGTCGCGAATCGCTGGCAAAGGCGGAGTTGATCCTGCATGTGCTGGATGGCAGCGAGCCGCTGACGTCGTCCGACGAACTGCTGCTGCGCGAGTTCGCAGACAAGAAGCGGATTCTCGTGCGTAACAAGTCGGATCAGGCCGGGCAGTTGAAAATTCCGGATGAGTTCGGCGTAACGCCGGTCGCGGTGAGTTGCGTGACCGGCGCAGGCTTGGAGTCACTGAAGGATTCCATCAAGGAATGCCTTTGGTCCGGTGAGATCCGGGCGGAGATGCTGCAGGTGATGATCAACGCACGGCATCAGGAGGCGCTGAAGCGAGCGCGGGACTCGGTGCTGCGAACGCTGGATGCGCTGCGGACCGGCTTGACGTTGGAACTGCCGGCGATGGAGCTGCGCATCGCTGCGAACGCGGTGGGTGAGATCGTCGGTAAGACGTCGACGGAGGATCTGCTGGATTCGATCTTCAGCCAGTTTTGTATTGGGAAGTGAGCGCGGGCTAAGTGATTCAGCGAGTCGTACACCACTTCGGTGAAGGACAAGGCCTAGTTCCGGAACAGCAGAAAAACGTTGGTCTTCTCAATGAGCATTCGAGAGGCTCGGTAAGGTGCGCCGCTGGGCTTTGACTCCAGCCACTCGATTTCGACTTTGAGCGTTCGATTTGAATCATTCACGGCTGCATTGAGCTCTCTGGAGTCGAACCATTCCTTGCCCGGTTCGTGAAAGGTGACCTCCCAGATCCGCCCCCACTTCCTCGCAAATAAAAAGGCTGATCTCTCCTCTGCACTGGTATTCGCTGACTCAACTCTGTGAGTGAGATAGGTGCCTTTTATTGGTTCATAGATAAACCCGTATCCGAGGAATAGCGTCATCGGAATCCACAAGAGTAGAGCAAGAGCCAAAGTGATTTGACGGCGAAATCTCATACCCCCGATGTTGCGTTAAGCCACCGCCGCCGTCTCCTTCCCCGTCATCCAATTCCACACAGCTTTGAGTCCCTTCACCATGCCGATGTCTTGCACGCCGCTGAGCAGGTAAACCGAGCTCAGCTCTTCTTCATGAGAACGGAAGCGCGGCGGAAGGGTCATCGCGGTCGTCGTGTCGTCGCCTTCGAGTTTGATAATCTCGGAGTAGAACAGTCCCTTGCCGACGGCGTATTGACCGGCCGGTAGGGCCACGGAGCGTTTCGGGAGGAACAACCACGGACGATAGGTCAGGGTCAGTTCACCCTGCGGACCACGTGTGAGTTTCCCGTAAGTGCGAATCGGAGCCTTGTCGATCTCGTGCGCGGTGAACGCCCAGTTCGCCGCCGGGTCGACCTTGAAACGGCTGCTGCGGAAAGAAACCAGATCCCAGGTGAACACGGTGCCGAAGGTCATCATGCGGAACGCCCAACCCGCGAGGAACCAGCACACGGCAACGATGATGAGAGACCAGATGGCGCCGACATACGGATCGATGAACGCCGTGCCCGCGACTGTGGAGAGCATAAAGGCGCGGAAAGATTTCAGGGCGGCGTCCACCGTGGTAAACGGGCTGATGATGATAAGCACGTTGATGACATGGGAAACCATCCAGACGACGACGAACGCCGCGATGGCGAACGGGATGGTGAGGACGTTGAGCAGCGCGGAGACGTTGACGATAGCCAGGCCGGCATCGCCGTAGAGCGCGCTGTCATCGCCACCCAGCGAACCAAAGATCGCGGCGATGAGCGGGACAAACGCACCGGCGGCGACGAGGCCGCTGACTTTGTTCTCGATCGCTTCCGCGACGTCGAACGGCTTCTTCACGGCGGTGGGAAGCACAGTTCCGAACGTGTCTTTCACAAACGCGACGGCCACGAGCAGGAGTGCCGGAACCCAGAACCACGGTTGCGCGTACCACGCGAGCTTGGCGCGGTTCTCAGGAGCAGTCTTGAAATACTTCCATGCGCCTACGCCGCTCACGCCGAGCAACGGAGAGATGGCGACGCCGGTGATGGTGGAGATTGCCTGGGCGGCTTCGAGTCCGGGAGTGGCTTTGCTGGATGACTTGGTCGATGACTTGCCGCTTTCCGCCGCGCTCGCGACGCCACCGCAAAGGAGGGAAAAACAGAGCATGAGGGCAAGCCACGGCCGAAACTGCGTTTTCATAGTGCCGCTAAATTACGCCGATGCACGGGGGTGTGAAGTGAGAAAACTCCGGAAATTTATAGCTGACCGAAGGTTTTGGCAGAGCGAGGCACGAAACCCTGCGCGGCAGCGACTTACAGAGGCCTCGTCGGCGACAACTCCAGCTGAGCGCGGAGCCACCCCGGCTTGTTCGTGGTAATCCCATTCACGCCAGCCGTGATCAGCTCCCGCGCTTTCTCCGGGGTGTCGACGGTCCAAATGTAGAGTTTCTGGCCGGCTTGATGGACCTTCGCAGCGAACCCGGCATCGACAGGCCCTTTGCCACTGACATCAAGTCCGTCGAGTCCCGCATCCGCGACCTGCTCGATGAGACGCTCCGCCCTCGGCGACCAACCGCGAAGTGTGCGCTTGAACTCGACGATCCAGCAGACCTCCAGTTCGGGCACCGCCTGTTTCAACTGCCTCATTGTCGGAAGCGAGAAACCGATCGGAATGACCTGATCCGCCTTTAGCTTGGAGCGGCGAAAGTCTTCCGCGAATCCCTCGACGCATTCGGCGCTACATTTTATCTCTACGAACATCCGCTTGCCGCGCGGAATCGTGGCGAAGGCTTCGGCGAGCGTCGGGATCGTCTCGCCTTTGAACTTCGGGCTCTTCCAACTCCCCACGTCGAGTGCCTTCAGTTCCGAGACAGTCTGCGAAGAAACCTTCCGTCGAACGCCGGCGGTCTTGCGCGTGTTGTCATCGTGGATCACGACAATGTGGCCGTCCTTCGAAAAGTGGACGTCAATTTCCACGGCGTCGGCGCCTTGAGCCCACCCGAGGTTTATGGAAGCGAGCGTGTTCTCCGGCGCATCGAACGACGCGCCTCGATGCGCGATGATTTCAGTTCGCGGCGGCATGATTGAGCAGCTTCCAGACGCGCAGCGCCTCGCTTGCTCCCCACGCCTGCGCGTCGCAACCACGCTGCGTGTGCGGCGCATCGCCATCCGTGATCTCCGGGAGCTGGCCAAGACAACCCTCGTTCAACAGGCGCTCCATGCTGGCAAGATAGTGCTTCGCAGCGGCCACCGATGCGGGACTGAAATTCCACGCGACAGCGAGCGCTTCGCAGAAGATCGGGAAGGTCCATGTCCACGCGGTGCCGTTGTGATACGCCGGCTTGCGGCGGGTGTCTTCGTCGCCTTCATAGCGACCCCAGTAAGGTTCCGCGGGATTGTTCAGCAGCTGACCGTGTTGCGCGTGAACCGGGAGATGCGGCGTGACGGGCAAGGGCGCGAGCGAACGCAGCGCCCCAGGCACCACGAGGTAATGCAACGCGGCATCGGCGCAGCGTTGCGCGCGGTCACCCGTGATCAGCCCAAGCGCGACAGCAATGAGGCAGTTTGAACGCAGGGCGTTGTCGACAGTCGCATGCGCGGCGGATAGCCCGTGGCGTGCGATGAGCAGATCCGAGAGATACCCGCGATCCTCGAGCCAGAAGTATTTGAGGAACGACGTTTCAGCACGCTGCGCCAGCACCAACCAAGCCTCGCCGTCGGAAGGAGCGTTGAGGTGGGCGAGTTGACGAAGAAGCCGGATCCACAGCGCCTGAATCTCGACGGGATAACCTTCACGCGGCGTGCCGGCGGGATAGTTGGTGTCCATCCATGTGAAATGGCTCGGGCTCCAGATCAGGCCGGACTCGGCGTCCATGCGAATGCCGTTGGGCGTGCCGTCGCGATAACCCGTCGCAATCGCGCGGAGGATGTCCGCGATCTTGCGACCACGCGAATCGACCGTCGTCGCGTAAAGTGAACCATCTCGGGCGGCAAGTTCCTCGCAGACGACGCCGTACCACAGCGGCGCGTCGCTGGTGTCGCGATTCGAGGCGTCCTCGCCGTGAATGATGTTCGGCAACGTCCCGCGGTCTTCGAACCGCCCGAACACAGTGAGCAGTTGCCTCACTTCGTCCGTCATGCCCGCGGCGAGCAGACCGCGCGCGGCGATGAGCGAATCGCGGCCCCAATCGAGGAACCATGGGTAGCCGGCGATGACGGTTTTGCCGTCGGCGCGTTGCACCACGAAGGCCTGCACGGCCAGCGCGAGCTGACGGGCGAAAGTGTCGTGCTGCGAAACCTTCGCCTTGGATAGGGCTCCTTCCGTGAGCGCGCGGCGTTTAATGACGAAGCTGGAAACCTCGGCCGCCGTCGGATCGATGGCTTCGGAAGTTGCGGTGAGCGTGACCGGTTTTCCTTTGGCCAGCGGCAGGTCAAACCAACCAGGACTGAACGCATCGCCGTGACCGACCTGGCCGCGAGTGGCTTCAATCGGGTGAGCGACACCGAGGCTCCATTCCGGCTGCGGATGAAACGTGCCACTGTCGGCGAAGACTCGCAGATGGCGGTCGAGCGACGGCGCGAACTCGAAACCCGGCCGGTTCGCCAACGGTCGTGTGTGCGCCTGGAAGTGATGTTCCGAGCCAGCATTGTGATGCGTCTCGCTGTGGAAATTGCGATCCTCGATGTCGACGCGAATGGTGAGGGAAACCTGGCAGTCCGCCGTGAGATCGTGGCCGAAGGGAACGGCAGATTCCGGGCGCTCGAAATGGAGCACGGTGGAGTTTTGTCCATCAAGCATGTCAGCCGTCAGAACGATCTCCACGGCGCGATCGTTTCCGGCACTGGCAACAAACCGCCAGCGCGCGGGCGGGCCCGGCGTAAACTCGATCAAGTTATGCGCATCAAGCGGCGTGATGAACCCGTCGGCATTCACCCATGCTCGCACGCGCTTGGCAAAGACATGACGGTCCACCGGAACGGTCGGATGCAGATTCGCGCCGAGCAGACAGTCGTACTTGGATTGAACGCGGCCAAGATCCACGCCGAGACGAGCCATGCCGCCACGGTTGTTCGTGAGCAGGACGATGGCTTGGGACAGATCGGCGGCGTTGGAAGTTTTGGTCACGGTCTCGCCCACCACGCGGAGTTTCGCAGTCACGTGCGGCTGCTCGGTGGCGTAGCGCTCAAGGTTCAACTCCGCATCGCCCGCGGCCTGGCCAGGAATGAACGCGGCGATATGGCATTCGCCAACGCGAATCGAGGACACATGTTGCGCGGGAGCACCATCAGCGGTCTTCAACGCAGCGCGGAATGGAGCGTCGTCTTTGATCAACAGCCAGTGCTCGCGTGGCACCACGGTGATGCGGCGGGCGGAGGGCAAATCCCAGGTGACCACGGGCGGAAAGTGGCTTTGATCGCGCGCCTTCTGCAACGCGCCAAGGACATCCTCTTTGACAAGGCTGTGATCGAGATTGCTGACGGCGGTGAGGAAATCGCGCGGACCCGCTTCAACGAGCGCCGCCATCTTCTGCCAGTCGAACGGGCTGATGTCGCGCACGGCAATGCGCCGGCTGATCATGGTAATGGCCCAGGCTGATTGCGCGTGGGCCTCGCGATAGCGGTCGCCGCTCAGGCCCTTCGGCACGAGCGCGGGCGCAAGGCAGAAGCATTCCCCGCCTTGCAGAAGAAACTCGATCTTGTGATCGGGCGTTTCCTTGATGACCGGCGCGGATTGGCCCAGCAGATCAATCTTCGGCGAGCCGAGCGCTTCGTAGACTTTGCGTTCAATAAAGACGGCGCGTGGCGTGTTGAGGTCGGTGTTGACGAGCACGAGCACGCGGTCGAGCGCTTCGCCAGAGATGCGGCTGATGGCGTAAACGTAGTCATCCTCAGAGCTCAGGCGCGTGAGCGTGGCGTTGTCGAAAAAGCACGGATGATCCGTCAGCAGACGGTTCAATCGCGCCAGCTCGGGCACGATGTTCTCCTCGTTGCCCCAGGCCAGGCCGCGGCTGGAATGCACGTTCAACTTCTCCGGCGCGAGCCATTCGACACCGCAAGTGAACCCGAATGCGCCGCTCACGCTGGAAAGCGCGCAGAGGCGATTGCGCAGCAGCGACCATTCGCGGCCCATCTTCGCGAGACGATCGTTGTCATGCGTTTCGCTGTAATGCGCGTAGAGGCCGACGCGACGGCTTTGCTTCAGGGCGTAGTCGAGGTAGCCCGAGATTTCATGACGGGAGTAATTCTGGAACAGCTCGGAGTAGGCCCATTGCATGGCGCCTTCGGTGAGCAGGTTCTCCGTCGCTTCCCACGAACCACCGAGACCTTCGAGCAGGAAGATGGTGTCGGGGAATTCCTGTTGCACACGCGCAGTGATGTAACGCCACGCGGGAACGGGAATCTTGTAGCCGGCGTCACAGCGGAAGCCATCGACGCCGCGGCGGCACCATTCGAGGAAAACGTCGGCGATGTGTTCCCAAAGCGCGGGATTGCTATGGTCGAGCTCGGCGAGATCTTCCCAGACCGTTCCCCACGCGCCAGGCGAGACGAATGATCCCTTCTCGTCGCGCACGTACCATTCGGGATGATTCTCCTGCAACGTAGAGCCCCAGCCGGTGTGGTTGATGACGACGTCGAGGAAGATTTTCGCGCCCCGGGAATGCGTGGCGTAGGTGAGTTCGCGGAACTGATCGACGCCCGTGGTGCGTTTGTCGAAAACGACGAGCGCGGGATCGATCGCGAGCAAATCCTGAACGGCGTAGGGACTGCCGAAACGCCCGAACCGCGCGTAAGTGGTCGGCGTGGGACTGACGGGCAGCAGGTGGAGAATCTGGCAGCCGAGCGTGTCGACGATGTGGGGGAGGTATTCGATCACGTCGCGCAACTTGCCGCTCGGCGGAATCACCGCGTAGCCGTCGTTGTCGAGCGTCTTGAGAATCGCATCGCGCTTTTCATCCACCGTGGTCAACGCATTACGCGTAGGACCGAACATGCGCGGAAAGGCGCAGTAGATCGTGTTCGCCGTGCGATAGGCGTTCGGATGCACGCTCACGCCGAAGTCCGGTCCGTGCGGCCAGTGCTGACGTCCATGCGAATCGATGGCGTAGGCCTTGGCCTTAAAGAAACCAACTTCCGTGAGCGAGAACGAAATCGACCAGCCACCATCGTGCGGCGTCATCGGCACGTCGCGCCAGGAGGCGTTGGCGAGTTTCAACTGGCCGGTTTGGGCGTGGATGATTTCACGGCGGAGCGTATCGCCGCGACCGAGGTTGGTGCGCAACCGCGCCTGCCAGCCGGAGGGAAGCGACCCGCCCATGTGAAGACGAAAGGAAAGCTGATCGCCGACGAAACGCACGAGGCGTTCGCCCGGCCCGGGGGTCATGACCAATGGTTGCATGGCGCGGATAGGGCAATGAGGCCGCTGTGGACGGCCTGCTGGGTGGAAGGTTCATGCAGCCGGACGGGGTTGGCAATGCCGAACCCGTGACTGCGGAGACGTCGGATGATTCGTTCCATCTGCTTCGATGAATAGAACGGCAGGAGAGGCGAAAGGTTTAGAAGACATCAGGTTCCATCCCTGCCCGTTATCTTCAACTGGAGTTCACCTTGCCACCTCGCGCATGAGGCCGCCATAGTAACCGGGAATGGATTTCCTCCTCGCACTGACGTTGCCCGCGGGATGGCAGATAGCCGTGGTCTTGTTGTTGTTGGGGGTCGCCGTTGTTCTGTTCGCCAACGAGAACATTCCCGTCGACCTCAGCACGCTCATGCTCTTGCTCGTGCTGATCGGCAGCGGCGTTTTGACAGCGCGGGAGGCCTTCGCCGGCTTCAGCAGCGACATCATCATCATGCTCGCATCGATCTTCATCCTGAGCGGCGCATTGCAGGAGACAGGTGTGCTCGATGCGCTGGGTGGACGGATGCTGAAGATCGCCACCGGCAGCGAGAACCGCCTGCTTGTGGTAATGACGACCGTCATCAGCGGGCTCTCGGCTTTCATGAACAACACCGTCGTGACGGCCATGTTCGTCGGACCGGTGATGGGTCTGGCGCAACGCGCGAAGATCAGCCCGTCGAAGCTGCTCATTCCGATGGCCTACGCCTCGATTCTCGGCGGCACCTGCACGCTGATCGGCACTTCGACCAATATCGCGGTGAGTAATTTCATCGCGGGCCAGAACCTCCGCCCGCTCGGTCTGTTTGAGATCACGCCCGTCGGGCTCATCCTTGTCGCCGTGGGAATCGCCTACCTGCTGCTCGTCGCCCGGCGCATCCTGCCCGCAAACCCGGAGGAGAGCTTGACCGAAGACTTCGCGATTCGCAGCTATCTGAGCGAGATTGTCGTGATGCCTTCCTCCCAGCTGGTCGGGCAAAAGGTATTTCAATCCGACCTCGCGAAGCTCGACTTCCGCGTCCTGAAGATCGTGCGTGGCAACCAAACGCTCACGCCGCACAGCGACACCGCCATCGCCCTGGGCGACGTGCTGCTCGTCACCGGTAACATGGAGAACCTGATCAAGGTGAAGACCACGGAAGGCATCGAGATCAAGGCCGACCTGCGTCTGGGCGATCAGGATTTGCAGAGCGACGACTTGAAGGTGGCCGAGGCGCTCGTCACGCCACAATCCGCGCTGGTCGGCCGAACGCTGCGCGAGGCGAACTTCCAGCAGGAACAAGGGCTGGTGGTGCTGGCAATTTACCGGCGCGGCCGTTCGCTGCGTGAACAAATCGGGTCCATCAAACTCAAGGTCGGCGACCTCCTGCTCGTCCAGGGACACAAGGATCGTCTCCAGTCGATCAAGCGCAGCCGTGAGCTGGCCGTCCTGCAGGAACTGGGCTCCGGCGTCTTGCGACCGAAGAAAGGCTACTACGTCGCCGGCTTCTTCCTCGCTGCACTGCTGCTCGGCGGATTCGAGATTGTTCCCGTGTCGCTGGCGTTTCTCGGCGCGGCGATCGCGACGCTGCTCTGTCGCTGCGTGCCGGTGGAGCGCACGTATCAATTCATCGACTGGCGGCTGTTGATCCTGATCGGCGGCATGACTGCCTTCGGCACAGCGATGGTGAAGACTGGCGCGGCCGAGCTGCTCGCCAACGGAATTGTCTCCCTGCTCGAGCCGTTCGGGGTTATGGCGATCCTCGCCGGGTTTGTCGTTCTCACCATCATCCTCACGCAACCAATGTCGAACGCCGCGGCCGCGCTGGTGGTCCTGCCCGTGGCGCTGCACACGGCGCGCGTGCTGGGCGCGAACGAACGCACCTTCGCCATCGGCATCATGCTGGGCGCATCCGTTTCACTCATCACGCCCTTTGAACCGTCGTGCATTCTCGTTTATGGGCCGGGCAAGTATTCCTTCCGCGATTTCGTGAAAACCGGCGCGCCACTCAC
Source organism: uncultured Bifidobacterium sp. (assembly GCA_964491875.1). Lineage (GTDB taxonomy): Bacteria > Verrucomicrobiota > Verrucomicrobiia > Limisphaerales > JADJPG01 > JADJPG01. Next base: position 32,740 of record CAZBIC010000020.1, read on the forward strand.
GGCAATTCTCACGGTGATCGTACTACTGCTGCTGCCCGTGTTCTGGCCGCTGCACGGTCCAGCCAAACGGATGAACAACGGAGACCCAGCCACAAACCAAGTCGAAGCGGTGACCTCTCCTGTTCCGATCGGCGGCGCGGTGACGAACGGGCCATGAGGGAAACGCCTGTCCTGACGGCGATCCACGCACCGAATCAACGGTGAATTTGAAAGAAGTTCTCGCCCGCGCCCCGGCTTTCCGTTACTCAACGGGCGCAATTCCGAACGCATGAGTACACCATCCGCGACCCGCAACGACCGCTGGCCTCCACAGATCAAATACATCGTCGGCAATGAAGCGTGTGAACGCTTCAGCTTCTACGGGATGAAGGGAATCCTGACCGGCTACATGACCGGTGAGGTTCTCAAAGGCGGCCTCAACATGTCCGACGACAGGGCGACCGCCATCTTCCATTGGTTCGTCTTCGCGAATTATTTCACTCCGCTGATCGGCGCCTGGCTCTCGGACAAAATTTTCGGCCGCTACGGCACCATCCTCTGGGTGTCACTCTTCTATTGCGCCGGCCACGGCGTCCTCGCGATGAACGACCTCGTGCAAGGGGTTGACGCCAAGTTCATGCTGTTGTGTGTCGGTCTGACGTTGATTGCCTTCGGCGCGGGCGGCATCAAGCCGTGTGTCTCAGCGTTCATGGGCGATCAGTTCAAGCCGGATCAGGGTCACTTGATGCAAAAGGCCTACGGCGCGTTTTATTTCTCCATCAATTTCGGTTCGTTCTTCTCCTTCATCCTGATCCCGCGCCTCCGCGATGCGTACGGTTACGGCTGGGCGTTCGGCGTCCCGGGTATTTTGATGGGCCTGGCGACGATCATCTTTTGGATCGGACGAAAGCATTATGTCCGCGTGCCCCCTACTCGCGAAAGCAAGCGCGCCGGTTTCTTCGGCGTCACGTGGTACGCCCTCACGCATGGCGGCGAACGCACGCCCGGCCAGGGTTTTTGGGATGTGGCGCGTAATCGTTTCTCTGATGGCGAAGTCGATGCCGCGCGGTCCGTCGGTCCGATACTTACCATCTTCGCGCTCATTCCTGCGTTTTGGGCGCTCTTCGATCAATCCAACTCCACGTGGATTCTGCAGGGCAACAAGATGACGCCAGTCCCGGTCACTGGGTTCTGGCAAACCGCGTTCGGCTGGTTCTTCGGCAATGCGATCAACGCCGAGAACATGCAGTCCACCAACCCGGCCCTCGTGATGATTCTCGTGCCACTGCTGACGCTGGGGATCTATCCGCGCCTCGGCAAGCTGGTCACGCCGTTGCGCCGCATGGGTTGCGGCATGTTCGTCGCCGCGTTTTCCTACGTCATCGTCGCCTGGCTGCAACAACGCATCGAAGCGGGCGAGCAAATCAGCGTGGCGTGGCAGATCGTGCCCTACATCTTTCTCACCACTGGCGAGGTGCTGATCTCCGCGACCGGACTGGAGTTCGCCTTCACGCAGGCTGCGCCGGAGATGAAAAGCACGATCATGAGTTTCTGGCTGCTCACCGTCGCAGTGGGGAATGCGCTCGTCTCGATCATTACCAGCGTTCTAAGCACCGAAGCAGGCGGACACTCCGGAGCCGTCAGCTCCGGACGCTTCATGATGTATGCGGGCATGACCGCCGTCGTAGGCGTGCTCTTCATCCTCATCGCCACGCGCTACAAGTATCGCGGCGAAACGAAACCGGCCTGAGCGAAGACGATCCTCGACCAAAAAACACAAAGGGCGCGAAGGAAAACCTTCGCGCCCTTGTTGTTTGAAACTCTGTCGCCGGACTACACGTCCAGTTTCGTCCAGGTCGCGTTCTTCTTCGAGCTCTTCACCACCGCTTCGATGAACGCCATGCCGCGCACACCGTCGTGGATGGTCGGGTAGTCGAGCGCTGCGTCGTTCTTCGCGAGCTTCTTGCCGGCCTGCACGGCGCGGATGTGGCTGGCAAAGTTCTTGTAGATGTTCGCGAACGCTTCGAGGTAACCCTCCGGATGCGCGGGCGGCGTGCGGCTCGCGCCCTTCGCGGCGTTGCCGAGATAGCCGAGGCCCGTGCGATAAATCTGCTGCGGCTGATCGAGCCACTTCAGGAACATCGTGTTCGGCGCCTTCTGATGCCATTCAAGTCCGCCCAGCTCGCCATAGACGCGGATGTTCAGGTTGTTCTCTTCGCCCACGGAAATCTGCGAGCTGTGCAACACGCCCTTCGCGCCGCCCTTGAAGCGAAGCAGCACGTTGCCGTCGTCATCCAGCTTGCGGCCCTTCACGAAGGACGTGAGGTCCGCCGCGAGTTCCTCGATCTGAAGACCAGTGATGTACTCCGCGAGATTCTCCGCGTGCGTGCCGATGTCGCCGATGCAACCGGCCGCGCCGCTGCGTTTCGGGTCGGTGCGCCAGGCGGCCTGCTTCTGGCCGGAGGCTTCGAGGCGCGTGGCGAGCCAGCCTTGAGGATACTCGACGACGACCTTGCGAATCTTGCCGAGCTTGCCACTGGCAATGAGTTCGCGCGCTTCCTTCACCAGAGGATAGCCGGTGTAGTTGTGCGTGAGACCGTAGAGCTGGCCGGTCTTCTTCACGATCTCGGCGAGCTTCTTCGCCTCAGCGAGGTTCAATGTCGCGGGCTTGTCGCTCAGGACGTGAAAGCCATTTTCGAGCGCCATCTTCGCCGGCGGGAAATGCATGTGGTTCGGCGTGACGATGGCGACGAAATCCATGCGTTCGCCTTCCGGCAACTTGGCCTCGGCTTTGATCATCTCCTGGAACGTGCCGTAGCAACGGTTCGCGGGAAGATAGAAGTCGGCACCGGAAGCTTTCGAGCGTTCGGGATCTGAGGAGAATGCGCCGCAGACGAGTTCAATCTGCTGATCGATGGCCGCCGCGATGCGATGCACCGCACCGATGAACGCGCCGCGTCCGCCGCCGACCATGCCGTAACGAATTTTTCTGCTCATAATGTGTGTGCGTGATGTACAGGCTTGCGCCAAATCTGGATTGAATACGAGTCGGCCGCGTTTATAGTGCGCGCCTATTTTCAAGTCAACGACTTGGAAAAGGCAGGACGCCGTCGCATTCGCCAGCGCTCCTTGGTTACTCTAAGCTCTAATTCCGATGCAGGTTCATTTGCTGAAATCGAAGATTCACCGGGCGCAAGTCACGGCCTCCAGCCTTCATTACGAAGGCAGTCTCACCATCGCGATCGATCTCATGGAGAAGGTCGGCCTTCTCCCGTTTGAGCGCGTGCTCTGCAGCAATCTCGCCAATGGCGAACGCTTCGAGACTTACGTCATTCCAGGTGAACGCGGCTCCGGCGCAATCATCCTGAATGGTGCCACGGCGCACCTCGGCGAAGTTGGCGACCGACTCACCATCATGAGCTACACGTTCATCGACGAGGCGCTCGCGAAGAAGTGGGAACCGCGCGTGATCGTGATGGGCGAGAACGGCAAGATCGCGCAGGAGCGCGGGATTTAATATGCCACGCACGGCAGCAGACATCGCGACTCATCTCGGCGGCGAAGTAGTGGGTGACGCGACAATCGCGATTCAAGGATTCGCGCCGGCGGACAGCGCGCGCGCGGGCGACCTGACCTTCGCAGAGAACGAAGCGTACTTCACAAAGGCCGAGCAAAGCGCCGCGTCCGCGATTCTCGTTTCCGGAAATTTTGCCTCGACGACGAAGACCTTGATTCGTGTCACGAATGCTCGCGTCGCTTTCGCCAAGGTTCTTCCGCTGTTCTTCCCCGAGCCGGTCTTTCCTGCGGGCATTCATCCAACCGCGCAAGTCGCGGCGAGCGCGACAGTTGATCCATCCGCGCACATTGGAGCGTTCTGCGTGATTGGAGAACGCGTAAAGGTCGGCCCGCGAGTTGTGCTCGAAGGCGCGAATCACGTCGGCGCGGACTGCGTGCTCGGCGAAGACACACGACTCTTCCCGCGCGTCGTGCTGTATCAACGTTGTCTCGTCGGTCAACGCGTGCGCGTTCACGCCGGGACCGTGGTGGGCTCGGATGGATTTGGCTACGTCTTCGATCAAGGCCGCCATTTGAAAGTGCCGCAGATCGGCAATGTCATCATTCAAGACGACGTGGAGATCGGCGCGAACGTGGCCATCGATCGCGCGGCGCTCGGTTCCACGGTCATTGGGAAGGGAACCAAGATCGACAACCTCGTCCAGGTCGGCCACAACGTTTTGCTCGGAGAACACTGCATCCTCTGCGGCCAGGTCGGCCTCGCCGGCAGCACCAAGGTGGGCAACTACGTGACCATGGCCGGTCAAGCCGGGCTCGCGGGCCATATTACGATCGGCAACAAGGTGACGATCGGGGCGCAATCCGGCGTGATGCACGACATCCCCGACGGCCAGACCTGGCTCGGTGCACCCGCACAGCCAGACAAGCAGGCGAAGCGCGTGATGCTCTCGTTGCAACGATTGCCCGATCTCCTGCGCCGCGTGAGCGAACTAGAGAAGCAACTGGCCGCCACCGCCACGAAGCCCAGCTGACTACGTCGGCATCCGCACTTCAATCGGTCGGCGGTGGTCACTGACGAACGACCGGATTAAGTGACACCAAAGGAGTCGTTGCCCGCCGATTTGTTTTCCGCTTTCATCCGCGCGTGCTGAGTGCAGGCGGGTGGAACAAACATTGGATTCAAGATCTGGCCGGAGCAGGGCTGGCGGTTGCGATCGGCATTGGCATCCTCTCGAGTCCCCTGCCCTCCCCGTGGTTCGAACGGTGGAGCTACGATCTCGCGTATCCCTTTCGATCCGACCTCGTGGTCGAGGATGTCGCCATCGTCTCAACGACCGACAGCTCGCGACTCGCGCTCGGTCAGGGCGATGGCAAGTCATGGGACCGCCAGTTGCACGCGGAACTTCTTGACCGTCTGATCGCTCGCGGTGCGCGGGCCGTCGTGTTCACTTCCGTTTTCTCCGAAAGTTCCGTCACCCATTCCAACGACCAGGCTTTCGCGCAGGCCCTGCGGCGGGCGCGCGGGAAAGTCCTGCTCGGCGCGGAATCCACGAACGGGACGCCGCTGCTGCCTATTGCGCAATTCAGCGAAGTGGCGCCTTGGGGTCTGCTCACGCCAAGAGACAGTGATGGTGTCGCACGGAAACATCCGCCGCCGGGCGAGCATCCGACCTTGGCGTTTCGTCTGGCCCAACTGATCGATCGAAACTATCCCCCCACGACGGCGTCACGCTGGTTCAACTACTACGGCCCGTCTCTGAACGTACCGAAGGTGCCCTACGAGCAGGCGCTTCGCGGCGGCGAGCCTGCGGGAGTGTTCAAAGGGAAGATCGTCGTGATCAATCCGACCGCTGCCGGATCTGAAACGTTCGCCACGCCGTATTCACTCTGGATGGGACCTCGCCTCAGCCGGGCGGAAGTCGAAGCCACCGCGTTCCTCAACCTCTGGCGGCGCGACTGGCTGTTCCGCCTGCCGCCGTTGTACGAAGGCACCTTCGTCGCCATCGTGGGTGGATTTCTAGGCCTCGCCTTTCTCGGTAAACGACGCGGTCCATCGCTGGTTCTCGCCGGAGTGACCATCGGCGCGATGTTTGCCTTGAACTGCCTCCTCGTCGCACAAGTTCGACTCTGGTTCCCGTGGCTGATCATCGCTGGCGCGCAGGTTCTGGTCGCCTATGGCTGGGCACGTTTCTGCGAAGCGATGGAACGCCGCCGGGAACCGCAACCCGCCATCGCACCGTCGCCGGGCGGCTTTGAACCGGACGCGACCCCACTTCCGGAATCGCTCGCGGAACGATCGAATTCTCCAGCCCACCCGGCGGCGGCCGACACGCCGGTGATTCCTGATCACACCGTCGTGAAACGCATTGGTCGCGGCGCTTATGGTGAAGTCTGGCTGGCTCGCGATGTCATCGGACGATTTCACGCAGTCAAAGTTCTGAAAGCTCGCAGCTTCGCGCACCGGTCGCCTTACGAACGAGAGTTCAAGGGCATCGAACGATTCGCATCAGTCTCGCGCGGCCATCCGGGCCTCGTTCAAGTGCTGCACGTCGGACGCAACGACGAGAGCGGCTACTTCTTTTACATCATGGAACTGGCCGATGACACCGACTCGACCGGCCCCATCGTGCCTGAGCGCTACGTTCCGAAAACGCTCGCCAGCGAACTGTCGCATCGCGGGCATCTGTCAGTCCGCGAATCGGTGAAAATCTGCCTCGAGCTCTGTTCCGCCCTTCAACATCTCCACGAACGGCAGCTGGTCCACCGCGACATCAAACCCGCCAACATCATCTTCGTGGAAGGCCGGGTGAAGATCGCTGACATCGGGCTGGTCGCCCAGATTGTGAACGAGCCAGGCGCCATGACGCGGTTGGGAACGGAAGGCTATCTTGCGCCAGAAGGTCCAGGAACGCCGATGGCCGATGTGTACGCTCTGGGCAAGGTGCTTTACGAAATCAGCATGGGCCGCGATCGCTGGCAGTTCCCCGAATTCCCCACCACGATTGGAACCCGTCCGGATCAGGCGGAGCTCCGGAGATTGCACGAAGTCATCCTCAAAGCGTGCGAAAACGATCCCGCCCATCGCTACCAATCCGCCCGCGCCCTGCACGAGGCTCTGACCCAGCAATGGCCCGCGTAGCCCGTCAGTCGCCGGCTCACGAGCATTCGCGCAGTGGCGAAGAACCGCCTCACGGTGTAATCTCGATTCATCACGATGGACGAAAAGGATGACTTCAAAGAACCCGATGCCGCCGCGCTGAGCGGACGTTTCAACGCGACGCCATGGACTGATGTCACGCTCGCCCAACAAAGCGCATCTCTCGCCGGGCGCGCGGCATTGGAGAGGCTTTGCCAGCTGTATTGGTATCCAGTCTACGCGCACATCCGCCGCAGCGGACAAGCTCCGCACGACGCGGAGGATCTCACGCAGGAATTCTTTGCGCTGTTGATCGAGAAGAACTACCTCGGCGCAGCCGACCGCAAGCGTGGACGATTCCGATCCTTTCTCCTCGTGGCGGTGAACCGGTTTCTGGTGAACGCCTACCATCGCGAGCGCACGCTCAAGCGCGGCGGCGGCCAAAACATCATCAGCATCGATCAGCAGGCAGCCGAGAGCTGGCTGGAATCCGAAACCGCCACTGGACTTTCGCCCGACCAGAGTTTTGACCGCAGCTGGGCACGGAGCGTTTTGGAACAGGCTCTGGGGCGACTGCGAAGTGACTTCGCCGCGCGCGACCAACTGGCGCTCTTTGAAGGATTAAAGGACTTCGCCACTGGCGACACCGAGCATCGCGACTATGCTGAAGTGGCGGCGCGCTTGGGCATGACCACCGGCTCCGTGGCCGTGGCGGTGCATCGACTGCGAGAGCGTTACCGCGAGCTACTTCTGACCGAAGTGCAATCCACCATTGCCAACCCGGACCAGGCGGAAGCGGAACTCCGCCACCTCGTCAGCGCGTTGCAAAGCTGATCGCCAGGCGAAAGTGGACGCAGCGGAGACTCGCTGAAGTCACGATTGGAACACCGTTTCGATCCACCGGGAAGTCCCCGAGAATCTCAACAAGAAGTAGCGGACGAAGCGACAACGCCGAATACATTCTCGCCCGCCCCCTCCACCTCCTCACGTCGGCGGCCACACTCCATCGAAATTCACTGTAATACTTTTCGACCGTTCTTGAAGTAAGAGGTGAAACGATTCTGCCGGGCATGCCAAAAGGTGGGTAAGTCGGGCGTCCGGACGGTGAAATGAAACAGGTGAAACCACGGGCGCCCGACTGAATTCGTTTGCCTTGGATAGGCATTCAAAACTGGCGAAAACACTCAATTTGGTGATATTGTTCAATTTATGAAGAAATACATCCAACGAGGTTCTCAACCGGTCCCGTGTGAGAAAAGGCGGTGCAGCAATGAGTCAGCCTTCACACGGCTGGAATCTGCATGTGTGCTCGCCACTCTGGCGTTACTGGCAGCTGTCACCTTGCCTGCGTTGGCTTCGAGCAAGCCTCGTTCAGAGCAAGCGATTTGCGTCAACAATCTGCGACTGGTGGGGCAAGCCCTTTTGGCTTTCAACGCCGAGAACAATCATGTGGACCCATGGAGGGCGCCGGGGTTTGGATATCAACATCAGTTGCGAGGGAATGGCTTTGTTCAAGCGTCATTTCTCAGCAATTATCTTTCGACTCCGAAGATATTCGCATGCCCAAGCGATTCACGCGTACGCGCCGCATCTGATTTTTCGCTCTCAGCCAATGGCGGCTTCTTGAATCCTTTTTACCGAAATGCAGCGCTGAGCTATTTCTGGGGTTTGGATTCGTCGGCGCTGCTGCCGAATTCCGTGCTCTCAGGAGATACAAATATTCGCTACTCAGGCTTCGGTGCCTGCAGCAGCGGAGTTTTTCCAGCAGCAACAATCCCCCTAACGGGCCTATCGCCAACCGGATGGAACCCGGGTCTCCACGGGCCTGCCGGAAATATTCTTCTACACGATGGACGAGTGGAACAGACCACCGAACTAAGCGTAAATCACTTGTTCCAAAAATATGTGGACGATGCTGGTTCAGTTCACCTGCTCCTGGCTCGGCCGTAACCATTCAATCCCTCGTCGATCTATGAAGATTATTTCCATCGTCGCCCTTATTGGGATTATTACCCTCTGTTCGCACGCCACAACAACCGGAGTTCTCCGTGCCAAACACTCCCTCTCGGGCGGTGGCAACTCATTCTCTACATCGCTCAGTGACGACGGGCGTCACGTAGTGTTTCTCAGCCATGCCAACAACTTGGTGACCAATGACAGCTTGAATCCGTGGATGGACGTGTTTCTCCGCGATTTGTCGTCAGGCACAACTCGATTGATAAGCGTCGATTCATCAAATAGTGGCGGCGGCAGCAATGACTCTACTTCACCGGCTGTTTCATCAAATGGGCAGTGGGTTGTTTTTACCAGCTCCGCTCGCAACCTCGTATCGGACGACACAAATGGCTGGGATGACGTGTTTCTTCGCGATGTTCAGGCTGAGACAACCCTTCTCGTCAGTGGCACGATTGGAGGGGCAAACGGACCATCGGAAGAACCTCTAATCTCCAGCGATGGGCGTTCTGTCATCTACGAGAGCCGCGCGTCAAACCTTGTTCCAAATGACGTCAATGGAACGCAAGACATCTTCATCTACGACCGAACATTTGGAAGCAATCGCCTAGTAAATACTGCCCCGCTCTTCGGTCTGAGTTTTCCAAACCGTCAAGGCCCTTCGCACTCTCCAGCAATGACAGCCGACGGGCAACGCATTGCCTACACGACCAGCGCCACGAATTTCACAATGAATGTCGCGAATGCAATCTCCTATGGAGAGGTTTATTTCCGTGATCTACAAACTGCCCATACCCACTGGGTAAGTTCTGGTGTAGCGAGTAACTTTGTATCAGGCACTCCGTATGCCTGTTACAATCCTAGCATTAGTGGCGATGGCGAGATGGTGGTTTTCAAAGCAAGCAGCAGCAATTCGATGGTGAACCTTTACCGGCGCCGCAATTTGACTGCGCTGGGCAACTACGCAGAATTGATCGCCTCAAACGCTTCGGCTCGAGGCATGGCACAAGTTAGCTTCGATGGACGATTTGTGGCGTATGAAGCAACGGATGGAATCCGCGTGTGGGACGACCATACCGAGAGCAATCGACTGGTGATGGCGAACCTGAGTGGCAGTCTCACTCGAACCTGTTATCAGCCCGCCTTCGTCGACGATGAAACCGCAATCTCATTTTTTGTGGCGAGCAATGGATTCACCACCATCCTGCGCCACGATTACACCAGTGACACCACCAAATCAGCGGTCTCGAATTCGGAAGGCGCACCCATGCTTTTCAGTGAGAACCCGGGGCCGCTCATTTCTTCCGACATAAGCCGAGTCATATTTGACTCTGCAGACGATTCGTTGGTTACGGGTGATGAGAATCGTGCCAGTGATGTTTTCGCGTACTCAGTTATCAATAGGGAGATCGAACTTGTTTCGGCCCGCACTCCAGAACGTCCTTCGGTAACGCCGCCTGTGGCCAGTTTCCGTTCACCGACGTCCATCAGCGCCAATGGACAGATTGCCACTGTCTCGACCACCGATTGGAGTCAGATGGACACTAATCAGGCATTGGATCTTTACGTGCACAGGACAGACGCTGGCGAAGAGATCTTCCTCGGCGAAGCAGCGATGTACTCTACGCAGGCAATTCTTAACGCTAACGGACGATACGCGGCCTATCTAAGTGTGCCCTTCAATAGCAACATTCCGTGGTTTGGACCACAGAACGTCAGAGTAATACGAAGGGACTTGTTGACCGAACATTCAATCTTGATTCACTCGAACGCCGTATGGTCGACCACAACCTCCACCGTCGCGATCAGCCCGGACGGAAATCTTGTAGCATTCGTGGACCAGAGCTCACTACCGTTCGGCAACGGAAACCCGAACATCTACGTTCGGGATGTTTTATCAGGAACGATCAGCCTCGCCTCCACAAAAGAGAACCCGGTATTCCCGCCTGGCATCGTGGCTGGCCAGGGACTATCGAATGAACCACAGTTCAGCCCCGACGGCCAGTGGCTGCTATTTGTCAGCACTGCGCAGAACCTTACCACCAACAGCGTGTCCGGCGTCAGCCTCTACGCGAGGGATTTGCACAATCGCCGCACCTTGTGGGTTTCGCCGCTTCGCTTTCCCAATGAAAAACGCGCTGTTTCGTTCAGCGCTGATTCAAGATTCGTAGCCTGCATCGACACCGCAGTTTCACCAGATCCCAGAGCCGTGGTGTTCGACCTCATGTCCGGCAGCACCGCCCGCGTGCCACATTCCGTTGACGCTCGTTCTGTTTCGATCAGCTCCAACGGACGCTGGGTTGCTTTCGATGGCAGACCCACCTTTGGCCAGCATTATGGCGTCTACGTCCGCGATACCTACTCCCAAGTCACCGAATTCCTGAGCGTACCGTTGGGCAACACCAACATCTCCACCGGAAGCTCCAGCCATCCGCAAATCAGCCATGACGGTCGCTACGTCGTCTTCGCCAGCGATGCGACCAATCTCGTCGCGGGCGATCACAACAATGCCAAGGACGTCTTCATCCGAGACCGTTGGCGCAACGTCACGATGCTTGCGAGTGTCAATCGCTCCGGGACGGGCTCTGGAAACGGCGCGTCGTTGCTCCCGGTGCTTGCAGCAGACGGGCGCACACTGTTGTTCCAAAGTTTCGCCAGCGACCTGATCGAGGGCGATTACAATGAGACTGCCGACGTGTTTGTTCTGCGCCTCGGCAGCACTGACACGGATGGGGATGGCATGGACGACGACTGGGAGGTGGCCTATTTCGGAAACCTTGCTCGCGATGGTGCCGGCGACCTCGACGAAGATGGAGCACTCGACAAGGCTGAGCATCAACTCGGCACGGACCCGACCAACTTTGGCTCAGTGTTCCAAGTATTGAAGCTCAGTCGCGAAAATGGACAAGGAACGAAGCTCTTATGGAGCGCCACTCCAGGTCGTTCATACAGGGTGCAATTCAAAGGCAACCTCGAAGTCGCAGGATGGTCGGATGCCTCCGAACCCGTTACCGCGGCAGGCACAACTGCTGCGTGGATAGAGGACCCAAACCTCGCAGCGACTCATCGGTATTATCGTGTGCAGCTCGTTGATTGAAGGCGACGCTCAGGCCCGGCACTTCTACTTGCTACCTGCGAATCTCCATCACCTCGGCAATCGGTGATGGAGCAAACTCAGGCGCCGTGGTGCGCCGGCCATTCAAATACGAATCCCACTGACCTCGGTAGCGCTCCATGGCGTCAGCCTCCCTACCGATGGTTCGGTTCCAAGCGTCGGGCTCACGAACTTCGACTAGCGCGGAACGCGAATCCGGCGCCGACATCCAAGTCAGCGTTCCCAACCATTCAGTGTCTTGGGCGGCTGAGGAACTGAGCCCAGAGCCACGCCCCGGTTGAACGTCCGAGTTGGGAAGACCCTTTCCGTCGCGTTGACAACTTGTGGCGACCAGGAGGCAAACCATCGTGAAGATCCAACTTGTAAACGCTTTCATCGCCTTGAGTTGGCTGTCCGACATGGATTCGAACCATGACAAAGGCCTCCAAAGAGCCTTGTGCTACCATTACACCATCGGACAGACCGGTGGAAAAGCTACCGAACAGGGAAGCTTGTGCAAAGAAAATTATTCTCCGGAACTAGGGCTTCAGCCGCTTCAACAAATCCTGCGCGAGGAGTTCGTAGGCGGCCGCACCGGCGCTGTATTTGTCGTAGTGAATGATGGGTTTACCGAAGCTCGGTGCTTCCGCAAGGCGGGTGGTTCGAGGAATCACCGTTTCGAACACTACATCTCCAAAGTGCTGGCGGACTTCCCCGGTGACTTGATGGGAGAGATTCGTGCGGCTGTCGAACATGGTCATCACGACACCAATGAGCTCAAGCGTCGGGTTCACTCCCGTGTCACGCAGTTGATTCAGCAGGCGCGTGATCATCGAGATACCTTCGAGCGCGTAGTATTCACACTGGAGCGGCACAAGCAGGCAGTCCGCCGCGGCGAAGGCGTTCAAGGTGAGCACGCCAAGTGACGGCGGGCAGTCCATGACAATGACGTCGAAGCGGCCGCTCTGAACCACTGGTTGCAACGCCTGTTTAACCCGGTGGAGATGGTTCTCGGTCCGGGCGAGTTCGAGGTCGGCGCCGCAAAGATCGACTTCGCTCGGGATGATTTCCAGGCGCTCGAAAGCAGTCTTCTGCACCTTGTCGAGGAGGGCGCCTTCGCCGAGCAGCGTACGGTAACAGCTCGCTCCTTCGATCTTCTCGAGGCCGACGCCGCTGGTCGCGTTCGCCTGAGGATCGAGGTCGAAAAGGAGCACGCGTTGGCCCGCTGCGGCCAGGCAGGCAGCGAGATTCACGGCAGTGGTGGTTTTTCCCACGCCGCCTTTTTGGTTGGCGACAGCAATGACACGGGTCGGCACGTCCGCGATTTAAGGGGAGCGCGATGCTGACTTCAAGGAATCAAGTTGCAGCCGATAGAGTTGCAGGCTACTTCAGAGCACAATGAGCGACAGCGAATTACTGGTCATCGGGCACCGCAATCCGGACACGGATGCGATTTGCTCGGCCATCGGCTACGCGGAGTTCAAGCGCCGGACCGGTTCGCCTCACGCCGAAGCAGCACGATGTGGCGATACGAATGATCGCATCGATTTCGTGCTCGAATCCTTCGGTGTTCCCGCGCCGCGTTTCGTAGCCGACGTGTCGCCGAAGGTTCGCGACGTGATGGCGTCCAGCGTCGTCAGCGTCACTCCGAACGAGACCGTGGCGCACGCTCTCGGAGTGATGGACGAAAAGAACATCCGGGTGCTGCCGGTGCTCACGGGAGACGGCGTTTGCAAGGGCCTTCTCTCGGTCTTCAAGATGATGAAATTTTTCCTGCCGGCGCCGGGGCGATTGATGGAATCGCGCCGGGTGCTGGCGTCCGTCAACAACCTCGCGCGCGTGCTGGATGCGAAGATTGTTTTCGGTTCCGACGTGGACCGCGAGGAGGATTTGATCCTGATGATCGGCGCGATGGGCATGGAATCGTTCTTCAAGCGATTCGCCGATTATCCCAAGGAGAAGTTGATCGTAGTCGTCGGCGACCGGTTGGAGATTCAGGACCTCGCCATCCGCGAAAAAGTGCGCATGGTCATCGTCACCGGTGGGCTGCCCGTGTCTCCGTCGATGACGGATTTCGCGGCGAAACAAGGTGTCACGCTGCTGTTGTCACCGCACGACACGACCACCACTGCGATGCTCTGTCGCTCGGCGATCACGGTGCAGCACATGATTCACGATCGCTTCCTGGCGTTTCGGCACGACGAGCCGCTGGGGAGCATCGAAGCCGTTGCCGCCGCCTCGAACTTCCAGGCGTTCCCGGTTCTCGACGATCACAATCACACGATCGGCATTCTCTCGAAGTCTGACTTCCTGAAGAAGGTGAACCGCCAGTTGATTCTCGTGGATCACAACGAACTCTCGCAGGCGGTGCAAGGCGCGGAGCAGGTCGACATCGTGGAAATCATCGATCATCACCGCCTGGGCGCGTTAACGACCACACAGCCGATTCTCTTCCGCAACGAACCCGTTGGCTCCACCAGCACCATCGTGGCGGATTGCTTCTTCCGCTATCAGGTTGAACTGACCAAGCCTATCGCTGGCCTACTGCTCGCGGGACTTGTCAGCGACACGCTCAACCTGACTTCCCCCACGACAACGGAGCGCGATGCGCAGATCCTGAAGAAGCTGGAGGAGCTGTCCGGTGTCGACGCCGCGAAGTTCACCGAAAAGCTGTTTACCTCCGGGTCCGTCCTGACCTCCCTTCCGGCGGCGGACGCCATTCTCGCGGACTGCAAAGAGTTCCAGGAGCAGCATGTTGTGTTCAGCGTGGCGCAGATCGAAGAGCTTGGTTTCGAACAGTTTTGGAAGCGCAAAGACGAGGTGATGTCCGCGCTGGAACGGTATCGCGCCAAGAAGAACTATTATTTCTCCGCCCTGCTCGTGACGGATGTCGTCAGCAACAGCTCGCTGCTGCTGGTCACCGGCGCCAAAACCTTCCTCAAGCACATCGACTATCCGCTGGTCGAGGAACGCGTCTTCGAGCTGGCCGGCGTGGTTTCCCGCAAGAAGCAGCTTCTGCCCTACCTCAGCCATTGCCTGAAAAAAGGCGGCGCACGCACGGGCGAAGCCGCCTAGTCAGCCGCGGTTCCTCCGCTTCAAACCAAGTTCCCCTTTTCCTCGCCAAGACTGGAGCTTGACCTTTTCCAGCAAAAGCCCAGATTACGCGGCTCGAATCGTAGAAAGATAGATTTTATGCAGCACATCCGAAACATCGCGATCATCGCGCACGTTGACCACGGCAAGACCACGCTCGTCGACTGCCTCCTCAAACAGTCCGGCACCTTCCGCGCCAACCAGGCCGAAACCCAGGTTGAGCGTCTCATGGACTCGATGGATCTCGAGCGCGAGAAAGGCATCACGATTCGCGCGAAGAACGCCGCTTTCAAATACAAGAATTACCACATCAACATTGTGGACACCCCCGGCCACGCGGACTTTGGCGGCGAGGTGGAGCGAATCATGAACATGATCGACGGAGTGCTGCTCGTCGTTGATTCCACTGACGGCCCGCAGGCTCAGACGCGCTTCGTGCTGCGCAAGGCCCTCGAAGCCGGCGCCAAGCCCATCGTCGTCATCAACAAGATCGACCGCGAAAACGCCACGCCCAAGAAGGTGCTTGATGCGGTCTTCGAACTGTTCATGTCGCTCAATGCGACGGACGAGCAGCTCGACTTCCCGTTCATCTATTGCTCGGCCAAGGCCGGCTACGCCAAGGTGGAACTCGACCACGTCTCCGGCACGATGGAGCCGCTCTTCGACGCCATCGTGAAGCACATCCCGCCGCCGCGCGCGAAGGCTGGCGAAGGCTTCCAAGTGCTGGTCGCGAACCTGGATTATTCCGATTACCTCGGTCGTATCGCCTTCGGCAAAATCGTCGAAGGCAAGGTGAAGGTGGGTGACCCGGCGATTTGCCGCCACGGTCACGGCAAGATCACCAAGGGCAAGATCACAATGATCTACCACTTCGAGGGCATGAAGCGGATCGAGATTCAAGAAGCCCACGCCGGCGACATCGTCGGACTCACCGGCTTCGAGGACGTGTTCATCGGTGAAACGATCTGTGATTCCGAACTGCGCGCCGGACTGCCCTACATCCCGATTGATCCGCCGACCATTCAGATGGAGTTCGCCGTCAACGACGGCCCGTTGGCGGGTTTGGATGGCAAACTCGTCACCGCGCGTCACATCTGGGACCGTCTCGTGAAGGAAATCCGCACCAACGTCGCCCTGCGCATCGCGCAAACGAGCGACCCGAAGATTTTCGCCGTCTCCGGCCGTGGCGAAATGCAGATCGCCATCCTCGTCGAGCAAATGCGCCGCGAAGGCCACGAAGTCCTCGTCTCCCGCCCGGAAGTGCTGTGGAAGAAAGGTCCGAACGGTGAACCTCTGGAGCCGATTGAAAAGCTCTTCGTCGAAGTGCCGAACGAAAACCTCGGCGCCATCATGGAGAACCTCTCCAACCGCAAGGCGCAGATCACGAACATGAACCACGTCGGCAACGTCGTCTCGGTCGAGGCGCTGGTGCCAATGCGCGGCCTGATTGGATTCGAAACCGATCTCGTGAACTCCACCAAAGGCATGGGCGTGATGAGCCATCTCTTCCATGAATACGGCGAGGACCGCGGCGAAATCGCGGCGCGCAAGAACGGTTCGCTCGTCTCGATGGACGGCGGCGAAGCCACCTCCTACGCGCTGAACATGGTGCAGGAACGCGGCCGTTTGATGATCGAACCAGGCGACCAGGTTTACGTCGGCATGATCGTCGGTGAAAACGCGCGAGAGAACGACATCCCGGTGAACCCGGTGAAGGAGAAACGCCTCACCAACATGCGTTCGCAGGGTGACGGCAAGGGCATCCAACTCAACGCCCCGCTCAAGCTTTCGCTGGAACGCGCGCTGGAATACATCGACGTGGACGAATACGTCGAAGCCACACCGAAGAACCTCCGCTTGCGCAAGAAAGTGCTCGATGAGAACGCCCGCAAACGTTCTGAGAAGAAACGTGTGCTGAAGTTCGTGGAAGAATAAGGAGCGGTCGACGCTTCCTAAGCTTCCTCGGCTTTGGCACAACTGACACGTGCCATCGACCGAGCACATCCGAAACAAGCTCAGCCAGCTTCCACACAAGCCGGGCGTGTACCTCATGAAGGACCGCTTTGGCACGGTCATCTACGTTGGCAAGGCGCGCGATCTTCGCAAACGCGTCAGCCAGTATTTCCATCCCTCGCGCCGCATGGGTTGGGATCTGAAGTTGAATGCGCTTGTCGATGCGATTCACGATCTCGACGTCCATGTGGTGAAGAGCGAGCCGGAAGCGCTGTTGCTCGAGAGCAAGCTCATCAAGGAATTCCATCCCCGCTACAATGTCAGCTTCCGCGATGACAAGCGCTACCTCCTGCTCAAGCTCAACCTCAACGATCCGATTCCACGCTTCACGCTGACACGTCTGCGCACGGACGACGGTGCGCGTTACTTCGGGCCTTTCGCGCATTCCGGAGCGTTGCGCAACACGCTGGCCATGGTTCGCCGGCAGTTCAACCTGCGCGGCTGCCGTCCACTGACGCCCAATGAATCCGACTACAAACATTGCATTTACGGAAACCTTAAGTGGTGCACGGCGCCGTGCATCGGGAACGTCACCCGCGACCAGTATCTCGAACAAGTTCGTGCCGCCTGCGATTTCCTCGACGGCCAGTGCGACGAGATCGCCGGCCAACTGGAGGCAGAAATGAGAAAGGCTGCGATCGCTCAAGATTACGAGCGCGCCGCCCAATTGCGCGATGCAATCGCAGACCTGAAGCGCACCACGCGTCGCACAGAGAAGTTTGAGCGCATTCCTTACACACTGCCGCTCGCCATCGATCCGCAACGGGATTTGGAAGAGCTGGGCCGGGCGCTTGGGCTAAACGCGGCGCCCCAGCGCATCGAGGGTTTCGACATCTCAAACATCAGCGGAACGTTCGCCGTGGCGTCCATGGTGAGTTTCAAAAATGGTCGGCCGGATCGCGCGAACTACCGCCGGTTCAAGATGAAGACGGTCGTCGGCCAGGACGATTTCGCCTGCATGGCGGAGACGATCCGCCGGCGCTATTCGCGTCTGCTCCGCGAGCAGACTGGTGACGTTCCGGGTGATGATGATGAAGCTGGAAAGCCCATCGTGGAGGAATTGCGCGCCTTGATTGCCAAGCCCCGCGAAGCGCCGAAGGATCCGAATACAGGAGCGCCGTCGCTGCCTGACTTGATCCTAATCGACGGCGGCAAGGGTCAGCTCAACGCAGCCTGCGCCGAGCTCGCGAAACTGGGCTTGAGCAACATCGCAGTCATCGGCCTTGCGAAAGAGTTTGAGGAAATTTACCGACCCGGAGAAAGCGAACCACTGCGACTCAGCCACGACACGGGCGCGTTGAAGTTGCTGCAACGCGTCCGAGATGAATCGCATCGGGTGGCAAATTCCTACAACGCGCAGCTTCGCATCAAGCGCATTTCCGAAAGCATCCTCGATGAATTTCCCGGCATCGGCGATCAGCGGAAGGCGGCGTTGCTGAAGAAGTTTGGTTCCGTGCAGCGCCTGCGAACGGCGACGTTGGAGCAGATCGCGGAGGTACCGGGATTTGGTGGGAAGGCCGCCGCGGAGCTGAAGGCGTTCCTGGAGGCACGGTCATCGCCGGAGAAGTCCGGCTGACTCAGGCGTCTCATGTCCTCGCCGATTAAAAGGCGCCGATGACTTTCGTGACCACATTATCCAGCTCCTGCAACGGACCCAGCGGCTTGGTTTTCTGTTCGAGACGATCCACGTTCGGTTCACCGGAGCGAATCTTGTAGGCGACAACGTCATCCTTCACAATGACGAGCGCTTTGAACCGCCACCCAGTGGTCTTGGTCTTGCGATTGAATCCGAACACATCCAGCGCAAGGTTCCCGTAACGTTTGCTGTCCGTCATATCGAGTTCCATTTCGTACGCGTGGCAGCAGTCTTTCGCTTCGATACAGGCCCGGACATCCGGCTGCAGATCATTCATGCTGATCGAGGAGTTGGGAATGAACCGCTGAATGAGGTCGAGGTAGGTGAGAATCTTGATGTTGGGCGTGGTGTTGGGGTCGAACCCCAGCCCTTTCAACTCTTCAACGGTGGTTTTGTGAGGGACAACCTTGTCGAAGGCGACCTGCGCTTCATCGAAGTTTTGCCACGGAGTGCGCGCCCGCTGGCCGCTGGATGAGAACAACGATTTGCATCCCGTGGTAGTGATTACCAAGGCTAGAAACAACAAGCACATGGCGTAGGCCTTCATAATTCCTCTGATGATTTTCCGTCCGTTGAATTTTGAAAGAGCCAGCTGAGATAGGCGACGCCTCAACATATCACAGAACCACACTTTTACTAATCACAGGCTTTCCAAATACTAATCCTTTACTCCGAGCGACTTTCAGCCTGCGTCGAAGGAGCAATCGCGGCGAGTTCAAGAACGCTCGAAAGCCGGTCTGCAGCTTGCCGGACCGGTGCAAGTGTGGTTTACTCTGGCGCTCTCAGACGCCAAATCCTTGAACAGTTATGCGTACCGTCGTTTCGTCGCGTGTCCTTTTCCTTGCCGCATTGCCGCTATTCTTTGTGGCGACCGCAGAAGGTGCTTTAGCGCAAGGGCTGAGCCTCCACGCCGCGTCCGCGGAAGATGCGTTACAGCTCCGCGTTGGCAATCTTCCCGGTGCTGGATCCCTCTTCATCTACGCCGCTTCCCAGCTTTCCCCCGACTCCACGAACCGCTCCTTGGCGCTCCAAACCAATCTTCCCACAGGTATCGCCGAACTATTGCTGCCGGTAACGGCGAACCGAAGCCAGCGCTTCTACTTCGCCGCGTTCTGGCCGGGATTCAATCCCGGGACGAACATGGCCTACATCCCGGCGGGCCGTTTCACGATGGGCAGCCCCGCAACGGAACCTGCCCGCTACCCAACCGAAGGTCCACAGACGGAAGTCACGATCAGTCGCGGGTTTTGGATGGGCCGTTATGAAGTGACCCAAGGCGAGTTCGAAGCGGTCATGGGCCGGAACCCCAGCCAGTTCGTTGGCGATCCGAACCGGCCGGTCGAGCAGGTGGAATGGTATGACGCCGTGGCGTACTGCGACGCCGTAACGGAGCGGGAACGCGCTGCTGGACGCCTTCCCTCGGGCTACGTGTATCGTTTACCGACGGAGGCCGAGTGGGAATACGCTTGTCGCGCCGGCACCGCAACCGCCGTTCATTACGGCGAAGCACTCAGGTCGGGCATGGCCAACTTCCAAGGGAACTTCGAATACCCGCCGTGCGGCGAGGAATTGGATCATTGCCTCAATCCCAATGGTGTCGCTTTGGGACAAACCGCCCCGGTAGGCAGCTATGCGCCGAACGCCTGGGGACTGCACGACATGCACGGAAACGTCTTCGAATGGTGCGCGGATTGGTGGGCTGAGTCGTTGCCCGGTGGCGCCGTCACGGACCCGGCTGGTCCGGCTGAGACCGCGCCCAAGGTCATTCGCGGCGGCGGCTGGCAAAGTTTCGCAGCGGATTGCCGTTCGGCTGTTCGCTCCGAAAGCAACCCCATCCACGGCAACTACGATGTGGGCTTCCGCGTCGTGCTGGGACCCGTCTTGTGACAAACTCGGGGCGTTCGATTCGCAGAGCCACCGGTGGGAGATTGATTGCATCCAAGGCCGCTCTCGTGGGATTTTCTTTTGCCAGCCGGGGGGTATTTCGGCTGATATAGCAACTGATGCGCTGAAACCATGCGGCTGATCTACAACATCCTGTTCATCATCTTCTTCTGCCTGAGCGCGCCCTACTACTTCGTGCGCATGCGGCGGCGGGGGAACTGGCAGGAGGGATTCTCCGAACGCTTCGGCAAATTCAACGCCAAGGTCAAACAGGCCATGACCAACCGGCACGTCATCTGGCTCCATGCCGTCAGCGTGGGCGAGGTCAACGTCGCCACCCAGCTCATCGCCGCGTTGGAGAACCGGATGCCGAACCTGAAGATCGTTGTCTCCACCACCACGACCACGGGCATGGCGGAACTGCAGAAGAAGCTCCCGTCGCACATCCAGAAAATCTATTACCCCATTGACCGCCGCGCCTGCGTCCGCCGAGCGTTCATGGCGATCCATCCGGAAGCTGTAGTGCTCGTCGAGGCCGAGATTTGGCCGAACTTTCTCTGGACCGCCGACGATCTCGGCGTTCCCACCTTCCTCGTCAACGCCCGGCTCTCCGAACGATCCTTCGCCGGTTACCGCCGCTTCGGACTGCTTTTCCGTCCGCTCTTCGCTGGATTCGCCGGTGTCGGCTGCCAGAACGAAGCCGACGCCGCCCGCCTCCGCGAACTAGGCTGCCAGCCGGAAAGCATTCGCGTCGTCGGCAACCTCAAATTCGACGCCGCGAAGCTGGAAGAACGCATCCCCATCGACGTTCCGCGCCTCCTCACCCAGCTGGGCGTCCCGAAAGACGCGCCCGTCATCATCGGTGGCAGCACACACGCCGGCGAAGAAGGGGTCCTGGCCGAAGTCTTCATGCGCCTCCGCCAGCGCTTCCCCAAACTCTTCCTCATCGTCGTGCCGAGGCACTTCGAACGCGGCAAGGAAGCCGCCCGCGACATCGCGGCGCACGGCGTGAAGTTCGTTTACCGGAAGGAAGTCGCACCCAAATCCGAGTTTCAGGCGGGCGAAGTCGATTGCCTCCTGGTGAACACCACCGGCGAACTCAAATTCTTCTACCAACACGCCAACGTCATCTTCGTCGGCAAAAGCCTCACGGCGGAAGGCGGACAGAATCCCATTGAACCCGGCGCGCTCGGCAAGCCCATGATCTTCGGGCCGAACATGCAGAACTTCGAGGCCATCGCCAAAACGTTCGTAGAACGCCGCGGCGCCATTCAGGTGCGCGATGCCAAAGGACTCGAAGAAGCTTTCGCCACGCTGCTGTCCGACAACGATCAGGCCATCGCACTCGGGATGAACGCCCTTCGGGTCGTGCGCGAAAACCTCGGCGCGATCGAGAAAACCGTGGACATGATTGTCGAACGCCTCGACGGCACCGACATGTATATCGCGCAGAAGTAGGCCGGTTCGGGAAAGGCGAACTCGTGGCCGGCGCCACGCGAAAAGTTCTTCCCTCACGAGCCCCGAACGATAGGCTCCGGGCAGTATGAACCTGACCCGCCGAAACTTCCTCACCACCGCCGCCATCGCCGCTTCCGCCCCCGCACTGCTGGCCGCGCCAGCGGTCAAGGCTGCTCCCAAGAAACGCATCAAGCTTGGCGTCTCCACTTACTCCTACTGGCACTTCAAGACCGACCGCGTGCTAATCGAGACCGTGATCGACAAGGCCGCGCAGCTCGGTGTCGAGGGCGTGGACATTCTCCATCGCCAGATGGACATCCCGGAGAAGGAACCGCTCACGCCCGCGCACCGGCCCTACCTGCAAAAGCTCAAGCGCCACGCCTTCACCAACGGCATCGATCTCATCTGCCTTTCCATCCATCAGGACTTCGTTGATCCGAGCGCCGAGTTTCGGCAGAAACAAATCGATCACACGCTCAAGTGCATCGAGATCGCCTACGAACTCGGCGTGCCGTGCATCCGCCTGAACTCCGGCCGCTGGAACACCATCGCCTCCTTCGACGACCTCATGAAAGCGCGCGGCGAAGAACCGATCCTGCCCGGCCACACCGAGGACGACGGCTTCAAGTGGTGCGTCGATTGCATCGAGAAATGCCTGCCCAAGGCCGCCGAATGTGGCGTGGTGCTCGCGTTGGAGAATCACTGGGGCCTCACGCGCACGCCGGCAGGATTGCTCCGCGTGCTGAACTCCATCAACTCCCCGTGGCTCGGCGGACTGATGGACACCGGCAACTTCCTCGAAAACCCCTACGACAAGCTGGAACAGATCGCGCCCAAGACCGTCTTCGTGCAGGCCAAGACTTATTACGGCGGCGGCGAATGGTACACGCTCGACCTCGACTACAAGCGCATCGCGAAAATTCTCGGCGCAGTGAACTACACCGGCTACATCTCGCTCGAAATGGAAGGTAAGGAAGCGCCCGACACGGCCGTGGCGAAAAGCGTGGGGATGCTAAGGAAGGCATTTGGATGACCGCCAAGGCACCTCAAAAGCGAACGGGCCGGAAGTTCTGGTCGCGCGCTGAGAAAGCGGGCGAGGCGATGGAGATAGGTTTGCGTCTGGTCCTTGGGCTGATGTTTGCCGTGGCCGTCGCGGCGGGCGCTTGGTGGCTAGGGAGCCATGTTTGGATCGGAGCGGCTGCACTCCTTAGCATCGCGGCCTTTCCACTGGGGTTCCTCGTTGGCTTCTTTTGGGTTGAAGTGAAGTTCCTGCTCCGACTCTTGATCGGTTCGCTTTTTGGTTGAGTCTATTTCTTCGCCAAGCACGACCTGAAATCATGATGCCGAATCCGATTCCGTCCTGCCATCTCCCGCTTGCCAAGCTCGAATCCCGCCTCCGCGCGCTCCCGCCGCTCCCCAAAGACACCGGTCGCCTGACTCTCATCGTGCGCCGGCCGGACGATGTCTCGCGCGAAACGCCGGAACGTCTGCGCCTCTCTCCGGAGGAAGGTGTGCCGGGCGACAAATGGGGCCGTGACCCGGAGCGGATGATCGACGCTCAGATTTGCGTCATGCAACGCGACGTAGCGGAACTCATCGCCAATGGGCAGCCGCTCACGCTCTTCGGCGACAGCCTGTTCGTGGAGCTGGATTTGTCCGCAGCGAATCTCCCGCCGGGTTCGCGCCTGCGTGTTGGCGATGCCATGGTCGAAGTCACGCCCATGCCGCACGACGGCTGTTCCAAGTTCAAGAAACGTTTTGGCGCGGATGCGCTCTTCTTCGTGAACGCCAAAGCCACCCGGCATCTGAACCTGCGCGGCACTTATTGGAAGGTCATTGAGGCAGGAGAGGTTCGCGTCGGCTCCCCGATTGTAGTGATGGCCCGTCCTTGAAGCGTGGTTTCAGAAAACAACAAAGGCAGCCTCAACGGCTGCCTTTGCATGCAATGAAATGAATTCGGTGAGGCTTACTTTGCGGCGGCGGCAGCCTTGGCCGCTTTGGTGACTTCGGCGGCTTTGGCAGTCTTGGCAGCGGAAACCTTTTCCTTCACCAGCGTGGCGCCCTTGCCAATGCGCTTGCGCAGGTAGGTGAGCTTCGCGCGGCGGACAGAGCCCTCGCGTTCCACTTCCACCTTGTCCACCCGGGGCGAGTGGAACGGGAAAACGCGCTCAACGCCTTCGCCGTAGCTGATGCGGCGGACGGTGAAGGTTTCATTCAGGCCGCGACCGCGCTTGCCGATCACAACGCCCGCGAAGATCTGGATGCGTTCCTTGTCACCTTCCACGACCTTGGTGTGGACCTTGACGCTGTCGCCGACGTTAAACTTTGCCGCTTCTTTGCGGAACTGCTCGCCTTCAATCTTATCAAGTAATGCCTGGTTCATAAATGCTATGTCGTTTGCGGCGCGTTCTCTCCGCCACCGCGGTTTAATAAATCTGGCCGGCGTTCCGCCGTTCGGCGCTTCGACTGTTCCGCGCGCCACTTTTCAATCTCCGCGTGATGCCCGGAGAGCAGCACATCGGGAACTTTCATGCCCCGATACTCCGCTGGCCGCGTGTAGTGCGGATACTCCAGCAAGCCGTGGCTGAACGATTCGTCTTGCGAGCTCTCATCGTCACCCAACGCACCGGGCAACAGCCGCGTAATCGCGTCGATGATGACCATGGCAGGCAATCCGCCATTGGTCAGCACGTAATCGCCGATGGACAACTCATCATCCACCAGCGCCTCGCACACCCGGTCATCCACACCTTCGTAGCTGGGACAGATGAAGAGCAGATGCTCTTTCTGCGACAGCTCACGGGCGATGGCCTGCGTGAAGGGCCGTCCGGCGGGCGCGGTCAGGATGACGTGCGTCTTTTCATCCGCCAGACTTTCCACTGCTTCAAAGATCGGTTCCGGTTTCAGGACCATTCCCGCGCCGCCACCAAACGGTTTGTCATCCACCGTTTTGTGCCGGTCGTGCGTCCATTGACGCAGGTTCTGCAACCGCAAATCCAGCAACCCGGCTTTCCGGGCACGCCCGACGATGCTGACATCCATCGGGCCGGAAAACATCTCCGGGAACAAGGTGAGCACATCGATTTTCATCGCTGGAGTCGGCTTCAGCTTGCTTCCACCGGCCACCGGCCTACGCCGGAACCTCCGGCGACGTTAACGACGCTCAACGCGGCGGACGTTGTTTTCCTCGACGATATCGAGGGAGCAGCGGATGCCTTTCTTCGCGCTGCCGGCGGTAAGGAGGGAACGAATCGCATTAATCGTCACTCCCTCGCGCCCGATGATGCGGCCCACGTCCGATGGGTTCATCCGCAACTCGTAAACCGTCATGCCGTTCTTTTCGACTGGCGTGACGGTGATTTCTTCAGGCTTCTGGACCAGGCCTTTGACGACGAATTCCAGAAACGCTTGCATGGCGGGCCTGGCTGCGAAATCAGGCCACAGCAGCGGCTTTCTTCGCCTTGCGAAGGAAGCTGGCCACGGTATCGCTCGGCTGCGCGCCCTTGCTCACCCAGTAGTCGGCGCGATCAAGGTTCAGCGTGTAGTTGTCGCCCTTCTTGAGCGGTTGGTAAGTGCCAAGTTCCTCGATGCACTTGCCATCGCGGGGACTGCGGCTGTCGGCCACGACGATGCGGAACACCGGGGTGTTCTTCGCGCCGATGCGCTTCATGCGAATTTTAACTGACATAAATCGTTTCGTTATCGCGATGGCGGCCAACCGCGATATTTGTTGCCGCCCGCCGTTCACACGGCGTGTCTCGAAAAAGAGTGGCGAGCGTATGCAGCGAGGGGGGCATTGGCAAGTCCTGTTTTCGGGTTTTTGATGAGCTGGAATTCATCCGGGCGCAGGGATTCGAAATTGACTCCCCCATCCCGCAAGTTCATCGTCGGCTCACGCGAGAAAAGACAGGGAGTGTCCGACTGGCGTTTATAGTTCCTTGGCAGGACAGCCGTCGGCACGCATGAA
This sequence comes from uncultured Bifidobacterium sp., assembly GCA_964491875.1. Classification (GTDB taxonomy): domain Bacteria; phylum Verrucomicrobiota; class Verrucomicrobiia; order Limisphaerales; family JADJPG01; genus JADJPG01. Next base: position 58,469 of record CAZBIC010000020.1, read on the forward strand.
CATTGAGCCAATGCTATTTTGCCTGATTTTAGGCTGTCTGGTCACTCTGTTGACCCTACCCCTGCTGCTCCTCTCGGGGTGGAAGGTCGCCCTGCTTTCGGACCTTCAGCGCCGGAACGCAGGCGTTACTTCCCCCGAACACTCTCGGCCACACGTTTCCAAGTGGGGCGCCCTGCCCTTGGCTGCATCTTTCGTGGCCGTATCCGCTCTCGCCTGCATCGCATTCCCGGATGCCACTTCAAACCCCCGTCAAAACTGGACGATCCTCGTCACCGGACTGGCCATCTTTGCGATTGGACTGATGGACGACTTTAGCCCGCTCGGTCCGCGCCGCAGGCTTGTTTTGCAATCGCTCGTGGCCGCAGTGGCCTGTTTTCAAGGCATCCAGCTTGAATCCATCCACACTCCGCTTGCGTCCTTGGGCGTTCACTTGGAGCACTGGTCCGGTATCGCCACTCTGGGCTGGCTCGTCCTGGTGATTGCCTTGTTTCAACGAATTAACTCGGTCAACTGGCTGGCAGGTTGCCTCGGTCTGCTGGCGATGGGCCTGCTGGCTCGCTGCGCCACCGGCAATTCATTCGCCGGCCTCTGCGCCATAGGCATGGCGGGAGCGTTGGTAGGATTTCTCGTCTATAACCTCCCTCCGACCCGTGTCCGCCTCGGCAGCAGCGGCGCCGGGCTGCTCGGTTACCTGGTCGGGATTCTCAGCATCTCCAACTCCCACCAAGACCACGAAGCATCGATCCTCGCAGTGATGTTGATTGCCGTCCTCGGCGCGAGCATGGCCACCTGGCGCAACGCCATTAAATTACTCCCGACCTACCCTCTTCGCCCAAAGCCGGCCACACGTCTGGTAATACCCCGCATCACGTCGACCCGACCGCACGAACGCCGCTGATCATTGGTACGTCTGGCCGAAATTCCCTTGCGCCGCCGCCCGGCTCGGGACAAACCAAGCCGTGCGTTGTTACCTCTATCTCCTGGCCTGTCTGCTCGCCGCCTTGGCCGGTTGCCACACCCCGAGTTCTTCGCCCAAGCCCATGACCTACGACCTCATCCTCCGCAACGGCACCATTCACGACGGGAGCGGCGGCGCCGGTTTCGTGGGCGACGTGGCGTTGCGTGGTGATGCGATCGCAGCCGTTGGCAATCTCGGTGACAGCCGTGGCAAGAACGAGATCGACGTCGCTGGGCTCGCCGTCGCGCCGGGCTTCATCAACATGCTCAGCTGGGCCACCGAATCGCTCCTGCACGATGGCCGTTCGCAGAGCGACCTCCGCCAGGGCGTCACGCTCGAAGTCATGGGCGAAGCCGAGTCGATGGGCCCGCTCAATGCGCAAATGAAGAAGGACTTCGTCGCGCAACAAGGCGACATCCGCTACGACGTGAAGTGGACCACGCTCGGCGGTTACCTGGAGCATCTCGAAAAGCGCGGCGTGTCCTGCAACGTCGCGTCCTTCGTCGGCGGCACCACTGTGCGCGTCCATGAACTCGGTTACGCCGATCGCGCGCCGACGCCCGACGAGCTCCAGCGCATGACCAAGCTCGTCGAGCAGGCGATGGAGGAAGGCGCGGTCGGTGTCAGCTCCGCTCTGATTTATGCGCCCGGCTTCTACGCGAAGACGGATGAACTCATTGCGCTCGCCCGTGCCGCCGGGAAACACGGTGGCATCTACATCTCGCACCTGCGCAGCGAGGGAAACCAGTTCCTCGAAGCGCTCGACGAGTTCCTGACCATCGCGCGCGAGGCGAATGTCGCCGCGCAGATTTATCACCTCAAAGCTGCCGGCTCGAACAACTGGCACAAGCTCGACGCCGTCATCGCGAAGATCGAAGCCGCGCGCGCCAGCGGCCAGCGCATCACCGCGGACATGTATCCCTACACCGCGGGCGCGACCGGTCTCGACGCCGCGATGCCGCCGTGGGTTCAGGAAGGCGGCAATCAAGCGTGGATCAAGCGCCTGCAAGACCCGGCCATTGGCGAGCGCGTGAAGCGCGAAATGGTCACGCCCACCGACCAGTGGGAAAGCCTCTACCTCGCCGCCGGTTCACCAGAGCGCGTGCTGCTCGTCGGCTTCAAGAATCCGAAGCTCAAGCCGCTCACCGGAAAAACGCTCGCCGAGGTCGCGAAGCTGCGCGGCAAGTCGCCGGAGGAAACGGCGATGGATCTCGTGATTGAAGACGGCAGCCGCGTGACCACCGTTTACTTCATGATGTCCGAGGAAAACATCCGCAAACAGCTCCGCCTCCCGTGGGTCAGCTTTGATTCCGACGCGCCGTCGATGGCGCCGGAAGGCCCGTTCCTCAAGGCCAATCCACATCCGCGCGCCTACGGCACCTTCGCCCGCGTGCTCGGCAAATACGTGCGCGACGAAAAAGTGCTGTCGCTGCCGGACGCCATCCGGCGCCTCACCTCGTTCCCCGCCGAGACGCTCAAGCTCGATCGCCGTGGGCGTCTTCAACCCGGTTACTTCGCCGACGTCGTCGTGTTTGATCCGAACAAGATTCAGGACCACGCCACCTTCGAGCAGCCGCATCAATACGCCACCGGCGTCACGCACGTTTTTGTGAACGGCGTGCAGGTGTTGAAAGACGGCGAGCACACCGGCGCGAAGCCGGGACGCTTCGTGCGCGGGCCGGGGTGGAAGAAGAAGTAGTTTTTCGGCACCACGCGTATGGCAGCGGCGTCACCAAGCATCACCACACTGACACACACGACGTTTCAGAAGTTCGTGCGATCGCACCGTTTTGTCGTCATTCACTTCTGGGCGGCCTGGAATGGTTACGACGTTATGATGCGTAAGCTTATCGAGTCATCGATACCGGAGGAGTTTCATGCACGTATCCAGTTCGCAACATTCGATGTCGATCCGCCAGAGCACCACGAAATCTGTCGAGAGCACAAAGTCATGGGGCCGCCGTTTTTGGCTTACTATCGAGATGGCCGACTTGTGCAGACAGTCATCGGATTGCAGAAGCCAGAAGTGATGATTCAGAATTTGAAGAGACTGGTTGATGATGTCACCTAGCCCCTGAGGCTTGCCCAGCGTGAACACCGCGGTTGCGCCGCTGAATTCAAGTAGATCAGCGACCGCGCTTGTTGCCCGTCAGCCCAGCCGCGCTTCACACAGTTCCAGCAACGGCTCCGTCGTGTGCTGTCGCTCGGGAAACTGCGTGCTGATGGAGATGTGGCGCACCAGCGTGAGCGTGTAATACGTCGCCACCGCGTAGTGCGAAAAGCTTCTGACCAGATTGAGATAATGCTCCAACAGCGTCTCCTCCACCTGCTTCAGCGCGTCTGGCGTGCCTGTCTCCCGCAGCGATTGCTCCGTGATGTGGCCGAGGAAATTCCCGATGTCCAGCGCCGGATCGCTTTCGCAGTAGAGATCAAAGTCGAGAATCCAGAGCCGTCCACCATCCGCGAGGACTTGCGCCGGATAAAAATCGCGATGCACACCGCAGGTCGGTCGCGTGCGCAGCGGTTCGCACTGTTTCCAGCACCGCGCGAGCACCGACTCCAGTCGCGTGCGCCATTCCGGACGCTGCTCCATGAGCAACTCCAGCCGCTCCCGCAGGATTCGCAACTCATCGTCCACGGTGTGACGCCTTGTCGCCGGAACGTTGGCGCGATGAATCTTGTGCGCAGCCTTAGCGACGCGGTGGGCCATATTAAGTCCGTCGGCACCCGCCAGCCAGTTCGTCAGTGGAACGCCGGGAACTTTCCGTTGCAGCCACATCTGGAGCTCGGGGATTTCACCCATCACTTCCGGAACCGAAACTCTATCCGCGCTGTCCGCAGCAAATCCATTCCGCGCCAGCTCCGCCATTAAACCCGGCGTCTTGCGGTCCAAACCTTTCGCGCGAATCTTGCCCAGCAACGTCAGCGTCTCCGCTCCGCTCAATCCATCCATCGACAGCTCATACTCCACCAGCGCGCGGCGACCCGGCTTGTGGCGCAGCAGCCGAACGCGATTGAGCACCGATCCTGCCCATCGCGGCAGCGACTCTCCTAGCGCCCGCTTCAGCGCGGGTCCAGCAACAGCCGGGTCCATCGCGCGGTCCAAAGCCGGCATCGCGGGATCGAGTGTTGAGGAAATCGAAGTCTCAGCGGTCATTCACTTCAATCCCGGCGCCACCTTGCTGATGACTTCGCGCAACGTCGCGCCGACATGCGCCATTGTGTAGTTCTCCAGACAACGCGCGCGCGCCTTCGCTGCCATTGCCCGTGATGCCTCCGCTTGCTCCAGCGTTTCGCGCAGCGCACAGGCGAGTGCAGCGACGTCGCCCGGCGGAACGAGGCGCGCGCAGCCATCGAGCAGTTGCGGCAAATCCGATATCGCGCTCGCCACAATCGGCACGCCCATCGCCATGCAATCGTACGCTTTCATCGGCATCTGGAAGTGCGACACCTCGGTATCGATCTGCGGAATCGCCAGCACGTCCGCCGCGGCGATGAGTCGCGGCACATCCGTGTAGGGCAGCATCGGCACCGGGTCCACCGGATAGCGCGACCAGTCGCCCTCAGCGAATTCCTTGTCGCGACTCGCCACGGCCAGGCGCGCGCCGGGAATTTCCGCGACCGCTTTCGCGAGCGGCTTCATGCCCTTGTGCCAGCGCGGTGTGCCGACGAAGAGAATCGTTGGACCCTTGAAACCGAATTCGCGTCGCGCCGCCTCGCGACCGATGCGCGTCGGATCAAACAGTCGAGTGTCGCAACCTTGATGCAGCAACGTTCCACCAAATCGCTTTTGCAGCGCCGTCGAGGAAACCGTGATCGCCTGCGCCGCACCGGTCGCGCGCGTCAGCAACGACACGAACACGGCAGAAGCCGGCCGATGCAAGTTGGCCATCGCGGGCTTCGATTCCCATTCCTCGCGCGGGGCGAAGGCCGTATCGAGATCATCGAGGTCGAGAATGACCGGCTTCGGCCAACGCTCCGCCGCGACCAGCGCCGCGCCGAAGGAACCGAGCTGCGGCTTCACGGCGATGAGCACGTCGCCGTCGCACATCTCGGCGAGTTGCACGAACGAGCTCGCGAACTTGGGAAAGCGACACTCCGGCACGGAATGAATCCAGTCCGCTGCCGGGAGTGCGGGCCACAGGCCGGAGAATTCCACCGGGCCGATGAGCTTCACGTCCGCGAAATGCTGCGCCGCCAGCGCCAGCCGATGCGCGCGCATGGAGGCGTTCGATGACAGATTGTGACTGAGGATCGTGATCTTCATTTCGCGGCGGTCAATTCCCGCAGGCCGACCTGCAGCCACGCAGGCGCGAGCCAGCTTCGGTCCGGCCACAATTCCAGAATGCTCAGCGCGCGGCGCAGGCAGCTCGCCGCGATGTGAAACGACACCGCGCGCTTCAGCTTCGCTCCGGGACGGACGGATTCGTAGATCTCGATGGCGCGTTTCAAGTTGTCGCGATTCGGCATCCGGCCGCGACGCAACCAATCAGCCCAGTCATACGCGGCGAAGTAAACGACGTCGCGCGCGGGATCGGCGAGTTGAAAGCGATCCCAGTCGATGAGCGTGAGGCGGTCCGTGCCGACGAAGATGTTGCGCGGTGAGAAGTCACCGTGACTCGGCGCCAGCTCGCGTTCCTTCACCCGACCGGCCTCGAGCGCCGCCGCGAGTTCCTTCGCCAAAGCCGCGTGCGCAGGCGCAAGCACGGCGATACGCGCGGCCTTGCGTTCGGCGGAGCGAACGATCGAGCGCGAGCTGCGCTTAACGGCAGGCGTGGCATCGCACTCATGTAGATCGGCGAGCAATCGAAGCGCGGGTTCGAAGTGATCTCCGGCGCTCGCGTGAAGTTCAGCGAGCGGACGACCTTCAAGTCGCTCCATGATCAGCGCGCCGCAGTCCGGCAGGAAATCGAGCGGCTGCGGCAGACCGGGCGGCTGGCGTTGCGCCCCGAACGAAGAGGCCCAGAGTGCGTTCATGTTCGCGAACGTCTGCGCGCCGCGATCCGAGGTGAAGAACTTGGCGACCACTTTCGTGCCGCTCGCGGTGACGAGGGGAATTGTCTCTTGATCAGGGCGCCCGACGGCGAAGGCATTGCCGTCCAGATAGAGTCCGCATCTGAGGAGCGGAGCGAGCCGATCGGGGGTCGGATTGTTTGATCCGCCCTCACCTTCAGGAGAGGGGGCGCGCAATGAGTCTTCGGAAATGAGTTTGTCATTCTCCGCGCTTGAGCATGTGAGTGGTGCGGAAGAAATCGTCGAAGACTCCAGTGCAATCGTCGCGCTCCCTCTCCCCGGGGGAGAGGGCCGGGGTGAGGGCGAACTTCTCCCGCCCACCACACTCTCCGCCTCGTCACCTCGGCGGCTACAGGTTTCAGGAGATGGCAGCATGTTCCTCCTCCAGCAGGACGACGTTGTCCGCGGTTTCAGTGGGCAACGGCTCCTGATCGCCGAGACTCCACAGCGCGGCGTAGTGGCCGCCGCGAGCGACCAGCTCCGCGTGCGTGCCTTGCTCGGCGATGCGGCCGTTTTCGATGAACCAAATCAGGTCCGACTTCGCAGCGTGACGCGGGTTGTGCGTGATGTGAATGACCGTGCGGCGTGATTCAATGCGCGTGAGCGCGTCGAGCACGAGCGAAGCGTTGGCGCGATCGAGTCCGGTGGCAGGTTCATCGAGCAAGAGAATCGGCGCACGCCGCAAAGCAGCTCGGGCGATGGCGAGGCGCTGGCGTTGGCCACGGGAAAGAGTCACGCCGCGTTCGCTCAGGACGGTCTCGTATCCATCCGGCAAGGCCGTGATGAAATCATGCGCGTTGGCGAGCCGGGCGGCGGCCTCGACTTCCGTAGGGCTGGACCCAGGTGCGGCGGCGGCGATGTTCTCGCGGACCGTGGCGGCGAAGAGCACAGTGTCATCGAGCACGACGGAGAACTGGCGGCGGAGAGATTCGAGCGTGAACTCGCGCACATCGCGACCATCGATGCGCACGCAGCCGGATTGCGGGTCGTGGAGGCGCAGCGCGAAGCTGGCGAGTGTGGACTTGCCGCTGCCGGACGGCCCAACGATGGCGAGATGCGTGCCCGCGGGAATGCGCGCCTGCAGTCCGCGCCAGACCGGGCGGCCTTCTTCGTAGGCAAAGGAGATGTTGTCGAAATGAATGTCGCCGTGAAACACCGGCGCGGCCACGGCACCGTCGGCATCGCGCACAGCGGACTTTTGGTCCAGCAGATCGAGCACGCGACTGGCGGACGCGGAGGCTTTGGCGAGACGGCCGGCGTATTTCGCGATGTCCTGCACGGGGCGGTAGGCGTATTTGAGATACGCGAGGAAGACGAGGAGATCGCCGGGCGTAAGTTCGTTGCGCCAGACGAGCACGCCGCCGTACCAGAGCGTCAGCGCCGTGGCGACGCCGATGAGCACATCGACGGAACGTTCAAGCGCGGCGGCGAGACGTTTGCCTTTCACGTCGGCCTTGGCGCTCTGATCGTTTGCGCCGCTGAAGGCGTGGACGAAACGTTCCTCGAGCGAGAGCGCCTGCACGGTGCGAATGCCATGAAGCGCCTCGGACGCCGCGCTGGCCATGGCGCTGTCACGCGTGCGTTGCTTGCGGGCGAGGTCGCGAATCTTTTTCGTCAGCGACACGGTGCGCAGCCAGAAGAGCGGCAGCACGGCGACCGCCATCAGCGCGAGGTCCCATTTCAACCAGAGCATCACACCGATCATGCCGACGAGGATAAGCGCCTTCGCGAGCATCGGGAGCAACGCCGTGACGGCCATGTCGCGCAACATGCCGACATCCGCGATGAGACGGATGACGAGGTCGCCAGCGCGCGTCCCGCTGTGGAACGAGAGCGGCAGCGATTGGATGTGGCGATAGAGCCGGTTGCGCAGGCTGGTGACGACGCGATTGCCGGCGAGGGCGAAACCCACGGCGCTGAAGTAGGCACCGATGGCGCGGAGCACGAGAATGGCGACGAGCGCGAGCGCGGCCCAGGCGAGGAGCGTCGGGGAATCGCCGGTCGGCCCTTCGCCGTTGCGACGGAGGAGGCGATCGAAGACGAACTTGAGCGGCCACGGTTCGAGCACGCGGAAGAGAACTTCGCTGAGCAGCGCGACAACCGAGCCGCTGATCACCCAGCGCTGCTTGCGCAGCTCCGGACGGCAGTGATGGAGCAGCCGTTGGAAGGCGGGCAGGCTTTCGCGGATGGATTTCGGTTTGGCCATGTCAGTTCTTCGCGAGCTTGAGCAGGCGCGCGACGGCGGCGTCCCACGTGTGATGACGTTCCACGTAGGCACGACCGTTGGCGCCAAGTTGCGCGCGCAACGAAGCATCGGCGCGAAGGCGGGCGAGTGTCGAGCAGAGCGATGTGGGGTCGCCCGGCGTCACGAGGAGTCCGGTCTCGCCTTCGCGAAGGAGTTCCGTGACCTGACCGATGCGGCTCGCGACGGTGGGAAGTCCGGCGGCCAGGTATTCGAACAGTTTCAGCGGCGAGAAGTAGAAGTTGTCGAGCGCGGGATACGGGGCTACGGCGACGTGCATTGAGGCGAGCCAGCCGGGAATTTCTTCGGGCGTTACTGCGCCGGTGAAATGCACGGCGTCGCTGAGTCCGCGAGCGGCGAGCGCGGACGACAGCGCGTCGCGCTCCGGGCCGTCGCCAACGATGAGAAGGCGAGCGGCGGGATTCTGCGCGTGGAACTGGATGAACGCATCCGCGAGCACGGGAAGTCCGTGCCATGGCTTGAGCGTGCCGACGAAGCCAACCACGAAGGAGTCGGGGGACGGCGGTTGATGCGCCTTCACTTTTGGACCGAACCGATGCGGGTTCACGGCGTTCGGGACGACGTGGACTTTGGTCGGTGCAGCACAACGGGAGCGCGCCCACTCGGCGACCTTCTCCGACACACAGCCGATCGCGGACGCCGCATCGAACGCGCGCTTCGCGACGACTTCCGCGGCGTCGCGGTCGGACAGGCCGCGGTGGGCGGCTTGTTCGTCGATGAGCGGCGCGTTGACTTCGAGCACGCTGCGGATGCCGTGGGCGCGGGCGAACTCCAGCGCGGCGAAGCTCCAGAGCGAGTAACGCTCGTAGATCAGATCAAAGTGTCCGGCGCCGGACAACGCGGTTGCCAGCGCCTCGTTTGCGGCGAGCAAGGCGCGTTCGCGTTCGGCGAGTTCACCTTTCGGCGGCGTGGGTAGCTGGTGAACGTGCAGATGGCGTAGGTCGTTCGGGACGTCACCGCCGATACGCGCGGCGAAGAGTTCCACGGTGGCGCCGAGTCGGTGCATCGCGCGGATGACTTCCTGCACGTGGACGGATGCGCCTTTGCAGCCGAAGACGGGCACGCCGGGATCCGCGCAGATGTAGGCGATGCGTTTCATGCGCAGGTGACTTCGGGCTGACGAACTTCGGCAGCTTCGCGCCGAACCGCGATGCAGTGAGCGAAGATGGCACGCTGGCGGGCGGAGTTCCGCGTGATGTCGAACTCGGCTTCCATCAACTCCCGCGCCGCCGCCGCCAGCCGGACGCGGAGAGCGGAGTCGTTAATCAACTTTTGCAGCGCATCCGCGAGTGCGATGGGATCGCGCTGCGGCACGAGCAGGCCGGTTTCCTGGTCGCGGAGAACTTCGGGGATACCGGTGACGTCGGTGGAAACGCACGGGGTGCCGAGCGCCATCGCCTCGAGCAGCACGGTGGGAAGGCCATCGCGATTGCCGTCGTTGCCGACGACACACGGCGCGGCGAGCGCGGCGGAGCCTTGGACAAGAGCGACGATCTCCTGCTGCGGACGCGGACCGATGAGCTCGACGTGCGACTGCACGTTCAGCGTGGCGATCTGTTCGCGCAACGCAGCTTCGTGTTCGCCACCGCCGGCGATCTGGCAGCGGAAGTTCACACCGCGACGAACCAGTTCAGCGCAGGCGGCAACGAGAACATCGAAGCCCTTCTTCTCCACGAGCCGGCCGACGGCGGCGATGAGCGGCGGGCGATTGGCCGGCGCGGCGTAGGGGAATTGCGAGAGATGAATGCCATTGAACAGGCGCGTGACGTTGCGGGCGTCGTCCCCGAATTGCTCGCGGAGGAACTGGAGATTGAAATCGCTGACGGTGATGCAGGCGCTGGCTTCAGCGATTTTGCGGCGCAGGTCGGCGGCATCGACGCTTTCGTGGAAGATGTCTTTCGCGTGCGCGGTGAAGGAAAAGGAGATGCCGACGAAGTGCGCGGCGAGTCGCGCGACGGTGGTGGCGCTGGTGGCGAAGTGCGCGTGCAGATGGGTGATACCGCGCTGACGGGCCATGAGCGCGAGGACGAGCGCCTGATTGACGTCGCGAATCAGTTCGCCGCGCGCGGCGTCGAGCGCGGCCCAGCCGCCGGGAAGTTTGGTCGCGACTTCCTGCTGCGCACGCCAGAGGTCGGCGGACTTCGGCGCCTCCGCGGGCAGATAGGTGACGGGCGCGCGCACAAGCGAGATGGCGTTCTGGAAATGCGTATCGCTGCACGGCCCGAGCGAGAAGATCTCCAGCGCCTGGCCGGCGGCTTCGTGCGCGAGGATTTCGTTGACGATGAACGTCTCGCTGAAGCGCGGATAGCGCTTCACGACGTAGGCGATTTTGGCGGGCGGGTTCATGCGTAGGCGGGTTCTCCGTTCATCTGCGCGATGGCAGCATCGGCGAGGGCGAGGAGGCGTTGGGCGGAATGGGACGCGCCGGAGAAGTCGAGCGCTGTCGTGTTGGGGGTGGACGACAGCGCCTTGACCAATCCGGCGCGAAGCTTTTCTGGGGTGAGGTTGCTCGGGGTGATCACCTGGAGCAGACCGAGGCGTTCAAACGCACGCGCGCGAATGAGTTGCTCGCGACGGGGCACGACGCGCGGGATACAAACCGTCGGCACACCGGACGCGACGGCTTCGCCGAGCGTGTTGTAGCCGCCCATGCAGACGACGGCGGCGGCGGACGCGATGCGGGTTTCCAGCGCGGGAACGAACGTGTGCCACTCGGCGTTCGCGGCGGCGGCGAGCGCGGCAAGTTGAATCGCGTGTTCGGGCGGGCAGTGCGGTCCGCTCACGGCCATGGCGTCCCACGGCGCGCCGACGGAGGCTTGGAGGAACGAGGCGAGAACGTGGAAACCGTCTTCGCCCGCGCCCGCAGTGGCGAGGACGAGCGGGCGAGCCGCGGTGGACGGCGTGGCGACGGGCGGTGGATTGATCACGTAGCCGCAGTAGTGCGAGCGGGCGGCGAGGTCTTCCGGGAAGTCGTATTCGTTGACGGCATCGAAGACGGCGCGTTCACCGTAGATGAGGACTTCGTCGTAATGATCGGTGATGGCGCCGGGCAATCCGTGCGGACGCCACTCGCGGCGGACAGTGGAGGCTTCGTCGAGAATGTCGCGCAGGCCGAGCGCCGAACGCGCGCCCTGACGACGGGCGGCAGCGAGCGCGTGACGGAATTCGCCGCTGGCACCGAACGGATGCTTGTCCGCGAGGACAACGTGCGGGCGGAAACTTTTCACCGCTGTGAGAAGAAGCGAGGAACGGAGCGCGCGGGTTTCGCGTGGCGCGAGCAGGAGGCGACGGGATTCGTAGCGGCCGTTGGCCATCTTGCGCAGGCTGGGCATCTTCAGGACTTCGACATTGGGCGGGAGACCGGGATTTGGAAGTTCCTCGATGCCGGTGGCGATGAGGACGCTGGCGGTCGGGTCCGCTTCCACAATGCCGCGCGCGATGGCGAGATGGCGTCGCGCGTGGCCAAGGCCCTGGCCATCGTGCGAGTAGAGGAAGAAGCGGCGCGGGGTTTTCATGGGGCCTAGCTTTTGGGGAGTGAGGCGAGCTCGTTGGTGGTGACGACCTGGAAGTAGCGCGTGAACCAGTCCTGTGTGGTCTTCGGGTCGTCCTTCGGCGCAGGGAAGTCGTAGCGCGGCACGATGGCGGCGCGGAGCCAGTTCTTCTCGAGCATTTTCTTGGCGTCGGCGAGATCACGGGTGGAGGCGACGAAGCGCGGAATCTTGTTCGTGAACGCTTGCATCTCGGCCGATCCGGGGTCGGGCGTGCCGATGAAGGAGACGAGCACGTCGGCCTTCACGTTATGCTCGACAATGCGGAGGAAGCGCCTCGTGGAAAGTCCGAGGCCGGGTCCGTAGCGTTTCTCGCCTTCCGGATCGACGCGGATGGTTTCCTTGATCTCCGATTCCGGACAAAGGGTCTTCAGCTTCGCGAAGAAGGATTCCTCCTGCGCGTGAAGGATGGGGTCCTTGCTCTGGAGCGAGATGACGACGACGCGTTTCTTCTCGCGCTTGGCGAGTTGCTTGGCGGTTTCCTCGGCCATCACTTCGCCGAGGCCGGTGTGTTGGCGCGTCTCCGGTTTGGCGGCATCGCGTTGCTGAACGAGGATCCATGAAATCGCGCCAGCCGTGACGACCGCGAGGAGCAGGATGTGAATGTATTGTTTCGCGTTCTTCATGATTCGAGCGTTAGAAGCGCCAGCGGATGTCGCCGGAGGTCGTGTCTTTCACGTTGGGAATGGCAAAGGTGTTCATGGTCTCCACGCTGCCATCGAAGAAGACGAGGTTGGTCCGGGTGCGCTTGTTGTGCCGCGCGCTGATGCGTTCGTCGTGACCGTTGAGCAGCCAGAAGCCATCGAAGAAGGCCGGCATGCGGAACGGTGCAGTCGCTGCGCTGGTGAGAGTGCGGCTCGATGTGCCGCCTTCGCCACGCGGCTCAGGATCGAGCGGCGAACGGGTAAAAGGATAACTTTTGCCGTTCCCGAGCGCGGCGTTGATGCCGTACCAGGTGTGAACGTAAAACTTGGTGCCGGTGCTCTCGGAGGCGTAGGGGCGGGCCTTCATGCCTTCGATGTCGTCGCGGGAGGTCGGGTTGTTTTGGTAAACCTCGTAGAGTCCGGACGGGCACTGGAGCACGGAGCCGCCACCTTCGATCGAGTAATAGTATTTCGAACGAGGCGCGGTGATGTAATCGCCGTTCACGAGAATCGTCGCCCAGCCTTCCTGATACGGCGCGCCGTTGCCGGCGTCATACTCGGCGGGCAGCAGGACGTCGTCGTTGTCACCGGAGTAGAGCGTGGCGGCGGTCATGATCTGCCGAAGGTTGTTCACGCAGGTGATGTTCCTCGCCTTGTCCTTCGCGCCGGAAAGCGCAGGCAGAAGAATCGCCGAGAGCACGGAGATGATGGAGATGACGACCATCAACTCGATGAGCGTGAAGGCGGCGCGCCGATGTTCGACGGAGCGAATGTTCATGGTGTCCTCACTTGGAAGAAGCGCGCGCCGGTCGCGGCCGGGTTGTTGGTCACGTGGAGCAAACCGCCGTTGCCAGCCAGCGTGGCGAGCGGTTGCCAGGCGGGTTCGGCGAGGTCGTTCTTGAACTCGACGAGGTAGTTCACGCCGGCATCCGAGTTGAACGAGAAGCGAATGCCGGTGGAGACGGAGGCGAAATTGGTCAGCGCAATCGGCGAAACATGCGGCTGGTCGCAGGGCTGGAAACCATTCGAGCCGCCAGCGAGCACGGTCACGTTGCCGGTCAGTGTGCCGCAGCCGCCAAGCGTCGCATTCGGCGAGATGACGATGCCGTTGGCGAAGCTCACCGTGCCGCCATCGAGTTCGAGCGTCGCGGGATTCACGCCGTCGCCGAGGACGAACGGCGCGCCGTTGTTCACGATGAGGTCGCGGGCGCGGAGCGTGCCGCCGTTGAATTGGAGACGTCCGGTGGCGGAGTTGAGTTCGAGGCGGTCGAACTGCGCGACGCCGGAGTTCAGCACGAGTTCACCCTGCGTAACGATGGACGTCGCGGTGGCGGTGGCGTTCGTGCAAAAGAGCGCCCCGCCGTTCAGCACGACGAGGCCGGTCGAAACCTGACTGCCAAGATTGAGGCCCGAGGTGAAGATCGATTCGCCGCCGAGGAACTGCGCCAGCCCGCTGGCGGTATTCGTCGCACCGGGAACGATCAAGCGCGACGCGGTGATTCGTCCGCCGAGATTCGTGAGAGCACCGTTACCTTCGCGGCCCACGTAGAGGCTGCCGTCGGCGACATTCAGGAATCCGCCGGCGACGGTGACCATGCCTACGGAATTCGAGAAGCGGCCGATGCTCAACGTGCCGCAGGCGAACTCACCACCCGCGACCAACAGCGTACCGCGCGCCGTGTCGTGACGACCGACCGAAACATCATCGAAGTGCGCCAGGCCGTTGGAGACAATCATCGAGCCGTTGCCACGATGGCCGATGCGGGTGTTAACGTTTGTGTTGAGCGCTTGAAGAGTTCCCGAAGCGATAGTCACAACTCCCGTGGAGCCCGCTTCGTCGCCGACATAGAGCTCCAGCCCGACTTCGACGCGACCCTCGGCGAGATTCAGGCGACCGAGCGAACGGTTCACGGCGCCGACGCGAAGTTCGTGGTCCGTGAGCAGAGAGCTGTTCGTCAGGTTGATAGCGGAGAGACCCGCGCCGTTTCCGATCTTCAGGAGAGCACTGTTGCTGAGAAACGCGGAGCTGTTCACGAAGCTCGCGGAGGCGGCGGTCATCGTCACCTGGCCGCCCAGCGCGGCATCAACGCGGAGCTCGGAATTGTGAACTTGCAGCGCGCCGCCGGCGGTCATCGTCAATCCGCGCGTCACCTGCAGCGGAGAGGCGAGATTCGTGAGCACGAGCGTGTTCTGGCGGTTCTGAAGCGCGCCGAGGATGAGATTGCGCACGGAGAGATTCACCGCGGGCGTGGTCGCGTCCGCAGTAACCGTCTTGGAATTGAAATTCGTGATCGCAACGATGTTCTGGGCGATGGCGGGGGCGGCGCCGAGGGACCAGTTGGCCGGCGCGTGCCATGAGCCGCCCACGACGTTGGTCCACGCGTTGGTGCCTTGAGCCAAGGCGGAGCCACTCGAGGCGAGAACGAGCGCGGCGCAGAGTCGGAACGGAACAGTGTGAAGTCTTCGGGTCGTCATGGTTACTTTCTGATGAACGTCCTTTAGCAGCCGCTTTGCCACGGTGTCTCGGAGCAGGACTTCACGAACAGAAAGCCCGAGTTTGGCTGGGTTCCCGTCGGAATATTTCTTTTCGTCGCACCATCGGAGACGACGTGCGGGAGCCAGCGTTCCGTTCGCGGAACAGAGCAATCCGCGGACGGATCGCTTTCACAGAACGCGTTCGGAACACCGCGCGCCGTGGTTGCTGGAGCAGCCCAAAACTTCCTTCCTCTTTGCCGGAGGTTGCGCTTAAGTCACCCCACTTTATATGAGCAAGACCGCACTTTTGTTCGCTGGACAGGGCGCCCAGACCGTCGGGATGGGACGCGATCTCGCGGAGCAGTTTCCCACGGCGCGCGCGTGGTTCGACAAGGCCAATGCCGCTCTCGGCTACGACCTCGCGAAGATTTGTTTCGAAGGCCCGGAAGCCGAGCTGACCAAGACCGAGAACGCGCAGCCGGGAATTTTCCTCGTGAGCTGGGTCGCCTTTGAACTGCTGAAGGAACGCGTGCCGGGGCTAAAGTTCGAGTCGACAGCCGGCCTGTCTCTCGGCGAGTTCACGGCGCTGACGGCAGCCGGCGCGCTGACGTTCGAGGACGGCATCAAGGTTGTGCAGCAGCGCGGGCGTTTCATGCAGGAGGCTTGTGAGGCAACGAAAGGTGGCATGGCGGCGATCATCGGACTCGACGAAGCCAAGACGCGCGAAGCTTGTGCTGAAGCAGGCGTGGAGCTGGCGAATTTGAACTGCCCGGGGCAGATCGTGATCTCCGGTCCAGCGGACAAGATGGCAGCCGCGTGCGAAATCGCGAAGGCGAAGGGTGCAAAGAAAGCGATGCCGTTGACGGTCGCGGGCGCGTATCACTCGGCGTTGATGGCCAGTGCGCAGCCGAAACTGGACGGCGTCTTGAAGGCCGCAACGCTGAAGTCTCCCATCGTTCCTGTGATTTCAAACGTCACCGCGCAACCGCACGGCGCTCCGTCAGAGATTCACCAGCGTTTGGTCGATCAAGTGACGTCGTCCGTGCGCTGGGAGGATTCGATGCGCCATCTGCTTGCGCAGGGCTACACGCGGTTCATTGAGCTCGGGCCGGGCAAGGCATTGAGCGGTTTTATGAAACGCATCGATGGCAACGCGCAGATGTTGAACGTGGCGGATGCGGCGAGCTTGGACGCGACGGTAAAGGCGCTCGAAGCGTAACGAGTGACGGGTGATCCGTGATGCGTGAACGGGATGGGGGTGCGCCGTGAAATCACGGATCACGGATTACGCATCACGTCTGCGACCGCTTTTTGTCGCGGCGTTCCCAGAACCAGGCGATCCACACGCTGATTTCGTAGAGGAGCTGGAGCGGGATGGCCATCATGACCTGCGTGATGACTTCGGGCGTGGTGAGCAGCGCGCCGAGCACGAGGTTCACGACGATCATGTAACGGCGCATCTTGGATAGGATCGTGTAATTCAACACGCCGATCTTCACCAAGGTGAGCAGCACCACGGGCATCTGGAAGCCAATGCCCATGCCGAGCATAAACTTGCAGACGAAGCTGATGTAATCCTCCGCGCGCCACTGGTTCGCCTCGAAGCCCAGCCAGTTCGAATACATGGCCGAGGCGGAAAGCGCGATGGGCATGAGGATGAAGTAACAAAAACACACGCCGAGCGAGAAGAGGAACACGCCGAAGCCGAGACCTCGGTAGACGTAGTGTTTCTCCTTCATCCGCAGCGCCGGGAAGATGAAGCCGGCAATGAAGTAAAAAATAAACGGCGACGCGAGCAGGGTGCCGCCGTACATCGAGACTTGCAGTGCCACCCAGAAGCCGCCCACCGGGCTGAGGTTGATCAGATCGATCTTCATCCGCTCCGCCGTGCTGGGGTCCATGTTCGGGTCGGGAGCGAGGCCGAGGAAAAATCCATTGGTGCCGTTGGGCAGCAGATCAATCTTCCAGGATTTGTAGCGATTGGTGCCGCCGCCATATTGCTCCTGCTGGGCGTCGTTCAGCTTGAGCACCTTCATGACGTTGGTGCCCCAGGAAATGGTCCAAACCTCGTTCGTGCCGGGATACTTGGCCTTGGCGTTGAGCAGCGGGCGCTTGAGAATGTGAACGACTTGATCGCCTGCGATGAGGCAGATCAACATGCCGATGCCGAGGGCGGCAAGGCTCTTGATGAGAACCCAGCGAAGGTCCTCAAGATGATCGAGAAAGGACTTTACCGGGCCGCCTTCGTCCCCCAACTCCTCGTCTGTACGTGGATCATCGGGGTTGTTCGACATGACGTGCTTTCAGAGGAGAATCGGACTCAGGCTTTGTTGGACGGGGCAGAAGACTGGCTTTCCGCAGGCTTGGAAGCTGGCTGCTGGTCGATCTGGCGGGGCTGCGAATAGCGGTTGTCGTCCATGGCCGTGTGAATCTCGTTGGAGACTTCCGTGGTGGCCTTCTTGAATTCCTTGATGCCCTGGCCCAAGCCCTTGGCGAGTTCGGGGAGCTTCTTGGCTCCGAACAGAATCAGCACGACCGCGAGGATCAGCACGATTTCCCAACCGCCCAACATGGCTGCGAACAGAGTATTCATAAACATTGTCTTTCTGATGGTAAAACTAGGCCCGTCATTCCGGTGTGTAAAGCACCAATCCTGTCGCCGGTCATACGACAGGCCGACAGGATTGTGTCAGACGGGAGCCGTCTGGATTTAATTCGATCCCGGAGGCGAAAGGAGGATGAGTTCACCGCGGCGGTTCTTCTTCCAAGCGGTGTCGTCATGACCCATATCAGCCGGCTTTTCTTCGCCGTAGGTGATGGTCGGCAGCATTTCGGGGTCGAGACCGAGCTGGACCAGCTTCTCGCGAACGGAGAGGGCGCGTCGGTCACCGAGGGCGCGGTTGTATTCTTCCGTGCCGCGCTCGTCGCAATGACCTTCGATGCGCAACGCTTTACCCTTGAAGGCGTCCTTCATCTTCTTGGCCACTTCTTCGAGCTTGCTCACTTCGCCCGGCTTGATGTTGGACTTGTCGAAATCGAAATAGACCGTCTGATTGGCGAACTCATCGCGGTTCTCAGTCCAGCCAGTGAAGTCACCCTTTGCCTGACCGATACCCGCATCGCCTTTTGTGGGGTCAAAGCCTGGATTCGTCGGCGTTACGCCACCGTTGTTACCGAAATTGGGAGGCGGAATGACTCCACCACGATCGATATCGCGAGGCGGATTGGGACCGCTGTCCCCGACTACGGAAGGGCGTCCACCGGGGATGCTGGTGGTCTTGTCGAGGCCTTTTTTGCAGCCGACGAGCGTTGCGGAAAGCGTCAGGGCGACGGTGAGCAGATAAACGGACTTAGCGAGTTTCATTTTGTTTTTGAGCGATGTGGAGAGCCTTCTGTGCATTAGTTTTTTACTTCGCCCAACTCGGCTGCGAATTGCTCTCCAGAATGCGGCCGAGAGTTTTTACCTGTTTGGTGGGCACGTCAAGTAAAGACAACTGTTTGGCATGATCGCGCCCGCGGCAGAAAAGGAGCGCCCTCGAATTGGGCGCCCAGGACGGATCTTCGCCATCGACGAGCACGATCGCCTCCCCGCCGCCGGCCGGGACGATGCAGATATTGAAACCACTGCGCGTCTGCGAGGTGAACGCGATCCACTTGCCGTCCGGCGACCAATCCGGCTCCGTCGGCGTCGGCGCGCCGCTGGTGGACAACAGCCGGGGAGTGCCACCGGCGGCGGAAATGGTGAAGAGCAACGTCGCACCGCGTTCACGCGAGCCGTAGCAAATCGTTTTGCCGTCCGGCGACCAGCACGGGGAGGATTCCGATTCCCGGGTCTTGGTCAACTGCCGCAATCCGCTGCCGTCAATGTTGGCCACGTAGAGATCCGGACTGCCGCCCTTGCTGAGAATCATCGCCACCTTCGAACCATCGGGCGAAACACCCGGGCTGTAGTTTCCGCCGGGATGCCGGGCCACCGGGTTCCGCGCGCCGGAGGAGAGGTGGTGGGAAAAGATGTGGGGCCCGCCCAGCTTGTAGGACGAGTAAACCAACATGTCGCGCCCGCGCCATTCGGGGTCGGAAACGATGTTGTTGTCGCTGGTGACCGCCTGCGCGCCGAAGCCATCGAAGTCCGCGATGTAGATTTCGCTGCGGCCGGGGCCTTTCTCCGCCTTGAACGCCATCTTCGTCTGGGCGATGCCAGGCAATCCGGTGAGCGCCTTGGCGATGTCATCCGCGAAGGCGTGGATCTGCTGCCGGGTGGAGCCGCCGCTGTAAGCTTTGTTGAGCATGATCCCCTTGGTGGGCTTGTCGGTGAGACGGCCTTCGACGCGCCCGGCCGCGCTGCCAGTGATCAGATACTGCGCTTGATCGAGGGGCACATGCTGCACGCCCATGAACAGCAGATCATTCTTCAGCACGGACTCGGCCTCGCCGGTGAAACCGCTGACATTGACGGGAACGGGCTTCAGGAAGCCGTTGGGGTCTTTCGTCCTGACAATTGGTGGAAGTTTTTCGTCGCCCGCAGCACACAATGGCGCAATGGCGGCCGAGAACATCAAAGCCAGTGTGGCGAGTAAAGCGGGTGTAAAGAGCTTGTTCATCCGAGGAGTCTTTTGGCTTTCAGATTGAATTCAATGGTAAAGCTGCGTTCGGACTCCTTGATGAAGTCCGGGAAGGGCGGAAGTTTCTTCACGGCGTCCATCGCGCGTTGCACGGACTTGTTCATGGTCGCATTCGACGAACGCTCCAGAAAACGCGCGTCAGTCACACGGCCATCTCGGGCAACGCGAACACGGATGATCGCAACCGAGTCATCGTCGCTCAAGTCTTGGAGAACAATCCACGCCTTGTCGAAGGCGTCTTGGACAAACATCCCGTAGCTGGCGTAAGCCTCGCCACCCGGTCCACCCACATCAACCTTCGTTCCGGTCGCAAATCCTCGCTGCAGATCGCCTGCCGCCTGGTTGAACCGTTTCGCCATTTGCTGCCGGGCGGCATTCGCGGCGGCCACGGCAGCGTTGTGCTGGCGCTGCGCTTCACGGGCTTCGGCTTCCTCCTGCTGCTTGCGTTTGTCGTCAGAGGTGCGCGTTACGGGCTTCAACTCACTGAGGTCAATGCGCGGCTTGGTCGGAACCGGCTTGTCGGCAATCTTGGGCTTCGCGATCTCCGTGGGTTTTGGCGTGGTTTTGTTCTTGGTCGCCGCCGGTTCCACTTTGGGCTCAGGTGTCTTTTTTTCCGCCCGTTTGGGTTCCGGCTTCACGGGCTCCGGATCGGGAGCGGGCGGAGGCGGTGTCGGCTGTTGTTGCCGGGAGGCCTGGGGCGGCGGGTTGATGAGCTGCTTCGGCGCGTCGGGCGAGCCTTTCTGGACATCATCGGTGCGGGCGATGTTCGGATTACCGCCGCCACCGGCCATCGCGTCTTCAACGAACTTCGACGGAACAAACTGCAATTTGGAAAAGGTGGTGGGCTTCTCTTTCGCCACAAAAAACGCCGAGCTGAAGACCAGCAGCAGGGTAAGGAAACCATGCAGGCTGGCGGAGGCGATCAGACATTTCTTTTGGCTTCGGTCCATCGAAAGTGGCAGTCCTGTTTACCGCGAACGCCGCGGCGCGGTCGTCGGGTCGGTGCGCATGGAGATGTTGACCACGCCCACCTGTTCAAACCGGTTGAGCAGCGCGGCGATGTGCTTCCAAGCGCCTTCCTCGTCCGCGCGAACGTAGACGATGAGGTTCGGGTTCCGGCGCTGTTCGTCGCGCAAGGTCGTGGCGATTTGATCCACGGAGTAAAACCGTTCACGAAACTTGTAGTCCCCGCGGGCGCTGATGTCCACGGTCCGAATGTCGCGCGGATTGATCTTTGGACTGTCCGCCTGACCGCCCTGCGGCAGCTTGAGATTCAACCCCTGCTCCAGCAACGGCGTGGTGATGATGAAGATGATCAGCAACACGAACGCGAGATCCAGCAGCGGCGTGATGTTGATATCCGACAGCGTGACCAGGCTGTTGCGTTGGGAGAAGCGTCTCATCGTCCTTACCTCACGACATCTTCCTCGTCGCGCAAATACTCCGTCTCCATGTGGGAGGTGAGTTCCTGGGCGAAGTTGTCCAGATCGACCGTCTGGACGCGGAGATTATGCACAAGCCAGTTGTAGCCGAACATGGACGGAATGGCGACCAGCAAGCCGGCCACCGTCGTCACCAGCGCGGCGGAAACACCGGGCGCCATCGTCTTCAAATCAGCGCTGCCCTTCAACGCCACGTAGCTGAACGTGCTCATCACGCCCCACACCGTGCCGAGGAGTCCGAGGAACGGCGCACCGCTGACCGCGATGGCCAGCAGGATCAAACCGGACTCGAGCTTCAGCGATTGCTGCGCGACGGTCCGTTCGAGCGTGCGTTTCACGTGTTCCATTCCCTTGAGTGAGACGTAACGGCGGCGTTCATTGCTTCCGCGTTCCTTCAAGCGCGCATCGAGTTCCTTGCAGCCTTCCTGATACACGACGAAGAGCGGACAGTCGGGCACTTGCAGCTTGCGATCGTAAACGTCGAGCACGTGCTTCTGTGTGCGGAATTCGGACTCGAAGAATGTGTTGAGCCGTTTCGCACGGCGCATCTGCATGGCCTTCTGCGCCATCACCGACCACGCGAAGATCGAGAAAATGACGAGGATGACAATGATCGCCTTGGCCTCCGGCGTGGCATTCCGCCACACGAAGACCAATTCGGATTCTGCCAACAAAAACATCGGAGCGTGCATTGAGAGATTACCCGGACCGTCGACCAATACCCGACCCGGATGCGGCTATGGTGTATCGCCCGGGTACGGAACCGTCAAATCTTTCGACGGAAGTTGGAGTGAATTCTTTCGTGTTTGTTCAAAGCATTTTGCAGCGTGGCGACGGGCTCGCGACGCACGTTTTCGGAAGTGTGAAAGCTTCAGCTCCACTCGCGCCCGGAACCGGTTCATTTCCGATCCGGCGGGAATGATTTTCGCCCCACCGGACCTTCGAAACTTTTTTTGCGATTCCTTCGCCGACGTCAGTCTGTAATCGTTCACCGAAGCAGCACTTGCGACGAGACCGATCGTGAACCACCCTTGCAGCGACACACAACATGCATTCGCTGCCCTATCGACTGTTCATTTGCGGCAAAGGCGAGGTAAACGGTTTCGCCAGCTTCGGCGTGACTCATCTCCTGTCGCTCGAAGATCCCGGCACGCCGAAGGGCACGCCGATGTGGTTTCGCGGCATCCACGAGCAACTGCACTTTCACGATCTCGAAACCGCTGTCGAAACATCGACCATCTTGGGCACCCCTCCCTGTCAGGAAAAGGTGCAGGCCATCCTCGACTTTGGGCAACGCTGCCTCGCCTCCTCCGCCACGTCGCCACCAGTCACCGTGCTCGTCCATTGCTACGCTGGCGTGAGCCGTTCGCCCGCCGCCGCGTTTGCCCTGGCGCGACAGGCGCTGGGCGAAGGAAAGGAACGCGAAGCGCTAGCCTACGTGCTCATGGTCCGGCCCTACGGCGTTCCCAATTCCATGATCGTCCGCCACGCGGATGCCCTGTTGGGCGCGGGCGGTGACATGCTCCGCGCCCTGGCGCCGCTGAAGGATTCGATCCGCCGCGAGCTGGAAGACGCGACGCCCGGGCCGCTGGCCAAAGGAATTTGATTGCGAGGTTCCCGACCGCTTCGGGATGCTCGGCTTGCGATGAAAATCATCACCGACGAACGCTGCACGGGTTACCACAGCGCCGGACACCCGGAACGTCCCCAGCGCGTGGCGCGAACGATCGAGAAACTCCGTTCCCAAACCGGGCTGAAGCTCGATTGGGCAGCGCCGCTGGCTGACGTTCCGGAGGAAACGATTCTCCGCGCCCACACGAAGGAACACTTCACCCGCGTCAAAGCGGCGTTGGAAGATTTCGACGGCGACACGCCGCGACACGCCGACATCATCGAACACGCCCGGCGTTCCATCGGAGGCGCGTTGCAAGCCCTCGCCTCTGCTCGCAAAGGGGAAATGGCGTTCAGCCTCATGCGTCCGCCTGGGCACCACGCCGTGCGGGACCGCGCCATGGGCTTCTGCTACCTGAACAGCATCGCCATCGCCGCGCTCGAAGCGCTGGCCACGGGCACAAAGCGCGTGGCGGTGTTCGACTTCGATGTACATCACGGCAACGGGACGGAGGCGATTCTACTCGGGAACGCCAGGGCGAGCTTTTACTCCATCCACCAATTCCCCTGCTACCCGGGCACCGGCGAGACGCACGTAGGCAAGAACTGCTTCAACTATCCCGTCGCACCGAAGACACCGCGACAGGAGTATCGCAAAGTGCTGCAACGCGCCCTGGACGACATGGCGAAGTCCAAGCCGGAAGTCATCGGAGTTTCGGCCGGCTTCGATGCGTATGCGCGCGATCCCCTCGCGCAGGAAACGCTCGAGGCGGAGGACTTCCACTGGCTCGGCGAATCAATGCGCAAGCTCGGCATCCCCGTGTTCAGCTTGCTGGAAGGCGGCTACAGCAGCGACCTGCCGGACCTCGTGCTGGCTTACCTCAACGGCCTCACAGGAAAGTAGCCGACCGCGGCGAATGTAAAGCATCCTGAGTGGTGTCCCGTTTGGGATTCCATTGTCCCGCGATCGTTCACTCCAAAAGGTCGCCCACAACCCACCGACCATCGGTGGTCGAGCCTGGCCTTAGATTTCCCCACAAAAGCGCGGTTCGATTCCATAACGAATCTCGTCGCATCGCGATTCCTCGATGGCATCCCATGTGCATTGAGGAGGCACGAATGGTGTCGCCAACGTGGGCAGGAACGGTTTCGTTCGGGGCAGCGATTGTTCACCGGGCCGTTCCCGGCGTCATCACGGTGGAGAAAGGTTCAGAGGTATGGGAAGGCAAGGATTCGATACAGCGTTCGTGACCGGACAACCGCTCCGGGTGCTCATGGTCGAGGACGTCCCGGCGGACGCCGAACTGTGCCTGCGCGCGCTCCGGCTGCACGGCTACAGCGTGTGCGCCGACATCGTCTCGACCCGGGAAGACTTTCTCCTACGCGTCAGCCAGGCGAAGTATGACGTCGTGCTGTCCGAGCTCTCGCTTCCGGACTGGAACGCCGTGGACGTTCTCGAACAGCTGGAGAAGCTGCAGCAAGACGTTCCCTTCATTTTGGTGACACGCGGCCTCGACGAGGAACTGGCCACGCGCCTGATTGACGACGGTGCGGACGATTACATCTTCAAGGATCGCCTGAACCGTCTCCCGCTGGCCGTGCGGCGCGTCCTGCGCGAACGACGTCTGCTGGAGGAACGGCACGCGGCGGCCGTCGAACGCGAGCGATTGATTCGCAAGTTGGAGGAAACCCTTTCAGAGGTGAAACGCATCAACGGCCTGCTGCCGGTCTGCGTGACCTGCAAACGCATCCTGAGCGAGAAGGGATTCTGGAGCCGGATGGAGGCCTACATCGAACGTCACTCGGATGCCCGCGTCAGCCCCAGCCTGTGCCCGGAATGCGCCGCACGACACTATCCTGAGACGTTCAATTGAGCGTCAGAGCGGGAACGGAGGATTACTGGTCGAGACAATCGAGCACGGACTTCAAGTGCAGCAACGCCAGGCCCATGTTTTCATTCGCCATCTCGGGCTCTTCCTCGTTGTCCGCCATGAGCGATTCGATCACCGCGCTGAGAAGAGGCACCTGATTGTAGGTCGCGAGTAGATTTTGCAGGCCGGCCATGTGGTCCATCTCGGAGCCGTCTTCCAGCTCTTCGAGAAACTTCAGGTTCGCCGTTTCCGCCGCCTCCAAATCGTCCATGTTGATCTGGCGAAGATCCTTTTTCTGCTCGGAGAGAATCTTCCACAGGATGAGGCCGATCAGGATCAATTGCCCACGTTCCTCCTCGCCCATCAAAGTTTCCTCCACCGCCATCAGGTACGCGACAACGAAAGGCTGTTGCTTGGCCATCACATCGAGCAGCCGCTGGCCTTCCTCTTCCGTGGCTTCGTTGATCTGCTTCCACGTGCGGTCGATGATTTTGCCCGAGATGGTGTTCATGAAGCGCGCTGTTGGTGTTGGACGGGAAATTTACCCACGCGTCCGCCCGAAAGATACCGCGAAATAAATGCGCCCGGAAAAGCGCCGCCGCCAGCCAAATGGGGATTCACGACTCCCGCCGTCCGGGCTTCCGCGATTTCACGAAACTCTTGAGCACGTCGGGGTTCTTCTCAAAATACGTCGCCAAATCCGCCAGCGTCTCGACGGTGGCCGGACTGAGGTGATGTTCAATGCCCTCGATGTCGCGATGCTGCGTCTCCGCATCCAGTCCGAGCAGGGAGAAAAATCGCGCGAGCGTTTCGTGCCGCTGTTGAATGCCCGTCGCCACGGCGCGGCCCTTGTCGGTGAGCACCAGGCCGCGATACTTCACGTAGTTCAGGAAGCCCAGCTCGTCGAGCTTCTGCACCATGCTCGTCACCGAAGCTTGCTTCACGTTCAGCGAACTGGCGATGTCCACGACGCGGGCGTAGCCCTTCTCCTGGATCAGCTCGTGGATGCGTTCGAGATAATCCTCGGCGGTCTGGCTGGGCGTTGACTGCGGCATGTGTGCGCCAATTAACCACAAGCCTTTGGAGGCTGGCAAGTTCTCGGGCAGAACCAGAAGGCTGCGAGCTTGCTCACCGCACTTGTCAGTGGCGAATCGGCGACTAATGTTTGCCGCAGTCATGAGTTCACGAACACATCTCAGCCTCATCGGCGCGCTGGCCCTAGCACTGGCTGCGTTGTCCTGCAGCCAGCAATCCACTCCATCCAATCCTTCCGCGCCGTCATCGACCAACACCACCCCGCACGCCGCGACCGGAACCAATCCGACGATCTACCAGGTCAAGGGCGTGATTAAGGAACTCTTCCCCGAGCGCAAGAAGGTGCTGATCGATCACGAGGATATTCCCGGCTACATGGAGGCGATGACCATGATGCTCGACGTGCGCGAGGACAAGGAGCTGCAAGGCCTGCAGGCGGGTGACACCATCACCTTTCGCATGCTCGTGACCGAGGACGATGGCTGGATCGATCAGCTCAAAAAGGTCGATGGCCCGCGCACGCCGTTGCCCTCCAAGCCCAGCGGATTTCGTCCCGTGCGCGAAGTCGAGCCTCTGGCGGTCGGCGACAAAATTCCCGACTACACCTTCACGAACACCCTGGGCCGGGTCATGCGCCTGAGCGATTTCAAAGGACAGGCCCTGGGCTTCACCTTCATTTTTACGCGCTGCCCGTTTCCGACGTTCTGTCCGCGCCTGAGCAGCAACTTCGAAGCGGCCCAGGAGAAGCTGAAGGCGATGAGCGGCGGCCCCACCAACTGGCACCTGCTCAGTATCACCATTGACCCTGATTACGACACGCCGGAGCGGTTGAAGGAATACTCGGCGAAGTACAAGGTCGACCTACAGCACTGGAATCACGTCACCGCGCCGCTGATCGACATCACCGCCATTGGCGAACAGTTCGGCCTGCAATTCTGGCGGGCCAATCCGGCGGAACCGATCAACCACAACGTCCGCACCGTGGTAATCGACGCCAATGGGGTCGTGCAATGGACCACGCCGGAGACCGACTTTAAGGTCGACTCGTTCGTGGAACAGATGGTGAAAGCCGCCCGTGTCCCAATAGCGAAATAGTCCGCGCGACGCAGGAGTTACTTCAACGGAACGGCCGGAGTAGCCGTCGGCGAATTCGTGGTCGCAGGAGGTGGCGGCAGGTTCAGCTTGGTCCTGATACGGGCGGCGTATTCGGGGCGGAAACCGTTTTCGGGGTTAATCGCCATGTCACGGAATCGAATGACGATTTTGTCCATGGGCTCGAGCTTCAACACTTCCTGTCGGTGCGCGGTTTCCGAGGTGTAAAACTGCCACACTTGTCGAGCCAGACGGAGCAACCCCTCAGCCCTATCGTCGTTGTCGAGCGCGAGATTCAAGAAATACTGGCTGACCAACCCCTCGATCACCGCCTTGGTCCTGTTATGATTTAAGTCCTTGATGGAGCCAATCATTCGCGCAAGCGCGTATTGCTCCGCCGTCACGTTCTTCTCGATCGCATCCGGATACTTCTCACGGAGGGCCTTCATCCACTGATCGGCTTCGGACAGACGATTATGCGTGTAGAGAAGGTAGACAGCTTCCCGCAAGAAGTTCATGTGAGCCTTCTCAATCACGATCTTCTTGTCCGTCTCCTCCGCCAGCATTCTGCCGTATCCTTCATTCGCCATCGCGATCTTGGTGAGGTCGGGACCAAACGTATAAGAGCCATCAGGATTCTCAGCCACGATTCGCCCCCTCATGACGTTCATATGGAGGCACTGGTAAATGACCCGGCGCAACGTGATAAGTTCCTTCTTGTTCGACTTCTCCAGACCCACCGTGGCCCAGTAAATCGCGGAGGCTTCCGGAAGCCTCCATTCCATTGGACCATAGACGTCATCGGCCTTCTTCATCATGGCCGGGTCCATCTTCAACTTCTCCCGCAATAGCTCCACTCGCTGACGCGCCTCTGGAGTCTGTGGATTGAGCAACTCGTCGTAGTTCGGGCGCCCGCCGCCCAAAACCCGGGTCATCTGACGAGCCAGTTCATATTTGTAGACGAGATGCGCATCATCGAGGTTCTGACCGATCTTATGCTGGTAGAACCAGGCAAGCTCGCGATAGAGAAGTGCTTCCTTCGGATTGTACTGCAGGCCTTGATCGCGCAGGAGTTCAATGCCCCGTTGCACCCAACGCCAGCGGTCATACGGATCGCGAAACTTGACTGAGATGTTGTAGGCCATGTTCCACGCTTGTACGAGCCAGACATGGACAAAGGTTGGCTCCAGCTTTGTAATCCAGTCAGCGAGCTGGACCTGCTCAAAGTATTTGTCCTCCATCTGAAGATCGTTCGCGCGAACCCACAGCGCGTTGGCGATCAGCCCTCGGAATCCGCCCAGCGCCACCGTGGTAAAAGCTAGAACCGGCGGCGCATTCTCCAACGGTGCCACGCGCGTCAAACCCAGCTCGGTCCGCTGACGATTTAGGCGTTGCTGAAGGAATCCGGCCGCCACCAGCAATAGCGCTGCGGCAGTCAGCATGAACAGCTTGTATGGCTTTCCTGTCATGTCAGCTGGTCCCTTGTGCTGTGGCCAGTTCCCGTCGTGTGAAGAACATCACACCAAGTCCCCCGAGGATGCCGCCCATCAGCAGGACGATTTGCGCAAACGCAGTTCCGAGCTGTCCCCAGGTAATACTGCGTCCAGTGCTCAAGGCATCCACAGGCTCGAAGGTTTGAACCAGATTGACGACCGAAAGCATGACCTTGAAAAGCGGCACCACCACGAGATCAATCGTTGACCCGCTATCAGCGCCGGTCTCGTGATCAATACCACTCACAGTCCCCTCCTTCACCACATTGGAAAGCGTGCTGCTCGACAATGCCACCACCAGCAGGCTGATGGAACAAAATGCAGCGACGGGAAAGGAAAGCAGGCTGGCCGACGCCAGGCCCAGGCTCGCCAGCAGTGCCAGCCAGCACCAGATGATGCCAAGGGCACGCAGGTAGTTCAGGCCGAAGCCCCCCTCGCGATACAGCACTTCGAGGCCTTCATCGATTGGGAAAACGAGAGCCGTCTCATTGCGATTGACGAAGTTCACGACGAGCCGTCCCTGCTCATCAAGCAGTTTGGCCCCACCATCCACCCGTATTTCGTGGAATGTGTTTGCGGCGAGACTCTGCGGATAACTCTCGCTCAGTGGACTGTTATACGGGCCAATCGTCCACAGCCCGACGTACGATCCCGCAGCGTTCGTTTGGGCCGCAAAGAATTTAACGCGCAGGAACAATGGCCCATCGCCGATCAAGTGACGCTTCAAACCGAAATCGATCGTCCACTCCCGGCGATGGTCGGGCCCGACCACCTGCTGATACGCCTTCACCCTTTCCCGCAGCTGCGCCGTCGCCTCCGCCAACTGGTCTGGCGGAAGGGAATCTCGATTCGGCATCTTGGCCACCTGATACGCCACCTCCTTCTCAATGTCCGGTGGAGGCTCCTTGAGTCCCGCGCGAGCCACAAAGATTTCGTTCCGCAGGATGTTGAGTTGCGAATCAATGAACGCTGCGAGGCGATCATCTTTTCTCTCCTTCGCCGCCACCACAGCGTTCTCCATCTTTGTCATCCGCCAATGAAGAAGCCCATAGACCGCCCCGCCGGAAACAGCCAGCAAGCTCGCGTTCAGGAGCAGGATGCCCAGCCATTTGCCCAGCCAGATCTGCCAGCGCGCGATTGGCTTCACTGCGACCATCTGCATCGAGCAATCCTCGATGTCCCGCGCCAGCGTGCCGCAAGCCAGCCAGAGCGTCGAAAACCCGAGTAACGCCGTGATCACACTCAACGTGTAGGTCAGCATGATCTGGATGAACCCGCGCGCGGTGCCGTCGTCCTTGAGCAGCATCGGCAGCAGAACCACCGAGCAGAGCAGCAAACCGGAAAGCACCCAGAAGAGACGGAAGCGAAAGGCCGCCTTCCAGGTCAGCGCCGTAACCGCCCAGATGCGCTGACCGAAAAGCCCGCGCAGCAGCGGAACGATGACGCTGTAGCGCAGCAACACCCGCAGGAATGGGAATACGGATTCCATCAGGACTTTGGCTTGTTCAACAGCGAGGAGAGCTTCTCATTCGCCTTCGCGAGATCCGCCGGCTTCACCTCAGTCGCCGGCGTCGCACTCGCGGCTGGGGAGGTCGTCGCGGATGAAACGCTCGCCTCCGACGCGGCACGTTCCGGCTTCGAAAGCGAATCCAGCTTCGCCTGATTCACGCTCGCCGCAGGAGCCGCAACAGGCTTCACCTCTTCCTTCACTGGCGCCGGAGCGGTAAGGCGTTCCAGCACTTTGTCCGTCGGCGGTTTCACCGTGGCGCCCGCTTGCAGGTACGCCGCAACCTTGCCGCCGGACTGCGCGCCGGAAGTTTCCGCCGCCGCCAGCTTCGCCTTTGCGACCACATCCAGGAAATAGCTTTCCAGATTCTGCGTCGGGTTATCGATCCGGATCTTGTCCTCCGTCACATCGTGACGAATCAGCTCCATCACCTTTTGGGTCGTTTCCCGCGAGAGCGGCGGCGTGGTGATGCGCACCGCGTCGCGATTCGCGAGCAGATCCTTCAACTCACCCATCGCCTGAATCTTCCCGCCGTAATAAATCACCACGCGGTCACAGACATCTTCCACGTCCGACAGCAGATGACTGCTGAGAATCACCGTCTTGCCACGCCGCGCGAGGGCGAGAATCAAGTCCTTCACTTCGCGGCAGCCGATCGGATCAAGCCCCGCCGTCGGCTCGTCGAGAATCACGAGGTCAGGGTCGTTGATCAACGCCTGCGCCAGGCCGATGCGGCGCTGCATGCCCTTCGAGAATTCGCCCACCGAACGCGTGCGCGTCTGATTCAGGCCCACCATGTCGAGCAACTGCTCGCTGCGCTGACGTCGCTCATCATTCGTGAGATGAAACAGGTTCCCGAAGAAATCGAGCGTCTCGTAGGAGTTCAGGTAACGGTAGAGATACGATTCCTCCGGCAGATAACCGATGCGGGATTTCGTGGCCACATGCCGCGGTGACTTGCCGAAGACCTCGATGTGCCCCTTGGTCGGATAGAGCAAGCCGAGCAGCATCTTCACGGTGGTCGATTTGCCGGAGCCATTCGGCCCGAGCAACCCGAACACCTCACCCTTACGCACCTCGAAATCGACACCGTCCACCGCACGCGCCTTGGGCCGGCCCCAGAAGTCCTTGAAGACCTTCGTCAATCCGCGCACGGCAATGACGACTTCGCCGGAAGAAGCGTTAACGCTTCCGGCAATCGACTTGGATTCGAGAGATGCAGCCATGGGAGGAGAAAGGGAGATTCGTTACGCCGGCTTTGGTGCCAGTTGTGGCGCGGGTTCCGACTTGTGGCCGTGATCACGGCTGTCAGGCGCAGCAGGGGCGCTGCCCTGAAACGGTTCCAGTTCTTCGCCGTGGCGGACGAGACGCGCGCTGTTGAAGACGACGAGCAGCGATCCGGCCACGTGCATAATCGCGGCGACAATCGGGTTGATGTAGTTCATCGCCGCGAGCACCAGACCACCGATGACGAAGAGCACACCAAAGAAGAAGTTCTGGTTGATGACGGTGCGCGTCTGGCGCGAGAGGCGCACGAGCACGGGCAGGCGGCGCAGGTCATTGTTCATAAGCGCGATGGTGGCGCTGTGAATTGCAACTTCGCTACCGGCGGCTCCCATCGCAATGCCGAGGTCGCCGGCGGCCAGCGCGGGCGCGTCGTTCACGCCGTCGCCGACGACGGCCACGCGATAGCCCTTAGCCTTCATCTTGCGGACGAACTCGACCTTGTTCTGCGGCAGGCAATCGCCCACGACTTCTTCGCAGCCGATTTCCTTCGCCACACGGATGGCCACCGGCTGGCGGTCGCCGCTGACGATGGCGATTCGGCGGACGCCGGTGTGCGTAAGCTCCGCAAGCGACTCACGGGCCTCGGCGCGAGTTTGATCCTGCAATCCGACCCAACCGATGCACTGGCCGTTGCGTGCGACGAAAATGAGGCTCCAGCCCTCGGTTTCGTTCAGGTCCACCGACTTCAGGAAATCCTCGGTGACGTTGTTGTCCTTCAACCACGCGGCGCGGCCGACGAGAATGGTCGCCCCGTCCACGGTCGCCTTGATGCCACGTCCGGCAGTCTCGGCGAAATCCTTCGGCTCCGGGAGCCGCACGCCGGCTTCCTCAGCGAGCTGGGCAAGCGCCTTGGCGGTCGGATGGTTGCTGTATTTTTCGGCGGACGCCGCGACGCGCAAGAGGTCAGCGGGCGTCGTGTCGCCGATTGGCGCAAGGCGGCTGACGGCGAGCTTGCCGGTCGTGAGCGTTCCGGTCTTGTCGAAGATGAAGGCGTTGATGCGCGCAGCGAGTTCGATGTCGGCGACGTTCTTGATCAAAATGCCGAGGCGGGCGGCGGCGGAGAGCGCGGCGACCATCGCGGTCGGTGTCGCGAGGATGAACGCGCACGGGCAGGCCACGATGAACACGGCGATGACGCGGTTTAGATCCTGCGTGAACGCCCAGACCAGCGCGCCGATGACGAGCACCAGCGGCGTGTAGAAGCCCATGTATTGATCCACGATCTTCATCATGGGCAACTTCGTCTTCTCGGCAGCGAGAATGAGATCGCGCACCCGGCCGAGCGTGGTGTCGGTGCCGGCGCGGCTGACTTTTACTTCGAGCACGCCAGTGAGGTTCTGCGTGCCGGCGAAAACGTCGTCGCCCGGCTTCTTGTCCACGGGCAGCGATTCACCGGTAATGTTCGCCTGATTGAACGAACCCTGACCGCTGAGAATGACGCCGTCCGCCGCAACGTTGTCGCCGGGACGAATGCGGATGACATCCCCGACCGAAAGGGCGGACACCGCGACTTCCTCTTCCTGATTGCCCTTGATGCGACGCGCCTTCGTGGGCGTGAGCTTGATGAGCGATTCGATGGATGCGCGCGCGCCTTCTGCGGTGCGGGTCTCGATAATTTCACCCATGAGCATGAAGAACGCGACGACGCCGGCTTCCTGGTAATGACCGGAAGCGAACGACGCGAGAACGGCGAGACCGACCAGCTCTGTCGTGCTGAGCCGGCCCATGCGCAAGTCCTTGACCGCCGTCATCACGATCGGGAAACCGAGCAAGATGGCACCAATCATTCCGCTAACTTCCGCGACGCCCGGACCAAGTTGCATCCACTCGACGATGAAGGAGTTGATGATGAAGAGCAGGCCCGCGAGCGTCTGTTTCAACCGAATGGGCGTGTGGCTGTGGTCATGTCCGCAGCTCGAGCACGACTCACCGTCCTTGTGGTGGTGATGATCATGCCCGTGATCGTGCTTGGGTTCCTCGCGGCTGAGGAGGGAAGAGACATTCATGGCTTCAGCTTTCTTCGGTTCGCGTGCTGTTCCGGCAGGGTCAGCATAGCGGGTTTTGGCGCTTGCTCAATGGTCGTCGGCCCTCGGTTGGTCCAACACCTTGGGCTTGGGCGGCTCGCGGTTGATTTGCAGGCGCAGCTCGCGTCCCGCACCGCCGCCGCGTTGGGGAGCGACGACTTTTTCCTGCACGTTGGTGTAAATAATCCTCAGCACTTCCGACTGACGTTGCTGGGTGAACAAATCTCGATTCGCGCGCCAGGCCGGGAGGTTGTTGGTAAAACGTTCAACTTCAGCGGCGACGAATTCCACCAGCCGCGTGCGCTCGGCTTCGCCAAGATTCTTGCGCGACTCGGCTTCCGCACGGGCCTTGCTGATGGTCTGGTTCTCGTAGCTGCGCGCATCGTTCAATTCCTTCGCGCGACGCACCTCCGCCTCGGTCACACGACTGAAGGCTTCCTTCAACTGGCGCGGCGGGATGACCTGCATGTTATCGATCTGAATCTCCGTAATGCCAAGATTGTGTCGCGCCACGAGCTGCTCGAAGCGATTGCGCGCGGTCTCGCGGAAACCGGCCTGATCGCGGGTCAGCGCGTCGTCGACCTTGTATCGGGCGGCGGCGAAGAGGAGCGCGTTGTTGAACGCGTTCTGCACGACGTTCGAGGCATTCGCGAAATCGAGCACATAGCGCAAACCCGGCTCAGCGATGCGGTAGCGCAGCGTGGCGCGGAGGTGAATCATGTTCTCGTCGCCCGTCAGGAGATAACCATCAATCGCAGGACGCAGGGAATCGCCGGGCGGCGGTTCATTGCCGGCGGCTTCCATCGCGGCGGTGGTGGCGTACCAACCGACGGTGGAGTTCAAGTTCATCACTTGGCCGACCGGAATGCGCACGACCTCATCAATCGGCGGAGGGAACGCCCAGTGCGGTCCGGGACCGAGCAGCTTCCCATCGCCGCCGCCCGCCGGAACGCCGAAGCGGAGGACGATCGCCTTCTCCTGCGGTCCGACGACAAAGAAGCCGGAAAACAGGAACAGCAGCAACAGGCCAATCATGATGACCTTGACGATCGCGAAGCTGCTCTTCAAGGCGCCGGCGAGCGCCTGCGTTCCGGCGTCCTCGCCTTCCAACGACGGTGCCGACGGCTTCGCGTGATCGTGATCATGCGGATGATCATGATCGTGGTCGTGATGCGGATGATCGTGCTTATCGCTCATGGCAGCATCATTTCTTCCCAGTGTTCTGCGACTTGAGCAAATCGAGCGGCGCAGAGCTGTCATCGAGGATCAGCGTCGTGCGGTTCTGCAGGAATTGTTCGAGCGCCTTGAGCTTGAGCAGGAAGATCGCGAGATCCGGCTCCTGCTTGAACGTCTCGAACGAACGTGCGGCGATCTTCTCGCCTTCGCCCAGCGTCTTGGTCGCCTGCGCG
Source organism: uncultured Bifidobacterium sp. (assembly GCA_964491875.1). Lineage (GTDB taxonomy): Bacteria > Verrucomicrobiota > Verrucomicrobiia > Limisphaerales > JADJPG01 > JADJPG01. The sequence continues at coordinate 92,763 of CAZBIC010000020.1, forward strand.
TCGGCCTCGGCGAGCAGCTTGGCGCTCTCGTAATCAGCGCGCGACTTCAACTCGCTGGCCTGACGTTCGCCATCGCCCTTGATCTGGCTGACGAGCACGTCGCGCTCGGATTCCATTCGCTCGAAGACGAGCTTGGTCACGCTCTCGGGCAAGCCGAGGCGTTTGATGCCAAGGAAGGTGATGTTCAAGCCGTTGGTCAGCGCGCGGCAATCGGTCTGGATGCGCGTCTGCATCTCCTGTTCGATTTCGGTGAACTTCAGCTCCTTTTCATCCGTGGAGATAAAATTCGAGAACGTGCGCCGTCCGACCACGCCGCTGTAGGCGTTGCGAATCAAACCTTCAAGGCTCGCCTCGGCCTTGCGATTGTCACCGTTGAAGCGCGTGAGGAACGCGGTCGCATCGCTGATGTTCCAGCCGACGTAGATCGAGATGAGGAGATTGTTGCCATCCGCAGTCAGCACCTGCTCGAACTTGCTCTCGAAGTTATGCACGCGCTTGTCGAACTTGTGGACGGACTGCACGGGCCACGGCCAGCGGAAGTGCGGTCCGGGTCCGGCGGCGGGACCAGAGACGCGGCCGAACGTGGTAACGACGGCGGTTTCCGTAGTGCGCACCTGGAAGACGAACAGGAGCAGGACAAAGATGAGTAGCAGCAGCGCGCCGACGGCGAGGTTGATGGGCGAATGTTTCATGCGTTGGGGAAAAAGCAGTTGAGAATCACTTCGTCTTCGGTGGCGGCACCGTGATGTTCAGCAGGTCGTCGCGGATCTTGTCTTCCATGTTGAGCATGATGACTTCGTTCGCGTTGCTGACGGCGACCACGAACTTCCGCGCGTCGGAACTGTTCTTCGCGAGCGTCTGGAGATACGAGCGCTGCGCGTACACCTCCGGCGACGCCTTGAAGGCCGCCATCTGGTTCGTAAAGAGCGATTCAGTGGCGAGCGCCGCGGCGATCTTGTTCGTGCTGGCCGCGGACGCGGTGAGCTTGCGGCGCGTGGACTCGGCGATGGCGAGCGCGTTCGTGCGAATCGCGTAGGCGCGGGCCTTGAGGATGTTCGCCTCACGCGTTTGCTTCGCGCCGACGGACTTCTCATACGCGCCACCGACAGCGACGGGTGGATGCACGTCCTGCAGCCCGACGAAGAGCACCTGCACACCGAGCTTGAGTTCATCGGCCTGCGCCTGGATGCGCTGCCGCAGTTCATCACCAGCAGCAAAGCGCGCTGTGGACATAATCTCGTTCACGTCGATGCCGACGAAGTAGCGGACCACCTCGCGCGTCGCCAGTTGCTTCAACAACTCGCCCGCGTTGTTGTAATTGTAAGCCCACGCGCGCACGTCCTGAATCTGGTATTGGACCGGGATGGATACGCTCAGCAGGTTGACCGGCGGCGCCTTCTTGCCGGTGACGCTGTTGGTGGAACCGCCGTTCGGTTCGCGGCTGGCGACGAGCAAGTTGAACTCCTGCTTGTAGTGCGAAACGGTCCAGAGAATCGCGGCTTCGTCGCGTTCCTTTTCCAAGTCGCGCTCGATCCCGATGTCGAAGCTCTGAATCTCCTGCGTGCGGAAACGCAGCGCGGCATCGATCGGCCAGGGCATCTTCGCGTGGAAACCGGGTCCGAGCACTTCGCGACCGGTGACGGGCTGGCCGAAGCGTTCGAGCAACGCCTCTTCGCCCGGCTGCACGTAAACAAGCGATGTCGAGGCGGCGAGGATCAGCAGATAACAGAACACCAGCCACGCCATCGAGCGCTTCATGAACTGGTAGAACCAGGTGTCCGAAACCCTGAAGCCGAACTGGTAATCCAACGTGTGCGCGACGGTCGTGAAGATGCCTTCCGGATGACTGACGAGGCCGACGACACGGCTGTCGTAGAGCAGCCGCCCGACCTTGCCCTTGATGCGCGGACGATAAATTTCGAGCAGCAGCGTCAGGAGATTCTCAATGGCAAGCAGGCCAAGCAGGATGACCAGCACGCGCGCACCGATGAGGTCCGCCTTGTCGAAACCGGATTGCACGCCGGCAATCGCCGCGACAACGAGCGCGAGCAGATACGCGCCGAGCAAGACCTGGCTTGCGCCGGGTTGCAGCAAGCGATGCTTCTCCAGTCGCGCGAGGCCGGTGGAGAATTGCCCCAGCAGGAAAAGCACGAGCGCCAACATGCCGAAGATCGCCATGCCCACGAGCGGTTGATTGAGCGTCGGCGCGGCGGGAAGTTTCCCGATCCCGCGCCACAACCACCACGCGCCAAAGCCTTGCACCAGCAGCAGCAGCACGGTGAAGCCGGGCACGAAGAACTTCTCGAACTGCTCGCGCGAACGTCGCGCCGGGAATCCCTCGGCGTCCTGCGTGTTGAAGAGCGTGGAGCTGGACGCGCCGCCCTTGGCCAGTTCATCGAACTCGAGCTTCTCGATGCGCTCGCGTTCTTCCAGGCGCATCTGGAACCAGCTGATCAGCGCGACGAGCACGCCAAGACCGAGGAAGCCTGCGGCAAGGTGGCCGGAAACGGACTTGGTGTAGAGCGCGACCGTGAACGCCGCGATGCCCGTGGCAAGCAGGAGCAGCAGATTGGTCAGTCCGTTCTTCTGATGATTGCGTTCCATGTTCAACTGAGTTCCCGATCTTCAAACAGGCAGAGCGCCACCGCGAGCGACGCGCCGACGTAAACCACCGCGTAGGTAAAGGCCGTGAGCAGATACGACGGCGGGATGCTCCGCTCCGCTTCCAGCGCGTCGGCCATCCAGAGCTGCTGCCAGTTCGGCAGAATCGCGTAAAGCGCCACCGCATACCAAGGCCCGCCCGCATCCGTGCCGCCAAGCTTCAGATAGATAAAATCCGACATCAGCCCGACGAGAAAGAACGCCGAGCAAATCGCCAGCGTCGCCATCAATTCGAGGCGCGTGGAGCATAGCAACGCCAGCGCGGCGAGAATCCAGAGCGCGAACAAAATCAGCGTCACCGCCGGGATCAAACGCCAGTCCACTCTCTCAAAAGCGCCAATGGTCACACTGCGAGACGTTGGATCGGCCTTCGACATTCCCGCGGCGACAACAAAAGCCAAGGTCGTAAAGACGATCAGCGCCAAGGTCGCGTCCGAGACGAACGGCCGGCGCAGGAAGAAATTGCTGAAACCACCCGCCGCAAACGCCAGCACCAGACTGCCAAACCAGATGCCGAGGCTGGCGATATCCGCATCGCCATAGGCGTCGTAAGCCATGCGACTGGCCAGCAGGCAGGCGAGCATGTTCACGTAGGTTAAGACAGTGAGAGCGGCGGCGAGTCCCGCGTATTTCGCGAGGAGAAACTGGGCGCGGCTCACGGGCTTGGACAACACCGCCAGCGCAGTTCCAGTGCGGATTTCGCGAGCGAGGGAATTCGACGCGCTCAGGACCGCGCCGAGCAAACCGGCCAGCAACGTCACGGCGAGCACGCTGTTCTTGGCGAGCTTCGGGTCATCGCCGAAGCCGAAGTACGGGACGCTGGCGAGGAAAACACAAAAGGCGGCGGAACTGGTCGTGAGCAGCAAAAAGATGGGCTGCCGGATCAGTTCCATGAAGGCGTTGACCGAAATGGTAACAAATTGCCGCATGTCCGAGTCGTAGTCCGCGAGACTTTACGAGTAGGACGCCATGTTGCAACTGGTTATTCCTGACGACCGGGTGGTTGGGTCAGGTCAGGTCAGGATTTAACGGAGCACCGGCTCTTTTGGCGCAGGCTTATCCACCAGTTCCACGGCGCCCACGGGACGGTACCGCCGCTTCTGATACCAAGAGATCGCGATGAGATCGTAGATGCCGCGGCCGAGCCGGTTCCACACGCCATACTTGGAAACGCCCGCCACGCGCGGCCGATGATTCACCGGCACCTCCAGCGTCGTCGCACCGCCGCCATGCACCAGCACGGGCAGAAACCGATGCAGGCCATTGAAGGGAAACACACCCGCGAGCGCGGTGCGTTTGAACGCGCGAATTGCACAGCCCGTGTCGCGAAAATCCACCCCCAACGCCGCCTTGCGCGCCGCGCGGGCAATCTTCGAGGAAACCTTGCGCACCCACGTGTCCTGCCGGTTCAGCCGCATGCCGCTGACAAAATCTACCTTCCCCAGCTGCGCGATCATCGCCGGCAGATCCGCCGGGTCATTCTGCAAATCACCGTCGAGCGTACAAAGAATTGGGCTCGCGCTCGCTTGAATGCCAGTCCACACCGCCGCGCTCTGGCCCGCGTTACGTTGATGTCGCAAGCCACGCACGTGCGGATTGGCGCGCGCCGCTTCCAGGATGCGCTGGGGCGTTTCGTCGGAGCTCGCATCGTCAACGAAGAGCAGTTCCCAATCGCGCCCGGTCTTCGCCATCGCCGCCGCCACTTCGCGCGCCATGGGGAGCACGTTGTCGGCTTCGTTGAAGACGGGGACAATAACTGAGATGTCTACGGGCACGGACCGAGGGTAAATCCGACCAGAGGGAGTTCAAGCCTGTGTTGCTGAATGCCAGCTACGCCGTCCGCTTGTGGTACCACCACCATTCGAATAGCAGCACGAGTAATCCCACCGCCGCAATCCAGCGCCACAGTTCCATGTTTGCGCGCTTCATTGTGGTGGCGGTTACCTTCGCGTACTTGCCGATCGGCAGCTCCTCGCGCGGCGTGATGTTGCTCTCGTTGGAATCGAGGAGGTTCACACAGAACGTCACTTCATTCGTGCCCGCCTTCACGCGATAGATGCCCTGCTGCAAGGTGTCGCCGATGACGAGTTCGCGCGCGTCGGGCTCGATGGGGAGCGAACGCGACTCGCCGTCCGGCGTGGTGAGTTGCGCAGCGTTCAGGCCCGGTGCCAACGGGAGACGAAACGAGTTGCCGGCCTGCACCAGATACTGACCGTTGTTCGCGCTCGATGGATTGAGCCAGTCCACCGCGTTCGCCATGAAGATCGGGAAGCTAATGCGTAGCGGCCAGGTGCTCTGCAGCGGATCGAAGCCAATCCACACGATGCGCTGGCGGTTGAGTTCACCGGCAACGATGAGCGGCGTCTGCGGCGATTCCACGAGCGTGACACCCCACGGCGGCGGCTTCACGGCAAGACTTTCAGCGACCTGCACGTTGTCGAAGTTCACGAAGCGCAGCAGCGGATGCGCGCTCTTCCAGTCGACGATGGGCGGTGACTTCGCCGTGTCCCAACCGGCGAACCAGTTGGTGCTGACGGTGTGAATGGCGAGCGTGTTCGCGCGCGGCAGCGTAACGGGAATCACGTCATCGAGCACGACGAGGTCGAAGACCTCCGCGCCATCGGTCAATTGCGGCGCGGTGCTGAGCTGGACGTTCGCGGCGCCGCGGAGCGCTTTTTCGAGGAAACGATTGCCCTTGCTGACGAGCAACACTTTCACCGGCTGCGGCATGAAGCTGACAATCGACGCCTGATTGTCGGCCGCCAGCGTGTCCGCCGTCTGAAGCCGCACGGTGAAGACGCCGTCGCGTTCCTGCGGTGCGGTGAAAATGACGAGTTCGGTGTTCGTGGCGCCGACATCGACGGGGCGCGTCTCCAACACTTGCCCCTCAAAGAGCAGGTCCACATCGAGCTTCGAGGCGTTCGTGGAAAAATTCGCGATGCTGGCAAAGATGGCGCGCTGGGCGGCGTTCTCGGGATTGGCGCGCGCGTCTAGGCGAACGATGCCGGCGTTGTCGCGGTCGTTGCCGACGCGGTGATACACTAGGGGCAGGTTCTTGTTCGAAAGCTCTTCAAGGTCCGGCGCAGCGCCATCGCTGAACAGATGAATCTCTCCGGAGGTGACGGTTTCCTCACCACGTTTCTCGAAGGTGAACGCCCCCGCGGTCTTGAGCGCATCGGCGAGACGCGTCGGCGCATCGGACGGCGCGCACGACTGCAACGCGCGACGGAGCGCGGCTTTGTCCGTGGTCGGCGATTGCTTCACCTCGGTCGTCGCGCCGGCGAGCAACACCATCATCTGCTCGCCATCACGCAGACCATCGACCCATTTTAGCGCCTCGGCCCGGGCCTTCTCGAAACGCGACGGTTTTTCGTCCGTGGATTGCATCGACGCCGAGCCATCGAGAATCACCACGCGCAGATTCGTCTCGCGCGCCGTGCCGGTGAGATATGGCCGCATCAGCGCGAACACCACTAGCGCGAGCAGGAGGAGTTGGAGAATCAGGAGCCAGTTATGGCGCAGCTTCTGGAACGGCGCGCTGGCCTGCGTGTCGGCGAGGAACTTCTGCCAGAGCAAGGTGCTTGGCACGAGCTTCACCACGCGCTTGCGCTTGAGCAGGTAGAAGACAACGACCACCGGCAGAGCGAGTGCGAACAACGCGGCGAGGGGCGACAGGAAACTCATGACTGTAACCGGATTGGGATCTGAAAATCGGACCCATCAAGACCTGGCGGTTCGGATGATATGGTCCCGGCCTCAACCCTCACCCCGGCCCTCTCCCCGTTGAGGGGAGAGGGGGCGCGACGGACGACACCAATTCGCTGAAGGTAGTTCGCCGCGTTCGTTGCTCTCACATTGTTCAATCTGTCCTGCTCGGAAGTGGAACAGACGCGGCGAAACGCTTCCAAATGCTGGTAGACAGTCAGCGCGACTCCCTCTCCCCTCAACGGGGAGAGGGCCGGGGTGAGGGGTGAGATCGCTTGATGCCTCAACCAAACAATGAACATTGCATTCGCTCCAGCGCCTGATTGGAAATTGGGCCTCATCCCCACACCTCCTGTTCGCGCAGTTGCTTGAGGAGCAGTTGCTCCAGCGACGCGTCGCTGCCGACGCTGAAGAAACTGATGCCACGTGGCTGACAGAACTCGCGCAGGCGCTGGATGTAGTTCTGCACGGTCTGTTGATACGCCTTCAGCCGATACTTGCCGAACGTGACTTCCTGCAAACCTCCCGTCTCAGAGTCGACCAGTCGGAGATCGCCGTAAGTCGTGGGATTCAATTCCTCGGGCGCGAGGATTTGAACCGCGTTGACCTGAAAGCCGCGTCCGATGAGCGCGGTCAGGCCCGTTTCATAACCGGCAGGGTCGAGGAAATCGCTGAGCACCACAGCCACGCCCGACTGCTTCGCTTCGAGCGCACCACGACGGAGCGCTTGGTTGAAGTCCGCCGCGCCGCTGGCCGTGAGCGCATTGATGTTGCGGAAGAATTGCATGGAGGATTTCTTGCCGCGCACGGAGCGGAGCGCGCCACGCGAGGCTTGTTCCGGGCCGCGGCCGTCATCGGCGGGCACATCGGGAAATGGAATCACGCTCACGCGATCGAATCCGCACAGCGCGACGTAGCCGATGGCGGCGGCAATCTGGCGGGCGAAATCAAACTTAGGCGGCTGGCCAAAGGTCATGCTCTCGCTCGCGTCGAGGAAGATGCGGACGGGCAGCTCGCGTTCTTCCTCGTAGAGCTTCACGAAGAGCCGGTCGAGCCGGCCGTAGAGATTCCAGTCGAGATAACGGAAGTCGTCGCCGTGCGTGTAATTCCGGTGGTCGGCGAACTCCACCGACTGCCCGCGCGCCTTGCTCCGCCGCTCGCCCTTGGCCGAACTCTTCGTGCGCCGGGCCGCCAGCAACTGAAATTGCTCCAGCCGGCGGAGAAGTTCGGGGGTGAGAAGAGCGCTCATGCCATCTAGTGACAGGGGACGGGGCTAAAGCTCATGGCCAGAGGCTAGGATCGACCAGACGATTTGCAAGCTAAGAGCCTGTCTGAAAATTCCGAGTGGTGCTGTTATCGAGGGAAAGGCCGGATGGCGAGGCGTGACGAAGGAGAATACCCTTGGTGGGTCTTCGACTGAGGAGCAACGAGGCCAGGCGGCCTTTCCCTCGATAACCCTCCGGGCGGCGGGTCTTTTGAAATGCGGCTTCGTTGTCGCGGGCGCCACAGCCCGCGGCGGGGAATGGCCCGTGCGGCTCGCACCTCCGCTCGCTCCGCCTCGTCCCATTTCAAAATCCCTCGCCGCAGCGCCTCTCGGAATTTTCAGACAGGCTCTAACTTGCCGCGCCGAACCGCCGATGTCCGTGTAACGAATGGCGTCCAGCCCGGTCAAAATTGAACTGGCCAAGGCCCGGACCCAGTGCCAGTTTAGCCACGAAGGCAAAAGGCTATGAGCGAACTCCAAGTCATCGAATCGGCCCTGCATCGCGCCGCGAAACGTCGTCGTCTCGAACGTGCGCTCAACGGCCTCGGTCGAGGCGCCCTTTACGGCGCCGCAGTCCTCCTCCTCGCGCTGGTCATCTACAAGCTCCTGTCCGTCCCCACATGGTTTGTGCCCGCGGCCGGCGGAGTCGCCATCGCAACGATGCTCGGCGGAATGATCTGGGGTGCGTGGCGGAAGATGTCATTGCTCGAAACCGCCCGCTGGGTCGACGAACATCGCTCGCTCAAGGAACGCCTCAGCACCGCGCTCGAAATGTCGGGCAGCCGCGCGCCGGAGGATTGGAAGCAACTCCTCCTCACCGACGCCGCGCAGCACGCGCAGTCGCTGAACGCGAAGGAACTTCTCCCGATCGGTTTTCCACGCGCCGCGCGTTGGGCGTTGCTGCTCGTCGCGCTCTGTGCCGGACTCGGCTTCGTGCCGGCGTATCGCAGCAAGGCACACATTCAGAAGCAGGCGGACGCGGCGAACATCAAGGACGTGGGCAAGAACCTTTCGGAACTCGTCCGGCGCGAGTTGGTGCAGAAACCGCCGTCGCTGCCGCCCACCGAGAAATCGATGCAGCAAGTGGCGGAGTTCGGCGACAAACTGGGCAAACAATCGCTGACGCGCAGCGAGGCGTTGCGAGATTTGACGAGCATCACCGAACAACTCGCCAAGCAGGAACAAGAGCTCGCGAAGAACCCCGCCATCAAACCTCTCGAACGCGCGGCGCGCGAGCCGGGTAACGGCGGTTCGTCGCAGGAGAGTTTGCAGAAACAGATCGATTCCTTGCAGAAGGCGCTCGGTGATGCCGGAGCCAATGCCGACAAGCTCGACAAGTTGCAGAAGGATTTGGAGAAGCTGAAACAGCAGGCGGCGAGCAGTGCAGGCAAGGACGCTAATGCCGGTTCGCCTTCACGCGAACAGCTCGCGCAAAGCCTCGCGGATCTCGCGAGACAGGCTCGTGAAGCCGGCGCTTCCCTCGAAAGTTTGGAGGAAGCCATCAAGGCGCTCGAATCGAATAACACGGATTTGTTCCTGAAGGACCTCGAGACCGCGACGCACGATCTCGAGAAGATGCGCGACATGGCCAAGGCGATGCAGCAACTGCAGGAACAGGCGGCGAAGCTGGGTAAGAATCTCGCCGAGCAGCTGGAGAAAGGTCAGGGCAAGGCGGCGGTCGAATCGTTGCAGAAGATGATCAACCAGCTGAAGGAAGGGAATCTCTCGAAGGAGCAACTGGAGAAAATCATGCAGGAAGCGCAGCAGGCCGCGAAACCCGGCAGCCAGTACGGCAAGGTGGGCGATCTTCTGCAGAAATCCGCCGGCCAGTGCAAAGCCGGGAACAAGGGCGACGCTGCCCAAAGCATGGCCGAAGCGCAGGCGGAGTTGCAGAAGCTGATGGACCAGATGGCTGACGCCGAAGCGTTGCAAGCGACGCTCGATGCCTTGAACCGCGCGCAGATGGCCATCTCGCAATGCAAGAGCTGGGGCCAGTGCAACAATCCCGGTCGTCCTGGATTCAAGCCCGGCGGCAAACCCGGTCGCGGAGTGGGCACGTGGTCGGACGACAACGGTTGGACTTACTACAACAGCAATAACGAAGGGGCGGGCTGGGACAACTCGGGCATCGAACGCCCCGATATGGAAGGCAAGGGCCACACCGATCGCCCGGATGATTTGAATCCGAACCTCACTCCGGACAAGGTGAAGGGCCAGATGTCACCCGGCGGTTCGATGCCGAGCATCACGTTGAAGGGCGTGAGCATCAAAGGCACGAGCAACGTGAAGTTCGAAGAAGCCGCGACGTCAGCGCAACAGGACGCTCAGAGCGCGCTCAACCAGGATCAAGTTCCCCGCGCCTACCAAAATACCGTCCGCGACTACTTCGACGATTTGAAGAAGTGAAAGCGGGTTGAAGGTTTGAAGTTGCAGGTTGCAGGTTTCTGAATCAGCGCCGCCTCGTGTTTCGGTGCGGCATTACAAACCTAAGGAGAACGACATGGCCACGGCGCAACAGTTTGAGGATCTCGGAGTCTGGCAGGATGCTCGTGCGATGGTGCGCGAGGTTTACAAGATTACGAATCAGCGGGCGTTTCGGCGCGACTTCAGCTTGCGTGACCAGATTACTCGCGCATCCACATCGACCATGTCGAACATCGCCGAGGGCTTCGAGCGCGGGAGTCGCAAGGAATTCATTCAGTTCTTGAACATCGCCAAGGGTTCGAATGGCGAGGTTCGCTCCCAGCTTTACGTCGCGTTGGATTTGGCATACATCGACGAGGGAACATTCAACGCATTGAAAGACTCCGCGCTCAAACTCTCGCGCCGCCTCTCCAAGTTCATCGCTTACTTGAAAACCTGCCCCACCAACGCACGCGTCCGCCCGCCCCGAAAGTGATTCCAACTTGTAACCTGCCACTTCGCACCTGCACCCTTCTCCACTCATGAGCACTGAAGCCAAAATCCAATCGTTCCGCCAGACTTGGGATGCCCTCCGCGCCGAAATCGGCAAGGTCATGGTCGGCGCCGACCCCATCGTGGACGGCACGCTCACCGCGATCTTCGCCGGCGGCCATGTGTTGCTCGAAGGCGTACCGGGCCTCGGCAAGACGCTGCTCGTGCGCACGCTCAGCGAGGTGCTGGAACTGTCCTTCAACCGCATCCAGTTCACGCCCGACCTCATGCCGGCGGATATTCTCGGCACGAACATGGTCATGGAAACACCCGATGGCCGGCGCGCGTTCGAATTCCAGCGCGGACCAATCTTCGCGCACATCGTCCTCGCGGACGAAATCAATCGCGCCACCCCGAAGACTCAGTCGGCCATGCTCGAAGCGATGCAGGAGAAGAGCGTCACCGCCGGCGGTGAGATTCGCAAACTCGCCGAGCCGTTCTTCGTGCTCGCGACGCAGAATCCAATCGACCAGGAAGGAACCTATCCCCTGCCCGAGGCGCAGCTCGACCGATTCTTCTTCAAGCTGATCGTCGGCTACCCGACGGCGGCGGAGCTCACCGAAGTCCTCAACCGCACCACCGAGGGCGTGAAACCTCAAGTGAACAAGGTGCTGGATGGCGCGGCGCTGATGGAACTCCAGAAGCTCGTGCGCGAAGTGCCGGTGGCGTCGCATGTGAAGGATTACGCCGTGCGCCTCGTGCTCGCGACGCATCCGAAGACGGAGACGGCCGCGGCGGTGACGAATCAATACCTGCGCTTCGGCAGCAGCCCGCGCGGCGCGCAATGTTTGATTCTCGCCGGCAAGGTCCGCGCACTGACGCAAGGCCGTTTCAACGTGAGCTTCGAGGACATCCACGCCGTGGCTGCAGCAACCTTGCGGCACCGGTTGATTCTGAATTTCGAAGCCGAGGCGGAAGGCGTCACGACGGACCTCATCATCGCGCAGATTCTGAAGGACGTGCCGAAGAATGCGGAAGCAGTTAGGGCATGAGCGGTGCGAAGCGCTTTCTGTTCATTGCAATATGGACAGTCGTCTTCTTTGCGCTTCCAGCTTTTCTGATTGGTGGGCTCCTTGCTCTGCTCTATATCCCATCTGCTGCCGACCCTCCCACCGAGATGGGATTCATGGGCACGATGTGCATGTCCCCTTTAGCTGCTTTAGTGGGACTGTTCCTTGGAGTCCGTCGTAAGCTTCCGGGAACCAAGTGACCGTTTGCATACTTTCCCTCAGGCAGAATCCAATCGCCGACAGCAGATCGCGGACGAAAATTGGGGAACATCACTATGGCTTAGCCGCTGGCCGCACTGCGCTGGACTGCTTGAGGTACCGGAACAGATCGCTGTCGGTGGAAAGCAGGAGCGTGGTGTCCTTGTCGAGGGTCTTACGGTAGGCGTCCATCGTGCGGAGGAACTGGTGGAATTCCGCCGCCTCGGCGCTGCCGCCGTAGGCGCGGGCGTAAATCTCCGAGGCTTTCGCGTCCGCCTCGCCCTTGATCACCTGCACGGCGCGGTAGGATTCCGATTCGATCTGACGCAGGTCGCGTTCCTTGCTGCCGAGAATTTTTGCGGCCTCGCCCTCGCCCTCGGAGCGGAACCGAGAGGCGATTTGCTGGCGCTCGCTCATCATGCGTTCATGAATCTTGGTACTAACGCCGGGGTTGTAGTTCACGCGCATGAAGCGCACGTCGATGAGCTCGACACCGAAGTCTTTCAGCTTGGGAGCGGACTCGGCCACGATTTCCTTCTCAATCGCGGCGCGACCCAATGAGATCGGCAGGAGCCGGTTGATCTGACCTGCGTCGTCGGCGGGCGCAGCATCCGCGGAGGCTTTGCGGTTCTTGTCGGTGCGGACGATCTCGATTAAGTCGTGCTTGGCGATGGCGTTGCGGACTTCGCTGCCGATGATGTCGTCGAGGCGAGAGAGAGCGCTGCGTTCGTCGCGCAGCCGGGTGAAATACTGGAGGGGATCGCTGATGCGCCAGCGGCCGAAGGTGTCGACGACGATGTAGAGCTTGTCGCGCGTGGGCATTTCGCTGGCGCGGCCGTCCCATTCGAGAATGCGTTTATCGATGCGGTTGACGGTCTGGATGAACGGCCACTTGAACTTCATGCCGGCCTCGTTGATGGGCTGGCCGACGGTCTTGCCGAACTGCGTGATGATGACCTGCTCGGTTTCGGAGACGCTGTAGAAGCAGAGGTTGGCCGCGATGATCAGCAGAACGACAGCGACGACGATGCCGATGGAGCGAAGGAGAGAGGCGAAAGGCATGGTGCGTTACTTTCCGGGTTCCAGTTGCAGGAGCGGGAGGATCTGCTGGCCCTTTTCGTCGACGATGATCTTCCGCGTCACCTTCGGCAGCACTTCGCTCATCGTCTCCAGAAAGATGCGCTGGCGGGTCACGTCCGGCGCCTTCTTGTATTGTTCGAAGACGGAGGTGAACAGCGCGGCGTCGCCCTCGGCTTCGTTGACGCGTTTCTGCGCGTAACCCTGCGCCTCGGCGATCATGCGGGCGGCATCACCGCGGGCGCGCGGCACCACCTTGTTGTATTCGCCGCTGGCGATGTTGATGGAGCGCTGCTTTTCCTGCTGCGCCTGGTTGACCTCGTTGAAGGACGCCTGCACCTGCCTGGGCGGGTTGACGTTCTTGAGCTGCACAAGGTCGATGCTCATGCCGAGTTGGTATTGCTCGGCGACTTTTTGCAGGACATTGCGGGATTCCGTCTCGATCTCCTGGCGGCCGATGGTGATGACCTCGTCCACGGTGCGGTCGCCAACGACTTCGCGCATCACGGCCTCAGAGGCGGCACGCATCGTCTCCTCAGGATCGCGCACGTCGAAGAGGAAGCGCTTCGGGTCGTTGATGCGGTATTGGACGATCCATTCGACAAGCGCCTCGTTGAGATCGCCGGTGACCATCGCCTTCTCCATTTCCGGCTCGTTGCTTTCCTGGAAGGGATTGCTCGCGCCGGGCGTCATAAAGCCGAACTCCAGCTTGAGCTGGCGGCGAATGGGCACGAGCGTGACGGTATCCATGCCGAACGGCGCCTTGAAACGCAGACCCGGCTCATCGGTGCGGACATACTTGCCGAAGCGTTGCACGATACCGACGGAATCGGCGGACACGGTGTAGAAAGCCGTCCAGAGCAACACCACGATGAGCAGCAGCCAGAAGCCGAGGTTGATCCAGTGTGCGTAAGCCTGCACCGGGCTGCCGAAAGGCGGCGGTCTACGTGAGGATGAAGATGAAGAGTTCAATTGACGTGGGCACTGGTAAGGCCGCGCGCAGGGGAGCGCAAGGCTGAACTTGCCTTCGGCACGGTTCGTCTCGCGAAAAACAATCGGGAGCATTCGCGAAACGCCACAGCAACTTCCCACTAGGCACCATTCCGTCCCCCTGCAATAGTTTGGCCATGCAGAATTGGATTCGTGACTACGTGGCCGCGCAAAAGGCGGCGCTGGATTCCATCCCCGTCGACGCCGTCGCCAGCCTCGTCGAAACCTTCCGCCAGGCGCTGAAGGAAGACCGGCAGATTTTCGTGTTCGGCAACGGCGGCAGCGCCTCGAACGCCTCCCATTTCATCACTGATCTCGGCAAAGGTTCCTCCGACAAGCTCGCCCGCCGCTTCCGCTGCTCGTCACTGAACGACAACGTCAGCTGGATGACCGCGCTCGGGAACGACTATTCCTACGAGGAGATTTTCTCCCGGCAGTTGATGAATTTCGGCAAGCCCGGCGACCTCGTGCTCGTGATGAGCGTGAGTGGCAGTTCGCCGAATCTCGTCCGCGGCGTCGAGTGGGCGAAGAAGAACGGCTTGAAGACCATCGCCCTCGTCGGCGGCAAGCGCGGCAAGCTTGCGGAGATCGCGGACACCGTGCTGGTCATCAACGACACCCACTACGGTCGCGTGGAAGATGCGCAAATGGGCATCTGCCACATGCTCTGCTACGCCTTCATGGAGAACCCGCAACTGGGTGCCGTGTAAGGCCTTTCGCAGTCAATCCGCCGGGACGGGTTGCCCGGCAACCACCAAAGCCATGGACAGGCAGCAAAACGCATTGGATACGGCGCCCATAGGCACCGTGTTTCCCCTAGTCGCCCCCGTGGCTTTTCCCGGACGATCTCGCATGTAAGCCCCTCAATAGCCCCAGCCGTTGCGCCGGCTGACGTTAACACTGCCCGACCGATTGGCGTCGGAAGGGCAAGTCAGGCGTAACAAGTTGTTTGGTGTTGCTATGAAATTAATCGGTTCCACGGCGATTAGCGGACGAAACTACGCGGCGGCCTTCATCGGCGTGCTCGGCATCCTCGGCGCTCCCCGCGAGAAGTGCTGGGCGAATGACGTCACCTTCCGCGAGACGATTTACAACACGGACTACGCGGTCGCTGCCGTGGGCGGATTGCGCGACACCACCAAGGCCAGCCTTTCCCTCGTCGGCGTCAGCGGCACCGTGAACAAGGCCTACCTCTACTGGCACGGGCCGATGAACTCCACGAACCCGCTCGCCAACGCCACCATCCGCCTGAACAACATGGCGGTCACCGGCATGAACATCGGTTACTCCGATGACAACTGCTGGGGCTACAACAACAGCCAGGCGTATCGCGCGGACGTCACCCCGCTCGTGCGCGCCTCGAAAAACGGCACCTATTTCCTCACCCAATACGTGAAGTCCGGCACGAACATCAACGCGAACGGCGCGTCCCTGATGGTGTTCTTCTCCGACAGCAATACGAACAACAACCGCGACATCGTCATTTTCGACGGCAACGATTCCAACGCGCCGAACTTCTACGACGCGAATGGCTGGAATGTGAACCTCACCGACCTCGCCTACACCGGCGGCCAGGGTTACATCCAGATGCACGTCTCCGACGGCCAGATCTACGAGGACGATGCGCTCGTGGTGAACGGCGACGTGGTCGAGAATCGCGGCCAGGTCTTCCAAGGCACCTCGGTGCTCGCCGCAAACAATGGCCCGTCCGGCACCGGCCGCCTCTGGGATGTCGAGACGTTCGACATCACGCCGATCCTTGAGGCCGGCTCGAACACCATAGCCATCACGCACGGCTACATCGGCACACCGGAACGCGCGCGTGGCGATTGCATCAGCCTCATCGCCGCAGTGATCAATCTCCCGGCCGGCACCGTTCCGCCGTCGCCGCCCGCGAACCTCGCCCCGACCGTCAACGCCGCACCGGAAGTAACCGTGAACTCTCCGAACGCGATCGTCCTCCAGGCACTCGCGAACGACGCCGACGGCAACGCGCTCACCTACAGCGTCGCCATCGACAACGTCATCGTGAAGACCGGCAGTTTCGCCGCGAACAACCCGGCCACGACCGGCACGATTGAAATCACGAACGCCTTCACCCTCGGCCAGCACACCGTCACTTACACGGTGAACGACGGTCAGGCGAACGGCACCTTCACGACCGTCGTGAACGTGATCGACGACCAGCCGCCCGTGTTGAATGTTCCCGCGAACATCACCGTGCCGAGTGACCTCGGCCGCACGACGGCGGTGGTTCGCTACGAAGTGACCGCGACGGATGACTTCCCGGGCGTGACCGTGATCTCGTTGCCCGCCTCCGGTTCTGCGTTCCCGATTGGCACCACGACCGTCACCGCAACCGCGGTCGACGCCGCCGGTCATCGCGTTCAAAAGACGTTCACCGTGACGGTCATCGACAGCATGCCGCCGACGATCCTGTGCCCGACGGATATTCTGAAAGCCACTGACCCGGGCGCGAGCAATGCCGTGGTCCGCTATACCATCACCGCCACGGACAACGTCCCCGGCGTCAGCGTCTCCTGCTCGCCGGCCTCCGGCTCGACCTTCGCGATGGGCATAACCACCGTCGTCTGCTCAGCCCGCGACGCCCGCGGCAACACCGCGAACTGCATGTTCACCGTGACCGTGATCGACCGCGAAGCGCCGACGCTCCTCATGCCGACGAACCAAGTCGTGCAGATGGAAACCAGCGCGGAGAGCGTCGAGTTCAATTACGACGTGGAAGTCCGCGACAACGCGCCGGGTGCGACTTACTTCTGCATGCCGCCGTCCGGCAGCGCGCTGACGCTCGGCGTGACGAACATCGTCTGCATCGGCTCCGACACGAGCGGCAACAACACGACCAACAGCTTCACCGTGACCGTGTTTCAGATCTCGAATCCGAATCTTCTCCCGCCCGTGGTGAACGTTCCCGCGGACATGATGGTTCCCACGGACCGCGGCACGAACAACGCCGTCGTCGAATACACCGCCAGCGTCAGCAGCGCGGCACCCGGCGCGACGCTCTCCTGCACGCCCGCTTCCGGTTCCACGTTCGCGATGGGTGTCACGACGGTGACGTGCGTCGGCCGTGACATCGTGGGAAACACGACCACGAAGAGCTTCACCGTGACCGTCTACGACAACGAAAATCCGCTCCTCAACCTGCCGGCAAACATCGTTCGCCCAGTCGACGCCGGTCTGGAAACCGCCGTGGTCAATTACACCGTCACCGCCACGGACAATAGCGGCTCCGTCTCCGTCGTCTGCGTGCCGACTTCCGGCAGCGCCTTCCCAATCGGCGTCACCACCGTCACCTGCAACGCCATCGATAACTCGGGCAACGTCAGCTCCGGCAGCTTTACCGTCACGGTGACGAACAACGCGCCGGTCGACTACGGCTGCGTCACCGCGTCGAAGCCCGTGCTCTGGCCGCCGAATCACCAAATGGTTCCAGTCAGCCTCTGGCTGAACTACAAGGACATGCCGGTGAAGTTCTCCAGCGTGCGCATCGTGTCCGTGACCAGCAACGAACCCGAGACCGGGCTCTGGGCGGATGACCTCGGACCGGATTGGGAAATCACCAGCACGAAGACGCTCAAGCTGAAGCTCCGCGCCGAGCGCGACGACAACGGCAACGGCCGCATCTACACCATCACCGTCGAAGGCAAGGATAAGAAGGGCAACGTCTACCTCTGCTCAACCACGGTGAGCGTTCCGAAGAACGCGCCGCCGAAGACCAAGAAGACGAGCAAGAAGTAACCATCGCTCCCGCGAATTCTCGCAAGGCCCGGAGGCACACCGCTTCCGGGCCTTTCCATTTCCCAAGGATTATGGACGGACAGGGATGAAACCGCGAAATACTCGAAAAGGGGCGAGGCGCGCGCCAACGTAATTGAAGGACTCAGGCTCAACCAAGACCGCGACTCCGAGCGAGCTTTCGTGATTCCATCAATCCCTGTCCGTCCCAAATCCCCGGGAAATCGCGTCCACTGTCACCGCGTCTTATTGTTCCGAATCTTCCGCTCCATCTCCTCGCCCTGCGGCGGAACAAACTCCGCCGGCTGCAAGTTGGTCGCCGTCAGCGGCAGTGAATCCGCCCAACTCTTCTGTGCGCTCTCCAGTCGCGCCATCATCGCCGCCACCCGATCTTGATGCTCGGGTAGCATCGCAAGGTTCCGCGCCTCGTCCGGATCGTTCTGCAAGTCGAACAAGTAGCTCACGCCAATCTGCGGAAAGCGCATCAACTTCCAACGCTCGTCGCGGAGCGAACGCTGCGTCTTCGAGTAAGCCAGGAACAACTCGTCGCGAACGCGCGCTACGTTTCCCTGCAGCACGCCGGCCAAATTCGCTCCCTCGCTGCCGTCCGGCGCGCTGACTCCTGCGAGCCCGCCCAAGGTCGGATACACATCCAGCAGATACGAGAACGCCTCGCGCCGCACGTTCTTCGGCACGCCCGGCCCCGCGAAGATCAGCGGCACGCGCATCGAATGTTCGTAGATGCTCTGCTTGCCGAACAAGCCGTGGCTCCCGATGGCCAGTCCACTGTCGCCCGCGAAAACGATGAGCGTGTTCTCACGCTGCCCCGTTGCATCGAGTGCTTCGAGAATGCGCCCCACCTGCGCGTCCACATACTCGATGCTCGCGTAGTAATCCGCGAGATGCCGCTTCACCGCATCCGGCGTGCGCGGCCAGCGCTCCAGCAATTCGTCGCGAACCACGAGGTCACCAATCTGGATCGGATGCTGCGGCAGGAAATTCTTCGGCAACGGCATGCGCGAATCCTTGTAGCGTCGGCGAACCTCGTCCGGGGCCACGCGGGGATCATGCGGCAGGTTGAACGCCACGTAGCACAGCCACGGCTGCTCTCGCTTCTCCGCCGCGCGACCGGAGATGAACTCCGACGCGGCGTCCGCAAAGACTTTCACCGAATGCTCGGCGCTCATCCGTCCGTTCACGAGTTCGCCGTCGATGAGATCGCGCACTGGCAATTCGTACGGCCAGCCCATGCCGCCGATAAACACCGCCCTGCCCTGTTGAAACGCGCGCTTCACCGACGGCTCGCCATTGTGCCACTTGCCCGTCACGAACGTCGCGTAACCCGCGCGCGCGAACGCCTCCGGCCACGTCTCCTGTCCCTGCATGTTCTCCTTGATGCGGAAGAGCGAGCGACCGGTCATCAGCATCGCCCGCGACGGGATGCACACCGCGCCGTGCATCGAGCCCATGCAATACGCCCGCGTGAACGTCGTGCCACCGCGCACCAACCGGTCGAGATTCGGCGTGCGAATGTGCCGGTTGCCCAGCGCCGCGATGGTGTCCGCCCGGTGATCGTCAGAGAAAAGAACGAGGACGTTCGGGCGCGGTGCCGCATTGGAGCCGGTAACGAGGAGGAAACCAGCCACCAGCAACAGCGGCATCAAACGGAGGAAACACGGGCGTGGCATGACAGGCACATCGCCGAAACAACACGCGCCCAGCAAGAGAAAAGACGTCATAAGAGACAGCCAAACAATGCGATCGCGCATGCGTCCCAGCTAGAATCAGGAGTCTTGTCGCAAAGAAAAGCGATCAACACCCATCGTTGGCTCTGCGACTGGGAATTCGACTCACTTCATAGATTTCCTGCCCTACCGAGCACCTCTGCATATCTATATATCGCCCCACCAGACGGGGCTCGTCTTGCAAACAGAGCAATGCTCTTTCGTAATCTTTAACTGAAAGCTCGAACCAACCAATTCCCTTCGATCCGATCATACCAAATCGCACGCCTGCGGCATCGAGCGTCTCAATAATCAACCCAATATCCTCATCAAGGCTCAAGACAAACTGAACCCAATCGTCCCGTTCACTCGGAACTTCAGACTCCGACATGAGCTTCTCGAGTTCGATGATACGCGCACGACCTGAAGCGTCGAGTTTCACCCAGAATTCGGGTGGAAATCCTTCAGGACATTTCGGCTCCGGATTCTCTTCAGATTCGATGCTCATATGAACTAGAGGAGCAGTTTACTTTCGCTGCGCCGCATCGCTCGGGGTTTCAGCACGCAACAACCACGATGGAAAATGCTGCCAATGCAACACCTGAGCGTAAAAGAACAATGCCGCAAAGCCTGCGAAGGGAGCGGTGGCGCTGATCGTCCACATCAGCCACAGCTTTCGGGTTCTCGAAGCGACAAGCGGAAGCACCACCAGACACAACACGACCAGCAGTGCCAGAAGGATGGGAGAGCTGAGGTGACAGGCATGGTTGGGCGTAAAGGTCATGCCCAAAATGCCAAGCACGAATACGGTCGCGAACCTGAAAACGGGAGAGATCGATTTCATTTCACAAAGTCAGCACCCTCACACCGACCAGCGTTACAATAACGAGGATTCTCCTACTTCTCCGTCCGATCCCGCTGAATTCGGCGCTTCTCCACAAAATACAACGCCAGGGCAATCCCCGCTGTAATCAAAGCCAAAACCAACAGCACCGCCAAAAGGAAGACCACCAGCAAAACACCCAGGGCAATAATCCCCATCGCGATCATGCTGGTGCGCAGCTCACCTCATCGCCGTGTCCACTCCGCGTCCGTCTGCGCCGCCGCCGTCGAGGTCGATGAGGATGTCGCGCGGCTCGGCACCGTTGCTGGGGCCGACGATGCCGCGGTTCTCGAGTTCATCCATGATGCGCGCGGCGCGGCCGTAGCCGAGCTTGAGGCGGCGTTGCAGGAGGGAGACGCTGGCCTTCTGTTCGCTGCGGATGACTTCGATGCATTGCTCGATAAGTTCCTCGTCCTCGTCGCAGCCGCTCTCGGACACCAGACTGACGGGCTTGGAGAGTTGCTTGTGGATCTCGACTTCGTAGCTGGGCTTGCCCTGCTGGGCGATGAAGTCGACGCAGTGTTGAATCTCCTGGTCGGTGATGAGCGCGCCCTGCGCACGGATGAGCCGCGCAGAACCGGGCGGAAGATAGAGCATGTCGCCCTTGCCCAGGAGTTTGTTCGCGCCCTGTCCGTCGAGAATAGTGCGGGAGTCCACGGCCGCGGCGACCTGGAAGGCGATACGCGCGGGGATGTTGGATTTGATGACGCCGGTGATGACGTCGACGCTGGGACGTTGCGTCGCGACGATGCAGTGGATGCCGGCGGCGCGGGCCATCTGCGTGATGCGCGCGATGGCCATTTCGACATCGGCAGGCGCGACGAGCATGAGGTCCGCGAGCTCGTCGATGATGACGACGATGTAGCTGAGCTTTTCCGGGATGACGATATCGTCGTCGCGCGGCACCACGATTTCCTCGTCCACCTCGACGGCGAATCCGTCCGCGCCGGCCTCGATCTTTTCCTTCTTCGCCATGAGTGGAAGCTCGGGCTCGGTGGGTTTGGGCGGCTGGTTCTTCGGACGTTCGTTGAAGGATTTGATGTTCCGCACGTTGACGCGGGCGAAGATCTGGTAGCGCTTCTCCATTTCGTTCACGACCCAGCGCAGCGCGAGGATGACTTTCTTGGGATCATTAACGACAGGGACGACGAGGTGCGGCAGGGCGTTGTATTGCTGAAGCTCGACAACCTTGGGATCGATCATCACGAAGCGCAGTTCGTCCGGGCGGAACTTGTAGAGCAGCGACGCGATGATGGAATTGATGCAGACGGATTTGCCAGAGCCGGTGCTGCCGGCGATGAGCAAGTGCGGCATCTCCGCGAGGTCCGCGATGATCGGGTGGCCGTAAACGTCCTTGCCCAGCGCGAGCGGAATGCGGGCCTTGCTCTTGGTCCATTCCTCGGATTCGAGGAGGTCGCGCATGATGACCTTGGTCTTCACGGCGTTCGGCACCTCGATGCCGACGGAGCTCTTGCCGGGAACGGGCGCGAGAATGTTGATGCGCTCGGCCTTCAACGCGGCGGCGATGTTGTTGTTGAGGTTGACGATCTTCTCCAGCTTCACGCCCGGCGCGGGATGCAACTCGTAGCGGGTGATGGTCGGGCCCTTCGTGATGTCGCCGAGCTGGACGTCGATGTCGAACTGCGCGAGCGTCTGCTGCATCAAGCGCGCGTTGGCCATCAGCTCCTCCTTGGACTCGGTGGCCTTCACGGTCATGTCCGGATACTGGAGGAAATCCATCGGCGGCAACTGGTAGTTGCCAATCATAGGCGTGGCTGCGACCGCGATGGGTTTCTTCTTGAGCGGGGGACGGCGGCCCGAGGTGGAATTGTCGTTGAACTTGGGCTCGATGGGCGGCGCGGCAGGAGCAGCGGCGGCGGCGATGGCGTCGGGCGTTTCGGCCGGCTTCGATTCTTCGGGATCGGCAAGGCGATTGACGGCGTCGGCGGGCTCTTCATCGGTGGACTTGGCTTTGTCGGCCTTGTCCTTCTTCGCGGGGTCGGCGTTCTTCCCGAGAATGTCGGAGGTGGTGGCCGCGGCGATTTCCTTGGCGGAGATCACCACACCTTCGGCAGCGTCGGTCTCGATGACAGGTTCTTCGAGGCGGGACTTGGCGGGCTTGCCGGCGCGGGCATTGGCACCGGGCACGCTGAGGTCGCGCACGGTCGGCGTCGGGACAGGGCGCATGTCGGCACCCAGCACGGATTTCTCCCGCTCGGCCTTGACCGGGTCTTTCTCTTTCTCCTTCGAGCGATCTTTGTCGAGCTGGTCTTGAAGTTTCTTCGCCTGCTTCTCGAGATCGCGCGCCTTCTTGGCGAGAGTGCGTTCCTCGGGCGACCAAGACTTGCTTTCCTCCGGTTCCTCATCGGTTTCGTCGGTCCCGACACCCGGAGTCACCGTCACGCGACTGCGCAGCCACGGACCGAGCTGGAAGTTCGTGAGGAAGATCAAGCTCACCGCGTAGAGGAGCACGAACAGAATCGTCGCGCCGATCTGGCCAAAATTCCCGAACACGAGTTGGTTCATGATCTGGCCAAAGAACCCGCCCGCGCTGGCCGCACCGATGTTGTGGCGCAACGTCGCGAGGTAGCCGGAGTAAAGATCGAACATGCCGAGGCACGTCATGAACAGCACCGCCGCCCAGACCCAGCGGCGCCTGAGATAGCTGAGGAACTCGAACAGATGGCCGAGCCCGAAGAGCATGAGGAGGATCGGCAGCACATACGCACCGGCACCGAAGCCTTGGAACAACAGATTCGCGATGAACGCACCGGCGGCGCCGATGAGGTTGTGCGTGGTCTGATTGGGCGGGTAACGGTTCGAGCTCACATCACCGCGATCGAACGACAGTTGCGCCACGACCAGCAGCACCGCCATCGCGATTAACACGATGCCGATGATGTCACTCATCCCGCGATGCTGTTGCGCGGGCGCTTTTGAATCCTTCCGAGCCATGCGACCGAGACTAGGTTTGCGCCGCCAAAGTTCAATTCAGAAGTAGGCCGCGCGAGCGTCTATCTGCGTCCGGAGTTGGCCGGATTCACCTTCGAGAATGATTTGCCGGAGGTGCCGGTCACTCCTACGCTTCCACGCAACTGTCACTACCATGAAAGTCGGCGTCTTCACTGTCATCCTCGGCTCCCGAAAACTGGAGGCCACTCTCGATTACCTCGCCGGCCTTGGCGTGCAGGCTGTGGAATTCGGCGCCGGCGGCTACGCGCGGTCATCGCATTGTCCGCTCGAAGATACGCTGGCGAGCGACAAGAAATGCCGCGAACTCCGCCGCGCCGTCGAATCACGCGGACTGCAGATTTCCGCGCTGAACGCGGCAGGAAACCCGATTCATCCGGTGCGCAAGACGGCGGCGAAGTTCCACGATGACTTCCAGAAAGTGATCCGCCTGGCCAACAAGCTGGAGGTCGATGTGGTGATCAACTTCAGCGGATGTCCCGGCGGCGCGCCCGGCGATAGAAGCCCGAATTGGGTGACGTGTCCGTGGCCGCAGGACTACCGGGAGATTCTCGACTACCAGTGGAACGAAGTCGTGATCTCCTACTGGAAGAAAGCCGTGGCGTTCGCGCGCGGCGAAGGCATCCGCAAGATCGCGCTGGAGATGCATCCGGGCTTCGTCGTGTACAACCCCGAGACGTTGCTGCGCCTGCGCAAAGCCGTCGGGCCGGCCATCGGCGCGAACTTCGATCCGTCGCATCTGTTCTGGCAAGGCATCGATCCATGCGCCGCCGTGCGCGCTCTCAAGGGTGCCATCTGGCACTGCCACGCGAAGGACACGGCGATTCACGAGTGGAACTCCGCCACCAACGGCACGCTCGACACGAAGCACTACAGCGATGAGCTGAATCGCTCGTGGATCTTCCGCACAGTCGGCTATGGCCACCCGCGCCATTTCTGGTGCAATTTCGTCTCCACGTTGCGCATGTACGGCTACGACGGCGTGCTCTCGATGGAACACGAGGACAGCCTGATGACCGCACGCGAGGGCCTGGAGAAGGGCGTGCGCTTCCTCCAAAGCATCGTGCTCAGCGAGGCGAAGGGCGAAGTGACTTGGGCGTGACTTTAATTCTCCGCATCTATGCCTAACTTCTTCGACACCCACGCGCACCTCGACTTTCCGGATTTCGCGAACGACGTGCCGCAACTCGTCGAGCGCGCCCAAGCCGCCGGCATCACACGCATCATCAGCATCGGGACCGACCTGGAAAGCAGCGCCCGGGCAATTGCGCTGAGTGAGCGTTTCGAGTGTGTGTACGCCGTCGCGGGCTGGCATCCAAATGACGCGCTGGCGGCGCCGGATGACATCCGCCCGCAGCTTCGCGAGATGGCGAAGCATCCCAAGGTCGTCGCCATCGGCGAGACCGGGATGGATTACTACCGCATGCCGAGCCACAAGGAAGGCGGCACGGTGGAGCAGGACGAGATCTTCAAGCGCAAGCAGGCGCAAATCTTCCAGCAGCAGCTCGAAGTTGCGGCCGAGACCGGGCTGAACTGCGTCATCCACCAGCGCAGCGCCTTCGCGGATACGGTCGCGCTGATGCAGCCGTTCGTCGGACGCGTGCGCGGGCAGTTCCACTGCTTCGTGGATGGGATCGCGGAAATGCAGAGCGTTCTCGCAATGGGGTCAGTCCTCAGTTTTACAGGAATCCTTACCTTCAAGAACGCGCAGAGCATTCGGGATACGCTCGCCGCGACGCCCTTGGGCAAGTTCATGTTGGAGACCGACAGCCCGTTTCTCGCGCCGGTGCCATACCGTGGTAAACGTTGTGAACCCGCTTACGTGAAGGAACTCGCCGCCGCCGTTGCGCAGGTGAAAGGTTGTTCGCTCGACGAACTCAGCGCGACGACGTGCGCAATGGCGCGGGAGTTTTTCCCGAAGTTGAAGTAAGCCGACCCGCCTCAGCCCTTGGCACCGAGCTTCGCGACGACCGTCTCCAGCGGCATCCACTGAATCAGAATCTGTTTGTGGCGCGAGGTGTTCCCGCGAATCAACTGCACGCTGCCGCGAGGGCAATCGAGGACATCCGCCAGAAGCCGCAGCACGGCTTCATTCGCCGCGGAATCGACCGGCGGCGCAGTAACCTTCACTTTCAGTTCAGCGCCCATCGCCTCGCCGATCTCGTTCTTCGAGGCTCGCGGCTGGACCTTGATCGACAGCACGACGCCGTCACCTTGAGCCTTGAGATACGCGGGAGTGGACATGGAAGAAACCGATCGGTCAGGGCGAAAGATCCTGGCTGGCGACCGGCGTGATGGAGCGGATGTATTCGGTGGCTCCGCCGCCTTCGCGCCACGGCACTTCGTAGATCTTCACCGGCGTCCGGAAGCCTTTCACGGTGGCGGGCTCCAGTTCCTTGCAGGTCGCGGCCAGTTCGGGATCATCTTTCTGGAGCGCGGCAAAGCAGGATTCGCCGATCACGATGCGGCCGCGCCCCGACAATCCTTCCAGTCGCGAAGCGAGGTTCACTTCGCGACCAAACACAGTGAAGTTAACCATG
Organism: uncultured Bifidobacterium sp.; assembly: GCA_964491875.1. Classification (GTDB taxonomy): domain Bacteria; phylum Verrucomicrobiota; class Verrucomicrobiia; order Limisphaerales; family JADJPG01; genus JADJPG01. The sequence continues at coordinate 118,499 of CAZBIC010000020.1, forward strand.
TCCTGTCGCGAGCCCATCAAGCCGACCGTAACAATGCCGGTGTTAATCCCGCTGCCCATCGACAGCAGCTTCAGCGGGCGCAGCGGCGGCAGTCCTGCCTTCACGCGTTCAGGATTTCCCCGCTCGCGCCGCTCGTTTTCAATCGCTCGCTCGCGGTTGAGCTGTTCAATGGCACGTTGGGCTTCGATGGCGGCACGGACACAGCTGAGTGCGTGTTTTGGCACCGGAGTCGGCGCGTTCCAGAAGGCCATGACGCAGTCGCCGATGAATTTGTCGAGCGTTCCGTCGTGCTTCTTCACGGTTTCAGCGATGGCGCCCAGGTAGAGATTCACCGTCTGCAGAACTTCGCCGGCCTGTTGATCGAAGTAAGCCTCCGCGTCCGCCGGCGAGAGTTTGTGTTCGCGCACGAATTCCTCGGCCAGTGCGTGACTTTCATCCGTCATCTCGGTGAAGCCGCGCACGTCGGAGAAGAACACGGTGACCTCGCGCCGCGCGCCTTCGAGCGAGAGCTTTTCGGCCTTGAGCAGTTCCGTAACGACGTTGGGGGAAACCAGCTTGGCGAAGATGTTGCGGATGCGCCGTTGCTCGCGCTGCTCGAAGACCGCGCGATAACTGATCAGCGCCGAGTGCGTGGCAAAGAGGGTGGCCGTGGGCATCACCAGCGGCAGCCAGTAGCGCACTTCGGAATACAAATAGAGCGACGACGTGACGTACGCAGCGGCAATCACCACCACGCCGATCGCCGACGAAACCGCGCGCAAGTTCCACGTGAGAATGCCGGTGATGATACCGAGCGAGAGAATGATGTAGAGCTCCGTGGCGAAATCCGGCTGGCGGATGAAACGATCGATGATAAGCGAGTTGGCGGTGTTCCAAAAACGGCTCGTGAGGTATGTGCCCTTCTCCAGCGGCGTCGCGCCGTAATCCGCCAGATCGTTCCCGGAGGCGATGGAACCGATGATGGCAATTTTATTGCGCCAGATGGACGCGATCTCGTTCGTCTGGCCAATTTCCCGCATGCGCTGGTGCAGCAGCAGGCTGTGGGCTGATTCCTGACGGATGCGGCGATCGTGGGACGTCAGGCTCCAGTCGATGTAGAAGCGGCCTTCGTGATCGATCGGGATGATCCGCTCCACGTCCGGCCCGCCGCGGAGCGTGATGTGTTTCCCCAGCTCCACGACCGCGCTGTTCAAGTCGAGCTGGAGGTAGCGGGCGGCAGACGCCAAACCAAGATCCCAGACGCGTTGGCGGGTGAAAGCTTTCGAAGTGCGGACGACTCCGTCGGCGACCTTCTCGCCCTGCCCGAGCTCCAGGAGTGTTGCGAGATCAAACGTGCCATCCGGCGCGATCGGGATTCGCTTCCGCTCGTTCCCGGGGCCGGGGAAAACCACTTCGTTCGTATTGTACGAAAACCCGTCGAAGACGGAATCGGCTTCAATGATCGCATTGTGCCAGATCAAGTAATCTTCGAACGCACGCGCGCGGCGGAGAATTCCGTCCGAATCGCGCACGGCTGAGATGTCCCCAAGACCGGCGGCGCTGCGTCGAAACGCCGGTGGCGGCACGGTTCCCTGCAGCGAACCGAGTATCACATTGCCCGCGCGCCGCACTTCGTCAGTGAAGAACTTGTCGGATGGAACGGCAGTGCCATCCGGCAGCTCGGCCAACGGGTGATCCTTCCGCACGTCGGGAAACAACACGTCGAACGCGATTGCCTCCGCCTGCTGGGTGGCGAGTTCCTTGACGACGCGGCCGTAGACGTGACGCGGCCAGTAGAGGCCGTGGCTGTAGCCGAACTGGCCGCTCTGAACGCGACGAATCGTCTCGTCGTTAATGAAAACAAACCCAAGGTTCGGCGCGCAGGCGGAAGGCTGGTTCGTCGCCGCGCGCACGCGCCAGTCAAAGGTCATCCACTCGAGGCGGCGGACGAAGAGGTAATCCTCATTGCGACTGGTGAGCGACTGCAGCAGGACCATCAAACCCGACACCGCGCAGCACAGCAGCACGGGGATGAGTTTGCCGGTTTTGAAGGTCACGCCGGGACCGTAAGCGAAAGCCCGGAATCAAGACAAGGTCGCTGAGCGCGATCAGTTGTTGGTCAGCACCGGCTCGACTCTTTGCGTGTTGCGCGTGGGTGTGGGAAAGCGCGCGGGCGTGGCCGCCTTGGTCACCGATTCCACCTGGGCCACCACCACCTGCACCGCGGCCGGCGAAGCTTCCGTCACGCCACTGTCCGCCGCGAACGATACGGCCGGCGGCGCCTTCAACGTATGCGTCACCACCTGTCCATTGGCCTGGGCGTGAACGAAAACGAGCGTACCTTCGAGCAGAACAACCGGCGGTTTGAGGCTGCCGGGACGGGAACAGAAACTGCCTTTCGTTCCGCGAATACCAGCGACGCCCGTCGGCATCTTGATTTCGTAGCGCGATGACTTGGAGAGTTTGTTCACGTTGAAATACATCTCGCCGTCGGGCAGATCGAGCTGCACCTCCACCTTCTTGTCAGCGCCCATCTCGGTCGTCGTCAACGAATCGAGATTTAGCGTGGTGCTCTCCGCCACGCGGATGACACCCGCGCTGGGACCGAGAAACAGATCAACCGTCGAATTCGTTCCCGTGGTGACGCTCGCGCCCGAACGCAACATGGTGCCGACCTTCAACGGCTTGGGCATCGCGCTGTTGTTGGTGGACCAGAATGCCGTTCCCTTCACCGCCCGGACTTCTGCACGACCGGGAACGGTCTGGGCGGGAGAAGATATCGAGAAGCCAATCAGCAGGAACAAAATGATCGCTGAAACCATTTTGCCTGAAGGAACTCGCACTGGATATTTAGCGCTAGCAAACACGTCGGCCGGGCTGCTTGGTGAGGCCAGACGTTATGTTTCCAAGGTTCAAAGTCAACGGAAAGCTCGCCGGACGATGCCATTCCGGGGTCAAACAACCTCACGCCGGCTTTTTGTAAATCGGCTTCGCGACGACCACGGCAGGCGAACGCTTCCCGCGGATCTCGATCTCGATCGTCGTCCCCGCCTTCGCGAGTTCCGGCGGAACGTAGCCCATGCCGATGCCAACGCCGAGCGACGGACTCTGCGTGCCGCTGACCACGTCGCCGACCTTCGCCGCATTCGGGCCGCTGCTCCAGATTGCGTAGTGCGGACGCGGCGGCGCGGACTTTTCCGTCATCTTGAACGCCACGCATTTCTTCTTCGCGCCGTTCGCCTTTTGCTCGGCCAGCACGCTGCGACCGATGAACTCGCCCTTGTCGAGCGCCACGAAGAATCCGACGCCCGCTTCGATCGGCGTCGTGTTTTCGTCCAGCTCATGACCGTAGAGCGGGTAGCAAACCTCCGTGCGCAACGTGTCGCGCGCGCCGAGACCAGCCGGTTGCAGACAATGCGCATGACCAACGGCGAGCAGCTTCGTCCAAATCTCCTCAATCAACCCGGCAGGCGCGATGATCTCAAAACCGTCCTCGCCCGTGTAGCCCGTGCAGCCGACGTAAACCGTCTGGCCCGCGTGACTCGTCACCGCGACTTCGTTCTTCTTCAGCTCGCTCGCCTTCGAAACTTTCGCGCCCGCAGTGAACGGTCCCGGCAGACATTGATCGATGAAGGACCGCACCTTGGGTCCCTGCAACGCCACCGCACCAGTCGCGTCCGAAATGTGTTTCAGCGTCACCTGCGCGCGCTGCGGCGATGCGGCGTGCTGCTTCTCCAGCCACGCGACGTCGTTCTCGATGCGCGAGGCGTTGATGATGAGCAGAAACTCCTGCTCGCCGATGCGGTAGGCGTAGAGATCGTCGATGACGCCGCCGCGTTCGTTACACATCAGCGTGTACTGACCCTGACCGACCGCAAGTTTGCGCACGTCGTTCGTCAGCGTGGCGTTGAGAAAATTCAGAGCTCCCGCGCCGTTCACCAGCACTTCGCCCATGTGCGAGATGTCGAACAACCCGCCCGCCTTCCGGACGGCGAGATGCTCGTCCATGATGCTCGAGTACTGGACAGGCATTTCCCAGCCGCCGAATTCGATGAGCTTGCCGCCGAGCCGCTGGTGCGCCGCGAAGAGAGGAGTGCGTTTCAACATATTCAAGGCGCGTCACGCTATCAGCCCGCGTCCGTGCGTCAATGCTGCGGCGCGCAACTCTCTGTTTGCCATCACCATGACCCATGGCTAGGTTCGCCGCGTCCAGTTCATCACAATGTTGGTTCAATCTTATGGCCGAAGTTTCGACCGCGACGCCGTCGCCTTACAACCGGAAGAATCCGTATCTCGCCGAGTTGATCCGCCACGAGCGCCTGACCAAGTCCGGCTCCGGCAAGGACACGCGGCATTTCGTGCTGAACCTCGCCGGCAGCGGTTTGAAATACACGCCGGGCGATTCCCTCGCCGTCTTCGGACGCAACTCCCCGCGCCTCGTCGATGAGATCATCCGCCTCACCGGATTCGATCCCTCATCGCCCGTCACGGTGAAGGACAGCTTGGGGCAGCACAAGAGCGTTCCATTCCACCAGGCGTTGTCCGAAAATTTCATCCTCAACCGCGCCACGAAGAAAATTTTGTCCGGCATCGAGGAACGCATCCAGCAAGGCGAGCAGCGCAACCGGCTGATGGAAATCGTCGACAACGACGAATTGCAGTCCGACTACGTTTACACGCGCGATTACGTGGATGTGCTGAAGGAGTTCGATGAGGCGAAGTTCGAGTCGCCCGAGGCGTTCCTCTCCCAGCTCTCACCGATTCCGCCGCGGCTCTACTCCATCGCCTCGTCGCTCGCCGCGCATCCGGATGAAGTCCAGCTTTGCATCGCCATCGTGCGCTACGAAACGCACGGTCGCGAAAAGACCGGTCTCTGCAGCGGCTTCTTCGCCGACCACGCGGAGATGCACAAGCGCAACATCCCGATCTACGTCCAGGAATCCCGGCACTTCCGCCTGCCGAAAGACAGCGCGCGCGACATCATCATGGTCGGCCCCGGCACAGGCATCGCGCCCTTCCGCGCCTTTCTGGAGCAACGTGCCGCGGACGGTGCCAAAGGTCGCAACTGGCTTTTCTTCGGCGAGCAACATCGCGCCTCCGACTTTTTCTACGAATCTGAGTTCGACGCGTGGCAGAAGAAAGGCGTGCTCACCCGCTTCGACACCGCGTTCTCGCGCGACCAGGCGCAGAAGATTTACGTCCAGAACCGGATGCTCGAAAACGGGAAGGAGATCTGGGCATGGCTGCAAGGCGGCGCCTACTTCTACGTCTGCGGCGACGCGCATCGCATGGCGAAGGACGTTCACCACGCGCTCATCGACATCGCCCGCGACCACGGCGGCCTCAACCCGGAAGCCGCGGCAGAATACGTCAACGTGACGTTGATGAAGACGGACAAGCGCTATTTGCGCGATGTCTACTGAACGCAGTCGCTGGTCGGCACAACTACCCGGCATTCGATCAACTCGAGCTACTTTCGGATTTTTCCAGCCTTTGAGAACTCCAAACTCTACCACCAAGCGAAGGAAGCTCATCAAATACTTTTTGACTCAGTTCTTTATCGTATTTATTCCCATCACAATTCTCGGAGGAGGCCTTTTCGGGTTGCTCGCCAAAACAGGCGAACGGCTTGAGGTCATTCTGGAAGTCGCGAGGAACGTCATGATCGGTGCGCTTGGCTATGCCGCGCTCACCACGTGGATGAAATGGCGAGTGTCGAAGGATGGATGACTCTCGCCTACCAATCGAGTTGGTCACCATGCGAGTGAACTCCGATTGGAAACCTATTCTACGCCTTGGCAGTTTCTGGTTTACGGATACCGCTGCCGCAACGCCTCCCTCAGCGCCTTCAGCCCCTTCCGCTCCGCCAGCGCCGTGAGCGCGGCGAGATGTTCCGCTGGTCCAATCCCGCGCAGTTCTCCGCTGCGATGCACTTCGAGCGCCTGCTGCATCGCCTCCGCGCCGAGCTTCGGGTCCGGCTTGCCGGCACTGTTCTTGATCGAGTTAATCGCGCTGCCCGCGAGAAACAGGATGCACTCGCTCAAGCCGCGCTCCTCCGCATCGGCGAGATTCAGAATGATGTTTCCCTGATCGAGTCCGCCCGCGCGCGCGATCATCGTCGGCTTGATACCCGGCAGCGGCTGCGTCAGCACGCGCTCGCTCGCCAGCCATTCGTCGCCATACGGATAGATGAACGGTGTGCCCTGGCGCACCGGCGCGGTCTGCCGGAAATCAATACCGTCCAGACGCGCCAGGAAATCCACCACGTCGCGCCAGATGCCGCCGCGCGTCTTCACGCCGATGCCTGCGTTGTGCCCATAAATTGCCGGTGGCTGCACCAGATGCTTCATCGCCTCGCGCACCATGCGCACCGTCCCATTCGCGAAGCTCTCGCTGAACATCACGCCCGTCGCGCCCGCTTCCACCACCGCGTGAACGCTCTCCAGAATCTCATGCGGCGCACCCGTGAGATGCGGTGCGAAGATGATTCCCTTCCCGCCGCGCTTGTCCTGCTGACGCTTGATGGCTTCCACACCGCGACGCGCGCGTTCCTTCACGGGCGAGTAGTCGAGACGCGGATACAGGTTTTCGTCCTCCTTCACGAAGAGGAACAGCGGACACGCCGCCACTTCGTCCATCAACGTGCCCACGGTGTCCGGAGTGATGCCGGCAGTAGGCTTCAAGATCGTGCCGAACGCCGGCTCGCTCGCGCCGAACTTCGTTAATGCCCGCAAGCCTTGCGGTCCGTGCGCCGGACCGGGGAACGTCCGCAGCACCTTCTCCGGAATCTGCAACGACACCAAGCGCACGTCTTGATTCTCATAGATGTCGAAGATGATCGCGCCGGCGACCGTGTGGAGAATGTCCGTCGAGGTCAGATGCCCGTCCGCCTGCAAAAGCATCTTCAGCGGATACGCCATGTGAATCAGCCCGAGCCGGCCAGTTGCGTCGAACGCATCGACTCCCACCGCCTTGCCCGTGCATTGCTCCAGCAAAGAGCCGGGCGGAATGTCCTTCGTGCCGCTCGTCGCGTGGTAACTGATCTCCTTCGCCGCGTGTTCCAGACTCCATGAGCGGAGCGCGAAGAAGTAGGTGGCGACGATCTGGTCGTCGAGCTTCGGCGCAGGCCTGGCGGCGAGACGTTCCGTGATGATGCGGCGGAGCAGCACTTCGCGCGCGTCTGCGTCGTGCCAGAGGGATTGGAGAGAAGAGCTGTCGAGCGTCATGGTGAGGTCTCAAAACTTAGGGAATAAATCGTACGAGGGCCACTCCTTCACCGCCGCCGCTGCCCGATGCAACGCCGGGTCGATGGCTCCATCCGGCAGCTTCGCATCTTCCGAGCGTTGATTGAACAGCACCGCCCAGCTCAAGCCATCCCAGCGACGCACCAGCAGCGTCGCCGTACCCGGCAGGCTGCCACTGTGCCAGTAATTCGCGCGCCCGCTGGCCGCATGCGGACGCACCATCCAGCCGCCCGAATAGAATGCGTCGGCGAGCTTCCCAGCGTCATCACGCCATGCCGGCGGCTCCGGCGGCGTATACATCGTGTGGATGGTCTCAGGCTTCAGCAACGGACTCGCCTTCGGATCGTCGAGCGCAGCAGCGAATCGCGCGAGGTCCAAAGCGGACGCAATCCAGCCGCCGTGCGCGTCCATCGCTTCGAGATGAAACCCGCCGTAAGGCCACGTCGCCTGGCGCGGACCGTCCGGAAAAATGTTGTCCGTGAGCTTCTCGTCCTTCGTGTAGTAGCGAACTTCGTCTTTGGCCTGCCTGCCATCCAGCGTAGCTCCGATGCGCATGCGACGAATCCCCGCCGGCGCGAGAACGTACCGCTGCATGAACTTCTCGTAAGAGAGACCGGTGATCACTTCGATGATTCGTCCCAACACGCAGTAGCCGAAGTTCGAGTAGGCGTAGCGCTGGCCAGGATCGAAATCGAGCGGCTTGCCCAGCATGTAGCGAATGACCGCATCTGGTTTGGCCGGCGCCGCTGTGCCCGTGGCTTCGGCGATGCGCGTGGCGCGAAACATCGGGTCGAAGCTCTTGTCGCGATCCCAGCCGGCAGTGTGGTCCAGAAGCTGTCGCACCGTGATGCGCGCCAGACGCGAGTCCACTTTCGCGCCATCCTTGAGCAGCGGTTCCGCGCGCACGATGTCGAACGCTTTCGCCTCGAGCGAGAGTCGGCCCTCTTCGACGAGCTTCAACACTCCGACCGCAGTGATCGGCTTGGAGATGCTCGCGATGCGGAAGAGCGAGGTAGGCGTTGCCGGGATCTGCTTCTCGCGATCCGCCCAGCCGTAGCCTTTCGCGTAAACCAACCGTCGATCCTTCACGACTGCCAAAGCGCCACCCGGCACGCCGCGCTCGCGCATGAAACTCTCCATCTCGCGATTGAAAGGGTCTGCGATGCTGGAGACGTCCGACAATCTGGCTCCTGAGCGATGCGTGCACGAGGTCGCCGCAGCGGCGAGCGTCACGGCGGTCGTGCGCACGAAGCGACGTCGATTGATCAGCCGCGGGGAATTCACTTCGGTTCCGGCCAGTTCAGGTGCTTGTGCAGGAAGCGATACGTGCCCTGACCGTTGATCGTATGCGGGCCGTTGAAGAACTCGATCTCCGTCCGATCCGCGATACCGAGCTTCGCGTAGAAGCGGCGCACGCGAGCGAACTCGTGCGCGACCCATTCGTCGGGCGCGACGCCGTCGTGGTGCCCGCGCTCGACCATGAATGGACGCGGCGCGATCAGCGCGGCCATCTCGGCGTAGTTGAAAGTGTGCGCGAGGTTAAACTCGTACATGTCGTATTCGATCGTGTAGAGGTAGCTGTAGGGCGAATCCACGGTGGCGCACTTCGTGGCCCATTCGTTGAAGTCCGCAGAGCAAACCGACAGGCAGTAACGATCCAGCAACGCCGGCACGCGCATCGCCGTTTTGCCGCCGTAGCTCAGGCCGTAGAACCCGATGCGCTTCGCGTCGACGAACGGCTGTTCTGAGAGCCAGTCTAGGATGCGCTCGTGCTGCGCCGTGATCACGGAGAAGAGCGAGCGACCGGTCGCGTTCGCCTGTCGCTGGAGCACGCGGAACTTGTCCACGCCGCGATACGGATTGTGCGGGGCGAAGACGATGAACCCGCGCTCCGCAAGCCGCGCGGAAAACGCTTTGTAGGCACCGTAGGCGTACGACTTTGTGTCGTCGGTGATCGTATCCGCAGGCACGCCTTCGAGTCCGTGCTGGGTGACCACCACCGGGCGACGCTCGCCGGGCTTGAGATCCTTCGGTAGCAGCAGCACGCCCCACGCGTAAACGTCCGGCCACACATCAAGCATCACGTCGTAGCCCGTCCACTTCTCGTTGTCGTAGATCTTTCGCGAAAGCGGATTCGCCGGCAGGGAAGCAGCGGGAAACCGGCCGATGACGTTATCCCACAAGTTCGAGCGCAGCGGCGGAATCGCCGCCGTCCAAACGTCCGCCTCGGTGGCCTTGATCGGTTTCCAGAACGCCTCGTCACGCTTGCGTTCGGAGGCACGCAGGAGCGCTTGGGTGAAATCCACGAGTTCCGAAACTTGGCGCTTCTGACGTTCTGCGGAGCTGAACTGAACGCCGCGACGATCGTCCGGCGCCGCGCCCGGCGGTTTGGATTCACCTGTCATGCCGAGCAGCTTGAGCAATTCCGCCAGCGCGCGATCGCCGCAGGCCGGGATCGTGGCGCCTTCGTTCCCGTGCAGGAACCGGACGTGGTTGGTGAGCGGCTTGACGAGATCGCGCGTGCGGTTCACCTCGTAGTCCACGGTATTGAAGTCCGGCGTGCGCCATTTGCCCGACGCCGCGCCGCTGCGCCCGGACTGT